>JARLGZ010000268.1 GCA_031292515.1 Puia sp. | reverse complement strand
TTCCGGTCCGCCTCACGAGAGGAGCGCGAACAGTATGAAAAAGACAAAAAGTGAAACCGACTGGAACCGCGTTCTGGCCTACAAGGAAGGTGACCACATCCCCTTCGAGCCTGGGGACGGCCCCTACGACCCGAATGATGCCGAAGCGGCGCGCGCATGGTTTTCCCAGGCCGATCTCATCCGCAAGGGCAAAGTAGTCCGCCGAGGCAAGCGCGGCCCACAAAAAGCTCCCACGAAAAAGTTGGTCTCGCTGCGCCTATCGTCCGAAGTAATTGATCACTTCAAATCCACCGGCCCAGGCTGGCAAACCCGCATCGACAGCACCCTGCTAGAGTCGATTAAGAAGAGGGCGTAAGCTGAGCATCGACGTGGAAAAGATGAAGATACCGAAATTTGAAAATGAAACCGACGAAGCCAACTGGGCGTATGAGCACCGCGAAGAGTTGGCTACGGAATTCGTGAATGACTTCCCCAGACAAAGGATGAAGCGGCTTGAAGCGGCACTTCAGACTGCCGCTCAGACGAAGAATCTGGTGGTCATGCCGGAAGAGTTGGAAGGATATAGTCTGGTCTTAGTGCTGCGTGAGAAAGTCGCGAAGTCTTGATTGAATCGACCTTTTCTTCCCAACCTAGCTTCCGTCTACTGATCAGCAGAGGCTCTGCTGTCAATTGACGGGGGCTGACCGATAATTCTCTCCGTAGAGTACAGAGCCTCGATGGCAGTCTTTCGAATCTTGTTCGCTTGCTCATGAAATCCGAGGTAATGATCGTTATAAGCGCCCTCTCGGTCCGCAATCTGTTGAAACCGCAGCCTGTTTAGCGCGATTAATTCGGGCCCATCTAGGCTACCTATGAGTGCGCTGGTACTAGTCATGCCGTCAATATTGATGGTGAAGTCTTTGATCTGTTTAATCTTCTCGGCGGCCTCGCTTACAAAATTCCTGAAGCTCTCTGTTGCATTTCCCTGCTCCAAAGCGTCAGAGACGAAAATGGCATTCCTCATAGTGGGGAGTACATTCCGCAAATCCTCTAGCATCCCGTCACTCATGCTGGCCCATTCGACATTGTCGAAAACATGGGGCAGCTTAACATCCGCAGCCGTGAGACTCGATAGGATTGCACTCCATTCCGCCTTCTCTTGGTCACGAAGCCATTGTTCATGCCCTGCCTCCTGATTCCGAATCCATTGTTCGTGCTCTGACTTCTTGTTTGCTCGAAAAGATCGGACGGCTATGCCAACACCGGCAAAAATAGACAAGAGGCTAACTACCATTTGAACAATTGTTGGCAACAGCCATTTCGCCCACGATTCTGGCGGGGCCTGCGCGCATTGAACCACGACCGGTGCTTGGGCAACCTGATCCACGAAAAACGCCATCATCGCCGCTGCATGCAATGCCATCGCTCCCACCTAGTATCCTAAGAAGTTGCCCCAAAGGTTATCACCATGAGTCAAACCCTGAAAGCCGTCCGCGGCACCCGCGACCTTTTGCCGCC
>JARLGZ010000267.1 GCA_031292515.1 Puia sp. | reverse complement strand
GCGCTTCCCTTCTCTACCCTCTGAAACGAAAATTCGCGTGGAGTCGGAATCGGAGGAGACACCAAACCAAATCTGGCACACGAATCTGGATGATGAAAACGTATATACCCCCATAAGTCTGTGCAACTCGGGATAAGAAAATTCGTATCGCGTGGCTAGGTTTTGAGTGGGTACAATAACAATTTTCATATAATAAGGAATCAGATAATGCTGGCGGGATATATCTTTGTACTGGCTCTTCTGGACACATCCCTGGGATACAACCCGTTCCCAGAGGACCGATGGGAATCGGGGGTGATTGACCTCAACGACGGGGGTGACGATATCTTCTACATCTATTTTGAGGCAAGGAAGCCCAGAACCAACCCGCCGCCGCTGGTCATGTGGCTCTCAGGCGGACCGGGCTGGTCCTCCTTCGTTGGATTCATGGCGAAAATGGGCCCGTACAAGTTCAATCGCACCACACTGGAGTATTACCGCAATCCTCACGCGTGGAACGAATTCGCAGATCTGCTGTTCGTGGACCAGCCGGTCGGCACCGGGTTCAGCCGCGCCAGGGATCCGCACGAGTGCACCGGCCTGCCCTGCGTCTACCACAACTTCTATAACTTCTTCAAGAAGCTCATGGTGAAGCACCCCGAATTCCGGAGACGGCCGTTCTATCTCACGGGCGACTCCTACGTTGGGAAGTACAATTCGGCCATCGCCCGCTACCTTCTCCGCATCAACGATCCGGACATAAACATAAAGGGATTGATGATCGGCGGACCAATGGTGAACCGATATGTGCAACGTTCGCTTGATCCGCTGTACTTCTACCGTCTCGGCCTCTTCACTCTTCCTGAGTACATCCTGGCACGGACATCGCGTCTGCTCTGTGCGGTCGCCAATGCCACCGGCTTTGCCTCGGTCGCGATCCCCATTTGTGCCAACATGAACTCATACTATCTGCCCTTATCCGTCATAAACGACTGCGATATAGCCGACAACGAGACCTACGACAAGCTGTTCGACCGGATTGAGAAGTTCCTCGATAGCGCACAAGTGAAGGCGGCACTGGGAGTCCCCGACAGGAAATTCGTCCTGGCCAGTCCTGTTGTTGAGGAAAACTTCCACGCCGACTTCTTGGTCCCTCAAGATGCTGCACTAAGCGAGGTGGTTCGTGCCGGAGTGAATGTGACACTATATGTGGGGGTCAACGACCCGGATGTGCACTGGCGCGGGGTGGAACAGGTGGCACTGAATCTGGCATGGGAAGGACAAAGTGAATTTGCAGCGGCGGAGTATCAAGCGTGGAAAATCTATGGGAAACAATACGCTGACCGCAAGAGCTTCTCTAACCTCAAACTGGTCAGGGTCCTCGGCGCCGGACATCTCGTGCCGCTCAACCAGCCCTATTTCAGCTACAAGATGCTGGAAGATTTCGTGTATCCGGACGCGACGGACGAATATAACTGATCTGGGTTTCATGTGTTTGGTCGCGCGATCTTTGGAGACTCTTTCTTGCTTGTGGGGTTTTGGGGTTTTGGGGTTTTGGGGTTTT
>JARLGZ010000028.1 GCA_031292515.1 Puia sp. | reverse complement strand
GGAATGACACAACATAGCAAAACTACAAGCAGCGAGGGTGACAGCGCAAGGGAAAGGGCCACGGAAAGATGCCAACGGGCCCAACGCACGCGACAACAGAAACCGGTCTTTTTTATTAGCAGGCCCTTCGGCTAATTTTGGGCGACCCCCTGGCGTACCGACCCCCCTGCAATTTGTCAAACAATTAGGTAAAAATGTAAATAAAATCGCTTGGCCCTTGTAACCCCCAAAAATCACGTCTCCGCCGGTGGGTTTTTATGTTCCCTTTTTGGAAGCCCCACTGCGCTGGGAGGGGATTAGGCTGCAGATTCGGACATGTTGTGCCTCCAGAAGTGGGCTGGTGAGCTTGGGTTTGATGGGGCCTCGCAGAGGCGTCGAGTCCGCACACGTAATGCCCCGCCCCAACGACGGGCCGGCGCCAGGCGGTGGTTTCCCCTGTCCGTATGCCCCGCTTAACGGGCCCCAGGTGAGAAGTATGCGATGTACATTATGTCTGCGCCCCCAAACCCATGCGGCCTTCTCCCGCACCGGGTCTGTGGCCACATTGCCGCCGCAAAGCATGGGAAATCCGGTCACCCAGGCCATGGTCCCTCCCCTGTCCCAAGCCCCCCCAGCGTGTTTATACATATGTATATATGTCACTGTATTTTTGGGGATTTATTCGGGCTCTGGGGGGGGGGAGTGGGGACGTCGACAAACTTTGGCTTAGCAGTTTCTTAGCGTTTTTGACCCCCCTGGATCTCTAAAAATTTGCATTTTTTACCGGCGGAGGCTAAGCTTTTCGCATTTTTCACCCCCAAGAACCCCAAAACCGGTCCCAGAATAATTATCCCGAATATTGCAGGCCTAGGGCTACGCCGCCCTCCCCCAAAAAGTCGCCCCTAATCCGCCGAAGGGCCTGTTAGATTGTTTGGCGTCTTTTTTAAAAATGGTTTTTGAAGTGCGTTTTGGAAGAAGTCCACAACTAGTTCTGCGCATAAGGGTTTGGGCTTGTGGGGGTGTGGCCTTTTCGCTTTGGTGTTCCTCACCTCCTGTGGCTCGCCCATCTCACCCCTCTGC
>JARLGZ010000266.1 GCA_031292515.1 Puia sp. | reverse complement strand
GGCCTCCGGAGACGACAAACAGTGCCGCTTAAACCCTGTCTATCGAACAATCTTCAGCCCTCGAAAAAAATCTCGCCAAGAAAATTCCTTCATCGATTTCAGTACCCAAAAATCGGCGGCTTAATCAGAGCTTCCCTAATCCGTTCTTCGGCTACTGCACATTAGCTTGTTGCAAGCCCATCATTCGCAGAATAGCAAATATTGGAGACTGGGTAGTTGGCTTGACGCCAAGAGCAGATAGGAATCGCGTCGTATATTTCATGCAAGTGGACGAAATCATCCCATCGTTCGATTTGTACTGGCACGACCGCAGGTTTGCACAAAAGGTACCAAGATATAATGCTTCGGTCATGTTGAAGTGTGGTGACAATATCTACGAGCCGCAAAGCAATGGCGAATATCGACAACTCCGCTCCACACATTCACATCACCAAACTGATGTTGAGGACCGCGAACAGAAAGCGATAGATCTTCGTGGGAAACGAATCCTGATATCCGAGACATTCGCGTATTTCGGCGCAATAACGCCGGAATTGCCAGCATCGCTTAAGGCTCTCATTGTTGGACGAGGGCATAGGTGTTGTTTTTCGGGCGAAGTGAAGACCAAATTTCTCCATTTCGTCAAAAGTATTGGTCTAGGCGGCGTACGTGCGGTTCCTCGACAGTGGCCAAATGGCGACGATTCTTGGGCGAAGGTTTGCATCGGTTGCGCGAGGGCTACAAATGAAGATCATTCTTAGCCGAAAAGGGTTCGACTCGTCTTCTGGTGGAGTGCCAAGCCCGATTTTCCCCGATGGTGATATGCTGTCGTTGCCAATCCCTGACAGAGCGTCAACCGTCAAATACAGCGAAATTGCAGGCAATAGATGGGCTACCGTAGGGGAGCTTGTGGAGCAGTTGGCTGGAATCCCGCAAGCTAATAATGCTCACCTTGATCCCGATCTTTCAGTTCGCAGTTTTCCGAGGACTAAAGGATGGCGACCAATCTTCGGACAGGCGGGTTCATCGGAGAGTCACCTGAGGAACCGATGTGTTGGATCGGACGATATATTTCTCTTCTTCGGCTTATTCCGCCCCGTAGAAAAGCTAAGTTCTGGGTGGCAATACGTTCGTGGTAGCAAGCCAATACATACCATTTTTGGCTGGTTGCAAGTCGCTGATCGAGTCGCGGTATCTGCTTGGCCAACCGCGGACGGATGGGCTCGATATCATCCTCATTTCGCACGTAAGGAAAATCCAAATAATGTGCTGTACGTTGCTACTGATCGCTTAAAACTACAAGGTAAAAACAGTCTCGGCATTGTCGGAGCTGGAACTTTCCATTCGTTTTCGCAACGTCTAAGATTAACAGCGCCCGACTCTGCCCGCCCCGGCTTATGGCTACTTCCGGATTGGTTCCATCCTGAAAATCATACTTCTGTGTTGAGCTATCATCGTGATTTTTCACGCTGGCAAAGGTGCCGAGGTGGTGTCACGCTCTCTTCCGTATCGCGCGGCCAAGAGTTTGTCCTTGACTGCGAGGACTATCCAGAAGCAGTCGAATGGCTGTGGAGTATCCTGCAGGAATGCTCTTCTGAGTAGGTCAGATGATCAACCTTCGTATGGTCTGGAGCTATCGTTCTTCTATGGCATCGAGAATCATGGTGTCTTCTTGAGCGACCACTGCACTTGTCCGGCAATGAAATTTGCGAAGGGACGCACATCACTTTCGATGCTGGCATGATCAAGTGCGCTCAGGTATTCGGCGCGATCATCAACACGGATCACTGTCCAGGG
>JARLGZ010000264.1 GCA_031292515.1 Puia sp. | reverse complement strand
ACCTGGACGACGAGGGCTAATCGCTTACGTTAACGTTTTCGTAAGCCCAATAGAATAAACACTTTCGCTGCCGCTGCCCTATGTTTACAGGTTTTCCCTGACAGGCTTGCTGACCGTTTCGGGTCAAGGCAGCGCATAAAAAATACATTTGACAATGGTATGACAATATGACTAGCATACGCTCCCGTAATCAAACCACACTTGTAAATGGCGCTTAGCGTGTGACGCGCAGAGAGTTTATTGCTACGCGCAAGTTCGGGCACTCTTCCGCATTCGCAGTCTCATAGCGGGTAAGCGTAAAGAGTGGAACTTGCAGCCGATCTGACCGGAGGAAAGGGGAAATTCGCAATGACGCACGGAATAAGCATGCTCACTCCCGCCGAAAATATAAGGAACTGGAAGCGGCTGAGAGATTCATCGATGATTAGCAGGATTGCCACGATGTTCCTAGTGCTCTTCGTTTGCGCGACTGGTTGGGCCCAGTTTGAGGCTGGCTCGGTGGTCGGTGTGATAACGGACAGTTCTGGATTGGTAATCCCCGGCGCTTCAATCACGCTCCGAAACCTTTCAACCAACGTAGATCGCCAGGCGACCACATCTTCCGTAGGCGCGTATGACTTTGTCGCTGTATCTCCTGGCCCATATTCAATCACGGTCAAGCAACCGGGTTTTCAGGAGAAAACGCAGAACCTCACCTTGGCGGTTGGCCAGCGCCTGGAATTGAATGTGGTGCTCGGAATCGGCACCACGGCCCAGACCGTTACCGTCAACGCCGAGGTCCAAACGCTCGAAACAGCATCGTCGGAAATCACTAATCTGCGTACAAGCCAACAGGTGGTGGATCTTCCGTTGAACGCGCGCAATTTCACGCAATTGTTGCAGTTAGCGCCCGGTGTCAATAACTACGGAACCGCAGGCAATTCCATATCGCAGGGCTACACGACCGGTCGAGGGACTAATGGTGCGATTATCAACGGCAACCCTTCGGAAGATACGGTCTACATGTTCGACGGGATTTGGAGCGTCGAGAACGACTCCGGCGATATCTTCTTCTTCCCGCCGGTAGACTCCATTCAGGAATTCCAGGTTCAGACGAGCAGTGCGTCAGCTTCCTATGGTGGCAATCCGTCGATGATCAACCTGACATATCATTCCGGCACCAACGATTTCAAAGGAACCTTCTATGAGTTTGTCCGCAACTCGGACTTGGATGCCAAGAATTACTTCGACTCAGCTTCCAAACCCATCCCGCCCTTCCATTTGAACCAGTTTGGGGCGAACGTGGGCGGACCAGTCAGGATTCCCCATCTCTTCAACGGGACCAACAAACTTTTCTTCTTTGCTGACTACGAAGGGAAGCGTGAAAACCAGGCCCAGACCAACCTCTCTACAGTTCCAATTGCGGCGTTCCACACCGGAGATTTCTCTGCCCTGTCTACTGTCCTTCATGTGCCAGGCACAACAACTCCGCTGCCAAACAATCATGTACAGACCATCGATCCGACGGCAGCCAATCTGATGGCCTTGTTCCCTCTCCCGAACATCAACCCCAACAGCCCCGCACTCATTAATAATTACCTCTACAACGGTGCCAACGTTAACGACATCAACCAGGGAGACATACGGGTCGATTACCGCACAGAAAAGACGTCAATTTTCGGACGCTACAGTCAGGAGAACGCCGATAGCACTACTCCAGGCTACCTGCCGGCTCCGGCGGTCGGAGGCGGCCCATCGCGTCCCGGTCAAACTCTTATTCCATCAAAACAAGTCGTTCTGGGATACGGCCGGTCTGTTGGCGCGAACAAGTATTACGAAGCTCGCCTCGGCTTTTCTCGCATGACAGAGCAGATCATCGACGAAGATACGTCCTTGGGAGATCTGGCTCAAAAGCTTGGCATTCCGGGTGCGAATGTCGGTACCATGGGCGATACGACTGGTTTGACGAACTTCAGTATTTCGGGGAACGTCGGCCTCGGCGACGGGTCTGGAAGCCTGATGAAAGTGAATAACGATTGGGAAGTCGCCCAGGCCTTCAGCATGGTGAAAGGCAGCCACGAGTTCAAGGTGGGTTTCAACTGGCGGAGTTTAAGATTTGCGTATTACTCCCCGGGCGATCCTGTGGGGACCTTCTCATTCACAGGTATTTATACCGGTTACGGTTTAGCGGATTTCTTATATGGGCACCCTACGAGCTCTGAGCTGGACGTATCGAATTTCTACAGCATGCTACGTTTCCAGCCAAGCGTATATCTTCAAGATAACTGGCGCCTGACTCCAAAGCTGACATTGAATTATGGAGTTCGCGACGATCTTGTGACTCCTTGGACGGAGCGCCATAACCGGCTTTCGGGTCTTGTGCCTGACAATGGCGGGAACATGGTTCTGGTTGGAACTGCACCCTACTACGGGAATTCCCTTACAAGGGGTCGCTATACGAACTTTGGACCTCGCTTTGGATTCGCGTACACCCTCAATGCCAAGACGGTGCTTCGTGGAGGAGGCGGTATTTTTTACGCGTTTGAAAACAACATGTCCAATCACAGCATGGCGAAGAACGCACCCTACGATGGCTCCTTTATTCAAACCAACAGCTCAGGCGCGGCTGGGTATGCGGCTGCTCTGCCAATCTCAGCTGGCTTTCCAACATCACGCCCAACTCTGTTTCCGGTCGCCAACTCCGCTTTCAATTATTTCTCGCGAAGGTATCCAAACCCCTCTGCCAACGAGTGGAACCTCAATATCCAGAGACAACTGACTTCTCGGGATGTTGTTTCGATCGCCTATATTGGCCAGACCGGCGATCACATCCTGTTGACCTACAACATGAACGAGGCGACTCCCGGCGCCGGAGCCGTGGCGGCGCGCAGGCCCTATCCGAACTTGGCAGATGGATCTTACAGCTGCATGTGCGGCAACTCCGTGTTCCATTCTCTGCAAGTTACCTACATGAATCATCTTTCCGCAGGCCTGGATTTTCAGGGAGCTTGGACATGGAGCCACAGCATCGACGATTCGAGCGGCGTGGGAAATACGGTTGTTCCACAGAACATCCAGAATTTTGCCCTTTTTAGGGGCAATTCCGATTTCGATGGCCGCCAAAGCGCTGTATTGAGCTGGTCTTACGTGCTGCCGTTTGGCCGGAATAAGAAGTTCGCCAGCAATGCACACGGCGTTGAGCAGGTGGTGGTTGGGGGATGGAAGCTGAACAGCATCGATACATTCCGAACCGGCTCTCCGTTCACCCCGGTCATGTCAACCAGCCTGCTGAACGCGGGCACTGGCGTGCAGTGGCCAAACCGCATCGGTTCCGGAAAGGTGTCGAACCCAACGGCCAAACAATGGTTCAATACTGCCGATTTTGTCTCGCCCGGACAATACACATTTGGAAACTCCGGACGCAATATTCTTTTTGGGCCCGGAACAAAGCAAGTCGATGCGTCCCTCTTCAAAGATTTCCCGCTGTCGTCGGCTGAAAATCGCAGCCTTCAATTCCGCGCCGAAATCTTCAACCTGCTCAATACACCCCAGTTCAATAACCCCAATGCGTCGATCGGGAACGCAGCTGCCGGGACGATCACATCCGCAGGCCAGCCGGCACTTTTCCAGCGGACGTCCCGTGAGATACAACTCGCGTTGAAGCTGTATTGGTAAGCGCGGCATCTGTTCACGAGGAGATCGGCTGAAATAAGTTATTTTCCACATTCCGGCTGCGGGACTCAATGAATCGGGCCCCGCAGCCAGCACTCGACAAAATGAGGATCTCAAAAATGAATTCGTTTCTCGATCGTCGAACGTTCATGCGGCTTTCTTCCGCATGCGCGGTCCTTCTAAGTCAGAAGCTGCACCCGCAGACAAAGTCGACGGTGCTTCCATTGATCGACAAGAGCATCGTGAAGAACCGGAAGAACTTCGTCGGCATCCAGATCAGGGCCTACGCGTGGCACGATGAGGGGATCGACCGCCTGCTTGATCTCGTTCAAGAAAAGGGCGACGTCAACACCATGCTTGCGTATACATTCAGCTACAGCCGTGAGGATGCGCGCATGAAAAAGAGCAATCCGATCCCGTTGCCCGACCATGGAAGCTACGGCGATCCCAACGAGAAGTTTGTAGGCGGCGGT
>JARLGZ010000263.1 GCA_031292515.1 Puia sp. | reverse complement strand
GTCTGCGGAATCGCATGAGTGCGAGGAGCAATACCCATAAACACGTCGTGCGCACGGCAAGAAACTTTTAGGACACAGGAGGGTGCACACTGGGCTGGAGCTGCAGAGGCTCCTCGGCGGGGAAGTGATACACTGGTAAGGATATGTGTGCTGATTATGATATATTGTACAGTGTGGGACATACAAATTATCGTATGCGGTATGACATGCAGTAATTGGCGCAACAGATCAACGGAGAGATTGCGATATAGAATAGAGAAACTGAGAAATGATTTGCTGTGAATGTGATTATAGAGTCTTGCGCGAGCGCTTAGCTTGGTGCTGCGATTACTTGTAAAAGACGCTGATGCCAGCTCTGAAGCCATACTTCTTCCCTGTTGTATCGCTGAGCTTGTTACATCCTACCGGAGATCATAATATGGCGAACAGGATATACGAAGCCATATAAAATTGAGTGCGGTCGCATAATTGTTAGTAACGTCAGCCAGCGCAGCGACACCAACATCGGTGATCTGAGACGCGGCTATAGATTATACAACGGTATCGCGTACCCATGGAAAGTTGCACCAGAACTTGGTTACTCTTCAGCCCTTCAGCTATACCCTTGGCGCCTTCATCTCCGATCGGATCTATCGTTTCGTGCTGTTATCGAAATCGCTGTGCCTATTATTGCGCCAGAGTAAGGAACGATTCTTACTTCCATCTACCAACCAGAACTATTTCGCCTGACTCTTACCTATACACATACACGATTAGCCAGGATACCTATTCTTAGTTCGCACACCGCTTTGCTTGCAGTCTATATCCCTCGCGCATGTTATTATTTTTGCTGATATTACAGTCTACGCGGTTGGATCGTGAGAGAACTTTTACCTATTCAGCGCGTCGGCACAGCGTGCCAATCAGGGGTGCTTACCATCTACAATGCGCCACAGTTAGTGTTATATGCCGAGGTTACCTATCGCGCGAGTTTATTCAGACATGTTTTTTTGTGTGACCTGGCGCAGATTCCGCCGGCCGGTCGTTAGAAAGAGAATAATGCTTACCAGCTGCTAAAAGCGGTTAAGTTCAGACAGTACCTATAGGTTATATTCGTCTGCTCAGCGACTGTTTATTACCGCCTATAATAAACGACGATGCCATCCGCGCAGTACCTATTGCACACGTTATTCGCACTGTCCCAGACAAGCAAGAGAGAATACTACCTATCAAGAGCTTCCGCAGCGACGGTTGTCCCTTGAGTGCCTCTCCCAAGGCCTTCGCGCCCTCCGGTCCGATCCAGTTGTTGTCTACAGATTTGTGTTCGTCACGTCGATTGTTATAGTCGGGCAAGTGTTAGCTTACATAGTTGCAATTCAGTGATCTTGGTCGAGAGCTTCAGTCCGCACGCGATGATCATTGCGCCCTTATCATTGATTGAACAGCTGTCCACGTAAATATTGCCTAAATGGTATGAGCACGCAAAAGGACTATAATAAGCATTATAGTGCGGAAGTACCAATCATTCTCAGAGTTTGAGGCTAGCCTCTGATATGCATCCTTCACTTTCTCGTATGCCGGGTGTCCCTTATATTCTGCGAGCAGCTTCTCCGCTATACTCCCTCTGGTCAGAAGCACATGCTCACCTCTCTCCGCATATTTCTTCTTTTCCTCCTTCTCCTCCCCATCAGTGCGCTTCTTGACCTCCTCGTCATTGCCGTCCAGAACCCGTCTAATCTTCCTTACCTCCGCAGCCTTCTTGTCCAGTTGCTCGTTGACTTTTCCCACTGACTGCTTGAATTCGTCCTCCACTTTCTTGAGACTCTCGCCCAGTTCCTTTATCATGTCCCCCTTTTTCGCGAAATCCTGCTGCTGATCTATCGCCGCCTTCTTCTCCTCAAAGACAGACTTGAACCCGCTGATCGAGGCATCACAGGCCTTGAAACTGTTCCTGAGCGATTCGTTGATGCCCCAATTCTTCAGGATCTCCTCTAGCTCCCTATTTTCTTTCGCCATCTTTGCCAGCTCCTTCTTAGCATTCGCAAGCTTCATGACGAGCCCCTCTGTTCTGCTCTGTTCTGCTTGGAGGTCGCTCTTCAAGTCCGCAACCTGATTAAAATCCCTCTTCTTCTCCTCCCGACTCCGGAGCTCGGGCCTCACGTCCCCGTGCGCCTTCTTGATCTCCGCCACAACCTGCTCTATCCCAGCCAGCAGCTCGTCCATCTTCCCAGCCCCCAGTTCAACGTCCTTCCCAGTCTGTTCCAGCAGCTCCTTGATCTCTCTCATGACCTCGTCGCTCTTCCCTGCCACTTCCCCATCCTCCCCCGAGATCACCGCTCTGGCCTTATCCAGCGTTGCCTCTCTCACTCCAAGCCTCATCAGCAGCTCCCCCAGTTTCTTCTGTGCCTCAACATCTGCGATCGCCGCTTCCTTCTTCCGGAGATCAAGTTCGCGCTGAACCCGCCCGATCTCAGCTTGCTCCGCCCGCGTTGCCTCAGCGACATCCTTCAGAGCCTTCCAAATCCTCTTCTTGAGCCCAACTATGACCTTCTCAGTAGGAGAGTCGGGGCCCAGCCTGGCCTTGAGGGCATCCGAATCTTTGCGGACCTCGTCGGTGATCGCGACAATTTTGTCGATGTGGTGATCCCGGACCTGATGTTCTAAGAAGCAGGCCGGGCAGAGGGCCTCGTGAGGATTCGCGCAATAGTGGCACACCCACCCCTTGGGGCAGTGGTGCTTCGTGCACATGCTGTCGTTTGGTAGCATCTGTTTGATGCGGTATTTAATGCTCCTTGCTGCGAGGCCGGGATTTAACTGCGTGTGGTTAGAGGGTGAGATTGCGAGTGCTTGAGCCAAGCAAGCTTCGAGCTCTAAGCGCGCCGTATCCATTTATTAGCCATAGGAATAATCATTATACGGATGACGCACTGTATCTTAGTACAGCTATGGATGTCGCTAACAAAGATATAGTTCATTATGCCTCCACTGTGTGCGATTGCGTCATCGCTATTGTGCCTTATGTCTGTGTATCCTGCACAGGGGGTTTGGGGTTTTGGGGTTTTGGGGTTTTGG
>JARLGZ010000262.1 GCA_031292515.1 Puia sp. | reverse complement strand
GGGTTGAGCAACAGTTAACAATTCGGTACGACAATATGCTTTTATATATAATAATATTGAGTATATAGGATAAGGCTAAAAAGGTGTGTAACCGATGCAGATTGGGGTAAAGAACGGAGTACTATGCAGGTAACCGTTTGCGGTAAGATTAAGGACATATCAATGTATCCGGCCTTGGATGGGACAGCGGAGCTTATGGCGCGGGTTGAGCGCCTGTATTTCAGGGAGAGGTATGTCAAGCGTGGAGAGCCAAATGAGCTCAAGCGCACGTTCCTGAAGAAACACGGAATCACCGGCAGACAGCTGAACGGGGTCATCTTCAGCCTTGCCGGGGAAGTGGATGCCACTAGGAAGTGTCTGCAGCGCAATCTCGACACCAAGGAACGGAAGGTCGGGGTAGTTAAGGAACGCATTGAGGAAGCGTTAACACGTAAGGATAAGGATTGGTTTAAGCTACATCAGTACAAGAGACAGGTTGCGCAGTTGGAAGGTAAGATCGCTAAACTCAAGGAGCGCATGCTGTTAGAGACCCCCTCTCTATGTTTTGGCTCCCGGAAGTTGTTCAGGAAGCAATTCAATCTCAAGGAGAATAGCTACCACTATCACGGTGAATGGCTTGAGGATTGGAGAGCAACCAGGTCATCGCAGTTCTATTGTCTTGGCAGTAAAGACGAAAGCCTTGGCAATCAGACCTGCCAGATGCTACCCAACGGCCTGCAGTTGCGGCTGCCTAACTGTCTTACGGCTAAGTTCGGTACGCACATCACTGTCCCTGTGGTATTCCCGCACGGCCAGGAGACACTTAAAAACGCGTTGCTTACGGGACAGGCAATCAGCTACAGGTTCATCCGCAAGGAGAAGGGCTGGTATGTGCATGCCACCACAGAACGCATCCAGGTACCCACAGTCACAGACGGGAAGAACGGGGCACTTGGCCTGGACCTGAACGCTGACCATATTGCAGTCGGAAGGATTGACGCATCGGGCAACCCTATAGAGTCATGGGATCTTCCGACCCTTTTACTGGGGAAGTCCAGAGGTCAGATAGTGGCGATACTGGGGGATGCTATTGCTTTAGTTGTGCACTATGCGAAAGGCAATCTGGTCCCTATAGCGATCGAGGACCTCAAGCTTGACAAGAGAAAGGTCAGCGGGAACAAGAAGGGCAACCGGAAAGTCTCGATGATGGCGTATGCCGCATTCAGGAACCTCCTTTTCAGTAAAGCATATCAGGAGGGCGTTGAAGTGGTAGCAATCAACCCGGCGTACACCAGCGTTATCGGATGGGTGAAGTTCGGGATAGGATACAGACTTACCCCGCATCAAGCTGCGGCAGTGGCCATAGCAAGGCGGGGACTCGGATTTGGGGAAGGGCTTGCAGCAAGAAGGCTAAGATACACCCTCTGCCTACCTGTAAGGAACCAGCAGAGGCATGTCTGGTCGGATTGGCGAGTCGTATCCCGGATGCTGGAGCGGAGCCGTAAGGCCACTCGCTCCGGTGGACGGCAAGCACGCAGCCCGGCTAGAGGGACACCTCTATCCAGAGCGGGAGGACCTTCAACTCCCACTATGGATGGTTCGCCGGGTTTCAGGGAATACCTCCCTGACGGAAGTCAGCAACACTGTTCGGCTGGCGAATGTGATTGTTTCACTATTGTAGTGCCATTTTAAGCGCACTATATAAAATCGCATACTTCTAGGAACGGTATCACTCGGAATATTTTTTTTTCACCCGAAAACCTTCACTTGCGGACATCGAGCCAAGGGTGTTGCTTTCCGATCGCAACTGTAATCTCTACCTTGTATCTTATCCACAAATAAAAGGCATCAAGTGCAAAACTGTTCTCGCCTTCTCCCCCCACGTGGGCAAGCTTCTCATGAGCGACGCCCTCCTCTCTCTAACACCAGAACAGAGTACCACGGGCTTGCCCGTGGGTATCTATAGACTGTCGAAATCTAAGGTAGTTGCTTCATGGTAAAGCCTTTAACAATGGTATAATGTCTGTTAACGGGAGGATAATGTAGATGAAAATAGCTTGCTAATTAGGAAGTCCACGCATAAATGAAAACAGCACAGCTATCGCCCGGCGCTTTCTCAATGCGGC
>JARLGZ010000261.1 GCA_031292515.1 Puia sp. | reverse complement strand
AGGGCGGTCTTTGTCTTGTTGCGAAAAATAAAGAGAGCGCCGCAAAACGGATCGACCCCGAGCACTCTACGACACACGCTACACAATCCGTCAATGCCCTTACGAAAGTCAATGGACTCAACGCAAACCAAAATCCGCATCTGCGGGGTGATTTGGATCATCGGCCACGGTCCAGGAAGCAGTTTAGCAACTCCATGCACTGGGGCGGCACTGCGGCGGCCGTTTGGATTTTGAGTTCAAATCCCGCAGGGGATCGGACCTCGATGAGGCATTGGCCCATGGAAAATAGCCGCTCCACTTTCAACTCCACAAACTCCGGAGAAGCGGTGCGGTGCGAACGGGCACGAATCCGGTGTTTGAGTTTATTAAAGTCCAACCGGAGCTCTTTTGAGATCTGACAGGTAGAATAAGATGGAGATAAGTCTGCTGCGGCTTCCCATAAGCTTTCCGGAATGGGGTCCCTTTTCTTGCGAGTGCTTCTCCATTGATCAAATAAGACGGCTACCGCCTGCATCTTGGCATCTGGGTGGGAATTTTGCTCGGCTTTCATCGGCCTTTTTCCTTTCTCCTGGAATTTTCAGCCGATCATAGACCCTTTTTTATCTCCTTTCATGCTGGCTTGCCGGAAACTCACGATGATGCGACCACTTTTCTCTTAGAAGAAGGGTCTTCTCCAGACCGAAGAGTACTGTGGCGGCGGCGGCAAGCAGCGAACCCCAGAAGGCCTCTCCTATGGCCGCAACAACAGTGGCTGCGGATGAGGAGATCAAGGCGAGGGCAGTGTTCGTGAAATAGGCAACGGACATGATGCGACGCCATTTGGTCTGGAAAGCCAGCTTGCCGTCGATTTCGGCCAGGAACGGGTCCGTGTCATCCATACACACCTCCCGAATGCAATGTGCGGTGGGGTTGGTGCTAAAAAACCACTTGTTGAGCGTTTGGCAAACATCTGTTGTGCATGCTGTCAAGGGCTTTTTCACCATCTCCTGAGCAAGTATGGGAAAAATCGCGAGGTATGTCCATGTCGTTGACATGCATGAAGGGCAGGGCGGCGCTAAATTGAGGTCCACTCAGTTGTATGCTCGGATGCCTTGGAAGGTCTCAGCAGCAGTTTGATGCGTGACTGCTCCACGGTCGAAATTAAGATGACATTAAATAAATCTCTCCTCTATACGTAGTTCGCTCTCCCGCCACAGCGATTTGCATTTCCATTTCATTCGTGAAGTTTGACGGGACACGACCTCACCTTCCTGAAGCCACGTAGCGCGTTCCTCCGCAATATTAACTTTAGTATAAAAGTTAATATTAGGTCAATTGCTGCTTTTAACGCGATATCCGCTACTTGCCGCTCATCAATCGGTGTCTTTCCCGGGAGGTTTACAGATGTGGATTCGATCTGGGTTCGGTGCTAAAGGCCAAGTCTGTCAGGCATTACTGACCTGACCGATCCGCTTCCCCCGGTTTTGTCTGTGCAAAGTCGATGAGGAACCTTGAAAGCGGAGCATGGGTAGTTGCCTGCCGGAGGGGGGCGGTGTTGTCTGTGTTAAGCATGCTAGAAGAGATTTTTGGGGCTTTGAGCGGCGCCGGCGTCCCGGTCGCGGGCTGAAAGCCCGCGTGCCGGACCCTGTGGGGGTGCGGGGGGCGCATGTCCACCCAGCCCCCGCTCTTTTGTCCTTCGTCCCGGTGAGGTGGGGTTTTTAGTTTTTTTCAATGTTCGAGGGAGGCGCCCGTCCCGCCATCTT
>JARLGZ010000260.1 GCA_031292515.1 Puia sp. | reverse complement strand
TGAAGGTTCTTTCTTCATCGACTTGAAGAACAACGCCGTCGATACCGGGCAGCACCACCCGGACAGGTGTTCCTACAGCGAAACGCTTGGGCGGCTTGTACGCTCTTGGCTTGGGCGTTTTCATGCATCTACTATAAACCGCAGCCGTCCGACGATGGACAGGTTTATGCCTCCTTACATGGACTGGAGGTGAATGGTTTTTACGTGCTTACGAAGCAAAGCCGAGAGCGCATCTGCCTCTTGTACCGTTGTCGTAGGTTCCAGATCGAGGCCGATCAAGATGTCCCGGCAATCCCCAAGGCTGATTTTTTCGTCCCGTGGATCGTAAGCCCAAATCCAGAATGTCCCATCCGGGTTATCCGAGGTCTGAAAATACGCTTCCGCTTTGTGAAAGGTCTTTTCCATGTGCCAATCATATCCCGCGCCGATACTTTCCTGTCCCGTGTGATCGAGGAATCAGAAAAGTGTTCTCATACTTACGTTGTCGGCCCACCGTGAGCACTCCGCTGCATTGTCGTGGCATTCCGCCCCTTTTGCCGCAGCCCACTCTCGCAGCCGTTTAACGTCTGTTTCTTTCATGGCCCATTCCCTGTCTTTCGGGTCAAGTCTTGCGACATATTCAGCGAGTTTGAACCTGTCCGGCGCTTCGTCATAGAGGAGTTGGACCTGGAACGTCGCGAGCTTGGCGGCCCTATCCTCATACCAACTCGCCTGATCTAAAAGAACCTGCCGATGAGCTTCCTTTGGTTCGCGGTAGCGATTTTTGTATGCCTTCCATAGAAGCGGGCTTCCCTCTCTCAATGAAAGCGTCACAACCGCTGTAACGATGGGAGCCAGCCAATCTTTTGCAAAATCAGACATATTGCAATTATCAGGTGTTCGGTCAGTCTCGCAAAGGGGAAGTTTTAACCTACGATCGCCACGTATCGCGCTGACGATCAGAGTTTAGCCTTGCAATTCGCTGCCTTGAAGCTGGCCGGGTGCAGGTTGCCTTTCAAGGGCGAAGGCTTGTCAGGAGCCGTTGTGCGCGCTGCTTACGCAGCGGATGGGTGTTGCAAAGCACTCACACACTACCCATGTTTCGTTGACGGTTCACTATCCTCATCACCCGTTCTATGGCCAGACTGTAACTGTGGTGCGCAGGTCCGTTTCGTTCGGACCGCATCAGGTGCAGGTGGCTCTTTCGAG
>JARLGZ010000259.1 GCA_031292515.1 Puia sp. | reverse complement strand
GCCTGGAGGCCAAAAAAACGGCTTCCAGGCGCAAAACGAAGAAAGGAAACCCCGGCAAAACGGGCCAAGAACTGCGAAAAATCTGACCCGATGGAAAAATGAAGTGAAAATCAGGGGTTTTTCCGCGGCCTGTTTAGCCCCTGAGGGAATGATCGCTCCTCTATACCATTTATGAAACCGTTCTAGACGCGGGTCAGCCAAGACACTTGGACTATCACCCGTTCAGTCCTCGTGAATTGGAGATTCCCCGCGATTGGATTCAGGAAGAGTTCGTGGTACGGGACCTTCTGGAAATTCTTGACTACGAATAGACAGAAGCGGTTCTGCAACTCGGTCGCAACTTCGTATTCCCTCGGCGTGAGCAAAACATTGCCGACTTTCTCGCGAAGGCCCTTGACCTCGACGGCCAGAGAATCTTTGCTTTTCTCTCGACTCAATTTGAAGTCGTAGCCGCAGCCGAGCTGGGTCGTGTTTTCAATCACGCAGCCCTTAAATTCAGGGAGTGTTGAATGTACCGACTCGAAATATCGCTCGGCTGCAAGGCCGGTAATCAATCTATTTGCGAAGCCTGACGAGCGCACTTTCTGTTCATCTTCTTTCGATTCGACGGTACTCCATATGTTTTCGTCATAGCCGACAAAGGATTTGATCAACCCTGTAAATGATTCGAGATCCAGTCCCCCATATTCATCAAGCACCTTCTTGCAATACTCACGGGTTTCGCGCTTGTGCCAGCCTTTTCTGGAGTTTGGGAAGATCGGGTCAAATTCGTCTCTATAGTTCTTTATTGAGGTGGGGCGGGAGCCCAAGGCATAACCTACCACGTTGTAAGCTTCCGCATAGGTGCGAAAACCAAGCTTCTTCAGGCCGAGCGCACCATACTTAGACAGGTAAATCCCTGCAAGGATGAGCTTCTCTCGGGTTTCGATTCTGTCCGGGTTGAGGATCATCGTTCAAGTCACTCTGAGAGGCAGCCTCTCGTCCGAAACTTTCGATAAGACCGGATGAGACCAAATGCAACCTCTGGTCCTTCGACTCCGCAGCGCATCGCTGACGAAGGCAGCCCTTAGGAGGCACCCATGCTCAGTTTAGGCCAGAAGCTTCCAGAGCGATGTCCCTTGAGCCCTGCACCGTCACCAGCTAATGACAAGTCCTGACAGGGAAACGACGCCCACGCAAGATCAGCTTGTCCTGGGAGAGCCTCAACCTTCACCTTTGCCACATCCTTCACCGTAAGGTGTTCGGCTCCCCAGTTGGCCCTGTAGCTCGATGCTTTCTTTTCGTCGAAATCATTTGCAAAGAGGCAGCGCCATTCATCGCCGAGCCCAGCTCTGGCCATTCCTCCGCCAGCAAAAAACTCATAAAAGGTTCGCATCGGGCCGTCACTCCTATCAAATGATTTCTCAAATTTACACTACTCCGGGAGCCGCCGAAAATGCCGGATTTGATCGGCGGTTATTATCGCCAAGGTTCAAATTGGGTCCCCGAGGTTGGCTTGCATTTATTGATACGCACACACCTGCGGGTGGCTCATCCCTCCGCTTTTTTGAGAAATCACCCTAACCCCAACACTAAGGGTGATAGCAAATCGTCCGGATTCCGAATCAGTCCCCTAAAACGCGTTTCACGGAATGAATGGTTGTCTATCCTCCCATCCAGCCTGAGTTCGATGTCGGCCTCCCCGGGTGATCCAAGCCGCCGGAACACGCCAAATCGAAATATGCGTGCAGTTTTCGCTCGAAACGCGTCGAAACCCCCTCGAAGGCACCCCTTTTGTACCAGAAAAGTCCAGCTTCGGGTATTGATCTACATGCACCTCTTCGCCCGCCAAAACGCCGGCCTCGAAAGGCTTTTTCAAGCCCTATACTCTAGAGATGATTTGGACCAACCCAGCCGAAACAGCACTCTCCGCGTTCCGCGCAGAGCCCATCGTGCGCTTCTCGCTGCTGGCCCTCAGCTCCATCTTCTTCCTGGTCGATCCCCTCGCCGCCATCCCATCGTTTCTCGCCATCACCCAGAGCGCCAACCCCGCCCGCCGCAGGCGCATGGCCCGCAAGGGAGCGCTCACCTGCTTCATCGTGCTCACCAGTTTTGCCATCGCCGGGCAGCTTATCTT
>JARLGZ010000258.1 GCA_031292515.1 Puia sp. | reverse complement strand
CCAAAACCCCAAAACCCCAAAACCCCAGCACAGTTCGAAAACTAGGAAACGACAGAGAACAATTTCCGGGACTCCCATTACAATATTTCGTTCGCCGTAACCGGAATTTAAGGGGGGTCCCAATTAAGTGTTCAAATTTTTTCCCAGTAAAATTTTATGGTCAAACTGGCTCCTACTTTTCGCCGTCGTGGCGCACGCCGATTCCAATGCTAAGTCCTTCAATACTTATTATCAAGGCACATACCAGATCCAGACCTCCACCGGCTGGATACCCGGCCTCTCCGCCAACTATATAACCGTATCTCCTTTGTGCCAATAATAGACTCTTCCCAGCCTGTTCAGACACGACAGCAGCGTCCTCAGCGGCCCGGCAGCGATGGACCACCTTTGTCATGACGGCAATCACAAGTTCCGCATCGAGCTCTGGGGCGAAACAGATTCTCGCGACCAGCTGATCAAATTTAGCTTCATGTCAAAGGATAATCAGCTTATTCAGCGCTCTGACGACATGCTCACGACAACTCCGAAAGCAACGCTCACCGTCCTCTCGAACTTCGTGGTTTTATATCAGAAGGGTATCTCATAATCGCTAATACACATAGCATGCCAGACGGAGTTCGCCTTCCACTTCAGCACAAAGGGGGTCTGCACTGAGGTGGCCATCAAAAGTGACGAGTGCCGTCTGTATCTCTCGGTCACTCTTCAGTCTAGCCAGCGCGATTTTGTATCATTTTGTTCACATATTTCTCCTCTTTGTAGGGCTTCGCCGTGTCCCAGTTCATCCTTTCCTGCGTGGCGCTGCTTCTGCTCACCGTGGTTCTCATACACCTACTGTATCTTCTTCCTTATCTCCGATAGAGATGGATACTACGATCGAGAATTAAAACAAATCTGCTGGAATGACCCACAACCCGAGTCCGCACTGATCCTTCTCGCCCTTAGCAGGGCGTGTCTCTGCCTGTACGAATACGTGCAAATCACCGAGTACAGCCCCAACCTCGATATTTTCATCGTCGCCATCGGAATCAAAGCTGCGTGCATCCTCACCCTGGCTCTCAGCCTCGGCTTCTGTCTTCGCCTCCTCTACGTCCGCCCCAGTACGGCTTCCGTAATCAGTATCCTATCATGCGATAACAATAATATGTAGCCGCATTTGCCCTCTTTTCGAGCGTACTGAACCCCGCCTCCGACTTCCTGACGTTCCTCTTCGGGAGCACGATGCTCCTCCCCACCGTCGTGTCAAGCTTCAGACGCCGCTGGGTCAGCATCAGCTCCGAGTTCGTGTGGGCCGGCGTGGCTATCCAAACGCTGATTGTACTTCTCTCCCCCGCATGAGGAATCCTCTAGGTGCTGCTGAAGGTAGGAATGCACTACTTGCTTGGCGCTAAGCTCCCCGGCGGCGGCTGGTTCTTCCTGTTCCCGCTTGCGGTGTTCGTACAGGTAGCTTCTGTGCTAAATATGGGATAGGGAGGAGCGCTGATTTTGCTGAAGGTCTGGCAAGACGTGGTGCGGAGGGAGCCTAGAAAGAACGGAAGAGATGGCGTTCTACAGCGGTCTTCGCTGTCGTTGCCTCCGATTTTGAGGGATAATCGCTAATACAGCATATCTAGTTGATGATATTGAGGGATGGGTTTTGCGTGTGTGAGCGCTGTGGTTTCCGGGGTTTTGGGGTTTTGGGGTTTTGGGGTTTTGG
>JARLGZ010000257.1 GCA_031292515.1 Puia sp. | reverse complement strand
ATTATACATTCCCCGCATCATCCTTGCAGCCTTTTCCCGGAGAATCTTCCCGATTCATGTAACCTTCGGTCCGACCCGGAGTTTTCATTAAAAAATAAACAACCTGCTGCTTGGATACGCTCTCGGATAACGCCCTCATGCTGAAGGTAAAAGATGGCGACGTTGAAAAAATGGGCCTGCTCTTCGAGCGGTATCACAAGCCGCTATATGGATTTTTCTTTCATATGACCCGGCAAAAAGAGACCAGCGACGACCTCGTCCAGAACGTATTTTTCAGGATGCTGAAATACCGGAAGAATTTCGCCGGCACTGGTCAGTTCAAGACCTGGATGTACCACCTCGCCAGGAACGTACTGAAAGACCAGTTGAAGAAAAACAGCAGAACGCCCGTTCACTCGGATGTCCTGAACCTGGAAGAAAAAATGGAGAGCCCCCTGCTGACGAATACTCTCCTGGAAAAGAAACAGGAGCTCAAGACCTTGGAAATGGCCATGAGCCACCTCAGCGAAGAGAACAGGGAACTGCTCATATTATTCCGGTTCCAGGAGTTAAGCCAGCGTGAAATAGGCCGGATCCTCGAGATATCGGAAGGCGCCGTAAAAGTCCGCGTGCACCGTGCACTGAACCAGCTGAAAACCTGTTACCTGAAAATCGCAAACTAGTTTAACACAGATGTCTTATACCATTTCTTATACAAATACCCGATATGGATTGTGCTGCATATAAAGAACAAATTACCTTACTAACGACCGGCGCCCTGGATGACAGGGGGCGGCAGGATCTCGAAAAACATATCGATGGCTGTCCCGGCTGTCAGGCCGAATTCGAAGCCACCCGAAAACTCTGGGACCTGATGGGCGAAATCCCCGACCCGGTACCCCCCGCATCCATGAGAGCCCGCTTTCATAGCGCCCTGCACGATTATTCCAAAGAAAGGGCGACGGAAAACCCGCTTTTCCCAGCTTCGAATATCATGCGCCGTCTTTGGAGCAGCCTTCCCCGGTTTCAGTTCGGGTACGGCATCCTCCTGCTGGTCATTGGCCTTTTCATCGGGTATCTTTTAAACCATCATCCACAGACGGGACGGGATGCACAAACAGGGTCGCCTTCGCCAACCGGTTCAACTTCGCAAACGGCAGGTTCTTCGACGGCCGGGTCTTCACAGGCGACCCCATCTTCCCAAACACCGACACCCGCGATTACACCGGCCCCTTCGCAAATGCCCATGTCCCTGAACAAACAGATCGACTCGCTCTCGTCGCAGGTATCGGAGATGAAACAAATGATGATGCTGTCTCTCCTGGAGAATCCCTCCGCCTCTCAACGCATCCGGGCCGTTGGATATACCGATGAGATCGGTAGTGCAAACAAGAAAGTCATCGACGCCCTCCTCGCTACCCTGAACGAAGACCCGAATGTAAACGTGCGGCTGATCACACTGGAAGCCCTTAGCAAATACTCGAAGGATCCCCGTGTGCGTCAGGGGCTGGTACAGAGCATCACCCGCCAGGAATCCCCTCTGCTGCAATCGGCCATCGCGGACGTCATGGTAAAACTGCAGGAGAAAAGATCTATAAAGCCTTTACAGACACTGCTCGACAAAAAAGACCTCAACGAGATGGTGAAAACGAAAATAGAACAAAGCATCAGGAAACTGATTTGACTTCAAAAAAACAAAACATGAAAAAATTATTCTACGCCTTTCTGGCGGCAGCCTTGTCCTGCACGCACGCCAACGCACAGGAATTCAGAGAGCATATAAGCCGGGAATTTAACCCCTCAAAAGAAGCCTCGTCCACAGTGCTGGCGATCTATAACATCGACGGACCCGTCCTGGTCGAAGGATATGCGGGTACAAAAGTCTTCGTGGAAGTCGATAAGCTGATCACCGCCGATGACAACGAAGAGCTCGAGAACGGTAAAAAAGAGTTCAAGCTGGAATTCGAGCAAACGACGGACACCATTACGGCCTATATCGCCGAACCCCATGATTCCCGTCCCCGTTCTCATTCTCATCAAAGAGATGGCTGGGATATCAAATACAGGTATCATCTCAACTTCACCGTAAAAGTGCCCTTCGGCATGAACCTGGCCGTATCGACGGTCAACAACGGCGATATAACAGTGAAGGATGTGGCCGGAACTCTTCGCGTCAACAATGTGAACGGCTCCCTCTACATTTCAAACGCGAAGGGGATCACCCGTGCGAACACGGTCAACGGAAAGGTAGAAGTCAGCTACCTGGTCACCCCCGGCGGAGAATCTTCCTACCATACAATCAACGGCGAAATCCGGGTGACCTATCCGGCCAATCTCTCCGCAGATCTGCAGTTTAAAAGCCTGAACGGTGGATTCTTCACCGATTTTCCAAATGCGGAGGCCCTGCCTGGAAAAGTCACAAAAGTCCAGGAATTTGGCAGCGGAGCCACTGTGTATAAACTGAACAAGATCTCGTCCGTACGCATAGGAGAAGGGGGAACACCCTTCAAATTCGAGACGATAAACGGGGATATCTATATAAAAAGACAATCCTGAGGAATCCACCGATCCGGCTCCCAAACTCAAGTCTCAAAATGGATCTCAAAAAAAAGATCTCGAACCCGGATCCCGCTGACAGTAATCTAAAAAGAAAAATGCCTCACATGAAAAAAATACGAATAACAGCTTATTGGATACTCCTTCTGTTTACAGGCGTGAACCTGCACGCACAGACTTCCTCCCAACCCCCTTCCCCGGAAGAATTGACCGTACCTCTCAGCCAGCCCGGAAAACCCTATAGCCTGAACATCGCACTGGTGAACGGGTCGATAAAAGTGACCAGCTATCCGGGGAAGGACATCATTATCGAGGCGAGCTCCCGGAACGGGAATAAGAAAGAAATGCCAGAAGACGCCGGTAACGGCATGAAGCGGATCTCCCCGAAAAATGGTTTCGAGATCACCGCAAAAGAAGAGAACAACAATATCACCATAGAGAACAAGCAGCCATCCAAACTCGTCGACCTGAGCCTGAAAATACCCCAGGATGTAACGCTTAAACTCTCTACGATAAACAACGGAGAGATAGACGTCGACAACATCCGCGGTGAACTCGAAATAAACAATGTGAACGGCTCTATCAAACTGACCAATATCTCGGGATCCGCTGTCGCATCGACCGTGAACGGCACGCTGACAGCCGTCTTCAACGCCATAGACCCCAAATCACCCATGGCATTTTCGACCCTTAACGGAAACGTCGACCTCACCCTTCCCGCGACCGCAAAAGCCAGTCTGAAACTGAGATCCGATCGCGGCGAGATCCTGACCGACTTCGACGTCAGCATGGAAAAAGCGCAGAAAACCGATAAGACCGAACAGACCCACCCGGGGATGTACCAGATGAAACTGGATGACTGGATCCTCTGCAAAATCGGCGGAGGAGGCCCGGAAATCCTGATGAAAAATATGAACGGCAATATCTATATCCGGAAAACGAAATAAGACGCTGTTTACTGTTTTACAACGGTCAGGACATTATCTCCGCTCTTTACATAATAAAACCCGGCCGGTAATCGGCTGATATCGTTCACACCGGCGGAAAGGAGCCTGCAATACTGCCCGTTCTGGCTGTACAGGATGACAACGCCCCCTGCGCCTGGTTGAATGGTAAGTTGCGTCGTTGCAGGATTCGGAAACACCTTGAATGGATTGACGCCCGCGACCATGCATACGATGACGGGACTATAGGTATAACTGCCACGCGCATCCGTCTGCTTCAATCGATAATAATTCGCACCGGCAGGCACATCAGTCTCGTTAAAATGGTAACTCTGTTCCAGGGTCGTTGTCCCCGCTCCGGTCAATTGGCCGATATCTTCAAAACTATTGCCGGTAAGGCTATGCTCTACGGTAAAGAACAGGTTACCGTTCTCGCTGGATGTTGTCCAGTATAAGAGTACGGAATTACCGGTAGCCGTTCCGGTAAAAGACAGCAGCGTAATCGGCAGCGTATTGCTATTGTCACTTCCAAAGCTAAACTGCGAAAAACCCGACAGTCCTGTGCGGACGATTATAGGCGCACTCTTGGTGCCGGAATTCGTGCCCGCCATTCCATCGATAGCCCAGGGACCGCCGCCCGAAGGCCGTTTTACGACCCGAAGGGTGCTCAGATCGCTCACCCCGGGCGCCCCACCTGCGGTAAGCGTCACGGTATACACACCTCCCGACAGACCACCCGACGCATCCGCCTGCCAGTACATCGGAGCAATGTTTACGATCGTTTCGCTATTGTCTGCAAGCGGCAGTCCGCTTTGATCCGGAGCGGAGCTGTCGACATCCTGTACGGTAAGGCTCCCTGCAACCGTAGGCGCCGTCGTATAATCGAGATCGAATTCCCGATAGGCTTGCAAAGATCCGGCGCCCAGCGGGAAGATCCTCAACCCGGCGGTCGTCCCGATAGACCGGGTGATTGCCCCGGCCACATAGCCATTGGTACGCGATACCGCCGGATCCACCCCCGAACCCCCGGAAGGATTAGCGATGACGAGACTGTAAACATCGGTAAGCAGGGGCCCCTGTTGCAGATTTAGGTTGTTATTAACCGTCACATTGGCTCCCAGCTTGATCCCCGCGATATCGCTCACCGTAAGATTGCGTAGCACCGAGGCTGCAGTCGGCATTTCCAGGCCCGTAGTATCCCGCTGTATATCATTGTATATGATATCGGCGACTCCCTGGAAAATGGGAGCGGACAGCAAGCTTCCACCGGTTCGTACAAGGGTGATCCCATTACTGAGTGTTAAAGACCCCCCGGAATTTACTTCCAGCGTATCGGTCAGCAGGGTCAACGTATCCGTGACCGTGGCTGCGCCGGCAATCTGTTTTACACCGGTACCGAGCCCGGTGATCACCAGCCGGTAATAGGCGAGGGGCGCAACCGCCTGGTTGGTTCCCGGAATCCCGAAATAGATGACCCGGCCGGTGCCGGCTATAAAACTATTGGCATTGTTTATAGAGACTGTTCCTGCAAGCGTAAGGGAGCCCGGACCGGTGAAGTTGATACGCGCGTTCGCGCTGGTCGTGACCACACCCCCCGCCAGATTTACCACGCCATTGCCGATCCGCAGCTCGGCAAATCTCCCTGCGGGTACCGTCGTCGCGGTAACTGTCATCACCCCCGCACAACTGAAGGCGCCTCCTTCTATGTCCAGCAGGGTAGTACCTGCGCCCGCAGTCGGATAGGTTAGCGTCATGAGACCGACGACGGTCAACGCGCCCTGGGTGACCGTCACCGTGGAAGCACTTCCCAAAGACATCGAACCCGTGATCGTCAATGCACCCAGGGTCAGATCGATCGTGGAAGCCGCCGACACACTCAGACCATTGCTGACAGTAAGGACACTGCTGACCGAATTCAGGATCAGGGCAGAACCTCCGTTGATCGTCAATTGGTTGCATTGGGAGTTCACGTCTATCGTGATGCTACCCCCTCCCGTAATAGTAGCCGTGTCGCCGGCAACGGGATAGCCGGTCGAACTCGAGCCCGATACCAGCACCCAACTGGCTGTGCTGCTCCAGTTGCCGCTTCCGATATTCTGAAAGACCGCCTGTGCAGTGCATAAACCGGTGAAAAGGAATATTAATAAAACAATGAGTACTAAATGCTTCATGATGTCGGTTTAGTTACTATACTTATTAAATTCCCTCATCTTGTCCATTATCTCTTTTTTAACCGCATCATATTTGTCATACTGTTCCTTTGTAAATACCGTCTTTAATTTCTCATCTTTTTCTTCCAGCAGGGGCTTGATCCGGCCGTACTTGGAGAATTTGCTGTCATCGCTTTTGAGGATCGGCTCGATCTTTAATGCATACGCCAGGTTGAGCGCCGCCACTTGCTTATACTGCGCGTCGCTCAGTGCCAGTCTTGTTTTCATGAGATCGCTCTGCATCCGGGCCCTTTGCTGCGGGTTAGCGTTCTTTAGCTTGACAAGAGAATCGGCAGATTGCGCGTTGGCAGGCAGGATAGACCCCAGCATACAATATGCGAGCTGGCAACAGACAAGTAGGGTTGGGAGGTATAAAACCCTCTTAAAAGATGCTTTCATATTCATTATTTTAATTCAGATCTTTTTTGCAAAAAGAGAGGAGCCGTCACGAGAGCCCGGCTCCTGTAAAAAGAATCCGTTATGACCAGGTGATCGAATAGGTATTGCCGCTTCCCAATACCAAAGTTGCCTGCTTGTTTCCCAAAAAGGTCAGGGTTCCGGAATAGCTAAAAGACTTTCCACCGGAAGTAGATCCGTTGATCGTTACACTAGCCGTACCCGACAGGATCTCATCCGTATTCTTGTCAATGCCCAGATTGGTGACATTCAGGGTGATCGTACTGGCAAAAGACAGCTTGTTGCCGATCTTCGAAGTCTCACTCCCATTGCGCACATAGGAGCCATTAAAGGTATACTGACTGCTATCGGCAGGAAGGCCTGTGATCGTGAGCTGCGCATTGGCGCTGTCGTTAGAAGAGATGCGCGGGGCATCATAGCTCCATTTTCCGGTGTACCCATACTCGAATTGCTGGGGGATATCGTTTTTGCAGGACAATATCCGGCTGGAACCATAGGAATAGCTGTAGGTGATGGCGGCTCCCGATGCGTTTGATCCGGCAAACACGGTATCGGCAGTGATTCCACAGGCGCTGACAACCGTCGACGAGGACGTTATCGTGGTGATCGCGCTATTGTTCAGGACGAGGGCAGCCGTTTCCGTCTGAGACACCATACCGGCGCTTTCCGGCGTCACAGCCTGGATCACCGCATCGGCGGCATCATCGACACCAACGGTACTGCTCGTCGTGGACCCCGGGCTGTCTTTCTTACAGGACGACAGCGCTACGAACAGGGATGCGATCAGCAATAAAGTGGCGGATAAAACACGGGCGTTGATCTTCAATTGAATAGTTGGTTTCATGTGGTTGATTTTTGTGTGATTTGAATATTTGGTCTGTTTGTTTTAAGATTTTGTCTGAGTCTATTTAAAAGCCTGTTTCGAGACGCTGTATTGAAAGGATCTCTTGACCCCGCCGGCCGGTTCAACCCTTGTATTTCATCTTGTCTGTAAAAAGATCGATAAAACCCTTAAAGACCAGGGTAAACGGGTTGTAGCTGATAAAACCCGTGGTGATCCCATATCTTACCTTTTCAGTTTCGGGCTGATAGGTCCTGAATAGCTTATCCCAGATCATCAGCACCCCGCCGAAATTCTTATCGATATAGACAGGGTTGCTGCCGTGATGCACACGGTGAGCGGATGGCGTGTCGAGGATACCCTCTATGCCACCAAGCTTGCCGACCGTTTCGGTATGGAGAAAAAACTGGTATAACAGGTTGAGTGCATACGAGCCTGCAATATAATCAGGAGGAAACCCGGCGAGGGCAAGGGGTACAAAGAAGAGCGGGCTCACAATGGCCCCGAACCAATTGAGCCGGTAGGCCGTCGTAAGATTCATCGTCATGCTGGAATGATGGACCAGGTGGAACGCCCATAGCGGTTTCCAGTTGTGCGACACCCGGTGAAACCCATAGTAGAGCAGATCTGCCAGCACGAAACATATTAAAAATATCCAGCCGTTCCTCGGAAGCCCGGCAATTGCATAATTAGAAGCAAACCCCAGTATGGTCAACTGATACCCGGCAAATACCAGCTTTGAAAATTCGAATCCGGCCAGTATGCTGAGATTAGCCAATGTCTCTTTTACATTATATAATTTTTTGTCTTTTCTCCAGCTCCAGATGATTTCCGCGAGGATCAACAGGAACAATATTGCCAATATCCAACCCTTGTAATGTCTCATATCTGTAGATTTTATAACAGCATCAAATGCCGTCACAAATATGATCCGGAAAACAGGGAGGAGTCGGGTCTATCGGGGTGAAGCTGCAAAAAAGGGGGGCGAACCAAAAAGAGGAAATTACCTGTTCATCCATGCCTTGAATTCAGGAACACGGGCCTTGCTGATAAGCATCTTTTCATCCGAAGGAGGGACTGTTTTTAGGGACAGCCGGCCATTGAAATAGAAATCGACTTCCCGGATAGCCTTGCGATGCACGATAAATTGCCGGTTGACCCTGAAAAACACGGTCGGATCCAATTGATCCTGCAGTTGTTCCATCGTGAGGTCAATGACAAGTTTTTTGTTGTCATTGGTTTGGGCATAAACGATTTCGTTGGTGGTATAGAACCAGGCGATGTCCGGCACCGCAACAGGCACCATCTTATCGCGAAAATGAACCAGGAAGGATTGTCTGTGCACGGTCTTATGACCCGACAGCTGTTCGGCGATCTGCTTCAGGCGGGAATAGCCGTCGCCAGGATGGGCGGGGTGGGTCAAAAGCCTGAATTTGGACAGGGCCTGTTTCAACTCCCCTTCGTCAAAGGGTTTAAGAATATAGTCGATACCGTTTGTTTTAAAAGCCTGCAGGGCATACTCATTATAGGCCGTGACAAAAATGACGGGGACCTCTATCCTGATTTTGTCGAAGATCCCGAAGGATAGCCCGTCATTGAGACGGATGTCCATAAAGATGAGTTCGCATTCCCGGCCATGAACGCTCAGCCAATCCACCGCTTCGGTAACACCCGCCGGCATGGCAAGCACTTCTATACCCGGCTCGGCCTCCTGCAACAGGAATTTCAGGTTCCTGGCAGTGGCCGGTTCGTCTTCGATAATAACTATACGTAATGCCATAATTATTGGATAGGTAGTTTGACGATGAAGACAGTAGCTGTCTTTATGATCTCAATCTCCCGGTGCATCAGGATCTTATACCTCTCATTCAGGTTGTTAAGCCCGATTCCGGCGCCGGGTTCGGGTATACGGACCGGCTGGATATTGTTTTTCACCTCCAGGAACCCGTCCACGACGCTTATTTCGATGATCAGCGGTTTGGCGGAAGAAACGGTATTGTGTTTGATAGCATTCTCTACCAAAGGTTGCAGGGACATATGCGGCACCCGTAAGGCATACTGGCTTTCCACGAGGCCTATCCGAAGTTGAAAACCGGCTTCATATCTCATCTTTAATAACCCCGAATAGGACTCTACCGCATTCATCTCCTCCTGCAGGGTCACAAAATGACAATCGGATGAATGCAGGGAATAACGGAATACCTTTGACAGCTGACCGATATACTGCTGCGCCTTACGCGGATCTTCGCGGACCACCGCAGAAAGGCTGCTAAGGGCATTGAAAAAGAAATGAGGGTTTAGTTGTCCTTTCAATACCTCCAGCTCCGACTTCAAATAGGCATTTCTCAGGTGCTCATTCTCGATTTCCCGGGCCCTCGATTCCTGTAACAGCATCACGATCCGGAGTTCGATGGCCATCAAAAGCAGGCTCACACTCAGTTGGAATCCGATCCCGCCGCCAGGAAAAAGCCCCGTTCTGAAAAAAGAATGTTGTACCACAACGCCTGTCCCGACAAAAACCCCCAGGATAAAAAGATTGACGAAAAGACGCAACCCCTTCGGCCGGAACACATCCCTTACAAAGAATCCACTTAACCGGTCCGTATTAAAATAAAAGATCGTCACACAAAACAGGAAATTGAGCAGACCGTCAAACAACAGCTCTACGAGATCAAAATGCCAGAAATGAGCCATCACCCCGTTCTTACGCAATGCCAGCAACCTGGGAATATCCATGGCCAGCGTAATGAACAGCGAGCTGTAAAAGATCAGTTTCCGATACGTGGCAGCATTCATACCGGCAATATAATACGTGCAATGTATTTACCTGCAAAAAACAGGGGTAAAGCTGAAATAATGACGGGTGAAATACAATTATCTCATTTTATCCGTATCTTACCGCTGTCACTTATGACTGCGTTTCACCGATCCCGCCTGTCCTATCAACGCCAGCATTAGCCGGTCAGCCCTTCCCCGGCCTCAAAAAATCGTAAAAGAAAAAAGACCATGCAACCACGCTATCTGCCCACGCTCCTCCTGCCACTGCTTTTTTTTGTCTCGTGCGAGACCCGCTCAAAGGCATCCGCGTCCCCCGCCCCGGTCTTCACACACGAAGAGGTGATGCAGTACGTCCCAAAAGGACCGGCCCAATGCTTTCGCGAGATCAGCTTCGATGCGAACGAGAAAAAGGTATATTCGGATTCCCTCTTCCGCCTCCAGTTTTCAGAGCAGGACCCAGTAAAATATGCCGAATTTTGCGAAAAGATCCACCTGGACGGTGTTATCCTCCAGGCAGTGCCACAGGCGGGCTATGCCACCTATTTGCAAACAAAGGTCAACACGCCTTATCCCGGTATGAAAGGCGATTTCTTCGGCGAGACCTTGAAAGAACTCCACAAACACGGCATCTCGGGGTTTGGCTATATCGGAATCGGCTGGATCATGAAGTATGCGCAGGAACATCCCCAATACACAAATGGGGATACCACCCACCCCCTGATTTGCGTCAATTCCCCCTATCGGGAAAAACTAATAGCGTCCTCACGGGAGGTGCTGAATAACTACCCGGTAGATGGCCTTCGGTATGATATCCTGGATCAGCCGGCCGAATGCAGATGTGCGGGATGCAGAAAGCTTTACCGGGAAATGTTCAACGATACGATGCCCGCGAAATGGATCGACTGGCAGCACCAGGAGAAATTCCGCGTGGAAAGCCTCAGCCGCGTGGTCAGGGATTTATACGCCGTCTGCAAAGCAGTCAAACCCTCCGTCCCGGTATGGCAGAACTGGTTTAACGGGGAAGACCGCGCCGATATCAGCGACGTGAATTATGTCGATATGTCCTACCTGGAATTCGCGGACCCTTTCCGCGAACTATTCTTAAACGGTGTCTTCGACAAAGATGGTATCATTACCGGTAAAGTCATAGAGAATCCGGAAACGGCCTGGAAATGCCTGGCCCTGGGAGGCAGATGTTATTCCTATTTCGCATCCGTGGGAAAGACAGGGCTGCCCGACGGCGATACTTCTTTCGACCGGATCGTACCCGTGGATTGGTTTGAAAAGAACCTGGCTCCCTTTTATGCACGGGTACACGAGGTGCAGCCCTGGCTTGAAAACACCAGACCCGTTACCGATATCGCGATCGTGTACAACGAAAAAACACGCTATCACTATGATCAATACGACCGCGACGACTATATGAAGATCCTTCGCGGGCTTACCGAACCCTTGCTGGCCGCAGGCAATCCTATCCGTTATATTTCAAATGTGAACCTGCCCGCTACCCCGCTGGAATCCTACCAGGCGCTGTTGCTGCCCGAATGCTCGGGTTTTTCCGACGATGAACTGGCTGCGATTAAAAACTATGCCGATGCGGGAGGCACCGTCATTATAACGGGCGATGCCCTTTCCTATACCGCGGGAGGCGATCCGCTACCGGATTTCGCGCTCGGCGCGATCATGGGTGTATCGAGAAAAGAAAAAGGGCCCGGATTCAGGAAGACCGGCAGCGTCTCCATCGATAGCCTTGAGACGGGCTATACAAGACATGTCATCGAAGACGGAAAAATACCGGAAAAATCCTATACCCTGCACAAATCCCAGACCCGGTTGACGCCTGTTCGTGCGACCTCGGGACAGACCCTGAGCGTAGTCATCGCACCGGGGCAACCCGCACAGCCGTTTATCCATCTCAGGCGATACGGCAAAGGATCCGTTTATTACATTGCCAGCTCAGAAATGCCGGATATCGTCGCGGCCGTTCTCAATCTCGCCGGTGTACACTCGCCGGTCACCAACCACAACCTCCGGGCCATGGCCGTGCTGACCCGGAAAAAAGACGGGAACGAATGGTGCCTGCACCTCCTGGACAAAGGAGTCTACAGTCTCCGTATCGACAAAAAAAACTGCCCTGCCGCAAAAATAGCGGCCACCTATCCGGCGGATCTCAAAGATCTTAAAATAACCTTTACAAAGGATTCAATCCTGGTGTCGGTCAACAACCCGAATGATTACAGCGCCATCCTGTTGCACTAGTTCAGACCCTGCGGCTGTTCAAGCCGGTCCACAATAGGCTATATTCGGAAATTCCGATAACTTGCCGGATAGTAACCCGAAAAAGCATGATTACATCCACGCTATCGCAACTGCACTGGTACAAAGTCATCGGCCCGAATTTCGCGAAAGCCATCGACTTCGCCCTCAATACGGATTTCTCCACCCTCGGGACCGGGCTCCTGGAAATAGACGGAGAAAATGTCTTCGCCATGATCAATGAATACAGCACCCGGACCGCGGCGGATTGCGAATGGGAGAGCCACCAGAAATACGCGGATATCCAGCTCATGATCTCGGGCGTGGAGAATTTCGGATATACGCCCCTGGCAGGCCAGCGCCCTGTCGCGGCCTATCATTCGGATAACGATGTCGTCTTTTATGCGATACCCGCCGCAGAAGCAAGCTATATAACCCTCTACCCCGGCCAGTTCATCATCTTTTTTCCCTCCGATATCCATCAGCCCGAGGTCTTCAGCGAGGTCCCCATACCCGTAAGAAAAGTTGTTATGAAAGTAAAAGTATAGCGCGGCAATAGTATTTAGCATTTGCTCAGTGACGTAAAATTTGCAAAATTTCCCGGATGAAGAAAGTTTTGATGGTCCTGTTCTGTTCCTCGCTCCTTGGCAGCTCTGTAGCGCAGACGTCCGCCAATTCTACACCCGTGCAACCTGCACCCGTCCAACCCATACCCGCCGGGCATTCCGGCAATCCCCTGTTCCCGGGTTGGTATGCCGACCCCGAAGCCGCCGTCTTCGGCCGCCAATACTGGATCTACCCGACTTATTCGGCCCCCTATGAACAACAGGTTTTTTTCGACGCCTTCTCCTCGAACGACCTCATTCACTGGACCCGGCATCCTCATATCCTCGATACCCAAAGGGTCTCCTGGGCCAAAAAAGCGATGTGGGCGCCGGCTATCGTAAAAAAAGACGATAAATATTATTTCTTCTTTGGCGCGAACGATATCCACAACCCGGAAAAAGAAGACGGAGGCATCGGGGTAGCCGTAAGCGATCACCCCGCTGGCCCCTTTACAGACTATCTCGGCCGGCCCCTGATCAAAGAGGTTCATAACAGCGCGCAGCCGATCGACCAGTTCGTTTTCAAAGACCGGGATGGTCAATACTATATCATCTATGGCGGCTGGGGCCATTGTAACATCGCCAGGCTTAAACCCGATTTCACCGGGTTGCTCCCCTTCCCCGACAGCACTGTTTTTAAAGAGATCACCCCGCAGCATTATGTTGAAGGCCCGCTGATGTTCCTCCGGGAGAATAAATACTACCTGATGTGGTCCGAGGGTGGGTGGGGCGGACCCGACTACAGCGTCGCCTATGCGATGGCGGATTCCCCGACCGGTCCCTTTACACGGATCGGCAAGATCCTCCGGCAGGACGCCGCCGTAGCGACCGGAGCAGGTCACCACTCGCTGATACGGATCCCGGGAAAAGACAGGTGGTTTATCGTTTACCACAGGCGGCCCCTCGGAGAAACAGACCCCAACCACCGCGTCGTCTGCATAGATGAAATGCATTTTGGAAAAGACGGGCTGATCCTCCCCATAAAAATCACCCGGGAAGGCGTCGCCAAAAACCCACTGTAGAGTCCAAGTCGCAAAAGCCCCCGTTTCGAGCCGCCAGCCATTCTCGCTGGAACCCGGCTTGTCCTGTAAATACGGGGTTCCGGGCGGCTTAAAATCACCTTCGGTAAAAAAAATTTTGCCGGAATAGGAAACGTCGCTACTTTTGCTAACGCTGTTAGGTTAATCTATTGGTGTTAGCTGAAAAAAGGAAACATGGGCAGAGTAGAACGTAAACAGAGGCAGAAGACGGAAGTCCGGTCCGCCATCCACCAGGCAGCCTGGCAGATGGTAAAGAAGGAAGGCTGGCAGGCGTTATCCATCAGGAAGATCGCAGACGCCATAGAATATAGCATCCCCGTGATCTACGACCACTTTGAAAACAAAGAGGCTATCCTCTTCGAATTCGCGAAAGAAGGATTCCTCCTGCTGTCAAAAAAAGTCGAAGCGGCCAGGAAAAAATATACGGACCCCGAAGAAGCGCTGGAAGCAATGGCAAAGGCCTACTGGAGCTTCGCCGTCAACAACGAGGAATATTACCAGCTGATGTACGGTCTCGGAATGCCCTCCTGCGAAGTAGACGGCCAAAATGTGGGCTGCGTATGCTATGACCAACTGATGCTGGAAACCGTGCGCGAGATCATCGCAGCGGGCAGCAATCCGGACATGGATTATAAGCTCAAATTTTATACGCTCTGGTCTTTTCTTCACGGCCTGATAGCCATGAACAGGATGAAGAACTCGCCGGCTTCGAAAAACATGAACCAGGTTATTCTAAAAGACGCCATCAACAGTTTCATACGCGGACTGAAGGGCTGATCCCGCACCTTGTACGATTGCACCGCCCCGGTTGCCCCACTACGATTGATCATCCATAATGGTCGACAGGAATGCCTGCATGCTGTTTTATACACAGAGGCGCCAGTTGTCGGCCGGCAATGTTATCAAATGATGACCGGCTGAGAAAAATTCAAAAACCCATGAACTATTTATAATCGACCTTGTTCTAAATCGGGCCAAAATAAAAATAAAAGATCGAAACAATTTTTCTAACTATTAAAACCAACCGCTTATGATAGAACAATATTCATTTCCCCGGGAATCCGAAACCGCAGGCCGGATCTAAAAATTTCTTAATTAGCAAATTCCGGGTTTAACCAGCACACACTTAGACAGAACTTAGCAAAAAAAAACTTCAAATATGACAACGTTTATTAAAACCGCCTATAAACAGCGGTACATGGCATTCATTTCCCTGATCGCAGCCATCGTATTATACGGTTGCAGCAATACCGAAGGCAACCCGGGTGCAGGCATGGCCATGCCCGCGCCTTCCCTTCCCGTAATCACCATTAATAACACACCGGCTACTACCTACCAGGAATATACCGCCTCGGTGGAAGGAACCAGGAACATAGATGTACGTCCGCAGGTGGACGGCTACCTCGATAAGATCTTTGTCGACGAAGGAGCCTTTGTAAAAAAAGGACAGCCTCTCTTCAAGATAGATGGTCGCCCCTATGAGGAACAGCTCAATAACGCAAAAGCCAATCTGCTCGCCGCGAAAGCCAACCTGTCCAACGCGGAAATCAACGTAAGCAAACTGGAACCCCTCGTGAAGAACAACGTTGTCTCCGATGTCCAGCTTCAATCGGCAAAAGCATCCTACGAAGCCGCAAAAGCCAGCGTCGCACAGGCCGAAGCTTCCGCCAACAACGCAAAGATCAATCTGGGCTATTCGCTGGTATCCGCTCCCTTCGACGGCTATATCGGTAAAATACCTTACAAGATCGGGAGCCTGGTCGGAAAAAACGACGCGCAGCCGCTGACCGTCGTTTCGGAAATCAGGGAAATGTATGTCTACTTCTCCATGAGTGAAAGCGATTTTCTGAATTTCACCAGCCGGACCAGCGGGAAGACCGTCGAAGAAAAGATACATGGGATGCCCCCTGTCGAGCTACAGCTGGCGGATAAAAGTATCTATGCCTCAAAAGGAAAGATCGAACTGGTGGAAGGACAATTCGACAAATCCATCGGTGCGATCAGCTTCCGCGCGGTATTTCCAAATGCGGGCGGCTTATTGCGCTCCGGCAGCACAGGCAGGATCCGCATTCCAAAGATCAATGCCACGGTACTCGCCGTTCCGCAACAGGCCACCTATGAGCTGCAGGACAAAATATTCGTATTCACCGTGAACGATTCCAATAAAGTCAGCAGCAAAGCTATCGGCATTGCCGGCCAGACAACCGGCTGGTACCTCGTCGACAAAGGTTTGCAACCCGGCGAAAAGATCGTCTTTGCAGGGATGGATCGCTTGCAGGATGGTGCGTCGATCAACCCACAGCTATTGTCGGCAGACAGTTTGCTGCGGGTGATGCCCCTGTAGACCGGGGACAGCGCACGCTCCATTCACCTCTCTATTAACAAAGAACAATTTATGCTTAAGAAATTCATAGAAAGACCGGTGTTATCGACGGTCGTATCAATCATTTTGCTTTTACTGGGCAGTTTGTCCGTTTTTACATTGCCCATCACGCTTTTCCCGGATATTGCGCCGCCCAGCGTTTTGGTTTCGGCCAACTACCCCGGCGCCAATGCGGAAGTGGTTGCCCGATCGGTAGCCACTCCCCTGGAAGAATCCATCAACGGCGTGGAGAACATGACCTATATGACCTCCAACTCCAGTAATGACGGTAGCATGTCGCTGACCGTCTATTTTAAACAAGGTACCAACCCCGATATCGCGGCGGTAAACGTTCAGAACAGGGTGGCAAAAGCTACCAGCCAGATACCCCAGGAAGTCATCCAGGCAGGTATCTCCACCCAAAAACAGCAGAACAGTATCATCATGTTCATCGGGGTCTATTCCAAGGACAGCAGCTATGATGAGACTTTCCTGCAGAACTATATCAAGATCAACCTGATCCCGAAACTGCAACGTATCCCCGGAGTGGGCGACGCACAGGCTTTCGGTACCAAAGACTATTCGATGCGTATCTGGCTGAAACCCGATCGGCTGGCAGCATACAACCTTTCCCCGATAGAAGTCACCGATGCCATCAAGGATCAAAGCCTCGAAGCGGCTCCGGGACGCCTGGGCCAGAGCAGCAAAGAAGTCTTTGAATATGTGTTGAAATACAAAGGCAAGCTGAACAAAAACCAGGACTACGAGAATGTCATCGTCAAAGCCAATCCCGACGGTTCGGTCATCAGGCTGAAAGACGTGGCCCGCGTGGAGTTCGGCTCCTATACCTATTCCTCGTACAGCAAGCTGAACGGGAATCCCACCTCCGGGGTAGCCGTCTTCCAGGTGGCGGGATCCAATGCCAACGATATCCTGACAGAAGCACAGAAGCTGGTCGCGAAGTTTACGACCGAGTTGCCGAAGGGGCTGGGTACTACCATCATGTATAATTCAAAGGAATTCCTGGACGCCTCCATCGACCAGGTGATACATACCCTCGTGGAAGCGTTCATCCTTGTATTTATCGTGGTATTCATCTTCCTCCAGGACTTCCGGTCTACGCTCATCCCCGCCATCGCCGTTCCGGTCGCGATCGTGGGTACCTTCTTCTTCCTGCAGTTGTTTGGATTTACCATCAACCTGCTGACGCTCTTTGCACTCGTGCTGGCAATCGGGATCGTCGTGGATGACGCCATCGTCGTGGTCGAAGCCGTACATGCCAAGATGGAGAATACCGGGATGCCGGCCCGCGCCGCCACAATCACCTCGATGAACGAGATCTCGGGCGCGATCGTATCCATTACCCTGGTGATGGCCGCGGTGTTCATTCCTGTTGGCTTCATGCAGGGACCGGCGGGCGTATTCTACCGCCAGTTCGCCTTTACCCTGGCCATCGCCATCCTGATTTCCGCCGTCAACGCCCTGACCCTCAGCCCGGCCCTCTGTGCCCTGTTCCTCAAAAACAACCACGCGGAAGGGGCGCAGCGGAAAAAGAGACTCGGGAGCAGTTTCTTCGCGGCCTTTAACACCGGCTTCCGTGCCATGACGCAGAAATACCTGCAGAGCATCCGCTTCCTGTTCCGTCGCCGGTGGATAGCCATAGGCGGGCTGATCATCGTCACGATTGCTTCTTACCTGATGATGCAGACGACACCCAGCGGCTTCATTCCCACGGAAGACCAGGGTTTCCTTTTATATGCCGTCAATACTCCTCCGGGTAGTTCACTCGACAAGACTCACAAAGCCATGGAAGAGATAGACAGCATCATCAAGAACGATCCGATCTCAAAAAACAGATATACCATAGAAGGGCTGAATTTCATCTCCAACGCAAATGCTTCGCCCTACGGCGCAGGTTTCGTACGAATGAAACCCTATGACGAGCGCGGGCCGATAAAAGACATGGCTGCCATTACAGGCGCCATGACCATGAAGATCGCCACCCAGGTGAAAGACGCGCACGCTTTCTTCTTCACCTTCCCTACCATCCAGGGTTTTGGAAACGTGGCCGGTTTTGAGTTCATGCTGCAGGATCAGACCAACGGCTCGCTCGATAAGCTGGCCGGCACCGCCTATGCCCTGATCGGCGCCCTGATGCAAAGAAAAGAGATCGCCTATGCCTTCACCACCTTTGCTTCGGGTAACCCGCAATATATGATGGAAGTGGACGACAACAAGGCCAAGCAATTGAATGTCTCCATCAGCGACCTGATGAAGACAATGCAGATATACTATGGCAGCAGCTTCGTAAGCGACTTCAACAGGTTCGGGAAATACTACCGGGTCATGGCGCAGGCAGATATTGCGTACCGCGCCAATACCGGCTCCATCGACGGCATCTATGTGAAGAGTACCACGGGCCAAATGGTACCCGTCAACCAGCTCATCACGCTGAAGAAAGTATACGGGCCTGAGACAGTGACACGAAACAACTTATACAACGCGGTAACCATCAACGGGGTTCCTAAGCCCGGCTATAGCACCGGTGACGCCATCAAAGCCATCGAAGAGACCGCTGCAAAGGTCCTCCCGAAAGGATATGGTTACGAATGGACGGGTATGACGAGAGAAGAAAAGAAGTCCGGCTCCCAGATCATCTTCATCTTTGCGCTCAGCCTCGTATTCGTCTATTTTCTGCTGGCTGCGCAGTATGAGAGCTATATCCTTCCCTTCGCCATCGTATTGTCGATACCGGTGGGTGTGTTCGGGGTATTTGCTTTCCTCAAGTTATTCGGCGTCGACAACAACATCTATGTACAGGTTAGTTTGATCATGCTGGTGGGCCTCCTGGCTAAAAATGCCATCCTGATCGTCGAATACGCCGTACAACGCCGCCGCGCCGGAATGGAGCTGATGGCCGCCGCACTGGAAGCTTCGCAGCTCAGGCTTCGCCCGATCCTGATGACCTCTTTCGCCTTTATCGTGGGCCTGTTGCCCCTGATGCGCGCAAAAGGAGCGTCGGCTCTCGGAGACCGCTCCATCGGAACCGGTGCGGTCGGTGGTATGCTGACCGGGGTGATATTAGGTGTATTCATCATCCCTGTCCTGTTTGTCATCTTCCAATACCTCCAGGAAAAGGTCGTCAAAAACAAACCGCTACCCTCTTCCCCGGACGAACCGTTGGCGCCGGCAATTGCGCATGTATAATTACAGATCATCAATACAATCATTTATGACCACGCTAAAAAATAAATTTTTCTACCTGTTTTTGGTCCTGCTGATGCCAGGCCTCAGCGCCTGCCGGATGGGGAGGAACTATGAACGGCCTTCCGTTCCACTCCCCGCACAGTTTGCCGGCGTTCCGACAGGAGACACTCTCAGCATCGCCGAAACGAGCTGGAAAGAATTCTTCACCGACCCCGTATTGCAGGAACTGATAGACTCTGCCTTGAAAGGCAACTATGATTTGCAGACGGCCCTGACCCGCATCGAGGCTTCCGGGCAGCAGGTCAAACAAGCCAAAGCGGCTTTCCTGCCAAAAGTGAGTGCGCAGATCGGGGCAAGCACCTCCCTGTACAAAAGCAATAGCCTGAACGGGATCAGTTACAACGCTTTCCTCGGCGCCGACCACATCGAAGACTATTCCGTGGCGGTAAACCTGTCCTGGGAAGCCGATATCTGGGGCAAGATGCGCAGACAAAAAGAAGCCGCTCTCGATCAATACCTTCAAACCTATGAAGCAGCGAGGGTAGTCCAGACGACCCTGGTGGCCGATGTGGCGCAGGGATATTACAACCTGCTCATGCTGGATGCCCAACTATCCATCGCAAGGCAGAATGTCGCCCTGGGAGACAGTATCCTCACGATCACACGTCTGCAGAAGACCGCGGGGGATGTCACGGAACTGGCCGTTGAACAGGCAGACGCCCAGAAACAGGCCGCTGCCTTGCTGATACCCCAGCTGGAACAGAGTATACAGATCCAGGAAAATGCCCTCCGCATCCTTACCGGGGCGCTTCCCGGTACGATCTCCAGGACTGCGGATATCAACACCATCACGCTTCCGGACCATCTGGATGCAGGGGTTCCCACCTCCCTGCTGAGCAAGCGACCCGACGTCAGAGGAGCGGAACTGGGGCTGATGGCGGCCAATGCACAAGTAGGATCCGCACAAGCCAATATGTACCCCATGTTGAATATCACGGCAGGCGGCGGCCTCGACGCCTTCAAAGCCAGCAACTGGTTCAATATTCCAAACTCTTTGTTTGGGTTGGCCGGCGGCGCCATCCTGCAGCCTATCTTCCAGGGAAGGCAGTTGAAGACCCAGTTCGAAGTCGCGAAGATTAACCGGGAACAAGCCGTCATCGCCTTCAGACAGTCGGTCCTCAACGCGGTTGGCGAAGTATCCAATGCACTGGTGTCGAATAGCAAACTGAAGGAACAAGGGCAGATTGCCGGCGACCGCTTGAATACGCTCAGGCAGGCCATCGGGCACGCCCAGCTGTTATACAGAAGCGGTCTCGCCAACTACCTGGAAGTGATTACCGCACAAGGTAACCTCCTCCAGAGCGAACTCGACGTCGCCAGCATCAAACGCCAGCAGTTATCCTCCGTCGTCGAACTGTACCGGTCGGTCGGTGGTGGAACGAAATAACAAGCATAAACAGACCGGTAGCGGGCAGGCCTTATAAAATGTGCTTATCCCATCCGGTTATAACGAGAGACAATAGAACGGTTTTGTATTGAAGAATGGTTTTGTCACTATAGTGTAGCATAGATTCATGAGGGTCCAGGGGCTTCCGGATAAACCGGAAGCCTTTTTTTATGAGAAGCCTTTTTACCAGGGGTCCCCGGATTTTATCGACACAGATTGACGGTCTTCGGCTTTAACATACCTTTATCCCAATGACAGCCCCGGAAAAAATACTCTTCAAAAAAAGCCTTAAACAAGCCGCTCTCGATATCCTGCAGCAGCGCATCGACACGGCTAAACGATCCATGGCCGAGGCTCAGCAGGCTGCCAACCAGGAAGAGAAAAGCTCAGCCGGCGACAAATACGAGACAAGCCGTGCCATGGGACATCTTCAAAAGGACATGCATGCCCTCCAAATGGCCGGGCAAATGAAAGAGCTGGCAGCACTTCACGCCGTAAATGCCGATAGACTATACGACACGGCAACAGCAGGCGCCCTCCTGCAATGCCAGGGTACCGGCTTCTTTCTCTCCGCCGGTCTTGGAAAACATACGATCCGGGGTCAGCTCATTCTTTATCTCTCTCCGCAAGCCCCGCTCGCCAGACTGTTGACGGGCAAAAAAACCGGCGACAGCTTCTCCTTTGGAGGCAAGGAGACGGTGATCCTCGACATCTTTTAGCCAGGAAGAGAAAACACGAATATGTATTTTTACAAATCAACTGCTTTTTAAGAATGAAAGATGTTCTTGGACAGGCCATATCGGATTATCATCATCGTCAGCCCAAAGGCAAACTGTGGGTAAACAACAAATACGGACCCCGGGAAGAGATGCCGGTAAAAGTATATTTCCGCGAAGCCGATGACATGCCGGAATTGGAATGGATCGCATTGCAAAAATGCAGGGGACGCATCCTCGATATAGGAGCCGGCGCCGGAAGTCATGCGCTCTTTCTCCAAAAAATGAAGCACGATGTCACCGCCCTCGAAATATCCCCAAAATCCGCGTCCGTCATGCAGGCGCGCGGCGTCCGCAAAATCATACAAAAAGATTTCTTCTCTTTCGAAGAGCAGCCGTCATCCGAAGGGACCGCGTCATCGTCCGCACAGGAGACTCCTCTACCCGCAGGGTTCGATACCCTGTTATTGCTTATGAACGGCATAGGGCTCGCCGCGACCCTGGTTGGCCTGCGAAAATTCCTGCAATATGCCCGCAGGCTGCTTCGCCCCGGCGGTCAACTGCTCTTCGACTCTTCCGACATCGCCTATTTATATAGAAGGAAGAAGCGGCCTGCAGACCATTATTATGGCGAGATCCAATACCAGTATGAATATGACCGACAGCAATCGGACTGGTTCTCCTGGCTATTCATCGACAAGACGACCCTCACGTCAATTGCAGCCACCGAAGGATGGTCGATCGAAATAATTTTTGAAGATGGCCACGATCAATACCTTGCAAAATGTGAGCTTTTTTCGAAAATCTAAACATCCCCTATCCCCCCCCTTCCGCAGCATCCTTTTCTTCATCCGCCTCCTTTCCATCGTCTCCCCGCGTCTCATTTGCCTCCGGACCGATCTCCGGCAACACCACCTTGACATCCGCCGCAGGCAATGCCTCCACCGACCGGAGCCTCCGGTTGATCGCCTTGGTGCGTTTACCCAACAACTCGTCCAGCGTATCTCCCGCATAATGGATGTTCTTCTGCGCCTTTTCCAGCAAACCACCGAATTTCTCGAACTCCATCTTTACACCCGCAAGCACCCGCCAGACCTCGCTGCTCCGCTGTTGCAGGGCGAGGGTCCGGAAACCCATCTGCAGGCTGTTCAGATAGGCCGCGAGCGTCGTCGGTCCGGCTACGGCCACTTTATATTCCTGCTGCAACTGGTCCATCAGCCCCGATCTCCGGATCACTTCTGAATAGATCCCTTCGAAAGGGAGGAACAAAACGGCAAAATCAGTTGTGTGCGGAGGCGAGATATACTTGTCCCTGATATCGCGGGCCATTTTACGGATCGTATTCTCCAGGTTTTTTATCGCCGGCTCTATCTCATCGGACGCCCCTTTCTCATAGGCATCGAGCAGGCGCTCATAGGCGTCCTTTGGAAACTTAGCATCGACCGGCAAATACACAAATGACTGTCCCTCTTCATCGCGGCCCGGGAATTTAATAGCGAACTCCACCGTATCCAGGCTTCCGGGCCGGATCCGCACATTCGCGTCATACTGGCCGGGAGCCAATATCTGCTCCAGCAGCAAGGACAACTGCACTTCGCCCATGCCACCCCGTATCTTTACATTGTTGAGTACTTTTTTGAGACTTCCAACATCTATCGCAAGCGTCTGCATCTCACCCAGACCCTTCTGCACTTCGATCAGTTGCCTCCCCACTGTTTCAAAACTCTGACCCAACCGCTCACTCAGCGTCTTCTGCAACTTCTCCTCCACGCTCGTACGGATCTCTTCCAGCTTCTTTTCCGTTTCTTCGACCAGCTTCGTCTGCCTCTCCTCCAGACGATCGAATTTTTCCCGCTGCAGGCTATTGAAAGAGTCGATATTCCGGTCAAAGGCCTCACGCGCCAGCCGGCTTTCTTGCCTGGCCTGCATATTCAGCAGAGTCAACTTCTCCTCCAGCCTGCTGAGAATCCTTTCAAGCTGACTGGCCGTTTTTTCCGTCAGCGCCTTCTGTTCACGGGTCAGCCCTTCCAGCTTGCTGCCCTGCTCCAGCGTCAGCTCCCTGAGACCGGAGGAAAGCGTCCCGATCAGCTCAGACCTGAATTCTCTTAATGTGTTGTTCAGTTCCGCGCGGTTATCACGGGCAATCACGGCTGTTTCCTCGCGGCCGGTACGAAGCTCTTCGCCGAAACGGGTCTGCAGCTCCTCTATTTTAGCCGAAAACACTTTCACCGGGGAGCCGCCCGCCGGACGGAATAATAACAGCCCCAGGACGACGACCAATAGCAGGCAAGAAATAAGAAGAAGCAGGAGTTCCATACCCGCAATTTACGAACCCGGCGGGAATTCGTATGTTTGTCATTCAGCTCATAATATGCCATCCAAGCAAGACCCGATATTGCAAGACGCATCCGAACCGGATCCCGAAATCCTCCTCGCCCTGGTGAGCATGAAGATGCCATTCGGGAAATACAAGAATACCGTGCTTTGCGACCTGCCTGTATCTTACCTGGAATGGTTCCACAAGGAAGGGTTTCCGAAAGGGAGGCTGGGCATCCTGCTCGCCACGATTTACGAGATTAAAATCAACGGGTTGGCCGGTCTGCTGGAACCCCTGAAAAAGAAATAGCCATGAACAGGATAGACCGCGTGACGGCCATACTGATCCACCTGCAGTCGAAGCGGGTCATAAAAGCACAGGAAATCGCCGCCCGGTTCCGGATAAGCCTGCGCACCGTCTACCGGGACATCAAGACCCTGGAAGAAGCAGGCGTGCCCGTAATCGGAGAAGCAGGCTCCGGATATACCCTGATGGAAGGATACAGGCTCCCGCCCGTCATGTTCACCACAGAAGAAGCCACCGCCTTTATCTCGGCCGAAAAACTGATCGAAAAACTCACGGACTCCTCTACTGAAGAAAGCTACAAATCGGCCATGTACAAGGTCCGGGCCATCCTCCGCTCCACGGAAAAGGACTTCCTGGAAACAATCGACGAACGCATCGAAGTGGTACGCAACCCCTGGCTCCCGCCAGTCGACCGCAAGGTCCACCCCCTCCAGGCGATCCTGAAAAGTATCGCCGGGAAAACCGTATTGAACATCCACTACTTCGCGACCCATAGCCAGGAGAAGACAGAAAGGAACGTCGAACCCGTCGGCGTTTTTTTTCAGGGAGGCAACTGGCATCTGATAGCCTTTTGCCGGTTAAGGAACGATTACCGCGATTTCAGGACCGACAGGATCTCGGCATTGCAGTCGACCGATAAAGCCTTCGATAAAGAGCATCCTACCCTCAAAGTCTACCTGAAGCAGATCGCAAAAGAGAAAAACCTGACCCCCGTCGTAATGAGGGTCAGCAAGTCCGTTGTCCCCTACCTGCAGGAACAGAAATATTATAACGGCTTCGTATCCGAAGAAACAATTGGAGACCAGGTCGAAATGACTTTTCTCACATCCTCCCTCGAGGGATTCTCCCGCTGGTATGTCATGTTCGGAGACCAAGCCGAAATCATAACCCCCGGCAACCTCAAAACAAGAGTCCTCTCCCTGTTATCCGTAATCGAAAGAAAACTGACTGGGATCTGAAACATTTATTTTCCGCCGGTATTCGCCGCTCCCGTATTCTCCCCTTTGAGCTTTAAAGAAGTGTTAAAAATCCCCCGTATAATGGCACAGAAATTGTCTATGCAATCATTGCCCTACCAAAAAAAAGTATCATGGAAAAGATTAAAAAGGTCAGGGTGGCCTTCTGCAGGTATCTGCAAGCCATCGCAAAAGAAAAAAAAATCACGATCGACGAGATTGTCCAAAAGACGAACAGGTCTTACTCCGACATAAAAAAGATCCTGGATGGATTGATCTCCCCTTCCTTCGACGACCTCGTGGTGATCGCCGACCTGTTGAATATCCATATCACGCTGAACCCCGAAATTTCCCTGGCGCACAAGAAGATCAGTAATGAGATCCTCTTTTCGGCAGACGGCTCAGTCACCTCCTCTTCCGAAGAGCAGTAACGCCCGCAACCTATTCCTCCCGCAAAGTCAGGGAAGGCTTGCTCATCGCCGCGCGGATACTCAGCAAGCCCACCGTAGCCACCGCGATCAGCGAAAGAATGAACAAAGGAAGCAGGAACTGCCACCACGTCAACCCTACCCGGAAAGCATAAGCCTGCAGCCAGCGCGAAAGCACGAGGAAAGAGACAGGGATCGCCACAAAGGACGCATAGAGAATCAATTTTACCGAGTCCCATAACAACAGCCGCAATACGCTCCCCACCGAAGCCCCCAGCGTCTTGCGGATGCCTATCTCACGCGACCGCCTTGCGGTCGAATAAGCCGTCAGCCCGAAAAGACCCATACAAGCGATCAGGATCGCCAGCGAAGAGAAAAGACCGAAGAGACTTCCAAACTGGCGGTCCTGCCGGTATTGACGGTTGAAGAAATCATCGAGGAAGAAGAAGTCAAAAGAGCTCTCGGCAAAAAGACCGCCCCAGATCCGCTGTATCTTTTCCACAATGGCCTGGACCTGGTCCGTGTTGATCTTCACAGAATAATAATCGGTTGGTATCCACGGGTAGTCCGGGTCCATAAACAGGACGATCGGTGTGAACTGCTGCTGAAGTGATTGCTGGTGATAGTCTTTCAATACCCCGATAATCTCATTGGCGTGCCCGTGGTTGGCCTCCAGCAAGACCTTCTTGCCGATGGCATCTTCCGGCGAAAAATACCCGAACTGCCTGACCGCCGATTCATTCAGCACAACACCGGTGGAATCCGAAGGCCTGCCCGGGTCAAAGGACCGCCCCGCAATCACCGTCAGCCCATAAATCCCGATAAAATCAAAGTCTACCTTCAACATCTCATAAGGCCGCTCTTCCTGTTTGTTCGCATCGACCCTGCGATTGGCAAGGAACTCTCCCACCTCCTTCCCCGGAACGGCCCCGGAGCCTGTCACCCCGATAACCCCGGGTACGGAACGCAAAGCCGCCTTCAGATGTTCCGTCTTCTCCCTGTATCCACTTGTATTGACGGGAGCCTTTATCACGAGGAACCGGTCGATATTCACACCCAGATCCTGGCTGCTCATATACACGACCTGCCGGTATACGCCGATAGTACCGGCAATCAGCACCAGCGATAAGGTGAACTGCAAGCCTACAAGGCTTTGACGCAAAAAGACCCCCGCCCGGGAAAAAGAATACTTCCCTTTTAGAACCTTTATGGGTTGCAGACGGGTGAGCACGATCGCCGGATAAATTCCCGATAGGAATACACCGGAGATAAACACGATCGCAAACCAACTGATCAGGCCCTTATCGAAAAGGAATCCATAGGACATCCCCTCACCCAGGATGCGAGGTACCGACCATGTGGCAACAGCCGTTAAAAAGACTGCCACGATGAGAGCAAGTCCGTTGATAATAAAAGACTCCAGCAGGAACTGGGCAAGCAGTTGCCCGCGCAGCGCCCCGCTGACCTTGCGGATACCCACCTCCTTGGCCCGGCTAACCGCCTTCGCGGTAGACAGGTTGATATAATTGACCCAGGCGATGGACAGGATCACAAAGGCCATGATCCCCAGGAATCCCACCGCACGCCGGTTACCCTTTGTTTCCTTTTCATAAGGCTTGGCCGCGTTCAGGTGGATATCCGCAAGCGGGATCAGGCGGATCGTCCATTTCAGCTCTTTCAAAGCCGCCTCCGTCTTGTAAAGCTCCGCAAGGGCGGGAAACTTTGCCTCGACCTCCGCGGGACGGGCGCCGGGTCTCAACTTTACATAGGTATAACTATCATGTATATACCAGAAGTTTTTCTGCCATTCCGGCGTAGTGGACCAGGAGATCAAAAAATTGAATTGCAGGGTGGAATTGTGCGGAATATCCTTGCAGACTCCCGATACCATGCAGTGATAAGAATCCGAAAGCGTGGTGATGTCCAGGAACTTCCCGACCGGGTCGGTACCCCGGAAATATTTTCTTGCGGCGGATTCAGAGATCACCACCGTATTTACGTCCTTTAATACGGTCTTCGGGTCGCCTTTGATAAGCGGGTAGTCGAAGAAATCGAAGAAATTGGAGTCCGCAAAACAGACATGTTCTTCCCGGTATTTTATATCTCCGTACCGGACAATCCTTTCCGAATTGTTCCAGTTGATCCGCGCAAAGGAACTTATTTCCGGGAAATGATCTTTCATGGCCCGGGCATAGCCGTTCGTGCTGGTAGCCCAGCTATCGGTCAACTGGTCGCCTCTGTAGAACTGGCTTTCCACGCGGTAACAGGACCCTTCGCCACGGCTGACTCTGTCATAACTCTGCTCGAAATGAATATAAGACCTTATGAGCATGAAGGCGGCCATCCCCAGCGCCAGACCGGCAATATTGATGAAAGCATAGACCTTGTTCCCCGAAAGACCACGAAAGATGACCAGCAGAAAATTGCGCAGCATGTTTACCCGGATTTAATACCAAAAAAAATTGAATTTCCGCCAAAAAACGAATACAACCAATTAAAAATCCCGTGCTTTCCCTCGAAGAGACACTAGTGTTTGCACCTATATACATTGAACGATTCAATGTGTATCTTTCGGATTGATACTATTTCACTTTTGTTGAATTCTGATGAAATGATACGCGAAAGGACAATATCCTGTTTGGCAGACAATCTCGGAAAACGATTACCGTTATAACCGGAAATATTTCATCCTTTGCTCCCTGGTGCCCATCCAAAGAGCATAACCGGATCCGCAACAGGCATTTGCAATCTCAAAAATGGAAATCGGTTCCCCCCCAGAGAAAAAGGACTAAAGTCAGATTCGCATATCTTATTGGCTAATACGAACTTGTGAGAATGGTACCAATTTCGAT
>JARLGZ010000027.1 GCA_031292515.1 Puia sp. | reverse complement strand
GTCGTTTATACCTGTGGCGCTCTCCTCCACAACGGCGAACTGATCATTCCCTATGGCATGGCCGATCACGCCACCGGTTTCGCTACCGTTCCCCTTGATGAAGTGCTGGCTGCCATGAACTAGGAAATGTCGTCGAACAGTATGAGAAAGCCCGACAAAAGAGTGGCTGTCCTGTCGCCGATAGCCTGGCGAACGCCTCCTCGGCAATACGGCGCCTGGGAAACGGTGGCTAGCAACATCACCGAAGGGCTCGTCGCCCGTGGCTGGGATGTGACGTTGTTCGCCAGCAGGGATTCTGTGACCCGCGCCCACCTGCACGCCGTGGTGGACAAGGGGTATGAAGAGGATTCCGCCGTCGATCCCAAAGTAGCCGAATACCTTCACATCTCCGAAGCGTTCGAACGCGCGGCTGAGTTCGACCTCATCCACAGCCACTACGACTTCATGGCTTTGACCTACACCCGGCTGGTCAAGACACCGGTCCTCACTACCATCCACGGATTCTCGTCAGCCAAAATCATGCCCGTCTATCAGAAGTATCGTGACGGATACTTCGTTTCCATCAGCGACTCCGATCGAGCCGCAGGGCTGAATTACCTGGCAACCGTCTACAACGGCATCGATCTCTCGTTGTACCCGCTTCAGGAACCCGGCGGTGATGACCTTATTTTCCTCGGTCGGATCCACCCGGATAAAGGTGTTCATCTGGCCATCGAGGTTGCTCGTCTGAGCGGAATACGTTTGATCATCGCTGGTATTATCCAGGATGAGGCCTATTTCCGGGAGCAGGTCAAACCCCATCTCGACGATCAAAACATCCTTTATATCGGACCGGTGGGCGTGCCGGGCAAAAACGAACTGTTTGCCCGAGCCCGAGCTCTACTACACCTGAACACCATCCCGGAGCGATTCGGACTTGTCCTGGTCGAAGCCAATGCCGCTGGCGTGCCCGTCATCGCGATGGATCTCGGCTCTTGCCGTGAGGTGATCAAGGACGGGCAGACCGGTTTTCTGGTTAACAACGTTACTGAAGCAGTTCGGGCCCTTGGACGAATTTCTGAAATCGATCGTCGTGCCTGCCGCAGCCGTGTCCGGCAATACTTTTCGATCGATACCATGGTGGAGGGATACGAACGGGTTTACTCGACGATTTTTGATCTGGAAGCGAAGAGACGACCATGAAGCTAGACATTGTCAGACGGTACCGCCACAACCCCATCCTCACCAAGGCCGAAATCCCCTATCCAGTGGAAACCGTTCACAATGCGGCGGTCGTGAAGCATGAGAACGAATACATCATGCTTTTCCGCTCCCATCTCCGCACCGGACGGTCCATCATTGGTTTGGCACGCAGTCCCGACGGATTCCGCTTCACCGCCGATCCACAGCCCTTTCTGATTCCTGACCGGGACAGCCCTTTTGCCGCCTATGAAGAGTTCGGCGTGGAGGACCCACGCGTGACCCGGCTGGAAGGGGAGTACATCATCACCTACAGCGCCTACTCGCGAAATGGAGTGCGGATCGCCCTGGCCAAGACGAAGGACTTCAGTCAGGTGGAAAGAGTTTCCCTAATCACGCAGGCGGATTATCGGAATGTGGTGATCTTTCCCGAGAAGTTTGATGGGCTTTATGCCCGGCTTGACCGTCCTCATTCGGAAATCGCTCCCTGGTCAATCTGGATTTCCTATTCTCCGGATCTATGCTATTGGGGCCAATCTCAGCTCATCATGAAGCCTGAACCATATCACTGGGATGAAATGAAGATCGGTCCCGGCGCGCCGCCGATCAAAACGGACCAGGGATGGCTTTCCATCTATCACGGAGTTTTCCAAACTATGGATGGATCGATCTATCGTTTGGGGGCTGCTCTTCATGACCTCGAGAACCCGGCAAAGGTCATCGGTGTGGGCGACTCGTGGATTTTGCAACCGGAGGATCCTTGGGAAATAACTGGATATGTCCACAACGTGGTCTTCACCTGTGGCGCCGTTCTGGAGTCCGATGGAACCGTGAAAATCTATTGGGGGGGCGCAGACACGGTCATGTGCGTGGGCGAAGCGAATGTCTCGGATCTGGTCGCACTATGCCTCCATCACGGCAGACCGGCGAAGTAAGCATGGCATTTCAAAAGTCCTAATACCCCTGAATGGTATTTAATCCCCAGGGCAGCGTTCGCCTTGATGCCCCTCCCGCTTGTGATCCGATATCACGTCAAGGCATGAAAACTCACGATCTGTCCATCCCAACGAGTCTATGTCCCGGCTTCCCGCCCTTGCCGGAATAAAGTCCCACAGCGCATTGAAGCGGATTTTGGGAAAGGTGAGACAGCGAAACTTCAATTGTTTCGAAGTCACAGGGATAGTCGCAAAGTGCTTTCTGGGCGTGCCGTATGCCACCGTTTCCGGACACTTCACGCCATGTCCAACAGAGCTGCATGCTGGATGGCGTCCAAGAACGGCGGACGGCGCAAAGCGGGAGGCTAGAGGCCTGAGTACGGCTGGCACTGATTCGCAGTAACAACCTACTATCGGATAAGAAGCCCTAAGTCGGGGTAAAATGTTCTCAATTGAGTGGAAATGGTGACTAGGTTGGTGGTTTATTTCTTACTTCGCTAGCCTGCCACGCTCCCGCTGGACGGCGTAAGAAACCAGGCTCTTGTCGCGGTCATCCCATGCGTCGATATGCTTTTGTGCGAGAGCATCGTAGAGGACATGTTCAGCCTTGCTGTCGGTCTCAGACGAATTGAAATCGGCATACGATTGAGTGCGTGCGGAGTTGATGATTGGATACTCGTGAGCGCCCAAATCAGCGAGCGTTTGTTCATCGAGGAGAATGCTCTTCAATTCACCGTCGTCGGTCAACGAGAACTGAGCCGCGAACGACTCCAGTTCCCTCACAGTAGCAATCTCCACATCCGCCCTCAAATCCTTTGCTCGCTGCCGCGCGGCTGCGTCGTCTCCCGCAGCAACCACAACGCAATTACCGTTTCGTAGCCGTAGGACGAATAGCGTCATATATTCCCCGACTGAGTGCTACGCCAATAGCACCGAAGCAATGTCTGTTGTGAATACCTCGCCCGGCATCACTGTTAACGTTCAGAAACGAAGATTGTTCTCACGGCAGCGCCGCTGACGAACAAGGTGATTGTACTCGATCTTCTTGCGTTCAATGCGGAGCTTCAGGGCCCGCTCGATCCGCCGGAGCTCCGACGCCTCGGCACCTGACACCAGAGTTAAAGCGAGACTCGTGGCCCTCGCGCGTCCGATGCGGGTGACACGGTGACCCTCCGACTGACCGGGGCAACCCAAGTCACGGTAACCGGCGACACTCGCAGGCGTGAACCGGCTTGAGTGATTCCGTTCTCGCGTGATTCTGGAAGAGCATCCAGCGGTCCTCAGGTCAACCTAGAATTAGCCCTTCGTGTGCGACCTTCTCAAAGCGACTTTGTGTGTGTCGCGTTTTTTCTTCTTTTTGGCTCTTGTGGCCTCCGCACGTTTATCGGCGGAGCGCTCTTGAGAAACATGCTGTTTAGAGTTTACTTGCGTCTCTGCAGGGGCTGCAGTCGGTTCCGAGGTTCCTATTATTGGGATAGCCATATTTTTCTTCTTTTTGCGTAAGAATGAAACGCGCGCGCAACCGCTAGTTCTGCTTGGCCTCCTGCGGTCGCTGCGCTCACTCCGCTCGGGATACAACCGTGGAGACTAGGGCTCCGATCGTGACACCTCTTCGGGCTATTTGCCGCCCACGAGTTCCATTAGTTCGGTCTCGGCCTGGTTCCAATCCTCGTCAGCATGGTTGCCGGTTCTGTCGCGAGACTCGTAGATTTGATAAGCGCGGGTTCGTATCTCGTCTTCTGAGAAGATACCCGGTGAATCTTTCTTGAAGGTTTTTGGCTGTTTGGAAGGGTCAGATTTCTGGCTAACTTGGACCTTGGGATTAGACACTTCAACTCCTGGACTGCCACAACTAAGAGGAGAAAACTCCAGAACGGCTGACCTAGTTCAGGCAGTCTGAATGAGAGGTAGGAAATCTCTCTCACTTTCAAGTGTACGCTGCCTGACCGACAGTGTCCAAGCTTACACGTTTGCCTGTTGCGCTGGAACCACTGTTGCCCTTCGCAATAGCCACGAAGTTCATTGCAAACTAGCGAAAGACTACGATCATCACTCTCGATTTGACAATACTCAGGCAATCAGATATGGTTCAAGGTGAGGTAGTTTCTACCCTCTCCTCTTTCAGGTTCCCTGAACATAAGTCAGCCCATCTGAAGTCTTCTTCATCTTATATGCGACACAACCTTTAGGAGGTTGAATATGTACG
>JARLGZ010000256.1 GCA_031292515.1 Puia sp. | reverse complement strand
GTTGGAAAGGATGGTCGCTCCGGACCCGATTGATGCGCCGCGTTTTATTACGGTCCGCTCGACCTTCCAGTTTTCCTCGGTCTGCAAACCGCCTGCCGCACTCGTGGCACGCGGATATGTGTCGTTAATGAACATCACTCCGTGCCCGATGAAGACATGGTCTTCGATTACGACCCCTTCACAGACAAAGGTGTGACTCGATACCTTGCACTGATTGCCAACGACCGCATTCTTCTGAATCTCGACAAATGCGCCGATTTTTGTCTCATCCCCGATCTCGCAGCCATAGAGATTTATGAACTTCGAGAGCCGGACGTTCTTCCCCAATCTCACGTCGCTCGCGATGCAGTTGTAGGAGTTCATAAATAGACCAAAGATCCCCTCTTGCTCAGTGACTCACTGGCCTTTTCCAACATGCTCACTACCCGCAGTCCTGCATGTCCGTCATTAAACGGATCCTGATCGCTTGTAATGCATTCGACAAAGTAAGACAGTTCATGATGCAGTGCCTCAATCTGTTCCAACTGCGGAGCCCACATGTCGCCCGTCCTGTAGCTCACAAGAGCTTCATAGACCCCTTCTTTGCTGGTCATGTTTACCCCCTTGTCGTAGACCTTGACCTTTTCGTCCGCTTCCAGATCATTCCAAACCAGCATTCGCTTTTCACAGCCAATCAGCGTAGTTCTCACCTTTACGGGAGAGAGCCAATTGACGTTTATATGCGCTATAACCTTTTCAGGAAAATAAAGCGTCATGAAAGCAACATCTTCATGTCCGTTTAAATGGTTTTGCCCTGTGGCAACAATTGCCTCCGGGGTCGCCTTTATCAGGTAATCCATGATGGAAAGGTCATGGGGCGCAAGATCCCAAAGTACATTCACATCATGCTGAAACAGACCAAGGTTGACGCGTGTGGAATCGTAGTAGTACAGATTCCCAAGCGTCCCTTCGTCCAGAAGTTGCGAGATCTTCTTCACCGCGCCGGTGAAAAGAAACGTATGGTCCACCATGATCTTTAGATTCTTCTTTTGCGCAAGGTTGATCAATTCCTCGCCTTGCGTAGTGTTGCTCGTAAAGGGCTTCTCGACGAACACGTGCTTGCCATTCTCCAACGCCGTCTTAACCAACTCGAAATGGGTCCAGACCGGAGTGACGACAGCAATAGCATCGATATCGACTGCCGAGAGCACATCCTGCGCGTTCGGGGTAACCCGGACACCCGGATAAGCGCGTTGCGCGCGCTTACGGGCGGCCGCACTCATGTCCGCGATAGCGATCACGGAAGTGCAATCAAGGCTCGCCAGGTTTCGCACCACGTTTGGTCCCCAGTAGCCGTATCCGATAATACCGAAGTTCACAATGGGTCCGCCTTTGTCTGAACGCAAGTAGATTGATACAGAGGTTTGCAGGAGATAAGCGCGATGCTTCTTGCCGACCGCTTGATGAGCCATCGGGCGGCATAAATGGACAACCGGTTATAGGGCGCCTTCGCCCTTCACTACAGCGAGAGGGGTACGCATCAAGATTCTGAAGTCTAGAGAGGGAGACCATGTTGT
>JARLGZ010000255.1 GCA_031292515.1 Puia sp. | reverse complement strand
CAGTCTCTTCTCGGCAACCAAGCGCAAGGCGCGAGGCTACCGTTCCACAGAGTATCAGACCGCCATGCTCTACTTCGTAGCGGGCAAGTTAGAAATCCCATATTATAGTTAACTACCCATTACAAACGTCGAGGAACCAAAGATTTTATTTTCATAGGCTTGCTGATTGAAAAGCTATTTATGAGAGTTTAAATATTACCCTCCAGTAATTGGACCATTATCGTCACCACCAGTTCCGGGGGCATCACCGCCGCCGGTGTACTTAGTATCGATAATGTCTGGACTGGTTTCCCAAATGACGCAAGGTGACCCCGGCATATCAACGAAATGATCTTTTCCTGGTGCTGGATTCACGGGGTCGCCGGTTCCCGTAATTTCCTCGGTAACGGGATCGAAGCTGGGCAGGAGCGAATCGGGATACATGGTGACCTGAAACCATTGAAGCGTATAAACGACGTCTATTTCTGAATTTGGAACCTTGACCCGATAGTGCATCTTGCCGCCCCCGCCGCAAACATGGTCATCAGTTAATGAGTAAAAGGCGGTACCAGGGCCGGGCGACCAATCGGGCCACGGCGGCAACAACTGAATAATGCATTTCCGCAACTTGTCATCGGTAAATTCTTCCGATAATGTTGTGATTTGCTTGGAGGTGTAAGAAAGTTCGTAGTCTGACAAATATGGCCCGTCATAGGTCGAGGTGGTTTGGCTCATGGTTTCCGTACAGGTTGTGGTGCTTGTCCCCGGCCTTTCAGGGACCCCTGGAAGCACCTGTGGATAATAAGAACCGTCGCATAACGAGTAGGTGGTCGAAAAGCCATTCCAGTAGAGATCTGTGACTGTCCCCCCGCAGCCGTCAGTTGCATCTCCTTCAGAATCAGCCGTATTTGTGGTGTTATAACCCCAATCCCACCAATGCGATGGCCCGGCGTAAATGTCCGCATAAAAAGCTGTTCCGCCTTCAGTATATTTTTCCGAACTGTCCCAGGGTAAGCTCCAAGATCTACAACCGTCGCGGGTGGGATATTCTGTAAGATCTGTCAAATGATAGTTAAATCCATCCTCTTCCTTGGATGACATGGTTATATCGTCAAAATCGTCGTCACCCCCATCCCTTTTCGCGTGACCACTAAAGGTCGAAATATATTTGCTTGAGAGAAACTTTTTTTTGATTGTGTTGGTTGAGCAAAGTGCATCAAATCCGGTCTTATTGTAAGAGGCGGCAATACATTTTGACTCCATCATGCAATAGCACCCGGCGCGTACCGACAAGGCTGGAACAGTCATCCCGACGCAGAGGCAAATGAGCAGACCCGCCCGCAAATGCCGCCGGGAAGCTTCGATTATGCTCAAATGTTTTTTTTTCGGCCGGTTTTTCATAAAGTCTTTTCTCATAAATTTCAAATGGTTTTGAATGATGAAATTATTTCAAGGGCGTGAAGACTTGGAGCCCGTTCGTCCGGCTGAGGCCGTTGTACAAACTCACGAGCCAATCGCCCAAATCGCCGGCATCAAAGATGCCGTTGCCGTTGCTGTCTTCGAGGTAATCAGGAATGCCGTCGCCGTCGATATCAATCGCTTGACCATTGGCATCCGTGGCGACGTAGTGGTAGCCGACGTCCACGACTGAATTGGTCTCTTTGACCTGATTGGTCTGGGTGGTGAAATGGTAGAGGCCCCATTGATCGGCGGTGCCGTGGCCGGTATTGATCAGCAAGCTGCTGGGCGGGAGATAATAATTGCCGAGCCAACTCGTCTGCCAGTTGAAGTTGGTCACGATGACATCATGGGCTCCCAACAAGGGCAGCCGGGTCTGGTTGGTGACGAAGGCATTGTAATCGTAGTAGGCCATGGTCGGATTCGAATTCCAGGCATCCCCGGCCAGCTGGGTGAAATCCACATTGTCGAAAGCGCAGTTTTCCATGCGGACCGGCCAGATCGAGCCGCCAAGGTGGCTGGCAAACATGTGTCCTTCCCGCACGGTGCAATTGTGCAGTTCCAAGTCATCGACATTGCGAAAATCCTCGATCCCAATGCT
>JARLGZ010000254.1 GCA_031292515.1 Puia sp. | reverse complement strand
CGCTCCCGGAAAAAACAAAACCCGCAACTTGCGTTGCGGGTCACTTGTTGCCCGACCTGGATTACCTACGGCGCTCCGCGCCTTCGGTGAGCCGCCCGCTTTGCATTACCCAAGTGACCCTGCCCGATTTCATCGGGCGGTTTTGTTTTTCCCGTCCGCTTTGGTGAGCAAGCTCACCCCGCTCCCGGAAAAAACAAAACCCGCAACTTGCGTTGCGGGTCACTTGTTGCCCGACCTGGATTCGAACCAAGACAAACAGATCCAGAATCTGTCGTACTACCATTATACTATCAGGCAAGGAGCTAAAAACAAAAATTGAAATGTTATCGATTAATATTCAATGGCTTGTATTTTAGTCGATCAAGACGCTGCGGAAAAGCAGCCATAGATCGGACGGCAAAGTTAACGCAAGTCGTTGGTTTTTACAGCAAAAATTGATAGAATTTTTTGGTCGCCGGTTCTCTTTGTCATTTTACTATCTTCACAGTGGTCAAGGTCGGGCCAGTGTCAAATAACATTGAGAATATGTCGGATGTATCAACAACAGCACAGCCTGTTATGGACAAGGGGACTCAGACGGCCGGTCTGGAGGCCCTGCATAAGTTTTTGCGGCAATGGGTGCAGATCGACGATGCGGCCTGGGAGGGGTTCCGGGAATGCCTGGTGAGAAAAACCTATAAGAAGAAGGATCTGTTTGTGGCGGAAGGGCGCGTGTGTAAGGAGATTGCCTTTATCGTGGCGGGGTCTTTCCGGTATTATAAGATCATCGATGGTATCGAAGTCACTACCTTTTTCTCCTTTGAAAACAACTGGACGAGCTCCTATACCAGCTTTCTCAACAAGACTCCCAGCTTTGTCAGTGTTGAAGCGATGGAAGATGCCGAACTATTGGTGCTGCACTACGATGATCTGCAAGGCCTCTACAAAAAGTTCGCGGCGGTCGGGCTTTTTGGCAGGCTGATGGCCGAATACCTCGTCACCTGCCTGGATGAGCGTATGCACAGCCTGTTGCTGAAGACGCCGGAACAACGATATCTTAAGACCTTGACGGATAACAGCATCTACTTTGAAAGGGTTCCCCAGCATTATATAGCGTCCTATCTCGGCGTGGCCCCGGAATCGCTGAGCAGGATCCGAAAAAGGGTGATGCAGCGGCACTGAGTATCCGGAACAATGGTGCCGACCAGGCGAAACGACCGCGTGAAAAATGATGCGGAAAAATCAAAGAAGGATGTCGATCTTAACCAAGGTCAACGTTTAGAAGCGGGCTGTGTTCCTAGTTTTGTGCTATAAAAATCAATCATTATGGCACTCCACACTTTATTAGGCGCAAACGGCACTATCGCCACGGAACTCGTCCCCATCCTTCTCTCAAATAAAGAATCCGTCAGGTTGGTCTCCCGGAATCCGCGGCCAGTGGCGGGGGCGACGGTCTTTGCTGCCGACGTGCTGGATCCCCGTCAGGTGCTGGAGGCCGTGAAGGGATCTGATATCGTCTACCTGCTGGTCGGATTGGAATATAATCATAAAGTATGGGAGAATTCATGGCCGCTCATCATGAATAATACCGTTGAAGCATGTAAGACCTCGGGGGCCAGGCTGGTCTTCTTCGACAATATCTATATGTATGGGAAAGTAGCCGGCAAGATCACGGAGGATACGCCGTATCATCCTATCAGCAAAAAAGGAACCATCCGGGCAGGTGTCGATCGTCTGCTGACGGATGAAATGAAAAAGGGGGCCATCCGGGCATTGATCGCAAAGGCTACCGACTTTTACGGCCCGCGCTGTACGGACAAAAGCGCCACGGGCGTCATGGTATTCGAGCGTCTCCGGCAGGGTAAGAAGCCGCAATGGTTTGTCAACTCACGCGTGCCCCGCTCTTTCAATTATACACCCGATGCGGCGAAGGCGTTGTACCTGCTGGCGAACAGCCAGGAAGCTTACGGGCAGACCTGGCATCTTCCTGTCGCGACACCGACCCCGAACGGCAGGGAGTTTGCCGCCCTCGCTTCGAAATATATGAAAGGAAACGAGAATAAGAGGATCACCCTGCAGGTGATCCCCAAATGGCTGATCGGTGTGATCGGATGGTTCAACCCTTTTATGAAGGAAATGTACGAGATGATGTATCAGAATGAGTTTCCCCTGGAGTTGGATTCGACGAAATTCGAGCGGGTTTTTTCTTTCACCCCCACTTCGTATGAGGAAGGGATCCGCGCTACGGCAGCATGGTATCTTACCGAAAAAGGGAGTAGCCGGTAGTGGCTGGCAAGTTGCCGGAATGAGTTGGTAAGTTGCCGGAAAGAAGAGGTTGTGGCAGGCAGGGTAGCAGTCTATATCGAAAAGGTCATTATAAAAAGAATGCCCCTAAGAGGGGCATCCGATATTCCAAAACCGGAATGTATTGTTTTATTGTGCTCTTTAACTCTTCTTGTGTTTTCCGATGGAATGGGAATAGCCGATGGTCGCCACGGCGGCGCCGGTATTGTTCTTGCCGTTAGCGGTTCCCTTCTGGATGTTGAGGAAGCCATAGTTGCCGCCTGCTTCGACGAACAGGTGCTGCTGTTTACTATGGCATAGCGCATAGGAAAGCCCGATATGGCCGTCGATACCGAAGTTGACTGTATTGAGCTGGTCTTTGATATTTGTAGTCTGGTCGAAGCTCTGCGAGCCCGCGGGTAAGGGCTCGGTCCCTGCCGCATCGAGATAGACGATGCTGTTGCCGCTGGTAACCTGTTTCGCGGACAGTAATATCCCCAGAAACGGACCTGCTGCCACATAGAAGCGAAACGGAGACTGCGGACCCAGGTCCCAGCCTACCTTTGCGAGTACGGGGATCATCAGGTAGTTCAATTTCGCCTCACTTTTATAGTTGGCATACAGATAGGGGGGGACCGTCATATTCTGTTCTTCGAAATAGGCTGCCAGCTCCGGAGGCGGCGTGAAAGCCTGAAAGCCATTTTTCTTGCCACCCTGGGAGGAATATTCCACTGCGGCTTCGAGGGAAAAGAGCTTTGTAAAACGATATTCCCCCGAGACGCCGAAATCGGGGCCAAAGCGGGAACTGTAGCCCGTGTTCAGCGGGTTCTGCTGGGAACCTCCGGCCGTGAGGTTGGGGATGCTGATTCCGCCCTTGACGCCGATATCCCATTGGGCATCAGCGCTGGTCATAACGGTTAGCAGTAATATTAGTCCAAGCGTAGGTCTTAGCAATTTCCCTGTCATATGTATGTATTTTTTTGGTAAATAATCAAACCGAACGAATTTCCGTTCTTAAATTTATTCAATAATCTTTATTCCGACCGACTCATTTTAATATTAATACCGGTTTTTGAGCATTTACCGACAGGGCGTCCGTTATACTTTTGTGTGTAAGGGCATAAAAAAAGCTATGTTTCCCCGGGAGTGCGATGACGAGGTCCACCTGTTTCTCCTCTGCAAAACCGAGTATGCCGCGAAGGATATCCGGCTCATCGGAGTAGTAGATCTCGTGGGGGATCTCTTTCAACCAGGTATTCAACCTCTCCGAAACTGCCCGGAATTTTTCGTCCGGCTGTGCACGTTTCAGGTCGGGATCGACATTTAGCACCAGCAGGTCTTTTTTGATCCAGTCATGGGAGGCTGCCAGACTTTTCAGCGGATCGGTGTTTGAAAGCGTCCTGAAATCACAGGGCAGCAGGACCCGGTTGGTGACCGCATAGCTTGTGTGTGGGGGAACGATCAGGACGGGCACCGGGCTGGCCTTCGTGATCCAGATCAGTTGGGCTGCGATATTGCCGGCCGCGGGATCTCCGTTCTCGCTGCTTCCGAGGATCAGCAGGTCCGGTTTTTTGTCTTTCTCCTGTTGCAGAATGGCCCTTATCAAGGGCAGCGCGCTGCATACCTGCTCGATGGCGATGTCTGGGGGCAAGTCCGCGAAAATCTCCCGGGCCAATCTCGCGAGACGATCTTTGACCTGCTTTCTTTTTTCCAGCACTTCCTCTTCTCCCACCTGGATCAGATCGGGGGAGGGAAGTATCTGTTCATAGATAGAGACAAAATAACTGTGAAGCAGGATAATACGGCCGATTTTGTTTGCAGGGGCTCCGGACAATTGGGCAGCATAACGTACGGCATTGTCCGAGGAAGGGGAGAAGTCTACAGGTATTAACAACGTTTTCATATATGGCTCCATTTGTACTGCTAAATAACAAAGTCTATGGCAAATAGTTTAATAAATTTGCTAAATTCTCTGAACAGACCTTTATTTATTTTGCCGTTATGTATTCTGCTGTCAGTGTAAGCTTCAATAAGGCAAGCAAGACCCTTAAACGTTTCGGGCTGGATGGCTTCATCCTGTCACTGATCGGGATGATCGTGCTGGCGTCCCTGTATCCCGCCGGCGGTATGAGGGGGCGCTTCCTATCATTGCCGGATATCGCCAACTACGGCGTCAGTCTTGTATTCTTTTTTTATGGATTGCGCCTCAGCCGTTCCAGGCTGACGGCCGGGCTTAGCAATTGGAGATTGCATCTCGTCGTGCATGGCAGCACTTTCATCCTGTTTCCCCTTCTGCTTTTATCGGTAAAAGGTTTCTTTGTGCATACTTCCATCGAAGTACTCTGGCTGGGCTGCTTTTTTCTGGCTTCCCTGCCTTCTACCGTTTCCTCTTCGGTGGTCATGGTCTCTATCGCAGGGGGGAATATTCCCGCGGCTATTTTCAACGCGAGTATTTCAAGCATTATCGGGGTCTTTATCACCCCGCTATGGATGCAGCTGGTGACGAAACCCGTTCCAGGCGAAAGCAATCTGGGGCAAATCATCCTGAAACTGGTTTTGCAGGTATTGGTTCCAGTTACATCCGGCCTGCTTCTGAACAGCCGATGGGGGTGGTTCGCCGGGAAATACCGGAAGCAACTCAAATACCTCGATCAGCTGATCATCCTGCTGATCGTGTATACGGCTTTCTGCGAGTCGTTCGCCCGTCACCTGTTCAGCAGCCTGGGATGGTCGCAGCTCTTTATCCTGGGGGGCTGCATGCTCGGCCTGTTCTTCTTCGTATATTCCCTGGTTTCCCTGGCATGCCGGCTGCTGCGCTTTAACCGCGAAGACCGGATTACGGCGGTTTTCTGCGGTTCCAAGAAATCCCTTGTGCATGGATCGGTCATGGTGAAGGTGCTGTTTTCAAACAGCGGGTTCATGGGTATTCTCCTGCTGCCCCTGATGCTGTATCATGCGCTCCAGTTGATCTCTGCGAGTATCATCGCACAAAAAATGGCTGCGGCCCGGCAGAAGGAGGAGCAAAATTCCTTACCTTTCGATCGGGTGAAGAAGGACGGCAAACCCTAACTAAATTATAAATCCGGATCAACATGATCAGAAGAGATTTTATCAGGCTGACTTCCCTTACGGCGGGATCGCTGCCTTTGTCAAAATTTTCAAGGGCAATCGGATCAAGAGCAATCAGACACTACCCGCCGGAGGGCACGGAGGATATCTATACCCTCTTCCTGGATCCAGGGAACAGGTATCGGCCTTTTGTCCGCTGGTGGTGGAATGGGGACCGGCTATCCGGGGACGAGATCCTGCGGGAACTGGACGTGTTAAAAGATGCCGGGATCGGCGGCGTGGAGATCAACCCGATCAAATTTCCGGATGAGGCCGATCCTGTAGATACAAAGCCGTTGACCTGGCTGAGCGACGAATGGATCAGTATGCTCGAGATAGCTCTGAGAGGCGCCCGGCAAAAAGGGATGATCTGCGATATGATCGTCGGATCCGGCTGGCCTTATGGCGGCGAATTCCTCACCCGCGAAGAACAGACCCAGATGATTGCCCTGGGTACGAGGAATGTAACCGGCGGCGGATCCGTCAACCTCACAAAAAAAGAGTTACTGGATAGCGTCAGCCCGGCTTTTGCCTCGGGTTACCATGACCCCCTGAAGGAATTGGTGGGTTTGAAGCTGGTGCCGGCCGAGTTACAGGACCTGAGCCAGGTGCTGAATCTCGATGACAGACTGAGCCAGGATAACCTGATTGTCGACGTGCCGGCAGGGGATCACGTATTGTATTACCTGGTGAAGATCACGGGCTTCATGGCGGTTATTAATGGGGCTCCCGGGGCCAGCGGTCCCGTCCTCAATCACTATAACCAGGCAGCCGTCGAAAAATACCTGAACCGTCTTTCGGACAAGCTCACGGCCAGGCTGGGGCCTTTGGGCGGCTATTTCAGGGCTTTCTTTACGGATAGTATAGAGCTGGAAGGAGCCAACTGGTGCGCCGATTTCTATGAGCAGTTCCGGCAGAGAAGGGGTTATGACCTGGCGCCCTGGTTCCCTTTTATTCTTTTCAAGGTCGGGGAAATGGGGAATGCAGTTAGCGGAGAATATGGCGCCCGGTTTGCGCCCGGGTTAAAGGAAAAGATCGAATGGGTCCGGTACGATTTCGAGACTACCAAACGTGCATTATTCCAGGAGCGTTTTATACGGACCTTTGCGGACTGGTGTACCCGGAACGGCGTCCAGTCACGAATGCAGGCTTATGGAATGGATTGCGACCCGATTGCCTCCGGAATGATGGTCGACATTCCCGAGTGTGAGACCTGGATCTGGTCGGAAGAGTTGCTGGATTTCGGAACCGGTGATTATAATCGCGGGCGCAGCTATACCATGATCAATAAATTTGTCTCTTCTTCCGCACATCTCTCGGGGAAGAAACTCATCAGTTGCGAAGAGATGACCAATACGGGAGATCCCTTTCATGCATCTCTCGACCGGATCAAACAAGCCGGCGACCAAAGTATGCTGTCAGGAGTGACCCACTCCATCCTTCATGGGTTCAATTACAGTCCTCTCGAAACGCCGTTCCCGGGATGGGTCCGATATGGAACCTTTTTTAACGAACGAAATACCTGGTGGCCTTATTTCCGGCGCTGGACGGATTATAAGGCCCGGCTTTCGGTCCTTTTCCAGCATTCCGTGATGCAGGCTGACATTGCCGTCCTTCATCCGCTGGCCGATATGGCCGCCAAATATGGGTTTCAAAGGGATCCTTTCCCTCGCCTCGCCTATCCGCCCTATGTGCATAAGATCTGGGAGGTCATCCACCAGAACGGAAGCGGTTGCGACTATGTATCGGAGGAGATCCTCAACGGTTCAGTGATCCGGGATGGCGGCCTTGTCTATAAAGACCGGTATTATAAGGCGCTCCTCCTGCTTGAGGTAGAGTCCATGCGTCCGGCCACTGCCAAAGTCCTCAAAAAGTTTGCGGCCGCCGGGGGCAAAGTGATATTTGTCGGGAAGGCTCCGCACTTGTCTGACGGGTTGGTCGATCACAACCGGGAAAGCAAGGAAGTCGACGGCCTCATACGATCGCTGCTTGCGGCGCATCCGCGTACGACGGGGCTTGTCCCGGTCGATGAGAAAGACCTGTTGAACTGGTTCCGCAATCTTCAGCAGCAATTCTCGCTGGATCCGGCGGTGCGCATCAGCCATCCAACCGATTTTATCAGTCAGTTGCACTACCGGAGCGGAGATAAGGATTTCTTCTTTTTTATTAATTACGGTCCTGCGCGTTCCAACACTTTCGAAGCCGTCTTCAATACAGGCGACCGGACCGCCTGGTTATGGAACCCCGAAACGGGGGAGCGGTCGCTTTACCCGGCCGGCCCCTCCAAAAATACCCTGACGCTTAGTCTCGGACCTTCGGAATCGAGGCTGATCGCATTCGATACCTTGTCGGAAGGAGAGAAACCTGTCTTGTCGGCGCTTGCCCTGGCGGTGCGCAACGGCACTGCGAAAGAAACTGCTCTGAAAGGCCCCTGGGATCTGACCCTGAATCATGTCGACGGGGTTACCGAAAGCAGGGTATTGAAAGACCTGGTCGATTTCAGCCAGCAAGAAGAGCTGCGATCCTTTGCCGGGATCATCACGTACCGGAACCGGTTTCACGTCGATCAGCCCGGTCATCCGGTCTGGCTGGATCTCGGAAGTATCCGGTGTGTATCCGAGGTGGAGGTTAATGGCCGTCCCCAGGGTGTAAGATGGTATGGGGATCATCTATATGATATTTCAGATGCCCTTATAGCGGGTGACAACTATCTTACCATCAGGCTGGTCACTACGCTGGGCAATTATATGAAGACTTTAAAACACAACCGCGCCGCCGATGCCTGGACTTCCGGCACCCCTTTCTACCCGATGGGTCTGATAAAGCCTGTTCGCCTATTGTCTATTTCCTGATAGCTAAAAAGTACGCTCCTGACTGAGATCCACATAACTATTTGACAGTATAATAGTTATGTGGAAGGAGTCGTCGTGTCGATCCATGATGAGGATGCTCTCCCGGCAAAAAATCCGCAAAATTTCAGAAAAAATGCAAGGCGGCGGTAGATTTTATTACGCGCGGCAGTACTGTATGATACAAACAGCGCTGCAAAAGAAATTTAAAGTAATAAAAAGTCTATCAAAACTTAAAAGCAAAAATCATGAAACTCTTGTTCGTAATGATCGCGGCGATTCTTATCGGCCACTCATCGCAGGCACAGCACAGGCTCAAGATAACAAAGGAGAAAATGGAAAAATATAATGCCTATTCCGGTGGCTGGTCCGGCTGGCCCGAGGAATACACCTATTTCCAGCAAGGGTCCGAACCGGTGCTTGAAATCACGAATCTGGATGACAGGGGCGTGTCATTTACGCTCAGTGTGGAGGTGAATGGGTCGCGAAACAGTTTCACCGTGAGCTATACAGCTTATGACGCAAAAAACAAATGGTATAAATATACCGATGAGAACGGCGACCAGGTATGTATCGTGGGATCGACTTTGTCATCTTTGGCACAGGACGGCTGGCCGGAGGGCAACAGGGTACAGATCTATTTCTGGATTTACTCCCAGAACTATGCATTGGTGCTGGAGTAGGATCAGGCGTTTTAAACCAACTTCGTCCGAATGTGTAATGCGATGAAATACAATAATATAAAGGGGGTGGCTACAAAGGATCATGGAGCCTGTCCGGCGATTAACCTTTAGCCCCCGATTTTTTTGGATCAAGCCCGCTCAAATGGCAATTTTTAATAAGATATTTATAATCACCTTATCGCTATGGTACGACACTCCTTTGCCGGAGTCGGCGCCGGTCTTGTTAGAAAAAGTACAATCGTAGAGATCATTACGATGTTACTCATCGTGCTGTTCATCTATACCGGCCTTAGTAAAATGATGGATCATACCAACTTCAAGTACCAGCTGAACAGATCGCCTTTTATACAACCCATCTCAAATTTTATCGCCACGGTACTTCCTGCAGGAGAATTGTTGATCGCATCCGTTCTTTTATTTAAACGGACGCGTTTAGCAGGTCTCTATGCCTCTTTCTTCCTGATGGTCTTGTTTACCGGATACATATTTATGATGCTTCATTTCAGCTATGACCTTCCCTGCAGCTGTGGTGGAGTTCTGGCTAAAATGTCCTGGCACGATCACCTGTTATTTAACAGCTTGTTTACCCTGCTCGCCATGGTCGCCGTCATCCTGGAAAACGATATCAATGTGAAAAGTCGCCGTGTATTTACTATGCATTAATCAATATCTCAAATCCATCTTTTAATCAAAACCATTAAAATTATGAAAAATGTAAAATTCGTGTTGGTCGCACTCGCGGCAATCGGCATTACAATCGCTTCCCAGGGCGGCAGCATCGCTCATTTTAAAAAGGCTTCTAACTACTACATCGCGTGTTATACAAGCGCTACCATCCCTTCACCAGGAACTTCGATCAACCAGGGTTCAAGCGGATGTGCCACGGCAGGGGCGCAGGTAGGCTTTACGGCTACCGCGTTTTCGGGAGTGGTGAGCAACCCCGCGGTTAGTTGCCCCGGAGGAAACAGGTTCTGCTGCGCAAATATCGAAAGCACCACCGGGTACATTTCGTCAGTTACCTGTTATACCGGGTTTTAGCCCGTTGCGAGGCTGCGGCCTCTGTGGTCAACCGGCGATCTTCTTTGTTTAATATTGAAAGTACGCGATTCTTTTATTCGCGTACTTTCAATATTCCCGTCATTTCCTTACGGAACATCTTATCAAAGCCAGGAACCAACATCATGCAAAAAAAGGTTTTACTTAAATTAGGGGCTTTATTGCTGTTGGCGGTTATCATCCTGGCCTCACTCGCTTATTTCAACCGGTCACCCAATGCAAAGCCTAACGGGTTTGCCCGGAAATGGCTTACAGACTGGATAGAAGGACAAGACCAAAAAACGATTCCGGCGCCGCTGGTCCGCATATGCGGTGTTTCCGGCGATCGCATTTATACGGCCGGTCAAAATCCTCAATATTTGATGTCATTTGACAGGAAGCTGGAACAGAAGGGTGTCCTGACTTTAAATATCCCCCTGACGCAAAAATTACAGGCGGCCAATGGACTGATTGTAGATTCTCCCGAGGTTTATTTGTTTGCCAATAATCTCTCCACTCTCTATAAGGCGGGGATCGACCAACCCGGCATCGATTCCATCAAACTGGGAAAAGGGATTTTTACCCGTTCGATCCGTCTTGAAAAGGACCTGGCAGTGATACGGGGTTTTGATGACGACCCGATGCGACAGGTTTTTAAAACCGTCGATTTGCGAAATGGCCTGATATCCCATCGAAATCCCCTGGTAGACGATGCAGATGGAGGATTTGCTACGGATGGACTTCTTAATTATGATTCTACCTACCACCGGATACTCTATCTTCAATATTACCAGAACGTATTTTTTTGCCTGGATACCAATCTGAACCTGTTGTATCAAGGACATACCATAGACACAACACGATACAATCCTGTCCGGATAAAAAAGTTGAAGAACGATTACGAGCAAAAGCTTGTTCCGGTGACGCCCCGTTTTCCAATCATCAGGAATTCATTTGCAAGCAATGGCCTTTTGTACGTGATCTCCGAATTAAAGGCCGACAATGAAAGCCCGGAAAATTTCCGGCACAACAGCGTTGTAGATATTTACCGGGTACCCGATGGCCGTTATACGGGGAGTTTCTACATTCCCAATATCGGGGAAGACAATATCCAGTCTCTCTTTATCGATTCCGGGATTCTTATTGCTTTATACAAAAAGCATATCGCCACTTTCAGGCTCAGGATGTCCGGGTGAGGATTGCCGAAGGTCCGCTTCGCGGCCTTCGGAGGAATCTTGAGGGTAACCGAAGGTCCGCTTCGCGACCTTTGGAGGATTACCTTCGGTGATCCTCAACCCCTAACGAAATCTGGAGGATTACCTTCGGTCCGCTTCGCGACCTTTGGAGGATTACCTTCGGTGATCCTCAACCCCTAACGAAATCTGGAGGATTACCTTCGGTCCGCTTCGCGACCTCCGGTGATCCTGCGGCGCATTTGCATTACACAAGAGACCCCATTCCGGCTTCGCCGGAATGGTTTTGTTTTCCCCGTCCGCTTAGAAGAGCAAGCTCTTCCCGCTTCCGGGAAAAACAAAACCCCTCGCTGTCGCGAGGGGTCTCTTGTTGCCCGACGAGGATTCGAACCTCGACAAACTGAACCAAAATCAGTTGTACTGCCATTATACTATCGGGCAATCCTGTCTCCTGATTTTCAGAAGGTGTGCAAAAATACGGTCTGCCGAAAGAGATTCCAAAAGATTTTGCCCGTAGGATAAAACGGATCGCGTTTTTATGATTGTTACACGTACTTGAACAAGATGGCCGCGATGGCATATACCAATGTGGCCGCGAAGATCCCTTTGGCGGTCTTATCGCGTTGGGAGTTAATGTAATAGGTGAATAGGGCAATGTTCAGTACCAGGCAGGGCACCGAAAGGGCGGTCACCTGGGTCTTGTTTGTCTGCAAAAAAAACAGAAAATCCTTCAGGGAATAGAGGGGGAAGAACTTCACAAAATAATAAATCACGAGGCTGATCACCGGGGCTATCAGGCCCAGTGCCGCTCCGAACTTTAGGTTGTCTTTTTTGAAGATCACAATTTCCACGTTTTTTGTAGTTTGCTTTTAAGAACGTAATTCGTGAGATCAAATTGCACCGGCACCACGCTCACATAGTTGTGCTCAAGCGCCCACACATCCGTATCCCTGCTTTTATCGAAATTCACGAATTTTCCTGTCAGCCAATAGTATTTTTTTCCTGTCGGATCGTTCCTTTCCAGGAAGTCCTCCTCGTATTTGGCATAAGCCTGTTTACAGATCCGCATTCCTTTGATCAAAGAAACGGGCACGGCCGGGAAATTGACATTGAGGATCAGGTGTTTATCAAGTGGATTTTTCAACAGATTTTCCACAATGATCCTGACGTATTTCCGGGCTGCGGTAAAGTCGGCTTCCACGCTGTAATCCAGCAGCGAGAACCCTACCGAAGGGATGCTCTCTATAGCAGCTTCGACTGCGGCGGACATGGTGCCGGAATAGATGACATTGATGGAATGGTTGGCGCCGTGGTTGATCCCGCTGAGGCAAAGGTCGGGTTTGCGGTGCAGGATCTTGTCAACCGCCAGTTTCACGCAATCCACGGGGGTTCCCGAGCACTGCCAGGCTTCAATTCCCTCGAAAAGATGGACGGGATGGAGCCTGAGCGGGTTCCCGATCGTTATGGCATGCCCCATACCGGATTGGGGTTTGTCCGGAGCCACGACCACGATTTTCCCCAGGTCTTTGACTGCCTCTACCAGGTTGAATATACCGGGTGCGCTGACTCCATCATCGTTAGTGATCAGGATCACCGGAGGATCCTTCTTTTTTGACTTGGCCATAGGTTATAAGGACGCAAAAGTCCGGATTATTTCCGACTTTACCTTGATTTTTAACCCGTTTCCGCTACCTTTGCAGCCGATTTTAAACCCGTAATATGGCAGGTCAACTCAAAGAAGTCCGCAACAGGATTAAATCCATTCAAAACAGCCAGCAGATCACAAAAGCCATGAAAATGGTAAGTGCGGCCAAATTGCGCCGTGCCCAGGATGCCATTCTCCAGATGCGTCCCTATGCGAAAAAATTGCAGGAATTACTGAGCAATATCGTGAGCAATTCGGATGGAGAGGCAGGGATGAGCCTGGCGGCCGAGCGGCCTGTTGAAAAGGTTCTCCTGATCGTGATCACCAGCGACCGGGGATTGGCCGGCGCGTATAACACCAATATCATCAAATTAGCCAAACAGACGATCAAGGATCAGTATCCCTCGCAATTCGCGAAAGGCAATGTGACGATCTGGAGCATCGGGAAGAAGGGCTACGAGCATTTTCAGAAGAACAATTTCAAGGTTGCCGATACTTATAAGGATATTTTCCTGCAGCTCAGCTTCCTGAACGTGCAAGCCTGTGCCCAGGCTGCCGTAAAAGGATTCCAGAACAAGGAGTTCGATACTGTGCAGATCGTTTACAGCGAGTTTAAGAATGCCGCCACCCAGCGTTTCGTGCTGGAGAAGTTCCTGCCTATTCCCAAAGTGGTCAATAAAGATGGCAGTAAGGCCAAAAAGAACGATTTCATTTTTGAGCCGGACAAAGAGGAACTGATCGCCGAACTCATGCCGAAGATCCTCAACACTCAATTGTATAAAGCGGTGCTAGATGCCAACGCTTCGGAGCACGGCGCCCGAATGACTGCCATGGATAAGGCCAGCGACAATGCCAATGAATTGCTCAAATCGCTCCGGTTGTCCTACAACCGCGCACGCCAGGCGGCTATCACCACCGAACTCACGGAAATCGTAAGCGGTGCTGCGGCGCTGCAGGGCTAACGGGTCAAAACGATTTTGCTTCGCTCAATTAGAAACTTGCAGCTAGAATATGGAAATTGCAGAAATCATCCCCCATCTTGAAGCACTGATCTTTGCCAGTGAAAAGCCTTTGACTTCCATGGAGCTGACAGAGCTGATCAATAACGCTTTCGGTTTTATGGAAGAGAAGTTGACCCTGGAACAGGTTCAGACGGCGTTGGAAGGGATCATCGAAAAGTATTCGGCTGCATTTTATCCGTTTGAAGTGCGGGAGAGCGGCGGAGGTTGGCAATTCCTGACAAAAAAAGAATTTCACAAAACGGTCGGACAGCTAAACGGAGAGAAATTCCTCAAACGGCTCTCTTCGGCCGCTCTTGAGACTTTGGCGATCATCGCCTATAAACAGCCTATTACAAAAGGAGAGATCGAGTCGATACGTGGTGTGAGCAGCGACTATTCGATCCAGAAGCTGTTGGAAAAAGAGCTGATCATCATCGCCGGACGCAACGAAAATATGGTAGGTAAGCCCCTGATCTATACGACCTCCAAGACCTTTATGGACTATTTCGGGCTTAACTCCCCCGGCGACCTGCCCAAGCTGAAGGAAGTCTTTGCCGATACGCTGGCAGAGCCAACCCTTGTCAGCGGGCTCCTGGAAGGCGCAGAACCAGCCGCGGGATCCGAAGAGGGGAGCCCGGAGCCCGGCTTTGAAGAAGAGGGGCCTGTATCCGGGGAAATAGCCGGGCAGGATACAGAATCCGCATCGATCACGCTGATCATCAGTGAAAATGGCGAACTGGTTGAGAATGAGCAAAGGGAGGCAAGGGAACAGCAGGAGACAGAGGCAGAAGGGACGGCATCAGAAGAAACAGAAATAGAGGCAGAGCGGACGGAAGCAGAAGAGGAACAAACAGAAGCAGAAGAGGCTTTCGAAGACACGGCGGAAGAAGGTGCTTTCGGGGAAGGAACGACGGGTGCGCAGGAGGGGGAAGGCGAAGAGAGAGAGGAGGAAGAGGGTGGGTATAAAGAGGAAGAAGGAGAGGGTGGGGATGAAGAAGAGGATGAAGCGGAAGCAAAGGGTCATCCGGAGAAAAAGAAAAGGGGTTTGGATGACGAGGATCCGGAGGACAATGAACACAAAGTCTGAAAAAGACAGGGCAGGAAACAGACACCTTGAGCCGTAATATTTTTTGGGTATGACACAATTATCGAAGGACCATCTCATCAGCCTGGCAAAAGAATTTGGAACTCCCCTATATGTATACCACGCGGAAAAGATAAAGGAACAATATCAGAAACTGACCACCGCTTTCAGCAATAGCAATACCGTCTTTTTTTATGCCTGCAAGGCGCTGACCAATGTCAATATTTTACGATATGTCTGCCAGCTCGGCGCCAATGTCGATTGCAGCTCCATCAACGAGGTCAGGCTGGCCCTGCACGCCGGTTTCCCACCCACGAGGATCCTGTATACTTCCAACGGCATTGCCTTTTCAGAGATCGAAGAGGCGCAGAGCCTGGGTGTCATCATCAATATCGACAGCCTTTCCAACCTGGAGAAATTTGGCCAGCGATTCGGGCACAGTTATCCCGTCGGTGTTCGTCTCCGTCCCAATATCATGGCCGGGGGCAACCTGAAGATCTCTACGGGGCATGATAAAAGTAAATTCGGGATACCGGTCGACCAGATCGGCGAAGTATTGGCAGTTGTAAAGAAATACAATCTCCTCGTCGCGGATCTGCATATTCATACGGGCAGTGAAATTAAAGATGTCGACGTTTTTGTAAAAGGCATTGAGATCCTTTTTGATATCATCCCCCAATTCGCGGACCTCCAATTCATCGATCTGGGAGGGGGATTTAAAGTGCCCTATAAAGACGGAGATACGGAGACGGATATCAACCTGCTGGCCCAAAAGGTCGGGGCGGCATTTGCCAGCCATCCCAACCCCGGGGGGCGACCCCTGCAGGTTTGGTTCGAGCCAGGGAAATTCCTGGTGAGCGAATGCGGCTATTTCGTCACCCAGGTAAATGTGATCAAAGAGACCTCGGCCGCCACTTTTGTAAGCGTGGACAGTGGTTTCAATCATTTGATCCGTCCCATGTTCTACGATGCCTATCACTATATCGAGAATGTCAGCAATCCGGGGGGCGCCGAGAAAAAATATTCGGTCGTCGGGAATATCTGCGAGACCGATACGTTTGCCTGGGACCGTCGGATCCACGAAGTACGGGAAGGGGATTACCTGGTATTTCGCAATGCCGGCGCTTATGGATTTGAAATGTCGTCCAACTTTAATGCCCGATATAAACCGGCAGAAGTCCTGGTTAAAGACGGTAATGCCCACCTGATCCGCCGGAGGGACCGGTTCGAGGATCTCCTTCGCAACCAGATCGAACTGTCTCTATAGAAGTTGTACCTGTAATATAATGCTCCCTTTCCACCCGAGTAAAAAAAACTTGTTATTTTTAGTGTAACCAAACCGTAATACGATGCCTATTCGCATGGTCGACGATCCCCAGGATCCCCAGGACAGTGATGGCGGGGGAGGCGGGCAAGGAGAGGGTGGTTTTTCCGGAGGTGGAGGAGGAATCCTTCAATTAATTTTGTTGTTGCTGGGCCTTTTTCGTGGCCGTGGCCTGATCTTTCTGCTGGTGATCGGGGCGCTGGGTTATTTTGTGCTGGGGCGCGGCGGTTGTAACGGCATTGGGGGTGGCGGAGGAGTTGTTCAGCAGATCACGCAGCTGGCTACCGGTGGCTATTTAAGCCCCAGGCAGTATGAAAAGGCGAATATCTATGAGTCCCTCGATGACGATGATACGCGGAACCCGTTGCCCGAATCGGCCAACCTGCAGAAGTTCGCCCCGCGGGTCGGGGATCAGGGCCACCAGGGGAGCTGTGTAGCCTGGAGCAGCGCCTACGGAGCCAGGACAATAGCCGAGGCAGCCCGTACCGGGCAGGATCCCAACAGTCTCCGCTTCAGCCCCTCTTTTCTGTATAACCAGATCGGGCTGGAAAACTGTGATGGTTCTTATATCGTCAATGCCATGCAGTTTATGAAGGATAAGGGGGCCCTCTCTTATGACCAATTTCCTTACAATGACAAGGATTGTTCCCGTCAGCCCAGCCAGCAACAGCTGGAGGAAGCGGCAGCATACAAGATGCGTGGTTTTAACCGGCTTTCCCCGGGCGACCGTAACAATGCGGTGGACCTGCGTGCTATAAAAGAGAACCTGTCACAGGGAGCGCCGGTCGTTATCGGGATGATGGTCGGGGGGAGCTATATGCAGCCCATGATGGGGCAGGACGTGTGGAACCCGACGGCAGAGGACCGCAGTATGATGGGATTCGGCGGTCATGCCCAATGCGTGGTAGGTTATGACGATAAAAAATACGGCGGCGCCTTCCTGATCATGAACAGTTGGGGACCGTCCTGGGGTAACAATGGGTTCGCCTGGGTTCGCTATAGTGACTTTCGCAATTTTGTACGTGAAGCATATGGCCTGGAGGCAATGGCAAAGACGGGTGCAGCCGCCAATACTCCCTTTGCCTGTGAAATAGGGCTGGTGCAAGTCAGTTACCAAGGCAAAAAAACCGTCACGGGCGACTATATTCCCCTCAAGACCAATGGCAGCAACGTGTTTGAAACGGCTACTCCCATAAAGGCGGGAAGCCGGTTTAAGATGGAAGTCAAAAACTCGACTGAATGCTATATCTATGTGTTTGGCAAGGAGACGGATGGGAGCAGCTATACTCTTTTTCCTTACCCGCGGCAGGATGATCCTGCCAGGACAAAATACTCTCCCTTTTGCGGAATCACCGGCTACCGGCTTTTTCCAAAGGACAAAAGTATGATGGCCGACAGCATAGGAACGAGGGACGAGATGGCTGTCGTGGTCAGCAAAGAGCCCCTGGATTGGAATGCGATCAACAAGCAGATCGGTCAGAACCCCGGCCAGGATTATGGTAGCCGGCTAAATGCGGCGTTAGCGGGGAAGCTGATAAAAAACCTACGTTTTCAAAGTTCGCAGAAGGGAAATCTCCAGTTTACGGCGTCGGGAGACGATAACAGTGTGGTGGCTTGCCTCGTCAGGATCGATAAACAGCCGTAGTTGACGGGATGGGTATCTGACGGGATGGGTATTTGACAGGATGGGCAGGTAACAAGATGGGCAGGCTGCGAGATGGGTAGGTGATATGACAGGTAGGTAACGAGATAAAGGATAGCCGATGAAAACGAGAAAAATTTTGGTCCTTTTTTTTGTCATGCTGATCGTGGCAGCTCTGAGCCCCGGTTCTGCCATACATGCCCAGGCTGTTTCCGCAGCGGGAGGCGGCGGAGCCGGAGTTCCTGCCGCCGGCGAGTCAAAGCCATACGATCCTTTGGCCGATGCGGGAGCCGATATTGCCGCTGCGCTTAAAAGAGCAAAGGCGGAGAATAAGCATGTCCTCCTGCAGGCGGGAGGAAACTGGTGCGGCTGGTGCATGGAGTTCAACCGTTTTGTTCATGCGACCGGCCAGATCGATTCGCTGATCGAAAAATGCTTCGTCGTATATCATTTGAACTACAGCAAGGAGAATACGAATAATGCGATATTTGCGCGCTATGGTTATCCGCAGCGATTTGGGTTTCCCGTGTTCGTCATCCTGGACGCGGAAGGCGCCAGGATCCATACGCAGAACTCGGAATACCTGGAACAGGGCAGGAGTTATAACAAGCAAAGGGTATACGAATTTCTTATCCAATGGACACCACAGGCCTTGAATCCAGCCTTGTATAAATGATTTTTATGCCGACACAAACGGAAAAGTTTATTGGTTTGCTGAAAAGTCCTGTAAAGTTCAGGTTGTTCCTGTTCTATCGCATCCCGAGCGCCTTTTTTTCGGGAGTGAGGATCCGGGAGATTGCAGAAGAGCGGAGCGAGGTCACGGTACCGTATAAATGGTTTTCTCAGAATCCGTTCCGTTCTACGTATTTTGCCTGTCTGGGCATGGCTGCAGAAATGAGCGCCGGCTCCCTGGCCATGGCGCATTCCTATAAAAGCGATCCGCCGGTATCCATGCTTGTGGTCGGGCTCGAGTCGAAGTATTTCAAAAAGGCTACCGGTCTTACCACATTTCTTTGTACGGACGGGATGGCGGTCAAGGCGGCCATCGAAGAGGCCGTCCGTTCCGGTCAGCCGCAGACCCTGGTCATGAAGTCTACGGGGACCAACGAGGCGGGAGATCCGGTCGCCGAATTCCTGATCACCTGGTCATTTAAAGCGAAGACAAAAGTTTTAACAAAATAAAAAAAATGAAGATTGCTTTCCACGGCGCCGCACGTACTGTCACCGGCTCCAAACACTTACTGACACTTAAGAATGGCAAGAAATATCTGCTGGATTGCGGCATGTTCCAGGGATTGGGAGCCCGAACCGACACGCTTAACCGCGACTGGGGCTTCATCCCGTCGGAAGTCGACTTCCTCATCCTTTCTCATGCGCATATCGATCACAGCGGGCTGATCCCGAAACTGGTAAAAGACGGGTTCAAGGGCGGGATATTTTGTACTCCCGCCACCCGGGAATTGACCGGGGTGCTGCTGGCCGACTCTGCCCGGATCCAGCAGGAAGACATCCGCTTCACCAATAAGAAGCGATCGGCGGAGGGGCAGCAATATCTTCAGCCGCTTTATAATGAACAGGATGCCGAACAGGCCATGACCCTGTTCCACACGGTCGAGTATGACAGCTGGCAAACGGTCGATGAGAACGTGCAGGTCATGTATACCGATGCCGGTCATATTATCGGCAGCGCAGCAGTGAACCTACTTATCAAAGAAGACGGGAAAGAGACGAGGTTGACTTTCAGCGGGGATGTCGGACGCTACCGCGATGTGATCCTGAAATCTCCCGAGGTATTCCCGCAGGCCGACTATATCCTTATCGAGTCCACTTACGGAAACAGTCTTCACGACCCCGATACGACCACGCCTGAGCTGCTGTTGAACTGGATCCGGAAGACCTGTCTGCAAAAAAAGGGGAAACTGATCATCCCGGCGTTTAGCGTTGGACGGACGCAGGAGATCCTTTTCACGCTGAACCAGCTCGAACTGGAGGGAAAACTGCCTGACCTGGACTATTTTGTGGATAGCCCGCTGAGTATAGAGGCCACGGAGATCGTAAAAAAATATCCCCGTTATTTCAATAAGACGATCCAGAAAATACTGGAGACGGATGACGATCCCTTCTCCTTTAAGGGGCTGAAGTATATCAGATCGGTCGAGGAGTCGAAACAATTGAATTACCGGGATGGTCCTTTTGTCATCATTTCGGCCAGTGGGATGGCAGATGCGGGAAGGGTGAAACACCATATCAGCAACAATATCGAAAATAGCCGTAATACGGTGCTGCTGGTAGGCTATTGCGAGCCTCACTCGTTGGGAGGCAGACTGATGGCAGGTGCAAAGGAGGTGAATATCTTCGGGATTTTACATGAAGTCCACGCCGAGGTCGGCAGTATCCGCAGCATGAGCGCTCATGGTGACTACGAAGACCTAACGCAGTTCCTGTCCTGCCAGGCTCCGAAGCTCGTGAAAAAATTATTTATCGTACACGGTGAATATGAGGTCCAGCAGGCTTTTAGGGACAGGCTGATCAAAAAGGGCTTTACCGATGTGGAAATTCCGGATCTGCATTCTGAGGTTGGATTGACCTGAAATCCTGAAGCCGGAGTAGCCTGATAGTCGGAGGCCGGGATAGCCTGATGGTTTCTGAAGGCGGAGTGGCCTGATGGTCTGAAGCCGGGATAGTTCGATATCCTGAGTTGGCATAGCGCGAGGTCCTGAAGCCGGGCCTGGCAGGGCGGAGCCGAACAGGCTGAACGGGAGACAAATAAAATTGCCCTGAAAGAAAGTCTTTCAGGGCAATTCAGACGGAATGCCGTCGGTTATCGGCTTATTTTACCACCGGGAGCTCTTATTGCCGGAAAACGAGCTGTTCCGGTCATCGGACTTCGGTTTTGCCTTCGATACGGAGATGGATCTGCCTTCCACTTCGCTGCCTTCGAGTTTCTTCATGGCTTCTTCTGCTGCAGTGTCTTCGGGCATTTCCACGAATCCGAATCCACGGGATCTGCCTGTGGTTCTATCGGTTATCACTTTGGCGGAAGTCACTTCTCCAAAGCCTGTGAATAAGGCTTTCAGGTCTTCATCGGTAACGTGAAAACCCAGATTTGAAACATACATGTTCATGCTGTCGTAATTAGATTGTTATAAATGAATTGAGCCAAGAACAATAAAAAGTACAGAAGATTCGATCGTGCGTGAGGAAATTAAGCAGGAAAACTTTTCGATAACTTAATGTTGTAAAATCTCAATTAGAGCGGGAAGGTAGTCTTTTTAACCGAATGCCGCCGATAAGTTTTGGATTAGGTGCAACCGGAGGCGTATTAAACCGGAATACACGTAAATTTATGGGTATAAATCATGTATATGAATGTTGCTAATGAGACGGGGGAGCAGCCTGTACACGTGCTGGTCATCGGAAAGGATCCTGCGATCCTCCAGACGGTCCTGCGGCTGCTGAACGATTTTAAGAAGGCCCGCTATCATGCGGTCGGTACGACGGAGCCCGAACAGGCCCGGGAGCTCTTTTCCAATATGCCGGTAGATCTCGTGCTGATCACCAACGGTCTGGACCGCGTCACGGATGCTTCCCTGCGTGAGTGGCTGGTCCAGCGGCGGCCCGGAATCCCCATTCTGCAGCATTATGGAGGCGGCAGCGGACTATTGTTTAACGAGATCACCTATTTTTTGAGCCATCGCAAGAGCTAAGTCCGATTTTAGAATCACGATACAAAATGAATTCCCATGACAGTAACGATCCTACACAAAGCCGGCGACCGCTTCCATGTGCGAAACGAACGGGCCGACTCCTATTTTTCTTTCAGTTTTGGCGACCTGTACCGTGAGGACAGACTGGGATTCGGCGCTTTGCGGGTATTGAATGATGATGTCGTTTCTCCCGGGGCCGGATTCGGCAGTCATCCGCATGACAATATGGAGATCATTACGATCATGGTAAACGGCGAAATCACGCATTCCGATAGTCTCGGTAACGAGGGGATCGCCCGACCAGGGCGGCTGCAAATCATTTCGGCAGGATCGGGCATCTTTCATAGCGAATATAACAAGGGGGCGGCCCTCTCCGCCAACAACCTGCAGATATGGGTCTACCCCAACCAACTGAACACGCCGCCCGGCTACCGTCAGGCGGATTATGTATATCCCACGCCTCTCAATGAGTGGCAGGTCATCCTGGAGCCTCTCGGAGCAGCAGCAGGTGATCCCGCGACAGGGCAGAATGCCGTCACTCAAGAAAATACGGGGAAGCTCCGGCAGGATGCCTGGTTCAACCTGGCCCGGATCAGCAAGGGGACGAGTCTGCGTTATCCCATAAAAAAGGCTGGAAACGGAGTCTATATTTTTGTCATCGAAGGCCGGCTCACCGTCGAAAAAGAGACCCTCGGACGCAGGGATGGACTTGGTGTCTCCGGAGACGAAGCGCCGGAAGTCTTTGCAGAAGAAGACGCCGAGGTGTTGCTCATGGATATTCCGATGGTCAACCTGTTGTAAGGGATGGGTGACAATCGATTTTAAAATGGTGGTTGAACGTTCTTATATCCGAACGACCAGGCGTTTTCCATCCGGAACATCCATGTTCCACAATTTTTCAATATCGGGAAGCGCGACAGTCACGGTGCCGGTCTTCAATCTTCCATCGACGGCCAGCCGGAACATTTCGGGGAGGATTTCGGCGAAGAGGATCCTGACCTGGTCTTTTGTCCAGCTGCCGAGACCGGATCCCGAGAGTTGGAGGTCCACGCTGCGGAGATTGGTGGCGGATAACCGGATCTCGTCTCCTGTTACGCTACCTACCGATACAAACCGTGTTTTCGGCGTGAAAGAGCCGGCGCCTTTGAGGGAAGCCAGAATTATCTCCGCTGTGTGACCCCACAGGTAATCGATGATCACATTTATGGGAGTATTTTGGTGGATCAGCCGCAACCGGGAGGTAAATTCTTCGTCGGTTTGCCGTATAGAAACGATCTCATCAGCGCCCAGATCTGGTAAGTCCTGTAAAGATTGGGGGTTTCTGCCGGTGGCGATAACCCTGCCGGCTCCGTAGTACCTGGCGATTTGTACGGCGGCTCTGCCGGTGAAGCCTGTTGCGCCGTTGATTAGCACGGTATCACCTGGCTCGATACCAGCCCGGAACCGGAGAGCCATCGCTGCGCCAAATACTGCGTTCGGCAAGGCTGCGGCGGTGGCATCGTCCAGTCCTGCCGGTAAGGGTACGATCCTATCCTTGCCGACGGTTGCCTTTTCTGCCAGCATTCCACTGACACCCAATGCATATATCCTGGTACCGTCGGGCAGCAGACAGACTCCGTCGCCGCCGGGCACTTTCGCGTCTTGCCCGGCGCCGGTGGCAGAATAGTGCTCACCCTTAGCGCGGCTCTTGTCAAGATGTTTTAGTGCAACGGCCTTCACAGATACCAGGATTTCATCGGCATTTCGTACGATGGGTTCCGGATATTCTGTATACTGCGGCATTTCCCCTTTGCTATATATCACAGCTGCTTTCATAATGTTTATTTCCAGTAAAGGTAGAGCCGCATGTGGTGCGGGACGATAACATTTGTTATCAAATGCGGTCCGGGATTACTTTTTCCGGGCCAGCTGGTTTTTGAGCCGGCTGAGGTGTACGGATGTGATGCCCAGATAGGAGGCGATGTAGTGCTGGGGCACCCGTTTGACGATGTGCGGTCTTTCTTTTATAAGATTCAGATAGCGTTGTAAGGGGGTATCTCTTATGCGGGAGATAAATTCGTACATGTAATGGCGCTGCCGTTCAAAAGAAATCTCCATGAGGGCCTTCAGGAAGTCAGGGTTTTGATCCAGTTCTTTCAGCATGCCGTTGAATATGCTTTTGGGCAGGATCCGGATAACGCTGGGCTCAATGGTTTCTATGGCAAAGGCGCTCGGCATGTTCTTTTGAAAGCTTTCCAGTGACGCGGCGCCCTCATTCTCAAAGAAAAATTGGACCGTCGTATCTTTTCCATTGTTGTCAAACCACAAGCGAAGACAACCCTGTTCGACGAAGTAGTAATTTTGGGCGGTTTTGCCTTCTTGCAACAGAATAGTTTTGGCGGGATATTCCGCACGTTGTTGCAGCGCGATGTATTTCTCCCAGTAGGGGTTCAGGTCTGGAAAACGATTTTTGAAAGTGAATAGCAAGGGGAGCAGGTTAAGGGTACTAAAGGTATGGATTTTGTCAGGCAGAATGGACTGGAATATCCGGAGGAATCCGGTTTTGGGATAAGAAGGTTACGGCCGGACAGGCAGTCTCGAAATCAAAACAATTGATTACGGGAGTCAAATATTTCTAAATTTCAGGGGGTTGAGCCGGACGGAAAAATCGGAGGGAACGATAAGCCGGCTTCATAAGTATCAGTTAAGTATCAGTGATACGGGGATCTCAAGATTTTTGGTTGTTAATCCTGAGATCCCCGGTGATGGGTGGTTATAGTTTCAGTTTTAATCCTCCGTTTATGACGAAACCGTCCAGGGGGGCGTAAATATCCCGGAAAACGGGATGGGTGATGGTGCCTGTATAGATGGCGTCGAAACGGGTCTGTCGGGTGTCGGTAAAGTTCTCGAAGTTGATGAACAGGGAAAAGGGTTTCCATATTTTTTCCGCCATAAAACCAAAGGTCCAGTAGGCTTTACCGGTAGTGCCGTCGTTCAGGGGCTGGGTGCTGAAGTAATAGGCTTCGAGGCCGAGTTTCCATTGGTCTTCTTTTTCATAGATGAGGACGTTATTTAGCCGGTGCCTGACGGTCAGGGGATTTTCGCGGATGACGCCGTTTTCGTTGAGGTGGGCATCGGTGAAGGTATAGCCGATGTAGAGTTTGAAATCCTGATAAGCCAGTTTTACGTTGGTTTCAAAGCCTTTTGATTGGAGGTAGCCGGGGTGGTTGGTTAGGCGGTAAACGGGGCCGGTCAGGGTGTCGGGGACGAGCGGGGCGTCGATGCGGGTGTAAAAGAAGAGCTGGTTGACGCTAAAGCTGAGTTTCCCGATCCGGGAGCGGTAATTCACGTCTCCATTCACGCCATAGGATCGTTCCAGGCGATTGCTGTCGGGTGAGATGGGGAGTACGGATTGATATTGGACGCGTTCGGTTTCTTCGGTAAAGATGGTGGGCGTTTTATAACCCAGGCCGCCGCCGACCCGGGAGGTCAGCCGGGGGGTGATTTTGAAGAGAGCGGAGATCCGGGGCAGGAGGGCGAGCCCATAGTTTATTATATAGTCACCGCGCAGACCGGCTTCGGTTTGGAGCCAGGGGCGGACAGACCAGGTATTTTGAATGAAGCCGCCGATGGTGTTTTGCCGGTAGCTCCGTTTGGGGAAGGTATCGGTGGGACGTTCTTTGAAGTCATCGGCATATACGTTAAGGCCCGCGACCCATTCGACGTTTTTCTGATGGGTATTGCCGGCGATCTCGGTATAACTGGACCATTGTTTGCCGTCAAAGGTATAGCCCGGGATGGTGATGGCGCGGTTGAAATTGCTGACGGAATTTTTGATGGTAAGGCTGCTGTGTTGGTTGAATTGATGGTCAAAACTGAACTCGGTAGACAGCCGCTGGCTTTTGTTGCGCTCGAAATAGCTATGAGTGCTGTCTCCGTGGCCTTTGAGATACTGCATGTCGCCGCCGATACGGTTTTCAAAGCTGGTATTTACGCCGAAGCTGAGTTTGGTTGCGGGGTTGAAGTATAGGAAAATCCTGGGGTTTAGGACGTAGCGATCGAATTGGGGGATGGCGCTGAAGATGATCTGTCCGGAGGGGTTATAGGCGGCGTTGCTGCTGCGGCCACCGTAAAGGGTAAGTCCGACTTTGCCCCATCTCTGCCCGTAGAAGCCGTTGAGGTCGAGACCGTGGGCTGAGGTTCCATTGACGAGAAAACGCAACTCTCTTTCTTCTTTTGGAGTTTTGGATATAAGATTGACGAGCCCTGCGATGGCGCCGCCCCCGTAGAGGGTGGAGGAGGACCCTTTTATGATTTCCACTTGTTTGAGATCGAGGGGCGGGGTTTGGAGCAGGCCCAGCCCCCCGGAGAATCCGGCGAATAGGGGGAGACCGTCTTTCAGGATCTGGGTATAGCGTCCATCGAGACCCTGGATCCGGATGCTGGAGTTGGCAGAGGTGGCGGACACCTGCTGGGTCTGGATGCCGGTGCTTTCGCCCAGCATCATGCGGATGTCGCCGGGCTTCATATTGCCTTTTTCTTCGAGTTCTTCGCCGTTGATAAATTCCACACGGGTGGGGATGTTTTGAAAGGTCCGGTTGTTGCGGGTAGAGGAAATGACGACGGTGTTCATTTCTGCATTGGCCTGTTCCAGGAGGATGGTCAGGGTATCGTTGTTCCTGGGAAAGGTGAGGGTTATGTCCTGGTCTTTATAGCCGACGAAGTGGATGGTGATTTGCCTCGGGCCATCTGCCATGTCGGAGAGGATGACGAGCCCCATGTTATCGGCTTTGGCGCCTTTGGCGGTGCCGGTCACTTGTACGCTGGCGTCTGGCAGCGGGGCTTTGGTAGAGGCATCTTTGATAAGGGCGGAAAGGGTATGTTGGGCTATGCCGGAAATGCCGGTGCACAGCAATAGTATAAATGCCAATGTTTGTTTCATTGTTGGAGAGATGTATGAATAAAATAATTTGTATGGGAGGATGTATGAATAATGGATACAGGCCAGGACTCAAAGGCCATAGCGGGAGGTCATGTTATAAGCGGGTTATGCCGATTTGGGAGGCTGCCAGATAGCGGGGGTAAAGGTCAGAAGCGGCCTTTGGGTATAGAGAGAAACTTGTTTCGCTATGGAAGGGAGTGGTTGGACGGTCTGCACGATCTGGTCAGGTATGACTATGCCGGAACAGGCTCCGCATGGAAACAAGGGGGAACAGGGAAGACCGGATTTATGGTCTGTGGTTTTGTCGGGGTGGCCGGAGTTCTGCCGGGCCAGGGCTGTGGCGTTTATCTCTTCCCTGCAGCATTCATCGTCGGGGCTGCAGGGCACGCCCGACAGGAGCAGAATGTAAAGGGAGAAGAGATATAACAGCCGTTTCATCGGTACAAAGGTAGGGGTTTCCGGGGTGCGGTCAATGGAACTGCCCGCAAAGGGCGCCTTCGAGGTCTGTTGCGTTCAATTGCCGCTAGGTAAGAAAGAATGGCGGAAAACTTCGATATTTTCGATTCTGGGCTTAGTGGGGAAGGCATGGACGTCGTCAAGACATTGGATACAAGCGCAAGCAGTTTTTTTGATCACCGCGACCCAAAAATAGTGAAGTGGCCGGGAGAGAGAAAACCGGATGTTTAATTCGGTTAGGATCCGGTTTCGATCTTTTCGATTTTCATGAGGTGCTGAAACTTATCGCTGACTTTCATGGCCCAATCTGCCATGCCCAACAGGACGGGACTCAGTTGTTCACCCGCCGGGGTGAGGCTATAAATGGTGACAGGCGGCTTTAGCTGCTGAACGTCTTTTGTTATGAGTTCGTCCTCCTGCAACTGCTTCAGGTGTTGGGCCAGCATTTTCTCCGTGATCGCGGGAATCGTCTTTTTTAATTCGTGGTAACGTTTAGGACCCGCCATCAAATAATAGAGGATGATCGCTTTCCAATGGCCGCCAATTTTGTTCATGGCATAAGTTATGGGGCAAAGCATTTCAGAAGCCTGTTTGTTCTGTTGCAGGGTGGAATGCTCTTTTACCTTTGTCATGGGCGCTTACTTTGGAGTAGGTTCTTGTATAAATGTCTATTCAAAGATAACTTTGTGGGCAGTTTTAACCAAGAACTTGTCAGATTCATTGTAACCGGGTCGTTGAGATATGTTTTTTCAACTATAAATTGATGTCATGGTAAATAGAAATCATCCTGCATTTAAAAAAGGCGCTGAGCCGTTTTACAGCATTATTATGAAAGGGCTTAAGGGGGAAGTCGATGGCGAACATTTCTGGGATGCGGTAGCTGAGGATGCCGTTTTTGAATTTTTATACCATTTTCCGGGATTTCCCAATAAAATCAATGGCCGCAAAAAGTACATGGAGTGGTTTGGGGGATATAGCATGGAACTTAAGTCTGCGGACCAGCTGGTCATTCACAAATCCACTGTTCCCGGGGTTATCATTTTGGAATATGCTGTTCATGGTGTGACTCCAGCCCAAAGACCCTATAACAACAGATTTTGCTCCATAATCACAATCAAAGACAGAAAGATAGTGTATTGGCGCGACTATATGGACTCTCTTGCGGTCACGACGGCATTGAGTGAGGAGTAATATTGTTTTGTGCATCGATCGGCCGCATCCCGGGTCAACTGATCGGCTGATATTCGAGAATAAGAACGCCGTTGTCGAACGGGCGGGCGTGTTTGAGCCCGAATTTCTTTAATTCCCCCTTGTCATCGAAAAGCTTTAATCCGCCTCCGATCGAGAGGGGGAGGAGGGGAAAATGCGACGGGTGGCGGAGCCGATGGCGGAGACATAAAATTGGGCTGGTCCGGCCGGATAGACAGATTTAGCCATCCTGGTGGTCAGGCAAGGTGATTTTTGAAGCGAATTCATGGATTTTATAAGGGTCGGGCCCAAAGAATTTCATTTCTTAGCGCCAGCGTCCACTAAACGCAGCCTGAGTTATGAAAAGAGTAAAATTTCCCGGTGTCGTTGATACAATCACGGTCGACGACCCCGGATTGATCAGGACCTTGTCCGAAGATTCCCGGATCGACCGGGTTTTTAAACACGCTCCGTTGTGGAATGGGTCGTTCCTGAAACGGCTGATCCGGACCTTGTCCTACAGGGGTGGCCGATTTCCCCATCTTTTGCCGCGTGGGTATGCGGGGCGCAGGTCACGGCAGGATGAACTTTGGGAGCTCTTCAGTAAAAGAGCTGCGTGGATGGCGGGAGGACCAGAGGAATTGGAGGACCTAAGCCGTTGGATAAAAGGAGAGAGGCCTTTGGAAGAGCCTGGCATATTGGTTCAGCAGGTCATAGGCTTGTTTTGGTCCGATCAATATAAAGCGACCGCCGAAAGCTGGGAGGCGGCCGTTACGCTGAATATAGCTGCCCGCTCCCGAAATCTGCTGAAAATGATCTGGTGGAAGATCACCGGAAAGGTCAGCCGGGCAAAGCGTCTATTGGGGGCCATGGCGGGCAATGACATCGTTTTTCTGCATGGCACGGCTATCGCCCTGCATAATATGGTGGCGAGCGTAGGGAAGATGAAGCAAATGTATGCTGATGAAGCTCTTCGCTTTTCGATCAAGGCCGAGAGAGCTGTTGAGCTCAGCCTGTCTCCCCCGCCCGTTGTTTTCCGGCAGGCCATTTCGGCGGGGGAGGTGAGCGGCTGCCCTTTTGCTAAATTTTCGATGTTTCAGTTTAAGTTGAGCGATGCTTACAAGCTTACCGGTGTAAAAGATGTAATCTTTATGTCAGATAGTTGGAGCCGTTGTCCCGCGGAAAGATGGGTGCCTGCGGTCTTGGCCGGGATTTGGAGAAGGGCTTGTAAATGAGTATATTCAAGTTGGAAACGAAAACCGCATGATGGACGACTGGCGGATAGTAAAAAAATACAATGAGGCATTTTTAAAATTCAGGCAGGAAGAGGTCATCGACATGGACAAAAAGCAATTGCCGAAGCTCCATTTTACGGTGTATCGCCTCGAAGACCGCTTGAAAGAGTTAAACGGCGTTGTCCCAACGAACCGGGAATCCAGCTATTATATCGCATTTATCAGGAAGGGCGCCGGTGTAAAAACGATCGGGTTTACCCGATTCCCGATCGTTGATAATATGCTGATGATTATTCCTCCCAGGGCAATTCACGGAGGAGCGTACAGTTCTCCCGATTATGCCGGGTATGTGGTGGGATTTAGTATCGAATATTTTCTGGACAACCGCTTTCCCAGGCAATTGATCACCGATAAATTGATCTTTAAGCGATCACTCCGTCCATACCTGGTACTGGATGTGGATCAAGGGTGTAAGGTTCAGGCAATTTTCGAACAGTTGCTGCAGGAGCATCTGCATCCTGAAAATCCTCATGGGCATAGCGAAATGATCGCCCTCAGGATTTTGGAGCTGATGATTACCTGTGACAGGCTGTTTGCGGACAGCAATCTCATTGAGGAGGGAGTCATTTATCCCGAGGTGGTCGACCGGTTCAACGACTTGCTGGAAAAATATTTTTCTACAAAGCATTCTGTGACGTTCTATGCGGGAGCCCTGAACATGCACCCGAACACGCTCAATTCTTTGGTTAAAAAGCATACCGGCCGGTCGGCAAAGGATGTCATCCTGTCCAGGGTAGTCATGGAGGCGAAGTACTACCTGACACACTCTTCCTTATCGGTAAAGGAGATCGCCCATAGAGTGGGGTTTGGCGACCCGAATTATTTTTCCTATTTTTTCAGGAGGGCAACCCAGCAGTCCCCCGGGGATATTGTCAAACTGAAGACGAAATAAGGCAAAGGAAGGGTATGATATTTCCCTCCCTTGCAAGTCTATTGGGGTCCATCCGTTAGTTGAAGTCATGAAGGAACGACAGCAAACGAAAGTCGGCGAAATGGCTGCTATCGGCGAATAAAGTCCATCGGCCTGGTGAAATCGGGGAAGGCAGGGTGCGAGATTTTCTATTGCTTCGCTAATGAAAGACCTTGTAGCCATGGCTTCCATATCTTCGGGAAATCACCCTGGTATCCGTATCCGAGCCAATTGACCGATCGGGAGATACGACAGATACAGGACGCTTATCGCATGGTTTATGAAATGGAAATATAGGTCAATGCACTGTGCCGTTAAAATGCTTGCAGGCAATGGTTTAGGTATTTGCGATGTGGCGGCAATATAAATTCGTCAGCTGAATTTATACAAAAGTTAAGTAGCAGCATAAAGCTGAGCATTTAACGTCAAGCCGCCATGTTGCAAATACCCTGTTAACCGTAGCTCTCTAATCATAGTTCGATTGATCTCAATTTTCCGTTTTTTGCAGAATAGTCTAAGGCTTTTCTTTGTTTTTTTGATCTTGTCCCCATTTATATATTATCTCAATAGCAGGAATCAAACTTCTGGCATCATCAGTTAAGCTGTATTCTACTTTCGGAGGTATTTCCGGGTAAATTTTGCGGGTGAGCAAGCCATCGTTTTCCAGTTCCCTTATTTGTTGGGAAAGCATTTTATCAGTAATAGACGGTATGCGTTTTTTAAGCAGGCTGAAACGGTTTTCATTTTGGCTGATATAGGAGAGGATTATAATTTTCCATTTACCATCAATTTTTGTCATGGCAATTTGCATAGGACATTGGCTTAATAATCTTTTGTCATTTATGGAGGCGGTTGAATTTTCTTTTCTCATTACTTTCCTTTTGGTAAGTATATAACAATTTAGTAAGTTCTTTCTTTCTGTAAAGTTAATATTTAGTTTTGCATTGTCAATTCAAAAAAGAGGAAAAAATGGAACTATTCGCATTCAAAAAAATGTAACTAATCTTATTATAAATGTAAAATTGAACAAAATGGAAAAGAACATTAAACAAAGCATTGGGTTATCATACGCTGTAAAAACCGCGACACGAAAAGGCGTAACCCGCGACTTGCCGCACGGACCGGAAGATCTTCAGTGGGTGGCAAATTCAGCCACGCTAATCTACGGAGAACACGATGCCGTGCTCGTTGATACCTTTACTTCTATTTCTCAGAATGATGAATTGGTGTCATGGGTCAAGTCGTTTAATCGAAAATTAACCCACATTTATATTACTCATGGACACGGTGATCACTGGTTTGGAATCGGGCAGATATTAAAAGCATTTCCCGAGGCTGTTGCCGTTGGAACAGAAGCTACGGTTGCAGACGCGCCGATTAATGACCAGCCGGCTTGGCGGGAAAATTTTTGGGAGAAGCTTTTCCCTGGCGAAATACCAACAAGCGTCTATCCTGTTATACTGAAAGATGGCTTCATTGATTTGGAAGGCCATCGCCTTGAGATTGTTGATACCGGGCACACCGACACCGCTCATTCCACAAGCCTGTGGGTTCAGGATCTCCGCCTAGTTGTTGCAGGTGACGTGGTTTACAACCATACACATCCTTTTACCATGGAATCCACAACCGAATCACGTGAGCACTGGGCGAAAGCAGCTGAAAGACTGGGAGCGTTAAATCCTATCGCGGTAATTTCAGGACATAAGCAGCCAGATCTTCCTGATGACCCGGAAACAGCCACACTTACGGCTAAATATCTTCGAGACTTCAATCGTATTGAAGCTGAAACTTCAACACCTTTGGAACTTTACAACCGGATGCTTGAGTTATATCCACGCTGGGCGAACCCTGGGTCATTATGGGGGGGAGCAAAGGCCGCGAAGTACTGACGCCTATACCGGCGCAGGTATAGGACCAGTGCTTATTTGTCCCAGCAAGGTTTTCGCCTAACACTATTTAACCATTATTGCGCATACGCGAAACTCCGATGTTGAATAATTTAACGAATCAATTCTTTTCCATTTCACAAGCATTATTGATCCGTCTTGTGTCGATTAATGTCTTCAAAGACGGGAAGCCTTTCCATTTGGCACCCTTATAACGGGGCCGCAGTTCCTCGGGGATGCGGAACTGATATTCTATCCACCAGCGCTTGCCTTTGTAGAGCTTTGGCGGTTTCCAGGTGACAAACTTGCCCAAATTTTGGTTACTGTTTTGGTCACTGTAGTTACTTAAAAAGCAAAACGGCTTGATCTTCAAGCCGTTTTTTTGTACCGCGTAGGGGAGTCGAACCCCTCATTCCTCCGTGAAAGGGAGGCGTCTTAACCGATTGACCAACGCGGCGATTGTCTGCGTTTTTTCCAACCACCGGCTGGAATCCGTCCGCTTTTTTCCGATTATTTGACCGGATTTTCTGCGAAAGGAGTGCAAAGATATAGTTATGAGTAAAATCAGCCAAATTTTTTACCAGGTTATTGACAATTGCCGTGAGAGAGGTGAGGGGGGGAATGGCCGGCGCGGTTTGGCGCGGATTTGGACTTTTCTATTATCTCCAACGGATATCCGGACAAAACAAAAGCCTGTGCTTAAGAAAATTAGATGATCTTTTAAATTGATAGCCAAAAATTTACAATCCCGTAATGGGGCAATATTGTAACTTCGCTACCTCATTTTTTAAATTCAAACAAATAGTTATGAGCACAGTTAAAGTTGCTATTAATGGTTTTGGCCGTATCGGGCGCTTGGCTTTTCGCCAGATCCACGGTTTGAAGGATATAGAAGTTGTGGCGATCAATGATTTGACGAGTCCTAAGGTTTTGGCTCACTTGCTGAAATATGACAGTGCGCAGGGACGTTTCGAACAGGATGTAAAGGCGACCGAGAATTCCATCGTGGTAAACGGTAAGGAAGTTAAGATATATGCACACAAGAACCCGGCTGAGATTCCCTGGAAAGAGCATGCGGTAGACGTGGTCCTGGAATGCACGGGCTTCTTCACCGATAAGGACAAGGCTGAGGCTCATATTACCGCAGGGGCAAAGAGAGTGGTCATTTCCGCCCCGGCTACGGGTGATCTGAAAACCATCGTTTTCAACGTGAACCATGATATCCTCGACGGCACCGAAACGATCATCAGCTGTGCTTCCTGTACTACTAACTGCCTGGCTCCCATGGCAAAGGTGCTGGATGACAAGTACGGGATCATCACCGGTCTCATGACGACCATCCATGCTTATACAAATGACCAGAATACGCAGGATGCCCCGCATCCCAAAGGTGATCTGCGCAGGGCCCGCGCCGCTGCCGCCAATATTGTTCCGAACAGCACCGGCGCAGCCAAGGCCATCGGCCTGGTCCTTCCCAGGCTGAAAGGTAAACTGGACGGAGGCGCACAAAGGGTTCCCACGTTGACCGGCTCCCTCACCGAACTCGTCACCGTATTGAATAAAAAAGTGACCCTCGAAGAGGTGAACGCCGCTATGAAGGCAGCCGCCAACGAAAGCTTCGGTTATACCGAAGACGAGATCGTGAGCAGCGACATCATCGGTATCACCTATGGTTCCCTCTATGATGCCACCCAGACCCGTGTCATTACGGTCGGCGATCATCAGCTGGTAAAGACCGTAAGCTGGTATGACAACGAAATGAGCTATGTCAGCCAACTGGTCCGTAGCCTTCACTACTTCGCCAAACTGATCTCGAAATAAGATAATTTTATGAGTGTTTTCAGCCAATATAACTTTGCTAACGAGAAGGCCCTGGTCAGGGTGGATTTCAATGTTCCCCTGAATGACCAATTCCAGATCACGGACGACACCCGTATGACGGCTGCTATTCCCACTATCAAAAAGATACTGGCAGACGGGGGCAGCGTCATCCTCATGAGCCACCTGGGGCGACCCAAGGACGGCCCAGCCGATAAATATTCTCTCAAACACCTGGTTCCTCATTTGTATCAGCTGCTGAACAAGCCGTCCGGCTCCGCGGGTTCCGTCGCCGAGCCCGTCAACGTGCTGTTCGCCAATGACTGCGTCGGCGAGCAGGCTTATATGACGGCGGGTATGCTCAGGCCCGGGGAAGTACTCCTCCTGGAGAACCTGCGTTTTTACAAAGAAGAAGAGAAGGGAGATAAGGCTTTTGCGCAGAAGCTGGCGAAACTCGGGACCGTGTATGTCAACGATGCTTTCGGAACGGCACACCGGGCCCATGCTTCCACGGCCGTCATCGCCCAATTCTTCCCGAAAGGGAAAAAGATGTTCGGGCTATTAATGGAAGCGGAGGTGGCGAGTGCTGAAAAAGTGCTGCACCAATCCCAAAAGCCTTTTGTCGCTATTATCGGCGGCGCGAAAGTTTCCGACAAGATCCTGATCATCGAGAACCTGCTTGAGAAGGCGACCGATATCATTATAGGAGGCGGGATGGCCTACACGTTTATGAAGGCCGAAGGAGGCAAGATCGGTAATTCACTTTGCGAAGACGACCGTCTCCAGATGGCGCTCGATCTCCTGAAAAAGGCGGAGGCCAAGGGGGTCAGCATCCACCTGCCATCCGATTCGATCATAGCCGACAAATTCGACGCAAACGCCAACGATTCCACGGCGCCCAGCAACAATATCCCCGACGGGTGGATGGGACTGGATATCGGAGAGAACGCCTGCGAGCAATTTACCAATGTCATCCATAAATCCAGGACCATTTTGTGGAACGGGCCGATGGGCGTCTTTGAAATGAAGAAATTTCAGCGCGGCACCAAGTCGGTCGCAAAGGCGATAGCGGAAGCCACTGCCAAAGGCGCTTTTTCATTGGTCGGTGGAGGAGACTCGGTTTCTGCGGTCAACCAGTTCGGTTACGCGGATAAAGTGAGTTACATCTCTACCGGTGGCGGAGCGATGCTGGAGTATTTCGAAGGCAAGGTATTGCCGGGTATCGCGGCAATTAACGAATAGAGAGGCGCTCTCAACGAATGAGAAAAGGATAGGTTCTGTGAACTGATAATTTTGTAATTGGGCTGATGAATGAGTACATTTATCAGCCCAATTACTTTAAAAACAGTGCTTATGAGACCTCCTCCTTTCTTTTTGCCGATTTGCTGCTGCATAGCGATTTTCTGCCTGCCAGGACTTGCGATCGCCCAGAAGCACAGGAATACTCCTTCTGATAAGGGTGTGTCGCTTGACAAAGATATAACCGCCGGGGATCCTTTTGCCGGACTGGATACCAGCTTTGCCCGGGTATTAAAGGATTGGCATGCGGCCGGCTTCGCCGTCGCCGTCGTGAGAAAAAACGAGGTGCTCTATGCCAAAGGCTTTGGCTACCGGGATTATGAGAATAAGTTGCCTGTCACTCCGCACACACTTTTTGCCATCGGCTCCTGCACCAAGGCTTTTACCGCTTCCCTGATCGGTTTGCTGGACAAGGCGGCCAAAGTGGATATCGACAAACCCGTCAGGGATTACCTGCCTGCCCTGAAGTTCTATAATGAAAAGCTGGACGAGACGGTGACGCTGCGGGATATGATGTGTCATCGCACCGGTTTGTCGAGGCATGATTATGTATGGTACCTCTTCAACACCGATTCACGGGATTCGATGCTGCAAAAGATAAAATACATGGAGCCCCATGCAGGGCTCAGGGAGAAGTGGGAGTATAACAATTTTATGTTCTTCGCGCAGGGTGCGGTGATAGAAAAGCTGAGCGGCCGGACCTGGGAGGAGAACGTGTCGGAAAAACTGTTTCAGCCTTTGGGAATGACGGAATCCGATTTCTCGGTAAAGGATATGGTGAAGAATGGAGACGCTTCCCTGGGCTATACCGTGAAGCAAGATAGCCTGATAAAAAAAAGGGACTATTATGAGATCCGGTCCATGGGGCCTGCCGGCAGCATCAACAGCAATATCACCGATATGTCCCATTGGCTGATCACCTGGATCAACGCTGGCAAATATGAAGGGAAGGAGATCCTTCCGGAGTCTTATGTGAGCCAGGCCATCAGTTCGCAAATGGCGATGGGAGGCGGCCTTCCCTCCAAAGAGACACCGGATATCTATTTTTCCGGTTATGGCTTTGGCTGGTTCCTCAGTTCCTACAGGGGACATTACCGGGTGGAACATGGTGGCAATATAGATGGGTTTTCGGCCAGCACCTGCTTCTTCCCTTCCGACAGTATCGGCATCGTTGTCCTGAGCAACCAGGATGCATCCGTTGTACCCTCTGTCGTGAGAGACATTATTGCAGACAGGATGCTGAACCTGCCTTATAAAGACTGGAATGGAGAGTTGAAGGCAAGGATGGAAAAAATGAAACTGGCGGCGAAAGAAGCCAAAAAGAATGTCCTTTCCGGCAAAAAGACGGGCACGCATCCCTCTCATGCTCTTTCGGATTACACGGGGTTTTTCAGTAATCCCGGCACCGGAAGTATCGAGGTATCCCTTCGCCATGATTCCCTGTTCGCAGCCGCGGGCAACCAGATCTGGTGGCTTCGGCATTATCACTACGATGTCTTTGAACCGTTTGACCAGACAAAGGAAGGGGTAGACACCGCGGAAGGGGGTGAAAAGTTGCAGTTCAACACCGATCTGGCAGGCGATATCGGGAGTATTTCGATAGACATGGAGCCCGGATCGGGCGCTAAACCGGTCGTCTTCAGCAAGGGGCTCAAGCCGCAGGAGATCGCCAAAGAAGGCCTGCAGAAATATGTGGGGGAATATGTGCTTGGCCAAAGCCTGACCCTAAAAGTGTTTATCAAAGGCGAGAAGACCCTGTATCTCTCCGTACCCGGGCAGTCCGATTATGAGCTGGTGGCCGTAGATACCGATAGGTTCTCCATAAAGAGCCTCACAGGGTTTACCGTTCAATTCCATGTCGACGCGACGGGCGCAGTAACCGAGCTTCTGTCCGTACAACCAAACGGGACTTTTAAAGCCGTGAGAAAGAAATAAACGAATTTCTGACGAAGAGGCTGAGCGCGATTCGATATCAGGGAATTTTTATGATGATCTTTCCGAACTGGCGGCCGTCGTCCATCCGCCGCAGAGCGGTTTCGCCTTCCTCCATAGAAAAGACCGTGTCGATCACCGGGTGAATGCCATGCCGGTCGACAAAAGCGATCATTTCGCTAAAATCTTCCGGGCTGCCCATGGTAGATCCCAGGATATTTAATTGCTTCCAAAATATGCGGCGCATATCGATGCCGGTGGGGTTCCCCCTGGTAGCGCCATAGAATACGAGCCTTCCCCCGGGTCGTGTCAGTTGCAGCAGGGCGGCGACGCCTTCACCGGCGGCCCCGTCTATGACCAGGTCGAAATCCCCGGCCTGTCGCTGCAGGGATTGTACCCATCCGGGATCCTTATAGTCGACACCGGCCGTAGCTCCGAGTGCAAGGGCCTTTTCGATTTTTTCAGGGCTTCCGGAACTGATATAGACGATGGCGCCGGCTGCAAGCGCAAATTGCAATGCAAACGACGCCACGCCTCCACCGACGCCCGTTATCAATACGCGCTCTCCCGGGAGGCAGCTCCCTCTTTTGAAAAGCGCCCGGAAGGCTGTCAGACCGGCCAGCGGCAGGGCCGCCGCTTCTTCGAAAGAAAGTGAGGGCGGCTTTGGGACGAGACTGTTGACCGGGACCATGACCTGCTCCGAAAGGGTCCCGTCATCCGGCAGCCCCAATATCCTGTAGTGCTGCTGGTCCTGGTGGGTCTGACTATCTCCCCAACCCATCGACGGGTTTATGATGACTTCCTGTCCTACCCAATGGGCATCGTCGTCGTCTCCGACGGATAATACCACGCCGGATCCATCTGATCCGGGTATGACCGGGAATTTCAACCCGGCATAGCGACCCTGGCGGATCCAGGCATCGCGATGGTTGAGCGCCGCGGCAAGGATCCGGACTACTGCCTGCCGCCCTGTTGCAACCGGATCGGGCCGGTCCAGCAGGACCAGTTCCCTGTCTTTGTCTTCAAGCACTAAAGATTTCATGGGTCAATACTTGAAAGGCTTACCGCCGGCCATTACTTCCTGGGTCTTTTCGTCAAATGTCACTTTCTCTCCGGTTCGATAGGCGGCGTTGGCCATGATCACGGCGATCGCGTGGTGATAGCCGGCTTCGATGGGGGCATTCGGTTGTTTGCGGCTTCTCACGCACTCCATCCAGTTGCGTACATGGGCTTCTGTCAGGAAGTCTCCGCCGGTGTTGGCGTCGGTGGAAACCTTAGGGGTCATTTCGTTGAGGGAAAGTTCGGGCAGGAGATCGGCCTGCATGCCCATGGCTTTCGCATATTTCTCATTCAGACCGCCTTCGGGGGATATTTTATTGGTGTCAAGGTTCATCGTGCCACCGACGGAATAGTAGATCTCTTTTACGTCGCCCGCGGCGTTGTTCTGCCTGGAAGCGAATAAAACCTGGAAGCCGCTGGACGGATCGTTCAGCGGGCCATAGTCGAAAACCGCCGTCAGGGTATCGGCATTTTTCCTGCCGTCTTTCCAGGCATAAATGCCGCCGTTTACGGCCACGCTGCGCGGGTGAGGCAGGCCCGAAAACCAATGCACGGTATCGATCTGGTGGCTCATCCACTGGCCGGGGATCCCGGAAGAATAGGGCCAGAACAGGCGAAATTCCAGATATTTTCTTGGGTCGAAAGGCTCGTAGGGACGGTTGATCAGGAATCTCTTCCAGTCGGTATCTTCTTCTTTCAGCAGGGGTACGAGGTCGGGCCTGCGCCAGCGGCCGGGCTGGTTCACATTCCAGGTGAGCTCAACCATTACCAGGGAACCGAATTTGCCGGCTTTTACGAAGTCGCAGGCTGCCTGGTAGTTGGCGCCGCTTCGTCTTTGCGAGCCGATCTGGACGATCCTTCCGGATTCTTTTACCGCTTTGAGAACGGCGCGGTTGTCCTCCATGGTTTCGGCCAATGGCTTTTCCGTATAGGTGTCCCTGCCTGCTTTGACGGCTTCCGTCGTATGCCATGCATGCTGGAAATCGGCCGTGCTGATCATGACGGCATCGACTTCCCTAATATTGTATAGCTCGTCGTTGTTTGCGCATGCTTTTACGGGATGGTCGAATTTTTGGGCGAGCCAGGCGCTCCCCTCTTCCCTTCTTTTTTTCCAGATATCCGAGACGGCGATCATGTCGAAATTCAGCTCTTTGCAGGACTTCAGAAACGAAGGCACGTGGGCCCCTCTGAACCGATCGGAGAAACCGACCACGCCCACACGGACGCGGTCATTCGCTCCTATAATATTCCGGTAGCTTCTGGCGGTAAAACCCAGGCTACCCATATAAGTGGCCATGCCGGCCATCGAGCTTTTTCGAATAAAATCCCTGCGGGAATTTTTCATGGCAAATGATTTTTGGTGAGGATTTACTAATTTACAATCTACAGCAATCTATTGGTACAGTAATCTAAATGTACAGTGATCTAAATGAACAGAGCTTTATCGACGTTAAATACCCATTAAAAACAGTTTTTTTTTAATAATTCGGATATGATGAAAAAGATACCGGTTTCACTATTTTCCGTTTGCCGGCTCCTGGCGTTTACGGGAGGCCTTCTTATATTTTGCAGCAGCCATCTTTACGCTCAGGAAAAAGACAAGGGGGGGACGCAGCGGATCCGTATTAAAGCAGTACCGGGGGAGCATAGGTTCATTGTTACGGCGGGTGGCCGGCCCTTTACCGAGTTTCTCTACCCCGACAGCCTGGAGAAGCCGGTCCTTTATCCCATTTATGCTCCGGATGGACAGCTGGTAACCCGTGGATTTCCATTGGCCCCGCGACCCGGGGAGCCTACCGACCATCCTCATCACCTGGGGTTATGGTTCAACTATGAAAAGGTGAACGGCCTGGATTTCTGGAACAATTCTTTTGCCATCCCCGCGGATAGGAAATCTCAATATGGCTGGATCCGGACGGAAAGCATCCTTGAGGTCCACGACGGATCCCAGGGGAGTCTTCGTTATACTGCGAACTGGACGGACCAGCAGCGAAATGTGTTGATGAAGGAAACGACCAGCCTCGTCTTCAGTGCCCGCGAGGGCGAGCGGATCATCGACCGGATCACCACCCTGACAGCCGTCCGGGATATTTCGATGCCCGATGCAAAAGACGGTCTGCTGGGGTTACGGGTAACCCGTGAATTGCAGATACCGGCCGGTGGCCCCCTGAAATTTTCGGACAACAAGGGAAATGTCACGACGGTCGCAGCCAGCGCCGACACGCTTGTAAACGGGAATTACCTGACCAGTGAAGGGAAGACGGGCGACAGCGCATGGGCCACAAGAGGGGTATGGTGCCTGCTTTACGGGAAGAAACAAGGCGATATACTGAGCGTCGCTATCATAGATCATCCTTCGAACCCGGGATACCCTACCTACTGGCATGCACGTGGCTATGGTCTGTTTGCCGCCAATCCACTGGGTGAAAAGGTCTTCAGCAATGGGAAAGAGACTCTTAATTATAGTCTTCGCAAAGGCGATTCCGTCACTTTCCGCTATCGGATCGTACTAGCCGCCGGGCCTGAAAGGCTTTCTACCGGCAGGATCGGTCAACTCGCCGCCGGTTTTGCGGCTGGGAAGTAAAAAAGCCGGGTGCTCGCCTAAAAATCTGTTTCTTGCAACCCCAAATGTGTTAATTTTAATGAGTTAACCTAAAATCTTAAAAAATGAGCACGAAGAATTTAACGTTGATCGTAGTGATAGTCCTTATATTATTGCTGGGCGGTTGCGGATGCAGCAGTTACAACGGTCTCATCAATGTCGATCAGTCTGTCAAGGTTTCCTGGGGGAATGTCGAAACGAATTACCAGCGTAGAACGGACCTGTATAATAGTGTGATCAAGGTCATCGAGGGGTCTGCAAATTTTGAAAAATCCACGCTGAAGGAGGTCATAGCCGCCAGGGCGAAGGCTACCAGCGTGAATGTAGATATCAACGACTCCGCATCCCTGGCCAGGTACCAGCAGGCGCAGGGGCAGTTGCAGGGATCCTTCAGCCGTTTGATGGCGGTTGCAGAAGCCTATCCCGACCTGAAGACCACCGATCAGTTTAAGAATTTCCAGACGGATATAGGCGGTACGGAAAATCGTATCAATGTAGCGAGAAGGGATTTCAATGCCGCCGTCAACGCTTACAACCTCAAAGTGAAGACGTTCCCGAACAATATATTCGCGGGTATCTTCGGCTATCACGAGAAACCCTACTATAAGTCAGATCCGGGTTCTGAAAATGCGCCCGATATTCAATTCAACATTAAATAAACAGACCGTTTTGCAGATCCCATTTTTTCGCCGTAAGCCTTTCTTTACGGAAGCCGAAAATCAGCAGATCGTAGACGCCATCCGATCGGCCGAAAGGCAGACGAGTGGGGAAATACGTGTCTACGTAGAAAGCCATTGCCGTTTTGTGGATCCCCTGGACAGGGCCGCCGAGGTTTTTACCGCGCTAAAAATGGAAAAGACCGCTGCCAGGAATGCCGTCCTGGTTTACATTGCATTAAAGGACAGGCAATTGGCTCTTCTGGGTGACAAGGGTATCCATGAAAAAGTGGGGAATGGCTTCTGGAATGAGAAGGTCAGGATCATGCTCTCCCATTTCAGCAGGGCTGGTTATGCGGAGGGGCTGGCAAGGATTGTCACGGAGATCGGAGAAACGCTCCGGGCTCATTTCCCTTATGATAAGAACACGGATGAGAATGAGTTGCCTGATGACATCGTGTTTGGAAAATAAAAACAAGCGAAACCGTCTCATGAAGAAGATCCTCTCAATATTGCTGACCATTTCCTGTTTTTTCACCTATGGACAGCAGATACCGCCAAAGCCCAATCCGCCCAGGCTGGTGAATGATTTCGCGGGGGTGATGACGGCCGACCAGGTTTCGGCTCTCGAGCGCAAGCTGGTGAATTATGACGATAGTACTTCGGTACAGGTTGCTGTTGTCACCATGGCAACCATCGGAGATGACGCTATCGAAGACGTCGCTTTAAAGATACAGCGGGATTGGGGTGTCGGTAATAAGAAGACGAATAATGGCGTGGTCATCCTGGTGGCGGTCAAGGAGCGCAAGGTATGGATTGCGACGGGATATGGCATGGAAGGCGTATTGCCGGATGTAACTGTTAAATCGATCATCGATAACGAGATCACACCCAATTTCCGTGGCAGTGATCAGGATAACTATTACCGGGGCTTCGACCTGGGAGCCGATGCGATCATAAAAGCGGCGGCCGGCGAATATAAGGCGCCCGAGGGGTATCGTCAACGCGGCAAAGGCGGCGGCGGTGGGAACCTCATCGGTCTGGGGATCATTGTGCTGATCATCCTGTTCCTGGTAATCGGCAGAGGTGGCGGTGGGGGAGGAGGAGGTCTTTTCAGCGGGTCGGGCATCCTGCCTTTTATACTGGGGAGCATGCTGGGCGGTGCGGGTCGCGGCGGTTGGTCCGGTGGAGGAGGTGGCGGTGGCGGCTGGTCTGATGGAGGTGGCGGCGGAGGTTTTGGCGGCTTTGGTGGCGGCAGCGGCGGCGGTGGCGGAGCAGGCGGAAGCTGGTAGCCGGAGAGACTCACCAGTCGAACGAACCGGGAAATCAATAGAGTGCGAGCCGGTGTTTGATTCCGGTATATAGATAAAAAGAAATCCCGGTCTATCGAAAAGACCGGGATTTCTTTTGCAGGGGCTTTTTGTGTTTATCGTTTACGAAGATCCTATGGTTTATCGGATCCTTTGGCGTTGATCTGTGAAAGGATATAGTCGGCTTGTTCCTGTTGTCCGGCAGACTTTTTCTTCATGGCCAGACCGTGGAGGATGATACTGTTGATATAACCATCGGTCTGTTCCCTTACCGCGGCCGGGATCGATTCCCGGAATTTGATGATCAGGCCTATTCCTCTCTTCAGTTTGTCCATATCGTTTATTCGAGACAGCAAATCCGCATAAAGCGGCAGGAAATCAAATTTGGCCTGGTCCGCGGGCATTTTATCGAAATCTTCGGTGACCATGTCGAAGGTGCTCTGGTCGCCGAACCGGATCATGACGGCAGAAATGGCGGTCCTCAGCTTGCCTTTGGAGGGCATGCGGGATAATTTCCTGGCCAGGGAAAATGCAGCGGTACTGTCAAGCAGGCTATACGCCTGCAAAGCGGAGCCTGCCACCGAATAGGACGAGTCGCCGGTGGCTTTCAGGAATAAAGACTTGTAGCGGTTATTGTCATAGCCGGCCAGCAATTCGATGGCTTTGGCCTTAACGGTTGGCTTCGGGTCATGCTCTGCCAGATCTACCAGCAAAGGTTCCACGGCTGCTCTTATATTTTCTTTCTTCATTTCGAGCTTTTCCAGGGCATAAAGCCGCAGACCGTAAAAGCGGTCCTTCATGGCTGTTTTTAACAGGTCCAGCGCAGCGGGCTGGTCCTGCAGGCCTCCACAGAAATCGATGGCTTCCCGCCGGTCTAAATAGAGCCCGGCGAATTTATACTGATGAATGAAGTTCGCCAGGGTTTTATCGTCTTTTTTCTCTCCCAACAGGATCTTGTCACCGTCCACGTTGACGAGGTCCGGCCGGGTGTTATAGGCAAAGGAGAAAGTGTCCGACTTGTTCTCCAGCCAAACCTTGAAACGCTCCTTCACGGGACCGTTATAGAGGTCGATGGCCAGGGGCAGCCGGAAGATCTTGTTGGTTTCCTGGGTTTGAGTGACGAAGACTTTTACCGTCTTTGCCGCGTCATTATAGTTGTACGAGATGTCCAGTTTCGGGTGTCCGCTTCCGTAATACCACTGGTTCCAGAACCAGTTCATGTCCTGACCGGTGACTTCTTCGAAAGCCAGCCGGAGATTGTGGGCTTCGGCCGATTTGAATTTATTTTCCGTCAGGTAGGCGTGCAGCGATTTAAAAAAGGCGCTATCTCCCGTATAATTGCGAAGCATGTTCAGGATCCGGCCTCCTTTGGAGTAGCTCACCGCATCGAAGACGTCTTCTTTGTCATTGTAGTAGAACCGGACGAGGTCTTTTTGTTCGTTTTCCGGCTGTCTCAGATAGGACTGCAAGCCTGTGAAGTTGACGGCGTCCCCGGCATCTTTGCCGTACTTATATTCATTCCAGAGGGTCTCGCTGTAGTCGGCAAAAGACTCGTTGAGGGTGATATTGCTCCAGCTTTCCGTGGTTACCAGATCTCCGAACCACTGGTGGAATAATTCGTGGGCGATGACATCTTCCCAGCCATTCCCATCGACCAATTCGCGTGCATCCTGTTGGGCGCTCTCCTGGTGCAGGGTGGAGGTCGTGTTTTCCATGGCGCCGCTCACGTAGTCACGGCCGACGATCTGCGCATATTTATTCCAGGGAAAGTCTATGCCGGTAATGCGGGAATAGAAGGCGATCATTTCAGGCGTATGACCGAAGATCCTTCGCGCGACGGAGCCGTATTCCTTCTCGACGTAGTAACTTACTTCCTTACCCTTATACTGATCTTTTACAATGGCATAGTCTCCGACGCCCATAAAGAACAGGTAGGGGGCGTGTGGAAGATCCATCTTCCAATAGTCGGTCCGGGTACCATCTTTATTATTATGCTGACTAACGAGCCTGCCATTCGATAGAGTCACGTATTTCGAGGGTACCGTCATATAGATCTCTTCCGTTGTCTTTTGATCCGGTTTATCGATGGTGGGAAACCAGGCGGAATTCGCTTCCGTCTCACCTTGCGTCCATATCTGGGTAGGCTTGTCTTTTTCTTCTCCCAGCGGATTGATGAAGTAGAGCCCTTTGGCATCCGTGATGGCAGCACTTCCCTGCGCCTTCAGTTCATTGGGTTTGGAGGTATAATCTATATAAACCGTATAGGTCTCGTCGTCTTTATAAAGCTTATCGAGATGTATGTTCAGGATCATACCGTCATATTCATATTTCAACGGGGCATTTTTGCCTGCTTTTACCAAGGCCACTTCATGTATGTCCATTCCTTTTGCGTCCAGTGACAAGGAATCCGTGGGATAGAAATGGGGTTTCGCGGTGATCCAGGCTTTTCCATACAGGTAAGATTTGGCATAGTCAAATCTTACGTCGAGACGGGTATGTTCAAGATCGTTGATTTTAGTGGCGGAGGCACGATAGATCTTTTTCCAGGAATCGTCTTTTGCATCCTGGCCCGGCTGAGCGGAACCCACCATAACGAATATGGTAAGGAGCCCGCCCAGGAGAATAAATACTTTTTTCATCAGTTTATTTTTTGTTTTTGTGGCGCTATTTTTTCTAAAGATAGCAGACGCGACACTAACGTATAGAAAATTTGGCTAAATGCCCAAACAGAGTAGGCAATTAATTAGATTTGCCTGAAGAATAACATCTTATTTCATGTCAAAGACCGGTTTGGTGGCGATATTGTTGTTGATAGCAGGCAAGAGCTATTCCCAGGAGAACCATTTCATCTTATTACAGGCTGACAATAACCAGCCATTTTATGCCGTGCTGGACGGGAAAACCTACCCGTCCTCTTCGCTGGGGCATCTGATCCTGCCGGGACTAAGGGACAGCGCCTATCTCCTGACGATCGGTTTTCCAAAAGACTTATTCCCCGAGCAGCAATACGCTATCCGGATCGACAAGGAGGATCTGAGCCTCCGTTTAAGGGTTTCGGATGAAAGAAGCTGGGGTCTTTTTGATCCCCGATCCCAGGAATTAAAAGTACCTGTCAAAAAAACCAGTGCAGACAAGCCGATGACGCCGGATGGGGAAAAAAAGGATGATGCTTTTTCCCGTTTAATGGCCGGGGTGGTGAACGATACCGCGGTTATGTACGCCGGTTCTGCCGTCGGGCAGACGCAGAATGGGGGTGGCCTGGTCACGACCGGGTCTGGACAAGCCGTGCTGCCAAAAGCGGCAGAAGAACAGCCTTCTGTTCCGGATGTCCCGGCGCCGGGCGGAATCCCCCGGGTCGGGGTTCCCGGACCGGGGTCTATGACGAATACTGCTGTGGGAACGGGAAGCGATTCGGAGGGCAAGGTCATGAAGACGATAAAAGATACCGTGGGGAGGGCTGCTGCCAATGTTATTGTCCGGGATTCCGCCATAAAAGCGACAGGAGTAGTTATAAAAGATTCTACCGGGACAGCGGCTGCCGTGAAAAAAGAGGAGCCCTTCGTCGATAAGCCATCGCCTCCGGCAAAGAGAGAAGAAGTTCCTTTGAAGAAAGAGGAGATTCCCATGAAGAAAGAAGATATTCCCTTCAGGAAGGAAGAAGCTCCCTTTGTGGAAAAGCTTAGTGAGAAGAGAACCGCCCACCAGTTAAAGATGGTATTTGTCGACCATGACAAATCAGGAAAAGGAGATACCGTTCAGATCCGGATTCCGGTTGACACGCCGGTGACAACGGGCGGAGGAGCGAGTTCGAAGGGCAAGACGCAGGAGGGGCCTGTCAACCTGGCTTCTTTCCGTTCCACCGGCAATATTTCGGGCAATTCACCGGTGAAGCGCAGGGGCCAACCGGATTCGTCGGCTGCGGGTCCTCTCAGGGCCCGTGCCGGCGCAGCGGGAGATGTTGCTGCCGGAACTCCTGCCAAAAAACCGGTCCTTGTCAATTCCGATTGCAGGGATTTCGCTTCCGACGAGGATATCGATAAACTGAGGAACAGGATGGTGACGGCCGTTTCCGACCAGGCCAGGATCGACCTGGCGGTAAAGGTCTTCAAAAGCAAATGTGTCACCACCGGCCAGGTCAAATGGCTGGCCAATCTGTTTATGAACGACCAGGGGCGGTTTCTGTTCTTTAAAGCCGTCTATCCTTTTGTGACGGACAGCGAGCCCTTCAAGGGGCTGGTCAATTTCCTCACCGATCCCAAAGCCATCAAACAATTCAAAGACATGACGGGGCAGCCCTAGGCGATAATTCTCATGTATGCCAAGATATTTTCTCGAAGTTTCTTATAACGGATTGAATTACAGTGGATTTCAGATTCAAAAGAATGCTCCTTCGGTACAGGCAGAGGTAGAAAGGGCCTTTGGGGTCTTTTTCCGCCGGGCCATATCGATGACGGGTTCATCCAGGACGGACAGGGGGGTGCATGCTCTTCAGAACTTTTTCCATTTTGATCTGGAGGAGCCGGCGCCTCCGGGCTGCCTTTACCACATTAATGCAATTCTTCCGGGTGATATCGTCGCGAGGGGGCTTTTCCGGGTGGCTGACAATGCTCACTGCCGGTTTGACGCGACGGCCCGGGAGTACAAATACTTCATTTACAGAGAGAAAGATCCTTTTGTGGCGGATCGTGCTTACTTTTTCCCTTATAAGCTGGAGCTTGGTCTTTTGAAGGAGGCTGCGGCTATCATTCCCCGCCATCATGACTTCACCAGCTTTTCGAAGCGCAATACCCAGGTAAAGACCTTTTTGTGTTCGGTGGAGCAAAGCGAGTGGCAGGAGACGGTCAATGGCCTGGTATACCGGGTCAGGGCGAACCGGTTTTTGAGGGGGATGGTACGGGGTTTGGTAGGAACAATGTTAAGGGTGGGAAGGGGTAAACTGAGTCTTTCGGAGTTCGATGATATCATCGGGAGCAGGGATGGAAACCGTGCCGATTTCAGTGTTCCGGGGCACGGCCTTTTTCTATTTCGGGTGAGCTTTCCAGATAGTATGGCGGGAGTGGGCGGAAGCAGCGAGGCGGAGAGTTGATAAAGAATTGAAAAGCGGAGGGCGGGTTATTGGCAAGCGGGGGGAGTGAAATTATTTTTGCCCCTGAAACCCGCTGCCAGTCAGCATTTAGTCACAGGGTGCAAAAAAAAGATTCAAAAATATTTGGTAGGGAAGTGAAGCTGCTTATCTTTGCAACCCGAAACGAAAAAAACGGAATAGTTCTTTACAGATTGAGAGCAGCGGAAGCGGAAAGACGCCCGGCAAATGAGAAAAGAATTTTGAAAAAAAGAGAAGAAAAAATTTGCTGAGAAAAATAGTCACCGTATCTTTGCAACCCGCTTCAAAAAAGCGGAAGTTCTTCAAAAACTCAGGTTGAAAATCGAAGAAAAAAATCTTCGAAAAAAATCAGAAAAATTTGGTTGAATGAAATAAGGCTCTTACCTTTGCAACCCGATCGAAAAAATCGAAAGATGGAAACGGAAATCGGGCGGCAAAAAAAGCCGAAAGATCTTTGAAAGTTTGGAAGCAACAGCAACGTAAATTAAGCATTTACGGTAAGGTTAATTTAGCGAAATAAATTCGACAGATCCACGACGTTAATTTTGAAAGAGATTAAAGTCAGATCAAAACTCATTTACAATGGAGAGTTTGATCCTGGCTCAGGATGAACGCTAGCGGCAGGCTTAATACATGCAAGTCGAGGGGCAGCGCAGGTAGCAATACTGGGCGGCGACCGGCAAACGGGTGCGGAACACGTACGCAACCTTCCTTTAAGTGGAGAATAGCCCAGGGAAACTTGGATTAATACTCCGTAACATTATGAGATGGCATCATTTTATAATTATAGCTACGGCGCTTAAAGATGGGCGTGCGGCTGATTAGGTAGTTGGCGGGGTAACAGCCCACCAAGCCTGCGATCAGTAACTGGTGTGAGAGCACGACCAGTCACACGGGCACTGAGACACGGGCCCGACTCCTACGGGAGGCAGCAGTAAGGAATATTGGTCAATGGACGCAAGTCTGAACCAGCCATGCCGCGTGGAGGATGAAGGCCCTCTGGGTTGTAAACTTCTTTTATTTGGGAAGAAACCCATCTTTTCTAAGGTGGTTGACGGTACCAGATGAATAAGCACCGGCTAACTCCGTGCCAGCAGCCGCGGTAATACGGAGGGTGCAAGCGTTATCCGGATTCACTGGGTTTAAAGGGTGCGTAGGTGGGCAGGTAAGTCAGTGGTGAAATCTCCGGGCTTAACCCGGAAACTGCCGTTGATACTATCTGTCTTGAATATCGTGGAGGTGAGCGGAATATGTCATGTAGCGGTGAAATGCTTAGATATGACATAGAACACCAATTGCGAAGGCAGCTCGCTACACGGTTATTGACACTGAGGCACGAAAGCGTGGGGATCAAACAGGATTAGATACCCTGGTAGTCCACGCCCTAAACGATGGATACTCGACATACGCGATACACTGTGTGTGTCTGAGCGAAAGCATTAAGTATCCCACCTGGGAAGTACGACCGCAAGGTTGAAACTCAAAGGAATTGACGGGGGTCCGCACAAGCGGTGGAGCATGTGGTTTAATTCGATGATACGCGAGGAACCTTACCTGGGCGAGAATGCAATTTGAGGGTGGGGGAAAGGACATTTTGTAGCAATACACAGATTGTAAGGTGCTTCATGGCTGTCGTCAGCTCGTGCCGTGAGGTGTTGGGTTAAGTCCCGCAACGAGCGCAACCCCCATCACTAGTTGCCATCAGGTAATGCTGGGAACTCTAGTGAAACTGCCGTCGTAAGACGCGAGGAAGGAGGGGATGATGTCAAGTCATCATGGCCTTTATGCCCAGGGCTACACACGTGCTACAATGGAGAGGACAAAGGGCAGCAACACAGCGATGTG
>JARLGZ010000253.1 GCA_031292515.1 Puia sp. | reverse complement strand
TATTCATGGAATACCAGGCTACCGGGGTGGCGATCACCACCGCAACCAGCACCAATAGGACAAATTCTTTCGACAAGATTGTAAACAGGGAACGGATGCTTGCACCCAGCACTTTTCGGATACTCATCTCTTTAGCGCGCTGTTCAGCCGTAAACATGGCCAGCCCCAGGAGACCCATGCAGGATATAAAAATGGCCAGACCCGCAAAAATACGGGAGAGATGACTTACCACCTGCTCACTCTTATATAACCGCAGGTATTCTTCTTCGGAAAAAGACCAGTTAAAAGGGAAGGCGGGATTCAGATTCCTGGCGATCTTTTCGAGATCGGCCAATGCCTGCGTCGTGTTACCCGGCCCGGTTCGCACCAGGATGGATCCATAACTGTTTCCCCGAAACATACGGACGATCAACGGCTTGATGGGTTCGTGCAGGGAGGCAAAATGAAAATCTTTCAATACGCCGATAATGGGACCCTTTACTCCCCACATTGTCAGCGGCCTGCCGATAGGATTTTTATAATCGATAATCTTCAACGCGGCTTCGTTGATAAGATAAGCCGTCGAATCAGTTGCAAAGTCCCTGGAAAAATCCCGTCCCTGTGCCAATGTCAGATCCATTGTCTTCACAAAATCATACCCGGTGGCAAGATAGGTGAACTGAGGGGTCGTATTCGGCGCTTTTCGATCCCAATCCACCCCGCCCGTGCCATTATGGATTTCGGTAGGTGACGACGAAACACATGCTACCTCGCTTATACCCGGAGTATTCAGCGCCTGTTGTTTGAACAGATCGAATTTCTTCCCAAGATCTCCTTCGATGGGGATATAGAGAAGATTCCTGCGATCATAGCCCAGCGCAAGTCCAATAATATTGATAAATGAGAAGGCCTTATTATTCTTGATAGTCCTCCAGGCAATCTTAAAATAATTTTTAAGCACGGGAATCTATTTAATGTTTTTTACTATTTCGGGATCCCTATCGAAGAACTTCTCTTCCTGTTCTTTGATAGGCTCAGACTTCTCTTCTATCCTTTGTTCGTATCACCCATCCGACCGCAAACTCTTAACCGGGTTCATGAGCGCCGCTTTCAGACCCTGGAAACTTACCGTGGCCAGAGCGATAAAGACAGCCAATCCGCCGGCTACTCCAAATATCCACCAACTGACCGGAACACGATAGGCATAGTCTTCCAGCCAATGGTTGGTAGCCCACCAGGCCAGGGGCGAAGCGATCAGTATCGCAACCACCACCAGCAGCAGGAACTCGCCGGACAATAACGTAAATAAAGAGAGAAGGCTGGCGCCTAATACCTTCCGGATACCGATCTCGCGGGTTCTTTGCTCGGCGGTAAACATCGCCAGGCCCAGTAACCCCAGGCAGGAGATGAAAATAGCCAACACCGAAAAACAATTGGTGAGATGGCTCGCGATGGATTCGCTCTTATACAATTTCTGGAACTCGTCGTCGACAAAATAATAGCTGAAGGGGAATTTGGGATTCAACTCTTTACAGATCTTCTCAAGCCCGGCCAACGCAGGCTTCGTATCGTCGGGCGTAGTGCGTACAAGGATGATTCCGCCTTGGTTTGCCTCTCCCAAATGGACGATCAGGGGTTCAATGTGCTGATGCAGCGAAGTCAGGTGAAAGTTCTTCAATACCCCGACGATATGCCCCTTCATACCCCACAATGCCATCGGCTTTCCGATCGGATCCCTATATTTCATGAGTTTCACGGCTTCCTCGTTTACCAGGTAGGCCGAAGAATCCGAAGCGAATTCTCGGGAAAAATCCCGGCCATCGACCAATGTCAACTGCATCGTCTTTACGAAGTCATACCCCGCCGCAGTGACCATGAACATCGGGTTCGCATTAGGATCCCTTCCCGTCCAATCGACAGTCGAAGTCCTGTTTCCACCGATATAGGTCGGAACATCGGAAAGACAGGTGACCAACTGCACCGTCGGGAGACCCATCGCCTGTTGTTTCAATACACTATATTTTCCGCCCAGATCACCCTCCAGGGGGATATACAAAAGATTCTCCTTTCTGTATCCCAGGTTGGCATGCTGTATATAATCGCTCTGGCGGGCTATCACGATCGTACCGACGATCAGAACGATGGAAAGTACAAATTGGAAAACGACCAACCCTTTTCTGAACAGGATCGTGGTTCCCTTGAATTTCAGCGCCCCCTTCAACACTTTGATAGGTCTAAAGGCGGATAGGAAGACCGCGGGGTAACTCCCGGCGACCAGACCCGTCAGAACGGTCAGGCCCGCCAGCTCCAGCCAAAAAGAATAATCCGAAAAAGGAAACCCGATCTGTTTACCGGTTAGGGTATTGAAATAAGGTAGCAGCCCGATGACCAGCAAAATAGCCAGGATCACGGCTATTGCCGTCGTAAACACCGCCTCACTTAGGAATTGAGACACCAGGGAGCCGCGAAGGGCGCCGGCGACCTTCCGGATTCCGATCTCACGGCTGCGTTTGGAGGATCGGGCCGTGCTGAGATTCATAAAATTGATACAGGCGATGACCAGGATAAAAACAGCCACGATGCTGAACAACCGGACATACTCGATCCGGCCGCCGGAGAGTTCGCCGTCGACAAAATTGGAATGGAGATAGCATTCCCTGAAAGGTTGCAGGTTCAGTTCCAGCCTGAAATTGGCCGTAAACGTATGATTGTAGTTGTCGAGGAATCTCTTTAACTTGGAACTCACCAGCGCCGGGCTTGCGGCCGGACGCAACAGGACAAACGTAGACGGACTATTATTCCTCCAATCTTTTACCCACTCATTGTCCTGTACATAAGCCATCCAGTTGATCACAAAATCGAATTTCAACGAAGAATTCTCAGGGGGATCCGCGAACACGGCAGTCACTTTGAAATCCTTTCGGTTCTGGTAGCGGAGGGTCTTGCCGATGGCGGTCTTCGCATCGCCAAAAAACTTCGTGGCCATCTTATCGGAGAGAGCGATCGCCTCCGGCGTGTTCAAGGCCGTTTCCGCGTTTCCCTGCAACAGCGGATAGCTCAATATCTTAAAATAGTCGGAATCGGCAAACAAACCATCCTGCTTGAGTATCTTGCCGCCTGCCTCAAAAGTATTCCCCTCCGCGGAGTTTACACCCGAAGCATATTCTATTTCGGGAATATTCTTTTTTAGCTCCCCGGCCAGCAGACCGGGCGTCCAATAGCCTGCTTCCTTTTTTCCATCGACATACTCGCGGTTAAAAATCCGGAAAACCCGGTCGCCGTTGGCAAAGAAACTATCCACGCTGCGTTCATCCTTTACCCATAAGAGGATCAGCAGGCTGCACGCCATGCCGAAAGCCAGGCCAATGATATTGATGGCAGAAAAGGCCTTATTATTCCGGATCGTCCGCCAAGCCACTTTAAAATAGTTCTTCAGCATAGCTCTTGGTTTGCAACAAAGGGACCAAAAACATGCCCGGCTTACAAAGAAATGAAAATCAAATATTTACCCTCATACAGCATCTCTCCGCTGTCCGTTTTCGATACACAGGCTGTTTCATTTTGACCTCCCGGCCTCCTACTCCCTCCTCAATGCCTCGACCGGGTTCGCCCGCGCAGCCCTTGTCGCATGGAAGCCGATCGTAAACAGGGCAATGATCACACCACCCACCCCCGATAGCCCAAACAGCCATCCGGGAAATGGGATCCGGTAGTTGAAACGCTGCAGCCACTGATGCATAGCCCACCCGGCAACGGGAACCGCAATCAGGATCGACAGCAGCACCCATTGCAGAAAATCCTTCGCCAACAGCACCAGGATCTGTCCCTCCGATGCCCCCGATACCTTGCGGATGCCGATTTCCTTTGTGCGTTGAAGGGTCAGCATAGAGACCAAACCCAGCAACCCCAGACAGCTAATTACAATCGCCACCACCGCAGCGACGCCGATCATCCTGTTCAGCGTTTCTTCGCTGCGATAAAAACCCTCGATCTGTTCGTTTAAAAAATGATATTCAAAGACATTCCCCGGATAGACGGATCTCCAGATTGCATCGACCTCTTTTAATACCTGACCACCGCCGGCCGAAACGCCATTTAATTTTATCGCCGCATATTTGTAGTTCTCTCTGACCGTACTGATCTCCACGGGTTCAATTCCTCCATACAGGGAGCTGTAGTTGAAGTCGCCCACCACGCCCACAATGACTCCCGGGTGATCGCCGGCGACGTCCCCCGCCACCAACCGATGCCCGATGACCTGTCCGGGATCACGAAAGCCCAACTTATGCACCAGGTCCTCATTGATGAGGAACTCCCGGATCGTATCGCTTTCCTGCAGGTTTCTGCCGGCAAGCAACCGTAAACCAAAGGTCGGCACATAGTGAGAATCCCCCTCAATCGAACGGGCCACGAACTTCTCCCAGTCACGGTCGTCGAACCGGACGGAACCGCCATTGTTCGCGTCGGAAGAGGGGGCACGGAAACAAAAACTCAGCTCCTTTACACCCGGTCTTGCCAGCAACTGCTCCCGAAGGACAGCCATCTTGTAGGCACTGGTATCCGGTACCCGCAGCATGACGACGGCGTCTTTTTTAAACCCCAGATCGGCGTTCCTGATATAGTTCATCTGCATCGTAATAACCAGTGCACAAACGATCAACACCTGCGCGCAGCCATTCTGCAAAATGATGAGCCCCTTCCGTTGCCAGGAAGGCCGGGAGGATCCGGGCATATTCCCCGACGCCGTCTTTAAGGCGGCGATGGGCCTGACACGGCTCAGCATCAGCGCCGGGTAGAGACCGGCCGCAGCAGCCACCAGCAACAATAGCAGTATGAAATAGGCCACAGCGCTTCCGCCTCCGATCATCTTAAAACCGAGATCGAGCTGCAGCCAGTTGTTTAACCCCTGTATAAGCACAGCCAACAAACAAACGGCCCCGATGGCCGCCAGCAAAACCATCAGCGAGGTCTCGGTCATAAATTGCCAGAAGATGGCGGCCGGTCCGCTGCCCAATACCTTGCGGGTTCCAATCTCACGGACCCTTCTCGCCTGTTGGGCGGAGGACAGGTTTATAAAATTGATACAGGCGATCAGCAACAGGAAAATGGCGACCAAGCCCAACGTGGTCAGCAATGACCGTGAAATCACTCCGCTATATCTCCCGTCAAAATGCACTTCTTTCAGCGGCTGCAAATGGAATTGGTAGTTTTTGGACATCTCTCCCATGTTGGTCTTCGTGAGACCCCGGATGGCTTTATCGACGCTCCCGGCGGCAACGCCCTGCGGAAGCAAGATAAATAAGGAAGTCCTCGAAGTCATCAGCCACCAGTTGGTCCGGAACGCCTGATCGTCCGGGAAGAAATTCCGGTAGGATGACAACGAAACAAACAGCGCTGTTTTAAAATCCGTGGCTGGGGGAGGATCGGACACGACACCCGTAATCGTCACAGACTGTTTTCTATCGATACGGATCACCCGACCCATCGGATCGGCTTCCCCAAAATATTTTTTTGCCAGCCCGGCCGTTATCACAGCCATATTGGGGGCCTGCAGCGCCGTAGCCGCATCCCCCGCTTCCCAGTGGTAGTCGAAGAGTTCGAACCAATGGCGGTCGGCAAACGCCGTATTCTCGTGCTCGGCGAAGATCTTTTCGCCTGTCTCATCTTTTCCTCCCGGCCTGTTTACGGAAGGTTCTTCGGGGATGCTGACCATAAAAAAATGATTATTCACCAGGACCCCCGTATTGCTGACCTGGGGAACTTCCCGTCGCAGGGCCTCCACAAGCGCCAGCGGCGCGCCCCTTTCGAATTCGACAGATCCGTCGTCCAGGTGCAGATCGGTGACTACCCGGTAAAGATGACCGGCATTCCGGTGATAGGCATCGAAGCCCAGATGATAGCGGACAAATTGGAACAATACCAGGGAACAGCCCATGCCCAACGCCAGGCCAAAAATATTCAACCCGGAATGAAACCGGTGCTTCCGGAGACTCCGGAAGGCAACCTTAAGAAGATTTCTGAACATATCGCTTGTTATTAAAAAAACATGCCTAATGTCGTCCATCTCCCTCACTTCTTACGTCTTACTCCCTACTCCTCTCTCATCAGACAATCCACTTACTACTCTCACCCCATCTCTCCACTCACTACTCACCTACCCGCCTACTCCTCAGCTCACTACTCACCTACCTCGTACTCCTCCACTCACTACTCATCACTCATCACTACTGATGACTATTCACTACTGACTACTCACAACTGACTACTCACTATTCACTACTCACTACTCACTACGCCCCTCACTGTTTCTTCTTCGGCCTCATCTCGTCGATCGTATCCCAGGGCAGGAAAGGTACCACATACCCACCCGAATCCAGGGCCGTCTTCGGGAAATGCTGCTGCAGGAATTTCCAATCCTTCAACTCCACGCGGGTCCGGTAGAGGAATAGAGACTGCAGTTGTTTCAGGGGCTCCAGCGAAACCACGCCCTGAGCCGTGACCCCTGTGCCCACCAGGTTAAGCAGACGCAGGTTATGCAGGGATTGCAGGTAGGTCAGGCCTTTATCAGAGACACGGGTATCGTTGAGATGCAGGACCGTGAGCGCTCCGCACTGCCCGATCGCCGCCATCCCGCTATCCCCCACCGGCTGGTTACCCAGCTTTAACCAAACGAGCTGCTTCTGCAAGGGTACCAGCAGTTGTAAATCCTTATCTGTGACATCGACCGCGTTGACAAAATTGACCGAAAGGTAGTGGCTGCCATGGGCCACGGGAATCACTTCCACCTTTTTCGCCCGCAAGGCTTCCAGGTCTTTTTCAGCAGCTTCTTCCACCGGGGCAGCAGGCACCAGGGAGGACGCTTTGGGGCCTCCGCTACCGCCATTCCCGGCCTGCAGGGCCAACAGGTAGGCGCCGATTTTCCCCGGCTGCGGAAACGCCTTCACCTTCCCGGAGAAATTCGCACCCTGGTCGATCCACCATCCGAAAAGGGCGATTTCGCTCTCTTTTAAAGGGGTCTTTTCTTTGGGTGGCATATGATGCTCATCCTCCGCGGGCAAGAGTATCCTTTTCATCAATTCGCTCTCCGTAGCATGCAAAGGGTGTATGATAGCCCCGTCCTTTCCCCCCTTGACGATCCAGGCAGAATCGTCAAGCCGCAACTTGCCTTTTTGTTTGTCCGGTCCATGACAGCTGTAACAGTTGGCCTGCAACATCGGCTGGATGACGTCGGCATAAACCTTTGCCTCTTTGATATCCGGGATCGGCTTGTGGGCGACCGCAGCCGGCCCCAAACCGCTGCCCAGGGCCGCCGTCAGGTAGTCCGAACCATGCGTCAGCGAGCCGCCCAGATGGCCCGTAACCATGATCAGCACGAGCAGACCGGCAGACAAAGCCCGGTAAGCCAGGTCATTTTCCTTCTTCGCCACTTTTACAAACAGGAGCATGGACACCAGCGCCACGCAGATGCCCATCCACATATGCCAGGCGACCAGGCTGTCGTCATATTCGCCGCTCAGGGATAGAAGATAACCCGTAATACACGAAGCCAATGCGGAAAACATCCCGCACAACAGCACCACTTTTATGACGCCATGAGAAATGGCGTATTTCGGGTAGCGTGACAACGCTTGCAGCAAGAGGCCCATGAGCAGGATGCCGATCGGCAAATGGACCAGCACGGGATGAAAGCGACCAATGAATTCAACGATGGATAATAGCAAAACAGATAAAAGCAAAGGGGTCAGTTTTTGGTAAAACTATTATAATTTTCGGCTTTTTCAGACGTCTTCCGATCCGCTCATATTGCCGGCTTCTATGGCTTCTTAAGCGACCACATCATCGATGACTTTTCCGGCTACATCGGTCAGCCGGAAAGGCCTGCCCTGGAAGGGGAAGGTGAACTTCGTGTGATCGAATCCCAGTTGATTCAGGATCGTCGCCTGGATATCGAAGGCCGTCGTCTTCCCGCTGATGGCGGCATATCCGATCTCGTCGGTTTCGCCGTAGCTGGCGCCTTTTTTGATGCCGCCACCCGCCATCCAGATGGTAAAGGCCTCCACATGATGGTCTCTTCCTTTGAAAGGATTTTGTTTACCATCCCGGTTTTCCATCATCGGCGTCCTGCCGAATTCACCGCCCCATACGACCAGGGTCTCGTCCAGCAGTCCACGCTGCTTTAGGTCGAGGAGCAGGGCCGTTTTTGCCCGGTCCACCTCCTTGCATTTCTTGATAAGCCCCATGTCCACGGAAGTAGAGGGATCCGTCCCGTGGCTGTCCCAGCCCCAGTCAAAGAGCTGGACGAAGCGCACGCCTTTCTCCACAAGCTTCCGTGCCAGCAGGACATTGTTGGCGAAGCTCGCCTTGCCCGGTTTTGTACCATACATCTCATGGATATACGCCGGTTCGTCATTGATATCCATCACATCGGGCACGGATATCTGCATGCGATAAGCCAGTTCGTATTGTGAGATCCTGGACAATATTTCCGGGTCGTTGTATTCCTTGTATTCCTGTTTATTGACCTCGTTGATAGCGTCGATGGACGCTTTGCGCAGATCCCGGCTCATGCCGTCGGGATCCCTGATAAACAATACCGGGTCGCCTTCGCTGCGGCACTGTACACCCTGGTACACCGAGGGCAGGAAGCCGCTCCCCCAGACGCTCTTGCCCGCATCGGGGAGATAGCCGCCCGAGGTCAGCACGACAAAGCCCGGAAGATTCTGGTTCTCCGAGCCCAGCCCATAGGTCACCCAGGAACCGATGCTCGGTCTTCCCAGCCTGCCCGTCCCGGTATGCATCATCAATTGCGCAGGGGCATGGTTGAACTGATCGGTGGTGACGGCTTTCAGGAAAGCCACCTCATCCACGACGGTCGAAAAATGCGGAAGATAGTCGCTTACCCACGCCCCGCTCTGACCCCTCTGCGCAAAATGGGCCTGCGGCCCCAGCATCTTGGGTACACCGCGGATAAAGGCAAACCGTTTCCCTTTTAACAGCGAATCCGGGCAGTCCTGTCCGTCCAGCTTCATCAGGTCGGGCTTGAAATCGAAAAGCTCCAGTTGAGAAGGCGCACCGGCCATATGCAGGTAGATCACGCTCTTCGCCTTCCCGGGGAACATAGGCAGCTTCGGCGCCAACGGGTTGGCAGGGTCAAAAACGATGCCTCCATCCAGGCCCGCTCCGCCGCTTGTTCCTATCCCGCAGCCCGGCAGCAAAGCCCCGAGCGCCAGCGCACCCAGCCCCATGGCGCTCTCCTTCAGAAAATGCCTGCGTGTCAGGTGGCTCAGGGCCCTTGCATTGGCCTCATTCACCAGCCGCTGATTATGAATTTCTTTCTGGGTCATATTCTTTTATTTATCCGTGTCTCACAAATTCGCGTCCATTCGTGTTATTTGCGTCTACCCCCATTCACATCTTACCCATTTGGATCTTGCCCATTCGCGTCCTTCGCCTTTCGCCTCTAATTCTTCGTCACCACCTCATCCAGATTCAAAAGCGCCCCCGCCACGACCACATAGGCTGCCGTACCGGGATCATCATGGATGCCGGGCTCTCCTACCATCTCGCAGGTCTTGTATTCGTCGCCGGCGAACTGCGCATAAGCCTTGTCGTATAACTTCTCAAGGACTGCCAGCTTCGACGGCTCGATCGGCTTATACATCAGCAGTTCATATCCTTTGGCGATCACCTGCGCCTTGTCCGGATGCGCGTCGTTAGCTGCTACCTGTTTCCTCCCCTTCTCCCCGCCTGGCCCGGGCTCTTTTTCTTCTTCCGTTCCCATCATCCGAAACGCCAGGTGCCGAGAAGTCTCCAGATAGGCGGAATCGTTTAACGTCACCAGGGCCTGCAGGGGCGTGTTGGTCCGGATCCTCCGGGCCGTACATACTTCCCGCGAAGCGCCGTCGAAAGCGATCATGGAAGGATACGGGGCGGACCGCTTCCAAAAGGTATAAAGAGCCCGCCTGTATTGGTCTCCTCCCGGGCTCGTGTTCCATTGAGCGCCATTGTAGGGGGAATGCCAGATCCCCGCAGGCTGCCAGGGTTTTACCGGCGGCCCATACAGACTATCGTATAACAGACCACTGGCGGTAAGCGCCTGGTCCCTCACCTCTTCGGCGGACAGCCTCACCCGTGGCCCCCGCGCGTATAATTTATTGTATGGATCCTTCTCCAGCAGTTCAGGGCTGACCCTGGAATCCTGCCGGTAAGTGGCCGACAGTACGATGCCCTTCAGACATTTTTTTACGCTCCACCCGTCGTCATTCATGAGTTTCCAGGCCAGCCAGTCGATCAGTTCCTTGTGGGTAGGAACCGCTCCCTGTGTCCCCATATCTTCTAACGTCTCGACGAGACCGGTACCGAAGAGTTGCTCCCAGAGACGGTTTACCAGGGTACGGGAGACAAGCGGGTTTCTTTTGTCGGTCATCCACTCGGCCAGGCCAAGCCGGTTATGGGGCGCGCCCGCCGGAAAAGGATTCAGGGAATGGGGCACATCCGGACCCACCACCTTGCCTTTGACCAGCCAGTTGCCTCTTTCAAAGACATTCGACACCCGGTGCATATCCGCGGGATTGTCCATCATCACGGGTATGCCGGGGATTTGTTTGACCAGGAGGTCCCAATAGATACTTCTCGCGCTATCATAGCCGGGCACCCGGCTATTCCCCGGCAGGCTGCGTCCAAAATGGAGCCAGTCGATCTGCATGCCTTCATCGGTGGGCTTCTTCAGACGGCTATTGGTAAAAGTAAGATACAGGTCATGGACACCAGCGGTCGGAGGCAAAGGGACCGCCGCGATCTCCCAGGAGTTTTTGGTTTTAGCCGCGTGGATCGTCTGCAGGACCGGCCCGTCGATCTTGTCGAGATGGATCGTACAGCTGCCTCCGTCTGCGCCGGCAGTATATCGGTAGATCAACTGGTCCATCCGCTCCAGGTCTACCTGCCGGAACTTTGCGGAACCATGATCCCGGAAGCTGAGGTATTTGGTGTCCTGGAGCGCGCTGTTTACAAACTCTTCCGCACGATTCGAATTGATGGAAGGCTGCCAGGTCTTCAGGAACTGCATTTGCTGCGCCCTTTCTTCGTCGGGCACCTTATTCTTTAGCCAATCGGATAGTTTGAGTAGCCGGGCGCTGTCGGATTTACCGAACTCCCGGAGCAACGGGTAGTCGTCATAAGTATCTTCATCGCGGGTATCGTTAAAAAAAGCCACGAAATTATAATATTCATCGTGCTTAAAAGGATCATATGGATGGCTGTGACATTGTACACAGGCGAAAGTGGTTCCCATCAGGGCCTGCCAGGTCGTATTCACCCGGTCGAGTACGGCGGCCGTACGGAACTCCTCATTGTCCGTCCCTCCTTCGTCATTGGTCAGGCTATTACGATGAAAACCCGTCGCGATCATCTGTTCGTCGGTATGGGCCGGCAGCAGATCGCCGGCAAGTTGTTCGGTAAGAAAGACATTATAGGGCTTGTCCGCATTAAAAGCCCGGATCAGCCAGTCGCGGTATCTCCAGATCTCCGGACGCTCCCCGTCTTTCTCATATCCCTTTGTATCGGCATAGCGGGCCAGGTCGAGCCACATGGAAGCCCATTTCTCGCCGAAATGCGGAGAAGCCAGCAGGGAATCCACGAGACGCTCATATGCCTTGTCGCCATCCTTTTCAGCCAGGTATTGGCGGGCCAGAGCCGGGGAAGGAGGAAGCCCGTCCAGGTCCATGCTGACCCGTCTCAACAGGGTCGCCCGGTCGGCCTCGGGAGCCGGTTGCAGTTTCTCTTTCTGCAGACCGTCATAAATAAAATAGTCGAGATCGTTCCTGACCCAGGCCGGCTTCGAGGCTGCCAGCAATCCGAAAAATCGTGCATGCGGCCTGGGCGGCTCGGTTTCCTTTACCGGCACATAAGCCCAGTGATCGCCCCATGGCGCCCCTTCCTTGATCCACTTACGGAGGATATCGATCTCCTGCGTGCTCAGCGGATCATGCCGGTAGGGCATCCTTTCTTCGGGGTCTTTTAAGGTCAGCCTCCGGATCATCTCGCTGTGATCCGGGTCCCCGGGAATGATGGCAGGTTTCCCGGATTTGGTGGGCGCCAGCGCTTCGGCACGGAAAAGCAGGCTGAAATCCGCCTGCCGCTTCACCCCCCCGTGGCAGGTAATGCACTTCTTATTGAAGATAGGCTTGACTTGCGTATTGTAATCCACCCGGTCCTGCCGGGTAGCCAAAAAAATGACGGCAGCCAAAAGCACTACAGAGGAAGCGATCAGCATGCTGACCTTCTTATTGCTGACGGTAGACTTCAAACTAATGAACGTATCGTTTAACCAGCCCTTGCGCATGGAATCGGTTGAATTTAGAGGCAAACAGCCACCACTAATTTAGCGTTTTTTAGCGGTTTTGGCTCAAAACCATGGGTAGTTATGCCGTAGATATAAATCATTAATGGCATGCAAACGTTTGATAAAGCTCATCAAACGTTTGCGTGGAAACAAAAATCCCGCCGCGTGGCCCTTTCATTTAAGTTTTATCCACCCTGTCTCAGAAATGCCGACAAATGCAATCGGTTGCAACTCAAAAAAAAGATCTATATTTCAGATTCTTATTAAACCAACCAAACACAAGATGAAGATTTTCAAAAAAGGCTTCCCTCGCGCCAGCCTGCTCTTCGCTGTCAGCACACTCGCTGTATGCACACTCGCCGTAAGCACGCTTCCCGTCCATGCACAAACTTCGCCGGACGGAGCATCCATCCCGCTCAACGACTTCAGCGCATTCCGGGAATCGGGCCCCAACTGGACTATCGGTTCCGACGCGCTCGCCGATATCCATAGAGAAGGGTTCATGAAAGCCATTCCCGGAACCGGCGTTGCCGTCGACATACTCGGTCAGAAAGACAACAAACACCTGATTACAAAAGACGAGTTCGGAGACCTGGAACTGGAACTCGATTTTATGATGGCAAAAAATGCCAACTCCGGCGTATACCTCCAGGGCCGCTATGAAGTGCAACTGCTGGACAGCTGGACAAAAATACACCCCGAATTTTCGGATTGCGGCGGTATCTACCAACGCTGGGACGACGCCCGCGGCGACGGCCACCAGGGGTATGAGGGGATCGCCCCGCTCATGAACGTCTCCCGCGCACCAGGCCTCTGGCAACACCTGAAAATACGATTCCAGGCGCCCCAATTCAATACCGCGGGACAAAAGATCCGCAATGCGCGATTTCTCGAAGTCTATCTGAACGGGGTGCTGGTGCAGTTGCAGGAAGACGTGACAGGACCGACCCGTTCTTCCGCCTTCGACGACGAGAAACCCACCGGTCCGCTGATGCTCCAGGGCGATCACGGCGACGTAGCCTTCAGGAATATTCATTATAAACCCCTGGGTGTTTCCGCACAACAGGATCCCGGCGATAACCCGATCCTCCTGAAAGCGGACGGTAAGCCTTACCTACTCCGGAGCTTTCTCAACTACGGCGATAAAAAACTGACGCATGTCATCTCCGCCGGCTATCCCAGCCAGCTAAACTTCTCTTATGATCTGAAAGAAGGCGCCCTATTCCAGGTATGGCGCGGACAGTTCCTGGATGTCACCGATATGTGGCACGAACGCGGCGAACCACAACTGGCAAAACCACTGGGCAGCGTCATCGTCACTTCCGACGCGCCTACCCTGGCCATCTTACCCGATCACGACGCCACCTGGCCCGACTCCGTCGGCTTCGACGATTTTCACAACCGGGGCTACACGCTGGACGACAAACGATTTCCTGCTTTTGAATACGAATACAATGGCATCAGGGCGATAGACAAGATCTCGGCGCCCTCCGCCTATTCCCTGATGCGTGAAATAAAGGTTACCGATCCGCCGGCCAATCTCTACGCCCGGATCGTCGCGGGTTCGATCATCGAAACGGTGGGCGAAGGCGTCTATGCCATCGACGGGAAATCATATTATATACAGATAGATCCGAGTGTCCCGGTATTGCTTCGAAAGACAAAAAGAGGCCGGGAATTACTCGTGCCCGTCGACAAGAATACGAACCCGGTCACTTATTCCATAACGTGGTAAGACATTTCCGGCAAAACGTTCACAACAGTACGCTATGGTACAATAAAACGTTCCCGACAGTACAACGGAACGTTTCTCACAGCATAACAGTCATATATCACAGGTAACCTTTCAATCATGACAACCAATAAATATCTCAAAATAGCCTTTGCCCTCCTGTTCACCGGGCTCCTCTCCCCCGCTCTGTTCGCCCAGGATAAGAAAGACACGGGTACACTCACCCAGAAAGAAGACGATTTCTACAGTATCAAAACGATCCAGATACCCGAAGACGTCATCCTCGAAGTCGGGGGCATGACCTTCCTGCCAAACGATCAGCTCGCCGTCTGCACACGCCATGGAGAGGTATGGATCATCTCCAACCCCTATATGAAGAATGGCCAGCCTCCAAAATATCGTTTATTCGCGCAAGGGCTGCACGAAGCCTTGGGGCTTAACTATATCAACGGAGACCTGTACCTGACACAACGTTCGGAACTGACCCGCCTGCGGGATCTGGACGGGGATGGCGTAGCCGACGAATACAAGACGATCTATTCCTGGCCGCTTTCGGGCAACTATCACGAATATGCATACGGCCCGGTCCTCGACAAAGACGGCAATATGGCCGTCAACCTGAACCTGGCCTGGGTAGGTCATGGTGAAAGCCTGTCCAAATGGCACGGCTGGACGATCAAGATCACCGCCGACGGGAAAATGAAGCCCTTCGTGACTGGCCTCCGTTCACCGGCCGGTTTCGCGTTGAATGACAAGGGCGATATGTTCTATGCCGAGAACCAGGGCGACTGGGTCGGTTCCGGGAGCATCACGGAAATGGAAGAAGGCGATTTTATGGGCAATCCCGGCGGCCTCGTCTGGGCGGCAGAGCCCGGCAGCCCCGTCAAATTAAGGGTAAAGGATATGATCGACGACAGCGAACCCAAATACGAGGTCGCCAAAAGAATACCCGGCCTCAAGACCCCTTCGGTATGGTTTCCGCATACCATATTGGGCGTCTCCACTTCGGGCATCCTGAACTATGAGGACAAAGGTATTTCGACTCCCTACCAGGGGAAGATGGGGCCCTTCACCGGCCAGCTCTTCGTAGGCGACCAGGGACAAAGCAAGATCATGCGCGTTTACCTGGAAAAGATCAAGGGCGTCTACCAGGGCATGGTATGGCCCTTCCGCGAAGGGTTCTCTTCGGGTATCCTGCGCATGAACTGGGGCTCCGACGGCAGCATGTTCGTGGGTATGACCTCCCGGGGATGGAGTTCCACGGGCGGCGGCCTATATGGACTGCAAAGACTGGAATGGAACGGCAAGACACCCTTCGAAATGAAGACCGTCCAGGCTCGCCCCGATGGATTCGAGATCGAATTCACGGAAGCCGTCGACGACAAAACAGCAAAAGATCCGTCCTCCTGGGCCTTGTCCAGCTTTACCTATCAATATCACCATGAATACGGAAGCCCCGTGATCAATATCGGTTCCTGCCCGCTCAAAGCGATCGAAGTCTCGCCCGACCATATGAAGGTCAGGCTGGTTGTCGACAGCATGCGGCTGGGATATATCCATGAGATCAGGGCCCCGGGCATTCGCTCGACAAACAGGTATGCACTGCTCCATAACTATGGCTACTACACGCTCAATAATTTCCCCGACGGTGACAAGCTGGCGATCACAGCCGCCAACAAAGTCACGCCTGTGATGCATCATCACGACATGATGAACATGACGGGGGGCGTAGCCGGCGGCAAAGGTTCCATAAAAGCAGTGTCGGGTGTCAAACACCTCACGAAACAACCGGCCGATTGGACCAGCGGGCCCGACCGCACCCTGGTGATCGGCACCAAACCGGGACTGAAATTCGACCAGGAGACGCTTACCGTGAAAGCCGGTGCAAAAGTGAAACTCACGTTTAAAAACAGCGACGACATGCTGCATAATTTTGTCATCACGCGGCCGGGAACGGCAGACAAAGTGGGGCAACTGGCAGTCACCCTGGGCCTCAATGGCGAAAAGATGAGCTTTGTCCCTTCCAGCCAGGACGTGCTTTTTCACACCCGGCTGCTGCATCCAAAAGAGTCCGATACCATCTATTTCATCGCGCCCGACAAACCCGGCCAGTATGTCTACATTTGCAGCTACCCCGGGCACTATATGGTCATGAGGGGTGTCCTGAAAGTAGTGGCTAAATAAAGTAGTCGGCCGCCCGGCTTCCTTCAGCTGGCAACCAGCCTGACAAACGCCCCGGTGAACGGCCTGACAAACAGCGACTAAACGAATCGGCCCTGGCCGCGGAAAGGGAAAAGGTGATCATGACGCCTTTTCCCTTTTTGCATTTTTTTAGTACCTTGAACCCAATCCAACTTTGGACCCCATACAAAATATCTTATGCGCTACCTCTTATCGTTTTTACTACTCTGCGGCAGTGTGGCCGGAATGGCCCAGGATCTCGACTTCCCCGATTTCCGCAGCAAAAAGGATAATTTCTCGAAAGTCAGGGACATGCCGCTCCGCAACGATCTCGCCTCCTTTCTCTTAGCCGGGGTCGACGAGAGCATCGGCAAAGCCGTACTCAAGAATCTGCCGGTAAAAGAATATGGCAACAACTTTATGACCTTCGAAGGGGATAACATCCAGGTCACGATCCGAACAGGAGCCTTCGACCCCTCCAAATACAAGATCCAGCGCCAGGAGACCCACGTGCTAAAAATCAACGGACACCCCTATTATGGCGGAAACTATGGAGAGCTGCCCAGGACCATCGTTCAGTCTGTCACCGTACTCATTGGCAAAGACACCGTCGCCATTCCGAAAGAGGCCTATTCGGATCTTTTCGAGCCCCGGTTCAGCTACAACGAATCCGGCAGCGCCAAGACCCGCAACAACGTATATCTCTCCGGCGATAAGAGCAGGATCTATATCTACATGTTCAACCCCGACTTCGGAGGCTCCGAATATACCTGGGTGATCCAGGACAAAAACTACCTCCGCCGGGTAGTGGATTTCGGCATTCTTCAGAAATAAAATGGGAAAATGAGAGGGCGGAAAAATGGGCGGACCGGCCGGTAAAATTTGCATGGAATCGCTAGAGCACCAGCTGCCGGTGCAATTTCTCCAGCGTCTCCGCGGCATCTTCGCAAAGACCGGGATGCACCTTCGACAACTGTACAACGGTGCTTCGTGTCGCCGTCAGCCAGCGGAAGCGGGAGGCCATATCCAGTTTCCCGATCGGGCCCCCTGCTTCGCCCCCCCTGCATATCTGTTCGAAAGAACAAAGGCAAGCCCTCAATTCAGCGATATCGAGGGTACAAGAAAAAGCACGCAGCCGCTCCTCGTCCAGCGTAAAGGCCGTTTGCAGAAACTGCAGTTGCCGGCAATAAAGGACGATGCCCACATTGAGGAACTCTTCACGCTCCACCCGGGGAACTACGCGAATAACGGCATATTCAAACAAGTAATTTGCTGGCATCTTTTGCTGCTTTTACAAAAATTTCCGACGACCCGGCACGCGTCTCCAGGAACCGGGCATAAACCTCCCGGATCGCATCCCCCGACCCGGCTTCCAACCCTGGCACTAGCCAGCAATCCGGGATCAGGTCGACGATGGCCCGGATACACGAGGGCGTTAAAATAGAGCGAAACTCCGCGTCGACTGAGTCGAGCTCGGTCGCCCGGGATAGCAACACATGATCCTTTACCTGCACAAAAGGCCGCAAGGCCTGCTCCTCCCAGTTGTCCCAGGAATGATGGAAGTAGAGGGAAGCGCCGTGATCGATCAGCCAAAGCTCCTTATTCCAGATCAGCATATTGGTATTGCGGGCAGTCCGATCCACATTGGTGAGCAGGCAATCCAGCCAGACTATCTGTGAAGCCAGCCGGTGACCAATCGTCATAATCGCCGGGTCGAAGGTGATGGCGCCGGAAAGATAATGAAGCGCGACATTCAATCCCACGCTGGCTTTCAACAGGTCCTGTATCTCCTCATCCGGCTCCGTGCGGCCAAAGGCACTGTCCAGGTTGGCAAACACGATCTCCGGCACCTTCAATCCGAGCGCCCGGGCGACCTCGCCGCCGATCAATTCGGCGATCAAAGCCTTGACCCCCTGCCCCGCACCCCGGAATTTGAGGACATATAAAAAACCGTCATCGGCTTCGGCGATCGCCGGCAGCGAGCCGCCTTCCCGCAACGGTGTTACGTAGCGGACCACATTGACAGTCCTGAGTTGAAGATCATTGTTTGTAAGTGGATTGTTCTCCATAAGCATTATAAAAAACAACATGAATGTAAGGGCAAATTCCAATACATCAGGAGTTTGATTCGAAAACTTTTAAGAAATCCAGGACCGATTTGAAGAGAGGTGAAAATACTTTTAATACCGCAATGTCGCAAGTACGGGATAATGGTCGCTCGATTTTGAACTCCGTATGGCGTATGAATCCACCAATGTGAATCCTTTCGAAAACAAATAGTCGTTTCTTGGTTTAACCAATCCCATCATTGCCTTTGCGGTACTGCCGACATTCGATGTTAGACAATCAAATCCGAAACTGTTGAATTTTCCTACTACCAACCGGGAATATTTTGGAAAGAGCGTATTAAAATCTCCCCCTATCAAAACGTATTTATAATATGACGACTCTTGCTGGCCGAAGCGAACAACGGAGTCGACCTGGTCCATTCTCATTTTCCGGCTCATGGCTACGGTTTCCGTGTGAACGGAGAATACCAGTATTTTCTTCTGATGGATATTTACTTCCGCTATGGTAACGCCCCGCCGTTGCTGGTTCTGCCATTTCGCATGCGGCAATATCAATTTTTCTGGACGCCCGATTGTGCCTTGAGTTAATATAGCATTGCCGATATTCTTTCTATCCGACTTGTCATACGCGATGGGGATGTATAAATAATTTAATCCCAGATCCGCTGCAATGGCCTCTACACCTTTTTCATCCATTTCCTGCAACAAATAAATATCAATGGGCGTCTTTTCCCCTAACTGTTTCATTTCGGAGATCGCCAATTGTATTTTCCTCGCCTTTTTAATGTTGAATGTCACCACATTCAATGAGTCGGAGGGTTGATTATTTGCTATCCCTTTTTTCCCGGAACAAAAGAAAGGTTTGTCGGGCTCGCCATAAAAGCTAAGGGGACGGCAAGAATACATGCAGCTCAGGGATATGATAAGAGATAGGCTGTTCAAAAAATATCTGCACATCTTTAACACTGGGTATTCATCTTTAACACTGAGTATTCATCTCAACACCGGGCATTCCTCGTTTTGCTTTGGAATGATTGTTTAGTAGCCTTTGAGTTTACCCTAAGGTAACATACTCCTGCTTAGTTTTTTTGACGCAGGTCAAATCGATGGCTGATACTGGTTATTGGTTCATTGCGACTCCTCCCCAAAAGTTTGACAATGAAATACTTAGGAATTAGGCTCGATTGGTCGCGAGCGGTATGGAATTAAAAAACCCGCTGCAGAGCGGGTTTTAAAAAAACAGGAATGAAATCGTGCCCCAAACAGGAAATTTCTCGAACCAGTTCTTTGCGGACTTGAGATTGATTGCTGAATTAAGTGCTTGATTATCTGTTGGTTTCAGATTTTATTATCAAGATGGATGTTTAACAATTGGCAAGGGGTGGATAAGCCAGCCCCGCGAGCGCTGTGCGGTAATTATTTTGGGGGGGGGATGGCCGGTTGTGATATTTTCAACCGGGGAGGATGGCGCTTTTTATTGGATTACGGCAAAAAAAGGTGTTTTCACTGTATTAGTCGAATTTAAAAACATATATATTGCCCTCGAACATTAGCAACTAAATAGCTGACATATGAGACGTATTTTATTCCTTTTGTTGGTTCTGGGTTTAACCTTTTCGAGTGCCCACGCCGTTGCACAACACGGCCATTCCCACTCCAAGTCCTCCGGCCATTCCGGTTCCTGGCACCCGGGACATTATCAAGGCGGTCATGGCAGCTCTCATAAAGGAGGGCATTATAAGAACTCTAGTACGAATGATCATTACAGGAGACGGCATTAGCCGTCCGCGTGGCGATATGGGACGATAAATGATGGCTCTCACAGTTTGGGGAGCCTATCACATTGGTACCCAAACCTCATCAATTAGATGCCAAAATCCTATTCCCCATCCGCCATCTTTATAACGCTCATGTCGCTGCTGTATACCGTTATTTTCGGAAATGACCACGTACTCAACTACGAATGGTCGAATTGGGTTTGCCTTCATATGAAGTAAATTTAATAATTTTAGCTGATTACGCAAGCCCCTGGTTTGAATGAGGACACCGTAAAACCTGAGTAAACCCAATATTATGTCTGAACAAATTCGTAGGGAATTTACCCTTCCATACCCAATCTCCAAAGTTAAAACTGCTGTGGAAAACGCTTGTCGGACAGGTTCCAGTCAAATCAATGATCGTAATCCCGTGTTCAATACCTATGATATTTCATTGGTAAAGATGTTGAATGTACTACGAACCACTGTCACACTCAAACAGATCTCAGAAAATGAATGTTCTTTTGAATTATCGGCGATGCCGGGACCGCAACTAACAAAAATGCCCAATGTCACGACGACGATGATTGAAGAATTTTTAAAGCGAGTGGGGGATTTTGCCTCTGGACGGCTTATTCTGAAGGTAGCGCCGCCAATTACTCCGGGGCAGGCAAGGAAAAACAAAATAGCCGCTATAACAGGTACGCTGATAGGATTGGCGATTGTCGGATTGCTTGCCTATTTTTTGTATTTTAGAAAATAGGATGATCAAATTGTTTCATAAACTCACCTCATTTTCGTCCATCTTCCCGAAGACTTTTTCGATCTCTTGAACTACCTTGTCAGGAATATTAGCAAGTTGCTCGTAGCTCCCCATATCGGGGAAACTTATTAGCTGGTTGTATAATTTATTGATTTCTTCATTAGAAAGTGGGTTTCCCTTATTATCTCTATACCCATGTGCTAAAACCTGGTTTCTAGGCATTTTGATATTTCCGAAGATATCGTCGATTACCTTAAAATAGCGCTCGCAGGAAGTCTCAATAAGATGCCTTTTTGTTTCATCAATCCCAATGGCAGGAAGGAAATATTTATTGTATTCGTCTGAAAATGAAACAAACGATATGAATAAGTAGTGTATGAGGCAGTACATAGAAGTATTTACATCGTAGACCTCTACGTTAGAGGGGTTTTTCTTCAAAACTTCTTCTTTGATCCCTACCAAATACTTCAGACCTGGATACGCATTACCTAACTGGTTCTTTAAACGTATTAAAATAATCATCGAGTCCTTAATATCGGAATTCATGTTATAAATGCTTTACCGTATTTAGTAATTTTAAGTGGCTACACCAGTATTCAGCCGTCCCGTACAATAAGTTGCGGCTGGCAATAATTAGCATTAAACGTTATTTCTTTTTCGCCAGCAGCTTCTCCAACAACTCATTTTTTTCCTTCAGCATCCGTTCGTATAGCGCCATTTTTTCATCGTACAACTGAACAATCTTGTCAATGGGGTTGAAGGTAGGATAATACATGAACAAGGAATTACCAGTCGCATTATCGTGATTGTTAACGGTGTTAGCTACAATGTTAATGGCCGCCTCTTCGTCGAAATTTTTTATAGCCTCGACCGGAACCTTTAAGACCCTGGCAACCTGTTCCAAAATGGCCGGATCGACGATATCCTTTGTTTCCAAATGAGAAACCTTTGACTGGGTCCAGTCCTCTCCCAGTTCCTGGGCAAGCGTCTCTTGTTTGATCCCAAGCATTTCCCGGAATCGCTTAATATTCCGGCCTTCATGTACTTTATTGGGCATGTTATCGGTGGTTGTCATGTGGCGAATTTAAACCTTTTTATAGGATGGTTAAATAATGAAATCTCGCCTTAAATATCGGTAAAATATTCAGAATACCCGTTAAAATATATTGGCAACGAATTGAATATGAGCGGTCGGTAAAGTTACTTGCATTCATCCTTTCATTCCACCAAATGTTGAAATATGGAGCAAGTAGAAGCGGTAAAAAATACCCCGCCGTTCAATGAGGAAGCCTGGATAAAACTCATTTTCCTGCTCAGTGATACCCAGGATTGGCTTAACCAACTGGCAAGCGGGGCGCTCATGCAAGTGCCCATGAAGAACCGGAAACGCCTGTTGCGAAAAACGTACTACCTCCCGCTCGCATCCCTGGCCCATATCCTGGAACGGCATCATTATAAGATTCCCCGCCACCCCGGAACGGGCAAATTTACCATCCCCGTGCCGGAGATACTTTCCTATCTACGGGATATATCTGCGGAGCCAGGGACACCACTGGCGGGGTCCCTCGATTTCAGGCGGACGGTCAATGTCGGCAAGATCGTCGGGTTTGATCAGGACCAATTGCCCACTACCTATATCACCGTCCTGACGGATGCCGGGGGCAGGATATTGACCGCCTTTCCTGGTATCCATTTCACACTTCATACAGAAACCAACCAAGAATAAATTAAACCTCCTTTTATGAAACAGGAACATAACTACATTGAAACTTCCATCTGGTACAAAGATGAAATAGCTGATCCTGACCAGATCATTGCGGAATTTTTCTCGGCGGCGGGGCTCGATGCCAACCGGAAGATCATTCGAAATCTCTTATTCACCGCCAATTCGACGAAGATGTATAACAGAGATACCCCTGGCGATCTGCTGTTTCACATGCGCTTATTCGAATCGCTTATTAACGCGGCCTACCTGATAAACCAGGAGAAAAGGAAAAGCCCACTTGAAATTCCCAATTATGACCTATTCAATCCGAACCTTTTTCGGGGTTGGGGTAGAGATACTACCGATTGGGAGTTTATTCCGCATTCATTATCCTTGAAAGAATATGTAAACCCGTATGTGGTCTTTAAACGGTTTTTCAAATTCAAGGAGCTGCCGAAGTGGAAGAGCGATTTGCAAGAAATCCTCAGTTACGCGTTGGGAAAAGACAGCCTGTTTGAAGCCGGGACTTATATTGACTGCCTGTCGATTTATCTGCATATGACAAAGTTGATCGAAGCCGCACATTTGATCGATGTAAGGGAAATCTATCATATCGGGGGAATGATGAAGCACAGGATCAAATGAAAGAATTGCACGAAAGGAACAACCTTCGCAGGGGTACTTCATTGCCCGTATGTTAGTCCATCCCCTGTTTGCTGCTGCTTTTTTTGCCCGGCTGAAACAAGCACCGAAGGTCGGGCAATGAGGTAGCCCTGCGAAGCGCCAAAGCCGTTACTAAAGCCCGGCCCTGTTCTCCCGCTGCCCGGCTGCGGCAGCTTAACCCCGACCCTAATACACTTCCTTTTCACCCGCGACACCTATAGCTTCGGCCTCCTTTTCTTCTTCTTTTTCATGTCGTGGGTCAGTTCATAGGGGGCACCCTCCTGCTCAGGGATCGGTTGCAGCAATATTTCCAAGATCGACGGCGAAAGCGGGCGGCCCATATCAGGAGAAGAAGAAGGTGGTGGCACGGAAGGGGCGGGGCGCGTCCCCTGGCCGGAAGAAGGGGTTTGTCTCTGCCTTATCGCGGGGCGGATCTGCTGCCGTTGCTTGACCGTTTCAGTCTCTTCCTGGTCGATGCGGCACCGCTGTTCCAATCCCTTCGCACTGTATTCCTTTCCCAGGTCGCTCCCTTTAAAGGCTGACTTGGACTTGAAATCCACAAAGGTAACTCCATAGGCTTTTCCCTCTTCTGTACGCTGGACCACCATTTCAATGCGCTCACGGGCGAGGGCTTGTTTTAATTCCTCCAGGGTAAGTTTTCCGTTCCGCAAGGCCCAATCAATATTTACTTTCACGTGCTTTTTATGCTGTACCCGCAGGATTTCATTCTTGGCATACTTCTTTTCCAGATTCGCCAAAGTAGGTTTATGCCAGAAGGCGCTGGCTTTGATCGGGGTGCCGATCTTGTTGCCGTTCTCATCCAGCACCCGGTATAATAGTCCCTTGTGCCTGCGGAGCCGGGAATCCTTTTCACCCGGATCAGCGGCCACATTATACAATTGTAGGATCGCGTTCAGCTCGCCCAGGCTGGTGAATTTATATTCCTGGGTGACATATTCGAGGACGTTGGAGATCGCCTGCTTCGTGCCATTCTTCCCATATTGCACCCGCGGCGGACCGAAGTGGTCCGGCTTCTGCTGCTGGCTTTGGGTTTGTTTCTGCTGCTCTGCCTTCGTGAGCCCATAAAGTACCTCAATGGTTTTCCGGGCCTTTTCCGATTGGTTGCGGCCAATATTATTCATCTCGATCTTACTGCCATCCGCCCGGATATTGGTTGTAACGATATGAATGTGTTGGTGGCCGGCGTCTTTGTGCTCGTAGACTAAATAGGGCTGCTTGCCGAAACCGATCATCTGCATGTAGGTATTCGCAATCGTCTTCAACTTCTCCTGGTCCAGTTTGTCGGCATCCGCAAAGTTCAAACTGATATGTACGCTGTTGGCAGTGATTCTTTCGTTAAGCGCCGCCTGGTGCTCCAAACGGTGCAGCTTATCGTAAAAACTCAGTTGATCCAGGTCCTTTGGATAGCCCACGGCGTTGATACATTCGGCCCCTCCGTGTTTAACTTTTTGCTCGTTGTAGTTGAGGGTGCGGGAGAGGTGACTGCCCCTTTTTATGCGCGCAACCATACATCTGCAAATTGATTGATCCGGCCTTTGATTTCTTCGACGTCCTTAAATATCGCCTTGACATGAACCTCGTGCGCGATGATCCAGGGCAGTAGCTCTTTATTGTCCCGGAACGAATGGAGCTTTTTAACGGACTGATTGAGATTATTTCCTGCTGCATTGAACTCTGTTCGCAGCTGGATCAGCACTGCCATTAAGTCATCGAGCGATTGATCGCGCGTTCGGATCGTGACCGAACCGTTTAACAATACATGCCGAAGGTAGTCGCTTAATTTGCGGCTGGTAGTCGTCTTGAAACGGCTGTTGATTGCTGCATACTCCTGGGGAGTGAGCCGGATGCCGATGATCCGGGAGCGGTTGGGATTTTTCTTTTCCATACTGCACTATTCTTTTGGGTTACAAAATTGAGGTTGGGCGGCAGGCCCCGGAAAGGCTTGCCTTTCGGTTCTTGTTCTTAACCCCCGCGACTCCGGAGCAAGGGGGGGCTGTTTTTTTCGCTTGTTTAACAAGCGGACATCTAGCCGGTTGCTCCCGAAGGAGGCAACCTTTCCCTGAGGCCGCTTGCGGCCCCTCTCTTTCTTTAGAGCGTTTATACAGCTAAGTGGGGAAACCGTGGGGATGGAGTAGTAGCCGTATCGTCTTGAGAATCTTCGCCATCTGATAGTCGCGGTACTGGTGGTATATGAAATCCTCGGCATCTACCTGCCTTTCGTGCTGTATCCAGTCGTGCAAAGGAAGGCAAAACGGTCCTTTGGGCTGACGATCACGTACATAGGCCGCCAGGGGGATATAGGGCGGGGCTTCGGAAGCTGCCTTGGTGATTAACCGTTCGTAGAGATCAGGGGCCAGAGTAGTCTTAAATTCGTCTAATAGTTCCAGCGCGCAAACCTCCTGCATCCCTTGCCGCAATAAGGCGGCATACCCCGCCACCTTCTCTGCTTCGAAGTAGCCGATCAGCCATTCCTTGAAGGGCGTTTCGACGCTGTCCAGTACGCATTTGTTAAACACCTTGTACCAGGAGGGGAAGTCTGCGAGCGTAAAGCGGTCTGAATATCTGGCAGTCACGAAATCGATCACACGGCTTTCGAGCGCGTCCATCTGGTCGATGGTCATGCCGATGTAATCATACTTGGCTTGGGAAAATACATCGAAGTAGTAACTCTTGAGCGCAGTTGTCTTGCGGTCATAGGTGATCTGGACGTAAAGAGGGTAGGTCTCCCGCCGACGATAGAGCACCGGTTTTACCCGCTCGTTGAAGAAGGTCTTGTAGCTGACTTTATAGTATTCTTTGGGCATGGGCGTTTAACAATTCTCCCGCAAAAATAAAAAAAGTTTGTTTCAAAAACAAAAATAAACCAAACATTTCGTAATTTAGTCCTGGTCCTTGTGAATAGGAAATTGTGTTGTTGAAAATGAAGGAGGTTCAAAATGGAACAGATCAAACCCGAAGAAATCGTGCAAATACTCCGTGACTATGGGACTATTGTAACCGTAGAAGAAGCCAGGATTATCCTGGAATTTATGTGGAAATTGGCTAACTTAACCTTAGATCAATACTTATCACTATGACAGCAGATTTGTATATCCGGGTATCGACGGATGAGCAGGCAGACAAGGGATATTCCCAACGCGACCAGGAGGAACGGTTGCGGAGATATTGCGAACTGCAAAAGATCAGCATTCGCAGGGTGATCCGGGAAGATCATTCCGCCAAAACCTTCAACCGGCCGGAATGGACGAAGTTACTGGCGGATTTAAGAAAGCGGCGTGGGCAGATCGATAGCATCCTTTTTATCAAGTGGGACCGCTTTAGCCGGAACGCCGGGGATGCCTACCAAATGATCAATACGCTGCGGAAGTTAGAAGTAGAACCCCAGGCCATCGAACAGCCGTTAGACCTGACTGTCCCGGAAAATAAAATGATGCTGGCTTTTTACCTTGCTGCCCCGGAAGTGGAAAATGATCGCCGGGCCTTGAATGTCCGTTACGGCATGCGGCGGGCCAAAAAAGAAGGGCGTTGGATGGGAGTCGCCCCGGTGGGTTATGCCAACAAGATCACCGAAGACGGCAAGAAGTATATTGCCCCTAAAGAGCCGGAAGCCGGGATTATGCAATGGGTATTCAAATCGCTGGTCACCGGGCAATATACTGTAGAACAGATTTTCAAGGAAGCGCAGCTAAAAGGGATCAAGGTCGCAAGATCGAATTTTTGGAACAGCTTGCGCAATCCGGTGTATTGCGGGAAAATCTACATTGGACCCGATAAAGATGAAGTGGCCCGGCATGCCTCCGGATTGCATCAGCCGATAATTTCCGAAGCGTTGTTCTACGATGTGCAAGATTACCTGGACGGCAAAAAGAAGAATTTCCGGACCAAACTCGGTTCCCAGGATATTTTGCAGTTACGCGGATACTTGCTTTGCCCGAAGTGCGGCAAGCTGCTGACGGGTAGCGCGTCCAAAGGCAATGGCGGCGAATATTACTATTATCATTGCGTTTCATCGTGCGGGGCGCGCTTTAAGGCACAAAACGCGAACGATCTTTTTTGCCGGGAACTGCGGAAATACATTCCCCGGCCCGGCATGGAACAAGCCTATGCCCGCGTACTCAATACCGCTTATAAAACCAGGACTAAAAGCCAACGGGATGACATAAAAACCCTGGCTGATCAGATTGACACGGCTAACAGCGATATTTCTAAAGGACGGAGATTGCTGTTGAAAGAAGAAATAGACGCCCATGATTTCCGGGAGATTAAGCGGGAAAATGAGAAAAAGATCGAAATATTGGAAGCGCGGCTAATTGAGGTTTCGAGCCTGTCTACAAATATAGAACCCATGTTGGAAAAGGCCGTTTCTAATCTGGCCCACCTGGACGAATTATACAATGAAGGGGACGTAAAGCGGAAGCGCGTTATCATTGGTTCGATATATCCCGAAAAACTCACTTTTGACGGATTCCAATATCGAACCACGAGGGTCAACGAGGCAGTCGAGCTAATATACACGCTGGACAAGGGTTTCAGCAAAAAAGAAACAGGACAAACCAAAGAAGTTTTTGATTTGTCCTGTTTGGTGCCCCCGACAGGAATTGAACCTGCACCCCACTTGCGTAGGAAGGGATTTTAAGTCCCTCGCGTCTACCGATTCCGCCACAAGGGCATAGATTTTTCGTTTACCGGAAACCACAAATAAAAAATTCCACCGCCGAATTTCCGGGATGGAATTTTTGAAGAGCGAAAGACGAGGCTCGAACCCGCGACCTCAACCTTGGCAAGGTTGCGCTCTACCAACTGAGCTACTTTCGCATATTTATTTATAAAAGAACTCTCTTCCTCGATCCTGCTTTGCTCCCTCTTACCCCCCTCTGGTTATCAGAACTTTATTGGGAGAGCAAAAATAGGGAATGTATGGTTCCCGAAAAAATTTTCATGTACTTTTTTACTTGTACTGTGGAGTGTACAACGTGTTACCCGGTACATTCACTTCGGGTTTGCCTTTATAGCGGTGCGTGTACAGGCCCCAGCAGGCACCTATCAGGAAAGCCACTACACAAAATACCTGCAGGTAGAAAAGAAATACGGACGAATTCACCCAGCTATAAGCGAAATCTTTCAATTTAGGGTCTTTGCTAACTTCCTGATGTTGATCCATAACTTTTTGAATTACACCGCAAAAATAATGGTTTGATCGAAAAAACCATTATTTGCCCTTCATAATTTCGGCAAAAGTTTTTTGCCCCCTTGCAAAATAAGCCCAGACCACGCTCTTCGCCAGCCAGCCCTGTAATTTCCCCTGTTTTTTTACCGGGAAAACACTCTCCCCCCGCTTAAAAAGGAGCCAATTGTAGAAGCCAAAATGAGCTTTTATGACGGCCAAAAAATGCCCCCCCTGGCCGGCAAACAGAAATTTCCACGCAGTCAGGCCGTCCAGCAGGAACCGCAGGCCTATTTTCCAGAAAGCCTCGCCGGCCGGCAGATTCTTGGCCATCATAATAAGGTTATTCCTGAAATTTAAGACGGTCTTGCGCTCATTACCCTTCGGCAGGGTGCCCCCTCCCAGGTGATAGACTACGGAAGCAGGGCAGGCATAGACGGCGTACCCGGCCAGCTGCATACGCCAGCAGAAATCGATCTCCTCCTGGTGGGCAAAAAAATAGCCATCCAGGCCACCCAACTCATGGAAAAGCGGGGCCCGGACAAACATCGCCGCGCCGCTGGCCCAGAATACCGGCTCCGTCGTGTCATATTGCCCCTGGTCCTTTTCACAAATGTCGAACACGCGGCCCCTGGCAAAAGGGTATCCCAGATAGTCCATCCATCCCCCGGCGGCCCCGGCATATTCAAAAGATTGTTTGTCATAATAGGCCAGGATCTTGGGTTGACAGGCCCCTATCCCCGCCTCCTTTTCCATCAACCCGATCACAGGCCCGATCCAGCCGGGCGTAACTTCCACGTCCGAATTCAGCAAGACATAATAATCCGCCTCCACCTGTCGCAGCGCCTCATTATACCCCCTGGCAAATCCAAAATTCCGATCCAGGGCAATCACCCTGACACCCGGAAAATGCTCCCGCAGAAAAGCCACCGATTCGTCGGTAGAGGCATTATCGGCAACGACCACTTGCCGGTTTGAATAAATAGTGCTCATCACCGAAGGCAGGAATTGTTGCAGGTATTTCCTTCCGTTCCAGTTGAGAATGACAATTGCTACACTTGGATCCGCCACAGATGACAGGTTATAGATTACTGATAAATATCGTTACCATTGACATACCCGCTGATATAGTTGCTGACATAGTTACCGAGATGGCCGCCGATATAGCCGCTGACAGCCGCTGCTATAATCGCTCCTGACAAAAAATACCCCGAACTGCGGTTTCCTTAAATCTAACGACCAGTCCCGGAATACAGCAACCAGCGAATAAATAAAGCCTCAAAATAAAGGTTAAAAATAAGGGTTCTGATTAGTTTTTATAAATTCGGCTTATGATTCCATCGTTTCTCAACTGGAGATCTCTCTTAGCTCTTATCGCGATCAGCATTGTAAGCGTCACCATATTCTATTCACAATACCTGGCCAAAAAACTCGCCGGAGAAGAGAAACAGAAGGTGCAGCAATGGGTCGCCGCCACCAAATCCATCCTAAACAGCCACGATGTCGACCTGACCCTCCCCAACCTCATCCGCAACGACCAGCAGTCCATCCCGATCATCGAAACCAACGAACACGACAGTATCACCAATTATATCAACCTGGATTCCACAAGAGCGGCAAACAATCCCGGATACCTATATCGTAAGCTAAAAGATTTCCGTTCGGAGAACCAACCCCTGGAGGTAAAGCTAAGTGACCACCCCTATACGGCCAATCGCTACTACTATGGTCATACGATCCTGCTGGACGAAATCCGTTATTATCCGCTGATCCAGCTGTTCATCGTCGCCATGTTTATCTTCTTCACGCTTTACTCCATCACCGTCCGGAACCGGGCCACCCAAAATCAGCTCTGGGCGGGTATGGCCAAGGAGACCGCCCACCAGTTAGGGACGCCCGTCTCGTCCCTGGAAGGATGGGTGGAGATGCTCAAAGAGAGCCAGACGGACCCGATGACCGTCCAGGAGATCCAAAAAGATGTGGACCGCCTGAAACTCGTCTCTGACCGTTTCGGCAAGATCGGGAGCAAACCGCAGCTGGAGCCAAAGGACCTGGTCGTACAGGTGCGCAACATGATGGAATATATCCGCAAAAGAGCCACCGGGAAAGTCATCTTTTATATGCAGGTCCACAATACCCCTGACGGGCAGATGGTCATGGCCAATATATCCAGCCCCCTTTTTGACTGGGTCATCGAGAACCTCCTGAAAAATGCCCTCGACGCGATGGACGGCAAGGGCGAAATTCATATAGACATCCACCCCCAGCCCAACGAGATCTTTATCGACATTGCGGATACCGGCAAAGGCATCGCGAAAAACAATATCCAAAAAGTCTTCAAACCGGGCTTCACAACGAAAAAACGCGGCTGGGGCCTGGGCCTTAGCCTTTCAAAGCGGATCATCGAACAATACCATAAAGGTCAACTGTTTGTCCGCCAGTCCGAACTCGGAAAAGGCACCACTTTCAGGATCGTACTAAAGAAATAAATGGATCATGCCAAAAGCCAAATAAGGCCCAAAACGCAGAATTGTCGGCCCTCTCAAAATTTGTCTTGCTAATCCTTTGAAACATACAGCCGAAAGCCCTATTTTTGCACTCGCCTCAAAAAATCAAGGCCCTCCGATGCGTGGGTGGCGAAATTGGTAGACGCACTACTTTGAGGTGGTAGCGCTCGAAAGGGCGTGTGAGTTCGAATCTCATCCCGCGCACAAGCCTGTAAATCAATAGATTACAGGCTTTTTTATTAAAATGTCCGTGCCAGCAACTCTTAAACTGGCTCTCATACATCTAAACTATTCCATTTTGGCACTGTGCAAAAAATTTGGATACTGCCACATACTTAATCATTCCAAATAATTGTCCCTTCACTAATGCCACTTGCCAAATCAAACTTCGATGAACGATGAACTCCCTGAAACAAGGCACCGCCGTTTTTTATACTTGTCAAAACATCGTGAGTAATTTTCGTTGGCTTAAAATTATTTAGAAAGGCTTTCTGGGTTAGGGCCAAATTGCTTGTACCCAGCCTATCCTGCACGCTCGGGTACAAAATGCCGTCATAATTCGCGGAAGGGTGAAATAATATTTTATTTGACAAATAAGCACTCAAATAATAATCCAGGTCATTCTCTAAATCAACTTCTTTCGCGAAGCACTTCGCCAGAAACTCCACAATAATATTCATGCATTCCCTTTCCTCATTAGATAATCCGTTGACGTAATTTTGATGCTCCACCAAAAGATCAAGCGACAAACCGTTATGTGGCTTGTCGTCTGTGTTTGTAAGAAAAAAGATTGGAAATACATTTAATGGTCGTGAAGGATCTATTAGTCTCCATTTCGAATGGGTTACAATATCTCCTACTTCAATGTGCACTTCTTTCATGTTTGTAATAAAATGAAATGAACTGTAGAACACAGAAGACTTCGGCACATTGCATCTTCCATATTTGGTCACGGCATTCTCAGGAGGAAAAATCACCTGTTTAAGCAAACTGATGCGACTGTTACCCACTCCCGGAATACTGGCATTCCTTGTTATTCGTGTGAGTTCCACTGGACAAACCTTGTAGGCAGGGTATGGCATGATCTGCAAAAGTAAATCCAACAGCCCGGTTATTACCCTTTGTTCTTGTTTCCCTGCGATGCTTCCAGACTTTAGATACGGCGTTAGGAACTGCATTAGCATTTTTACATCTCGAAGTCGTATTGTTGCGTGTTTATCCAATCAACAAGTTTATGTACTTAATTTTTATAATTGTTAATTTAGTTTTTCAGATTTATCCGATGGCTGACAATTCCCATAGCGTCAAATTTAACGGCCGAATTATGCATGCTGCTCAACGCAGATAGTCATTTTGTTTAAATTTAGTATTAAAGTAGTATTAGCAGTACGTATATACGCTCAAATATAAACTTTCTTATTGAATTTGTTTAAAAATAATGCTATATTCGTACTATGAGTACGACTACAGGAAGTAAACTAAACCACCTTCTAAATTCCCAGCCTCCGGGGATAGTGCTTCTATCGTCTTGGCTGACAGGGCAGGGATATAGCCACGACCTGCAACAACGATACAAGAAAAGCAACTGGTTGAAATCTATTGGTACGGGGGCGTTTATCCGCAACAATGATAAGGTTGGTTATGAAGGAGCTGTATATGCCCTACAGGAGCAAAACGGCTTCACAATACATCCGGGAGGCAGGACAGCCCTTTCTCTTTTGGGGAAAGCCCATTACTTGGAATTATCGGCTGGCCGGTTTGTCCTATTCGGCAGTAGAGGCGAAAAACTTCCGGCATGGTTTAAAAATCATGAATGGGGTGTGAAGGCCGATTATCATGAAACATCCTTTCTGCCGCCGGACTTAGGATTGACGAAAGTTGAATTAAGCAATTTCTCAATCAAGGTTTCAGGAGCGGCTCGTGCTATCATGGAATGCCTGTATCTTGCTCCGCAAAAACAAGAACTCATGGAATGTTTTGAACTTATGGAGGGGTTGAATAATCTCGTACCAAAGCATGTTCAAACATTGCTAGAGAACTGCCATTCGGTGAAAGTAAAGCGATTGTTCCTTTATATGGCGGAGAAAACCGATCATAATTGGTTTAAACATCTTGATCTTAAAAGGGTGGATTTAGGAAAAGGTAAGCGCAGTGTCGTTAAAAGTGGCGTGTTTATAGATAAATACGGAATAACAGTTCCAAAAGAATTAGAAGAACATGGAAAAGATATATAGACAACAAGTATCGTTATTATTGAGCGTATTGCCGGAAGTTGCTAAAGAGAAGTGCTTCGCCCTACACGGTGGCACGGCTATCAATCTTTTTGTGCGCGATATGCCGCGTTTGTCTGTAGATATAGACCTTACCTATCTTCCGATTGAGGAAAGAGAAACTTCTCTAAAACATATTGCTGAAGCACTGGAAAGAATAAAAGCAAATATTGAGAAAGTTATCCCGGGCGCTCGAATAACACCGCGCTTGAACGCCGGAAAACTGCTGATTTCAGACAACAAAGTTGATGTAAAATTAAACTACCAGGGTGTATTCCATAAAGTGTGTCAGGCTCGTTGGCAAATGATGTTTTGACGATATGTGGCCTGGCTATATTCTAACGATGCTGTGCAAAAAATCATTTGACTACGAGTTGTTGTTTTATATATTTAATTTCAGGCGAT
>JARLGZ010000252.1 GCA_031292515.1 Puia sp. | reverse complement strand
TCGGTAGTGTCAACTTTTTTGTGTGAAATTATCCCAGGCCATTTTCTTCAAGAAAGGCAAATTCTTCCGGACTGTTCCCAGAGGGTTTGACCGCCAGTGTAATTCCATCTTCAGTGAGACAAAAGCCAGTAGACGATAGCAGGCATTTTCGCCCGCCACTATCTCCATAGGTTTTGTTCTTCGTTTAAATTCTTTATTCAATCTTTCTATGATGTTTGTCGTCCGGAGAGAAATCCACTCCTGCTCAGGAAAATCAAAAAAGGTCAGACAAGATTGGACTGACCTGTCCAGACAGGAGACGGCTGAGGGGAGAGCTGTTTCCCATTTCTCTACAAATTGTTGAAAAAACTCCTGGGCTTTCTTCCTGGAAGAAGCATAAAATATCGAACGAATATCGTCAGCTACCGTCTTCTTTAATTTCTGAGGCACTTTAGCCAGCACGTTCCGGGCAACATGGACCTGACAGCGTTGAACCTTCGCTTGCGGAAATTCTTCCATGAAAACCTTCTCTAGCCCAGGGAGACCATCCATTATACCCAGGGCCACATGCTCGGCATTTAACCCTCGGGATTTAAGATCCTTGAAAAACTCCCTCCATGTAGCCGATGATTCCTTGTCTCCGGCCTGAAGGCTCAAGACCAGGCGATGACCAGCATCAGTCACTCCCACAGCAACCAGAACCGGGGTCAGTTCGATATCGCGGACAATCCGCATGCTGAAGTTCACCCCGTCTACAAAGATGTACTTTATAGACTCTGGAGAGAGATCCCTCCTTCGCCATTTTTCTACAGATTCTGTGAGTTGTGTATTTACACTGCTTATTTCAGTCGCAGAAATAGAGCGTCCCAGAAGCCTTCTGGAGAGCATCGATAAACTGCGAGTGCTCATTCCCGCCAGAAACATCGTGCTCATGTCCCTGGCGAGTTCCTCCTCATACTGTTTGCTCCGGGGAATAACCTGGGTCTGAAATTTCCCTTTACGATCTCGGGGTACTCTCACCTCGACGCTGCCTATCCCCTTCAATGCAAACTGCCTGTTATATGATCCATTTCTATGATTATCTTCCTCAGCACTACGCTCATACGGCAGCCTCCCCATGAAATGAGTCAGCTCCGCATTCATGATTGAGCTCAGATATTCACCTACCGTCTGCCGCAGATCCAGACGAATCATCTCAAATAATGCTTCCGGCTTCTTCTGAATCTCATTGAAGATTTCGATAACCTCAGGTACGGTAATTTCTACTTTCATGGCGCTTCTCCTTTTGGGTTTGATTTCTTGGTCGATATCAAAACCCTATCTTAGGAAAAGCGCCTTTTTTTTTCCTGGAAATTCTGCCTGAAAAATTTCACACAATATTCTTTACACCACCTATTTACTGGTTAACAGGGGATTGATGTAAGTCTTGCGATCCTCTCCCGGAATCCTGGTACCTTCACACGCAATTTTAAGGCCAGCTAAGTATAAATTAGATATGTCTATATATATAGATAACCACCGTTATCATAAAGAAAGGTCATTTATCTGTTTGGCATAACAACCTGGGCAGCAGCCGTGAGAAACTCGCACCCCTTTCGTTAGAATGAAATAATCTTCCAGACTGTACCAATTGCCTTTGCCGTATTCCCCTTGTCCATCGTCTCGTATTTTCTTGCAGTAGCAGCACACCGGCAGAATATTTTCATACAAGGTTATTTTTCTTAGCAGGTCCTGTTTCACAAAACAGTTGGATATCCGGTAAAGCAACTCGTCTGTATCACATGGTTTCTGCAAAAAATCATCGGCTCCCAACCGAAGCGCGTCAATAACGGATTCCATACACCCAAAACCGGTCAGAATAATGACCATAGTTCCGAGCCGTTTCTGTTTGACTGCTTTTATTACCTGGAAACCATCGGCTCCAGTCATCATAAGATCAGTCATCACGAGGTCAAAGAAATGGCTATTGATTCTGGAGATAGCTTCTTCACCGCTTGCCGCTGTAGTCACCTCAAGTCCGGCAATTGTCAGTTCTCGCGAAAGGGTACCCAGAATGACCGGTTCATCATCAACAACAAGCAATGATTTTCCTTTCAATGACATATCTTCGATTGCTCTGGAGGTTCCTTGCTGATTTCTTCGTTGTTCCTCTACCCGATTCATGTTTACACGCCATCTTTTTGCCAAAGTTGATCTGCTGTTCCGGTGATTCAATCTTGGACCATGGTGATATCGTCTATAAACACCCTCACAAAAGACACGTCGTCACTCGGTTGGTATATTTTATGGTAATTATGGTCGGATGATTGCAAAAGTACAATAGAGGAAGAATAGAGATAGAATGGATAAACAATATATCTATTAAAATCGATAAATGAACCTAATGTGTAAAAAATCTGTATTTTCCTCAGGAAGAGGAGTTTCAGGGAAATCAGTCCATTTGATGGGTAATTCAGATTCGTGACTGAAAGGATAGAACTGCAGTATAAAGAAAACATTTAATATCGATCAGTTATGAATTAATTGACAGAATGGTCTGGAGGTTGGCTTTTTTATTGGTTAAGTTTAATTTTTTCCTGATGTTTTTTCGATGGATACTAATCGTGCCCGGACAGAGGTGCAGGATTTCCGCTATTTCTTTAGTCCTCTTGCCTAGTTTAACGAGATTGGCGACCTGGATTTCTGATGGGGTGAGCTGAACCAGTTTGGTGGAAAAATTATTGGCAAAAGGAGAAGTCAGTTCGTTGATGTTCGCCCGAAGGATATCAACTAACACCTGTTGATGCTCATTTAATCGTGAGTCCTTTAATCGATCAAGAAAGGGCTCAACCAGCATGCTGGTATTAGAATGCACCTGATTTGCAAGGATTGTCCGGTCTTCCTCCCTCTTTTTCAGCACCACTTTAAGGGCAATGTTTGACTCGTACAACTCGGCAGTTCTCTCCTGCACCTTTTGCTCCAAATCAGCTTGTGAGCGAATGAGTTTAGACTCAATTTCTTTCAGCCGAGTGATGTCTGTGTGGGTGCCAATAATCCGCAGAGCCCTTCCTTGGTTATCCCTCGTTACCACTTGTCCTCTGGACAGGATCCACGTCCATTCGTCAGCCTTGTTGCGTAACCGGAACTCCGTTTCATATCGAGGGATTTTCCCCTGGACATGGTCCTCACGTAGAACCAGTACCCTTTCCCGATCATCGGGATGCAGGAGGTTTTCAAAGCAAGGTTCCTCACTGCTTTCGTTTTCATATCCTAGTGTGCGGTACCAGTTTTCCCCGTAATATATTTCACCTGTAACCAAATTGCGATCCCATACACCATTAGAAGAAACATCCAACGCCAATCGGAAACGAGTATCGCTTTCGAAAAGCTGTTCTTCGATGAGTCGGCGGTGGTCTATTTCCTCTTCCAGTTTTTGTTTTTGCATAATCAGTAATTGCAGCAGGCTTCGCTTCTCAAGACAGCGCCGAATCCTAAAGACCAGTTCATCGACCTCACAAGGTTTAAGGGTGAAATCATCTGCCCCGAGACGTAGGGCGTCAATGGCAGATCGCATGTCGCCATAACCAGTGAGGATAATGACACTGGTCAGAGGAGCCATGTCTTTCACCGCCTTGAGCACCCCGAATCCATCAATCCCTGTCATCATTAGATCGGTGATTACCAGATCAAATTGTCCATCATGCAGGGCGCTGATCGCTTCATTGCCATTGGACAAGGCGGTCACTGTAAAATGCTCTTCTCTCAGCTCCTTGGCTAAGGATTTTCGGATAACGTCCTCGTCATCGACCAATAAAATTGATGTCTCTGTCATGTCTTTATTTTCCATCCGGCATCCGTCCTATCATAAGTATCGCCTGGTCCGGCGGTTTAAAAGGTGATTTTTCGGGTCACGTTTTTTCAAACAATATCAATCTCCTTTGATAGGCAGCAGGACAGTAAAGGTTGAGCCCTCCCCCGGTTGGCTCTCAACACGAATCTCCCCCTGATGATTTTTCACAATGCCGTAGCAGACCGATAAGCCCAGACCGGTTCCTTTAATTTCAGGCTTTGTAGTGTAGAACGGTTGAAATATCCGATCCATTTGTTCAGTCGTCATGCCAATGCCAGTGTCCTTAATTGCCACAGCTATGCTCTTCTCTTCCTTCCAAGTTATTATCGTAATCACTCCACCGCGCTGAAAGCAGGAATCGGCTGCGTTGGCCAACAGGTTAAGAAAGACCTGTTTTATCTGATCTGGAATCGCTAGGATTTCCGGCAAATGCTCAGTATAGTTTTTCACTACAGAAATTCGTTTATTTTTCAAATCGCTTTTACATAACAACAATAAGGAGTCAATAGATTTATGCAGATCCGTGAGTATTTTCTTTCCTGATGACGGTCTGTTAAAATCCTGGAGGCTACGAATCAAATTTTTAATACGTTCACTTTCTCCTATAGCCGCATCCAGTAATTCCCTATCTTCTTCTTCTAGTATTGCCCTTTTTTTCAACCCCTTGAGTATTGACATAATGCCTTGTAAGGGGTTGTTGAATTCGTGGGCAATAGATGCGGACAATTGGCCGATTGCCGAAAGCTTTTCAGAATGCAGATACAGTTGCTGAGTTTCCTGTAACTCGCGAGTACGGTTCTCAACCCTCAGTTCCAGCTCACTATTAAGAGACTGAAGCTGCTCTTCAGCCTGTTTACGCTCGGTGATATCGCGGCCGTAGAGGTTGGCATAGTCGCGCTCCGAGATAGGGGACACTACAAAAGATATGTCGCGTCCGCGGACCGCGACTTCGCATTCCTCCGAAACGTTCTTCGCCAGTGCGCTGCGGACGCACTGGCGAAGAGAATCCGGCACTTCCTTTCCATAATCTGCCCGCCATACTTCGAGCATTGGCTTACTGGAGCGGTTGGAATAGAGGAGCGCTCCGTCCTTTCCGATCCGTAAAACCGGCGAAGGGTTCTCTTGGGGGAACAGCGCTACGCTGTGGACCAACTCTTCGGCCCGCCTGCGCAAGGTAATGTCGTTCAGGGTCCCGACCATTCGCACGGCTTTGTCCTCCGCATCCTTTTCGATTATCTTGCCGCGCGTCGAGACCCAAAGCCATTCACCTGATTTCTGCTTCATCCTGAAACCGATGGTGAATCCTTTACCGGATTCGATGCTCTGCCGTAAATCCTGCTCGACACTCTCGATATCATCGGGATGAACAAGCTTTCGCCAGGTATCATAACAGGCGATAAATTCGCGATTTTCATAGCCGAGCATTTTGTAATAATTGGTGCTAAAAACCGCCTGCCCACTCGGGATGTGCCAGTCCCACAGCCCGGTGTCTACGGCCAGAAGCGTCGCAGCATAGCGGGCCTCACTCTCACGCAGCGCCTTCTCGGACTGTTTCCGCATCAGGGCCGACCCGATATGCGAGGCGATTTCTTCAAGGCGTTCTACGCTATCGAGGGTGAAACATCCCTTACGCCGGTCGTTGAGTTGGATCAGACCCACAATACTTTCACCGGTTCTGATGGGTACTAATGCAACAGAGGCATACCCCTGATGAATGCAAGTGTTGCGCGGATGAAGCCGTGGATCTTCGGTTGGCGGTATATCCAGAAGCGGTAAGGAATCGTTCAGCAAGCAGCTTCCTCCCTGCGTGAAAAGCGGGTTTGCCGGGTCGGTCTTGCCTGAAATGATCAAGCCGCAAGTACATTGCAGATTGACATTGCCATCTTTATCCCGGCACAACCCGCCCTCTACGGAACGCTCGACCAGCGTGTTTTCCTTCAGCAGAAAATCACGGGAAAAGCCGTCCTGGACGAAATACGGAAAGTCCTCGCCTTCCTGCAGACGAATGCCCACGGCATCCAAACCGGTTTTCATCTTCAACACGGCAAGCACGCGCTGCATGACGTCTTGCGTATCTCCCGGCTCGTTCAATATATGCAGGATTTCACTACCTATTTCTTTGTATGATTCAGCTTGCTTGCGTAGCGTGATGTCGCTCAGCATGATGCGGTAAAGCGCTCCACCCGAGCCTAAACTTGGGGGAAGCGCCTGGTCAGCGGCAGCCGTCAGATGCGCCCAGAATTGCGTGCCGTCCTTTTTCACCATCCGCAGTTCGCATGCCCGCTTGGAGCCTGCTTGTCCTGTGTTTGCCGAATGGGTCTCAGAGATCTTTCTCAGGAGCAGGTAGTAGATATCCTGATCCTCGGCTATGATGAAGCGAGACACCGGTTGCATGATCAGCGCGGCTCGCGTCACACCCAGCAGGGCTGCGGCCGTGAGGTTGCCCTCAATGATCAGCCCTTTTTCGCTTACCGTACAATAGCCTTCCGGGGCCATGTCATAGAGGTCGAAATAACGCGCCCGTTCGACCTCAAGTTCCTCCTGTATCCGTAGCAGTTCCTCGTTCTGCATTGTAAGCTCGATCTGATGCACCCGAAGTTCATGGAGTAAGCGGCGCGTTTCTTCGGGTGACAGCGCCTCAGCGGCTTCCGGTAATTGTGCGGCATCCCTCCGGTCGATCTCTTCGGCTAGCCTTCGCAGTTCGGCGGCTTTTTCCGGGAGGTTTTTCGTGTTGGTCATGGTTGGCCTTCCTTCTTCGTCTGATTGTCAACCCTTCTCACAGCTCGTTCCGTTGTCGCTATCGCATACATCTTCCCGGCCTCATTTACTAAAGCTGTTGAGGTCATCCAGATTTCGACGACAGTACCGTCCCTGGCAATTCGCTGGGTACGATACGGCTCCAGAATTTCAGCCTGGCCGAGTTTATAGATTTTTGCCAGTTCCTCCTCTTTCAGGCCGTCCGGGATCCGGTCGCGGACGTTCATCGTCAGCGCCTCGGCCTCGCTCCAGCCATATATTCTCATCGCTGCCGGGTTCCAGGCCATGACGCGGCCTTCCAGGTCCTGCAACGAGATGGCATCGCTCGCATCGTGCACGACCACCGTCAGACGATTCAGCTCGTTGGTTTTGTGGAGATCATCCCGCATCTGTTTGATCTCAGTGATGTCAACAAAAGAGATTACCGCACCTTCGATGACGTTGTCGAGTGTGCGGTAAGGCTTGATGCGCATTGTGTACCATTTTCCCTCAATAGTTTGCACCTCCACCTCTTTGGGAACCAGAGTATTCAGCACGGTCTGGATGTCTGCTACCAGGCTGTTATAACCCACCAGGTTGGAGACGATATGGGCCACGGGCCGCCCCAGGTCGCTTAAGATCAGATTAATAATTCTGGTGGCGGCCGGGGTGAAGCGCAGGATCTGAAGTTGATGATTGACAAATACGGTGCCGATGCCGGTGCCGGCTAGCAGGTTGTTCATGTCGTTGTTGGTCCGCGCCAGATCCGTCAACTTGATCTGCAGCTCGTTGTTGACCGTGGCCAGTTCTTCGTTTACCGACTGCAGCTCCTCATTGGTGGACTGCAGCTCTTCGTTTACCGACTGCATCTCCTCGTTGGCGGTCTGGAGGTATTCTTCCTTGGCCCGCAATTCCTGCTTAAGCGCAGTAACACGGGGGTCTTCTAGTCCTTCTCTATCCTCTCCAGTTATGGCTTGCATTGTGTTTTGCCGCAACGCCTGTTCGGGGCCGAAAGGTGGAGTTTCCTCTAAGGTGACCAGGTATAAAGGAATCTCAGACGTTGAGGCAGTGTCTATTAAAAGCGGTCGGATAGTCAGGTTGACCAGGGTAAAGTCGCCGTTAGTTTTGACGCGCAGGCCGGGGCAGCACTCAATCTTTTGGTTGGACGAAGCCTTATGCAGGGCCATTGTCAGTTCGCTCCGCAACCCCTGTCGCGCCATCTTTAGAATGTTGTTGACTCCGGCCTCGCCCGGTGCGGGTTCCAGGTATAACCCGGTGCGGCCGTGGAGGTAGAGGATATCACCCTGTTTATTAACGAGTACAGCGGCCGGGGCGACCTGCTGCAGGAGGGCCTTTTCGGTCAGCTCGCGCAGGGGCAACTTTAACGGGAGGATCGTGTTTCCGGAACCTTGAGGGAGCATCCCACCTGTTGTCGTCATTGGCGGCAGAAACCGGCCCAGAACCATCAGCTGAGCGCTGTGAATATCATCTTTCCGCCGGTACAGTTTCGATTTGCGGTCTATTACAGCAAAGAGGTCTATGAACTCGCCCACGGTCTCCGAGGTGCCTAGGAGGAGCATGCCGCCCGGTTTAAGAGCGTAGTGAAACAGGGGAATGATTTTTTTCTGCAGATCGCTGTTTAGATAGATCAGGAGGTTGCGGCAACTGATCAGGTCGAGTTTAGAGAAGAATGGGTCTTTGATCACGTTCTGCTCAGAGAAGACCAGCATGTCGCGGATTCCTTTATGGATGCGGTAAGTACTGCCGTCGGGCTCGATCGTAAAAAAGCGCGCCAGTCGCTCCGGCGTTATGTCGGTGGCGATGCTGGCTGGATAGAGGCCGGTGCGGGCTGTGGCGATGGCCTGGCTGTCAATGTCGGTGGCAAAGACCTGCACCGTGTAACTCCGCTTCATCGTCTCCTGATATTCGGCCAGCAGGATGGCGATGGAATAAGCCTCCTCACCAGTGGAGCAGCCCGGTGACCAGACACGGATCGTGGCGCCCTGCGGTTTCCCCGCAAAAAGTTTCGGGATGATGTTCTCCTCAAGTGACTTGAAGGTTTCCGGGTCGCGGAAGAAGTTGGTCACCCCAATCAACAGGTCACGAAAGAGCGCCTCCGCCTCAATTGGCGTCTGTTGCAGAAACTTGATATACCCACCAATCGTGTCTATCTGGTGGACGGCTATGCGCCGCTCGATGCGACGGCTGATGGTGCTTGATTTATACTGCGAAAAGTCGTGGCCGGTCTGGAAACGAAGCAGGATAAAGATTTTTTTTAGCGCATCTTCGATTTTAGATGGCAAGAAGCTGGCAGGCAGCGGGGGCTTGCCGAAGGCGTGAGCGACATAAGCCATGAGCTGGGCGGGCATCTCAGCTGGCGGAAGTTGATAATCCACCAGGCCAGTGGCGATGGCGCTGCGCGGCATTCCGTCATACTCGGTTGATTCAGGATTCTGGGCCATAACCATGCCGCCCTCACCTTTGATGGCCCGCACGCCAAGCGTGCCGTCGCTGCCGGTGCCGGAAAGCACAATGCAGATGGCCCGCTCACGTTGATCCTGGGCCAGCGATCGAAAGAAGAAGTCGATGGGCAGGCGCTGGCCTCGGGGTGAAGCCGGTTCCAGCAATTGCAGCGTGCCGTTCAGGAAGGCCATATCATGGCCGGGCGGGATGATGTAGGTGCAGTTCGGCTGTACCGTCATCCCGTCTTTAACCTCGAAGACCTGCATGCGGGTATAACGCTGGATAAGATCGGTAAGGATGCTTTTATTGTCCGGGGCTAAGTGCTGCACCAAGACAAAGGCCATACCAGGATCTATAACCGGGGGCATCCCTGAAAAGAAGGCCTCGAACGCAGCCAACCCCTCCGCCGATGCGCCGATGCCAACGATGGGAAATGCCCTGGCTACGTTCGGCACCGCTTCTTGTCCGGCAATCTCCCGAGGATTGCTTGCCTCAATGTTGTCTGAATCCGAGGTTGGTATTTCGCTGCGATGTTTCTGTATCCTTTTTTTCTTATCGGCCATGCTTTCCCTCTCTGGAGAAAGGTAATGAAGCGTGGAGGGTGATTCAATAATATTAGGGCTTGAAGGAAATCTGAACTTCTATCAATAATGCAAAATGCAATACTTAATGTATTGTATGCTCTTCCGGAGTATCACAAACTGCAATATTGGCTAAGGTAGGGAGAAGTTAAAAATGGATTCTCCTACTGATTACCATTTATGATTTCATCATGCAAACAATTGAAACCATGAACCACAGGCAAAGACATAATGGCTGTAGGTAGAAAACCTCTGGCCACGAAGTGTGCTCTCCGCTCACTGTCGAACACTTGCAGCGTCCAATAAAATTGCCGCAATTTCAGTCTGAAATAAGTTGACACTTTCTTCCTTCCGCTGCTTCGATGTCCGTCCCAAAAAGAAGACGATATTTTTACCCCCATACAATTCCGACAAACTTAGGACTGCCAATTTGAATCTAAATCAATTTCTGATTACCAATGAAACTCAGCCGATTTTATAAGCTGTCGAGTGACAGGTTGGGTTCTGACGGCAACATAACCAAAACGAGAGATCATTTCTCGCAGATCAAACCTCCGATTGAATCGGTAGCAAAACTCAGCGAGGTATCGGTAAAAATGTTTGGCGCTAATAGCATGAAAAGTACCATGTAGTGCCCTTTTAACATTGCTGATTATGGCGTTAACCCACTTAAATTCTGGTATCTTGACACTGTCAGGTCCACCACCAGTCACGATTACTGTATGTACATGGCCAGCCTTTTCTATCGCAGAAAAGCAACCCAATCCATCAGAAACAACATGACAGCCTGGTGCAAGATGTTTGGCCGCCCAAGATTCGATAGACTCCTGGAGTATGCTCTTACTCTGGAAAAGCGAATATGGATAGGGTTCCCCAATTCATTGGTTTCCACAGCGGCAATAAACGGGATTTTGCCTGTTGCGCCCCGGCCTCGTTTACCGTCGTGCTTTTTACCGCCCCAGTAGGCGTCATCAATTTGGATAAAAGAGGTGAGTTGCTTGCTGTCGTCACGTTCTTTCATAACCTGTTGAATTTTATGTTTCATTAACAGGGCACTGTTGTGTGAATGCGGAGTTCTTGAGAGACTGAGAGCGGAAGCGCTTATTTTTGACTGCGTTACGATGTAGATCCCGAGAAACCAAATTTCCAGGGACAGCTTGGTTGCAGCGAAGACGGTCCCTGCTGTAATTGAGAGCTGGTGGTGGCAGTTGTTACATTGGAATATTTTGCAAGATTTCAGCTCACAACAACCAGTATGACCACACTTTGGACAGACAAACCCCTGTGGCCATCGCCATTGAAACATGGCTTGGCGGCATTGTTCATTTTTTCCAAATTGTGACAGAAATTTTGGCAAACTTAGCCCCGATTGAAATTGAATCCTGTTTTTGGCCATGGTAGTTGTCCCTCCTATTGAAGTTTGAGACAGGCTAACATGGTTGGTAGGACAAATAGAGTCCGACCAATAAAAATATTTTTTGGCTGAGTTTCATTGGTAATCAGAAATCAATTTGGCAACCTCAATTGATGCTTCTCCTGATTTGTCCAAGACTGTACGGGAAGCATCATAGAAGGAGATGTCCACTGTCAACCGTAAGCCCATGATGGAATGGTCCAACATGACATTACCCTGAATAGCCCTTGAGAACAAAATCTGTCATTTTTAGCGAAAGATCCGACATAATGTTACTCCATTTCAGACCTGCCTGCTGCTTGATAGTACTTTCTGTCGCTCAGTGTTCAAATATTGATGTTGCCAGACTAAACCTTATCAAAATTGATTATGGCTCCAGATTAATCTTTCTACTGTAAAGGCCATGAAAAAGTTACCCTAAAACCTAACAATATGAAAAAGCCTTTTTGACCTTCAGGAGATCAACGATATCCTGACAAGGAAGAAAAACATTACCGCATCCCAGTTGGCTCCAGAATATGTTTGTTTGTCATTTCGAAAGGTGTTAGGTGTAGATTAATCCGCTTCAGGCTCTAGAAGAAAGAACTGTATAGGGCCGACGGTGAGATTGTAATACAGTCAGTGCCGCCGCTGTTTTTTTTGTGATGTGGCTATATTTGTGTTAATATTCGTTGATGCGTTATGTTTTTGATGCTAAAAACCGGTTCCCTTGAGGAACTGGCATTCTGGTCTGGATGTATCCAGGCTTTTATATATTGGGCTTGTCGTTTTTGCGGCAAGCCCATTTTTTTTTAGAAAATCGTGATGTGCGGTTGATTTTTCGTGCTTAATACATTTAATTTTCGCATCTTATATGTAAGTATGATTTACAACGTTCTAAAAAACACTATATCTCAGCACGCAAAGGTGGAATGATGACACTTACAAAAGCAGATCTCGTAAATCAGGTATACAAAAATCACGATACTTTGACGAAACAGCAGGCTATTGATGCTGTTAATGCATTTCTGAGAATTTCAAAAGGTTCTCTTGCTGATGGAGCGGGTCTTTTGTTGAGCGGATTCGGAAAGTTTAAGGTTAGAGACAAGAACTCACGGCGGGGGCGCAATCCGCAGACAGGTGAGCTGCTTATATTAGACGAGAGAAGAGTTGTAACTTTCAAGCCGTCTGGAATTCTACGGGACAGAATTAACGAAGGTTAATTCTTCGGTATATTTACTTTTTATAACGCTTCGTTTGAGGTGTAGTAGTTACGACTTGATCTGACAGTTGCCAGTTTTTTACTGGTGTCTGTCTGGTCAGAGTTGATTCAAGTTTTTATCCTGCCATAATTTGATTCCATCTTCAAGTGTTTCCATAAAAGTCCGCCCACAGCATATTTTTCCCTGATGGGTTCTTTCGGTGTTGTAGCGAACAAGCCATTCATCGAGGTCTTTTTGGAGTTCATCTACTGTGTTATAGAGTTTTTTACGGAAAGTCAGTTGGTAGAATTAATTGAGAATAGTTTTATGGGACCGCTCACAAATTCCGTTGGTTTGTGGTGACCTGGCCTTGGTTTTTGTGTTATCGTTATCGTTAACTGCTAGATAGAGCTGATAATCGTGAGCCTCCACCTTACCGCAACATTCCGTCCTCCGATCAGTCAATATCCGCAGCATTGGTAGCTGATACCCTTCAAAGAACGGCAGCACCCTGTCGTTGAGTAGATCAGCGGCGGTAATCGGTGTTTTAGTGGTATATAGTTTGGCAAAAGCAACCTTGGAATAGGTGTCGACAAAAGTCTGCTGGTAAATCCGCCCCACACCTTTGAGCGTGCCGACATAAAAGGTATCCTGAGAGCCCAGGTAACCGGGATGCGCGGTTTCAATTTCGCCAGAGGCGAGATCATCTTCTTTTTCTTCTCAAGCACCTGAACCTGCGCCTCGGTGAGGATCAAACCCTCCCTCGCCATTTTATCCTCCAGGGCTCGCAAGCGATCTTTGAACCGCCCCAGTTGATGACGCAGCCATACACATCGCACCCCGCTCGGGGAGATGAATATTCCCTGCTTGCGCAATTCATTGCTGGCCCGCACCTGACCGTAAGCCGGTTGCTCGACTGCATAGGCAATCACAGCCGCTTCTGCCGTCTCTTCAACGCGGTTTTTGATATTGGGGCTTGCGAGACGATTTTTATCGATCAGGGCATCAATGCCACCGTTATCAACAGCAGCTTTGTACCAATAGAAGGTATCTCGGGAAAGACACATAATCTTACAGGCCCTATACAGAGCAGAGGAGCTGATAATTCCCCTACCCTTTGACATATATTCAGTGATCCTTTTCGACCTCTTCAAACCCTTGATGAGAAAGTTTAACCCTACATTCATTTGAATTGCTTAAAGAGTTCCAGCATATTTTCGAGAATCTTTGCAAATCGGCCAAAGCCGTGTAACATTTGAGCCAAGCCGTCGAATTCTCCCGGTTCGGCACTGCAAATCAGACCCTGCAGCTTCAACGCATAATTCATCATTTCAGGATGATTTACTATGTCAGAATCATCACCGCCACCTGCGAGAATAGCCTCGATAAACTCATGGATCTCCTTCGCTGTCTCAAAACGCTCGTCCATTGAACCAGATAATTCCAATCTGATTTTTCCTGCAAATGCGTCAAGGGCGATCTCGTAGTCATCATCCTCCATGACTCGATCAATCGTTCCATGTTTGACCTGATTGCAAAGATCAAGAATCCGTTCATTCCTTGCCCGAACGATTTCATTCACCTCGACCAACCTTTCTACCTCGGCACGTTGATCCTGGTTAAGATCCTGTTTGAGCCAGTGATTAATCTGTGAATTATTAAGAGGATACTGCTCCAAACCCTCACGATAGAGTTGAATCGTGATGTCAAGAACATTATCGTCTAAATCGTAAGGTTGATACATCCCCATCTCGAGAGCTGTTATTTGATTCCGGCTATTTTCCGCATATGAGTCAAGTGCTTGCGCGAATTTAGGAAGCCATTTGATATCCCTGAATATTTTGGTTTTCTTTTTGGTTGTTACTTTATGCCTTTGTTTTTTGTTCATCAAATTTCTCTTCCCGTTGAAAACGCCTTTTCCACCTTAACAACATACCCATGCGACAGCCTAGTGGATATGATTCGCCGACAGACCTTTCCCAATTCGTCCAGGTTGGTAAACCTCTCTTTCATCCGAATCTTTTCGTGTGTGCCGATACGTCCCCAGCACCGGATCAAGACGAGTCCGAACAAGTCTTGTCCTGCCACAAGCCGGTAGTAGGCTTTACGGTTCTTCTCGGGATTAACGCATTCAAGGTATGTTTTATCTACGAAGATCATTTCTATCGCCAGGCATCATTTTGTTACAATGACTACATTTGTCTTCATAGGGCGTGTATAAAACCAAATCAGGTACAAACAAAACTGCTTTAAGTGACTAAGGCTCCTTATCCACTTGACGAAATTTCTTGTCGTGCTACTGTATTCGTACAATTATATTAAACCATATTGGTCATCCTAACAGCAACCCATCTTCATGAAATTATGAAAAATCGAATTGCCATCATTAATCAAAAAGGCGGAGTGGGAAAAACAACAACATCTCTCTACCTTTCCCGCGGACTTGCCCAAAAAGGCAAAAAAGTGCTTTTAATTGATTTAGATCCACAAGCGCATTCGACTTTGAGTTTAGGAATTGACCCACAGGAAGCAATGTGCGGCATTCATGATGTATTATTACATCGACTAGACATAAAACAAGCTATTACTCAAACAGAAATCCCCAATTTCTTTCTTGTTCCTTCTCATATCCGATTAGATAAAGCAGAACTTGAACTGATCCATGATCCCCTTGGTGCAACCAAACTGAAAAATACTTTAAAAAAACTTGATGATGAATTTGACTTTATAATTATCGATTGCCGCCCAACTCTAGGCACACTAACATATAACGCCTTGTTCGCATGCAATATGGCTCTAGTTCCTTGCGAAATTTCACGCTATTCCCTAGAGGGATTATATGACTTGATGGATACGATCCACAACATTGAAGAAGGACTTGCGAACGATTTTCAGTTCAAAATCCTTTTAAACCGATTTGATTCTCGTAAAAAAGTTTCAAATGAATGGTTTCTGGATCAAATCGCCAAACACCGTAATATTCTTTTAAACACTTTCATTCGTGTATGTGAGCCATTGAATCAAGCACATATGACTAACGCCTCAGTTTTAAATATTGACCCTAAATGTTCAGGAGCCCTAGATTATCAACAACTTACCCAAGAAATCTTAGATTTATGTCAAAATTAGCCGACCAAATTAAAAAAACAGGAATAGTAGTTCGGCAACGCCATACTGAAGATCATCCGTCAATGGCTTTTGCTGACAAAGAAGGTCGACTTTTTCGCCTGGCAATAACTAGTATAAAGGCCAACCCCAACCAGCCAAGAAAATTTTTTGACCTTCGCAAACTGTCAGAATTAGCCACTTCAATTCGCGACAAAGGTGTTTTACAGCCGATTTTAGTTCGTGAAGAAAAAGCACAAGAAGATGTACAATTTATAATTGTCGCAGGCGAACGACGCTTTCGAGCTGCTAAAGAGGCGGGGCTAATAGACATTCCTGCAATTATTACAACAGGGGATCCAGACGAAATCGCTATAATCGAAAATCTCCAGCGCGACAACCTTAAACCTGTTGAGGAGGCAGAGGGCTTAGCCCAGCTTATGGTAACACATGGCTACAACCAAGAAAAATTGGGGGAGGTGGTGGGTAAAGCCAAGTCAACCATTTCAGAAATTCTTTCTTTAACCAAATTGCCTAGTGCTATTCGAGATGAGGTTCGGAGCTCCGAACTTTCTAAAATGATATTGATTGAAATAGCCAAGCAAGATACAGAAGAAGCCATGCTTGAACTTTATAAACAGATCAAGAAAAACGGTCTTAAAGGATACGCGGTTCGAGATTTGACTCGCAATAGGAAGGAACGTTCAATGAATGCTCCTCTAGAAATTGCGCTCAGGAAATTCAAAGATTTAAAGAAAACTGTAAAAAAACTTGAGCCTTCTGATATCGGTGAGGCTGGAAAACAAGAACTTTTACAGGTTCTTGATGAGATTAACAAGCTCATGAACAGCTTATTAAATTAAAATTGATCATCAAAGCATTATTTAAATAATGCCATACTTAGAAATTAGGTGAAGTCCCCATATCATTGACATAGCGCTGGATAGGCCAGCAGTTCAGAAAATGTCCATCGATGATCCACAACCTTTGCCGCCATAGCCGGGGTCTTAGGTCGGAAAATCCGATCATTGCCTCTACTGAGCGATTCATGCGGTCTGATCAAATATAGCAAGCTACACAGATGGCGAACTTGGCCTTCAGCCAGCGCATCGAACGGGCGATAGTTGGCGCCTTGCGCGCCAGATGAGCATCCCATAATCGCCAGTCCAAATTAGACCGTTCGATATATGCGGTGTTGATAGTCGACTGGGCGACTTCATCAATCGGGCGAGAATGTGTTGCTCGCTCCCGTGGACCGCCTTACGTTTTACCTTGATCACCTGTGCACCCTGACGCGTTTTATGAAGACGTAGCATAATCAAGATCTGCATCAATGACCCGTTCTGGTTTCCTGGGCCTTCCGGGTTTGCCTGTTGGCGTCAGCGGGACCAGCTTGTGAAACAGTTCCCCCAGGACCGTGCCGTAATGGGGCAACTCATCCGAGACAAACAGGGGCTTGCCTTGACAGCGAGAGGTCAAGTCCTTCAGCATCTGCCGGGCATCATCCAGTTCGCGCCCGGCAATTCAGAACGTGATCATCAGGCGCGTGGGCGCGTCGATGGCCGTCCAGATCCACGTCCGCCCGTACTGGTGATCAAGGTCTTCGGCACAGCCAGAACTTTCCTTTTTTTTACAAAGGTCCACAGCTCGTCAAGCTGAGCCTCGGTCAGTTCCAATGAAGTCAGGAGGCCAGAGAGCACGTGGGCGCAATGCTCTCCGGCCCGCAAAATCACGCGGTTGACTGTATCCTTGTCCAACTCCAACAGACGTGCTGTAGCGCGAACGCCAACTCCCTCGGCCGCATGATGGATGATCTGCCGGATCGTATCCGCCGACAGATGCAGGCCAAACAGGGCACTGGATTGGGTGGAGGCAAAGCGCTTGCCGCATATGCGGCAGTAACGCAGATCACGGCTTTTGTCCTTTCCGTACTTGCCGCGAAGAGCAATGTTACCTTGACGGCGAAGGCCGTATTCCCTGCATTGCTCGTTGGGACAGAAACATTGCTCAAGCTCGCTCATTTGTTGTCTCCGGCTAAAATTAATTTGACCAAGTCAATCATAATGCAAGTCGAAGCTACATGTCAACCAAATGGGGACACAACCAGAAATTAGCCTATAGCTTTAAACAAGCCAATTTTTATAAAAAATAATCGCTGGCAAAAAGAACGCATCTAAAAGCAAAAAAAAAGCCGCTTCCCCGGTTAAGGAGAAACGGCTCTGCGTTTAATTGTGCTCAGAACTCTTCAGTTCTCTCATTTTTTCAGTTAAATACCAAAGCGCCTGATTCAGCTTCACGTTGCGATTCAGGGCCTTTACAGGCCTTGTGGTCACACGTTTAAGTTGGCCCGCAGCATTGAACTTTTGGCCTCGGATACCACCCTTTATTAAATTCTCTTGGACCAAATTGAAGCATGTCCAAAGATCATCCATCCGGCGGTCATCATAGCGGCGAGCACTCAGCAGTTGCTCAGGTCCGACAGGAGCCTTCTTTGGGTTGTCATAAATGAGACGGTGCGCTGAAGCGGCAAATACGCCTCGCTCGTTCGAGTTCAGGGTGATAATCTTCATCGCCTCAACCTGATCCGAAACCAACGCAGAGGCATTGGCTATCTCAAGCGCGGATGAAATCAACGCATCGATGTCAAAACCGACATGCCTGTGTGTGAAGTTTGCAAATTCGGACGACACCATCAAGCCATTTCCGCAGGCATACCGCCACACAGATGTGATCAGCTTGAAAGAGCTTCCCAGATCATGAGAATTCCAAAGGAGCATATCAACTCGCTCGCCTTTGGTGTCGAGTCCTTGTCGAGCAAACCGGATCATATGCTGCTGAAACCCGAACCTTTCCTCAAGCCTCGCATGGCTCTGCTCGGCTGAGATCGGAAACCAGCCCACATCGCGAAGTGCATCAACCACGGTAAGGGTAGGTACAAACGAGTACCGGGCCGATGCCTTGGCGACAGGTGAATACGATCCTGCAGCGGGTGCGATTGAAATAATGTTATCGTTGGTCAGTAGGGTAGGGATAGTCATGATTTGTCTCCTTAAAATTGGAAAAAAGGGTGCAGAGGCAAAACACGTCCCCCTTGGGGCGAAATGTCTTGCCCCTGTGAGGAATTCAAACCGAAAACCGGATTAAATTATCTATTCAATTTCGTCATTATCCGTAAGCAGGGCCGAACCGGCGATGTAATCACCTTCAAGCCCCCCAGCCATGCGCAGAAGCGCTGTTGCCCTTGGATTTTCAAAGTGAGGTTTTAATTTGCCTTCTTCGTCGATCCATAATATCCGTCCATCTTCAAGATATATGGGCTGGATCATCGAACACTCAAGATACTTGTACATTTCATCCAGAGAAAAGGTTGCCTTCTCTGGAAAAACTATCTTTCTTGATCCGTTTGTTTTGATGAGTATCGCCATTGTCTTGCCTCCTTTCTAATTGAAAAAAGGGCAAAACAAACCCCGCAAGGGCAAGTTTTGCCCAGTAGGGGATTTAAGCCGGTATCCGGCTTGGCTATTGAATTGATTTTGGTTTGCTAGCGGGCTATCGCCATCGGAGCATCAGAACCGCCGACAGATCGGTGCAGACTGACATTATGACCGTCGGCCTGTCCCTGCTGATAGGCGGTCATATTGACTCTGGCTGCCCTGCCCTTCCGGCCAGGTTTCAGATTGGGAAACATCTGGTGCAATTTCTCGGAAACGGCTTTGTCCTTAACCACCATAAGTTCCATACCGGTAAGTCCGCAGGAATTCCTGGCGGTATTGTCAGGAGCCGTGTTTTCTTTAAATTTTTTCAAACGGTTAAAAAGGGTGTTCAACAATCCCATGCGATAGCTTTTCTTGAAGGTTTCCCGACTGACACAGAAAACATCAGCCGAATAGTTATTCTTGGCGTATTCCCTGCTCATGCGTCCTATCGTCTGCCGCAATCTTTCAAAAAGATCCGTAATAATAGACAGATCGGTAATACCGGCAACAAATGTCAGCTTCCACGAATCGTAATACCGACCACGAATAGCACGTCCATTGAAAGCCTTAGCTATAGAAACACCAAGTTGCCCTTCCCAAGATTGATAGGCTTTTGTTAATCCGCATACCTCATTGGATTCGACATTGGCCCCGCTGCCATTAATGGCAACATCTGCCACGGAAAGGTTGTGTTCGCGCATCAAGGCCTCGGCCTTGCTCATGGCAAGAGCTGCTTCGTGCTCATTGTCGCTTGCACTCAGGGCAAGGAGTTTTTGCAGTTTCTCGATGATTTTCTGATCCATTTTATTTCCTTCCATTGTTTGCCTCCTGATTGAAATGAAAAAAGGACAAAACAATGCCCAATAGGGACGAGTGTCTTGTCCCTGGTGTGGGGGCAGTTCATAAATGAACTGGCGTTGAGTAGTATTATTCGTTGGGGGAGATTTATGGCTCTCCGATAAGAGCAAAGATTTTTCTCTTTACTTCGGCCAACTCAAAAGATGAAACCTCTCCTTTACGATTCGCTTTGCGCACAACCCAATCAAGGCTTTTAACTTGATCGGCCAGGGCAACATTTAGACGATCACCGGCAATCAATACCTCGAAGGGATAGCCCTTAACCTGTGTCGTCAAAGGACAGCAAAGCATCAGGCTGGTTTTTCCGTTATAAGCCGCTGGGCTGAGCACCAGTGCCGGTCTATGACCTCCCTGTTCGTGGCCAGCTTGCGGATCGAAGTTCAGCCATACAATATCGCCAGCTTCCGGCACATATGGACCAACCATCAAAATGCCTCCTTACCGACCGCAGGACCGAAGTTGACTTCGGCATGTAGGTTTTCAGGAGTAATACCAGCTAACAATTGGGAAAGGTCATATTTTTGGGTAGCTCGTACTGGTTCAATAACAATACGTCCACCTTCCTCATGCACATCCACAGTTTCGTCCAAGCTTAAACTGGCAGCTTTCATAACAGCAACGGGAATACGCACCGAAGCACTGTTGCCCCATTTTTTCACGATTACATGCATTGTCTTCCTCCTTAATATCGTTATTGATAGTATAGTTCATAATAGAGTATGTTGCAACATAGTTGATACATGCCGCCTATATGCCTATGCTGCTACTTGTCTCTGGCGCACCTCCGCCAGAACAAAGTCAGCCTGTTCCCGTGGCCTGAAGATACGAATCGGCTTGCCGTTGATCTCACCAACCCCTTTACGGTCGTACCAACCGACTTTCTTTCCAGCCCAATACACGGAGCCTTCCATGAAGTCGAACCGGTGCCGATCCACATACGCCGTCGCAGTCTGGTTCCGAATATAGACCCTGCCACGGATAACATACTCATGGCTGATAGTCGCGGTCCCTGTCGCGGTCGTAATGGTGGTGGTAGTGGTCACGGTGACATCTTCCGCTTCATCCAGGTTCAGATTGGCAAAAAGTTCCTGCTGCCTGTACCGGGTCCACGCTTCTTTCACGTTCTCTATCTTTTCGCCAGTTCCCGTAAGTGCCTTGGCCATCTCAACAAAGATACTGTTTTCCGATGATGACATGGCCGCAAGGCCCTGTTCGGACAGCACCCCCTCCACAGCAAGAGATGTCTCCATCTTTTGGGCCAGAAGTGAGAGCGCCTTATCCTGCATTGATTGAGAATAACTCATGAAGAAAACCTTCACCGGTTGATCCTGGCCTATCCTCCACGATCTCCGGCTTGCCTGCCGAAGTGTAAAGACAGAGTAACCGCACTGGAAAAACACAATCGTCGGAAACTCCAGCAGGTCCAGGCCCGTTTTCACCAAATTAGGATTGCAGAGAAGACAGTTATATTCATCTGTATCAAGTTGTTTTTTCAGCCATTCTTCACGGTTCTCCGTCTGAACCGTATCGCTACGGAGTATCAGGGGAGAAAATCCGCGTTGAATGATCTTTTTTTGGAGTATGGGGATCAAGTCCCTGGTTCCGGTATGCTCCAGAAAAATTGCAACCTTCCTGCCCTGGTGCTTCTCGGTTGCCAGAATCTCAAGCAACCGTTCTTCTTTGGGTAGAAGGTCGATATTCAAAGCGGGAGCAGAGCCGACAAGCCGTTGTGTTCCATGATCCTCCAAAATGATCTTCTCTTCGATCCGGCAACCATCCACATAACCCAGGAGGCTTTGCAGCATTTTCCCGAGCAGTCGCATGTCGCCTCTGGCCAGAGCTGTTCTGGTCTCATCCATCAATGTTGTTTCCAGTACCCTGTATGCCTCTTTCTGTTCGAGGGCCATGTCGACGGAAACAACAATCTCTTCATAAGACGGAAGATTGTCACTGATGTCCTCCAGTCTGACAAAGGCTGATCGTTCCAATAACAATTCAGGCAGGAGTAATGGCGACACTCCCGGCTTTTCCGTAACCCGACATCTCCCGGCGATCCTGCGACCAATACTGGCCGCATTCAGGCTGGATTGCAAGTCCTTACTGTCATAGGTCTTCTCGATCACGCCGAACCGTTCCGCAAACTGCACGGTTCTTCCATACTCAAAGCCGGATTCGTGCATCCACCGTGGAAACATCCGCCACAGGAGATAAAACAAATCCTTGCTATATCCCCCCATTACGGTTCCCGTCATGGAGAGTACTTTTTTTGAGCGTGAAATAAGACAGGACATAGCCTGACCTTGCGCCGTACCGCCACCCTTGAGTTCGTGAACCTCGTCCAGAAGAAGCAGGTCGAAGAAATCTTTAGGAAAATATCTTTTGATGAATTCGGCCTTGGCATAGCGCCGAACCTTTTTGTTATCCGCTACCCAGAGCCTTGCCTTGCAGTTCGGGCATCCCTCGAAGTCCTCCAGCAGATGCTGACCACATACAGGACAACACCTATCACCATTGATGGTGATCCGACGGGGAATCCGCTGAAAGTGCAATTTCGACCGTTCCTTACCGATGACCCAAATCTCGGTCCCTTTCGGCTTGGCCGGTGCAATCTTGCTCTCCAGGAGCACACCCATCTCTTTCCCGTTGAGATTGACACAGGTGCAGCCGGAAATGGTGTTTTCCGCTTCCCTGATCCACTTCTTAACCAGGTGGCCGGGGCATTGGATTAATATTCTTTTGTTGGTTTTCGGAAGCAGATGCGCCACGGCAAGTCCCATAAAGGTCTTGCCGCTTCCCATAACACCGTTCAGAAATCCAGCCTTCTTGTCTTCGACATAGAAGGACCTGGCGATAGGGAGGATTCCCTTGGTAATCTGACCGGGAAAGGGGGTTCTCCGCAAGGTTTTCAGCTTCTCCCTTGCCTGCATATCCCATTCGTCTTCCGATGCTTGAGAGTAGACCGGCTTCATCTCTTTGAGGACCTGGGCCTTTAATACATCGCCCCATTCATCCAGGAAATCGGTCAGCTTTATCGTTTCAGTTTGAGTTTCTACGTCACATGACTGCATAATTGCCTCCTTTAAAAAAAGGGGAGGCAACTCCCTTGCAGGGAAGTGGCACTCCCCTGGTCAGGTGTGTGGGTTGGAATCAATCCGCTTGAGGCACTCAAGATGCGGGTTTTAATGAAATACTTCTCTTAGAATTTCATTAAGAACCTTATTCACACTCTTTTTTCGAGTAGCAGCAACTTCAATAAGTGCAGTTCTTATATCTGGTTCCCATCTAAAATTGAAGCTTACAGCTTCTTTCTTGAAGGGATCTATCCCAGCATCTTTACATGCTTCAAGATAAATCTTTAAAGAAGTTTTTCCCTCTTTTTTAAGATCATCAATATTGGATGCGTAAAAATCTGCACCCCCAGATAAGTGAAGAAACTCACCCCGTAGCATCTCAATTTCTGAATCATAGCAGATTACAGCTTTTTGCCCATCGATTGTCATTATATTTGGATTCATGCTCCTTATGTTACCTCCCTTCGTTGAGGAGAAATCCCATTCTCTTTGAGCCAAATCTTTATACTGGTAATTGCCCCCTTGTCCATATCAGGCCTTGGATGTGGTCTATGAAATACTCGTATTACTCCAAAGAGTTCCACCGAGACTCTTAACCCTTCTCTTTCACTGACAATTGCCCCAAGATCGGCAAACAACGCGAGAATCTCTTGCCATTTGATATTGGCAGGGATTGGCCGCTGAAAAATCTTTTCCAGTGTCTGCTCAATTTTCTTTTTCATAATTTATGATACCACATTATGATACCACTATCAACTGCCGTAATATCACTTTTTGATATTGAATGATTGTTGTTAAGCATTATCTCGAAGATATCTTCAATTCAGATACTTGAGCTTGATGGCATCGAGGATCTTTTCCTGCAACTCTTCCTCGGACGGCCAGGATACAAGGTACGCGTATCGCAGGTCTTCACCTCCAAACGAATAAAGCTGTTCGGGATTCATTACTTCATCCCACATCCAATCAATCCATTGCCTTTTGAGCGGGATTATCGTGAACGTATCCAGCCGTCGAAATGCCCGTTCCTTCACGGTGAGCAAATCTCTGCCGAATACCACCACGGACTGGTTGTTGTCCTCATAGAGAAATCGTTGAACGATAATCTTGTTCACGGTTTCCCCGATTTTCCGGACTCGGACAGCTTTCGTATTCTCAGAGGTAGAGGAGTTATAACTATAGAAGTAGCAGGGGATTTGATCATTTTCGTTGCCGAAGACGATCTGCTCACCCGTTGACAACTGGGCCGATATTGTCTTGACGTATGACGCTGTTCCTACCAGGCTCATCAAAAACGCCCGATACTCGGTACGGTAGTGATAAGAACCGTTGACGTATCCCGGCTCAACCTTTCTCGCTATCAGTGCGTCGCAATAGGCTTCGTAGCCACAGGTGCTCACTTTCTGGTAATCGTTTTCCATTGTTTTTCTCCTTTGCGGGTGCAGGGAGAAAAACAATACCCCCGTTGGGAGATATGCTCTTCTCCCTGGTGTGGGTAAGTTGGACTGCTGTCTTTTTGTTGATGCTGATTACTGGATGGTGTGGAGTGTCGCGGTGTCCATGTCAATGATCCTGACCGTGGGGACGTATTTGTCTCGGATGGTGACAGTGCCACCATCGCCATCTCCATGGCAGGACGCACTCACGACGGGAGCCTCCTTTTTGACAACTCCTTTAACCACCAGTCTCTTTCCGTTTTTCTCGATCTCGCCATTCATGAATCCTCCGGCCAGAACCAAGGCCAGATGACCGTTTTCAAGCATGGTGAGAGGACGAATGAAGTTTTTCTTTTTCGGTGCCAGCTCTTCGAGAACCCCTGTTAATATTCCTGCCTTCCGAACAGCCGGGATGCCCGTTGTCGGGTCAAACCTGTTGGTGCTGAATGCCGCCAGTGGCTTTATCGCCGTCGGAACTTTGATCGTTAGCGGAGCTATGATTTCCAGTGCTCTTACTTCCTCACAGAAGTCTTCCGGCTCCATCGAACCCAATTCTCTCAGACGTTGCTCAGTGATTGCGGCCTGGTCAGCAAAGATTCTCTTCCGCCAGCCAAATACAATACACTGTTTAAATGCCTGAAATTCATCATCGGGAAACCCAACAATCTGGACCTTGAAGTTACGGGCGAGAGCCTGGGCACAGCCTTTGTCCGCCAGGACGTAATAAGGGATAAGGAAGATCAAAAATCCGTCCGGCTGCAACGAATTGAGATACTGCCGCAGAAAAAGGGTTTCCATACGTTGGGATTTTTTATCGGGACTAAGCGCAATGTCATACGGGGGGTTTAAGTATAAAAGCCCGAAGGCCTGATACGTAAACCTGATCTCATGGAGAGCATCCCCCCATAACACCTGATTAAGCCGTGGCCGAGCCTCAGTGGCACGTTCATGGCTGAGCTCTACTCCATAGGTGGTTGTTCCTGCCGTCGCCAACCGGGAAAGAGTACTTCCTTTTCCGCAGCAGGGATCGAGCAAACGTGCACCGTCCTCATACGATATCTTTGATTTTAAAAGTTCGCAGACTTTATCCGGTGTCGGAAAAAATCCTGCTTTCGCTTGTGATCCAATCCGGGCCATTTTTCTCTCCTTTGGGTTTAAGAATAGGTTTTGGACTAATTAAACAGCAGACGAGAAGCTGTCGCGTATTTCGTTCTGGAAAGCCACTGCCTCTTCCAGAGTATCGAAAAGTCCGCAACTCACCGGCTCGCCTATGTCGCTGTAGTAGTCGTCGTCTTCGTCCATTTCCTCTATCTCTATCCAGATTTTATACTTTTTCATGATGGTAGATCTCCTTCTGGAGTCAGCGATGCAGCGAATGCTTTCGCCTCTTTCATTGTCAGAAACGTTCTACAGCCAGTCCAGCCGAATAATTCATGCAGACGATACCGGATGAGATACTTATGTTTTTCAGGCATCCCTGGTCTTCGGTTGTCTCCTGTAATTTTTTCAATAGTGCACTTTTTCATGATGTTCTCCTTGCCCGGTATACCGGGTTGGTGTTGTTTTGACCGTAGCACCCCTTGACCAGGACAATGGAAAATTCCCAATCAACTGTTTGATACAATCGCAACATAGAGATTCATCGCCTTTATCTATTTTTTTGCCACAACCGGCACAAAGATACCTATCCATGTCAGGCCCCCTTGCATCGTTTTATGTCCAGCCACGATGAAGTAGCACCTGCTTCCTGGAAATCACTGATAGACTGACCGAGATCAGCCAGAAATGCTTCCAGTCTTCCGGTGTTCAATGATGTTCTGGACTGTGTTCTTTTGTTCAGGATGTAGTTGTGGACCTTAATCGGGCCGACAGTTTGCACCACATCAAGAAGGTTCCTCTTAATCGGTTCGATTTTTGCCTTCAGGGCTTTTTCCTCTGCCTGCAAATGCTGCAAATCCTCAACGATACTCGCCATGTCAGGGGCCTCCTGGGCCTCAAAACGAGGACAATCGAGAAGATGATCGCAACATCCGCACAACAGACCAGGCTCAGTCGCCAATTCAACGTCATCTCCTTGCTGTATGACCTGATAGACTGACCAGATTGCTTCAGCCTTGGCCTTCAAGTTCTGGAAAACGGTATCATTGGGCTGGTATCCGGAAAATAATCCAACTTCTCCGCTTGCCAGGTCCAGGGAAAGAATCGCTCCTTTGATCGTATAGTCGGGATACTGCTCAGCCATAGCACCCATCTGGGCGTACATCTGCGATTCCCATGAACCATAAGGCGTCGTGGGGACAGAGCCGCTTTTTACTTCCAGCAGGGCCTTGACCTTGGTTGTTTTTGATGTGAAGACGAAATCTATATGTACCAGAAACGGGACGTTATCAGAATTTACTCTGATTTCGACCTGTCGCTTGCAGTTCGTGAAACCGGCTGCGGTGAACACCTTGGCCACGATCTCTTCTGCCATGTGGCCTCGTTCAAATCGAAGGAGGGTGGCAAGATCGCGCTCTTTCGGGCTGATCCGTTCAAGGACAACCTTCCGGGGGCAATGCCCAATATCCGATGCGCCGAGATAGTTTCTGCGATCTCCGAGTGTGTCTGCTGTGTGCTGTTTTGATAGATTGCGTAAGGTAGTAAGAAATGTATTGATGATGTCCATGATATCCTCTCGAAAGTAATGAGAGAGGATACACGAATCCCCTTGAGGGAAAGTGTTCACTCCCTCATTGGGTTTGGTTGGTTGTCGTTACCGGTTCTCGTCAAAAGGGTACGTCTTCACCCTCTCCGGGCGGCAATCCTTGATCGGAATACGAAGATGAGGAATCATCTCGTTTACCGCCGCCGAGCATCTCCATCGAAGAACCGATGATCTCGGTGGCATACCGGTCGATTCCGCCTTCGTCTTGCCATTTCCTGGTCTGTATTTTGCCTTCAATATAGACCTTTGACCCTTTTTCCAGGTGCTCTCCGCAGATTTCAGCAAGCCTTCTCCAAACGACGATCTTATGCCATTCGGTTCTTTCTTTCTGCTGACCCTCCTGATCTTTCCACCTTTCCGTTGTAGCAACGGAAAATGTCGCGACAGGTGTGCCTTTCCGGGTGTACCGTACTTCGGGATCATAGCCTAAAATGCCGATAATTTGTGCCTTATTCATTTTTTGTCCTCCTGGACGTTAGAACCAGGGAACGCAAATCCCCCACTGCGGGGAACTGTGTCGCCCCCGGTTGTGGGTTTCTGCTTGATTAATTCATCGTGGCGTAAGCGCTCTTGAACCAATTCTTATTCGAACTATCCCATTTAAAGCCGGCAGCCTTCAGCATGTCTTTCTTTTCGTAGACCTTTCCGCTTGCTATGAAGCGATCATCAACACGCTGGAATTTGATCCCGGCGATTTGAGGTAGAAGGCTCGGCGGGTCCTGATTGCTGTCTTGGGTTGGTTTATTGGAATTTTCCACTGGTTTTCTTTCGTTTTCATCTCCTGCAGCTTTCAACTCCTCCTTATCCTTCAATTCCTTGTTATCTTGAATTGATTGATTGCTGATAGCCTGGGATTTTGATGATTGTGCTGCTATGGTTTGCTGTGTAGATGCTGCTTGTCCCGGTGGTCGGGAGGTTACGGCATCTGCTTTACTTTGTGACGATCCTTTGTACACTTTTTCAAGCAAGCCTCGGTACGAATCGGTTCCGATAGAGAGAACTGCAAAATTCTTCTGAATCGCATCCGTTATCGCGCCTTTATACGCATCTCCGACATTATCCTTCACGATCATCATCTGGCCGCATTGTGAACCTTTACAAATCCATTCATCTTCGATTCGGATAAAAAGTTTCACTTCGACCACGGCCTGTTGGTTAAAAATCTCTTTGCTTAGACACTCATAGCGCCAGTTTTCAGGAAGAAGCACAGCGTTGATCGCATCAAAAATATACTGCGGTTTATAGCCATAGCGAACCTGTCCAATAACCTTGCCTTCTTTATTGGTCATTTTCACTTCCTGTACTGCTTCCTTGCCCTGGGAACGGAGTTTTTCGTTGATGGTGTCTACGATTGTAGACAAGATGTTTGCTGCCACTGTTGTATCCTCCAATGAAATGAAATTTCAGGAGAAAACAACAAAACGCCCTTTGCGGGAGTTTGTTCTTTCTCCCGTGACTGGGTGTTTGTTCTTATTGACGATAAATCGTAATATATTACGACAAATCAGTACTATAGGTCTCCACCCAGCGGTGATCTTATTTTTTTAGGTTACAGCTTTTCGTTATGTTGCTGCTTTTTTGTTAGGCGACTTTTGAAAAACGTAATGTTTTCATAAAGATGCTGTTTTCGGTGGGCGGATTTCTGCTGTTTAGATTAATGTCAGAAATTTTTTCAGGAATTTCGGACGCGCGGTTGGGTTGTTCGGTGGATTTTTTCTTCTGGTCCCAGAGGTTTGTATCTGTAATCTTTAATGGATCACCTTACCAACCTACTGTTTTTGAACCGGTCAATCGTCATAAGACTTCTCGATAACCACACACTTCGGTATCTGTAATCTTTAATGGATTACAGATGCTCTCGTTTGGAGCACGTCGTCCATGCTCGATGTACTCGAAGGTTTACTCTCTCTAAACGTATTTCGAGAGGCCAGCGTTAGTCTCACACCTACTCCGAAATTGGCGTGAAATGACCTATTTTCTTAGGAAAAGCTTCTGCACGAGGGCAGGGGTTGCTTTTTATTTAAAAGAAAATAAGTAGAATGAGTGATTGGATATTAATTTTCTTCATTCAAAAAATAAAGAAAAAAATTCAGCTTTTTTTTACAGCTCTTTAAAATAAATTCCTTTCTACCATATCCGCGATCTCTCGCATCGAGTAGAAGTTGAACTTAAATGCGGTGCTTCTATACCATCTTCCGTTGACCCTAGCCCGGTAGTTATTATACCACCACTCCTGATCATTGGCCGGAGGAGTAGGGTTGACGTTTCTTTTGTAAGGTCTCCACCTGGATCTCCATTGTTTTGCTCGAAAGAGTTCAATCCTTGTTCTTTTTTGCCCTTTTACAGGGCAATTATTTACGATGATAATGTGATTTGGAATTCTTTCTTCGCTCATCTGTCCTATCCCAATTTGAGATAAAAAAAATAAAATCAAAAAGGGTCCTAAAAGAAACTAATTGTCATGAATCTATAATTATTTCAATAAAATCCAGACCAAATCATGACCTGATGTCACAGTTTCATGACCAGAAGTCACAACCTATACAAAGGTCCAAAGGTTCGGAAGACAAATAATTACATTTTCATTTAGGGCCTACTCAAAAATAGTTCAACATAATGTATATGAACCCATCTTGTTAATTATTTTGTACTTAAACAAGTATATACATTAAAAACATGACCAGATGTCACGGGTTTTAAGGAGAGGATTTAAAATATACAAAAAGAAGGAACGATCCAAAAAACAATTAACTATGGGTAATCGTGATTGTTTTTAAATTTTTCTAGACAAAAACATGACCAGATGTCACGGCTGAGAATTAAAAAGTTATGAATTAAAATTTATCATTCCATTATTTAATTAAATTTAATTCTCTCTAAAAAATCCATTTAAAAAATGCTCATCAAGATTAATATATCAATATAAATCAAATATATACTTAATATTCATGATCAGATGTCACCGCTTCATTAACAATGAATCGTAACATGAAAGACGGTCTCCCTAAGTTAACCTTATCCTTGCGATGATTATTGGTATCTATGTAATATTAAGTCAAGATATGAAGTGATATATTTTATATATACGAGGAAGATGTCAATTGTTTTGAGAAAAACCAATAGGGAACACTAATGGGGTATAAAAGAGATTAAAAATTACTAAAAGAGACTAAAAGAGACTAACCGTCGCGTATAAATAATAATAACGATTCGTTACAGACAAAAACATGATCAGATGTCACCGTTTCATGACCTGATGTCACAAAAACATGATTAACTGTCACCATTTCATGACCTGATGTCACAAAATCATGACCTGATGTCACAACTATAAGAAATCCTATAAATATTTAATACCAGTATAGGGTTCTTTCTTTAATTATAACACGAAAAGGAATATACCAACTTATTATGGGTTATATTTTGCATATTTATAACGTTAAAACAAATAGATATATTTGAAACATGATCAGATGTCACAGATTTATCTGTAAATATAAACAAGATCATTCTTGTCAATTTTCCATCTTTTACAGACCCCATTTTTCTGCAATTCAGCTAGAGCTTTTCTGACTATTTTTCTAATGGTGAAAAGAGGTTGCTCCGCATTAAGATTTATAGCAAGAATAAGAGTTGCTAACCCAAATGGAATTCCTCCACCCGTATGAGTCTCTAAGAAACGGTATAATGCTTTTGCAACATCACTTTTCAACTGGGCTCTTTTGTCCAAATTTATACCAGTTGTCATATTTGCACCATAGAGAGCAAGAAAATATGGATTTACAGTAATATCAACTTTAGTTGATTCTGGCTGTTGATCAACATTAGAAAGGATGGCACCGGTAATAGATCGTACAATTTTATGTTTATCTAAGTTAGCAGTATCAAAAAGATTTGTTTCGACAACAGATTTTGCAAGCCTTGTAAGGCCAACCTTGATAGTTTTATAAGTATTTGGTCCTCTGCTGATACCCATAATTCGGCATATTTCTGCGTAATCTGTGCTGAACTTATCCGATTTGTATTTTTTAACTAAAAAAAGTACCGCCAGCAAAACAGATTCATCCTGAATTGATAATTTTTCCCCTGAAACTGTAATAGTTCCCCATTTGTTTTTAATAATAAAATCCTTATACATCGGACGGTCAGATTTTTCTGCACGGCCCATGGGGAAAAATGGACTGGTCCGGGCGATCTCTGTCGGCATGAAGGCCAGTTTGAGCTGTTGTGGTTTACCAGTAACCTTCTGAATATGATCGTTAACTTGCTCAACAACGTCGGCAAGATATTTGTATCCGCCTTTTTTATATTCCTCCCATGTTACATAATCTGAAAATTCTACATACCATTTTTGACAAATAGCTTTTTCGTGACGAGGAAGACTTTGCAAAATCAATTCGTACTCATTTTTTTTATCTATTCCGTTTGTCACAATAATTTCACCCGGCGGATTATCTATTTTTTCCGGTATGATTATCTTAGCCACATTTCACTCCCGTTTGGTGTTTTTTGCTTGGACTCTTTTGGGTGCCTTGGAACACCCAAAAAAGTCTAGTTTAATCGTTTTCAAGAGGCGGGTTCTTGCGTGTATTAATAAGAAGTGTTCCTTTAAAGACATCATTTTTTATAACTGGAACCGCTCTTATGTGAAATATTTCACCACTTTTAAGTTTGACATCAATAGTAACCTTCTCTCTTTTTTCTGAAGATAGAAACAGAGCATCGAGAACTTCCTCAGAATTTTCAATTTTTCTGCGCATTTTCAAAACGAGAGTTTCAAGAGATGGTGTTTTAACCAGGTCCTCCTCGTCAAGAAAACACCACCTATTGCTGGAGAAAACCAATTCTCGTCTTTCATCAAAGAAGGTCACACTTTCGTGAAGGTTTTCAAGCACCATTAAATGAAATTCGATTTTTTCTTTTAATTGATCAATAATTTCTAGTTGTTCATCTTTTTCCTTCACTTGTGCAAGAACTTCTAATATCAAATCGGCAGTGGTATTTTTCCCTTTCAAAGGGATATCCTGCGGTTTTTTTTCGAAAAGCTTTTTACCTTCTTGGATTATTTCTTCATATGAAACTTCAAAATATTTTGCAATTTTTGTAAGTCTTTCTGGTGGAATCTTCTTAACCTTCCCTTTATACATTCCGTGAATGCAGTTTACTGGGATGCCAGTTTTGTCGGCTATAGTTTTTTGCCGTACACCTTGGTTTATTTTGTTTTGGAAAAAAGCAGTAAAGAACTGGATATCATTTGACATAGTTATAAAATAAGGAGATAATTAATTTTAACAAACTGATCCTAAGTGGCCTTGTTAATTGTAAAATACAATAATCAGTCTTTTAAAAAACAAACAAATAAAACAATAAAAAACTAATAAAACAAAAATAAAACTTGCAGTTTATTTTTGTTTGCGTAAATATCGCGTTGCTTCTGGCTGCGCAAGAAATGTTAGGATCCATACACAAAGAGGCCAGATGTTGTAAATTTTTTCTTTCAAAAGCCTTAATGAAGCTATCTTCAGGATATATTTTTTTAAAAACACATCAAGAGGAAATTAGTATTGAAACAAGTTTCTTGCCACAAATTTATTGACGACAAAGATACCGCAATAGCTGCAGTTACGCAAAACGGCTTTGCCTTGCAATTTGTCAAGGATCAAACTCCTGAAATCTGTCTTGCCGCTGTTATGCAGGATGGAGTGGCTTTGGTGTTTATTGAGGTTCAGACCCCTGAAATCTGTCTGGCTGCTGTTACGCGAGATGGGGGAGCCTTGCAGCATGTCAAGGAGCAAACCCCTACACTCTGTTTAGCTGCTGTCACTCAGAACGGTTTCGCCTTGAAGCACGTCAAGGATCAGACCCCTGAAATCTGCCGGGCTGCGGTTACACAGGATGGGTTGGCTTTGCAATTTGTCAAGGATCAGACCCCTGAAATCTGTCTGGCTGCGGTTACGCAGGCTGGATGGGCCTTACAGTATGTCAAAAAACAAACACCTGAACTCTGCAAGGCCGCTGTTGCTCAGGACGGATGGGCCTTGGAATTTGTCAAGGAGCAAAGCCCCGCAATTTGTGCGGCTGCTGTTGTACAGAATGGCATTGCCTTGAGGTTTGTTGATGAGCAGTACCATACAGACGAACTGTTTCTCCTTGGCTTTCCCCTCTTGATGAGCGGGAACTTACAGGAGGTTTGAAAATCTGAAGTGGAATCGAACATCGATAACTGAGTTAAAAAAAAGGAAAGATAATGAGCAATTAGGAGAGCAGTAAATATGGAATAAGAAGAAAGCGGTTATGGGCGGTGTTCTAGCACCACCCATAACCTAACCAGTACCTTTAGGCGCTAACCCATATACATGGCTGATGCAATGTTACACTACAAAAGTGTTCTCCTGCAAATATTTTTACTCCGGGATTTAGTTAATCCTCCTGCTAGACCTCAGTCCTGGCAGGGCTTTCCAGCCGATCTATCCGTGCTGATTCAGCAACAAAATCGTCTATCACTTCTAGATTATTACGCATTATTCTATCCACCTGATTTCACAAAATACATTTTGCCTCTCCGGCCCGCTGCTTTCTTGGGTAAAAATTATATTTTTGCAAAATCGTTTTTCGGTTTTGTTGCAGGGCAAAATCCCGAGATTGCATGGAGGTTGCCATGAACATCGCCGATCTTCCTTCAACTTTTCCTCTTCCCAAATCCGTACTTAAAAAGCTCTCCAGGCTTGGTCTGTTTGAAGAGCCCCTGTCCGAAGACGACATTGCCGTTCTCAAAGTGCTGGGAAAGATTTTGGACAACGATAAGGCGTTCCACGTTCTTATTCGCCAACGCTTGATACGAAAATCCAAAAAGGACAGGGAGGCGTATTTGAATACGCTCGATCTGGAAACCAAATGGGAAAGATACGCTTTCACCCGGTTCTATAATTATGATCCCCAGGAGCATGGGGGGAAGAAGTTACGATTACAAAAGGTCGTGGAAGATCTGAAAAAATATCTCAAATTCACGCCCAATTACTTCCAACTTCAGAGGCTCTATACGGTCAGGAAAAAGGCATATAACATCAAACTACGTAAGAAGAAAAACAAACAATTACAAAACGATGCGGACAAATAGCGTAATATCGCAAAGTTGTAGTGTTTTATTACTCAACCAGCACGGATAAGAAAAAAGATGATTCTGCGATAGAATAAATACGAACAAAATTAAAAACATAGAAGATTTTATTGCTAAACCAGCACGGATAAGAAAAAGAAACGTAGTTTCTCTGGTTCTTAAACTTCAAGAGCAGAAAGTGTCAGGCAAAAAAAGAGGCAAACCAATGAACAGAAGAAAAACGATTTTTGCAGCCGGGACCGTCCTCCTGGTCGCTGTTTTTGCCCAACCTGTTTTTGCAGCAACGACGATTGTACAGGAGGAAGGCACGCTGTTCTATTCGGAGACGGTCCGCTATCCGCCCGCCAACGCTTTTTTAATCGAGCCTACGTCGGCGAGAAGGGCTGAGGCCTGCGGCGACAGAGGCAGGACGGCGGGAATCACCGCAAAGGCTGGCGACGGATTTTTTGCCACCGACCTGGCCGGATGCGATCATCTTCCAACTGCGCATTTTCAGCTTGGCAGTGACATTTTAAGCACTGCCGAACGGCAATCGGTGCTGGACGGGTTGCGGCGGTGTCCGGTTTCTGAAAACACGCCGCTGCGAGTTACCGGTTACACCTGCTCTTTGGGCAGCGAGCAGGAAAACCGTACCCTGTCTCTGCATCGGGCCTGGGCCGTTGCAAACGTGCTGAGGGTGCATGGATATACCGTGAAAGATGAGGATATCCAGGGGAAAGGCGAGGAAAGTCCGCTGACTGACAATCCGAAGGATTTTAACATCAATCGTCGGGTGGAGATAACGCAGTAGTTTTCGCGGCCAAAAAAGGCGGCGAAGAAAAGAGAGAAGGGAAATCAACATTCACAAGGAGATATCTATGGAAACAGAAATTTCAAAAAAGATGGATCACGGCACCCGAAGGGCCGTGATGTGCGTGATGGCAATGACGGTCGTGTTCATTGCCCAGAATGCGCTGGCGTTCACGGTTCCGTCGTCGGGCTCGTTCGCCTACGACCTGTACGATCTGGCGGTAAACCAGATTCTCAAGGGTCCGGTAGGGTTCGTTGCGGGGGTCGGATTTATCGTGCTTTGCGTATTCGCTATCGCCAAGCAGATGGTTATGCCTGCGATTCTGTGCCTTTTCGCGGGTGTAATCCTGATTAAAGCCGACTCCATCGTGGCAACACTGGGCGGCGTGATCGCGTAACCGCCTATAACAATCCAATCAAAAGGGGGGCAAGACAATGGCCGCATACAGGTCCGAGTTTCCGCAATATATGTCATTGCCGACTGAGGTTTTGTGGTGGGGGTTAGACCAGGTGGCGATAGCCGCGCTCTCCTTTACGGTGGCGATTCTGCAAAGCGGAGTGGTTGTGTGGATTGGTTTTTTTCTGGTGAATTATCTGTACGGCAGAACCAAGCATCACAAGCCGCGAGGGTACATGAAGCATATGGCCTATATGCTTGGTTTTGCGAAAGTCGAGAACTATCCCGAATATTTCCAACAGGAATTCCACGAATGAGGTTTGCATGAAATTAGAACTGTTCACGTCCAAGATGAGCAACCTCTTTGTCGAAAACCGGTTGCTGAAGTTTGTGGTTGCGGTGCTTGCGGCGGCGCTGATCTTCAACTCTCTTTTGGTGTATAAGGCCGTTAAATACCAGAGGGTGGTGATCGTGCCGCCAAAGCTCCAGGAGAAAATTGAGTACGTCAATGGCAAGCCGAACGATGACTATGTTAAGGAATTGGCAAGAAATATCAGCTCGCTTGCGACGACCTACACCCCGTCCACGGCCAGGAAGCAATTCGATGCTCTTTTGAGCTATTACGCCCCGGAATCATACCCGGAAGGCTCAAAGGCCTGGTATTCGCTGGCCGGGATGATCGAGGATGCCAAGACCAGCTCGGTGTTTTTCATCCAGGATATCATATTGAAAGACGATGCCGTCGAGCTTTCCGGCACATTGAAACAATTCACCGGCGATACACTGTTTCTGGGCGAAGTGGCCACGTACATCATTCAATACCGGTTTCTCGACGGGAAATTCCAGATCATCTCGTTTAGGCAGAAGACGGCCGAGGGGAAGAAATGAAAAAACAGATCATTATTGCAACGGCGATCTTGGCCCTCTGGGGCAGTGCTCATGCCGAGACGGGGGTGCCGCCTGAAGTACCGACGATGGTGGAGTTCTCCAACAAGGAGATCAACCGGGTCGTCTGTTCCGGGCCTATCAGCGACTTGATTTTTTCCAAGGAGAAGGGGCTGACCGGACATTTTACAGGCAACAACGCCTACATCAAGTTCACCTTCGAGGAGATCAACGGCAAGCGGAGCTACGCCAGCGAGCCATCGGAACTCTATGTCGTCTGTGACGGCTCGACCTATTCCCTGGTCGCCAACCCTTCCGACATCCCAGCCGCTACCGTGCGGTTGGCTCCGCCGAAAAGCGAGGGAGTCAACAAAAACCTGGCTCTCTACAAGAACATGCCTATCGAGAAGCAGGCGTTGAAGCTAATCAAGGAGGGGTATGCGGGGACATATCCGTCCAGCTACAAGGTGACTGAAAACAAGCCGGCCTGGATTTCTCTGTGTTCCGATCTCTCGGTGGTGCTGAAAGAGACCGTCGATGTGGACGGCGTGGGTCTGAGGTTGAAGATTTTCCAGGTAACGCTCCAAGGCCGCGAGAAGGATATCGACGAGAAGATTTTTCTGTCGAATCAGATCAGCGACTCGATCCTGGCGGTGGCTGTAGAGGATCACAAGCTGAGAAGCGGGGAGAAGACGAGGCTCTTTGTGGTTGAAAAAAAAGAGAAGGACGGTCCGTCGGCGATGGACAAGACGATCAAGACAACCTGGTCGGGGGAGGGAGAGTAATGAAGAAGTTTAACGACTGGTTTGGGTCGCTATCTCCTAAGGCCAAGAAAACCTTTGTGTTCGGGATAGCGGGAGCCATTTTCCTGTTGTTCACCCTCAAGCTTTACAAAGACCGGCAACCTCAGACGAGTCTGGCCACGGCCCCGGTGAAGGCGGTGGCCATAGACCCGGATCTTTTGCATAAGACGGAACTCTCTGAGAGCCGTCGCAAGGTGGAAGAGATGGGGGATGCGTTGGAGAAGCTCCAGGGTGAGCAAAAGGCGATCATGGACAGGCTGAAAAGCCAGAATACCGCCCCCGCCCCTGGCGCGGCTCCTTCTGGTTCCGGCGCACCGGCACCGGGGACCAGCAGCAGCGAGACTGCCCCTTTGCCTTATGTCCCTGACGCCGCCGAGGTTGAGTCGAAGGTCCATGCTCCGCCAGCACCCGGCCAGCCGGGTCCACAGGCAGGCCAGCAGCAGATTCCTCCGGGAACGCAGCAGCGTCAGGAGAAAAAGACGCTGGGCGAGATCACGGTGGTATCCAATCCGGTGAAGGCCGAAACTCAGAAGCCGAAGGAACGGACGGTCTATCTGCCCCCGTCGTTCATGAGCGCGATTCTTCTCACCGGGCTTGACGCGGGAACGTCGAATAACGGTAAGGCGAATCCCGACCCTCTTCTGTTGCGGGTCCAGACTCCGGCTGTCCTACCCAACGACGTGAAGGCCAATCTCGCCGGTTGCTTTGTGGTGGGGGAGGGACAGGGCCGTCTCGACAAGGAGCGGGTTGATGTCCGGTTGGTCTCTCTCTCCTGCCTTACAAAAGAGGGAAGTGCGGTGATCGACACCCCGATCAAAGGTTTTGTGACTGACGCGGATGCGAAGACGGGCCTTGCCGGTCATGTGGTGAGCCGGATGGGTGCGAGCGTGGCCAGGTCTCTTGTCGCCGGGTTTTTTCAAGGGGCAGGCGAGATGATGAAGACGCAGGCGACGACGACCTCCGTCTCCGGCTTAGGCGCGGTGTCAACGGTTAATCCCAGTCAGGTCGGCTCTTATGCGGTCGGCAGCGGCCTGTCGGCTGGCTCGCAGCGTCTGGCTGATTTTTATCTGACGCTTGCAAAACAGGCGACGCCGGTGATCGAGGCTAACGCCGACAAGCATGTGACGGTGGTGATCTCCGAAGGCAAGGAGCTTGTTATTAAGGATCTCCCGCAACAGGATGATGACCTGACGAACAATAATGAGGAATAACAATGCGTAGACTCAAAGCAATCAATCTTTTGGCAATATGTTTGTGTTTCGGGATTTCGTCCTGCGCGTCGGTGAAGGATATCGTCAACCCCTACGACGAGGACTTCCATTGTCGGGCGAAGGACACGGAGGGCAAATGTGTCGACACGCCTACAGCCTATCAGGATGCGCGATACCCGCAACCGACCGTGGAGTCTCAGGCGGAAGTTGCGCCTTCCGCCGACGAAAACTCCCCGGTTGTGGCCATATCGCCCGTGAAAGTCTTGAAGGATGAGGCGAAGGCTAACCAGTACAAGGCTATCACCGAGCTGCTGGAAAGCCCCCAGGCCCCCATGCTCAACCCGCCGAAGGTACTCCGGGTTCTGATCCTTCCGTACAGAGGCGAGAAAAACGAATTGTTCATGACGCGGTACGCCTATCTGGAAATCGAGAAAGCCTCTTGGGTACTGACGGACATCAAGGAAAAGCCATAAGAAATTGAGCCGATTCATTGACGACAAAAAGAACGTAATGATTGCGGTTACGCAAAATGGACAAGCCTTGCAGTACGTCGAGGAGGGGTTTCAGACAGAGGAACCGTACAACCTTTTCCTGGCTCTCCTGAAGGGCGGGAACTCATTGGAGACATAAGATGCTGACCTTTCTTGAAAAGGCGGTTTTAGGGCCGAACAGGCAGCTCAGGAATGGCGATCTCAAAAAGATGACGGAGCGGCATCCGTTCTCGATGTACCTGAACTACAACTCGTATGCCAGAGAGTATGACGTTTACGTCAATAACGACCAGACTCTGGGCTTGTTGTGGGAGTGCTCTCCTTTGGCCTTCGCGTCGGAAAAGACCCTGAAGTCCCTGGAGGGTATATTCCGTTCCGGCCTGCCGGGTGGCAGCGTGGTCCAGTTCATCCTGTACGCCGATCCGTATATCACCCCACTGTTGGACGCCTACAAAGCGAAAATCGTGGTCGAGAACCCTGTCATTCACAACAACGTCGAGAAGGTCATAGATTTTTTGTACGAGGGGAAAAACGGGCTGGACGCCTGTGCGGGTATCCCGATACGGAACTTCCGGCTGTTTGTGGCGGTCAAGATACCGGGGGACGCCAACAACATGCCGAAGCTGGAAGACTTCGAGGAGAAGGGGAAGCAGGCGTATCTGGAGAACATCCAGCGGCAGATCGCCGAGACGCTGAGAGGGGCGAAGCTCTTTCCGCATCCGATGCGGCCAGGCCGACTGCTGAAACTGTTGCGCCGGTTGTTCAACAGTTATCCCGGCAGGGACAAGGAACACAACCTGGGCGCTTACGATGACGGAAAACCCCTGCATATGCAGATCATCAACGCTGAAACCGTCATCAAGGAAGAGAGCGACTCATTACAGGTGGGGGAGAAGTATTTCGCCTGCATAACCCCCAAGTCTATGCCGAAGGAGGTTGACGCCTTGCAGACCAATTCCCTGTTCGGGGGGATCTGGGGACTGACAACGGATATGGATCAGATCAAGACCGGCTTTCTGTATACGCTTTCCATCCTGTTCGACGACAGCCTGAACACTCAAATCAGGGCGAAATGCGCCTTCTTGATGAACCAGAAGGGATTTGGGACACTTGCGGCGAAGCTGCAAAAAAAGCAGAACGAGTACCTGAAAGCGACGGACGAACTGGAGCATGGGGTGAAGTTTATCCGGATAGTGCCGGAGCTGCTTGTCTGGAGTGACAACCGGGAGAAGACGAGGGAGTCCTGTACCCGCGCCCATAGAATGTGGGAGAACCAGGGGTACGTGATGCAGCAGGAGACCATCTTTCGGAAGGTGATGTTTTTGTCGGCCCTGCCTTTCTGCTTCAACAACCGGGGGAAGAACGTCACCTTTATGGAGCGAGATTTCATCTGTTCGATGAACAATGTGTTACCTCTCTTACCGGTCCAGGGGGATTTCGCCGGATCAGGGACCCCCCGCCTGTTGTTCATCGGCAGGAAGGGGCAGTTGATCCCGCTTGATTTTTTTGACAAGGGATCGAACAACTACAATGCGTATTGCGCTGCGACTTCCGGGTCCGGCAAGTCGTTTCTGATCAACTACATCATCTTCAACTATTTGGCCACCGGTGCGCTAATCCGGGTGATCGACATCGGCGGCAGCTACAAGAAAATCTCCGATATACTTGGGGGGAAGTACCTGGATTTTCAGAAGGACACGCCTATCTGCCTTAATCCGTTCACCCATATCATCGAGCCTGAGGAGGAGCTGGCGGCGGTGTCGGCGGTCTTCGCGCAGATGGTGTACGCCAACTCCAGCACGGAGAAATGCAATGCAACGGAAGAAAATCTGATCCATGACGCGGTGCGCTGGGCTTGGGAGCAGAAGGGGCAGGGGGCCGACTCCGATACGGTCTACGATTTCCTGCGTCAGTTCCCGAATCTGCCCGGAACCGACTTCGAGGACATGAAGGACAACGAGGAGTTGATCGCCGCCGCGAAGAAGTTGACCTACAACATACGAAAGTTTACGAGCAAGGGCAATTACGGCAGGTTTTTCAACGGGCCGTCCACCTTCGACATCCGCCGCGATCCCTTTGTTGTGTTGGAGCTGGAGAACCTCAAGGTTCTGCCCGACCTTTACCGGGTGGTGACGCTGCTGGTCATAAACAGTGTCACCCAGGACCTCTATCTTTCCGACCGTTCCCGCCAGAAGTTTGTCATTTTCGAGGAGGCCTGGCAGTTTCTTGGCGACTCCCAGATGATCAAGCCGGTGGTGGAGGAAGGATACCGTAGGGCCAGGAAGTACAACGGCAGTTTCATGATCGTCATCCAGTCGATCATGGACCTGGTCAGCTTCGGGGATGTCGGCAAGGTCATCAACAGCAACTCCGCCTACAAGATGTTCCTGGAGTCCGGGGCGATAGAGGACGCTCAGAAGAATGGGCTTATCGACTATGACGAATTCGCGATCCAGCTTTTGAAGAGCATCAAGTCCCATCCCCCGAATTACTCCGAAATCTTCTTCGATACGCCGTTTGGCAGCGGTGCAGTCAGGCTTGTGGTCAATGCCTACGCTTACTTTTTATATACATCCAACCCCGTGGAGATCGCGGCCATGGTGGGACTTGTGGAGAAGCAGGGCCTGACCTACCACGAGGCTATCCTTGAGATGGTCAGGCGAAGAAAAGAGGGAAGATGAATATAAGATTGCTCTTGTCGCCGTTCCTGCTGGGACAAATTTCGCGAAAGAGTTTTTGAGATCAAAAAACGAATGAGGGTGGGCGTGAAAAATCGAAGATTGGCGGTTTTAACCTTTGTGTTTCTTGTCGCAACGTCAGCGCAGGTATTTGCCGGAACCGAGAAGGACCTTGGCACCGTGGGGACGGTGTACCCGATTGCCGAGCCGGACCTGACTGCCGAGATGCGGGCCTACGCACAGGCACATACGCCAAGCCTTGAGCAGCAGCGCAAAGCCATAGAGCACTATCAGCCGAGAGACCTCAGAAAATTGCCGAAGGCTACCCGTGACCGGACCTTCGACGTGGACATGACCTACACGCTCACCCACGATATGACGGACGGCAAAGGCAAGATCCTCTATCCGAAAGGATATACCTTCAACCCTCTGAAATACGTGAATTTCACAGGCGGGCTGGTGATCATAGACGGCAGCGATCCGAGGCAGGTCGAATGGTTCAAGAAGTCACCCTACTTTTTGAACAAGCTGTCGATCCTGCTTCTCTCCGATGGCTATGCCTCCCAGCTTAACAAGACTTTGAACAGACCCGTGTACTACCTCACGGGGCAGATCGCAGATCGATTCCGGCTTGCGGTTGTACCGTCGATTGTTGTCAGAAAAGGTGATGTGATGTCGGTTCGGGAGGTAAAGCTTAATGAAAAATAAGTCGGTGTATTTGATTGCTTTTTTTCTTCTTGCCATGACACGGCAGGCGTTTGCCGGTGTGACCGCGCAGGCATTCAACCAATCGACGGACGTGGACTATAGCCAGATCGATTTTACAATCCTCGGGATCTGTATATGCGGAGCGCCGCCGTATATGACAGAAGGGCTTTTGTATGAGTATTGGGAGCCGTTCCTGGTCATAGACACATCATCCGCTGCATACTATTCGGCCTATGAGGGAAGATCGTTTAATTCGAGCGACTCATCGGACAGCCTTTGGGGCTCCAGCGGCGGTGATTCCGGCGGCGGTGGCAATGAGACGCCTGAAGAGTCCGGGGGCAATCAAGGCGGAACCCCCGATACCGGAGGATCTTCGTCTTCGAATTACACCTCGAATTTCGGAGTAATCGGCCAGTTGACCATGGGCGGCAAGAACAAAAGTCAGGATGCCGTAGACAACGGGGAATCGACTTTCGCTCAGGCGCATGGCTGGCTGATCCCGATCCTGCCTTTATGCAGCCGATCAGACTACGGCATGTATTTCACGGAATGGGATGCGATGTGGCAGACCGACACGCTGACGGCGATTATCGAGCCGGAGGCAGCACTTTTCGCCAACCCGGTCAGCCAACTGGCCTGTATGGGGGACGCGGTGGCCGCAAATCTCGGGTTTCCGCTCGATAGCCTGTTCTGGTGCGTCGGCAGCGGGGGCTCTGCCTACCCCATGACCGGGCATGTCGCTGACGACAACACCGTCCAGGCCAACTCGACGATAGCGTCCCGGCTGATCTATCGCTTAAACCGGCTGTTCATGATCTGTGATCCGGGTCTCGGCGACGGTTGCGGCTGCACCCCAACGCCGATCTGGGTCAAGAGTCACTACAAGATGGCGGTACGCAGGCCGGGACCGGCCTCGGTGTATCCGCTAGGCAGATCCGCCACTCTCTATGGAGCGGGAGTAAATATTCCGTACCTGGGGCTGATGGGTCCAAACGATGAATTCATGTGGGTTGTCTACAGGTTGAAAATATGCTGCACATGCTGCGATTAATGGTCGTTTTTTTAGTTGTTTTTCTGGTGTTTTCCATATCCAGGGCTCAGGACAATCCTTCCTCCCCTATTTTACCGGAGATAGGCAAGGATGTTCCTGGTGTGGACCCGGAGAAGCTGCAGCAGGACGTGGATAAAGTCCTGCAAGATACCCAAAAAAAGGTGGCCTTGACTCCTCCCGTTCTGCCTGTGCAGGAGATGAAGGACGAGGGAAACAACGATGCTCAAAAAGCTGTGGCCGGATTCAACTCCCCGGAGAACCAGAAAAAGCTGGAGGATGAAAAGGCTCGGGTCCAGCAGGCGATTGCTCCTCAGAACGGTTTCCCGCTTCCTTCACCCCAGGTGCAACAGGGGCAACAGCTTCAGCCGGGTGCCGCTGGTTCCACCAAGGAGACGGTCTATATCTTCCTGTCAAGCTCCGTGCCGGACAAGGCCGTCCACGCCTATCTGACGCAGGCATCTCAGTATGGTGACGGGCGGATTTTTCCGGTCTTTTACGGGCTGACGAGCGGGATTGCCGACAAGCAGGCGGCGAACAGGTATTTCGGACACGTCTTGCAGGAGGACCTGACCTGCACCGATCTTCCCGATCAGCGTTGTTCCCGGATGAAGGTGCCGATCAAGGTCAACCCCGGCCTGTTCACGCAGTACAGCATCACCCAGGTGCCTGCGGTGGTCTATACCAACGGCGAGGACTCCTGGGTGGTGAACGGAGATTCCACGCTTGTATTCATGCTGGAGCGAATAAACGGCGAGGCGCGAAGCCCGTTTCTGACGGAATTAATCAAGAGAGAAAAGGGGACACATTGAAGGAGATAAGGATCGAAGGGCCGGAAAATAAGGCGAAGAAGGCTTTGCAGGATACCCTGGAAATCCCTTTCCCGCAGAAGAAAGAGAAAATGACCGTAGGCTACCTGGACGTGATAGTGATTGCCCTGATGGTGGCCTTTCTCAGCCTGGCGGTCTACGACCAGTATTTTGCAAGCAGGGTGATGGTGGTCGATCTGACCGGCTTTGTGAAGGAGCAGAAAGAACTATTCGTCCAGGGAAAGATCAACGAGGCCGATCTGTTTGTCCGGTTTGCTCAGTTTCAGGACTTCCTGAGCAAACAGCCGAAGAATGTAACCGTCATCACCAAGGATGTCGTTCTGTCAGGCAGCAAAGAGTTGCAGAATCCCTCCGGATCAGCAGGGCAGGCCACTGTTGTTCCTGGGAAAAAATAGCCCACTCAAATCAAGGAGGTGGTCGATGTTTCGGAAGATCATAAATATTTTATGCTGTTTCCTGCTTGTTGTCGCCCTGCAGATATCGAACCTGTTTTAAACAAGGATGGGATCATGGAGGCGATAGAAAACCGGAAACTTTTTTTACGACTGACACCCAAGGAAATCTGGATGGTTGTCCTTCTGACCTTGGCTATCGGCGCTGTCGGGTGGTTGTTGCCCGGAAGGTTCGACATTGTGGTCAGCGATTCCCTGGATCACCGGATCTTTTTTCTCTGTGAGCCGCCCACGATGTTTGATACCGGCGACTATCTGGTCTTCAGAGCCAAAGAGATCAAGTTTTTGCAAAAAAGCCTGACCAGGAAAGACCTGTTTACCAAGCAGGTCGGCTGCAAGCCTGGCGATCTGCTTACGGTCGACGGGGAAAGAAGGTTCAGTTGCAACGGAAGGCCTCTCGGTCAGGCCCTTGAAGCGGATAGCGAAGGGAATAGGCTCCCTGAGTTCCGGTTCAACGGGGTTATTCCGCAGGGCAGTTATTTTGCGGTTGGCTCCAATCCCCGGAGTTTTGATAGTAAGTACATAGGATTTATTAAGAAAGATGAAATCTTATATAAAGCATATCCGATCTGGTAGCGCCCTGATCCTGCTGTTCCTGGCGACGCAGGGCTTAGCGACACAGCAGTCGTCGGAGCTGCAGGAGGCGCAACAGACAGCCGACCCGTACTATGATAGTACGCCCAAGAAAGGCTGGTACTGGTATCACGACCCGGTTGCAAAGCCCGAAAAGCCTGAAAAGCAGCCGGACGACCAGTCTGGGGTAACGGAGCAGGAGCAGCGGGCCCCCGATGACAAAAAATATACCATGGAAGAGCTGTACGATATGTACCCCGACCATTTTCAGGAGTTGCTGAACGTAAAGATGAAGAAAGCCGTGCAGTATCCCACGGAAGAAAACGTCGGGGACTATCTCACCATGCAGGATATCGCCAGGCGGAAATCCGCCGCCTTCTCGTCCGCCGTCCAGTTTGTGACCCAGAAGGACGCGGCTACGCTTTCAGTCAACGATGTCTATCCTTCGACGATCCCAGGCGTTGAGGCTCGGACCCAGATGAGGGAGAAAGAAGTTTCCGACACGATTCGCGCAGCCAAGGACAATCACGCCATTCTGTTCTTCTGGAAGCCCGGCTGTATCTTCTGTGAAAAGCAGGTGGATATCCTGAAATACTTCACGGAGAAGTACGGCTGGGAGATCAAGCCGATCAACATTCAGGAGCAGACCGCTCTTGCGTCACGTTTCAATATCACGACCACGCCGACCCTGCTTTTGATCCGGCAAGGGAGCGAGCAATATATGCCGATTTCCGTGGGCGTGATCTCAATGGAAGAGATGGAGCAGAAAAGTTACCAGGCCATCCGCTATCTGAACGGCGATACGACGCCGGAGACCTTCACGAACCAGGAGTTTGAGAAAGGCGGCTCGCTTGATCCTCGGTCTATCCTGGATAAGAGCAAAGGAGGTTCGTTATGACACTTTCTTTTGAGGAGGAAGTCGAAATAGCGCGGGCGTGGTCGCGCGGGGGGAGAGGACATTTTTGGAGATTGATATGAAGAATACGGTGAGGAGGCAACCATGAAGAAGAAAATCTTTAAAGCCATAGCACTTGTTGGATTTTCCTGCGCCCTGGTGCAATCAGCAAATGCAGGTTGGGTTGACGATTGGGTGAGCCAGGAGTCGGGAAGCGGCCCTTCGTATATCCAGGGGCAGGAAAGGGGGTACTACTCAGGCGGAAACTTCTCTGCTCGTTGGCAGGACCAGACGACATTCCCGATCACGACGACGCTTCCGCATATCAAAAGCGGCTGCGGCGGCATCGACGTGTTCATGGGCGGCTTTTCCTTCATGAATTCTCAGTATCTGGTGTCAAAGCTCCAGTCGATCCTTTCAAACGCCGCTGGTGTTGCCTTCGACCTGGCATTAAAGACGCTCTGCGAACAGTGCTCCAACACCATCAAGAACATGGAGGCACTCTCGGACACGCTGAACCATATCCAGATGAACGAATGCGCGGCAGGGAAAGCGCTTGTCGCCACAGTGCAAGATCCTTCCTCCGATAATGTGAAGAAGGAGCTGGGGGAGGCGATCAACTACGACAAACTCTCCAGCGGAGCCTCGGACCTCTGGACTTCGCTCACGACCTCGCAAAGAGCCGCCAACAATGTGCCAAGTACGAGTGACACCCAGAGCGTCATGTCGGGCTGCAACGCCTCCATCACGGCGATCTTTCTTAAGGACGGGCTGCTCCTGGCTAATCTGGGGGCTCAGATGGGAATTCCGTCGGCCTATACCGATCTGATGCGGGGGCTTGTCGGGGACGTGCGGTTGAATATCAGCCAGAATTTCAATGTCAGCTATGTTGCTCCATGTCCGCAGAACAACCAGAGCGATCTTGGGGCTGTCTCGTCGGGAAACGTCTATGCCGAAGACGCCCTGGAGAGCTGTTCGAAGGTTACGGACGCCAACGCCGATCTGACGACTTACGCGCTCACATCGCTGAACAACGTGGTGAACGATGTGCAGAACAGGACGGCGATTTCCAGTACGGATCAGGCTTTTGTGAACGGCTCGCCGCTGGCCACCATCCCGATTGTAAAGCTGGCTATCGCCACCAGCACCCAAAGCCAGACGGTAAACAGCCTGGCGGACCTGACCGCCAAGGCCCTCACCTTGCAGATGCTCTCCGATCTCTACACCCGCACCGATACCTTGGCTTTGAAGGCCAGGGAGATTCTTTCCCGGCAAAACGGAGCATCAGCCGGGCAGAAGGACACTAAATGCGCCGATGCGACGTTTGCGCCGAACATAGACAAGAATCTCAACACGATGCTTACGAAAGTCAGGGAGATCAGAAAAGCGGCCCAGGACAGCTATAACACTTCCGCGACGCAGTTCGCCACCACCCTGCAATACCTAAAAAATCAGGAGCAGCAGGAGGATTTGGTTAACAATATAGTCAGGAAACAGTTTGGCGACTATGCCGCCGCAGCAGCCCAGAAACACTGAAATTGCTGAGGGAAGAGCAATGGAGGAATACGAACCGATATGCTGAAGAAAACATTCTGTCTAACAGCGGCCTTGGTTGTGTTCTGGGTGAAGTCGGCCTGGGCGCTGGATATGGATTTTTACACCTACGGCGGCTTCGACCTGATGGTGCAGGCGTTCAACATGGTCGCGCTTATTTTCAGCGATATTGATTTCCAGGGACTTCTGACGGTCTTCGCCATCTTTGGGGTTATTGGCGGCGCACTCGTCTGGCTTTTCGCCGCTATGTCCGGGGTGAGGGTTATTCCGTTAGACTGGGCGGTCAAGATACTCATCGGCGCTGTGATCTATCTGGCGATCTTCGTGCCTACTGGCCATATAGCCATCTACGATGCGACGCTGAACGAAACGCAGACCATCGGCGGGATGCCCAACGCTGTTGTCCTTGTCGCCGGAAGCCTGAACATGGTTGAACGGGTCGTCAGCACCATCTGTGACACATTTGTGGGTCCGGCCAAGTCGTACTCCGCCAACGGCGGGGGGATGGGTTTCGGGATGTTGCAGACCATAAGCAACGCGCAAGATGTCTACGCCACGATGTCCATGGAACAGTACATGAATAAATGCGTGATTTTCGAGACACAGCGATCTGGAGCGACTATCGGTTTCGGGGATCTCCTGGGGAACAATACCGACTTCATGGCCACGCTCGCCAATGCGCAAAACCCGGCTGTTTTCACAATATATTATGATTCCACGACCACGAACGGTACCCCGATGACCTGCACGGACGCCTGGACCAGATTACAGCCGATCTTCTCGGTGCCGACAGCCTATGACAACGCGCTGGCTAAGACCTGCAATAGCGCGAACCTGGACGCCACCAACCCTTCAGTGGCGCAAGCCTGCAAGAATCTGATCACCAACGCCGTCAACGCCGGGACAGGGACGAGCTACACCTACGACACCATCCTACGGCAATCGCAGCTTTCCGCCATGCTGTATCAAACCTTCACCGGGAACACCCTGGCGAGCGCGGGTATGCAGGCTGACAGGACGATTGTGTCTTCCGGGTTCGGGTCGGACGTAACACTGAACGGTTGGATACCGATTATCAAGACCATTCTCACCGCCATTGCCCTGGCCATGGTCCCGTTCCTGACCCTTCAGTTGCCGACTCCCGTGGTCGGCAAGGCTATTGGGGCGATGTTCGGCTTCTTTGTTTTCCTCACAATTTGGGGAATTACCGACGCGGTCGCGACCTCAATCGCTATGTCGTATGCATCAAACAACTTTCAGGCGATAGGCCCAAACAATCTTGGCATGTTGGCTATGTCGGCTATGCCAACTCTTGCGGCTAAGACGGTGGCGATGTTCGGATGGATGAGGGCAGCGGGACTGACGCTGGCGGCGGGGTTCACGGCGATGTTCGTCAAGTTCGGCGGCTCAGCCCTGGCGCACTTTGCCGGAAGCCTCATGGCTCCTGTATCGCAGGGTAGTCAGGCCGGGGGCAAGATGTTCACGCCGGAGGGACGGACCGAGGAGCAGAAGAGGCTGTTGGACGCCTGGTCGAACATGAGCGTCGAGGGTCAGGAAAAGTTTGTCAATCGTGGTCGCGCGATGGCATTGGAAGAGGAGCGGAGAATCCAGAACGCGAATAACGCCATTGCCGCAGCGGGACAGGCGGAAGCGAATGGCGATGTCGTACTCGGCACCTCTCAGTCTCTTCAGAGTGTGGCAAGAATGATGAGCGGCCAGCAGAACCTCACCACGGACAAAGGGAAGTTCAACGCCACAATCGGTCCGGATGGTCATACCAACATGCTGGATGAGATGTCCGTCAACTCCGCTGGAACCAATGTCACGTCGAAGATCGGCGCTGGTGGTCAGGGAGCTATGACTCACGTCACAACGGGAGCCAACACCCTTGACTACAGGCTCGACGGACAAGGCGGAGCTGATTTGGCCAGTTGGCAGAGCAAGGCCATTGATTCGTTGAAATTGGGCCAGACCAACAGGGATATCCTGACCACGGGTGCGGCCCACTCTTTTGTCAGGAACAACGGAATCGAGAGATTCCTCAGCGAAGCCAAAAACGCTAGCGGCTCCGACGCCGCCAGCAGGGCTCAGAACGATACGTTCAACAAGAACTTGGGTTCAAACTTTGAGCGGAATATTGGGGAAGGATCTGATTTTAACAAAAAGGTGTCGAAGGAAGACCAGCAGACGCTTCGAACATTTGCTGAGGCATCCGCCGGGGGAAATTTGGGAATTGCATCGGCAAGGATTGGCGCGAGAGGCGAACTTATAGCTCAAGGGACCGATGGCAAGACACATACCGCGAAAGTTTCCGAAGCGACCGCTGGCGCATTGAAAGAGGCTCAAAGTAAGGCTTTCGCTGAGGCGATGAACCATACCGCAAGCACTCAGGAAGGGATGGCCTGGGCGAGTTCCATTGCTCAGAAATCCGGGAACAGCGAGGCGTTTTCTCAACTTAACGAGGCCAGAAACATGAGCATAGCCCAACAGTCTTATGGGGAAAATCTTAACGTGCCATTCCTGAAGCATTTTGCGAGCACCCATTTTGACGGCTCGACAACGCCGGCGGCGCTTGATCGTTCGGCTGACTTCCTGAGTACCAGGATAACGGCTGGCGGCGACAAAGGAAAAGCATATGTGGATAGTGCCTACAGGGATTTTCTGCGCAGCTACAGCAGTCCCACATCGGAGGCGGTGCAGGGAAATATAGGGGCATGGGGCGGCAATGCTCATGGCGGTGTGTCCGGTGCTTCGGCTGCGATGGACAGGACGAAGGACGCGACGGATACGATCAGTCCCGAGAACTTCCGGGGAGGACGGAACGTCGGCGGCTGGTCGGAGACGGCAAAAGGAATACAGACCAAAATAGAAGAAGATAAAAACTCGATCAATTACAACGCAGGCAAGAGAAAAACGGACAATGAGCAGTACATAAACGAAAATCAAACCGTGCCTGGGGTTGTTAGAGAAATGAGCGACCTTCACCCCAAGGAAAATACTGGCTCAAAAGGGATTCTTAACGAGGTTGGTAGAATAAGCGGGAAGGAGTGAGGGGGTGACTAAGCAGGTTTTAAATAAGGGGAATTTAAGCGGAAACCTAAAAGATGCGAGGGGAGCAGAGGTCAAAACGATGGTCAGAAAATTTTTCCCTTAACTATTGATCTCTCTCGTCGTGGTGGTGAGTGATGAGAGAGATGCTGGGTTTGGAATGGGGGGGGGCGATTAGTCTTCGTCGTGGTGGTTTATATTACCAGAAAGACTTCTGTACGCTGGGTCAAAATTCAAAGAATAATATGAATCATCCCAAGCATCCCGCTGCTGTGAATCCAACGGCCTAACCTCCATAGATGGACAGCCTGCGATCCACCAGCCAAAGAGGACCACGCCGATTATGGACAGTACGATAAATATAATTGCACCCATGATGTCACTCCAATATACCCCCAGGCTTCCAGGGTAAAAAATAACAAAGAAAACAAGTCATGCTAAACAACTATCATTTTTTCGGCAGAAGTCAAGACTTGACTGAGAAATACACGGGGATGCAGCAGGAAAACTCCACAGAAAGGGTGGAGAAGGCCCAAGACTGCACGATCGGGTTGGGAGACAGGGGCAGGGGTCAAGACGGAGCAAGGCTGCGTGTTTCGCCGTTCCTTCTATGGCCTTGCAAAGGGGGTGAAAAATTGAAAGACGATGTAGAAATTCCCCTCAGAACACCCGTCGAGATCATGGAGCTGCTGAAGGAAAAGAGCAGGCAAGTTGAGCAGGAACAGGATCGGCAGAAGGCCAAGGAGCCTGCGCCTGTATTTTTGCCTGGCCTGGAGGAGGCGATGCGAGCCATGCCGAACGCCATAAACCGATCCAGTCTGTTTGCCCCTGTAGCCAGGGGCCGAAAAAAATATCATGACAAGACGGTATTGGTCAGCCGTAGCGACGCGGTTCTTGAGTATTGGGGTCTCCAGCTCAACGAACTACATGCGGATGTCGTGTTGCAGTTGCTCTTTGAGGCACGAAACTTCCCGTTAGGTATGCAGGTTCACATCAATCGGAACCGATTTCTCGGATCTCTCGGTTGGGGAAACAGCGGTACGGAATACAAGCGGTTTCACAGATATATGGAAGATTTGACGGCGGCAATGCTGGTCATCGAGTCAAAGCATCCAGACGGACGGTCAAAATATAAGATCGGACGGGCGGAATCATTCAGGATCGTGGAGAAGTTCAGGTGTGACGAGAACGGTGAGAACTACAGCTATATTTTGGATCCGCGGTGGGTGATGATGTTTGGGAACCGGGAATATGCCTTGCTCGATTGGGCTAAGCGTTTGCAGATTAGCCAAGGGCAGGATCTGGCCAAAGCCTTGCAACGGTTGTTTGCCACATCTGACGAGTCGCCTCAGAGATACGCGTTGGATTGGCTTCAGGAGAAGATGCAGTACAGCGGGAGGTTGCGTGATTTCAAGGTTGCTCTCGATAGATCTCTGAAAGAACTGAAGCGGTTGGAGATCATGAATCGTTGGGGAATTGCGCAGAGTAGCAAAGGCAACGAACAACTAAGTGCATGGACGAAGAAATGATTGGAGACCGAACGGAAATCGCGCCGGACGTGAATGTCAAAACGCCAAAAAGTTGGTGTCGTGTTAGCATCGCGCTTTTTGAGATTAAAAGAGGTTTTTTTGCTCCCAAAATAGCATCGTGTTTGCGTCGCTGTACCATCGTGCTAGCGTCGCCCATTTTCGTGTTAGCATCGCGGTTTTTCGTGTTTGCGTCGCGCTTCCATTTCTGAAACCCTTGCTGGGCATGGTTTTGCGGGCGTAAAATTTCCCTCTACCTTTCTTCTACTATATTTCTACCCGCGCGGGGGAGAAGGAAAAGAGGGGATTAGTCAGGTTTTAAAGGGGATTGTCAGGCAGAAATATTTACCCAGGACGGAAAGTAAAAAATACCTCGACCGGGTGATCACGCCATCCAAGATGCTTTTCGGGCGTGAGAGTAAAGGCAAAGCTAAAGACAAGTACAAGAAGTCCCGGCTTTGCCGGAAAGAAAAAGAAGAGAACAGCTTTTTCTTTTGGGGGAAAAAGCAGGAAAAGGTGAGGGGTTAGTCTCGTTGGGGGAGGGAAGGAAAGGGAAGGCTGGACCGCAGTTTAACAGTTCGCCTGCCCGGCTCACCACCCTGAAGTCCGTCTACCTGGAGATATCCGATGAAGAGAGAAAAAAGGAGTTACTGTCCTTCCTGGCCTATATTGTCATCCGGGAAGATGCGGAATTCGAGAATCGTTGGTTTTCCAGATATGACGACAATCGGCGGTCTCGATGAACAGGGCATTGCGAAGACATCGCCGGAAAGTGGCGCTGGAAAGAAGAAAGAGGACATTGAGGGACGAAGATCCGTACACGGGTTCCTTCGAAAGGCCGTGGCAATAGGGGTGAGCCGTGAATCCTGATTTCTCGAAAATAATAGGGGAGTTTGTTGAGCAGTACGAACTCCCCAGGGGCATTGTGATCGCCGAGATAGAAAGAGGATTCTCTGTGCTTCTCTCCCGCTGGTACAAGATGGAAGTGATGGTCCTGTACAGCCAGGGAAGCCTGCAAGTCTTCGGGTGGACCAAAGTGGACGGTCATTTCAATTTCAAGGAATTCGATCTGCTAAAGGACGTGTCGAAAAAGGACAGGCTGAGAGGATGGAACACCATCAAGCGGATGATCGAGCAAAATATGCTGATCGCGGCAAACCGCGAGTTTTACATGGTGAGAGACCAAAAGACTGTGGGATGGGGCGTCATCCGCGACATCGTGCCAGGCAGCAAACTGATTGTGCAACTGGAACTGCAAAAGCAATCCAAACGCTGCGAGGTCTATGCGGAATGCCCGTTCATTAAAATGGGTCGCCATGAACGAGAGGATAAAGCGTTTAAGCTGGGAGAAAAAAGGGCGTTCTGGGTCAGAGCGATCCATCCGGTGACGGTGAATGGCAACCCCCGCGTCTGCGTGACCCTGAACAGGACATCGAAGAATCTCCCTGTCAAGCTGCTGGAAGAGATTCTGGTGAAGGAAAAGCTATGGAACAAGTCGCTTACTGTCACCTGTCCACACAGGTATCCCGGCAAGAAAAGCTATCTTTTCACGAACACGCACATCCCGAAGACCGCGATCCGGGCCGTCGAGAACGAACTGCGGGAACATATCGAAGTGCGCTATGAAACCTAAACTCCGAATGCCGGCCTTCATGCGGGAAGTCAAAGCCCTCACCCTGGAGACTGCGTTGAAAGCCGCAGGGGAGATCGGCTACCCGCTTTCAGTCCGTCCGGCCTATAAATATGGGGGCCGGGGCGGTATGCGCATCGTCTACAACGATCAGGATCTCGGCTCCTTCATGCGGGCGGCGGCAAAAGAAGAAGGTATCGCATTCTGCAAGGTGGAAGACAGGTTGTGGACGGAGCTTGGCGAAGGCGTTCACCTGGACGCGCCGGATGATGTCATTGACCTGCGGGTGTCGGACAGCGACAGGAAAGGACATTCCTGGTGTTTCGGGACGACCAGGGTAGGCAAGACCAGGATGCTTGAAAACATCGTTGAGCAGGACATCAGGAAAGGCTATTCAGTCGTTGTCGTTGATCCCAAAGGGGACATCGATCTATTTTCCAAGATCACGCAGATAGCCTGCGACACCGGGCGGATCAAAGACCTGATGATGGTAACGCCTATTTTTCCCGAGTACAGCGCGATCCTGGATCCACTTTCGTCATACTACATGCCGGAAGAGTTGGTGGCCCATATCACCGCTGGTGTCGCGATAGGCAAGGAGCCGTTTTTCTTCGGTGTTGCCTACGAGAACAGTCTGGTTCTTGTCCAGGCTCTTTTGGAGTTGGCGAAAGGAGGAACCCGCACTTCGTTTTCCCTGCTCGACGTCAAAAACAAGATCGGCCACGGCGATCTGAGGAAGATCAGAAACAGCATCGACTATTTTGACACCCCGGAAGCAAAACAGATATCCCTGAGCCTCCAGAAGATACTGGAAACTACGCCGGACTACTACAACAATGTCGTAAGCTCGCTCAGGGTCGCGCTCACCGAGCTTACCTCCGGCAATATAGGCAGAATCATCGGCACCGCGCATGAGAACAGGTTCATCTCAAGGCTGGAAGAAGGAAAGCAGGTCATCATGGTGGTGCAGCTTGGCTCCCTGCTTACAAAAAAAGCCTCGTACACTGCGGGGAAGGTTGTCGTCTCCATGCTCCAGTCGCTGATCGGGCGCAAGCTCGCCAGCGGGAAAAAAATAGACCCGCCGCTGGCCCTGCATATAGACGAGGCGCAGAACATTCTCTATCAGGGGATCGAAGATCTTTTCGCCAAGGCCGGGGCCGCGAATATCTACCTGCACGGCTACAGCCAGTCAGTCAACCAGATGTTCGCGGAGGTCGGCCAGGAACGGGCTAACACCATCCTCGACAACTGCAACACCAAGACTTTCATGCGAGTGCCGGACGCTGTGACCGCAAAATACATCTCCGATCACCTGGGCGAGAAGCGGACGTTTTCGCCGATCATCTCGCTCGGTGGTGGGCTGGCTATCAGGGAGACGGAGGATGTGAGGGTCAAGGCATCGGGTATCCTTCGCCTGACCCCCAGGCAGTTCTACATGATTACGTATTCGGGCATATACAAGGGATTTTCCAGAACAGTGCCGGACTCGGCACTTTCGATTATCTATCCCGACGCCAAGACAGCGGACTCCGAAGAGCTGGATGCCGAAGCCGTGGAAGAAAAGGCCGCTCCAGGTGAGAGTTTTCTGGAGCTTTTCCTGCCCCCGGCCTTTCTTGGGGCGGTAATGCTGGCCGTGATCTGGGGATGGTTTCATTGGAGTGAATTACAGGAAATGTACGAACATATACACGGCGACAGTCTTGTCGCCTTCGGCGCTCAGTTGTTGGCGGCAATGGGTCTTTTCGGCGTCTCGGGTCTGGTCGGATGGTTGTTCTGGCTACGCAGAAAAGAGAGACAGCGGCGCATAGTGGAGGAATGCGACAGGGAACGTCTGATCGTGAACCTTAAGGAAATCTGTTCTCTTTGGGTCCCAGGCAAGGAGAAACGACCGCCGCGGCTTGAAGTGAAGAACGGAAAGATCCAGGTCTCCCTTGAAGGTGTGGCCCATATCTGGCGTGAACCCGGAGATGTGGATGAAGCCGATGCCGAACCCGTGGAAGAAATGGGGCCTGTCGTCCTGCGAAACGAGCGGGCCGCAAAGTTTTTCAAGCAGTTCGAGAATACAGACAAGGCGCACCGGGATGTCATCGCTCGGCTCCTGCTTTTGCTGGATCAGGAAGGGGACTGTGCCTCGGTTGTCTCGCAACAAACGACAAACGACATTGAGACAAGCTGGGGCAACACATACGAAAGGCTCGGCAAGGTATCGCTGCTGGATCATTCGTTGAATGTCGCGGAAACGGTAATCGCCGAGCTGACCAGAGAGGAATCGGGCCATATGATCAACGACGCGGTGATCGCGGCTCTGGGTCACGACATCGGCAAGCTTCCGTCAAAACAACCGGCGATCTACAGTTACGGCGATCACTATCTGGGGTCCGCTGAGGTATTGACGGGTATTCCCGGATTTTCAAGACTCTCGAAGAAACCCAAAATCATAGAAGCGGTAAAGCTCCACCACAAACCGGCGCCAGAGCAAGACATGCTGACAAAGATACTGCAAGAGGCGGACAAAAAGGCCAGGCAGGCGGAATTGGAGCTGGTGAACAAGCAGATGGGGAGAAAGAAGAAGAAAAAGAATGGAATAAAACAGCAGACCGCCACAGCCAGTCAGCCAGCCGCGAATCCGGGTGAGAGTGAGCAGAAGGTCCCCGTCGTCCAGGGTGAGGTAGATACCGCCCAACCCGCAAACTCCCCGCAGGCCATTCAAGAAGTCCAGCCTGAAAACCAACCTGCAAGCGACGAGCAGGCGCAAGAGGGAATGGAGCAGGCACCGGAAGAGCAGCCGAAAATCGAAACACCGGCAGCCCCGGCACCGGTAATCCAGCCGCCGACCGCACCTGTAGCATCGCAGGCGGATGCGAAAGCGGGCTGGAAAGCCCAACAGGATATTTACGGGATAGGCGGAGACGAGCAACCGGCTCGGAATAACAGGAAAAAACAGGCGGATTGGATAGAGCCGCTCGATATCCGGGGGTGGCTCGACGTCGAGAGCTGTCTTGCCGAAATTAAGTCCCGTATCAACGTGATGAACGGAAGATACTTCCAGGCGTTCTCCATGCCGACCGGGACCGTCTATATCCACACAGGACTGATCCGCGATATTCTGGTCGACCAGGCGAAAAAAGGGGGAGTGGAGGAAATCGTCATGCGCGATCCAGCGAATAGCATTGAAATGCGTCCGCTACTCCTCGGAGCGGACAGCATCTTCCGGGCCAGAAATCTCATCGACACGACTCAGGTTAAAGAGGGCTATTTCGGCGGATATTTTTCCCTTAACCTTAAAAACGGCGAGCAAGAGGGAGGTTTTTACGCCCCGTTTAAGGCTGAGGCCTTTCTCGCCCCCGGAGAGTCGATAGGCGGGTTGGAGCAGAGAAAGACAGGAAAATTGGCGGAGATTGCTACCGTCACAGTCCAAACAAAGAAAGGAGGTTGATATGGCGACAAGCGACTTTGAAAACAACAGCGGTGATAGCGGGGACTTCTTCGGCAATAACGGACGGTATATGTCGGGAGGCGGCGAATGGAAGCCGAAAAATCTGATCGACGCGATATCCGAGATCCAGCAATTCTTCGTGATGGAGAAGGAAGGCCAGAGTATCAGCCCCGAGTTTCTGACCCTGGAAGGCACCATCGGATTCTTTAAGACGGGAATGAAGACCGGATTCAACGAGGCGATCTTCATCTTTCTGCTCTTTCCGATCTTTTGGTTCTACCTGACTCCGTTCATCTTCCATTCCGGTTGGTTGGGGGATGCACTCCTGGACGGAATTCCTTTTGTCCTGCTCATAGTCAACACGATCATGTGCTTATACATGGGCCGGTATCACATCGGCACCCTGACCAGAAGGGCCATCCATTCCGTATACTTTGGAAGGACGATCATCCTGGTCATTATGAGCTTTGTGCTCTATGTCCTGTACTTTTGCGCGGCGAATTTAGCCAAGCCCGTCAGGGTCTGGAGCCTGGCGACAGGCTTTACTTACAACGAAGAGATGGCCAAGAGCATGTATTACGGCGCGGAGAAGGTGCTGCCCTATGTCATCCCCTCGGCGATGGTCTGCTCGCTCCTGATGCTGATGGGGGGATTATTGCCCTATGGGGCGGCATTTTTACTCGACCGCAAGAGGCGGAAGAAAAAGGACAAGACCCAGGCCAGGGTGGATGGCGATTAAATAAACTCAACAAGGAGGAAATCAAAATGACTGAGACGAGGAAAAGACTGACCAAAGAAGAAATCCAGGCAAAAATGGAAAAAAGAATCGCCATGGCGCAGCAGCGGGACGCGAGAGTTATCCAGATCAACTCGCACCGGGGCAACACCATGACCAACATTCTCCGGCAGTTTGACAAGATCTACAACATATTCAAGGATCGTATCGGAGAATCGGGAGAAAAGGGAATTCCTTTGGAGAACGCCGGACCCCTGCTGAAAAGAGCAGAAGATGTGGTCTTCCAGTTTTCCGAGCTGACCGAAGAGATTGCGGGCCTCCTCAACCTGAAATATTACGCACCGGACGAGATCAGCACAAGACCGAGCGCTGCTGGGAATCAAGCGGCAAAATAGGGACCCAACCCCGCCTGCGAGGCGGGGAATCCCTTAAAGAATATTGATTGGGAATGGTATTGAAAAATGAGAGAAATAGATTTTCCAGGTTCGTCGTTCGTAAATGCCATCATCGTTTCCTTCTTGTCTGCGCTTTTAATGGTAAATCTCTCGGTCAGTGGGCCGCTATCGGTTAGATCTCGCCTTGGACGAGATCAGCGCAAGACCGGATGTTTCCAGAGGTGTGGCGGTAAAAGAGGAAACCAACCCCGCCTGTGAGGCGGGGAACGCTTGGAGATGTCATGGCAGGAAATCACGCAGGCTTGTGTTCTCGTATCCATTCATGGAGTGCGTCATTGATGCGGCTCTGCCAGCCTTTGCCGGTGGATTTGAACATTGCCAGAATATCTTTATCCAGCCTGAGTGTGGTCTTTGCTTTGTTGGAGCCGACAGGACGGCCACGGAGAGCTTTTTTAAATGTTTGGTCAAACTCTTCTCGGGAAACCACTTTACCGCCGATCATCGGTGTGGCGTTTCTAAAAAATTCGTCAGTTAATTCCGGGGCATCGTCAGAGTCAACCCAGGGGTTTGAAGTATCTATTTCTTTCGCGTTCATCGGCGTACCTCATAGAGATTATGCGGATAGCGTTGCCGCGTTGAGTCCAGACCAGAACGACAATTCGACCATCCAACTGTCCGAAAGTCAGGAATCGGATTTCTCCGTAGTCGAATATGGTGTCACTTTCCGTCAGTACAGGGCCGTCGAAGATTTTCTGGCGAAATCAACCCCCCGTTCTTGCATGGTGGCGTCGCGTTTGCTCTGGCCGTATTCAGTTTCCATCTGTTTAACGTAGGTACAATAAATAAATCTGTCGAGGAATAAGAGATGTTTATGGAAAACTCCACCGAGCAGTTTAAACTCTTCGGCCTTGAAGGTTGTCCGCATTTCGTGGATACCAAGCGAAAGACCTGAACGGCATGGATTTGACAGGGATGAGGAATTTCGTCACCCGGGATGAGAAGCATGAAAGCGCGTCCGTCAATGTTTTCAAGGTTGTCGGCACTAAGAATCCCGATTATGCCGGGGAAAGCTGGCTCGATCTGCTCCTGAAGGGGAAAAGGATGGAGCATAACCTAAAGAGATTCATCGAGAATTCCGGCTACCGGGAAGACGCCTCAAGGAGCCGTACGTGGACTATGTCTCCTTCGTCGGGGACGCTATCTACTTCGGCGAGGAGGGCAACCATCGCACCTGCATTGCCAGGTTCTTCTTTCACGCCGAAGGGCTCACCACCATCCACGGAGTAAGGCTGGGAAACTATATGATTGATTGGACCTTTAAAGACCTTTTCGATAAAATAAGTTTCTATATCGGCACAAGAGGATTACCTGTATCTTTTCCTGCAAAACAGGATGGTGGAAAGAAACGAAGCGGCAAACTGGAAAATGGACAGATACCGGATTGTAGCCATGGTGAGAAAATCCAGGAAGGAATATGAATTGGATTTTGCCGATTTACAGGAATTTTATTACACCTTGCAGCAGGAGCAGGAGCAGGAGCAGCGACGGCGAAAGCCCTGGTGGATGGAGCCTGCGCTCCATGCCGAGATAAATACAAACTGGACGAGACACCATCCAAACCATAACCAAAGGAGTATGTAATGAACAAAAAAGATCTTATCGCAAATATCTCGAAATCAACCGATCTGAGCAAAGTCGTCTCTGAAAAGTTTCTTGTGAAATTCATGGAAACAGTTTCCAAGACGCTTGCCGTGGGCGATGAGGTTATCCTGCCAGGTTTCGGCGCGTTTGCAGTCGTCCAGTATTCCGAAAGAGAAGGAGTCAATCCACAGACCCAAGAGAAGATTAAAATCCCCGCTCAGAAGAAAGTCAAATTCCGGGTTGGCAAGATTCTTCGTGACACAGTGTCGGGGCTGTAATCATGTCAGCTCGGACACTCACTCTCGCCGGAATCTTGTTGCTTGGATTGGCTGTATCAGTGCCGGTTCAGGCCTGGGCTGAGATGCAGGCGTATCTTGACAGGAAAGGCGATCTTCATTATCGGAACGTCAATGAGACGGAGAGACGGTACAGGGTCGTCTTTGGTGGTCGGTCGGAGACACGGAGATATGGGGCGAGAAAGGTGATAGCGTCTGGGGATCTGGAAGGGTATATCCAGACGGCGGCGGCGGAACAGGGGGTCGATCCGCATCTCGTCAAGGCCATCATCAAGGCGGAATCAAATTTCAACGCCCATGCGGTTTCGCTGAAAGGAGCGCAGGGGTTGATGCAACTGATGCCGGGAACCGCCCATGATTTTCAGGTCTCCGATCCGTTCGACCCCATGCAGAATATCAATGGCGGTACCAGATATCTGCGGTCCTTGCTCGACAGCTATAACGGCAACGTCGAGCTTAGCCTGGCTGCGTATAACGCCGGGCCGAGGCAAGTGGAAGCGTCCGGGGGTATACCGCCCTTCCTGGAAACCAGAAACTATATCATCAGGGTGTTGCAAAATTACCGGAGCTACACGCGGTAAACCTTGAAAAACGGTTGGGGGCGGTTAAGGCTGCCCCTAGCCAAACCATTACGCGTATTTTGAAGATGATCATGAAGAAACTATTGGCGATTATTATGGCGCGATTACGTGAATCGCGCCACTTCATCTGGAGCATATTCCATGCCAGTGAAATTGCTTTCCTCAATCTTTTTTAATTCCTTCAACTGGAGTTTCGGAGATAATCCCTTCCCGCCCGGCAATTCCCATTAATATCAGCATGTTGCAATGCCAAATCCTGTAAGACCCTCCAGAATAACTGTGACGATTACCCGTAATACCCAAAAACATTGGGTTTCATAAATATTTTTCTTGACTTGTAAGACCCTACTGTTATTATGCCTGTATGGCGCATTTTCACATAAAAACCAAAAAAGGAAGACCCTACCTCTACGTCCGGGAGATTGCCAGGGTCGATGGCAAGCCCAAGGTCATTTCCCAGATCTACATCGGCTCTCCGGAAAAGGTCGCCGGTTTGCTGGTCGGCAAAGAGGCTGATATCCTAAACCTGAAGGTTGAAGAATTCGGCTCTCT
>JARLGZ010000251.1 GCA_031292515.1 Puia sp. | reverse complement strand
TCCTTTCAATATTCCTACACCCACGGCAGATAGGGACCAAACTGTCTCACGACGTTTTGAACCCAGCTCACGTACCACTTTAATCGGCGAACAGCCGAACCCTTGGGACCTTCTCCAGCCCCAGGATGTGATGAGCCGACATCGAGGTGCCAAACGACGCCGTCGCTATGGACGCTTGGGCGTCATCAGCCTGTTATCCCTAGAGTACCTTTTATCCGTTGAGCGATGGCCCTTCCACGAAGAACCACCGGATCACTATGACCGACTTTCGTCTCTGCTTGACATGTACGTCTTGCAGTCAGGCTAGCTTGTGCCATTGCACTCAACAGCTGATTTCCGACCAGCTTGAGCTAACCATCGCGCGCCTCCGTTACACTTTGGGAGGCGACCGCCCCAGTCAAACTACCCGCCATGCAGGGTCCTGGACCGTGATTCACCGGTCTCAGTTAGATATCAAAGATTACAAGGGTGGTATTTCACTGACCTCTCCACCCGGGCTGGCGCCCAAGCTTCAAAGAGTCCCACCTATGCTACACATGCGATCTCTAATACCACTGCAAAGTTGTAGTAAAGGTTCATAGGGTCTTTCCGTCTAACCGCGGGAACCCCGCATCTTCACGGGGAATTCAATTTCACTGAGGAGGTGTTGGAGACAGTGGGGAGATCGTTACGCCATTCATGCAGGTCGGAACTTACCCGACAAGGAGTTTCGCTACCTTAGGACCGTTATAGTTACGGCCGCCGTTTACTGGGGCTTCGGTTCAGAGCTTGCACCCCTCTCCTTAACCTTCCAGCACCGGGCAGGCGTCAGCCCCTATACGTCGTCTTGAGAGACTTCGCAGAGGCCTGTGTTTTTGGTAAACAGTCGCTACCCCCATTTCTGTGCCCCTGTTTAGTGCTTGCGCATAAAACAGGCCCTCTTATCCCGAAGTTACGAGGGCAATTTGCCGAGTTCCTTCAACACCCTTCTCTCAAGCGCCTGAGTATACTCAACTCGTCCACCTGTGTCGGTTTAGGGTACGACCTGTACGCTGGAGCTATTTCCTGGAAGCTTATCAAGCGCCCTCGAAATCCAATAATCTCGGACACTCTCAAAACTCCGTCACTACCAGCAGGCTGCGGAATATTAACCGCATTGCCATCGACTACGCCTTTCGGCCTCGCCTTAGGAGTCGGCTCACCCTGCGTGGATTAACCTTGCGCAGGAACCCTTGGACTTACGGCGACAATGTTTCTCACATTGTTTATCGTTACTCATGTCAGCATTCTCACTTCCGATACCTCCACATGCTCTTCCGAGTCATGCTTCGCAGGCTTACGGAACGCTCCGCTACCGCGCATATTGCTATGCACCCATCGCTTCGGTGGATGACTTAATCCCCGTTACATTTTCGGCGCAGGCCGGCTTAACTAGACCAGTGAGCTATTACGCTTTCTTTAAAGGATGGCTGCTTCTAAGCCAACCTCCTGGCTGTCTTGGCCTTCCCACATCCTTTCCAACTTAGTCACCACTTGGGGACCTTAGCGGATGGTCTGGGCTCTTTCCCTCTCGTCCTCGGACCTTAGCACCCAAGGACTGCCTCCCGAACTATACTCTACGGTATTCGGAGTTTGGTTAAGTTTGGTAAGGCTCGCGCCCCCCTAGCTCATCCAGTGCTCTACCCCCGTATGTAAACATTCGAGGCTCTACCTAAATAGATGTCGCGGAGAACCAGCTATTTCCTAGTTTGATTGGCCTTTCACCCCTAACCACAGCTCATCCCCGACTTTTTCAACAGGCGTGGGTTCGGTCCTCCAGCAGGTGTTACCCTGCCTTCAACCTGGCCATGGCTAGATCACTAG
>JARLGZ010000250.1 GCA_031292515.1 Puia sp. | reverse complement strand
GACTGGTCGTCAGATCCGGAAAGGACAACGTATTTCGTGGACGAGAGACGTTTGAGCGACAGCGCGTTGGTGTTGCACTGGTGAACCTTCGTCTTGAACGTCTGTGTCGAGGTCACGGTCGCGTCGGTGGCCAGTCTGATTACAAGCGTGAACACTGAAATGGTAGAGGAGGAGGAGAAGAAAAAGAAGAAGGAGATTGTCGCCGCAATAACAAAGGAGGATTTCGCCCGATTCGACCCTGTGCAGCCCGTTTTGCGTATCACGGACCTGACTGTCGGCTACAACCAATACGTGTGCCTTTTCGAGACCGACAGCGGAAAATACGTTCTTAAAAAAACAAAGAAGCCGCAGCCCGACCTGGTCTCTGAATTCTGCGCAACGACGCTTGTGCACAAATTCGCAGACCAGGTCCCCGTGCCCACAGTGCTGTATCTCGACCCAACCCTTCTTGTGGAAACCTACATCTCCGGCATACCCCTCACCGAATTCATCCCTGACTTCGGTTCGCAGTTCGTCTCCCTCGGCAGATTTCTCAGATCTATCCATTCCGCCCGCACCGAAGGCTTCGGGATCATGAGCACCCCCGGAAAAGGACAGTTTCGCACCGAGTACGAGCAGGTGGCCGCCCTCACCCACTGCGACCATCCTGAGGAATTTTCGAACTACAAGTTGCTCAAACAGCTGGAGCTCGGCAAAAACGTTTACGATAAGTACAAAAAGCAGCTCCTGGATTCCTCTGCCTCACGATTACTGCATGGGGACCTACGAGCCGACAACGTGCTGGTGCAGGGAGGGAAGATATCCGCGATTCTGGACTTCGGCGACTCCGTGGCTGGCGCTCCCGAGTTGGACCTGGCCTGGTTCTACCTCAACGCCAAACGCGCCGAGACTTGGGACTGGTTCATGAAGGGATATGCCGATTCTGCGGAGGGGAAGGAGATGAGCCTGAAAACGAAGCTGTATGTCGTGATCCACGCCACCTGGCTCATCATGGCCGACTTCATGCCCGAGGGCTCCGACCGGCACATAAAGTTCCTCTCCGTTCTCAGCGAACTAGCTGCATCGAAGTGACTGCTTGCTGTGTTTTTAACATTCCTCCCCAAAAGTGCAGTGCGCGAATGGGGTTTTGGGGTTTTGGGGTTTTGGGGTTTTGG
>JARLGZ010000249.1 GCA_031292515.1 Puia sp. | reverse complement strand
CCTGGCGCAGGAACCAGACAGGGGTGCGATCCACGGGCTTGCGCAGACAGGCGCGCACAAAACGGCTGCCGTCGAGAATGCTCTCCGGCGCGTTGGAGGTGGGTTTGTTCGTTGTCATACAGCAACGATTTTACAGGGCCAGAGCACCCAAAGGAGTACGGTCCGGCACTCATTCCCTTGCGCACCCGGCCGGTTCACTTGGTGAAGATAGAAAGATTTCGGCAACTACCCGGATTCCATAATCGACCGCCGAGTTAAACTTCGAAAATGAGCAAGCGCAAAGACCGAAACTGGACTATTGCCATACGTCCGTCCGCCGCACAACAGCCTCACAAGGTCACGAAGATCATTGGGCTAAATGGCGGAGGTTTCTCGGTACTTGCGCCCTACCACAAAGCAAAACAGGGATTCCTGTACAAATTGCCAGTTGACCCCAAAACAGATCTCGGTCCCGGCGAGCGCTGCGTTCCCTATGTTGAATGTGTGGGATTCACCGCCAGTGATCGCGTGAAATTGAGTTATCACACTGATGGCTTTGCGCAGTTCTCCGGTGAAAACCCCGGGAAGATCATATCAGGACGCGATCCAGCAACAGGCGAGCCCAAGGGATTGGGTCTATTTACACGCCCTCTCACAACCCCTATTCGAACCGGACCGAGCGTAGGTTTAACAGTATTTGGCATTGACGATTTCGAAACAGTCACAGTCCGTGATAACCCGCTAATATTTGAGCCGAGTGACTTCTACTATCGTGGAACCACGCCCGAAGAGGCAAACGCATGGGTCTTGAGTATCTACGCGTTCCCAATCGGTGTAACGCCTCCCGTCCGCTTCGAAAATGGAAATGCTGTGCTTGAAGCCGCCATCGAGGGACTAAATCCGCCATGGATATCAGTTGTGAAGCTTAAAGTAGTCCACCTTCCAACGGAAAAGGTCTTTCTTGGTCTCCTCCTCAATCATTTCAAAACGAGCGGGAGTCCAAAGTCAGGCTGGTCAATAAGTGGTCCTGGTGATTGGAATATGCAACAAAAAGGGCATGTTTTGATGGCTTCTTATCCTGCCATGAAAGCCGCAATTAAAGGACGAGATTCTCTCGACCGCGAGATTCGACTTCCAGCCAATGAATAGAAACAGCACCGGGTGCCCGTCAAGATCCGTGTTTTCGGCAATGACATACTCACTTAGTATGCCGGAATGGCCAGAAGATAGAATGACCGTCTGGGGCGCCTGTGTTTCCCCATTTCCAACTACCGAGGGCTCGCTCCTTCTCTTCCACAGTGGTATCTGCACTCCACGTTACGAATAGTGGTGCCCGAAATTCGCAGTTTCCCCCTTCGCATCGTAGCTGCGATAAGCACTCCGTATCTCCGGTTAGGAAACACTCCTTACTCAGCATCGCGGGATCGTAGTATGGGGAACTTTCATGAGGGGAGTAAATATCAACGCGTTTGCAGTGCCAGCATAAAAGAGCTACGGGACAATCAGTTGTGGATTGGGCCGCTCGATTTGGAAATTGCCGCTCAAATACATCGACAGGGAGCATTATGGGCATTCGACAATCCCTATCAGATATCTTTCCTCGACAGAAGAACACAAAGCACTGACAGAATTCAGTCATCTGAAACTCCTTAGGTAGAACGAGGGAAATTATATGGAATTAAAGACGCTACAGGGTGAGCGCGTGGTCTGGCATCCTGGAAGATGCTCGTTCCACTGTGGAAACGGGTGCCCCCCTGTCCGTGTTGTCTGACATGGGAAAGCGCACCACCCGCTCCGCTGAAATACCTCTCCGCTGCTCGACCGAAATTTGTTGACCTGCTCCCCTCCCTCCCCCACAATCATGCTCGGAGGTCGTATGAAACAGACAAT
>JARLGZ010000248.1 GCA_031292515.1 Puia sp. | reverse complement strand
GTTGGAATCGCTAGTAATCGCGGATCAGCACGCCGCGGTGAATACGTTCCCGGGCCTTGTACACACCGCCCGTCACACCATGGGAGTTGGTTTTACCCGAAGCCGGTGCGCTAACCGCAAGGAGGCAGCCGACCACGGTACGGTCAGCGACTGGGGTGAAGTCGTAACAAGGTAGCCGTAGGGGAACCTGCGGCTGGATCACCTCCTTTCTAAGGAAAGATCCGGAGATGGCGCATGGGCGCCGTCGTCCACGTATCTCCTCTCGAAGAATTCTGCATTGGAACGTGCGGCCTGCCGATCTGGTGGTCATAGCGGGGGATAATACACCCGATCCCATCCCGAACTCGGCCGTGAAAGCCCCCAGCGCCAATGGTACTGCGTCTTAAGACGTGGGAGAGTAGGTCGCCGCCAGGTCTGCTGGCCGCACGCTTCAATCAAGGAATAATCCGATCAGGTGATCGGTGCCTGTCCTCAGAGATGGGCGCTCGGTTCTTGTACATTGTGAAGAGGTCTTGAGTTTAAACCGAGAATATCCGTATCCGGTGTCGAGCTGGATATGGGTACATTCGCATCATTGACCGGCCCCTTTTGAGAGAGAGGGTAGCGTTGCATGGGTTTGCCCTTGCGCGTGGCGCCGGGTAATGGATCAAGCGTCATAAGGGCATCTGGTGGATGCCTTGGCACTGAGAGGCGATGAAGGACGTAGCACGCTGCGAAAATTCACGGGGAGCCGCGAGCAGGCATTGATCCGTGAGTATCCGAATGGGGAAACCCCACCGTAAGGTGATCCTGCACTGAATCCATAGGTGTGGGAGGCGAACCCGGGGAACTGAAACATCTAAGTACCCGGAGGAAAGGACATCAACCGAGACTCCGCTAGTAGTGGCGAGCGAACGCGGACCAGGCCAGTGATTAACTCTACATAACCGGAAGTGTCTGGAAAGGCACGCCAGAGTGGGTGATAGCCCCGTATGGGTAAACCGGAGTTGATCCACGAGTAGGGCGGGACACGTGAAATCCTGTCTGAACATGGGGGGACCACCCTCCAAGCCTAAGTACTCCTCAGTGACCGATAGTGAACCAGTACCGTGAGGGAAAGGTGAAAAGCACCCCGACGAGGGGAGTGAAACAGCACCTG
>JARLGZ010000247.1 GCA_031292515.1 Puia sp. | reverse complement strand
TACCTGTTTTGAGTTGGGCAAGTGCCTTATTCTTCACCTCCTCATAGTCGAACTCGAATGGCTTGTTTGTCTTTTTCATATTTACTGTGTTTAAAGTTCCTCTTATTTAAGGACTTTGACACAGTTTACTTTACAGCCTCGTAGAACGTACTCACGAGCTTGTAATTTATTTGCTCCCCGTATATTTTTTCCTGGGATTTCTGCTAGTGTGGAAAATAGAACTTATTGCAATGATTTTTTTTCGCTTTTGTATCCGATTAATCAGGTAGGGGAAAACATTAATTTTGGTCTGACGAAAACCCTTTCTGCGTTCCGTATACCGCTCTGGCGTTTTCTCGATCTGCTGCAGTTTCTTTTCAATCTCACGCATGAACCTATCGCCTAAATCGCTCCATCTGTCATCGTACCAATCCCAGGCGTCCAAAAGTTCTTTCCGGGCACGCGGCAGAAACTCAATCTTGTAGGTCATCTACCATGCTTTTTTCCCTTACGACTGGCTATTTCAGTTTTAATATCTGCCAGCGAATAACCCCTGTCTTTCCCGGAATCCCATGATTCGTATTCTTTTTCCAATTCGGAAACGAGAACAGGATTATTCCACCATTCGATCTGTTCCGCAATATCATCTTCCAACATCATATAAATGGCTTTAATTTTTTCATCATCAGCCACCCTGATGTAATCGTATAATCTATCTCTTATGGCTCCGGCCTTCATATTAACGAGTATTATTGTTTATCACAAATTTACGATTTTTCATTGTGTCATTTTCGAAAAAACTTCTCCTCTAAATATCTGTTTATCAAACAAATAAGCATCCTACACAACAATTTACCAATATTTCTCGTCCTTTGGGACTTCACCCTCTAAGTAATAGCTCATGGGGAATATATTGTCCGAACCACTATTAATGACAATTCTTTTAATCCCATTTCGCTCGCAAATCTCAAACACAGCCTGAGAGCGAAGAGAAGTACAATGGACTTGTTTACCTTTTGACCATCGTAAAACGGAATCTGAATCCGTAAATACACCCAATACCCTAATTCCGTCCACAGTATAGACGCTGCCTAACTTAATGCATGACGGTTCCGAATATGAATTCCACCCTTCTGGAATTGCTTCATTCTTACCTGTTGTAAGCATCAGAAATGCGTTTCCATCCATCAATTCCTTTCTCACTTTAACATAGTTGTCTTTCGACATGTCCTTTGCCCACTTATTTAGTAGGGAAATTAGCTTGCTATTTTCAGGCTGATTTATAATGCCCATCTTGCATAAATCTAAGTAATCAGTAATTTCTCTCCCGGAACATCTCGTTGTGATTATTATTTCGCCAATGAATACCCATGCTGATAATCAATTCATAAAATCAATTTGTTTAATATTATCTGGTGACAATACCGAAAATGAAAAATGCCCATCAATTGCGGGTTTTCCCAATTTTAGTCCCAAATTAGTAACCTGATTTATTATGTTTGCCGATTAATTCGGCAGAAGTCAGCCTTCTTTTATGACGTGGATGATATAGAAACCTTCATAATTCCGGCAACCGCATTACATCCTCCGATGGATAGGAATCGTTTTCCGGGAAGAAGCAATATTTTTGAAGGTCCTGCTTTGCAGCCGAATTCAGATAGTCAACATATAGCATTCCCCTTTCCCCATTTGCTTTCAAATATTCCGGGTCATGGAGCAGGTAATGAATGAGCTCGTCCCTATCTCGCCACCATTCGCGGCACGTCTGCCACGTCCAATGCCTGTTCCCGTCGCAAGCATAACTATCTAAGACTTCTATCGCGGCGGCGTCCATAACGCCTATTAATTCCGTATAGTTTCTCGGTTGCCGAAAGACGTACTCGCAGCAATATCCGTCAAACAGTACATTGTCCGGCGCCACAGGTACGCCCGTACCGCAGGTATCCGTCTGTCCCGTATAGAAAGGGCCGGGGAAGTTAAAGGGATGTTTATCGTTCCAGTAGCCGTGATCCAAAAAATTATTGTTTCCGTTTGGTTGCAAAAGCGCCAAGGTTTCTCGGTTAAGAACCTCATACAAGTCCCGCCGGTATAGAAAAGCTATAAAATCTTCCCCATACCTGTCCTTCAGAGTCTCGGCCTGCCCCGCTGCATCCCTAGCCACCCAAACTGGTGTGTTGTTTTTTTTAACCCTGGCACGAAAATCCCTTTTGTCCAACGCAAAAAATTCATGGTAACACCTCCCTTATTAAAAGTAAGCAATTCTCCGAAAGTTAGATCACCCTAAAAAACGAATTATAGAAGGAATTGACAATTTTTGTATCTTGACCATCGATGTTTGGCTTTTCAAAAAAAGATCGAAAACCCCCATGCCCCATACCGGAACAAAGGCGTGAATGGCTTGAACATGCCTTCGATTGGCTAGTCGGCACTTTCGGCAAAGACTCGATCCGGGAGCGCCGCGTCCTGATACCCCATCACACCGATTTTCCCATCCAGTACAACGGTAACCCTCAGACCGGACGCGACATCATCGCCCGCCAGATGGAGATCGACCCCGCAGAGATCGAGCTTCTCTTTTATGAAGAAGGCATCCGTGAAATATCCACAGGAGATCTCGGCCATAGCATCTTCACCACCGGTGAGAAAAAAGGAGATGGCGTCAAATCAGCTAGTGGCCGCTATATGGGCCGCCAGGACGATGGGAAATTTCATATTGCGCTGGAGGAAAAAAAGCTTCGGAAACCAGAGTTTATGATCGCAACGCTTGCCCACGAGCTGTCACACATCAAATTATTAGGGGAGGAACGTCTACTGGAAAATGACGAGCAACTGACAGATGTCAATACAGTCATTTTTGGTCTCGGCATCTTCAATGCCAATGCCGCCTTTACCACCCATCAGGATTTCCACTCTCATGGTTGGCGAAAGTCAGGGTACTTGACTCAAATGGATTGGGGATACGTCTTAGCGCTTTTTGCGAGGCTCCGAGGGGAAAATGCCCCTGCTTGGGCAAAGCATCTTTGTAAGAACGTCAAGTCAGATTTTACAAAGAGCTATCATTACCTTATTTCGCAAGCGTGAATAGAGTGCCGCTGACCATTTGATTCCCGCTCTACGCTTTACCTTTTTTCATTTTCTTTCCCAGAACTTGCTGATACCATCAAAATTTCGCCAATAATCTCCCCTATTGATTATCAGTTTGTAACATTAATTAGCTTAATGTTTACAGGTGACAATACAGAAAATGAAAACGCCCGGTTTTTAGGGTGTTTTAGAGGAATTGGTGGCAGATTAGTAACAAAAATCAACCCTTTCCGGAAACTCGGGGCAATAAATCTTTGGCGGGAATTCTTTTGACTTCGCCGTCTTCAGAAATGACAAGCGAACGCCCGTTTGCAGCGCTTTCCTCTACTAACTTACGTGACGCTTCGGTCATCCCTTGCAAGACTTTGTCGGCAAACTCATCAAGTTCTGACTTATTGATTTCCATATGCTTTACTTTGAGCATTAATTACATCCCAAATATAATGATTTAGAATCATATTTTCCTCATCAAGGCTTCCTTTGGCGATCATTTCCGGGACAACATTCTTATTATTGACAACTATCCAACTATCACAGACCGGTATATACAAATTGATCAGGTTAAAAATACCTCTAAAATAACGACGTTCGATAATGTCCTTGGGAATATTATGACCGCCTTCAGCGACGCGATCGGCGACTCGTTGTATGGCTGTTAAAGGAGAATCGAGCCAGATAAAAAGAAGTTTAACCCTATACCCGCCTTCTTGAGCGGCTTTGACCAAAGAAACGTAGCTCCTGGTAGCCAGGGTAGTTTCAAACGCAAAATCTACATCCATCTTCATTAACTCATGAATTCGTAATAACATCAGCCTCCCTGCTTCGATAGCCACACTTTCGGGGTTAAAAGGGGAAAGCCCAGCCTCTATCTTCTTTTCATCGACAATCTTTGCATATATCTCAGTATTCTTAATGCTCTTATGGCCTAGCAATTTAGATACCGTATAAATATCAACCCCCTTAGTAATAAGCAAGGTTGCATAGGTATGTCTGGCACAATGAAAAGTTATATTTTTTTGTATTCCTGCCTTCGATATCCAATCTTTAATTTTCGAGTTGTTCCATGCTGAGTACCTTAATCCTTCAAAAACTAAATCCTCTATTCCCTTCTCCTTTCCTAATAAGGATCTTGCCTGTTCACCAATGGGTAATGTTATAAAGCCATTCGTTTTTTCTTGCCTCAATCGAATATAATACCCGTTTTCTGCCGAATGTTGGACTTCGCCCCATTGCAATTTCTCAATATCACCCCATCGAAGACCTGTTAAAGCACTGAAAAGGAACGCTTCTTTTAACAGGGGAACATCGCATTCATATTGAGCTACTTTTTTTAATTCGTCGTACGTTAAAAACTCCCTGTTTACATCTTCCTGCTTAATCCTGTCCAGCTCGGCAGATGGATCGTTCTTGATAATACCATCTCTAATAGCCTCCTTGATCGCCGCAACTGTTTTTGAATAGTACGAAAATTGCGTATTGGCAGATAACCTCTTTTCCGATTTTGTTTTGGCTTTGGTTTTCAAATATTCCTGCCAACTCTCCAACCATTGTTTATTTATCTCGGCAAAGGAGATATCTTTTTTTTCAAACTCCCTTAATTGTTTTATCGTACTGATCCAGTTCCCATAATTCCCATCACTGTCTCTTCTTTTTTCGGCCAATATTTCCATATAATTTAGGAAACTACCCTTCGCTTTCTGTCTATCCTGAAAACCATATAAACCATTTTGAAATTCTACCATTCTTCTAGCCTTAATCGCTTCAGCCAACTTCAGCGTATTTCTATTATGCAACTTGTTCTCTGCTGCCAACTTGCCATTTTCGGGTTCAGGGAATAAATAGAGCTTTAAGTATTCATAGTTCCTTTTCCCCTCATAATAACAATCAAGATAAAGGCTGATTTTCTTGCCTTTTTTACGTTGCCTTAGTTCTATGCTCATGAGCTTTTTATTTAAAAAGGTTGTTGATATCGATACGTGTAATGATGGTACGATTCCCGATTTTATGAGCTATTAACTTTCCGCTGCTAATAAGTCTGTATATCGTCCATCGGCTCATTCCGATCAGTTGGCAGGTCTCCCGGATACTCAAGAAGTCCCTTTCCTTGATTTCAGGGTTAAATACCTTTTCTAGCTCTTCTTTATAAATAGCGCCCTGAATCTTCTCATCCCTGTTTCTGGCCTTATACGCCCTTTTTGCACAATTGTCTGAGCAGAATTTAGTAACGGTAGTCTTAGCGATAAATTTTACCCCGCAGTACTGGCAAGTCTTTTCTATCCTGATATTACTACTCATGGTATTGATTATGTTGTTAATAGTTGCTATTAGTAGCTATTTGTAGCTGTATGTAGCATAATTTCTCCCAATTGCTGTCTAAAACGGATTGGGCAACAAAAAATTGCGTTTGGGCAACAGCCGGGCAACAAATATAATGTCAGAAAAAGCCAAAAAGTGAAGAAATGAGAAAATAAAACTCAATATAATCAAGCATTTACAAGGAAGGGATAAGAAAGGAAAATGAGGCTACTTCCCAATACAAAAAATGAAACACATTATTTATCAAAGACTTATAAAGCCAGACGTACAAATCACGTACAAGATTTTGTCCACTTGAGCAGAAGCAACTAATTTTTCATAATTACGTGAACTTTCCTATTTTTCACTATTCCACAACGCCAACCTGATTTTCGGGGTCGTATGACCGGCATATCGCATTAATTACAGCAATAGACCCTTACCTCGGGCTAATTAAGAACTTTTGCATGCATTTTAGAGGTCACCGGTTCGACCTCGATATCCTCCACCAATAGGCGAAAATCGATCTATCGATTGAAGCGAGTGAGTAAATTTCTTACCTTTTAAATATATTTCAACGACGTCGCATGAAATAGTAACGATAAAGCTACAACGGTTGAGCTTTTGCTCTTAAAAAAATAAAGTCGGCAATTTCTTTCGCAGAATGTCGGTTGGCATCAATATAGCCGTCTGTTTTCAATAAACCTTCGATAGGAGCATCGTCGATACGGATATACATCACTTTATGGTCCTGCTGGTTAAAAATGATTTCTCGAACTCTCCTGTACTCCAATTGTGGCCAAGGCTTTCGGTCGTAATCCTTGGAAAGAAAAACCACAATTAACTTAGCCTGTTTGGTATATATCTTCCCCAATAGCACGTCCAAGTTGGGGCGAGCCAGATATGCTTTGAAGTGATTATCGTAAAAAATGTCGTTGGGGTCCATTTTCTTTACTAATTCTTTCATGATTTGTTCGACCAAAGGGCGGACCTCACCCGGAAAACTAAATGCCACCTTGAAAATATGATTTTCGGGATTGACTGTCGGAGGACTAATCGATTCCCGTGCTGGAATGTCAATATTTAGCGTCAACAGTTCTTCGGCCAGATCCACATCTTTCAACGCCCAATGAGTCCGCATCAATTCCCATCCGTAAATATCCAATTTTGACTGAATTGAATGGAGGGTTGTCACATCCATCCAAGGGTCAATCTTAATATACTCACACTCTATGATGATTTGGTCTACTCGTCTTTTTATGCCTTTTAAATAACCAAATTTTGGCTGTCCACCAAAGCTTTCGTATGCAAAAATGCAAGGGAAGGCTTTTAGCTTTTCGATAGTCGACCCAGTAAAAGACCCGAATCGCTCCGCCAGGACATCGTTAGTATACTCACTTGAGCGGATACATCGACTTATATCCAAAGAGTAGTTTTGGGCGTCCCAAACATTCTCTTGTCCTGAAACCAATAAATTATACATTGGGACTTATTTAAAGGGTTCAAATGTAACTAAAGAAAGGCGATATGGCAAGCGCATTCAATTCAGCCAGTGTTAGTATCCATTCCCCTTCGTTCCGCAGAAACAGGGGAAAGACGCGCGCCGAAGAAAACGCCAACTCTTAAAAGCTGATGTTTTCTTTAACTTTGGAAGGCCGGTCAGGTTAATTGGGCGAGTTCTCTATAGCTTTACGAAAAGTCTGTGATAAGGTATCTGGCTGCCGTAGCCGAGTTGTCTGGTTGGAATGCATAATTAATTGAATGAAAACCAAAATCGTAAATGAGCCACTAAGATTGGCGATGGAGTTTAGTTGTTTTACAAATCGGTCCTTGTTCGTAACGGGCAAGGCGGGTACTGGTAAGACTACCTTCCTTTCATTGTTGCGTGAACAATGTAGCAAAAAGCTGGTCGTCGTGGCTCCGACCGGTATCGCAGCGGTGAACGCCGGAGGCATCACCATTCATTCATTTTTCCAATTTCCCTTTGAAATATTGGAGGAGCGTTTTTTCAATGAGTCTTTCCCGATTTATAACGAGGAAAAGCGCTCTGTTATGCGAGAACTGGAATTGCTCATCATCGACGAGGTGTCCATGGTGAGAGCGGATGTGATGGATGGCATCGACCGTGTTCTACGCCACTATCGAAATACCCCGGCGACTCCATTTGGCGGTGTTCAGCTAGTCCTAGTGGGCGACCTGTTTCAACTTGCTCCGATTTTAGATGAACGGTCCTCAGCTATCCTTAGTAAATATTATGCATCGCCGTTCTTTTATGAGTCCTATTCAGTCAAAAGGTTGAGATACATAGTTATTGAGCTTACTTCCGTTTACAGACAGGCGGATGACCGTTTTATTGGGTTGCTCAGTTCCATCCGTGAAAATACTTGCAGTGATGAGGATTTTCGATTGCTTAATGAGCGTTGGATAGGAAATAATCTCTCTCCGTCGGAAGCAGTTTTTTTGACAACTCATCGAGCGACTGCAGAAACCCTCAACAACAAAGCTTTAAAGGGTATAGATGACATTTTAGTCACGATGGAGGCAATAATAGAAGGCGAATTTTCAGAAATCGTGGATCCTGTGCCTCGGCGGTTGGAATTAAAGATCGGTGCACATATCATTTTTACCAAAAACGATGCCAGTGAGAAAAGGGAATATTTTAATGGGAAAGCCGGGATTATCGCAAAAATTGGAGATGACAAATTGATGATTAGCATAGCCTCGGGAGAGATGATCGAGCTCGAACGAGCAGTATGGATTAACCGCGGATTTCAGCGCAATTCGACAACAGGTGAGTTTGAACTTGTCGAATTGGGGACCTTCCGTCAATTTCCAGTCTTACTTGCCTGGGCTATTACGATCCACAAAAGCCAGGGGATGACGTTTGACAAGGCGGTTATTGACGCCAATGAAGCATTTGCCACCGGACAGGTGTATGTTGCATTGAGCCGTCTGCGAACACTGGACGGCATTTTTCTCAAAGAGCCATTAGACCGGTCCGCTATCCTAATCGATTCGCGTATTCTGGCCTTTTATAATCAAATAAAGAGTCGAGAACCGTCGGCCAATGACCTCGCAGAAGCTAAAGTGGAGTTTCAGCACGAACTTCTTATCCGATTGCTACGCTTCGAGAAATGCCACGAAAGCATTGAATCCTTTGTAGAAAAATACCCAGGGCTACCATTCTCAAAGACTTGGGAAACGGTGACAAATAGTCTCCAGTCGCTCGCCTCCACTTTTGAACGCCAAATTCTTGGATTGTTAGCCGTGGCGGATCAGGACCAATACCGAGCTGTTGGTGTTCGTGTCCATCAAGCGATCGCCTATTTTTCTAACCTGCTGACCTTGGAGATGACAGACCCGTTGCATCAATTTGCTGCTACGACTACCGATACAATAAAGAATAGGCCCGTGATCTTGGAGTTGAATAGAATGCTCAATCTTCTCGAAACAAAAAAATGGGAGCTAACGACGGCCGGCCGGGTAGCAACGGCTTTGGGAGATGGACAGGATACTCCTGTGATCGTTGACATGATTAGTAGGCAACGAAAGGGAATTTCATCTTTGTCCTTGGAAATGAAAAGAGTAGAACCCAAATCCGGGAAACCATCCACCCAGGAAAAGACCCTTGCATTGTTCCTAAAGGGATTGGATATCAATATGATAGCCAATAAAAGAAATCTCTCGGCGGGGATCATAGAAAATCACCTGACCGGTTTTCTAAAGACAGGCGAAATTCGGCTGCACCAGCTGGTAAATCCCCAAAAAGCCGAACGCATCGCAGCCTTATCGCGTGAGCGGCCCGACTGGTCAGTTCATGAGTTAAGGTTAGCACTGGGGGCAGAGGTCAGTTTTGGCGAAATCCGGGCAGTTTTAGAAACCATGTAACCTAAATGCATTATACTAAATAGGGAATGAATAACTACGACTATCGGACGATACTTAAGTATATCCAGGATAAGGATCCGGTGGGACTTGAATTGCTTTACGAACGTTATGCACGACCTTTTGCCCGGTTTGGAGTAGACAAGTGGAAAATGGATGAGGACGATGCCTGGGATATTGTATACAAGACATTACAAACGTTGGTTTTAAAGCTTTCAAACTATGATTTTGTCTCCCAGGCGAAATTTGACAGCTTTCTGTTCAAAGTTTATGGCAATTTCCTCCGGCAGCGTCTGCGGGAGTTGCGATCGAAGAACATACCTGAACTGGATTTCTTTGATCTGGAAGAGGAAAACTATTTGCCCAGCCATGTCCGAGAGGCTTTAAGCAAGCAAGCGTTTTCCAGCTTCTATGCTTCGGAAATTAGCGAAAGCCCTCTCATCCGCGAGCTTAGGACAGCCCTGGAAACGCTTCCTCAGATTGATCAGGAACTATTGCTGCTCAGGGCCCAAAACTACTCATATGATCAAATCGCCGATTTGCTCGGAGTAGAAAATAATCAACTAAAGGTGAAATATCACCGGGCAAAAGAAAAACTTCTCAAACAGTTGAATGAAACTAAATAGAGCATATGGGTACTGAAAACAAAATAGATCTCTTCGACGAGGCGCTTCGGTTGATTTATCTGGACCAGGTGCAGGCAATGGGTGACGAGCGCCTCCAGCAAGAATTATCCAGAGTACTGGAAGAAAACAAAGGCGATGTATCGGCCGCCCAAAAAAAGTTGTTCATAGGCCGGCTAACCACTGTGCTGAAACAGCCGTCCTTTGGGGAGCTAATCCGTTCCGCGGTACAGGAACGGCAGCTCACAGACGCAATGCTCACGGAGCGGACAGGCATCTCGCCAACAATCACCGAGGCACTCCGAAACGATACGGTGTATCCCAACAATGTGCCGATACAACTGTTGAAGAAATTGATTGTGGAACTAAAGCTTTCTTACGCAGTGGTAAAAGAAGCTATACTGAAGACTTTTGACCTGCTCCAGCAACAGATGTCGCTCAAGGATATGTTGGGATACGAACCCGCCTACCGAAAAGGTAGCCCGTTATTCCCCACTGGACATGTTGGCAATGGGACCGAGAGCAACGGGAATGAGTTATTCGAGAATAAAGAAGCGCTGAACAAATATTTAACTCGGCTGGAAGAGTTGGTTAATACTTAAGTTATGGAAAGAAAAATTCCCTGGGACAATACCGCCAGAAATACATTGAGTGAGTGTAACCGGAAGTACTACTTCTCGCAATTAATAGCCTCTAAATCGCGCACAAAGCAGTTACCGCGCAAGGTCCATGAGTTGAAAAAGATGCAAAATATTTCAATGTGGCAGGGTAGTGTCGTAGACCGATTCATGGAAACTGAAATTATTCCAAGGATTTCTGAGAAAAAGCCGATGGATTTTACAGCCCTAGCTGAGCAGGCCGTGGAACTCGCCAAAAAGCAATTCGAGTATTCGCGTCTTGCCATCTATACCGACCCCGTGGATGGCAAACTGGAAACTGCACCTGAGTTTTGCATCCTGGACATCCATGAATTGGGAAAGCCTTTTGAGGAGAGGGAGGTGGTCGAGGCCTACGATAATATTCGGGCAGCTATTTTAGGATTGCCGGAAATTCGGATGCCAGATGGCCAGACTTTGCTAGGGTTTCTTCAGCAATGCAATAGACTTACCCCCAACGTTTATACATGGATGGTGGAGATCGAGCGGGCGGTAGTCAAACCTCAGATCGACTTGTTGGCTTTACACGACTGGAAGCCAGTGATTATAGACTGGAAATTATCGAGAAGCCATACCGCCAATTATGCGCGGCAGTTGACGATTTGTGGGATTGTTGTTTACCTGAAACGGCTGGCCACGCCGGATAAAAAGCCTTACCGCCATGAAGATATTCGCCTATTCGAAGTGAATCTTTTTAAGGGCGTGGTGAAATCACACCCTTTCACAGCGGAACGTGCAAACGAGATGATCGACGAGATCCATCTCACCAGCGAGGATATCGCTTTATTGCTAGGCGAAAACGAAGAGCCGGACATCAGGGATTTTGAGGGCACTGATAATGACGGTTCCTGCAAGATTTGCAATTTTAGATCGATTTGCGCCTTTTTATACTTAAATGATGTTTACGATGAAAAAGCATTTACAGAATTTGTTCAGGCTAACCAATTTGCATGAGCTGGATTTTTCCTACAAACTGGTCAAGACCGATCTTAAGTGGACCCCTGACAAGGAAGATCTATTTAATAAGCATATCCGCAAGGTTGGAGAGAGGGTAGCTTCTCTCACCCAGGGACCCGTGGCTGTGGTCAAGCGAAACGGTGGCTGGTACATCGCCATCCCGCAGAATCGTGAGCTGCCGGAAATGAGAGTCGATGTAGGTCCAATCATTGTCACGGTAGTGGGGCTTTCCGAAGTATATCGCATTGACCCTCACCAGGTCCTCCAGGCATCTAACCGATCGCTCGTGATGAATTTCTTGGATTTTGAAATCCGAAAACAGTTGGGAGCAAATAAAGGTATTTGGAAACTGACAAACACCCATTTCCTCTACCGAAAGCCATTGCAGTCAAATGAGGATTCTTCGATCGAAGTGTATGGAGGCTTTTCTTACCGGCTCGTTTGGTGGGATGGCGCTATGTATGTATGCCTCAATCTCACAACCCGCTATATCGACAAACACTATCTTTCCCATTACATTAATGAGCAGAATGTAGACATACTTGAAAAGAAACTTTTCGGCCGCCGGGTGGTCTACCAGAATGGCGATGACTGGTACGCCGCCGAATTTAAAGGATTTGGCAACCCGCTGAGGGAGCACTTTTTTACTTACGACGGCGTGGAAACGAATGTATTTGAATTTATTGTAAACAAAACCCAACGACACCGTTTTCCGGCGCACAAGCTATTAAAAGACCATCATTTGGCCTTCCTCTATACCTACCCGGGCCGCTCAATGGAACCCCATAGCGGAGCTACGTCAATCGCCAAGCTGATTCTTAGCACGCAGGATAAACAGGTCAGCGCGCTGCACAAATTTTCTATCAAAGACCCCGCTCGGAGGTTTGACGGGATCGTTAGCAGCATTCAAACCTTTTTTCAAGGACTGTCATTCAACGCTCAGCGGCTTATAATTGAAAAAAGACCAGCAGAGGAGTTGATACGGAGTTTCCCAATGCCAGCCCTAAAATACAAAAACGACCAAATCCTGAAGCCTGGCCATTATAGCAAGGGGGGAAATGTAGACAAGCGGGAGTATGGGAAAGAACGCAAGCAATTCCTGCAGGACAACGGCATTTTAACTGAAACCGAGTTTGATGAGCAATGGCTGATCGTTCCTGACTATATGGTCAAGGAACAAGTTGAAGCATTTAAAAAGAACGCAGAGTACCAACTGAAAAAGTTGGCGCCAAGGTTCAAGGAATTTAGGATCGTCCGGTTCAAAGCCATTGAAGGATTATCGGCGACTTATCAGGTCCAGGAGATCGAAAAAGCACTTCGACAGGCTAACGCCCTCAGTGGCTTTGCGCTGTTCGTGATCCCCGATCAAGGACGGGACGCAAAGAGGTTGGCAACGACATTTCATGACTGCCTGAAAAGTAAATTCTATCCAAATTTGAAGGTGCAATGTGCATCTGCGTCAAAGATCATGCATTTTTTCCAACCTTTCGAGTCTTCACTCAACCGGGAGGTGATAGAATACCGCGTACCGGAGGAGTTGAAACCTCGCTTTAGGACTTATCTATTCAACCTGGACATGGAACACTTGATTATGAATCGAAAATGGCCTTATGCCCTCGCGAAAGATTTACACTACGACGTTTATGTTGGCATAGATGTCCATGGACGGTACGCCGGCTTTACCTTCTTTTTTAAGAACGGGGAGAACATATTCTTTATACCACTTCAGGTTCCAAAGAAGACGAGCGGGAGTCGAGCGGAGAAATTGAAAGCGGATTTTCTTTTTGGAATGATCTATGAGAAGTTGAAGATTTATATTCCCAGGTATGCCTCCGATCCGAATGGCATTGTTATCCTGAGAGACGGCAGGAGCTTCAGTGAGGACCAAAAGGCGCTCGAACAGGTAGTCGAGCAGCTGGCAGGAGATGGGATCGTGGACCAGAAGCGAATAAAATACGGGGTGGTGGACCTGTACAAGCAAAGCGCAGTTCCCTTCCGGGTGGCTTTGCTGACCGACAATTACGACAGAATCGACAACCCCGAGGCCGGAGTTTACAAAGTCGTAAATAATAGCGAGGGCTTCCTTTTCAATACAGGATACCCATTCGCTTTGAGGGGGACGGCTAAACCTCAGCATCTCTGTCTTGCATCGGGAAATGTCGATTTTCTGAAGGTTATGGAAGACGTATTCTGTCAATCGATGCTGGCGTACTCCGCCCCCGATAGGAGCAATTCGCTACCGGTAACGATCAAGCTGATCGATACATTGTTGAAGCCACTGACGGCGACTGCAGACATTTTGGAAGAAGACGAAGAAGAATTGGACGAAACATTAATTGATTAACAGTAAATATATTTTTTATGAGTGATATTAGTTCGCTGTCGAACCAATATGACCAACTGGTCCTTACCTCGGAAAAGGTAAACGACTCTGTGGTTGTGTTCAAGAAGGACAATCTGCTTCGCGATGCTGCGACAAAGCGTAAATATCCAAACCTCAACATATCAGCAAAAGATGTTGAGGAAGCAAGTGCCATCTTACTTCTTTTTATCGCAGATATCTTTGACCAGACTAAAAGTGGACTAGAAGAAAAAGAGGTATTCATGCCCGTAGAGGTGAAGGACGATTATAAGGAAAAATTAAGGAAAGAAGCGGCTTATGTTGATGAGGATCTAAAACGTCTTCATCACACCTTGCAGGAACAGAAGCCGGTGACCGAAAATGATTTGAAGTTGATGGATATGCTCGTCACGACGTTGGATACCGAACGGAATAGTTTATTCAGAAAATTAAGAATGGCGCGAGGATGACAAACTTTTACCATGGCATTTTTGCTGACCAGTCCAATGCTGTACAGAAAATGCTTACCCGACTCAAAGAAGATAGCATCCACAAAGATGTAGACAAGGATTTTCTTTCTCGAACAATCCAGTTGTTGGAAGCGTTGCATGCTGAAGTTACGAAGCTGCTGAATTCCGGAGATCTGGCAATTCCTCCGTTAATCAGCTCCAACGTTGTCAAATACAATACGTTTGCGGAGCGACTGCAAACGATCGAGTTGTTTCGTTTCCTCCCGATCATCAACTACGGTAAGCCAGAAATCTATTTCAAGAAGAAGATCAGTCGAATTTATCGGGAGATTAACTGCCTTCAGAAGGAACCCTTCATAACGACAATAAGTAATTCCGATACTTATTATTGGGCCTTACCGACCTACAATGTCATCGCAGTACCGACCGGTGAGGAGAAGAACTTGCTCAATCTGCCCGATCTGTATCACGAGATTGGTCATTTAATCGAGTTGCAGTATAGATCTGAGTTTCGGCGCGACTTTCTGCCAGTCCTGGATGCATTTTACAGGGATGAAGAGCAGCGTGTAGTGGATGAACAGCGCGATCCGTCGCTTCTTGCTTTTTATCGCGAAAAACGTGCCAACTGGAACAATAGATGGATCATGGAGTTTATCTGTGATTTCATTGCCACTTATTTAGTTGGTCCAGCTTATGCCTATACGAATTTAAAGATATCTACACATAGCAGTGGCAAGGACCGGATCTACTCGGACTTCCCGAGTCACCCGTCGGATGAGGCGCGAATGCGGGCTATTCTTTATATGTTGAATCAACTAGGTTTCCAAAAGGAAGGACATCAAATAAATGGCCTTTGGCAGGAATTCTTGCAGCATGTCAACAATCCCATGCCATCAAACTACATCTACATTTTCCCTCAAAAGCTAATCGAAGCTCTCGGTCAAACAGTGTACAAGGCTTGTCAGACGGTCGATTTACGTTCTTATCCGGATCAGATAAGCAAATTCAATCCTCCCATATCCAAAATATTGAACGATGCCTGGATAGAGGCGTTAAGCAATTTTTCCAACTATAAAATTTATGAAGAACGACGCATCTCTGAGATAGAAGGTTTGCTCTAGCTCGATAGACTTAAATAAATTTTTAGTCAATCACCGCAGGAGCTCAGTACCAAAAAGCCAAATACATTCTAGCGACTCATAGAAACTCCACGGACGTGCAAAATATCAAACTCGACTTCCATTTCACAAAGACCACGCGCTTCAAACCCGTCCCAGAACTCTACCCGAAGCTCCGCATCCTCAGCTCATGAAAATATCGTTTTTCTAAATCCAAATTATGGACGCAACGAAAGCAAACGTACGCCTATTTCCCCGTCGTATATTTTTTGCAATCGAAAGATGTCAGGTATAAAAATATACAACTATCCGGAATGGTTAAAAGTCCCTATTCGCCGTGAAGTCTTATCAGCGGCTTAATTAATGAATAATTTACCATCGATAAAGTTGGCAATTGTCGACGATCATCAACTCCTACGCGAGTTGTTAAAAGCCTATGTCCAAGTTTCAGATACTGGGTGCAGAATTGTTTTAGAAGCAGATAATGGGCGGAGTTTTGTAGGATTGTTAGAGGCTTTGTCGGAATCACAGCGGCCCCAGTTAGTTCTCCTAGACATCAATATGTCGCAAATGGATGGGTATGAAACGATCAGCTGGCTAAGGGAAAATTGTCCGGAAATTAAAATTGTCATATTAAGCATGTTCTTCGACCAACAGACCATTGTACGATGCCTGAAACTCGGCGCTAATGCTTATTTGGCAAAAGGCGTCAATGTTGATGAGTTGCTTTTTACTATTCGGACTGTGGTGGAAAAAGGTGAATATTTTTCTCAGGAAATCGGTAATATCGTAATATCAGGACTTAAAGGACAATCACCGGAGAATTCAGGCGACATCGAATTGACATCTAGAGAGACCCAATTTCTTAGAATGGCTTGCCAAGAACTCACCTATAAAGAAATAGCTGAGCAGATGTCGATCAGCCCTCGGACTGTCGAAATTTATCGTGATCGACTCTTTAAAAAGCTAAACGTAGGGTCTCGGGTCGGCCTGGCACTATATGCCGTGAACAAAGGAATAACAAAGCCATAGGCTCACTACTTACTAAGGTACCCGACCGCACAACAAATACAGACCAGATACGGTGTCCCCCTTCTTATATATCTCAACTAAATTACTTCATTATCAACACTCGCCATACCGTGAAAACACCCATATCGTTTAATTAAGCAAAAAAAAGGTGTTTTCACGGTTTTGCACGCAGAAAAAGTGGGGTATTTTGAGGGTGAGCATGTTCACGTGCTGCGCTGTAACCCTTGGTGGACCGGCGTGGTACCTAAATCCTCATTAACACTAAACTATTTTTATGAAATTCAAGCGGTCATTGATTCCCTGGACAATCGACGCGAAATTGGTTGAGCGGTACATTTTTAATTTCCGGATTAGGCCTGACGAGCTTAAAAAACACCTTCCTGTGCCATGGCTTCAGCCACAGGTCTTTAACGGCTGGGGGATCATTTCATTCTGCATCCTTGACATTGACAAAATAACCATTGCACCTATTCCGCCAATTTTTAACTATCAAACGACCTCCTGTGCTTACAGGGCTGGTGTATTCGATCATTCCAATGGGGCGGCTGTTCCCTCGGTGTATATTACCGATCGGAATTCGAATTTGACGTTGATCGCAAAGTTGGGACCGTGGTTGCTGGCGGATGCGCTACCGATGGTGACGCCGTCGATAAAGCATCTAGGGGATCAAGTCAATATCCAGGTGAATTATGCTGATGGTCAAAAGTTGTTCTGTGCCAGTGCACGGTTGGGAGAGTTCAAATCTTCTCTTTTTAGCTCGTTGGATGATTTCAAATCCTTTATCTTAGCGGGCGTCTCAAGCTATACGCCTTCGGTGTACCTGGGCAAAATGACGAGGGTGGACCTTCATAAGTCAGATACTGTATATGCCGCGATGGTCGGCGAAGTGGATTACAGTTGGTTGGATGGGTCCTGGAACGAATCTCCCCTGGAACTGGATAGCGTTATCCGGGCGACAGGAGGAACATATAAGTGGGTATATAAGGGATTGATGCCATTCAAATGAAAGCAGCATGCGAAAAATCGTCTCAATAGTGGTTTCAGAGGTTGTTGTTGCAGAATTGGAGAGGGTTTTCAAGACTTTGATGGATCATGGGTCTTATCCGGATTGGTGGCATGTGCCTGCCAAGATATTGCCTGGGGATGTGGTCGTCTTTCACCCCCTGTGGTTTGTTACGATCAAGATCAGGATTGAAAAAAGACCGGAACGGAACCAGATTTATTTCCACTACATAGAAGGTCCAATTGTCGGGCTTGGGGTTTGGAAATTGGCCTGGGGCGAGGATGAGCGCTCAACGGAAGTATCTTATTCGGTTGACATTCGTGCGAGGAATTATTTATTCCAGAAGGTGTTGGAGAGTTCCTTATTTCGGAAAAGACATGAGCGGGATATTCGAAGGTTGATTGAGTCGGTGGAGTGTTTGAGTCGCTAGAAAAATCGGAGTTTAAGCCCTGCCGTTTAGTTAAGGGTCAAAAATCCTTATAAGGTAAAGGACTCCGGGCGGCAAGGGAGATAGTTCCTTTGTATCGATAGGTGGCGACGTAACCGCCAGAAAAATAAATCGAATCCGATTTGGTTCGTTACACAGAACCTTTTTTTGCTTAACTAAACGATATGGGTGAAAACACCTTTTCTTGCTCGAGTCAACGACACTAGTCAAAACACCGTTGTTAGTTGATTCTCTTATGTTTAACTTTGGGCAATATTTTAACAATATGACCGAGCTTATATCGAAAACCAATATCTTGGGCTTTTAGGCTTTTCCTTCAAATGAGGTACCTAAACCAAAAGATTTCTATGCAATGAAATTAAGAAAGAGTCCCCTCCAGAAAATTTGTGACATTTTTTTCAAGTTCCTTTTGTCACAGGAAGGCTCCTCCCCTAAAAGAGCTTCTGGTATATTGGTATACATTTTTCGGGACTACTACAAAAACCACCCTTCCTACCTCACAATTATACAAGAATATCGATTTGAAAACCGCAGAATCATATATATTACAGCATGATCAACGATTGGTTATCCTACAATCTTAAACACCCCCCTGGCTATTCTTCTTTTCGGCTCATAGACGTCACCGAAAAAGTTTCCCCGAATACTGCTATACAAGAATATTTGGCTGACAATGTCCTGCAGGGTTATCGAAACCTCGAACACCTTCGGAGGCTTTTCACCACGCTCAGCGAAGCAGATCTCAGATCTTATTTGGAAAGGAAGGTTTTTCCAGCCGACACGACTACACTGGTCCGAAACGTCCGCCAAGGTGATTTTGGGGAGATCCTGGCGAGCCTAATCGTAAGCTATTTTGAAGGGTTGACTGTCCCTATCCACAAGATGCGCCATAAATTTAACAAGGATCGATCCGTTTTCTGCACGGATATGATCGCGCACAATACTGGACCCACCATAAATGATATCTATTATTACGAAATAAAAACCCGCCAGAATATTCAGCTAGAAGGGGAAGCACCAAATCGACATTTTGTTACCGTATTGGCGCATAATAGCCTAAAGAAGGATGAACAAGAAGCCAGCGAAGGAATTGCTGATTTTCTCGTTCGATTATATGCTGGTCAAAATGATTTTGATTCCGCTGCGAAGTATCTCGACATCGTTTTGCACCCCGATAACTACAGCAGAAAATTTGAACTCTACATCATAGTTGAAAAGAGCAAGTATAAAATTGACATTCTGACTGCGCTGGATTCGCTGCCCCCCTCTCTAATTCCTTTGGGCGTTACGGTAGTACTTATTGAGCACTTGGATCGATTAGTAAAAGACATCTATGCGTTAGTCTCAGAAAGAACTGTACATGAAATATTTCCTCCTTCTGTATGAATAAAGAAGAATATCTAACCCTGGTAAGCCAGCGAATGCAAAATGTGCTCGACGATGCTACGTTTATCAACTACAAAAACCAAACCACGGCAAAGAAGTTGAGCGTTTCCTTTAATTCAACCTATCAGGAAAATTATCTCTGGAACAGGGCATTGTTCCTTTCCAGCAACGGTGCCACCCTGATTATTGAACGAATGCCTACCCGGACGGCTATGGGCGCTTTGAAGCAAAGCGCGGAGGTATTTGAAAACTTACATCTAGTCAGTACTCAATACGATAAGGCGTATTGTTTAATACTTTCTGCTCTCTGTTACGACTTGGCAGGCTATCAAGCCAACGCTTTGTGCCTTTTACGAAACACAGAACCGTATGCTTTTCAGCCCGGGGAAGACGGCATTGTTATCGACGACGATAACTATATCATTTCCCAAATCCGTGATTTTCTTCTAAAGAAGGTTCCTTGGGCGAGAAGAGACATCAGAAACCCCCGCTCTTTGCAGATTGACGAACTCAGTCAAGCAGGAATTGAATTATTTAACAATGCCATGACGATCTGGTACGCCAATATCTTGGACGGGGCAAGACTAGACATCAATGTTCATCTTTCGAACGCCCTCGGTTTCTACACTCGTGATTTTCGGATACATATCACTCAGTTACTCCATTTATTGTGTGCTAGAGCAGTTTTATATGAAGAGCGGTCGGTGTGGAATAGAATCACTGGCGACGGTGGCGAGTTCGCCAACAACTCAATATGGATAAAATACCTGAAAATTCTTACCAACGATCCGTACGAGCGGACTGTGGTTAAAGAAATCGATCGCCGTATCTCCAAATTTGAGCTGTGGACCTCTCAATTACGCGCGATCGAAATGGGATTGCTGCGCGAGCAAAGCAACTTCATTATTCAAATGCCAACGAGCGCCGGCAAGACATTCGTCGCTGAACTTGCCATCGTGAACGCCCTCATAAAACATCCGGGTAAAAAATGCATATACGTCGCCCCTTTTAGAGCGCTTACAAACGAAAAAGAGGACGAGTTGGCTAATATTCTTAATAAATTGGGGTTCTCTGTCTCGGCGTTATCAGGTAGTTACGAAATGGATGAATTTCAAGAAATCATTTTGGAAGATACCGACGTACTCATCGCAACGCCTGAAAAACTGGATTTTCTTTTTCGGCAGAATCCCAACTATTTTAACCAAATCTCATTGGTGGTTGTTGACGAAGGCCATATTGTCGGAGATGTTACGACAAGAGCAAGTCTGACGGAGTTTCTAGTCGTCCGATTTAAAATGGCTGCCGAACCAGCTCGGATCTTATTTATTTCAGCCGTCATGCCACCACTCAATGCCAACGAATATTCCACCTGGTTGAATGGGGAAAGCGACAAGGTGATCAGGTCTTTGCTTTTCCCGGATTCAACACCGGCAGAAGAATGGGAGCCAACCCGAAAATTGATCGGAAATTTCTCGTGGTCGGGAGACAATGGAAGAATTACCTACAGAAACTTGACCACGGATCCGGAAGGAACTCGAAGGCCCACTGAAGCGTTTGTTCCACGAATTATTCGAAAACGCCAATTTGGAGGCCGTTATCCCGATGGCGATAATAAAGCACAAACATCCGCCAGTCTAGCATTTGTACTGTCAGCTACCGGAAACTGCCTGGTTTTTTGCGCTCAGGTAAGGGATACAACTCGTGTAGGGGCAGCCTTGTTGACAATCTTGTCCGCGCAGTCTGAAGTCGCCGATGGTATTCCGGAATGGTTTTCGGTAGACCAAGAATCAGAATCTTGGTTCTATGCACGGAAATGGTTCGGGCCAGATTCTACTGTCACCCGATGTATAGAGCGAGGGATCGGTATCCATTATGGAGATATGCCGGAGGCTGTACGCCGTTCCGTCGAGCTGGATTATTCGTCCGGCAAGCTACGTGTGCTGCTTTCTACCAATACAGTGGGGCAAGGTATCAACTTTCCTATCAAGTATCTTATTGTCCATTCAACACTTATCACTGTCGGAGTTCCTCTTACCTACCGAGATTTTTGGAATATTGTTGGTCGGGCCGGCAGAGCAGGAAAGGAAACCGAAGGCCAGGTTATTTTTGTCGTCAAGTCATCCCGCGATAAAAGAGAATATTCAAAATATACTGACAAAGCAAATATTGAACCTGGCTATAGTATTTTTCTGGTAATATTGGAGTGGTTGAGGAGACGGCGAATAAGCCAAGATCAATTTCAACGGTTTATGGAACTAATTGTTGAATCGTATCTGATGGATTTGCTGGCGGAAGAGACTATTGGAACCGATGATCAGGTACTCATAGAGCGGATTATCGGTAATAGCTTATTTAAAGTTCAAGCAGATTTGAGAAACTACGACCTGCAGCCAGTTAGAAGCTCTTTCACTTCCATAGCAGCAACAATCCGTCTAACTGTTGACGAAAATTTGCTGGCGGTATTTGGAAAAACAGGTTTTACCCTGAAAAGCAATCAAGCGATCAGTACTTTTATCGACCAGCGCCTGGAAACTATGACGAACCTCGTTCAAACCGATGACTACCTAAGCCTTTTGGAGCAAATATTTATGTTATTCAGCGAAGGCACTGTCGATGAAATAAAATCCGAGAAACTAAGTAAGTTGGGTCGAAGCGCCACGGAGATTTTACCGGCGGCCAATGCCTGGATTGGCCGTCAACAGATTGAGGAACTTCAGGAAATATGGCGCTCACTATCAAATGACGTCAGTCATCTCCATATTTTACTAGCAGACGGTTTTTATTATAGATATGCTTGGGGCGTAACGTCATTTACGACTATTTTGGTCTATAAGTTGGGGATAGTCCGGGAAACTTTACAAGAGAATATTAGCAATCTTGCTAGTTTTCTAAAATATGGAACCAACAATAAGACAGCCTGTTTAGCAATGTCAATGGGGATTAAGAGCAGGGAAGCAGCATTTACATTGGCAGCTAATTCGGGAAATTTGACCGGGCGAGATTTTATCCGGTGGTTAGCAAATCTAACCAATGAAGATATTTTACCCTATGGATTCAACAGATTTGAACAGTCCAACGTCATTGCAATTGCGAACAAGGTCACCTCCCGGAGATTTGAAGAGGTGCCGGTTTCTTTCAATTTTAATATTCGTGGAATACCTTTTGTGCAAGAGAGAATGGATGTATCACGAACGATTAACGTCCATGACGAATTGAACTACGAACGAGAACGGACCAATGAATTTGATCCGTACGCCATAAAGATATTAGCCCGGGGAATACAGGTAGGGTATGTACCCAGGGAATACGCCCGCCTTATATCCGTTGAAATCGACGTAAACAACACCTCGTACCGAATTTCTGTTATCCAGACGGCCAACCAAGGAACGTATTCCATAATCGAAGTAGATATGGTTAAACAATAAATTTTACTTACATATTTAAAAGGTTTGTATTACATGTAATCGACACAATTTAATCAGACAATATTTCCTTCTAAACGAGTACTTGGTCTTACAACCAGGCTTTTGAATTTTTGACAAGGGTAGATTATATTTCTTTAGGTCACTCTTTCAGGAAATGCCCACATATGGCTTTCCATTAGCATCTTTGAATTGACTTATTTCGTATTCCGTAACTCCCGTTATGTGGATATCAGCGCTCTGACACTTCTTCAATATTTCGGCTAACTCATTTAGTATTTTCAATTGTGCTGCCGAGAAATTAGTTTTTGCCATATTTCTTTTTTTCAAAGATAAAAATTCAACGAACACCAATTTAAATACATGTAAGGCTAAATGTAACTTTTATTTTATAGTTGTCAGATCTAATAGTGCCTTTTACATATTACACCGGTGGCTATACAACTCTGTGCTGAATACTAATTCGGTATTGGACAAGTAAATTATCGATTCTATACTTAATTCCCGTGAAACATTGATGAAAGACTTATAATCGGGCTCGTCAATAGTTATCAGCACTAACCACTCCGTTTTTGATCGCATATGTTACCAGACCAGTTCGACTTTTTACATTTAATTTTGTAAAAAGTGCATCCCGATAATTTTCAACGGTTCGAACACTGAGTCCCATTTCATTCGCTATCTCCTTATAGGTTAGGTCGCAACAAGTCAACTTCAAAAAGAGCAATTCATTCTCTGCAAGCATAATATTGTTGGCCAACAAGATCTTTGAAGATATTGGGCTCAATAAGGTTACCAAACGGTTATTCGAAAAGTAATACCCGCTTTCGACCACCGTGTCGATCGCCCTTTTCAGCTCATGAACGTTCATCTTTTTTTTAACGACTCCTCTGACACCAAGCTGAATCAGTCTGACGGTTGAAAATTCGGAATCGAACATCGTCAAAGCAACCACCTTTATATGCGGGTACCGAACATTAAGCCACCGCGCCGTATCATACCCGTCCATTACGGGCATATTGATGTCTAAAATGATTAAATCGGGAAGATTGTTCACCTGAAGTTGATCGATTAGTTCTTTCCCATTTATGGCTTTCAGCATTATCTTGTATCCGTCAAACGAACCAATAATCGTCGCCAGGGCATCGTTTACCATTGCGTGATCGTCAGCCAGGGCAACTTTTATCTCGCTGGATTCAATTCTCATTTTGGTTATTTTTTGTAGAAACTTCAATTCGCACCAGGGTGCCCTGGTATGGTTTGCTGTCAATCGCAAGTTTCGCATCGATTAATTTGGCTCTCTCGATCATATTTTCAATGCCATTCCTGCCCTCCACACTTCTCCAGGCTACAGGATAAGACGCCATATCGAAACCAAGTCCGTCATCTCGAATCGATAAAACAACACTTTCGGCCGAGCAGGTAAGTTGAATTTCAATACTTTTGGCGGCCGCGTGTCGAATGATATTATTGATAGCTTCTTGGAGGATTCTAAATACAAATATTTCCTTCTGTTCAGGAAGACTTTCATAGAACCCCGTTTCAAGAAAAACAATTTTGAAAATAGCGACTCTTCGCAGCTGAAAAACCAAGCCCTCTATCGCCTTTCTCAAATCTCCTTTCTTAATTAAATCCATGCTAAAATTTCGCAAAAGGCCGTGCAAATCTTCTGCCGCCTCTGTTAGTGAAGAATCTATGGCTTTCAAAGCTTCAGAATTATTTCGCACTTGCGGGTCTAAGCTACTGAGATAAAGGCGAGAGAGGTAGATTTTTTGACCAATATTGTCATGAAGCTCTCTTCCTAATATAGTTAATGTTTCTTCCTGAATTTCAAGTTGGCTCCTCAACAATTCCCTGTCGTACCTGGCCTGCATTTCATGAAGTTTTGCTTGAAAAGAAATATATTTAACGCGATTGACATGGGGGACAAGCAAGGAAATAAATCCAAAAAGCACCAATGCATAAAACACGACCACAATAAAGAGCGCAAATACTACGTCGTTCTCCAACATGTTATTGATTTAAAATAAAAGAAATAACAAGCAATAAGAACGATGCCATTCATGGAGAAAATGGCTCTTGAAAGTTCCGACTTTCCAATTCGACTGTAATATTCCGAAATCAGTACGAAGGGAATCAGAAACATAAAATACAAGAGACATCCGGTAACCAGCCAAAACGTTGGCAGATGTCGAATCTCTGGCGCTTCTGCATCGGTCAAAATGCCAACATAACACATTGCTGAAAACGGCAGCAAAATCGCCGCTTCCACGATCTCAGGCATTCCAAAAGGAATTATTCGGTGACGCCATACAAAGAAAAGGAGATAGATTAAAAAAAAGATATCCAGGGTCCAAGCCATAAACGCTATTTTTCGACTCTTGACTATCGTGGAAAGGAGAAACGTAAAATAAAGGAGCTCGATAATGGTAAAAATAAAATAGCCTATCGCTTGAGCTTTGGGGTATACAAATACAATCCCTTCACTTAGGACATTTGCAAGGCAGTAAAATGGAAATGCCCGCAAAAACCGCGGGGCATCCCTTCGAAAACAATAGATGGTAGAAATTATAAGTAACGCAACACCGCAAATCCATGACAGCCAATCTGATATATTAAATTCGTTGCCCATATGTTGTTGAAATTACAGGGCCAACGCGCAAACAAAAAGGTTAAAACACCCTTTGCTCAAAAAAAAGAAACCCGGGGATTCGGCGCCAATGTAATGAATCAAATGTAGGCGGCTTTACCGCATGCAGACTGCGGGGAGGCTGTTCTTCAAAATTCAGGTCCGATGCCAGTACTACCGACCAAGACCATACTTATCGAGTGGCGAGCTTGTGTTGTTGCCTCAGTATCTTCAATCCCCACCTGGTAGCTTACCTTAAAGTTTTGAGAATAGTTCAAATTAGTGGTATCTCGCCGCCGCCAATTTAAGACAGACGTCTCAGTTTTTTGAGGTTCCTAATCGATGTCCAATCGGACAACGCCACTTCTTATTGCGTATAAAACAAGCCCTACCCTACTCTTAACATCCAACTTTTCAAAAAGTGAATCCCGGTAGTTATCAATTGTCCGAGGACTGATTTCCATTGCTTGTGCAATTTCCTTATAGGTCATTTCTGTGCTGGCAAGCTCAAGAAACCGAAGTTCATTGGCAGGAAGGGTGACCTTATTAACCAATGACGCTTTTGTATCACCGGTTTTTAATAAAGCAGCCAACTTACTAGATGTTTGTCCCGAATAGTAATACCCGGAAGCCATCGTTGTCAGAATTGCATTTTTTAACTCACTGGGATGAATATCTTTTTTTAGAAAACCTCTTACCCCCAACTGCAACAACCGAATCAGGGCCAACTCCGAGTCATACATCGTTAAAATTAGGATATAAACATTCGGATATCGCTTTCGCAACCATTCTGCTGTTTCGTAGCCGTCAATTTCAGGCATATTGATATCCAGCAAAACAAGATCCGGAAGATTTTCACTGCGAATGCTGTCAATCAGCTCTTTCCCGGTTCGGGCCACCAGCATTACTTGGCATCGCTCAAATTGATTGATGATTGTTGCCAACGCATCGCGCAGGAGTACGTGGTCGTCGATCAATGCTATTTTTATCGTATTATCCATCAATCTTAGAATAAGTATTATTGTATGGAATTGAAATTCTTACTCTTGTGCCGTGTCCCAGTTCACTTTCAATGACAAAAATTGCATTAATCAACTGGGCGCGAGCTCTCATATTGCTCAGGCCGCCGATATGCTTGCTCGGTTTATCCTTTTCAAAAAGATCTTCTACTACAAAACCCAAACCATCATCTTGTATAATAAGAACAACTGAAATCGTTGTGCATTCCAAGGTAATCGCTATCGAGTTAGCTTTTGCGTGACGAACGACATTGCTTATGGCCTCCTGTAAAATACGAAACAAAATGATCTCCTTCTGTTCGTCTAAATACTGATAGTTGCCGAATATACGGAAGCTAATCCTGAAGTGCGATGCATTCTCCAATTTTTCAACTTGTTTTGCAATCGCTTCCGGTAAACCCGCCGTATGAATTAAATCCAGGCTGAGGCTTCTCGACAAATCGCGCATATCTTCCAGGGACTTTGTTAGCAGATCTACCGCATGTTCTACTTTTCTTGCACCAATCTCACCCAATTCATCCCCTATTGTATTTAAGTATAATTTCGCCAACGTCACGTAGTGACCAATATTATCGTGAAGATCTCTGGATATCTGTTCCAGTGTCTGTTCATGCACTTCCACTTGGCTTCTCAATGCCTCTCGTTCATATTGGGTTTTGAGAAGTTCCAATCCTCGCTGATACGTCTGCTTTTTTCGTTGATGGAGCAATAATATAAGATAAATAAACCCAACCAGAACACATATGAAAATGATTACGCCCAAAAAAGTTACGAGTAAAATTTTTTCTGACGACATGTCATAGCTTTTATAAATAATGTATAGGATATGATTTGAGAGAAATTGTTGAAACCAAATAAAACCTGTGAGAGGTCGTAATTTCCCAAATAAAAATAGGAGCCAGAAAACCAAATTACCGGGATTAGCACCAGAAAGTAAAACAAAATGCCCGTCACCATCCAAAAGGAAGGCTCCCGTTTAAGTTCAATGGTGCTAGTCTGTAAGAACAATCTTTTAAAATACAGAAAGCAAGGAACAATGATTGACAAACCCTCTAATATGGCCCCGATACCGAATGTTACAATATGGCCAATAAATATATCAGACAGTAACACCAGGATCAAAAAAGAAAGGAACAATGCCAGGATAAGTTTTCGGACACCAGGAGTCGCAATTATTTGTGAAAGAAAATAGGAAAAATAGGCCTGTTCAAAAAACATAAAAATAAAATAGGTCAAATTCATAATATGAGGGAATGACTGTGCTATTACTTCTGTGATTACATCCACCAAAAAATAGATTGGTAGAGATTTCATATAGAGTGGTTGATAGGAACGTCGGCACAACTTCACAGAGGCGATAAAAACAACTACCGTCATTGCGTCGAGTAATAATTTTGATAGCTCGTAAGTTCGTCGCAAAATAAAATTCGCATCAAGCATTGGTACGTGAAAGGGGGGCAAAGCCATGTAAGACAGTTTTATTGAAGGTACAGAACCACCGAAAATAGGATAGGGTGAAATCACCCTGGGAAAAGAAGAAATACACGCACTGAGCCCATACAAATTGAAATCGGCGAAACCTCTGGTCTTCCACACCCTTTTTCCTGGAAAAGAAATATAAGCATGTAATATTTTAATTATCAATACATTACTATCTCACTCTCCCTTAAAAATTGCGCATAATGGTCCCGTAACTTGTTTACAACCAGAAGTTGGAAGCCGTAGGCAAAGTTGACCACAGTCCTGCATTGAGGCTGCACCTCGAATAAATAAATTACAGGACATAAGTTCCAGTTTTGAGAATCATATGCAATTATATCTCACCCGAAATATCATTTTTGAGACGCTTGTTGCTTTTGGCGGGATCCTTTCTGGGATTCAATTATGCAACGGCCCAATTCGTTTCTGGTCGTGTGATCGATGGGGCGACGTTCAAAGGCATTTCTTCGGCATCCGTATCGATATGGCCTCGTGGTTCCGAAACCGCCATGTCCACTGTATCCGAAATAAACGGCAGTTTTCATCTTACTATCCTTACGAAAGGTCGATTTAAACTGACGATCACCGCCGTAGGACATAAAACCTTGGACAGTATTATCGATTTGACGCCGGAAAGACCAGATTTGGGATTATTCATCCTACACAATCTCGAAGACACCTTAACGCCGGCAGTTGTCAGTGCAAAAGTACCCGCCGCGGTCATGCATGGTGACACGATGGACTATAATACAGCGCATTTTCGCGTTGCGGAAAATGCTGCGGTTTCGGCGCTTTTGGCCAAACTGCCTGGAATCCAGGTAAACGACGACGGCTCTCTGTTAATCGGCGGCAAAAAAGTCGATAAATTGCTGGTGGATGGAGAAGAGATTTTCGGGGGGTCGCCGGGAGCGGTAACAAAAAATCTCACCGCCGATATGATCGCAAAGGTGCAGGTCTTGGAAAAAAAATCGCTCCAGGCTGACTTTACCGGTGTCGATGATGGAAAAAGAAGTACTACCGTTAACCTGGTGCTAAAAGACAACAGTAAACAGGTTACCCTAAAAAAAATACAGGCGGGTGGTAACCCATCCGGTTATTATGATGCTTCGGCGGTAGAGGCAGGATTCAAAAAAAAACGGCAGTTCGTTGTAATCGGAATGATGGATAATGTGGGAAGCAGTCAAGTAAATACAACTGTAGCTGACCATAGCGCGGGCTTAAATTTGCAGCGAGACAATAACGACCCGTTGGGCGGATCGGCAGGTATCGGCATTCCCCTTGTTGCTGGCGCGGGTCTTCACTATGCAAACGATTGGGGTGTGGGTGTTCATATAAACGCAAACGGTCAGTATGGCTATACTACTACTAATCCAACTAGCGTCTTATTGAATCGCCAACTTTTGCCAGACTCAATCTACCTCCAGGAGCAGACCAATCGCTCTTCGAATTACCAATCCAAGCAGCAATCCGCTGTATTGATCGAAGACAAACTAGATTCCTTGTCAGCCTTGCAAATCTACGCCCAAGGCCAGACTTCCATTGGCGGAAATCGGCTTGTCAGCTCCGGATCCAGTTGGTTCAATGACAGCCTGATTAATAAGAGTCTACGTACAATAGACGACAAAACCAGCAACTATTACGTCAGTTTATACGGAACCTGGAGACAGTTTTTCAACAAATCAGGCAGAAATCTCTCGTTGAGTCTTGGCTTGGCAAGTTCCTCGGACAAAGGAAATGGGCTCCTGTATTCCATCGCCACCTTCACCGGCGTCCCCCCGATGGCGTCCGATACGATCGACCAACGAAAAGATCTGTCCAATAGGACGATTGCGATTTCAGGGTCGATGGATTACGTGGAACCGGTCACCAAATTGTTAAATGTGGCACTCTCTTATAATTTTTCTTCCTCAACAAACAATGCAACAATCGGTACCTTTAGTCGGTCAGGCCAGAAATACAACAATATTATTGACAGTCTAAGCAGCGAGTATAAGGATGTCACATTGGATCAACACATGTCTGTAGGTGTTCAAGGTCAAAACAGATCCTTTTCTTACAGTATAATGGCTGATGTTCAATCCTACACAATCACTCAAAACGATCAAGCCCAACACAATTCAATAGATTATTATTTTCTTTTTTTTGCGCCCAGGGCGACGCTCCTTTACAATTTTGACCCTTATGACCGTCTTTCCCTTTACTACGGAACCAGCTTTCAAGCTCCCAATCCCACACAACTGCAGCAGGTCCAAAACAATACCGACCCGCTGCACATTAACGAAGGAAATCCTACCCTGAAAACAGGAGTCGGCCGTGCATTAAACATGAGTTTTTTCAAAACAAGGCCGTTTTTTGTCAGCGTGGGTTTACAGTACAACTATACAACATCGGATATTAGTGTAAAAACCGAAATAGACTCATTGGGTCGTCAGATTAGTCAGCCCGTAAATGTGCCCGGTAGCCGAAATTTTACGGCAAGCACTTTTGCCTCCCGGACCCTAATGTCATCCGGGATCGAGTTCGGCGTTACTTCGGCAATCTCCCTGGCTGCCAACTATTCGTTTGTAAACCAAGATCTGAGTAATAATCGCAATGCAACCGCCCGTGCCGGACTATTCGTCATCAAATCGGTCGCCGACAAATATGCTTTTGAGGCCAGATTCAATCTTTCCTATAGTACGACGTCCAGTTCCATCAACATCCTGGGAAATACCCACTTCTGGCAGCAAGATCACCTGTTGCGAGGAAGCGTATTTTTGTTCCCCAAATTTGAGTTCTTAAATACGGTAGCTTATACATGGCGCCAAAAGTTAACCCCCTTTGACGGCATCAATTCCACATTCATTTATGGGTTCGGCCTCAGAAGGTACGCTGTCCACAATCTACTGATCATTAGCTGGCAAATAGATGATTTATTCAACCAGAACATTGGGCTCAGCCGGTCTATTTTGGGAAGCCAAATCACTGAAACGACAACCAATGCGCTGGGTCGACATTGGTTGTTTTCACTGTCCTACCAGTTTCCCCGGCGCTCAAAATGAAATGTACTTTCTTTCCATCTGCTCGGCGAAAAGAATTGTTAAAAAACCAAAACAATTTACAATTTCTGATGGATTTACTGAATAAACCTATATTTTAGATTCCAAATCAATCCATTGAGACCCGATTATCCCTCCAAACATTTCTCCGACGATAGAAGAAATTATTTCTTTCTGATGGAATCGCTGGCGACCTTGTCGTAGCAATCCAGTTATCTAATTTTCCCCACGCAATTCAAATTGGCTTCTAGTCAATCTCGAGCAATAAAGATTTTAGCCGGGATTTTCGTGACACCACTCGTCTTCTCACCCATTTTCCGATAACCAAAATCTACTTCATTGGAATTCCTCACTCATCGTCCCCAGGAAGCCTCCTTCTTAGCGTCAGACAATTCCATGATCGCTGAATTTTATTTAACGCAATATGCCAACCTGGTTCGCAGATTGTACTGCAAAGGAATGTCAAAAGAAGATGCGCAGGATATTGTCTCGGAAACGTTCTTTAAATTCTTCAAGCATCGTTCATCCCTTACCAGTGCAAAACATGCCCAAGCATGGCTCAACAAGGTTGCAAAAAATGCAGCAATTGATCTATTCCGCGAAAGAAAGAAAAAAAGAAATGTCATAACTATAATGGCCAAAACGCAGGATCCTTCCGATTGGGGTATTGACAACGAGGATGTAGAACCACCTAAGTGCGCGGAAGAGCGACATCAATCTCAAATTCTTGAAGTACTGAAAACGATCTCCATCCTTACACCTCGGCAACGCCAGGTTATTGAATTTCTCTATTTAGACAGAAAAAGTATAGGTGAAATAGCAGCAGCACTAAATATCAAAAGGCAAACCGTTTTGAATACCAAATCGGATGCTTTAAAAAGCCTTTTCAAAAAAATAATGGTTCCCGAACAAACGGTGTTTACAACCATTTTACAAAGACAAAAACGCAAACGCGGTCCATCTAAGCGTTATCAAAAATGGACAAAAGAAGTCATTAAAAATACGACAACTGGCCTAGCATTCACCGCACCCCTGTCCTGGACGACCTCCGTTAGAAACGCTCGTCGAGATGCACTTTTTCTGCCCACCTTACACCAGCCACCAAGGGTAGATTATCTGACCTAAGATAAGGAGGCTCTCGTTCACTGCCGGAAATTTTGGATGTTGGAGCAACAATATTTAAAACTTTTCATATATTGAAACAATGAATAGCCAATCTTTCGAGGAAGTTGCATACCAGGCGATGCTAACGGGCGATGGTAAAGCACGTGAATTATTCCATGCCACATATTTCGATGAGCTTAGTGGGTTTGCAGGTTCCATCGTGACAAACGAAGATGTCGGCAATAGGATCGCGGATAAAGTACTAGGAACCTTTTACAAGAAAATGGAACATTTTCAAACTATACAAAAGGCTCGCAATTATCTATTTCTCGCCACTCGTACAGCGGCCATGGAAGCCCTGGCAAAATGACAAAGATTGCCGTACGGATATATTCGGTCCCTGGCACCCTCTACTCAACAAGCCGTCTGTCATCGCCGATCTGCAGATTTATTAATAATGAGTTTTGAAAGAACGGGGGACTTAGCCATTCGTTCCATTTGTTTTGTCAGTATTTTTTGAATGTCGGCTTTTATTTGATTGAAATTGTCCTCTATTTCATATCGTCCCAATGTCCGAATAATTGGAAGATCCACCGAATTCTCCTGGTAATCTTTTTCCATTTCCAAATCGGGTTGGATTTCACAGTGAAAAGCCTTCAAGGAAACCTTCTCATCAGGACTATCCGCTACGATGCCTACGAATTCGCCACTGCTGAAAGTACTTATTTTGGATGCCGGTATTGCATAATCCAGGTGTTCGCTTTGGCTGGTAGATGAATCCCTGCTGTTGATGGAGAAAGATTTATGCGGCTGAATAATCCGGCCGATTCGTTCAGAAACGAGTTTATCGGTGTCCCCGTTTGACATACTAGCCATGATATTTGCCGGCAGATTAAAGATGACATCGGCGTGCTCCCGGCCATATTCTTTGCGCAACTGATCGATCTGTTGCACCCCCAAAAAAGGGGCAATCATATGTTGTCTGCCCGTCGCCAAAAGGGTATCCATTCCGGGGAAGTAGATTGTAGGGTATTCATCCATCACCAGGAAACAAGGTCGCTGTCCCTTTTTATTAATGATTTTGATCATCCGGGAGATATACAGCGACAACACCGCCCCATACAACATCTGCTTCTGAGGATTGGATCCCATACAAACAAGTTTTGGGTCTGCCGGGTTGTTGATGTCCAGGGTAAAATCGGAGGCGCCGAGTACATAATAGAGATTGGGGGAAGCCAGAGAAGACAGTGCAATGCGGGCGCTTGCCACTTGTCCCTCAAGCTGGTCCATTGTATCACTTAAAAAAGCAGAAACAAACGTATTGATTAAGGTCGATATTTCAGGAAAACTTCGCAGCACGCTGAATAGCCTATTGTAGTCGGATTGGATTAATTCAATTAAATGCGGTAACGTACAATATTTCCCATCCTCATATTTACGGAGAAACCAGATGTTGGCAGTGATAAAACTAATTGCCGATTCCACAAAAAATTCCCCTTGGCGTTGTATCCATTGACGGTTGATAGCCAAGAGAATTATTTTCGCGGATTCCAGGGCGTCGGAGATATCGTGCATTGCTTCCGGATCAAGGGGATTGCACCGGTGCGTACGGCTGAGGTCCTCAAAATTAATGACGTAAAAAGCCGGTGGGGAGGTGAGGTTTTTTTCATGCTTTTTTAATGCGTTGTAGGCGAGACGACTCAGATCATCGAACTTGAAATCAAACACCATCCCACAGAATTCCTTTTCGATTAATTGGTTAATAATGGGTCGAAAAAAATACCGCGTTTTTCCCGATCCGGGAAGGCCCAGAATAATACTCCCTTTGAAAACCTCCCTGATATTGAGCCAACTATCTCGCACACTGTTTCTGAATCGGTATTTGGCCCGGATGTTTACGCTAAAGGGGCTTTTACTTAAATCCTCTTGCTGCGGAAACGACTCATTGAATTTGTTAAAGACATCTTTGGCGACGACCAAGCTGATACTTCCTGCGATGATGGCTGTCGATCGGTAAAGGATCAGCCAGCCTATGGTCGTGACAACAATGTAAATAATTGCAAGTCGAGAGATGTCCCATTCCAGGTAAAGGAGCCACGATCCCATAAAATAAAGGCAACTTCCCGAAACAAGATAAAACAAAAGCCTGAGCCGGGATACCCCCCGGCCACCTACGGCAACTCCTAAATGCGTCATCGAGATGAAAAGAATCGAAAGCACTTTGCATAAAAAAACCTTTTGAAACAGTCCTCCGTGGGAAAGATTTCGAACGAGTTTATACAAGCCCGCGCTGGTAAAATGCCAACTCTCAAAAGCTTGATAGCAACTATAATAATAGTGTGTCAGAAGAATGAATATACTGATAGACGCGGCAAGCCATCGGACTTCCCGAAAGTCTCTTTCGTGCTGTAATTGCATGGTTAAAATGTTTACAGTGATTTCCTTCGACGTTGTCTCTTGTCCTTTTTAAGTTCTTTGGGGATATCTTCTCCGCCGCCGTCCAATTTCAATAGTCCAGAAAGCACCTGCGGAGATTTCAAATTCCAATCCTGGGTTTCTGGTGCTGCCTTCCAGAACAATGCATCCATTTTGTCGCCGGTTGGCTCTATGTCAGCAGGCCATTTCTGCGGTTTTGGGACACCATCGCTAAAACCATCCCAGCTTTGTTCGTTGTTCGATGGATATTTTCCGGCATCTTTGGAGAGAAAGGGAGAATCGGGTTGTAGCGCCTCCTGGTTGCCGAACCTTTCCGAGATAGCGCCGCCTGAATACGCTTTTCCCAGGTCGCTCCCCTTGGCGCCGATCTTTAGATCATGGTCAACATACGTCATCCCATAAATCCTTCCTCCTTCCCCCTGCCAGACAACAACATCTATATTCGCCTGGGAAAGTGCATCTAAAAAAGATTTCAAGTTCTCGGGCTGCTGGGCAAGCGTCACATCGATTTTCGACCGGAGATCCGACAGCTTCTCTTTTCGTTCGGACCGGTCAGACTCAAATTTCTCTTCCAGTTTGTCCAAGGTGGGCTTAAAATAAAAATCGCTTGCCTTAATCGGGATACCCGCCGTGTCACCCTTTTCGTCCAAGACCTTATAACTTAACCCACGATACTGTTTTGTCCGAGATCCTTCCTCCCCCGGATCTGCCATAATATTATATTGGCGAAGCACAGCATTCAACTCAGACAACGAGGTCACATTGTATTCTTTCAATACGGAGTGCAGCGTATTTTGAATGGCCTGTTTGGTTGGTTTCTCTCCATGAATGATTTTCTCAGCATTCACGGGCGCCAATTCATATTCAACCTTTTTAGCATGGTCGGCGGCTTTTACCAGGCCGAATTCTTCCTCGATTGCTTTTCTTGTCGGCTCACTTTTGTCCTTGGCGATATTAAAATCGCGGATACGATTGCCCTCCGAATCGATCATCGTCGAGAGGATGTGAATGTGGGGAACATCCGTGTCTTTGTGGTAATATACCAAATAAGGTTGGTCACCGAAACCAATCCCTTGCATGTAACGCTCCGCAATTTTTGCCAATTGCTCATTGGTAAGCGTTTCCTTTTCGGACGGATCAAAAGAAACCTTCGTATGCATCGTGTTTACTTTCGAATCGGGATTCAAGTCATTTTGCCGCTCGAATCGTTCCATCTTTTCATAAAAAGTAAGCCGATCCATGTCTTTCAGAAAGCCGTTGGCAAGAATCAATTCTGCCTGTCCATTCTCCAATTTTTTCTCATTGTAGTTTAATGATTTGTCCAACCTGGAGTTGGTTGCTATTTTTGCGACCATAGTGCATAGAGTTTTTCAACACGTGATAAAATAATTTCTATCTGCCCAAATAGACGGGCTTTGTCTTGCTCGTTGGTAAGAATCCAATGTTCAAAGTCACCCAATCTTTCCAGTGTATAGAGCTGATGAACGGCCTGGTTGAAGTTGTTTCCAATTTGATTCAACTCCTTTTTAAGTTGCAACATGTCTGTCAAAAAGTCATCGACAGACGCATTTCTGAATTTTACATTCACCGGTTTTTGAAGCACCATGCGGCGGATGTAGTCGGACAATTGCCGGCATCCAGAATTTTTAAAGCGCTCGTTTAACAATTGCTGCTCCTCCTCATTGAGGCGGAACGATAACCAGGCCTTTCGTGGCTGATTGGAGGATGATGATTTTTTCATATGATTTCCTTTTGATTCGATTTGTATTAAGCACTGCCGACTTCGGAGGCAGTGCTCGTTGTATTCCCCAACCGACTGTGGAGGTGAAGGGGCAAGACCATTGTGACCGTGTCACAATGGAACATCTTGCCGGGCGAGCGTGTCACAGTCAACCTGGCCCTGACCGCCTGCGGGCAGGTCTCGTGGATCAGCAGCGACAGGGTAGGGGACGGGGTTTCCCACCCTCCCCTACCCTTAGCCATTCGCGGGGGTTAGGCTGTTCTTGAACATGTATTTACTGTGTTGATAACCCATTAAAGAGGCTGACTTCCCGGCTATGACCAATCTGGCATAACCATTGGTTCACGCTCTCGTAATGGCTGTAAATGGCTCGCTGATCTGCAATAGAATTACTCCAAGAAACCGCCCGCTGAACGGCCTTCGTAGCTGCCGGCGTATTCGGAAAATACAGCAGCGTTTTTTGATGGCTACAAATGACATCCTGGCATGCATCCATCAAACCAAGTTCATTGAGAATAAGAAAATCAGCCTGCGGAATAGGCTGGCCTTTGCAAATAGTCACGAACGATAGGAAGTCTAAAAAGTCGACAAAGACACAAAGCAATCCTGTTTTGTTGTCAATCAAAGTGAAGTCGATCGGGCCATCCTGACCCCGAAAAAATTTGTTTTGCAATTCAAAACCTCCCGATCGGTTTTCGAAACTGATTGCATAATATTTCATTTCACCAATCTCATAGTGCGCCTCTGCGCAAAAGTTTTGGGCTATCGCATGGTCAATTCGTCGGGAAGAAAGAAACGCAAGCAAAGGTCGTGTGACCAATGGACGAATCTGTAGATTTGAAATCTGCGAGGTATCGCTTTTAAAATAACGAGGCGCCACACGAGGCACCTCTTTCAATTTTTCGATGCCGATAAATTTTTTCAATACTTCCTCCTCGGAGCAGTTGTAGTACCGCTCGCAGAATTGAACGAGGGTCCCACCTTCGTTCAGATCGAAGTCGTTCCACAAATTCAACTTTCGCTGTACACGAAAATTGGAGGTCTTTTTTTTGGAGAGAAGCGACTTGTACCAATAATGAGGATAGCTGATCCGGGTGGGATAGACGTCGATACTTTCTAAAAAGGAAACGATGTCAATGGAATTGACTTCTTCGCGCGTAGGAATGCGCTGATTAAGATTTTTCATGCTACACAATTTTCAATTTCACAAATCTGTTTACCCTTCAAATGTAGTATGCCCGCTCCATGAAAAAATCGCCTCACCAAATTCTAATGAGGTGGTTTCAAGTTGACAACAATATCTTTGAGTGGAAGTTTTAATTTTTAAACCATAAAAAAGTGCGTATGGTAAACAAAGAATTGTCGAATTTTTATGGTGTCGTTCTTCGATCACCCTGGATGAGTGAGGCGGTAAAATTATCTTTTAAAGTGACTCGGCGGGATGTATTGCTCATCTGTCAACTCGTCGAACGCGGGCTTTCCAGTGAAGACGGGAAATCAATTGTACCGGCCGACGCCATTGATGGGCTGCGGACTTGTTGTAAGGAGATGCTCGCCAAGGCCGAAGTCCCGGAAGAGTTTATTCCAAGTTCGCGGGACCTGACGGGAGGAAAAAATCCGGCTTGAAAACGGGAAGAGACAATTTGAGAAAGAAGGGCGGACTAGCCCTTCTTTTTTCTGCATCGACTATTTTCCCTGGCTTCCGGCAACGCTGATGGAAGCAAACTGAACTTGTTCCAAACAGAATAGAGATGAAAAAGACCCTACCATTGGCAGGGTCTTTTAATCAGAATAGGGATCAAAAACGATTTTCAAGTTGTCTGAACGACAACCGGCCGATACTTGAAAAGAGGCAACCGGGAGTTTAGAAAATTGTATTGTCCATAAATATAATAACAGAAACAGCCATCCACCAAATAGCTAATCAGTCTATGGTGTCCAGTGAAATATTGGATGAAAGGAAAAATGATCATGCCGGGTAGTGCGCAAGCGAATGCTACGCAAAAAAGAAACAAGGCAATCCATGCATAAGCCCCTTTCTTCCGAAGACCAATTACAATCCCTTTTAAAAAAAAGAGGATCCAGTAAGCGGCAAAGGCTCCTGCCAACGTACCGATCAACCACTGATGGCCCGGAGCGCTGAGGGGTATAAACAGCCAGGTAATGCCCACTCCAGCCAGAAAAAGGGGGGAAAAAATAAGTAGTAGAACAACCACTTTGGCCCCTTTTACCAGGCCGCGCGATGTCCGCCAAAAAGCAAACTCACAATCCCCTATTTCAATCCATCCCATAGCAATCAAGTTTAAAGTGAATGCCTTATCTGCCATGTGGCAAAAAGTGCATCCTGTTTGATCGCCATGTGTGGCTATCGTTTAATGAGATGCAGAAAAAAAGTCAGGCGAGTAGTTATTCCAATTAAATGAATTTTTTTGACCAATTTACTTGGACCTGCTTTTCCTCTTCCAGGTCGTGCGTATGGCCGTGCTGACCTATCTGACGGAAACGGGGCAACAACATTTCCTGCCAGGGTTTTCGAAGACCCTGGCAGGAAATAGGTAAGCGGGCAGCCTGCGGCGGGAGGCGGCGCGCAGCCGGTATTTTCTTCAAAACCTCCGGTTTGTTGTCCAGGCAATAAGATTTACAGATAGAGGGGGCGCTTCGATGAAGGTCCGTATTTCTATTTTAGGGTCGCGTTAACGAAGGGAACCAAAAACCGAAGAAGAATCTCGACGTAGGCGGATATGAATTTCTCCGAGCGATTGATCAGTTGGATATCGTGGGGCAGGTTGAGCTCTTTACTGGCATCAATCAACTTTTTTCTTGTTTGACGTAGCAAGAAGTGAGCGCCATCAAGTGGGCATTCACCAAAGGCCACTTGGAAGCCTGCCGCAAGGTACCGTTGGTGAAGATTGGAAAGGTAGATGTTGAATTCGTTGTCGTCGAGCATAAAGGTGAGATTGTCCTGGTGGATTCGCTGGCCGGAATCGGTAACGTTGAAGGCACGCTCCTGCAGCACCTGTTGCTGGAGATCGGTGACGATCGCCAAGATGGATTCACGGTAGGCCATCGCGAGAAACACGTTGGTAGCACATTTAATTAAAGTGTCGGAAGGTCGCTTAACATTTTCCATATATTTTAGTTTTAATATAAAATGAAAGAAGGCCGGCAGATCACCCGACCTGCCGGCCGCTTTTTTACAGAAAGCGCTGCTTTTTCAAGGATTCAATCGCCTCCTCCAGTTCGGTAGCTGTACAAAGCAGTAATTTCCGAGCGCGGATTTGAACCTGCTCTTTGATGCCGAGGTAGATCCTGACGAACGGGCCGTGAACCAGCACGAATAAGTCGGAGGGAAGTGCGTCAAAAACGGGCTTTGTAAAAACCAAGCCCTGGCCGGCCGTGCCGTAGTGTGTAAATCCCAAGTCGGTCAGGTAGTCGGCAATAATTTCACTGATGCCTTTGACTTTCTGTTCGGGAGCCGTGACGTTTTTGTCTGTGGATTGCTTTTTCATAATGAGGAAATTTGAAGGTGAAAAAATTTTCACCCCGGGCACGGGTTCAGCCGGAACGTTGCAAGGAGGAACGGAATATAAAAGAGGGCTTTGTGGGGGGCCTTGTGTTTTTATGCCGTAGTTCCTTGCTCTACGATTCCGGCTAACCCGTAAATTTGTGACCCTTTTTTCCCCCACCGCTGCTAGTAGCACCGTCGCCATTGTTTCAAACCGGGTGGCGTTCGATCCGCCCTCCCGGTTTTCAGCGCCCAGCCATAATATGACGTAGCCGATAAAACAATAAGCCTTGAACTCCTGCGGTTGAGACATAAAAAAGTGCGTCCCGGGTTGTTCTCGAGACGCACGTCACGCATGCTAAAACGGACGATCGTCATCCGGTGCCACGAACTCTTTGTCCGCGCCATCGGTGGCTGCTCCCTTTTTGACAATATCGAACATCTGCAAACGGGTTACTTTCAAGGTCAACTGCGCAACTGCCTCGTCGGTGTCCTTCTTGATATAGGCCCTTGCATTAATGAACCCTTCGATGAAGACGAGTTTGCCTTTGGTAAGGTGTTTTGCAACCGAATCAACGCCCCACCACGCGCAATCAAAAAACCGGGTAGCTTCCTGCAGATTACCCTGCCTGTCTTTGTACTTTCTGTTTTCGGCGATCCTGAAGTTGACAACGGTGGTTTCTTTGACATCATTGACAGTTGCATTGGCGACAACGATTCCTTTGATCTGTTCCATAAATTGATTTTTTTGTAAAGTGATTTAATGCGAAATCGGCAGAGTGCCTCATTCATTCACCCGTAGCGACCAGCCCTACGTCATTGACCAGAGGGAAATGCAAGGGTGCGCCCGAAAAAATACGACCCGCTGGCTTGGGCGTCAGAGAGCCAGGCGGGTGGAGATTTTTTCCAGCATGGAACGAAACGGAGTGGAGTGCAAACTTTCATTTCCACGGCGGGCAATCGTAAATTCAGGGGAAGAAGAATGACTGAGCAAGGAGTGGGAATGCGGAACGCAAGGCGGCAGCATTTGCATTGAGAAGTGAGCAAGTACGAGGTGCCTGCCGAAGGTAGAAGATGTTGCTATGAAAGTGAAAAAGCCAGGAGAGGAATCCCCCGGCCCTCAGAAGTGTCAGTCCTCCGACAACTGTTGTTCCAGCGATTGCAACAACAACACCAACACGTCGTTGGGTAGACTTTCCACAAACCACTGTTCGGGATGTGGGAAACCGTCGATCGATTGCAAATACGACAAACCAACATGGTAACCCGATCCGATTGGGCAGTCGATTAAGGAATGGATCTCGTAATCTTCGCATCCCTCGTAGGGAACCGGATGGGCGAGCGGGGTCGGGACGCCGGCGGCCGGATCCATTGATCGAAACAATGCTTCAATCCGGTAAAGCAGCGTCAGGTGGATGGTAGATAGAAGACGGGTAAATTCCTTTGCATGAAATTCCCGGCGATCAACGGGTTTGCAGTACTCGGCATTTTCCAGGTCACCTTGTCTTCCGATGGCTGCCAGGAAACAGTCATTTAACAGACCCAGTTCAATTGCTTCGATGAGTACCGATCGAATCAGGATGTCCATATTAGCGCCCTGGGTTTCGCCGGGCCAATTGGACAGGTCCCGAATATCGAAAAGTGTTTCGTCGTCGTTGCTCACTTTCGTATCGGAAGCGGTTCCGAAGTGATAGTCTAGGACTTCCTGTTCGTCGTTTTTATACGTCAGGTAAATGCAAACGCCATTGTGTTCGAGGAATAGTTCGTTGGGAATCCAAATTTCTCTGTAAGGCATAAAAAGTAATTAAAAGGTTAAGAAATAAAAAAACGCCGACCTGTTAGGCCGGCGTTTGGGGATGACTAAGCGTAGAAGAATTGTTGAAGCATTCGCTTCAGGTACCCTTTGCGCAGTTGCTTTTTAAAGGAACGGGGCACGTAGTGATCATAATACCACCGTTGAAATTCATAAATCTCCTGTAGGGGTCGGTTGCGTTGCCAAGCAGTTTCGGTGACATAGGATTCAAGAGCATCTCCCTGCAGGTGGAGCGCCTCATTGCCGTAGCGTCGCAGGATGGGTTCCATTGCGTAGAATTCAACCGTATCGGTGCTGAGCAGATGTTCGTTGGCGATTTCGCAGCGGAGCTGATAACGAAAATCGCGGATGAATTGGGAAGCGATTCGAATTTTTCTGATCAGGAAGTCGAACATGCGCTGGAAGAGTAGCTGGTCCATAATAAATAAAGATTAAAAGGTGAAAAAATTTCACCCTGGGCACGGGTTCAGCCGGAACGTTGCAAGGAGGAACGGAATATAAAAGAGGGCTTTGTGGGGGGCCTTGTGTTTTTATGCCGTAGTTCCTTGCTCTACGATTCCGACTAACCCGTAAATTTGTGACCCTTTTTTCCCCCACCGCTGCTAGTAGCACCGTCGCCATTGTTTCAAACCGGGTGGCGTTCGATCCGCCCTCCCGGTTTTCAACGCCCAGCCGTTTGAATCCGATGCGTCAGATAAAACAGTCCGCGGATCCCCCGCGGTTAAAACAAAAAAAACGTGCGTTCAGGCTTGCCCCGAAATAGTCGTTTTACAATCAGCCCGGACCTTCGTGGCAATGCCACTCAACGAATCCGGCACGATCACTGTGGATGAATCGCTCGGGCCATCGTTCCCTGGGGCGCGAGCGACGGCACCGTGGATTTGGGGATTTACTTTTATCTCCGGTTGTCTGTAAAGAGGCCAGAACCTCCGGATAATCAACTAAAAAATATATGGCTTGTAAGGCCGTCTCCTAGTTAGAAGACGGCCTCGAATCCTATTTCCCTTGCTTTGTTATAGTCGTGAATGGATCTTGGGGCTGGAGAATCATTATCTCTTGCTGAGACTTTAAAAATTCCACTTCTTGGTGTCCATCGATGCCTAGCGAGTTGAAGGCTTGCGCATAGGGAAAACGAGAAAGCAAGTGGTAGTGAAACAGTACCTCGCTGATCTTGGGAGAATATTCTATTACATAGCCATGTGTACCTAATTGAGCGGCGACATTAACAACGTCACTACCGAATCCTTTCACATCGGCGAAGTGTTCGGCTACCTTGCGATCAGCAGAAAAGGACAGATATTCCAGCCCTTTTTTGGGCGCGACAACGGTGACGGGCTCCTTTAAGATAATACCCCTGTAAACACGAGTAGGAATATAATGCAGGTGTTGCAATAGGAACTGCGCAATTTTTAGGATAACCGGTCGATTCTCCTTCAAGTAAGTATCAGCCGCTCCCGGATTCACCGGCACCAGTGCATTGGCCGACCAGTTAAAGTAGATCATAAGATCATCCTCCCTCTCTCCAAAAGTTTCTTTCTTGCTGTTGTGATTCATAATAAGAAATTTTACGATGAAAAATATTTTCACCGCTTCGCAGGGGTTCGGCGGGGAAGACGCCAAGGAGGAACGGAATAAAAGGGGGTCTGTGGGCGGATTTGCGTTTATGCCGTAGTTCCTTGCGTTAAAAGGTTCCCCGGCAACCCGTAACTTGTGAGATTATTTTTCCTGTGGTGGGTGGACAGCATAAAAAAAGGTGGCGCAAAGCGCCACCCGCATTCGACCCATCGAACGATCAGTTGCCACTGCTCTCCTTTCGGAGTTGGTGCAACCGGTTTGCATGAAAAAGCAGTCCGTTGTTGGCGGCTTTCTGTGAGCGGTAGCGGTTGCGAACAAACTTCTTGCCTCCGCAAAGGATTTCGCCGTGAATCTGTACGCGGTAGTTCGATTCCCCCGAGCTATAACAGTAAGCCATCGCCAGGCAATACTTGCCATCATGGAGCACCGAATCCCCTTCCTGACCTATCGCGAAATAGATCCCCGGCAACACTTCCCGTTCCTGGAAAAGGTTTTTGCCCCACAGCTCCCGGTCTGGCGGGAAGAGCGCGATGCAGTCTTCCTGGGAACCTCGGGCATCGAAGACCCGGATTCGGGCTTCGTGTGGGAGCGACCGATTCAAACAGTGTTGCTGGATGAACAGCTTCAATGCGTCCGGATCTGCGGAGTGAAAATTAAACGGGGCGATATGCCGCCAGTGGCCAACGCGGATGTAGACATTGATGGGTAAGTTGTGGCCTGCAAAGACCAGGTAGTCTGCCAGATCGTGTTCATTCGGCACAGGGAATCTGTATCTATCCGTAAGGACTGACCACGTACCTTCCTGCCACTTTCGGACGATACGGTAGTACGGTCGGAATTCCTTGACGGAGGTAACGACGATTTCGAAAAGGGTGGTAACGGAACTGGCGGCGCAGACCATCGTGTACTGACCATGAATCTTAAATTTGAATGACATACTAAAAGATTAAAAGATGAAGAAATCGATTGACCACCTGGTCACACGGGTTGGGCCGGCCGCCGGAAAGGAGGAACGGAATAAAAGAGGGCCTTGGGGTTGGGATAGGTGTTTATGCCGTAGTTCCTTTCTCCGAGCGCCCGGCCCTGACCGTACATTTGTGAATTATCGATGTTCTTTTTCTCTTCTCGGTATTGTTGTTAGCAGCAATAAAAAAGGCCGGTGTCGCTTTGTCGTGCCACCGGCCATGGACTTACGTTTCGTCTTGAATGGCGATCAATTCCGGGTGATTGAAAACGAAGTTGAAGATCTGTTGAATTTCTTTGAAGGTCATCTTGCGCGAAACCTTTCCCGGCGCGTCCGTATCTTGGGGAATTCATTGCTTTCCCTGTCGATTCCCACCTTGGCTATTCAGAAAAAATCCCGGTCGCCGAGTGGCGGCCGGGAAGGAAAATCCGCGTTACGGCTCGAAAATCGTCAGCAACCGAAAGAATTCCTCGTCGCTGTCGACCAGGTAACGTTGACCGTAGGACTGCTGCAGCAGGATGTGCAGGAGCGCCTGCGCTGCGTCGGACCGGATCCATTCCGTTCCTAGTTCGCGGCACCCGGTGGCAAGAGCTTCCAGGAAGGGGATCGGGTTGACGGGAAGGAACGGTTGACGGAAGGCGGTGATTTGCGGGCTAAGGCGTTGTTCGGTAGCTGGACGGTCTGCGAAGCGATCGATGGACGGTGTTTTGGAAGTGGACATACGAAAAGATTAAAAGGTGACAAAAAAAGCGACCACCTCTCGGGGAGAGGCAGTCGCGGGGAAATCGATTACTGGTGGGCAGGAGGTTCGGTATCTACTCCGCCGAAGGTCTTTTCCCAGGCATCGGGGGTGATGCCGCTGATGAGAAATTCGCGTTCCTCCCTGGGGAGGTGGGGAACGACGGTTTGGACGAGCTGACCGGCCCGGATGCGGGCGAGTTCTGCAAGGGTGATGTTGAGGTCCATCGTGTACTCCTGGCCATCGAGTTGGCTGATGCGTGTGATAAGCATGGGATTGCTGTTTTGGGTGAAAAAATTTTGCCCTGGGGCACGGGTCACCCGGGAAAGGGGCAAGGAGGAGCGGAATATAAAAGAGAGCTTGGTGAGCGGGTGTTGTGTTTTTATGCCGAACTCCTTGACCGTTCTCTCTCCCGGGTGGCCCGTATTTTTGCATTGTTTTTTCCTACCCAGTTTTGAGCGAGGGAGATTTCGAATGGCCCTCTTGGGCGGCGTAGCAATCCTGTATGGATATGGACACCCCTACCCGATTGTATTTCCAAACGAAGCTTATTGAGAACAGGACGTTGGGCGTGGTCCCACGATCCAAAGCCGGCCGCCTGGCTGGTGCAGGTTGGCGGCTTTCTACCTTTAACCCCCGGGTCCCGACGGCGGGGAGCCGTCTGGAATTGCGGGGTTTAGCCGATCGGGATCGGACGCATCACGCCGTCAGAGAGGTTGAGGAAAAATCCTTTGGAATCGAGGATCGATTGTCGGAATAGGTTTTCCAACAACATGCCCCCTACCGAAGCGAGGCTGCGGTTGATGAACAAGGACTGACGGTTGAGGGCTTCCAGCATGGAACAACTCGGTTCGTCGCTGTCTGTCGCGGCATACAGCAGGTCTTCGTACTGGCGGGTGACGGATGGCAGATAGCCCACTCCGTGATAGCCTTCTAGGGGTGGTTGTTTGATGTCGCGGCGGGTCGACAACAACACCTGGCCGGTGTAGCGGCTGTTACCAAAGTCGATCCAATAGAGGGGATTATCCGGGCCATGTCCTCCCCCGGGGCGACCCAACAAGGTCTCGATGTCAAAACGAGTCTCGGGCCTATCAACACAACTGATGGTCAGGTTGGCGCGGACCGCCCCGCGCAAGGCTTCCTTGTTTGTTTTCTTCCAGCGCAGTTTAGAAGCCTGCCAGCGCGTACCGATATGCCGGTTGATGCGGGTGACGATGGCCACAGCTTTGTTTTGGCCGATTTCGCTGCGAAAGAAAGCCTGTCGGCCCATATTCGACACGGTGATCTCATCGTCATCGAAAGCAGTGACCTGCAAACCGGGATGGCCCCATGCACGGAGCGCTTCTTCTAAGGCGCCGAGAACCGTCATGACATGGCTACCGGTACCGCCCGCGCCGATGACGTTTACCGTAATCGGATTGGTAGGGTTGAGCAGGTAGGGATCTACAAAATGTACGGCGGGCAGTGTAGAGATCGGAGGGGGTGGCTGAATTTGTTGTGTGTGAGCATTCATGACAAAAGGGATTGAAGGGTTTGTTGGGTGGGTTTCAGGAGACGGACAGGAAAAGGGTTGTTGGTGCCTGCGAGGGATGACCAGCAGTCGACGATGTTGCCGTCGATGGGCGAGGATTCGCCGAGCAGGTGGGAAAATGCCGAATCGAAGAAATACCGTTCCCAGGTGACGACGAAGGATTCTAGGCAATCGCAGGAGGATGTGTCAATTCGAACCGTTCCCATGCAGACTTCGTTGGAGGCATAGACATTGAAAAAAGGGGCTTTGCAAAGGCGTGTAGTAGGTTTCGGACGTTGGTTTTTTTGCAGCGCGTAGATTGAAAGGTGTTCCCGGCCAGCTTTCCAAAGCAGGGGTGGCAGAGCAGTCGGACCGGAAGGGATGCCAAGATGGTCTTGAAAATACAGGGTCTCGGTTTGGGCTTTTGTCCACCAGATCACGGTGGGCTCGGGTTGCTCCGAAAGATAAAGGATGTTGTCAGTAAGTAGCCCCTGCGGAAGCAGGAAGGTTCGGCCTCCGGCCTGTTGAGAGAGGAAGGCTCTTCCCAAGGTACTGGCTTCGGACAGGCTGAGCGGATAGCCTGCAAGGGGACAGCCGTCCGGACCGAGGGGATAGACCTCGACAAAAAATTCCGGCTGGTCGTCTCGCACGTTGTTTTTTGAAAGGACAAGGGCGGTCTCCGGGATATATTGTTGCGCAAAGGAATTACTCAAATTGTTCATGGATTTGATGTTAAGAAGTGTTCAAATTGTTCGATGAGTTGGAGGCAGGCTTCTTCGTAGCGTAGGTCATGGTGGATCCGGGACTGACGGCGTTCGAAGTGTTGCATCCCGATGGGAATATCGAAGACGCACGCTTCCTGAAACTCCGAATCGATGGAGGCGTTGACCGATTCGGGAAATAGACCGGTGTAGTCGTAGACCAGACAGAAGAAGTAGTGGCTCGGGAGACGTTCTTCGACCCCGGGCTGGAGCCAGCCTGCGGGGATTTCCCTCGCAAGGTGGCGGAGCGGGTAGCGTTGTTCATGCCGGGCGAAGCGGGTGGCCAGCTTTTGGAGGGCCTTGCCCCGCGCCGATATTGGACGGTACCTTTGCAGCAAGTCCGTGAGGGAGGGACGAGGCTGTTGCAACTGCTCCTGAAAATACTTTCCTACCTGTTCGATCAGGGCGGTTTCGGTGCGCCATTCCTGCACCGCTTCTTCTTCTTCTTCGTCTTTGTTTTCATCGAAGGACCGGCGGGTTGCTTCGTAATTGTCGGCCATGAAGGTATGTTTCACCCAATATGGCGCATAGCCGATTTTCTCGATCAGAAATTGCAGGATGGCGAGCAGCAGTTGCCGGTATCCGTCCGAGACGGGTTGTTGGCATTCCCGGTAGAGCGGATGTACTGCTACATACCATGCGTTCTGTTGCAGGTCTAGTTCTTTGATCGTAGTCAGACAGACCTTTCCCCCCGGGCCTTGCAGGATCACAAGGCCCAGGTCGGTATCGATGTCCTCCAATTGAAGACAAAGGTTACGATAGCAGGTGTCGATGTTGTGGGGAAAGGGAATCGCCGAGGTATCCGGGAGGGTGAGAGAGTGCAACCGGGCGAGATGTCCTGCCGAGGTAAAAAACTCCTGCTGGATAAGGGTCGGTTCTTTGAGTGGCCATGCATTGGGGTGATAGCCCCTTTCAAAGCGCGCATTCAGGAAATGGGTTTCAGGAGTGTAAGTGGTACGGGAGGCGTGTTTCGTTGCAGGGCTTGTTCGGCGGTCGGGAGTTGCTCCAGCCTTTCGAGAGTTTGTCCGATGCTTTGATACAGTTTCCATTGTTGTGGAGATTCTAGCCGCCCAAGAGAGCGGAGTGAAGAAATGGGTTTCTTTTTCATAGCAGATTGATTATCCTTTGGTCCCGATGGTGGGAACGAATTTGAAAATCAGTTTGCCGTCTTTGGGGACCGGTCCTTCGAAGGTGGCTGTTGTCAGCTCCGGGTAGGTAGCCGAGTACAGGTCACGAACGGCCTTCGGGGGTAGGTCGATGTTGGGGTCCGATAATTCTATCTCGTTGTTGTTCCGCTTGAGTATAAAGACGCGGGGCATGGGTGTAAACATGATGATACGTTTTTGATGAAGGAATGTTTGTGGCGGAGTTAATCATCGTCTTCGGTTGCTGCCGAATCGAGGGGATCGTCATCCTCCCCCGGCTCCCAGTTGGGATCATTGTCAGCGGGATCGTCGTCCGATTCGTCATTTGACGAGCCGACAGGATCCTCCGTAGTCACCGGTTCTGCCGAAACGCTGGCTTCCGAGTTAGGGGGAGGCTCACCGGGGAACAGAGACAGGCCGCCGTGCAGCGTCCGCAGTTCGGCCAGTCGTTTGTCGATGGCCGTGGCTTGTCCGGGAAATTTCTCTTTGGAGGGAAGTGCGCCAATGGCCTGTCCGTAGAGCTTCTTGGAGGCCAGTTCGTCCACCTTCTTCATGGATTCGACGTATCTGGCGGGAAGGGCTGGAACCGAGGATTTGGGAACGGGTTTGGCAGGCGAGGATTTGGAACTCGCTTCGGCAGCTTTGAGACTGGCGGCAAACGCTGTACGGTTGGCGAAACCTTCTTGGACCTGCCGGACGGGTTCGCGGAGGGTTGAAATAAAGTGCTCGTTCAAATAGGCACTGGTCCCCTGAAAGGTCAGGGGGATGAGTTTGTTGTTAAAGGATTCACCGGCATTAGGATCGGTAAAATGGATATAGCCTGTCCAGCCGGTCTCTTTGGAAAGGGAGAGTTGGAGGGTTGTATTCCCGTAAAAGGCGAGGGTCTCCAGCAAGGTGAAAAAATTGGTTGTCATTGTAATTCGATTGAAAGGTGAAAAAAGCGCGCCCCTTGTGAGAGGCGCGGACGGGTGAATGACTAGAACGGGAGATCATCTGCATCGGTGCCGGTCACAGCCGGAGGGGTTGTGGTGGCAGCGGCGGGCTGTTCCGAACTGCCCTGCGTCTTGTTTTTGCTATCGAGGAACTTGAGTTCCCGAACGGTCAGTTGTTGGACACCTACGGCTTTGGCGTGGTGGGTATCTTTGTCCTTGATGAAGGCCCGGACACCGAGTTCGCCTTCCACTTGTAGGAGCATCCCTTTTTTCAGGTGGCGGACAAGGTTTTTGCGGTTCCAGATCTCGCACTGGACGAAATAGGGTTTTTCAACCAGCTTTTTGTCTTTGTTGACGTAGCTGTTGTTCTCGACGATGGTGAAACTGACGATGGACTTTCCACCATCAAATTCGTGCAAATTGGCATTTCGGGTAATGCGGCCTGTAAACGTGTGCATAAAAGTGTGTTTTTGAGTGAAGAAATCGAAATCGGCAGAGTGCCTCATTCATTCACCCGTAGCGACCAGCCTCACTCAATTGGCCGGAGGGAAATACAAGGGTTCTCCGCAAAAAATACAACCCCGACAAAAAAAGTCCTCGTCCGCTGGGGGGTGGAGATTTTTTTCGGAGACGCAACGAAGCGATGCGAAGTGGAGACTTGTATTTGCCGTAGGACAATAGTAATTTCAGGGTAGAGGGAAGAATGAGCTTGTGCGGTGGGGGATTTCCGCGGAATGCGGTTCGCATTTTTAATCTTTGTGCGAAGGATACCATTGTCGTGGCTGGAGAGCTGGCCCCGGGATAGTATGGTGGTGGGTAGGCGGCCCTTTTCTGGATTCCCATTTTGCGAAAACTGCAAACCGGCGCAGGTACAACAGTTCACCGACCGGCATGGAATCACCGGGTCCTGGCGCACAGGTTGCGGGTTTCTTTCTAACCTATAAAATTGTACATTTTTCGGTATTTATGCAATCCTTCAAAAAAGACCAGTCTTCAAGACTTGGAAACAGTCAACCTCTCATTGGTTGCCATCCTATTTGCTGAACGCATAAATTAACCAAGCGCAAATTGACGCAAGAAAAAAGAAAACGCCGGTATATTTTATTGTCTTCGCCTGGCCTGTAAAACACAAAATCAGGCCGATAACCGGTTCGGCATACCAAAAACCCAACACCAGTGCATTAATTACCATATTGTTTGGAAGCTCTTTGCCGCCATGTGGAAAATTTCCGAACAATATCAAAAATCCACCAATCAGTAGAATAAAACCTAAAATTAATAGCAATTTATTAAAAGTATTCATAGCGATGATTTAAACGATTTTATTATATCAAATGCTCTTAATATACGCCAAATAAAAACTTAAATTCTACCTCTCCTCCGTTACCGGAATCGTCTTTCTTCTGTGTATTATCAAACAAATTCATACCGCTTACCTTATTTAAGAACTCTTCTGTCGACATCGGTGGTTTATACCGGGGATATAAGACAGACATAATGTAATTTACCGTGGCGATTTTCGATGCTTCATCTACACTTACATGGTAGACACTCTTTTCCTCCCCATTGTCATCGATAAACTTTTCCTTGCTAAGATCAAAATTAAGCACTGTGGTCCCCTTTGACAAAGGTTTGTTAGGATCTCCGTGGTTCGGAAGAGGATCCTTATACCATAAATAATTCTTCTGGAAGAAATTCACATTTAGATCGACATTTCCGGAAATAGTTCTGTCAACAGAATTGGAACTAAGACCTGCAGCGGCATCAACGGTAACTAGCAATGTGACCCGTATTCCTACCTTTTCAAGCCGTTTGGCCAAATAATTGGCCAACTGGCCCCCATAACTGTAGCCATAAATAACAATCCGTCCCTTTGGATATTGAGCTACGTTGTCAAGTACGTCTTGATAGGCGTCCTTAGTAGCGTATGAAAAAAGCAAATGGCCAATCGGTCTGCTCCTATATTCATAGATAGAGCCGCCATTTATAAATCCGACTATGTGATTGATCATCCAACCGATCGAAGCAGTTTTTGGCTGACCTAGATTCATCCCCGTAAAAAATACGATCATATCACCGGGATCGCTTCCTCCTTGATCAAAATATCTCGAAGGATTGTTAAAGCCAAAGCTATACGGACTGACCGATTCATACATTTCCAAATCGGGATCAATCGCGTTCCATCTGCCGGTTTGTGGATCTTGGGGCCTTTCCCCGTAGTCATATTGTTCAAGTCCAGACGCATCTGAAAATTCCTTATTCTGCAATTCTTGTCCATTGAAACGGTATTTATTCGTTGTATATTGCGTCTTAACGGCATTGTCAGAAATCCCGGCCATCGTCAAACCAAATGGATAGTAGTGCGCTTCTTCCGTTAAACGACCACTCCGGACCGATATAGTCAGATTATCAAAAAATACATCCCAACCCTGGGTTTCGTTGCTGACATAAACAAACAGATATCCACTTTTTGCCACAACATAGGGGCCATATCCCGGCGTACCTAGTGTACCGGCCGCGTAATTGCTGACTGGAATTGCGCCGCTTTGAGGATAGGTACTGTCGTATTTTAGCTGATTATCCATCAGCATCCAGTTTAGATAGGCTCTGGGCTTACTCGGTACCGTTTGATCCTTGGTTGTAATAAAGGAATTGAGCGCACTGTAAAGCGGCGCCCCTACACCTGTCAGTTGTGCCACCGTCCCTTCTGCCCCATTGGTCAAGTTCTGAAAACCTGCCCCCAACGAATTCAGCACGTCGTTAAAGGATGAATTCGTACCTGTTCCCGTTTGCGTCGTGTAGAAGGATTTGCACCCAATGGTAACGGTATCTCCCGCCATCACTTTCAAAATTATAGCGGGTCCTACCTTCTGACCACTTCCGTTCACCCTGGCAATGGAATCATTGGGGGAGGTCGTTCCGTCAGCAGGGATGCCCAATACTGAACCTCTATAATAACTCGAAGCCGGGATATTGTAGAAGAGGGCATTCTCTGTCGTCCGGTAGGCGGCTTCCATTGTCGCCATGTATTGTGCCGTGTCTTTCTCTTGCGTCAAAAGAACTCGATTGTTGCCCAAATGATCCTTTTCATTGAAATCGTATTCATATCCATAACCGGAGGTCCCGGTTGTATACTTATGATAAGCCCACCTTACACGTCCTTCCTCGTGTGCAATCAATTGAAGGGTGTCATTGGCGTATTGAAAATCACCTAGATACATTGTCTTGGTGGTCTTCACCGGCGTCACGGTGCTGTCAACCACCGTTTTAGATAGTTTGTTTCCGCCTGCATCGTAGCCATAGGTGATCGTTCCTTTATGAAGGATACTAATTTGCTGGGGAAGATTTAAATAATTGTACACAATCCCTGAGATTCCTTTGTTATTATCCAACGTAATATTTCCATTGCCATCGTAAAGATAATCGTAGCTGCCTTTGCTCTTATAGTGAAAATCACCGAGTTTACTAGCGGTATCATTCATTACATCCGTTATCAGGCTGTCTTTATTACTTCTGGCCTTATAAATATAATTCAAGGAATCGATGGTCGAAGAAGTACCCATTTTAAAGCCCATCTGAGACATTGTTAAAATATTCCCGTTGGCATCGTATTTCAGATTGCCAACGCTGTAGTTAATGGTGGAATTGTCCCAATTGGCATCGCCATTCGTATTCTGTCGAAAGTAACCAGCCGTCAGTCTATTGACAAGATCGTAGCTAAAATCATATTTACGTGCCACTCCATCCCCTTTGCTCTTCCACAGTGATCCGGCTAAGTTTCCATTAAATTGAGGATTCGTATACGAAGTTGAACCGACAACAGAAACAGAGGTATCATACCCGACTTCTTCGCCGAAGAAATTGCCATTTCCACCGGTCAAATAAGCTCTATTGATTGTAGACAGCCAGCCTCTTATATTAAAGACATATGCCAAACTATCCATTCCTCTTCCGAGATATTTGGTCGCCATTTGCCCCAATTCATTGTATTGCACACTGTCAATCAATTGGTCGCTGCTAGTGTTGTCCACATTTTTCCAAATCCGCTTCAACCGGTTGGCAGCATCATATTCAAGTTTGGTAAGCACAGTATGTCCTTGCGGGTTGGTCGCACCCGATTTTTGATGCTTTGCATAGTTTCGAATGGCGTCCCCGTAAAAATTATACTGAGTAGATACGGTATCTTTTCCTCCGCTATAGTTAGTGGAACGAGTCTGGATAATTCGGTTGTGGTCATCGTAAAATAGAACGCCGTACTGATAAGTACCTCCACTGTTCACTACCTCGCTTTTGAAACCTGTTATCATACCCCTCATTTGTATATTTCTTGACATCCTCACGGCATAATAAGGAATGGTAGCATATGTGGTAATAAAATAATTGCTATTAGAAAAGAAACTGCTATCGATGTCGCTGCCCAGGCCGGATCCACTTCCCGCCACCCAGCTATAATCATCCATATAATTCTGCGTGAGCAATTCGAAATTAGCACTGGTGCTGGGATAGCTAACGCTATTATAAGACAAATTTTGGTGGTACGCTCTATTATTAGCATCAGTCAACAAACCGGTCTGCGTTACCCTGTTTAAACTGTCATAGACAAATACATGCCACTTGGCCGGACTGCTGACACGCAAATTGGAGTCTTGTGTCATAACTACGCGATCCCTTGCATCATAAACCATCCATATCTCCCCGGCACCCGGAACTTTTTTAATAATCATCCGCATTCTCCCATCGTATTCATATCGATAGCACAACTCGTTTGCAATCGATGGAGTCAAGGTCCAACTGGCCCCTGTATTGATCAGCTCAACAGCTCTTGGGGACAAAACGTAACGAATGCTTTCCAGACTATCGTAAATGTAATAAGTGTTTAACCATCCCACATGACCCGTTCCTGGACTAGCAAGCGCTTGGACTTTTCGTAATATTGTATGACCGTCCAAGTCCTTGTACTCTACTATTTGATGGTTATTCTCATCAATTGTTATAGTCTTATAAAGAGTTGCGGCCGGAAAGATACCTGCATCCACTGGCAAGCTATTTGGAGAACTGCTTATGCTCCATAGATGGACGCTATCACCGGCGCCGTTTACCAAATATTGAATACCTGTCCCACGACCACTGCCTACATATCTGTCGCCTTGAGCCATCTTTGAGACCACTCTGTTTAAGGGAGATGCCTCATAATTGGTTTGCGCATAGTAATAGCTCTGACCCGGAAATTGTCCTTGGTTAAAAACAGAGTCTTGCTGAAACGGAGTGAATTTAAAATCCCCGTCATTAATAATATCTCCTGCCTGAAAGGAATTGGCTGAAAACGGCAAATAATCATACTGTTCACGGGCATATTGATCGTACCGAACAACACTTGTGACAAGATCATGGCCAGCAGGAGTAATTTGCTTGATAACTGTTTGGATGGGTCTACCCACACCATCTATGTATTTTGTTTCTTCCTTCGAATCAGTTAGTGGTCTGTTAACAAGTGTATCAGCGCTTTGAACGGGAGCTGTGGCTGTCCAGGAGCGAACATAATTAACGAGCGTATTCGCCCCGTAAGGCGCCGGGTTGTTCACCTGTCCTACTGCAATCGACAGGTTACCTAGCAAAAAACCAATGGCTACCCAAATCTTTATTGTTGCATTACACAGAACGTTCTTCATAATAATGGAGGTTTATGTCCAGCTGAATTACAATGCCAATGGGCTTTATTGAATAATCGTAGTATTAAGTATCTGTTCGATCTGTGCTTTACTGGTTTCCTTCGGCATGACGCTATACAAGACTCCGCTTTCATTCACGAAAAAAAGTTGCCCCTCTGCTTCTACATCACGGTCAAAGTGGGTATTCTGCGCCTGATGGGTGCACCATTGAAGAATGGGGTGTTGAGTAAGCGTATCAAATTTTTTCACAAAGGAAGCCTCTGTTACAGCAATACTCAGTCCCAGATTTGCCTTTAAAACTGAAATTGAAGAATCCTGGATCTTTGCCACCGAATCAATCTGACCGGTGGCAAAGTCTATACCCGGAACAGCAATAAAATGAACAGTTGGAAAATCCCGGTAAACAGAATCCAGCATCTTAAGCTCCGTAAAATCCCTATCGGTTGGATTGAATACCACAATGACCATTTTGTTTCCGGCGTAAGTGGAAAGAGAAACAGAATTCCCATCCGGGGTTTTGAACGTCAGTGAATAAATACCGGTTGTTGAAAAGGTCAACGCTAATAAGGATATATTAATGATCTTTTTCATAATAGTAACTATAATTAATGTACCTGAAAATAATTGTATCCACTTACCATTGGAACACTTCCGAAACTTGCAGAACTACCTGTCTGACTAAATCCGTTCACATAATAAGTCGTCGTTGCCGTTCCACCTCCAATGCTAACCGTATATGTGCCTTGCGGAACAGTATTCCAATTTGTACCCGTAGAAGTGCTTAACCTGAAATCATATTCCGTGCCGGTGCAATTGTTGACGAATGCTACCATTATTGTAGAGGTAGTACTGTTTGTTGCCGTAATAGGTGCAATAGCAGGCGTCGTACAAGTACCGTTTGCGTTGGCATACGCCTGGCCCGCCACATTTGCATAGGTAATTGCTTTCGACTGCGCATCTGCCTGACTGATCAGAGAGGAGAACATTCCAGCTGGCACCGTATAAGAAACTGTACTTCCAACCAGGCAAATGGCGCAATTGTTTCTAGTATAATTCAGCAGCGTTGCAGTGTTATAGAACGTATGCGGGCTTACCTGGTACTCATAGTCATAAACCTTTACAGCGTTCCTGTCGATATCACGAACAACTTTTAATCGGTTGAGGCGATCATACTCATAGAACGTAGGAATATTCGTCTCTGAGATAGCACACGTAATTCCGGCAAGAGGCTGGTAGGTATATGTTTTCATAAGCACAGCGGTTGCATACAGTCTCAATTCATCGATATGTGAAGTAGTGCCGATGAGTAAGATCTTAGAGGTGGCCGGAATAATATAATCATAATACGTCCATCCGTTCTTGGTCATACCAACTGTTGCTGTCGCGGGGTAGGCAAGGCCCATAACATAATATTTGACCGTTAAGGGGCCATTTTTTGCCCAATAAGAGACGACATAAGAATTACCACTTGTCAGTTTTGTAATGGTTTTGCCCGTCATATCATACGATACCGTGCCTGTAAAACCATCTCCGCGCACTCGGGTAGTATCAGGCAGTGTCCAGTTGCCGGTGCCGTCCGCTTCAAAGCTGGTATACGCTGTGGCAGTGTCCGATCCATTCTTTACTTCCGCAATCGGTACAGAGTTTTTATAATCCCAGATGTACCTTACTTTAAGGTCTCCCGATTTGCCGACTAACTGCACATTCCCGTAAGGATCATACTTTAGAAACTGCAATCTCGTTTCGCTTGGAGCGCTTCCATTCTGAACCTCTACGCTAGCGGGAAGTGCCATGAACGAATTCCATAACGAATAATGTTTCTTTACAATACTGGTTACGGTATTTCCGTAATTTGTTTGTGTCTGAAGGACAGGAGTAATATTGTGCTGAGCAATTAAGGTGTCAATGGCCGCTATTTCACCTGACGAAAGTCCGGTTAAAGAACTTAATTCTGCCGGATAGTAATTGGTGACGACGTTTAAGCCGGTATCACTTCTATTCTCCGTAATGGTCACCGGTTGAAGGTCTCCCAATGCATAATTATAAGTTGTATTCCTTGTACTCACCACATATTTTGTTGAATCCGTTACGTCATAGTCCAATACAGTTTGGGTAGCGGGCATTTGGCTACCGCCATATATTGGATAGTCAAAACAGTAATAGATGGCATTCCAGCAAGATCCTTGTACGTTTGCAGAATCGAGTGGCTGCGTGTTATTTACAAAAACGCTCTTTTCTCCCAATTTAAGACCCCGTCCAATCTGGGAGCTCGTACCTGTATAAGTTAAGGAAGTCGTCTTAACAGGCCAGAATACGCCACTCTTCCATGCATAATCTCTTTTACCAACCAGTAACCCTCCGGCCCATCCTGAGTTCGTGATGTCAAATCCTTCCTGGTAGCTTGCTGAGGCAAATAAAGTGTTGTTTTGGTAAACGGTATAGTCATAGATGGATTTGCCAATGGCATTGCCCAGGGAATCTACTTGGTATTTTGCGACCTCGCTGTAACTCACAGGAGGTCCCGAAAGGGAAAATTGATCGTATAAGCTATATCCACAAAATGTCTCCCTCGACAACCCGCCAGAAGGTCCAGCGCCACAAAATTGCGGCCATCCCGGGCACGTATATTGATAGGTCCTCGTCGTGCTATTGGTGTTTAGCAGGATGGCTGACGAGGGCAGAAATCCAAATCCCGATTCGCCCACACCGTATTTATACAGATCACTTTTAACAAATCGACCATTAAAATCGTAATCCGTAGTCTGCTTCACTCGAAGGCCGCCCCCAGGGACGGTGACGCCGTCAAAAGTTTGCCATTCCAAGTTGACATTTGATTGAACCTTATTGTCGTCGAATGCATAAGCAGCCAGCCGGTAGGTATCGCCTGCAATGAGTGGATAGGCAATAGAGGCCACAGATCCGTTTTGAGGACTCATAGCGAAATAGGTGGCCACAGCTCCAGTGGTGACATTAACGATTCGAATGTAAGGCGGAGTGTGCACGTCGAAGTAGTTATAACCGGTAAAAGTGACCGTAAGAGTGCCCATAACATTTGATGTAATGGCAGGAGTGAACGTCACGGAATCGGCCTGCACACTAGTCCCTCTTGCAAAAGCAGTCTGCGAATAATCTTGAAAGCTGCCTTGATAACTATTTGGCTCGTAAGTGAAGTGCGTATAGCCACCCGTAGGATAATAGATCCATTTTAGGACCCCTGCCTGAATGGAATCAGGATTGCAACTCCTGTCCCCATTGCCAACCGTGTATGGTGTGGAACTAAACACGATATTTTGCGTCGGAATAAGGGAAACGTTTGTTATTTTACCATTGTAATAGCCAAACCAGTCTTTCGCATTGCTGGTAATGTAAGGCAACATCGTGGAATCATATAAAAACTTGTACCTTCCTGCAGGGTAATTATCCCCTCCCGTCATCATTACGCTATCCAATCGAAGACGATAGGGAGAAGGGGATGTAGCGGGAACATTGGGAAGAGAGGTAAAGAAGTTATCGTAAGCGGATTTGACTTTCTTTATTGGGATATACGTTCTCGTCGGGAAATCATAGCTACTTACAATGACCGAATCCAACCTAACCCCGCCGACATCCACTCGCGTGGCAGAAGAATAAAAATGAACCTTTCCATTTTTGAAGTTAATTTCTTGCAAGCGCAATGGCGTGCTATTCGTATAGGGCTCTCCCACAATGCTTCCACGACCATCCTGTCCTATGGCATTGAAGGTTAGATTGCAGACGTTTTGGACAATGCTGGATGTGTAATAGGGTCCTACGGACTCGTAATAATCAAATGTTTCTTGGCCTAAGACAGCATCGGATGCATACGTAAAGCTAATTGTGTCTGTCCGGTCGTTCGAGACAATGCGGGTAAGATACCAAGAGGAGGTGTAAGTGCGCACAACGGCTGACGGATGTACGCCACTTTGGGATGTTTCGGCATCGTTGAAATAGTAGTTGTTTCCCTCTCCATCGGTAATAGTGAAGCTGTTGGCCCCCGTATATTTAATGCTCAATGGATCCTGATAGTTTATAATGGTAGGGACTTTGCTTTCATTGAAAATAAATTTTCCGGCATATTTACCAAAGTTGTAAAAAAAATAGTCGGGTTCGGCGTCCTGCGTTTGATTCATAACGTCCTGAAAAAATTTCCAACTGGTAGTCGAGGAGGTTGTCACCGCTAATGGAACCGTTGAATTGTAATATCCTTTGGTAGCCAGATCATCGATACCACGAACAGCGCGGGTAATAACTCCACCTGCGTTTAAGGACCAGCCCAAACCCACCCAACTGGCAACATCGTCGACTTTAATGCCAGCAGTGTTGTAGTTGAAACCAATGGGAAGTGACAGGCGAGGCGTTTTAATATCATAAATTGGCACGGTGATGGTTGTCGAACCATTGCTCATCGTAACCGGAACATCTCCGTACTTGCCGAGTGTGGCGGCATCTGCCGGTGGCGGAACGAAATCAGGAGTGTTAACAATAGCTTGTCCTTCACAGATAATCGAGGCCAAAATAAGGGACAAAAGGAATGTAATAAAATGTTTCTTCTTCATGTTAGGGACTTAAAATGAATAACCAACCCGAAATTTAAAAGGCTGCGAGCGTGGGCGTTGTGAAAAGCTGAGAACATCCCACAATAGCTGGAGCTTTGTCTGTTTGAAAACGGAATTTTTCATAGACACGGCTTTACTAATTCCAACCAAGCCGCTCTTTGACCAGTCCGATAGGTTGCGGATCTGTTGAAAGGAACTAATAAGCTGTTGGTAATTGTATTCGAGGCCGGCTGTTGCTGAAAAACCTCCCTTTATTTTCACGTCGATAAACGACCTGATATCTGCACCTTGACTGCTAAGTGCCATGTGCTGAAAGCCATTCCCCCAGCCAATTTTATAGGCTGCCCCAATACCGATTGTACTCTTGTCTGAAACTCGGTAACCAACATTGAGCCCTAAATCAGTGGTTGTTGGAAAATAATAACTGGTAGAGGTAGTTTGAAAGTCGGTCGAATACTCCAGACGTTTTAGGAAAGTTTTCGTCTTTTGCCGGGAGGGTTTAAAATTCGGCATTTCCATATCACCGCTGCCAGGTCCCAGGGCAGCTAATTTGTTCTTGAAATTGTCCAGTTGGCTTTGTCCAGCTTGCACATTTTGCTGGATCATGGAAAGAGGATCGGGGCCACCACCGGAAAACTGTCCCGTCATTAAAGCAACAACCTGATCTTTATTCTGTAGACCCTCCAGCGCCGTGGTACTGTTATAGTTACCCGGAAGGCTGAACAGGGATCCCAATTGGCCATTGGCCTTCATATAATTTTGAAATTGCGGAAGTTTCTCCAAAATGGCGAGGGCCTTTTCCGTAAGTTGATCGGGGGAATTCAACATGTCTTTATACTCTTTTAGTTGAGCAGAGAGGTAATACGTCTCTTGTCGGATAGCTTGCGTTTGGTTGGCGATACCTGGAGGAAGGGTCGTGAACTTACTAAGGAGATATTGTTTGATTTGAGCCTGCCGATCTTGAACATACTGCTTGATGGCGTCGGCATCTTGCATTTTGGCCTGAAGCTGATTGAATTGAGTAAACGATTTTCGTAGTTGACCCTTCATGGCTGAATTTGCACCCAGAATATTGGGATTTTGACTCAGAAACGAAAGTCCCCCTTTTAAACTATCAATGCCGGGCATGTATTCACCTGAAGACGCCACCGCGCGTCCGGAATCCATTCTTAGCTTGTTCGCCAGTGCTGCGTATTGACTCGGAGGTAAGTTTGCGGCTGAGGCAGAATCCAACTTTGCAATTTTCCGCCTCAGCTTGTCTTCGCGTTTCGCAAGTTTTGTCAGGTATTTTTCGGTCTGTCGGGTGAGTTCTGCACTAAGAGTGGAGGTTTTCTGCTGAATGCGAGTAAAAAACTTTGAAGGGAAGTTGACTACTTTGGCTGTAGGATCGGCTTGGTCCTGTGCATACACGCCACATGTGCATAATAGTAGTAGCAGAAGCCCTACGATGTATCTCATAAGAAGCAGGTTGAGCGGTTAGGAGTTGGCCATCCAGCAAAAAATGCCGTCGCATTTCAAATGTAGCGATAGGAAACTCACTTTTTTTGAGGCCGCTCCATTCCTGTGTGGTTCTAAAATACCACAGTCGAATTATTCATTTCAGTCATACGATACTATTTCAGGGGCTTGCCAAATGTCGAATACCCAGTTGCCCTTTCATAAAAAATAGCGTTTTGACATAAAAAAATGGCGTTTTAACACGCCTGTTCCCCGTATAAAAACACAGTTTTGTACCCGTCTTTTAACATTTATTCAAAATTTATCCGAGTTCAGCGGATGAAAAAAAGGTTTCATTTTCTGAAGTCGGCTTTTCATGCACGCGCAGCACTATACCTGAAAAGCACCTAAAGCCAAGACGGGCGGATGTCTACGGTCTGCTCGTAACTAATTGGCATTTGAATAAGATGAAGGAGCAAGAAGAAGCACAGCTGCTCGAATCACCCGTAAACCGGAAGGCGTTCGATCCGCCTTCCGGTTTTCCGCAGCAGTGGTCAATCTCCGACCCGAAGGCAGGAATAACTGAAATAGCCAAGACCCGACAGCCTGCCGATGGAGCGCACGCTCCTTTCGAGGGCAAAGATCTGGACAGGGGTTGAATCCCTGCCGGACACACCTCCATTGCTGCATGCGCTGCCGACACAGGAACGCTTTACCTCTTGCAGGACACTAAGCAACTATGCCAAGAGATCATCGATACTGAATTCTTCCGTGGTAAATTCTTCGTTTGTGTGTTCCCCCCAAGCCTGGAATTTTGCCGTTCCCCGACTGTATAGAACGAGTTGATGAGCCCGGATTTTGTTTTCTGGCCTGGCAATCTCATCAAATTCATTATTATTCAATACTACGTACTGCCAATTTTTCTCCTCGAAAAAAGTCTCTTCGTCAACGATTTCATCGTCCGATGCACGTGTCCTATTTTGCAAGAAATCAACGTTGAAATCCCAAAATACGAGCGCCCTAAAGGATGAATCGCTTTCGAAAGGCTTGATCTGTTCGAGCCGCCTTTTCAACAAGATTTTCCATTCAGCAGGACAAGAAATGAGCGCAAAGTTGCAATAGTCCCATTCGCTGGTGTCGGAGGCCTTAATAAGGATGCAATCAGTTACCTGTTTTGTTTTTTCCATAATTAATAATTTGTAGGTGAAAAAATATTCACCCTCGGCACGGATTCAGCCGGTTCGAAGCAAGGAGGAACGGAATAAAGGAACGGATTGCGTGGTGGCTTGGTGTTTATGCCGTAGTTCCTTGCAAGTCGTCGTCGGCTAATCCGTACATTTGTAAAGTCTTTTCACCCCTTCGTAGATTTTTTCAGGTCCATTTTAAAAGGATAGGCATTCGATCTGCCTATCCTTTTTCCGCGCCGAGGATGATGCCGGTATGTGGGTTGGGTCAAAGGTGATAGCAAAAAAGTTTGGACTGTGTAAGGCATTCCGGGAAAAGAAAGGTAGACTTCGGCTCATGGGCGTTGCGTAATCTCCACGACATATACAGCATTCGCCGAAACTTTTCAAAAGATGGGTTGATACAATACTGCTTAATGTTCTTCCTTAGTTCGTCTGGGGAATCGCAGATAAAATTGAAAACACCGAGCAGACGGGAGCAGCCTAATTCCACGTCGAGCGTAAAAGGAAGGTCATGACCTTCAAACAAAAGATACATTTCTAACTCGCCCACAACAGGTGAATAAGCGAGATCCTGCCTCCCCCGCTCCCGATAGCCGTAAAAGCCCTCTCTCGGGAAACAATTTTCAACAACAATCTCTGTCCTTTTTGCGAATCCTGTCCATTCGGGTATTGAGAGGACCGTATATGGGCTCCCATTTGTCAATTCAACGCTCATATTATGCAATTAATGATTAGCTATTGGGAAACCTCCGTCCAAGATCGTATACCTCGGGCGATTACGTCCGGCGAGCAGCCAGTTTTGCACAAAGGGCTAATCCCCTTTCAAGCAAAGCACCATTCGCCGATGTCTGACACGCATATTTCGCCCGTTTCCAACTGCGCCGCGGCGAAAGTTTGCCAAAAATGGAAACGACATATTTTGAATAGGGGGGCGAATCCGGTGGACCCGCGTATCCCAAAAACCATTCGAAATCGTATAACCTCGCAAAGCCCCGGTGATCGATACCGTAGAAAATACTCGGTGCAATTTCTTGTTCGTCGAACAAGGGAATGTTGTGCAATACCCTATCTGGGGTGCGGCTAACGGACTGGGCCGCTTCAATGGTAGCTTTTTTTATCCGTGGATTCATAAAAAAGTGCGCCCCTTTTACCGGCTGCGCCCCCGGTTTTGATGTTATAAACCAATAGAGGACGGCCCGCTCTTGGCAAACCCCTCACACAACCGAAAAATCGTCTGGGTGCGCCCTTGAGCGGTCCCCGCATAGATGATCGATTTCATTTTCGCGTCGGTATCCTTGTAGTCGCGCACATTCTGAAAGTAGCCGGTGACCGCGTTGTACACCCCATAGAGCGTTTGGCGGGTAGCCGTAAGCTGTTGGGTTTCGCTGATTAAGGCATACCCGAGCGCATCACGAACGATATTCTTAAATGCGCTTGAATTCTCGTCCTCTTGGCCGCTCAAAACGTTGTCGATGGTTTCCTTGTTAGGAGCCAGTGCCAATACGATCATCCGGGTCATCTCGTTAACGGTGACAGGAATTTTTGCCCAAACGTTAAAAAGCTCCTCGTACATCGGTGCAAGGGTGTTGATCATGCCCATGATCCGATGAGCGGATTTTAACTGGGCAGATGCATTCAAGGTATGTTTAATTGTAACGGTGTTGGAACAATCCTGCAGCGCTGCGGTCAGGGTGTTATTGCAAACAATCCGAACGGGGGTGAAGGCGGCCGTAATACTCGATTTCCCATCGTGTGAGGTCGTCAAAAACAGGTACTTTTCGATTAGGTCGTCTGCCCCTATTTTGATGAAACCGGGTAGCTTCGCGGTAATGAAAATCCGCTCGCCTTTCCCCAATGCTCCAGCGGTCTCATAATATACCCCGTCTTTTCCGGCAATGGCATCGAAGAACGAAAACGCCTCGCGATTTTGCACAACATGGTAATCGGCACCGATCTGGTCCCCGAGAATTTCAGTCGTGTCGGTCCGATAAGTAAAATAGCTGGTCGATGAAACAATTTCCCGCCCGTCTGGTAGTCTATGTACGTTCGGGGCCTTCTCTACCTTAAAATCGAGTCCTGAATTGGCAAGCACTTCGGCGCTGGTCTCATACTGGTCGGCAATGTGGCCCAATTCGTGCCATGCTTTTTCTTTTACTGAATAGAAAGAATGTTTGCCGGTCTGTTCGTTGAAATAGATGTTGTGTCCCATAATAATTTGCATTTTTTTTGCACAGGCTGCAACCCTGTGGATTTTAGATGAGTGATTAATTGAACAATGTCAAAAGGGCTGGTCCAGACTTACCGGGTCCGGGGCGGGAACTTTGTTTCAGCCTTCGGTAGTACTTAAAAACGTCTTCGTTAAAAAGGAAAGACCACGCGTAGGTAAGCGACCGTGCGCGGTCATACTTTCGCCTTTTCTGAATTTCCCATGACAAGTGCATGACGATGGCTAATTGTTTGTTTGGCATAAAAAACTGTTTAGATGAAGAATGGCAGGAATTCGGCAGAGCGCCTCATTCATTCACCCTTAGCGAACAGCCCTACTAATTCGCCGGAGGGAAAGTCAAGGTTTTCAAAAAAAATACGACCTCTATAGACCCATCCGCCCGGGGCGGATACCAAGTCGCGCAGCGAAAAGAGTGTGGAGATTTTTTTTAAAACGCGCAGTGCAAACGCAGCAACGCGAAGTGCAGACCTTTACTTTCACGGAGGAGAATAGTAATTTAAGGGTGTAAGTAGGAATGAGCCTGTGAGTAGGCATCCCTGGTTGCACTACCGCGACCAGGTATCCGGGCGCTGGCATATACCAACCAAAGCCGTGTCCAGCCTTGGCGAATAGCGGGCTTTCTACCTTGTACCTTCGGCGTCGCCGTTCCAATAGAGAAAAAAGGTGGCCGGCCTGTGCCGGCCACCCCGGATCTTGCACTCTCACTGGCCGGGCAACTTCAACCGGGGATTGATGCGATGAAGTAAAAATTCAACGGTCTGAGCGGCTTCCTGATCCCTGCAGTCGGCTACGGGAAAAGCCTCCCCTCCTTTTGTTTTGAGGAAAACCACCCAAAACAGGGCGTCTTCCGGTTCGCAGGATACGTATTTGGGCACATTATTCTCCGTAACCAATTGCATAGGAGAAATCTTCGTCGAGATAAACTTCACTTTTGGCAGCTCGTGGTACACCACGTTGAAATTTCGGGCTGTTCTAGGGGGAGCCACGTAGTTCGCAAAATACCACATGGTAAATTCACGGTGCGCCAGCCCGAATTTCGATTGAAGATAATTGGCGTGAAATGTCTCTACATATTTATTCAATTTGCGGGCCGTAATTTCCAACTCTTCTTTGCCAAAGCGACGAATCACAGCCTTTTGATCCCGGTCGCCTATCCCAAGCAAAAAATGATTGCGCGCTTCGGTATAAACTTCAGTAAGTAACATAATATACTATTTATGGTGAAAAAATGGCGCCCCTTGATGAACCGGCGGCGCTCCCGGTGGAGGGCTAAAACGGCAAATCGTCGATGGGCTCATTGGTGAGTGGTACCGTCTCAGTAATCAGGTCTTCTGCCTCTGTCTTTTTAGATTGATACATTTGTAGAAAAGTTACCCGAAGGGTCAAGGAGGCACCTGGTTCCCCGTCATTCTTTTGGTAAGCCTTCGCGTCTACATCTCCTTCCACTTCCACCAACGTGCCTTTGAGAAGATACGGGGCGACATTTTCTACATTCCAATAGGAGCATTCATAAAATTTGGTCTTCTTTTGGACCTTCCCGTCCCGTCCTTTGAACGTCCTGTTTTTCGCGACAGTAAAATTGACGACCTTGTAATTGCCAACCCAGCTTACTTTCGCGTCTTTTGTCAAATAACCAACAACTGTTTCCATGATTGTAAAATTTAAATGTTAGGTAAATTCTAATTCGGCATAGCGCCTCATTCATTCACCCTTAGCGAATAGCAGTACTCATTCACCGGAGGAAAAGTCAAGGTTTTAAAAAACAAATACAACCTCTACGGCATCGTCCGCCGATCGCGGACACCGAATCGCGCAGCGAAAAGAGTGTGGAGATTTTTTTTTAAACGCGCAGCGCCAACGAAGCTATGCGGAGTGCAGACCTTTACTTTTTTGGAGGGGAATAGTAATTTAAGGGTGTCGGGAAGAATGAGCTTGCGGGCGGGCATTTTCGGTAAGAGGGACCTGGTGGGTGCCTGTAGTTCTTACGGGGACAAAAGGAAAAAGGCACCGCCTTAAGGAAACCAGTTGCAAAAGAAGATAAGCGCCTCCACGAAGAGGCGCCTACCTGTTTTGATCAGCTATGGTACGGAGGCAAGAATGCGATGAAGGATTGTTGCCCATCGAAGATTTCCTCTACCTCGATGTCAACATCCATCCCCCGGTTTTGCATGTAACGGTACCAGGCTTTCCGAAATAGCGAGGCATCGCCGTCTTCTTCCAGGTATACGGTGTCACCGTCCCGATAGGAAGCTCCTGAAATCAGCGCTGTCAATTTCAGTTCAACCAAAGAGAAGTAATGCACCTCCAGCCAACTGTTCATAGAATCCACGTGGCGCGTGAAGACGACCGGCATTTCGCTGTTTCGATGCTTTGCTGTTTTCATAACAAATGACATTTAAATGGTGAAAAATATTTCACCATGGGCACGGATTCGGCCGGCCACCAGGCCAAGGAGGAACGGAATAAAAGGAGGCCTTGTGAACTTGATCTGTGTTTATGCCGGAAATTCCTTGGGCCTGTGTCCGGTCAATTCGTAAATTTGTGAGATTTATTGTTACCTCGTCTCCACAAGGGTCATCCCTGTATTTTGTAAAAGGACCGGTATTCGATCTGCCGATCCTTTTTTTTTGTCCGTTTGGGGGCATTGCTGCAAGACAGCAGGAATTCAAAGCACAGCCGCCTTCTTTGAATAGGCCGATTAACAGTTTCCACGGCTAGGCAAAAGGGGATGTCCTATTTCCTGTGCGTAAAGGGCGCACCTGTTCTTCGATAAAAATCTCCGCGTCAGCGCAGTCTTTTCTCTTCGTCCCACAGCCGGTTAATCAAGTCCACTAACTTCTTGAATTTGCTTTTCAGTTCTTCTTTTGACCATTCTTCCACGATTTGGATGGGACCCCGTCCTTGAGTACAGATTCGAGTAATTTTCTACATCTTTTGCGTCCTTCGTCGAGCAGAGCTACATCCAATTTTTCGGGTTTGTCAACAGCGCTGAGCTTTACATTCTTGCGGAACATAACGGGTGAATTTTAAGTGAATAAATATTTCACCCCGGGGCGGGTTCGGACGGGAAAAGGCGGAGGAGGAACGGAATAAAAGGAAGCCAAGCGCAAAGCCGTTGTGTTTATGCCGTAGTTCCTTCCGCCAAAGGTTCCCGATCAACCCGTAAATTTGTGGGATATTTATTTACCCCTATTCGACAGACATATTCCAACGAGCCAAAGGTGGTTATCAGCTCGTGGCTTAGCCCTATCTTTGAGAAATGGATATATTTAGGGAAAAGAGCCAGGTGGAGGAGATCAGGGCCTTTTTCAAAAGCCTGCCTGTATTGCCGGAGACGTTAACACTTGGCCCTGGAGAGAAAGTCGTAGACGTACCTCTCTTTATTCAATCTTCGTTGGCGATCCTGGAGCCGGGCAATAGCGTTGCTGTCCAGCGTCCAGTGTGGGACCGGCTCGTAAAAGCAAGGGCGTTACTGGAGCATCAGCAAGCCGACGAATAGCACCAGATGAAAAAACGGTCGACCAGGTGGTCAACCGTTTGAGGATGGGAGACAAAATTCTTTAGAAGGACCCCAGCACTTGGAAGAAGTCGCGCCACCGGGCGGATTGATACCTTCTCCACACGAACCTGGTATACCAGGCAGCTACATACGTGCGGAAGTACCAGGTCTCGAACCTGAAAATCTCCAGTAAAGACCACTCCCTGTCCGAGATTACGTCCTCAACGAAGCGCTGTTGGGCAGCTCCATCGAAGGGAAACATAGTCTGTGCATAGTGCGTGAAAACGAACCGACAAGCCTCTATTTCGAGACGTGTTTCGGCGCGAAAGTGATCACGAGCAATCTCGAGTTCGATGGATGTCCGATAGGTTTGGACGAAGAGTACAACATACTCGGATTTGTTACGAAGGATCTGAAGGCATCGGGTCGCAAATGATTGTTGCATACTGTGATTTTTGGAAGGTGAAAAAATATTTCACCCCGGCACGGGTTCAGCCCGCTATCCAACGAAGGAGGAACGGAATATAAAAGAGGGCGTCGCGGGCGGGTTGGTGTTTTTATGCCGTAGTTCCTTCAGGTGGTAACTGGCTAACCCGTATATTTGTAGTATATTTTTTTATAGTCGCACTCTTAATAATGGTCGTATGAAATTGCCTTTCATGCGCGGGCAAGGGAAGTCAGGCAATCAGGGACTTATTGTATGACCTGATATCCGAGGGTGGTTCGCTGATCAAAGCCATTGGAACGAAAACAAGCAAGGGGAGTTTCCCTCTTAAAACCTGATAAAAAGCAAGTGCCCTCCGAAGAGGACACTTGCGGCAGCCTAGCGATGAGGCCGGTAGGAAGGATAGCACCGTATCAGTCAGGCGGCATCCCATCAACCCGGAAATTGGTCGTTTACTTTTTTCCTCTGATCAGGATAAAAAAAGGGCCACCCTCGAAGAGGGCTCCGATCGTCAGCCGAGAAAGCCTTCCCGCTGAATCGCCCTCAGCCATTGATTGGCAAAGACAGCATGCCGGCGTTGCATTCGGTCGCAGATCTGAGCGGCGATTTTGTTCAAAAAAAGAATACTGATCTGCTCTATTCCGAAATCATCTTGCAGAAAATAGGTGGGATAGATTCCAATCATAGAGTATTGATCCGCTTGCTGACGGTTGTCAACCATGACGAAGCACATTTCAGGAGCACGCATTGAATCGCTTTCCTGCTCATAGTAGTGAGCCAGGCTGTAGGATGTCCCCATCCCATGTGATTAACAGGTAATGGTACCCAAAAATGCCAGAGCTAGTGAGGAGATGTATGAAACGGTGAGGAGCATGATTTATCGTCTTGTCAAACTTTTCAAATAATAAACAACACCATTGTACACTTTCACTCTCGGATAATATTTTTGACCTTCGTCTTTTTTATTAACGAATGAAATGATTGGCTGCCTGTGTTGCCGATTAAAAACATAATCGTAGGTGACAAAACTTAGAATACTTACATAAATCCCCAAATGCTCTATTGGAGAGTAGTCGGGCAGTTCCTCTAGCAAAATCTCAAAATCATTATTATTAAAATTAGCTTTTGCTGTAAAGGGTAAGCTATTTAAAAGCGCAGTCATCCGGCTATCTTCTATAGTATGTGGAAAGGCATCTGGAACAGGGAATGCCCATCCACCTACAGGACTTAAATATTTATCAAAAATTCGAACAGTAATGGTATCATAGTTTTTTAGACTGTCCGCAAATGAATAAGACATGATAAGATTGGCCCAAAATTGGGCTACTAAGTGCGGATTATTGTCATGAGGGAAAACCGTATTACTCTTCTTACAATAGAAATCAAAAGTGCATCGACCTTTCATCATTGTGGTCGGAGGGGTGTAGGAATAATGGGCTTCGCCTTGAACCAGGTAGGATATAGCCGCCAATCGTTCCTCTACGCTGGTGGGCAATACTGTTTTTTCAAGGTTGGCGTCAATACCTCCAAACATCATTAAATTTCGATTTTTTATATCCTGTATAAAAGCACAATCTATCGGATAGACATTTGCCCTTGCTGGATTATTTAGATCATGGTAATTTTCGTTAAATTGAATGACAATCTTCGAAACCACCTTATCATCCCGCTTTAAAACAAAATCGTACACGATAGAAGCTATAGCAGTTGCAAAATTGCTCATTTCAATTTCATCCCATTTATACCCCATCCACTCTACGTTGCTTGGCAAACTAAATCCTATTATTCTATGCTTATATTTATCCGAAGGGTTGTCCACCATCAAGCTGTGCATTGGAATAACACTGGAAAGCAATATCAAACGCTCTTCCGGAGACCTATCATTAATATTCAAACTATCCATTAGTCCCGGGCCATACGTAAAGTCAATATGGAGGCTGGTATCCAGGCCATAATAGAAGCTCAGTGTAACGTCCGAAAAGAAATCCAGACTGTCCGCCAACACATAAGAAAAAACCATTCTGTATATATCCATCGCTGCTTTTACTCTTTCCTCTTGCGCCTCTTCGTGGAAATAATTATCAGTCCTGGAGAATCGAAAGACCAACCTGCCTTTCGCGCTATCGCTATAGGGAATATAGTCAAACGCATTTTCGGCATTAATGATATGCGATAATACCTGCCCTCTATACCAAACTGGCCACGACATTTTACTTTTAGCAGATACAGAAAGGCTAGTACTAAGTAGCAAGGCCCCGACAAGGGGAAGATTAATCAATCTCATCTCTTAGTTATTAGAAAGTAAATAATATATATAAATCACTAACGTTTCGTCTTAATTAAAAGATTTTCAACTGATTATCGTTTTGCTCTTTGAAATTTTGTTGTATAGGTTTTGCGAATAGTTCATGTAAAGGCACCTTATCAAAGATGCAGATACTGACTACCTGGATAATTTCATACAAGGACTGCTTTAACTGAAACTTTTTCTTTGCAATGGCAACCAGAACGTAAACAGAAATGGCGATCCAAATTTGAATTTTCACCGCGTTCTCAGACCTGCCCCAGAAAGATTTAATTTTTAGATGCTGTTTGATCCATTTAAAGAACAATTCGATTTTCCATCTATGCTTATAGAGCTGCGCTATTTCTGTAGCCTTCAATTCAAAGTTGTTAGACAGGAAAACCAGGACACGGTCACTTTCAGCATCATAGAATTTTATTCTTCGCAGCCGAACTGGAAAATCTTTTAGGGCATAGTATCCGTTTAGGCGGATTGTTTGATCACATATGACCCCGGCCAGTTTTTTAACAGATGCAGACGACACCCGTGAGAAACTGAAATTGCCTTTAGCACATGTGATGAAAAAGGCTTTGGCCTTATGTATATTATACAATCTGCTAAAGTCAGTATAGCCGCGGTCTACGACGTAAAAACTGTCTGGCTGAAAGATGATATTATCCAAGATATTTACCTCATGAACCGACGCCGGAGTTATTTGGATAAATTCTGGAATGGCAGTTTTCAGATCCAATTGAACATGCACTTTGATACCGCCTTTTGTTTTTCTAAATTTTGCCCAACTGAAAGCAGACAGACATACATCGATGACTGTGGCATCTATTGCGAATACATTGTTTTTGAGGTCAACTTCCAGATCACTTTCCTTTAGATACAATGATTTTGCTTCTTCAATTAAGATCATGGTTATCTCTGAGAAAATTCTGTAATCCCGACCTTCATTCGCGTTAGATAAAGTGCTTTTTGCAATGGCTTGACCAATACCCAGGTGATATAGTTTGCCAACATTAGCTCGCAAGCAGACTATAGTATCTGAGAGACTCTCCCGGTGAGTTAATTGACCAAAAGCCATGCACAAAAATTGCTTCCAGCATGAGAACTGTTTAGATTTAAAATCTCCTTTGTATCTATTGACGCAAGCATTAAATACTTTATGAGAGACGAGTTCCATTATCTGAGAGAAGACATATTTGCCCTGATTCATAAGCATTGATTATCAATACTTTAAAACAAAGCAAAATTCTGTGAATTTCAAATCGTTTCCATTCCAGAATCCGCTGAAACCCAATACAGACAATAATTTCAAAGAACTTTTTTATTCAACATCGAAACAACACTGTATATAAATAAAAAATTATTTATGCCTCGGGTAAAATAAAAGCATGCGGATTAGGAAACAGAATCTTTCGCATTCGTCTCAGTTTTATGGTTAATTGTTGTTGATCAGTAGAGCAAAGTCTAGTCCTTAAAAATGATTGTTGAATTGTGCTTTTTGATAAGCGTGAAAAATTCGGCGGCAATAAAATATTCATTCCGGTATTCAGGGACAGCATGTATGTCAGTGTACTTATCCGTAGTATTGTATTGAACCAATATTCTTGAAACGATCTTATTATTTCGTCTTAGAACAAAATCGTACATGATAGCAGCTAAGTCAATTGAATAGTTTCCTATGGCAATCTCATCGAATTTCACTCCGTCCTGCTCCAATGGAAAAGCAAAGCCCATAAATCTATCTTTATAAGTTTGCGAAGGATTTTCAATTTTTAAATGAGGTAAAGGGAGAAGATTTGAAAGTAATTCAAACCGTTCCTCCGTCGAATAGGATTTAACTTTTGTATTTAGCCTTAGTGCTAAATTATAGGGGACCTTAAAATAAACAGTGCTGTCCTTGTCGTTGAAAAAGATAAAAGATACTTCGGAGAAATATCCAATACTATCGGCCAATACGTAGCGGAAAACAATATCAAATATCCGATCAGCAACTTCCAGTTTCTGTTCCTGTGGTATCGATAAATATTCAACTTTCCTCGCAAGATAAAAAATTAATTTGCCCTTATTCTTTTGGTCAAAGGGAACATATTCGCATCGTTGCCCGTAGCTTATTACATGAGTTAGCAGTTCCGCTTTATGCTTTACCGTCCAACCAATATTATTTTCGGCACGACCAGTAAGCCCACCGAATAGACCTCCAAGTAGACCAATAATGAAAACAAGCAATGAGGATTTTAGCATAGATGTGAAATGAATTTTAATGGTTTCCTGAACTGTGTTGACAATGAACGAGGAACCCCAAGCTGATTAATATACTATTCAAGAATTTGCTCCCGATGGATAACTTGTGTTCTTTGATTGATTCCCTCTACGAGTACACGGAAGCTGCGGAAATCCTTGCTGTTATTAAATCTGATCCTGAATTTGCTTCCAACCACGATTGGGTCCCAGAGGAGAGTAATTCGATTCCGATTGAATTTCCAAAGAACGATCGTTTCGTTTTGTCGGTCTTGTTCATTCCGAATTATTTTAAAGAGGCAGTATTATCATTTTGGTTTTGAAACGGAGTGTCCGGATATATTCTACTACTTATTTTTGGGGGCCGCGATAGAAATACTTGCAGTCAGGGTGCGATACGGCTAAGGTATATAATCGAGGCCTTTTTGTATGAATGTTTGTGTCCGATGATTTGGGGTGTTCGTCCATATAAAGGTCAAATCCGTGAAATACAAGGGTGATGACCAAACTGATGGCCGACATAAGAAAGGTCGCTCTGATGAAGCGAGAAATGTCATTGAGGACAAGCCGATCTAACAAATTGCGCTGAACAACTATCCAACTATCTCCTTTCTGCAAAAGGGGTCATTGTCCATTTCTATCCTGGCCACCATTACTGCATCTGCACCCAATAGCAGGCTTATCCATTTACATGTTGATTGTCAACCTTTAAGCTCTAAGGGGAAGGGGCATAGATAATTTTTCCCGGCAATTCCGTGCAAACTCACGGAAATAAGCGTTTTTTTTAGTAATATGAGATTAAACCCATCCATTTAAAGTAGGTTAATCGTATGATTGTCAATACCAAGGAACCTTTCTTTCACCCAGATAGCGGACAAATCGATCATGCCGCCGAACCAGCACCTTTTCTTACGAAACGATTGATCAATCCCTATAAGTTTTTGTAGATGCAGGAAATCCGACAAGAGCAAGTTCGGTTGAAGAACGAGGAAGCGGTCATGACTTCATTCCGGGAGGGCAATAAGGATGCCTTTCGGGTGATCTTTGAACAGTTGGTAAAACCGTTAACGTATTTTGTGGAAAATATCATTTATTCGAAGGTTGACGCCGAAGATATCGTGTCCAGTGGCTTTTACAAACTTTATCAGGCGAGAATGGCCATGCGGTCGTATGAACATGTCAAACGGTGGCTTTATGTTATCGTGCGCAATGAAGCCATTGATTACCTGCGTGCCAAGACCCAGCGACGTGAAAGTCACGTCGATATCGCCTACCTGGAATCCGGTTCCATTGAACAGCAGGCTGAAACGGAGCGGGTCAGGGCTATTCTCCTGCAAGAGCTCCACGCGGAGATCGAGAAGCTGCCACGGCAGCGCAGGGCCGTTCTATTACTCTATTTTTTCAAGCACAAGAACACGGCAGAAATTGCCCACGAATTAGGGCTCAATCCACAAACCGTCCTAAATCATAAAACAAAGGCGATCATTGCACTGCGAGAGAGTGGCCGATTCAAATGGCTGATCGAGGGTAGTATTTGTATTATCCTGGCGGCCGTTATTTACCTATTATTACCGCTCTCGATGAAATTCTGACTCGTGGGATGGTTATCGCGATATTAGTGACGTTTAGACTTTATAGTCCACCGGACGAACATTTTAACTATGGATGAACCATTTGAAATCGACCCTATTCTGAGTAAATACATCCGCGAAGAACCGCTCACCGTAGCAGAAGAAGCTGTACTGCATGAATGGATCGCAGACGGAGAGGACCGAGCATCCATGATAGAAAGATTTCGCAACGACCCCACCTGGACAAGGAACCAACTTCTCCATTTGGAGGAAATAGGCCATCTGCACATTTGGAAAAAATTAGAGGGTCGGCTTCAATCGGAAGGCGTTTGGGTAGACCGGGAAACCACCGAAGAAACACCCGTCACGCCTATGCTGAATTCCACAAGATCCCGCTGGTGGCTTTATGGATTGGTTGGGTGTGTGTTGGTGGCCGTTGCCAGCGTTGTCTATTTGCTTCGTGTCCACCAGGCTCCGGCCGCCGTCGCTGTTGCGCCACCTATACCTGGCGACGTCCAGCCAGGAAGCAACAAGGCCACCCTTACGCTCACCGATGGGCATGTTGTCACTCTTGATTCTGCCGCCGACGGCGTTATAACCCATCAGGGAATTGCCCAGGTCGACAAGCGGAATGGAACGTTGACGTACCGCGCCGTCGCCTCCGAAAAACCGGCAGCGCCCAGCTTCAACGTGCTTGCGACACCGAGGGCCGGCCAGTTTGCGCTCTTCCTGCCTGACGGCACGCACATTTGGCTCAACAATGCTTCTTCGATTCGCTATCCGGTTTCGTTCACCGGCGACAGCCGGGACGTGGAATTAACCGGGGAAGCGTATTTCGAGGTAGCCAGGGACGTCGCTCATCCTTTCCGCGTACATATTCGGAACAGTCCCGCAGGCGCCGAGGGAGGTACGATCGAGGTCCTGGGGACGTCCTTCAATGCAATGGCTTATGCTGATGAAGACGCGGAACGCGCTACGCTCGTAGAGGGAACCGTCCGCTACGGGTATGGCGGTTCTTCTACCCTGCTAAAGCCCGCCGAAGAAGCAGTCTTACCAAAAAATGGCGCTTTGAAAACCCTTCATCACGTCAATGTCGAAGAGATCACCGCCTGGAAAAACGGCTACTTCCACTTCGACCACGCCAGTCTTGAGACGACTATGCGCCAGCTCGCCCGTTGGTATGATGTGTCTGTGGTCTATCAAGGTAAGATTGACCCGCAGGAATTCATGGGAAAGATCCAGCGCACTATGCCTCTTTCGTCGGTTTTGAAGGGACTTGAAGGAGAGCATGTTCACTTTCTGGTAGCAGGGAAACAAGTGACGGTTACGCCGTAAAGCATGCATTCAACAACTTATTGCTCTTGGCGATATCGTGTCGCTATTTTTAAATCACTCACAAGAAAATAGACATGTCTGAAGACAATGAAGCCATTGCCGATCTCCTAAGCAAGCATTTACACAACGCTCTAACACCTGCGGAAGGGGTACAGCTTAAAAATTGGATAGCCCGGTCTCGTGCAAATAGAGTTAAATTTGAGCGGTTGACCGACATCGACTATGTCGTCAATAGCCTCAAGGACTATCTGTTACCCCAAAAAGGGAGAAAATCGAAGTCGCCATTAACCAGGTTTCGGTAGCAGGAAGGATCAAAGAAAAAACAATACCGTATTGATAACCTATGGCAATACCGTTTCAATTTGAATACGACAATAAAAGGCAAGAAGGGTCTGCAGAGACGTTCTTCGAAAACGGGTTGCAGAAATACCGCGTAGCCTTTCGGAGCCGGCTTATTGTGCTAAAAATAGAAGCCAGTAGTCTGACATCGCCGCATGGATTGGCCTATGAGCAGGAAGTACCGCCCGAGGAAAAGGCTTTGCCGAAAGACCTCATTCAGGAAATAGGGTGGGCACTTGAAAACGTGGAATTTTTCCCGGGTTCATTTGTTGTAGATTTTCAAGAAAATGAAGTGGCATATTGGGCGCATGTTATAAAGACGGAGGTCGGATACAAAATACTTGATTGTTTCTTGCCGGGTAATGGGGGGATCGTTTTGCCAGTATTGCTCACCAAAAAGTTGACAGACAATAACATTACTACCTGGGCACTCGATCAACCTTTTTCAGACACTAGTTGGTTAACCAAACTGGTGAATGCCATAGAAAAAACCGGGAAATAGTCGTAGCGTATCGTTTTCCGGAATTCGAGCGATTTTGAAATTGCTATAGCCAAACAGGTGTCCAAGGCAGCAGAAAGACCGGATTTATGGGATAACCGTGAAATACACCTTCCCATAAATAGGCCCGGCACCGCTGAGTCCTTGTAGCGTGCAGGCGAATTTCCCGTCCAAGTGATTGGTGGAGAAAGATATCCGGGCATCTCCGTTTTCATCGGTTTGAATGAGCGGCGCCCAAAAAATGGTCGATTTGAGAAAATCAAGATCGCCAGAAAAATTCCTGGGAAGCTCGACGGGATCCAGGAGCGTCATAAAAGTGGACGGGGAGACAGATGCACAATGATAGGCGAACGTGCCATCTCCATTGGCGGTAAAACGTCGGTCATGTCCATTGTATATATAAGACTGCCCCTCGATGGGCTTTTCGGTATTGTATTGATGGCGATCCGCATAGGTCCAATTCAATATTTTTCCTCCGGCCAGATCGGGACCACCGGGCTGTAGGGGGAACAGGCCATGGGTAAGGTATACGATATCCCGGTTACAGTCCCCTTTTGTATTACCGGGGTCATTGTCGTCATTCATTTTAGCGGTTACCAAGGCGGCCAACGGCGTCCCCTTCGCTTCGACGGAGCCGCTTCCATTCGAGTCGTTCACGATTTTTTGATTTAAGAAGGCTGGATACCGCCGGCAAGCCAACAAGCTATCCAGGGAATCGGTAGCATGCCTGACAATTATATTCAAATCGGAGGAGTTATCATTGGACACACCGATATATAGTCGTTTACCATAGGGGGCTTCCAGCAATTGATACGGCAGTTCGAATTTGCCGGTCGAGTCGGTCCGAAAGGTGATCAATCGGTCCCCCAAAATAGCCAACCGTACCGGCTTCTTAACAGGCTTTTTCTTGTTAATGACGTACCCATAGTCAGGATCAATATGTCCGCTGGCGTATCCGACCATGCGGGATGTATCCGGCTGATATCTCGTGATCTCTCCAGTTCCACTTTTACCGGCTGCCGTCACTCCAAGGGAAAAAATCGCCCGCAATGGATTTCCGGCGCTGTCCTGAATATGGATAGAGAGGGTTACAAAGCTCTGTTCTTTATAGAAAAGCGTGTCGGTTGTCATTTTGATGGTCCAGGCACTTTGAATCAAAGGCAAGAAATCCGCCTCCAAATAACTGAACGACCGTTTTCGGACGTGGATAGGTTGCGAAAATACCGGTTCCGGGTGACGGAGATTCTCATCAGTATAGGCGACCAATAGGTAATTCCCGTCGACCAGGCTGTCCGGTAGGTCAACCGCTCCGTGGCTCAGCCCTTCCCGTATGGAAAAACGATTGTGCTGTAGTGCTGTCTTTTCGATTGTGTCAATGATAACCGTATGTAAGACATGCTGCCGCTCCATGATGGATTGATCCCTATTGAGAATATAACTTGCAAACCATACCGATTCTCCCGGACGGTAAATTTCCTTGTCGGTATGCAAAAAAATACTGACATTTTCTTGAGCGATAACACTGCAAGAAACAAGGCAACATAAAAATGTCAACCTTCTTTTGAGGACTTTATCAGGCATAAAAAGCATACCACTTTTTTTCACAGACAACCCAATTCGGTAAATAACTGCTTCAGCATGTATTCTACATTAGTGCCAGTACCACAACGTTGTCGGATATATAAAGTCAGCTCTGAAAGACTTTGCAGCGAGCGTGTCGCGAACGTAGTTATATGCTTATCGTCAACACTTATTTCGAAAGTCCATTTGCCGATCATTTCATCCCACCAGACTATTCCATAAAAATTCGCCGCATCAAATCGGGCAAATTGCGCTCTTCCCGCTAAGTCTTCGGTAGCCAGATCTATAGTTAAGTTTGAAAGAAGAGCGTTTGGAATATCTTGACATTCCACAAAGTAATCAGGCACTAAATAAGAATCTGGCAGCATATATAACTATTTTGCGTATCCTGAATCGGCGGAGACAGTTGGTGTTCCGCAAATGTCTGCAAATACGTTTACATGGATTTTCGAGGCTATTTCCCTAATGATCGAGTCATTTCCATTGATTTGCCGCGCCTTTATATTTGCCGGCGGACAACTTAACCTCGAAGAAGGAAGAAAGCTGCTTTAACACGTTTTCGATCGAGTCGTCTCTGTTGCCAGATCCGGTAATTAGCTTTCCGACGTCCTTTCCCTCCACAAGAATATCCCGATCGTACCATCGACCGACTTCATCGACGACCTCTGGCAGGCTTTTGTTCTTGAAATAAAATTGAGTCCGCAAATCCTTTGTCATTAACTGGTCATGGTCTTCGATGGAATGAATGCGAAAGTCTGCATCGATCGATATACCATTGTTTTCCGGGAGGGTGTTTGAATACCCGTCCCCTTTAATCTCGACGCCTCCCTGATAGGCCACAATTATTTTTTGACGGTTGATCGCAAAATTATCGATATAGACGCGCTGCCCATGTATGCTTACGGTCATGTGGCCAGGCAATCTGACAAAAAAAATGCCGCTGTCCCCATCATCGGGATTGAAAAGAGCTTGGCCCTGGACATAGAAAGTTCTGCCTCCCCCAGGCAGTGTATCTGTAAATTTCACGGTACTTCCCGGCGATAGTTGCATCTTCTCGCTCCAACGCCAAGATAGCACCTCGAATTCTCCATTGGGAACCTGATAGGTATAAAAGGTTGTATCGTCTTTTCCACTCTCTGGCTTTAAGTCAATGGAACGTCTCGGCCTCGGGCTAATTGCTCCTCCTGTTAAATTGAGGTACCTGGAGATCCGCAAGGGTGTATTGTCATGGAGGAACAGCGTAAAGCCAAACTCACCTAACGATCCAGATTCAGGAAGCACCTGCGCCGAATAGGTCGAATCTGCCGCTCTTGGATCGTTGACTGGCTTCGGCGCAGCGCCAGGATTATGACAGCCGGGGGAAAATGGCCAAAGCACAAACAAAAAAACGTAACGAGAAAATAAATAATAGGATCTCATGCTATGCTATTTAACGGTTTTTCAAGGACAGTCAAAGGCCATGTTATAGATATCTCTAAGCCACTAAGTAATTGATTTATAATAACTAATGCCTTTTTGGCAATTCGATCATTGCGTATGGGCTTATTGAAAGTAGGCGATGAACGTACCAATACCTTCTGCTCTTCTACTTTCAATTGCAGCAAATAACCATTGAAACTCAAATTTTCCTTCGGCCGGCGCAATGAAACCCTTCAAACCAAAAATTTTCCTTCACTGGCCCGGAAAGAGGGGTCACTTTAACTATCGTATATGCTTTTTTTTAAGAACAAGTGGTTAATTAGCCGCTTGCCTTGTTAAGTGCAGACGAAGTCCTGAATCAGCTTCCGCCCAGCAACCGTCAAACGAATAAAAAAATAATTGCCTATGAATCAATCCAGTCGCCCCAGGCGCTTCCGGCCGTATAATATTTGCCTATACCTATTATTATTGGGCGTGCAATGTCGTGCTGTATGCCAGGAAATCTCTCTTCCGGGGTATATCGTATGGCACGCCAACGACACGATTCATGGTTATATTCAGTGGCAGTGGAGCAGACCGGCAGGAACCTCAATCCGGTTCAAATCGAACCGGTCTGGCAGCGTAGTCTCCTACGATGTCGATAGCATCGAGGGATTCTGTCTAACCGGTTTGGAATCTTTTGCCTCCGAATCCATTACACGATATTCGGTGGAACGATCCCACCAACCGGGGATATGGAAACTGACATTTGCCCCGCCAACACGTGTATTTCTTAAAAAATTGGAAGATGGCCCTGTCGCGATGCTCTATGAGCTACCCGGTGACAAACCCACCTACTACTATGGCTTGGCAGCCAACGTTCATCACCTGGATCCGCTTATCTATCTGCAAGTTCCCACTCAAAATGATTCCAACCGTTTCGAAACAGGGGATTCTATGCAATTTCAACGCGAGAGTGCCACTGAATATTTTGGTTTTCGTTTTGCACTTGCTCCCCTCGTACGATTCGACAGCGTGTTGCTCGACCAGCTGCTTACCATGTCACTCAATAAGAAAAATATATTGGCTTTGTTTACGGCGCTCAATAACCAGGAAAATCGAAGTCCCCGAGCAGACACCCCTCCAAAAGGAATGGGGACTGTCTTATTCCCCCGATCTCGCAATTCGTGGCCCTAGACAAGGAGGAACCCTACCGACCATAAAAAACTACTCTAAAACCGTCACACTATGCGTGCAATAATCAGTCTACTGCTTGCAATTGCCGGGTCTCTGACCAGTGTTTATGCACAACAAGACTCGGTCTATCCCGGATATGTAGTCCTGCTGAACGGGGATACGCTGCGGGGCATGATAAACGCTACCGATTGGCAAAACGTGCCCCAGAAAATTACCTTTTACGAAGCCGGACTTCAGAAACAACAAGTGCAATTCGATAAACTTTCCATTCGAGCGTATGACGTTGAGGGTGTACAATATGTACGCGGGAATGTAGAACTCAACGACTTCGCCATCGCCACGGAAATGCGGCAAGATTTGTTTAGTGAATTGTCCACGCAGCGTTTTATAAGGCTCGTGACTACTGGCAGTCGCTGCAGCTTGTATGAATATATACAAGGCGATACCATTCGATTCTTGCTCCGGCTTCCAAAATTGACCTTATGTAATAATGCCGAGTTTTGCTACGTGACGCTTGGTCAGACAGTAGTGATGGCACAGGGCAACTATCTCTATCGGCAACCTATATTTCAACAGCAGCTATTAGCTTTATTCTCCCGTTATCCGGCTATAGATGCGGATGAATCCAAAATTACCGAGCTGATCGATCGAATAAAAAAGCTTTCTTATGCTAGGGCAGACATCGTTTCCCTTGTTAAATGGATCAACAACATTCACACCTATAGCACAGACTCCTTGCCCGACGTACGGCACGATATTCTGTTCTCCACCGGTTTGCTAGAACCCGTTTTGCGATTGTATGGTCCGCAGGATCCATTCGTACATTTTAAAAGCAGCCCCTCTTTCTGTGTATCCCTCGGCTACCAGCTTTCCCAACCTCTTGCGCTACCGCGCCTTACGTTGGAGGCATCCGTTTTTACCTGGGCGGGTCACTATTCGACACCCACGGGTTTTGGAACCAGCTATTTACTTACACAGTCAGTTTTTGGCTTCTCCCTCGGTGTACACTATCGACTGTTCAAAATCAAAAATATAGTGGAATTGAACGCAACGTTTAAGGGCGGAGAGAATTTTATGTCCTCCCGGCAAACACCGTTCTATCTGGCTGCCGAATATGTGACTTTCAAAAACTATTATTATACATTAGGGAACATCGTCTTTTGGTCTCCGGGATTTAGTCTGTATCTTTTTGATCGACGTATCGAAATCCAGGCATTTACGGAATGGCTGGATGGAATTACGGCTGTAGAATTCGATCATGGCTTTAAGGTGCAACCTTATGTCATCAGTTTAGGCTATCACCTTCGACTTCCAACCCGCAATCGGATTAACCATCTTTCGATCAAAGAACTCGATTGACAAAGCCAAATTCCTTGGATTGCTCCAAATTCAAAATTGCAGTTAAATGGTGGCAAATGAAGTAATGTTACCCTGAAAGATATTGATAAATCCAGCGCCAAAAAGAGACGAACGGGGTCTATTAAAAAGACATACCGGCACTAATAAACAGACGAGACCGCTATGTAACTGAATATCGGTTGCCGGTAGTAAAGATTCGGTTCAGCTTGCCGATATTTGCAGGGTATGACGTATACTTTGCAGGAAGTTCAACCTTACCACTTTGATATTGTTGACGAAGGAGGCGATATCGTCGCGTTGGCCGTTGAAACACCGACCGAAGGGTGGTTTGTGTTACTTGGCGAAGCTTTTTCGAACGAGGGCCGGTTTCCTGGCCGAATTGTCGGATCCGTCAGGAAGCTAAGCGACGTTCTTCCGTTTTTTTTGAAAGCAATGGAAACCGATTCCTCCATCTCATAGCGTTTAACATCCTTTAGCTTTCTATTCTACCTTCGACGCGATTTTCTCCATAAAAAAATCCCTCCGTAGAGGGATTTGCGAGTGCGCCTGATAGATGCCTGAACCAAAATCTCTTATTAAACGATCACCGCTGGAAAATGCTTTTGAATATATAAGGTCTTCCTGGACACATTGTCTTCAATAAAACACTCATATTTGTGCGCCTTCAAAAAAGGAATATAGTGATCTTCCCGCCCTGCGATTGGAACGGAACCTTTTAGAGTGCAGTTTTTAACAATCTTGACCTGGTGTTCCATTTCTGTTAAAAGGAATTGTCCTAGTTCCGGTTCTTCGATATCGAAATCAAAATTGAATTCTGACAATTCGATTTCATTTGCGTCTTTGGCGATACGGAAGGAAAATCGAGCAATCGAATAAATGTAATATGAAATCTTGTAGATTTTACACTGAATCATTTGATCACCGAACCCGACGACATTCAAGGCCACCAGGAGAACGTTGCCAGCTTCTGTAAGAATAAATTTGATAGACCATCCTTGCAGTTTTGAAAGGATTTCGTTGACTGTTTCGATGTCTTTTGCAGAAAACTGAAAGGTGGAACCAGTCCTTGAAGGTAATCCCCCTTTCTCGGGATCCTTTGCCTTCGTGTTCGATCTCCCCAAAAGCCAGCGGGAAGCAAAGGAAAAGAGTCTGCCGTTTTGTAAAACAAGTTTGGTCATTTTCAGGGTTGGTTTAACTGACGGTTTTGATGATATATATGTTGCCATTTCGAACGGCCTGAAATTTCATTCGCCATTCGAAAATCGATCGGCTGTTGTGAAGATCTTGCCGCATGTACACGGGCCGCTGCATTTTTATGCTAGATTCATGCGGGAATGGCTCCAAGGCTACAGGCAATAGGACCTGTTGAAAAGTGAATTCGTTGTTCGTCCAGGACCTTTTCAAATCCTGATTAAAATCCGTGACGGAGTTCACGCCAGATGAGCGGTTTGGTGAAAACGTTTGATCGGGAGTCAACAGAGCAGGAGCCGACTCGTTTCGTCCGGTAAGAATGTCACCATCAACCGCACAGGTCTTTACCAAAAGCTCGTCCGGGTATGCTGTAACGGCAACTTGTCCACTGTGCGCCTCAACGCGGGCGTTTTGGCCAATGGAGTCCCTTGGAGACAGTATTTGAATGTAAAAAGGCCTTTCAATGTCTTTCTGAATATTGAAATAAGCTTCGCCGGATAACTCGACGATCCGATTGTACAACGAAAAGTGATCCGGGAAACGAATGGTGGAGGAGGGATTGAGAAAAACACGGCTTCCATCTGGTAACATGCAAACGACGGATTTCTGTTTTCCGCTGAAAAGCGTTGCAAAGTGCTGTTGATCGTCCGTCGAACAACCAAATTCTATCTCGCCTGCCGCCGATTTGTAGATTCGATAGTTGGGCGAGATATTTGCAAAGGAGGGCAATGTGTCGGTGTCCACCGTGACGATATCGTCAAAGGTGAGAATGGCATGCCCCGTAGAAGGCCGCAGGGTAAGACTATGAGCGATCGGACGGGTGTATTTGACTTTTTGGAATGAGAAGTGTTGAGAAAACAAGTAGGTGTATCCAATAAGAAAAAAGACAATCAAGCCAGCGGCAAGCAGTCCTCTATTCAGTAGCGAGCCAGATCGATATTGGGGCATTAACGAAGGCGGCAATTTTTCAAGAATTGCTTCAAACGAACCCGCCGAATCATATTGATGGGCCTCTTGCAACATTTCCTCGATATGGAAAGGTTCGGTACAATATTCAACGGTAAAGCGATTGGTCTCGGATTTAGACGCCCACTTTCGAATGGTTGTTCCTTCTTCAGGTGAAAGACGGTTGCCGCTGACCTGTTTTTTTAAAAGATTCAATATAGTATGTTTATCGGCCATATATAAGCATAAAAAAACAGAGCAATTAAACGAGTACAAGGGTGAATTTCTGTACAGCTAAACGCTATTCTTTACAAAATCACCCTGGTTGTCAAGATTAAAATGACTAAACAAGAGCTTTCAAGGATCCGCTGCTTAAATAGCCCCACGCGAACCCATTCGACGCCGCGACTTTTTATTTGTTGGATATTGTTGACTGTCAAGTCCAAACGCTGCGCAATTTCCTCTATTGACAACCCTTCTACCAGCACCATTTCAAAAACCGTCCGGTACGTTTTTGGCAATCGTGTGATTTCCAGCAGCACATAGCGAAGCATTTCAGCTTCGATGAACCCGTTGGTGACGTCCGTGGGAGCCCGCTCCCAATGCAATTCGCTCGATTCGGTTTCATTCCGTTTCCGGTGCCGAAAATAATTGAGCGCGCGTCGATACGTCACCTTAAACAAATATTTTTCGATGGCCGGAATATCTTTAAACCGAGCGCTGGCATTGAAAAACTGCAAAAACGTTTCTTGCACAATGTCGCCGGCTTCTTTTTCATTCGATACAAACTTGCGTGCATACAAACATAGTACGACAAAATAACGTTCATGCAGCGTCTTCAAGGCTCCCAACCGGTCCCGACGCAGCTCTTCGGTCAATGCTATGTCTTGTTCATTCGTCAATCGTCACTTTCCTGTAGTCGAATAGTCGTACCAAGATGATAAATAATTGATAATAAGCGAATTCCTCAGCCGAAATTGCAAGACAGCAAGCCTGGGGCTACACGGTCAGGCTATTCTTGGCGATACTCCTTTTATGACTACACGAAAACGAGCATTTTAACCATTTGGCATTCCGCTTTCGATGATATCCTTACCCGCTTTTGAATGAGATTTCGGTGTGGATGCGGAAAGGTTACTCTGCTGAATGGAAAGATTGTCAAGGAATTGTGTATGTGAAGAAGTCAATGGGAGGTAGCCGATCAAAAAATTGAAGATGTCGTGAGGTTGAGAATGCATTTGTTTACAAAACCCGAGGAGATACGTTCTCCCGGACCTCGGTTCGATAGAACACCAGCTTCCGGCAAGCCATTGTGCAGAACCTGGGACTCATTGCGAACCGGCCTGACGGACTTCCTTTCACACCGGTCGCAGATCCGGATCAATCCCCTTATACGGAACCTCACCTCCGGCCGTGCCGCACAATTCCGGAAATTCTTGTTTGCACCGGTTTACGGCATTTGACAATTCATCCCGTGCATGAAGAAGATAGGAAACCACATCTTCGGAAGTATACAGTTTAGTCCGTAGAATCCCTTTTCTTAGTATCCGGAGGTGCCTTTTTTTTTCAGCGACTTCTCGCCTGCTAAGCTGACCCTTTTCATGCAATGCCGAAAGAATGTCTATATTGATAATGTAGGCCATTTGCATCAGTTCTTTGGCTTCTCCTATTAAGTGTCGTAAAGCAAGCTGATTGGCGGAGGCCGGAATAACTCTGAGTTGTTGGCTGCGCTTCATATTATAGCGTTGATGGTAAGCCCTCAAAATAGAACAGCAGCAAGAAATGTCTCTGCAGTGAGCCGGAACCGCTAAAACAATTGCCAACCTGGACGGTGTTCTACAAGGCCGCTAAGGGTGCAAAGTCCGTCCGATTGCATACAAGCCAGCCTGGGGAGTATTGAGGGGCTTCGTGCTTGTTCATTTTATGAAATCCCAATTTTGAAAGCGATTTCGTCAGCAATTCATCAGTAGGATCTATTTCCGTCAGGATCCTGCCGACATTGGGCTTTTGAAATACAAAGAAAAGCACCCGAAACCATATTTCAGCGTAAAATCCGGCGTAACCCGGTACCAACGTATTGACGATCAAGGAAAGGGAATAATCCTTCTTCTTGTGAATTTTTCCAGGCAAGGCGCCTTTCCTGTCTTTGCAATATCCGTTAAAATAGAAAATCAATTGGCCTGACCGAGTACCCACATAATAATCAATGTATCCTCCTTTTACGGCGATCTGATGTTCGTTGAGCATCTGCGCCGCAATTAAATTGGGGTTGAGTCCCCGATGGCGACCAATGGCGTTGATCCATTCGGCAATTTCGGGAAGATGCTCCTCTCGGATAGGTTGAATGCCCCACTCAACGGCGTCAAATTGAAAAGAATCGATGGACATGGCAGATCAAAATAAATGAGCGTGCTTAATGGATGTCATTTGTCACCAATCAATAGTGGCCATTTCAACTAAATAGTTTTTCAACAGAAAATGTTGTCCCTTAACCGGTTTGAAGAAAGAAAGGACGATCATGCGAGGATTCGGTAAACGCAAAGGCACTTCAATTTACGAAAAAGTCACTACATGTAAACGCTTGCCCGAAGCTTTATAACGGCCCTCAATAAGGTTTTTATAGCTTCTACAGAAATACCCTTACTTATTTTTATGAAAGTGAGATGCGAGCAAAATTTAAAATTTACCCAATTACCCGCAACCCCAGGGTCCAATGAACATTCCGTCTCCTATTGGTCCCCGGGAATTGCCTGATTGAATGGGAAAAGAGCCATTCCGTCCCGGGACCTGCACAGTTGTTCACCGATTAAGATGCGAAGAAGGTCTACGATTGTACCGGGAGGAACACAAAATCCTTAGAACAATGTAAGAGAGCTTTCGACCATCGACAATATTTGCAAATAGGTTATAAATTAAATCAACAAGTGTGCAGATTGGGCGCTATAAATAAGGTGGTCTATTCGCACAAGCGCAAGCCTATCCCGCTAGTTCCCTTCAATATCTCTTCAGTTTCCTAGGTCTTTTCCTCTATCTTCGCTTTTTCCCTTCAGACTGCATTCTCTCCTCACCTTGGCAAAATATCTTGCATACAGATTCAGAGGTATACCACCTCTCTGATAGTACAAGCAACACGGCCTCGACTATACTTACCCCGGCACACCCACTCTGATCATACGTGGCACAACAACATAACCGTTAAAAACGACTCGAAACATTCGATATGAGATCCCTATTACTTCTACTTATCCGGCTAGACGGGTTCCATCGAGTTAAATGAACCGCGGCTCCATCCAATTCTCGAAAGGAAAAACGTGACGTTACGAGCATCATGGCTACTTTAACATCAAGTTTCTCCAATTCAAAATAAACAGCCTTATAGATTGCAAGTAGGCCAATTATACTTTAACACGAATTTTTCATTTTATCACCGGATAGTGAAATATATATCAAAATGGGAAAAAAAGCGATCATTATTGGAGCTGGACCTGCCGGTTTAACCGCAGCCTATGAATTAATCAAACGTACCGACATTCTTCCGATTATACTTGAAAAATCTGAAGACATCGGAGGCATTTCAAAGACGGTTAATTACAAAGGGAACCGGATGGATATCGGTGGCCACCGATTTTTCTCGAAATCCGACAGGGTAATGCAATGGTGGCTCAACATCATGCCCATTCAACCCTTACAAGAAACGGAGTTTACCGTCACTTACCAACGTCATTCCAAGACGATCAAGACAGAGAATGTCGGCGCAAACAGCGAGGACTATCCTGACAAGGTTATGTTGGTTCGAAAACGACTTTCCAGAATTTATTTCCTGCGTAAATTCTTCACGTACCCCATTCAACTATCGATCGACACTCTTAGAAAGTTAGGATTAGGCCGAACTATCGGTATCTTAATTTCTTATCTAAGGGCAAGATTATTACCTCGGAAACCCGAAACAAACCTAGAAGACTTTTTCATCAATCGATTCGGCGACAAGTTGTACCGACTTTTTTTCAAAGACTACACGGAAAAAGTATGGGGAAAGCCTTGTTCCATGATATCTGCAGAATGGGGAGCCCAGCGCATTAAAGGGATTTCCATCGCAAAAGCACTCGCCCATGCAGTGAAATCGCTGAAATCAACGCCAGGAGGCAAAGGCCAAGATATCGGCCAAAAAGGCATCGAAACCAGCTTGATCGAAAAATTCCTATATCCTAAATTTGGACCTGGCCAGCTTTGGGAGGAAGTTGCCCGGCAAGTGGAGGAGGCGGGCGGCACGATTCTCAAACACCAGGATGTAACGGCCGTTATCGCTAACCAAGATGAGTGTTCAATCAGTGGGATTGAAGTACTTGACAATGCCACGGGGAACAAGACGCTTTTCAAAGGAGATTACTATTTTTCGACCATGCCGGTCCAGGAGCTGATCGCGGGGATGGGGGAAGACGTTCCGGGCAATGTACGCGAAGTAGCCGCGGGCCTCCAATATCGTGATTTTATCACTGTCGGTGTACTCCTGAAAGAAATGACGCCGCCAAAAGATAATTTAACGTGGGGTAACAGCAAGATACTCCCCGATACTTGGATCTACATCCAGGAGAAAGACGTAAAGGTAGGCCGCCTCCAAATCTTCAATAACTGGAGTCCATTTATGGTCAAAAACCCCGATGAAATTTGGATCGGCATGGAATATTTCTGCAATACAACGGATGATTTCTGGAAGATGTCCGATTCAGAAATTCAGGCGTTCGCCATCACCGAACTGGAACAAATGGGGCTCGCAAGCGTCGCTGATGTGATCGATAGTACGCTCTTGCGGGTTGAAAAGACCTATCCTGCTTATTTTGGTACATACAGTCGTTTCGAAGAGATAAAGGAATACACCGATAGGTTTGCTAATCTTTTCCTGGTTGGCCGTAACGGCATGCATAAATACAATAACTCGGACCATTCCATGCTTACGGCGATGGTTTCGGTGGACAACATCTCGGCAGGTGTAACGACTAAGGCAAATATTTGGGCGATCAATACGGAACAGGAATACCATGAAGAAAGTGCGACTACAGCGGCTCCTGCTAAAGGTTCTCTCGCTAAAAATATTGGAGAGCTAGCACCAGCGCTTACCGGAGCCATGGCAGCACCGCCTTTGTTTAAGAATTACTTATTTAAGAATAGAACGAATAAGTGGTATTTAGGGTTTGCAGGACTGGCGATTGTCATTCAGTTTGTTATCTTCAAGCATTTCTATCCGCAAGCCGGCTTTATCAACGGGGACTCCTATGTGTACTTAGAAACAGCCTACCGGAATTTTGATATCAACACCTATCCGACGGGCTATTCCAAATTTCTGCGCATTTTCAGCACATTCACTAAATCAGATACCGCGCTGGTAGCCATGCAGTACCTTATGCTCCAGTGCAGTGCGCTATTCTTTCTTTTTACCTTCTTTTTCTTCTACAAACCGGGGAAACTTGTACAGGGTATTTTGCTCGCATTTGTTGTGTTTAATCCGTTGTTCTTGTATCTGAGTAACTATGTCCTAAGCGACTCGCTATTCATTCCCCTTAGCATAACATGGTTCACGTTATTAATCTGGATGCTATATAGGCCAACGGCACAAATAATTATTCTTCAGGTGGTAGTACTGTTCATTGCCTTCACCGTACGGTACAACGCGCTGTTTTACCCCATTATTGGTAGCCTCGCTATTTTGTTGACCTGTCAAAAAGTATGGATAAAGATGGCGAGCATAGGGGGTAGTCTTGCTTTGATAGTGCTATTCATAGTATTCACCACCAATAAATATCATGAGCTAACTGGTAAACAAGAGTTTACGCCTTTCAGCGGTTGGCAAATTGCAAACAATGCGATGTATGCCTATAAATATGTCGACAGCTTTCACATACAACCTGTTCCGACAAAATACAAAGAATTGGACAAAATGGTAAGAACGTACTTTGATACTACCCGGGATATTAAAAAATATCCCCAGGAAATGCTTGTAGCCAGCACTTTCTATATGTGGGATCCGCAATCACCTCTTCAAAAATATATGAATTTACAGTTTAAGAAAGACAGTACTGCCGGACCCTTAAAACGATGGGCCAGTGTGGCGCCTCTCTATGCTGATTATGGCCAATGGTTGATCAGAACGTATCCCTACGCTTTTGCCGAGCACTATCTTTGGCCCAATGCGGTAAAATACTATGCCCCTCCTGTTGAATTCCTTAACACGTACAACATGGGTATCGACAGTGTAACACAAATAGCGCAGATATGGTTTCACTATAAAAATGCCAAGGTCAAAACACTTTTGAAAAGCTTTGATGTATCCACACTTGATTTTTACCCAATCCTAATAGGTGTCATGAACGTAGTATTCCTAATAGGCTCAGTATTCTATCTGTTACTAAACGGTCTACACCCAAAAAACACGTTCGCTAAAATAATGTGGTTGGTAGGCGGGCTGTGGATCGTAAACTTTGTCTTCAGTGTATATGCCTCCCCGATTGCATTGCGGTTTCAGGTATTTCCCGTACTCGTTTTCTTTTCCACGTCCTTGTTGCTTATCGAGCAAATTTGGAAAGTGGCCTTCGTCAAACCATCCAATATACCATCTAATGCTTAACGAATGATAACCCAGCGTATTACCGCCTCTATCGCTTATTTATTTGCCTTACTATTCTTATACACCGGATTCAGTAAAATAATAGACCTAACTGTATTCAAGGAGGAACTTTCCCTTTCGGAATTTATAAGGCCTTTCGCGACATTCGTTGTTGTTGTATTGCCACCTATCGAGATTGTTTCGGCAATTATGTTGATAATTCCTCGATCGAGAAAAAAGGGGTTTGTTGTGTCCTTGGCGCTGATGGTCCTTTTCACGCTATATGTAAGCGCCAATCTTTTACTAAACAACCATGCCCTTTGCGGATGCGGCGGTGGTGTTGAACGTTTATCACCGTCTCAACATCTCGGGTTAAACGGGATTTTAATCGGGTTGGCAGTGCTGGGTCTCTATTTAAGCCGGCATCAGCATTCTAACATTCCTAGAATCATAGCAAAAAATATATGAAATACGCACTATTGTATTTACTCCCTATTATTCTCTACTCTTGCAGAGAAGACACCTCCAATGTAACCGCCATGGAAGGAAAGGTCTTACCCACCTGCACCATTCAACTATCTGACAGTGTCAGATTCATAAACACGGCTGACATCCCGACAGGGAAACCTATTGTACTATTCATTTTTAGTCCGTATTGTGCGATCTGCCGAGCTCAACTGGCGGACATTTTACAAAACAAAGAAATCCTTGCAAACACACGCTTATATCTGCTCACCGATGCTCCTTATCAAGACATGAAGGTATTTTATGACTATTTCAAATTACAGAATTATCCCGGGGTCACGGTGGGATCGGATAGTACCCATTTTTGGGAGCGGTATTTTAATGTACCGGGAGTGCCCTATATGGCGATATACAATCCTACTAAGCGTCTGAAACAAATTATCATTGGAAAATCATCGGCGAATGCGATAGAAAACATCGCCTTTGAATAAACGAATTGACAGTCGACGGTCAAATGGGTAAGCCGAAAACCATTACAAAGAGTAGGCAACTATTTAAATACCAAAGTTTAGCTTTTTGAATTCTAAAAAGCACATTTGTTATGAAAAAAGCAAAATTCATGTTAATCGCACTTGCGCTATTTGGCGTAGTGGGCGGAGCGCTCGCTTTTAAAGCAGAACGATTCAGCACCTACTACCTGTACACGAAAAATGGCTCTATTTGTGAGGAGGTTGCAACCACTAGATTCAACCCGACCGCAGTAGGCGGTACGACATACCACAGCGTATTTACGACCAGCCTACAGCCCACCGTTGGCGAAACAACCGCGACTAGTGTATGTACTATTGCGTCCCTTGAAGTAAAAGCAGAATAATAGTCTTTTGCAAAACGCAGAAATGCTTCCGAAAAGGGCCATCTCTTTGCTGAGCTGGCCCTTTTCTATTCCGCCTACTTTCGATAAAACCGTCTCAATGGTGATTGACTGTATATAGGTACAAGCGAACCCTTGAAAGAACATTTATATATTGAATCATAAAAGTGAACTATATCGATAATCTCCAACTCTTCTTTTTTTGTTCAAGCCTAACTTCGCTAAACCTTAGTCGAAGTACAAAATTGGGTCGAGATTGTTTGTTTTTGAAACCAAAATATTACGTAGTAATATTACGGGATTGATGCACTGGAGTCAAATTTGTATCCGGCTTCCAAACCTTTATTCTCGGCTGAAACTCCTTTTGTCATCCATACCGGAGCCAGCGACCTTTTAAGGTAATAATCAAAAAACTGAGTCAGCCTAATCGTATAATCGACGGCATCAACACCTGAAACACCGTGATCTCCGTTATCATATTGCAACATCCACACTTTCTTGCCAAGACGTCTGAGGGCCAAATACATTTCAATACCTTGCCGCCATTGTATCTGATTGTCCTGTCTATTATGCACAATAAGCAAAGGTGTAGTTGCTTTGTCAGCGGAAAGCACGGCAGAAGTTCTGCTGTACAAATCCCGGCGTTGCCACGGATTGGCTCCGTACCCTCGAACACCTATTTCGAAGTCCTGTTGTTTACTCATATATTCTATTGGACTTTGAAATGGTATTAACGTCAAATAAGCACTTAACGGGTCACTATCCCCCGCAAATTCCGAAGCAGCAGCAAAGAATTTGCAATGTGTCACAATATAGTTCGTCTCTCCCCCGCCGAAGCTATGACCTTGTATTGCCATCTTTTTTGAGTCGATATAGGGTCTCTTTGCAAGAAATCTAGCCGCCGAAACTACAGAATTTAGCGCCCATTCGTCAGCGGTCTTATTCGATTTGCTTGCCGACTTAATATCTGGAGTAAAAACCAAATATCCATTGCTAACAAACCAGGGAATGTTTATATTATCGTCTGAATATTCCGGCATCGGAAACTCATGTAATCGATATGACAATTGTTCGTAATAATTAAATATAACCGGGTATTTTCTTTTGGGATCGAAATTCTCGGGTTTGTACAATATACCCTGCAAAACAGATCCATCTGCCTGTTCCCAAGTCACCAATTCGCTTGTAAGCCAATTATACGCCTTCTGTGGCTGTAAGTCAGTCAACTTGTTAAAGGTTTTGAAATCGTTTGTCACAAAATAGTTGGGAAATTCACTGGCCGTCTGTCGTTTGACAATCCAGATGTCCGCTTCTCTGGCTTTTACCGGCCACATACCATCATCAAATGAATAAAAATGCGATTTCTGTGACAACACTTTATAATAGGTGTAAGGTCCCAGCGTCAGTAACTCAGGATCGCTTATTTCGTTTAAATTCTTTTTATAAAAGCCATTGTATTTGTTAACCGGATTAAATGCGGTAAGGAGCACATCATACTTTTCTGATAAGTTAATAACTCGCTCTCCATCCGGACCATCGAAAAGTCTTAACTTAACCTGATGTGCCTTGCCATATCCGTTGGTAATGTTCTTCGGGGGTTTGGAATCCGACAAGTCGACGGCCCATATATCGTAATTATCGTAGATTAACGCTTTTCTGTCTTGGTTGTCCCACGCGGCTATAGACGCGACCGGCAAGTCAATCGTTCCCCGCGCATACTCTGTCGTCACTCCTGTAACGATGGCTTTGGTAATATTGCGGGATATACCCGTCTTAGTATCATAACTAAAGTAGCTTTTCTCGTAGGAATCATAAAACAATAAATATTTCCCATGCGGAGAGAAAGAAAAATTAAAGAGGAGCGGCTTTTCCCGTCTTATCAACGTTCTTGAGCCATCAGTTAATGAAAGTAAATAGAACGATGGTTGAGGGGCCCAATTCCACCATATTTCATTGTTTGAGAAATGATCCTCGATTACAACATCATCGCCAGCAACCTGATCTGGATAGGTCACCAACAATTCATCCTTTTCTTCTAACCTCATAACCTTTTTTTCGGCAATCTTTACGACCGCTTTGAATTTTGGCGCATTCATTTTCAATCGTCGAGCTTGATCAGGCTGCAGAATCAAATCCTTATAACTCCATACATCCACCATTGACAACTGGCTATTTGGCAAAGGTCTTTCAGGCAGTTGCTCCAACACATCCAGAAAAAGCCACTTTCCATTCCTACTAAACTCCGGAGAGCCAGCGATTAGAAGAGCGTTTTTAATACCTTCCGTCTTGTCGTCTGCACAAATGACGGCTTCCGTCATGCTTTCTTTGTAATATCCGATTGATTTCCTTTCCGTGCTGTTGGTTTTCTCCGAAATAACAAAAGCCACTTGTTCGGCGGTTCTATCAAAAGCAAAATCACTTACATCTATTTGATCAGTCGACCTAGTACTCGCCTTCCAGAGCATGGTAGCTTTCAGATCGTGCAGATTTATCCACCTCAGAGAAATCGTATGGGTACCCTCGCCCACAGAATCAGCTTTAATTAACAGCACCTTTCCACGCTCATCAAAAACGAAATTCGTTACCCAGGGGATCTTCTGCTCATCGCCTGTCAATATATTTTTTAATACTAATTCTTTGTTTGAACTGTTTACCTGATACGCCAACCATTCTCCGTTACCCAACGACGGAAAACTATAGGAATTGACATTTGCTACCCATGTAAGTTTATCACTGTCCAGACGCTGAAAATATAACGTGTCATTACTTTGGAATATCGCATGCTTGCTGTCGCCTGAAAATTGGTAGTTCGAGGCACCAATATATTCCTTTTTATAAAGGCTGTTTGTGTTTTGGATAATTAAGGTATGATTCTTAAACGGTAAATTGTCTATTTGATAGGCTACATAGTTACCGTCCCTACTAAGAACAACGCCGTCATTGCCTATAGAAGGCCACTTCCCGAACAAGCTTGTATCAATCGGTGGTTTTTGACAAAAGGCACATGACACATGATTAATTATGACAATAAAAGACAACATAAAATTCTTCATAAAACGATAATTTTGAAGATATTTCTTACTGTTTTGAATAAAAAAGATCCCTGACAAACAAACTTAAAGAAGATACAAATTTTCCGCCACGTTTGGGTTCAGTGAATTCAATCTGATACAATAGTGGCTATTATTTATTTCTGTCAATTGCCGACTGAAACATAGTTACTTCTGATGCCTTTAAATTCCTCCCATACTTCTCAAGGTACTCTGTAGCCACGGGAGCATACCCTTTCCAATCTCCTTGGTTGTATAGTGCCACCGTCCAGGCGCGGAGAAATATCTCTTCCCCTGGAGGGCCGTAAGACGTAGACTGCGCTCTGATTGCAGTCCAGTCGGGCTTGTCCGTCTGGTTTACTAAGGGTTCTATGACTCCCTTATAAATCATGTTCATCAGAGACACATGATAGGGCCTGTTGCCCAGGACTCGCTGGAAATCGGTGCTGTCCGCTATCATCATTTGGAAGCCTTCATCCTTTGTGCTGCTGCTGAACTGCGCGACTAACCGAAGCTCTTCATCGCTGAATGGTAACTTCAGCGTGGTAACATACGCCCTACCGGCGTCTTGAGCGCCAGGCTTGTCGCCGACCTGCGTAGCCGTCATCGCCAATTTTTTCAAGAAATCGGGATCTTGCCGGCCGTCGATGTATTCCTGCAGCATACGTGCATAGAGTAGCCCCGGCTCTGTAAGGTCCGCATTGACCGCACTGATCGCCGGAATGGTGCCCATGTCCGGATTTAATCGGGCATGGACTGTCCGAAGGGTCTCAAAGGGTATCTTGACTACTTCTCTGTCGTAGGTCATCAGTCCGTTTTGCTCCCCCTCCACATCAAAGGGTTGGGTATAGATAGACCCGCTGAGACCATCTCGTTGCAGCAACTGTAGGTGCTCGCTCATGATCGTGTATTTGGCTGCCAGGCCAGCGGGTTTTTCATCGATGTAGCCCCAGGCGCTTCCGGTACTCCACTGGTGATCGGGGATGAATACGCCGATGCCGCCGAATTCTCCCAGGACCTGTGCCTTACCAGACTGTCGGATGGGCATCATGGGATTGGGATAGCTGTGTACGTCCGTCATATCCGCGTCCACATAGGGATCCATCGCCGGTGCTCTTAATTGCTCGTTAACATACAGCAGCTCCCCGGTATGCCCGTTGATAATTCGTGAGGGGTCCGTGGCCTTGATCCATTTCGTGAGCCGGTCCTGATCGTATTGCCCCCATCGTTCGTTGAAAAGTACCCAGGTGGAGATAGCCGGGTGATTATAGAGTTGATGCAGAATGTCTGCCGATTCCTTTTCGAATTCCGGTTTTGCGCCTTCGGGTAGGGACTGATTGGGATTTACCATATCCTGCCATACCAGCATACCCAGGCTGTCTGCATAATAGTACCAACGTGCCGGTTCTACCTTGATATGTTTGCGGATCGTATTGAACCCCATCGCCTTAATAGCCTTGATATCGAAGGCCAATGCCTCGTCTGTCGGTGCGGTATAGAGACCTTCCGGCCAGAAGCCCTGGTCCAGCGTTCCCAGGTTATAATAGGGCTTATTGTTCAGGCAAATCCTTTCGACCCCTTTCTCATCTTTATCTATGCTGATCTTCCGCATCCCGAAATAGCTTTGTACTTCGTCGATGATCCTGTTTGTTTTCTTCAACTGAATCGTCAGCTGGTAGAGGAAAGGATTTGCGGGTGACCAGAGATGCGCATCCTTCACCGGTAACATGAGCTGTGCTTGGCCGGCCACCGATTTCGCTTCTGCCGTGCCGACGAGAACGTCCCTGGCCCGTGCGGTCAGCTTGACCGTATAACCGGCCGGCGCCTCGACGGTCGCCTGCAGTCGTTGCTTGTCGACGTCCGGCGTCAGCCGGATGTCTTTGATGTAGGCCACCGGCACTACCTCCAGCCAAACCGTCTGCCAGATACCCGAACTGGAGGTATAATAGATATTCTGAGGATTGAGCACTTGCTTACCATGCGGGCCGATTCCCTCGTCGGTAGGGTCGAAGACCTGGACAACCAGTTCGTTTTGAACAGCCTTTAGCCGGTCTGTGATGTCGAACGTGAAGTTGGTATAGCCCCCGGAATGCATACCTACGTTCGTGCCGTTGATAAAAACGATCGCCTGCCAGTCCACCGCACCAAAATGCAGCAATACTTTCTCTCCCGTTTTCAGCACAGGCTTTTGAAATGTAAGATGATACCAAAGATTTTGAGAAGGCAGCAGGCTCTTCTTGACGCCGGACAGCGCCGACTCGATGGGATACGGCACTAGGATCTTGCCCGTATATCTTGTCGGCATCGCGGCATCTTTGGCTGTAATCGCATAATCCCACAAGCCGTTGAGGTTGATCCACGAAGATCTCACCATTTGCGGCCGTGGATAGGCTGGCCAGGCATTGTTTGGATTGACGTCTTTCGCCCAGCGAGTTTGAACGGGAACTTTCTTCATCTGCCAATTGACCTGGGCGAAGGAGCATTGGTTACCGCCAATATAAATAACCAATAAGATTCTAAAAATAGTTAGCGTCGACTTGTGCATGGGTTTGAGAAGGTTTAACATTTTGCAGACTAAATTCGACTAAAGTCTAGCTTGAAAACGAAATTGGAATGGACATGCCCAAATGATCTAAAGAAATGAAGTAAGACTATCCTAATTATTGCTCAAGCGTCCATGTTGGCTCGCCTTTTACCATCCTTTCATAACACTCTCTTATACTCTTACTACTAGGAAATAGCTGCAATGCGCTCTTCTCCACAGCCATCGCAGCCTGTCTATCCCCGATTTTATACAACAAATTAGCCTTTGTATCCAACATCACTTCGGAAGGTTTTGGATCCATTGGAATGGCAATATTCACCCAAGATAATGCTGTCTTTAACTCAACTTTGTCATCGCTGTATTTAAATACATCGAAAGCACTGTTGTTTAAATAAATAATGCTACTCAACTCTTTCTTTAATGTCCGCACGCCAGATAGCTCAACTTGCTTGACAAGATATGTCGCGTACTTCTTCCAATCAGCCTTCGAATGAAACCAAGCCGCTTTTCCGTCGATAAGATTCGGGGCTACATATTTTTTGCCATATTTTGACTCAATTATTCCAGCTATTTCGTCCCAATTGGGTGCCGTTCCTTCCTCGTTTGCCTTCTCTAGCTTCGGAGTAATTTCTTCTTTATAGATTACATATTTTGCATATCGGTAAGAATATCCTTTGTCGTCCATCATATTATCTACCTTGGCTGGTTGATGGATAAAATAGTTGAAAACCTTGTCGCCTGAATTTACCATGCTATAAAAAATGCTTATAAACTCAAAATTCTGTCTGGTGAAAAATTGCCTTGCACTCAGACTGTCCAGGTAATTATGCATATAGTTTCGGGCTATGTTCAGGGCTAATTTGTCCTCGTGTAGGTTTTGGGCGGCTTCTGCCAGCGAGGGCATCCTAGAATAGTCAACCTTGTTTTCATCGTACTTTTCCACCAACGAGTAGAATTCCTGATTCGGATCTGTCATCGCGAGCGCAGCCATACTTCTAAAATCCTGTACGTTTTTTGCTCCCATCTCCTTAAACATCATTTTTCCATCCGGCGTAAAGAACAGAAAAGTAGGCATTGCACTTACAAAATAATTTTCCTTGATTTGATGAGCATCGCCATACCATTTTCTTATGTCGTCGTCGTCATGCGCCGATGAATCTAATTGCACCTTAACAGAAATGAATCTTTCATTGATAAAATTGCCAATACTGTCGTCGGTATATACAGACTTGTCCATGTATTTGCAGGGAGCGCACCATGTTGCAAAACAATCCATAAAAATGAATTTATTTTCTGCCTTGGCCTTGTCCTGAATCTGATGCCAGGTTAACCCTTTCTCGAATCGAATGCCTTTGTCATTGTCCTCATCACTCGACTTTTTCACTTGCGTAAGTATATGAGCAAATAAAAATAATACAGTGGCAAGTTGTTTCAATTGCATGATAACATATTTAATCTTTTCAATTAATAAATTTCAAGAGAACCCTACCGAGCGATTCGCCATGACAGCGTGTGCTCTTTCAATACCCAGGGTTTTGCGTCAGCTTAGGATCCTCCTGTATATCCAATAATGGCAATGGATACAATTGCTGATTGGTATTCCACGTAGTTCCCTTTACAGAACATGCGAGATTCATTACAGCATCGATCGCTTTTGTTCTTTTCAGATCGAACCACCGTTGCCCAAGCTCTGTAAACAACTCTACCTGTCGTTCGTGTAGAATAGCAGCCAATATGTCTGCTTGCGTGCTTGCTGTAGTATTATTTAGCCCCGCCCGATTTCGTATCACATTAAGATCAGCAATCGCAGCACTCAACCCGTTACCGGCTCCTTCCGCTTCCGCTTCAGCACGGATTAAGAATTGCTCTCCCAATCTTAACATCATGAGATATTCGACTACCGCTGTATCCTGGGCGTTCACTTTGTATTTGAACGGATAATAAAACGTATCTGTACCTACGGTAACAGAATCGACCCAGTTAATTCTTCTTTGATCACCTGTTTCAAAATTATCCAACAGCCCATTACTTAGATATACCGGGTTTGGTATGGCGCTATTTGGCCCGGAAGACGGTAAAATAAACAACTCGCCATCCTGGGTATTTGTAATGCCGGTTGTAACCGGCTGCAATGACCATATTGTTTCGGAACTATTTGCTAAGAAAACAGAGTCCAACGAAGTTAAACTGAATTGGGCGTTTCCTATAACCGAGCTTGCCGCAGAATCAGCGCCTGCCCAGTTTCCGGAATATAAGTACGCTCTAGCCAATAAAGCCGTAGCCGCCCACTTCGTAGGTCTTATCCTTTGTGGTGACTGATTTAACAACGTAGCATCTAAAAAATCCGATCCTAATAAGTTTTGTGCGTCCTTTAAATCAGCTATAATTTGCATATATACCTCTGCAATCGACGCTCTGGGCAAATTTTCATTGGATGTATAATTCGTGGTCAGCGGCACAGCCAGGTCTCCATACAAGTTGACCAAATAAAAATAGTAGAATGCCCTCATGAATTTCGACTCCCCTAACAGTTGCTGTTTGACGGAGGGGGTTAATGTAGTGGAGCTAGTCAACCCTTCTATTGCGGCGTTACAGGTATAAATATTTCCATAATTCAAGCCCCAATATTCCGTTCCTCCGGCTGACACCGATAATGTATTCGTGTAATAGGCCAATGAATTCGGATTATTAGCTCCGCTCCATAAGGTCAATTCATCCGCAGACAAGCCGGCATATTCCGACAACGTCGGCAGGCCGCCGGGAGAAAAGTATTGCGTTTGACTCAATTGAATATACAATCCGGTCAAAACGGCAATGGCCGTCGCGTCAGCACTATATACACTGGCATCCGTCACACTTGTTGCCGGCGAAGAGACCGTCACCAATTTCGTGCAACCTGAAATACCAAAAACCAAAACAAATGCGATAAGACATTGATATATAATTAGTCTAATAAATTTCATAAACATACTTTGTTTTGATTGTTTAAAATCCAAATTTCAACCCCACTGTCAAAACTCGTAATGGCGGCAACGCAGAACCGCTTTGGTTTTCCGGATCCATACCCTTGAATTTGGTAAAAGTCAGCAGATTCTGCCCTTGGATATATAGCCTAAAATTTTGCGATTTCAGGTGCTTTATTATTCTTTCCGGCAGTTGATAGGAGAGCGCCACGTTTTTAAGCCGAATAAAAGATGCATTGTTTGAGAAACCGGCGTCGCTATAATATGCTGCAAGTGTTTGCTGATAGGATATGCTATTGGTAGAATTGAATCGTTGTATAGAAGTAATGTCCCCAGGCTTCTGCCAACGACTCAGGACCGATACTGGCTGATTCTCCCACTGAAATCCGGGAGGATTGTTGTTGCCAAAATTGAAGTTATTGCGTCCCGTTTGTTTCACACATTGAAACAATATATCAAGTTGCAATCCATTGTAGTTGAAGGTATTTGAAAATCCTCCGTAAAATCTCGGTGAAGTGTTAACAAGGATTGAATTATCAGTGCCAAACGTTGGCGAAAACGTCGGGCCACTTTTACTTGCGAACTGGTATTCACCTGTGGCTGGGTCTACCCCTAGGAAATGGAATACCTTCTGAACACTCAGCGGTTGACCAACAACCAATGTCGATGCATAAGATGAATTTTCCAAATTTGGAAATGCCAGTAATTGATTTTTCGGTATGGTCAGGTTCAGACTGCTACTCCAGCTAAATTTCGCCGTCTTGATATTGATTGAATTCAGTATAAACTCCCATTCTGTATTTTGAACAGTTGCGGGAAGGTTCGCATTAATAGCACTAAATCCCGTAATGGAAGGTAGTTGATAAGCCAGCAATTGGTTGGAAGAACGATTGCGCACATAATTCGTCGTCAGCAATAATCTATTTTTAAAAAGACCTACATCAAGGCCGAATTGCAATTTCTTTGTTTCTTCCCACTGCAGATACGGATTGGGCAAGCTATTAGGCCCCAGTCCGTTGATGCCCTGATAAGGTACCTGCGGGGTAATCGTGCTATACAAACTCATAAAGGCATAGTCGCCTATCTGATCATTACCGGATGTGCCATAACTACCCCTCAGTTTGCCAAAACTGAGGAATTTCATGTTATTTTTAAAAATAGCCTCCTGATTAAATATCCATGCACCGCCAACGGCCCAAAAATTGTGAAACTGGTCCTCTGGTCCGAAACGGCTGCTGCCATCTCTGCGTCCGCTGAGATTCACGATGTATTTGTCTTGCAGATTATAATTTATTCTGCCAAATAGAGCATTGTACTTATATTGAGAAATGACCGTGGAATTTACGTACACATGCGCTGCGGAAAAAATATCTGCTATTTGTCCATCGCTGTTAAAGCCTTGCCCCGTTTGATTGGTTCCATTGTTATGATTCTGTTGAATGGTCGTACCTACTAAGACGTCTAACTTTCCGGGACCTACGGAATTTTTATAACTTGCTTGTGGCTCTATGATCCAGGATTCAATACCACTGTTTGTATACATTCCCACTCGGGCAGTCGTCCCATATGCCGCCTGAATTTCCGGGCTATTCGACTCCAATGGTATTTTCGACAATTCATTCGTCGCTAAATTTGTATATCCAAAGCTGCTCTTAATCTCCATCCCTTTCACTATCTGATAGGACAAGATTGCATTGCCAATCAAATTGTTGGTCTTGTTTTGATAGGTGCTATAGGTATATTGGAGTGGATTGGACCATGACGATGTACCTGATGCATCCGGTGCCCAATTCAAGGAACCGTTAGGGTTGTACAAGTTGGGCGCATCCGGAGCGAGTGATATGGCACTTCCGGTTAAATCAAGTTCCGGCAACTGGTTGTTGTCAACCATGTAACTACCTGATATTTGTAAATGAAATCGTTGATCATTAGAGACATTGTTCAAATTGAAATGAAAATTTCCCTTCTGATCAGAGAAATCACCCGGAAATACAGACGTCTGACGATGGAAAGTCGCTCCCACCAAAAATTGTGTATTGGCCGTTCCTCCCGACACAGTAGAAGACAGATCTGTGTATTGTGCCGTTCCTCCAAGTAACAATTTTTGCCAATTGGCATTTTTAGTAGAATCCCATAATCCGTTAATGTCATAATCGGTAGAAGAAGGACTGATACCATCATTGTTTAAGGCCTCGTGCCTCATTTGAAGATACTGTTGGATATTCATCACATTTAGCTTTCGCGTTACCTCTCCCCAACCATCCTGAAAATTAAAGCCCACTTTTGTCTGTCCGGCCTTACCTTTTTTTGTTGTGATAAGTATAGCGCCGTTTGCTGCTCTGGAGCCATATATGGCCGTAGCATCCGCATCTTTCAAAACGGAAATGCTCTCAATATCTCCGGGGCTAATGTAACTTAGCGGATTCCCATTTCCACCAGCTGGAACACCACTGCCGAGGGTACCTGAAGATCCCAGTATACCCCCAAATCCGCCCGTTGTCGTTGATAGCATTTGAGAAGCGTAGGGCACTCCATCAATAACGTACAACGGGTCATTCCCGTACGAGATACTATTTTGTCCTTGTACCCGAACACTGATTCCTCCTCCGGAAACGCCCGTTGCTTGTGTAATGAATAATCCTGGAACCCGCCCCTCAAGCGCCAACAAAGGATTATCTACGGGTTGTTGTTCTATCTGTTTTGCTGTAACCGTGGTTACGTTTCCTGTGTTCAGCCGTTCTGTAGTCGTCCCGTACGCCACCACCTCTATCTGATCTAAGCTATTGGTTGCCTGCTTCAAACTGGCGCTGATCTTCAGTTGATTGTTGCTAACAACTATTTTACTTATAAACTTGTCGTATCCAACAAATGTAATTTCCATCTGGTACGTGCCATTTGGAATTCCTTTTATACTAAATTCACCCTTTTCATTGGTGAGTCCCTTTGCCTTCAACCCTACAATTTCAACGGTGGCTCCTTCCAGGGGCGAGCCACTTTCTGATTTGACAATCCCGCTGATTTCCTGAGGACCGGGCAACTCATTAGTAGAAATTTCATCTCTCCTCCCATTTGAAATGATAATATTGATAGTATGACCTGTGATATTGTAAGACAACAACATTGGCTGAAAGCGAAAACATTTTTGTAAAATATCATCAATACTCACATTCTTTTCGTCCAAATCCACATTACGCAGTGTAACTAGTAGGTTATGCTCAATGAAAACACCATATCCGGTCTGATCTTCAATTTTGTCAAATACCTGCTGCATCGCCAGGTTCTTGCCAATTAGTGTTACGGTTTGAGCGGTCCCCCGGGCGCTTACCTGTAAGAAAGCTATCAGCAGGATGACACATGTGATTTTCATTGCCCTATAAGCAGTTTTGTAAGTCTTTAAAAATGAGCCAAATGTGTAGACAATTTTGTCAACGACATTCAGCGGTTGCTTGATTTCCGGGCAGGAAATTTCCGCAACCATCTCTTGGTCAATTTTCATAACTTCGTTTTGGTGGGTTTAACTAATCAGTCGTAAAAGGATAGGGGAACCCATCAAGCCTTTCAACTTTTATTGAAAGGGACCGGAAGTGCAGCAAACGCTTCCGGTTTTTTATGGGTTGTTCCCATCAACTCGGGTGTAGCGGGAATCGGTGATTGCCTTGAACCATGTGTTTGCATTTAAGGTGACAAAAAGGACGAAAGTTGCAAATGGTAGATCCGAAATTTTCAAACTACAAAACTAAGACATGGTTCAAGCGTGTAGAAACACGCTCGAACACATCGTCACATGAGAATCAAATCGTTACAGGTTGAATTCAGTGGAAAGGATTTCTTTCAAATAAAGAAACTCAAATGCTGCCGGTCCTTTAATTTCTTCACCCTAGTCGTGCCTGCTCCACCTTACTGAAGCAGGCACGGTTATAATTAGAGCGGTTTAACGGTTACACTATCTGACTGTACATCCTATCGAGTATCCTGGAATACATTTACCTCTCCGTTGTTCACGGTGCAATGCAATCCATGTTGGTCTAAAATTTTTAACACCTCGTCAAAATTCAAATCCCGCCCTATTAATCCATCGAATCGATTGGTAGGAATGCCCGCTGGGTATCGTACAGAGATCCCGTACCACCTCGCCAATTGAGAAAAAATAGCAGGTGCACTCGCGTTGTCAAAATTGAAAAATCCTTTTCGCCATGCCGTAGCACTCCTGACATTTGCATCCTGCACTTGTAATACCGATCCACTATTCTCGGATTGACGCCCGGGCCTTAGAATGATCGCCTGCTCGCCCAGTTTCACTTTCACGGCGCCTTCCACCAGGACCGTTCGGATAGTCGATTCTTCTGGGTAAGCGGTAATGTTGAAACTTGTACCCAATACCTGCACCGTCTGCGTTCCAACTGTTACGATGAAGGGTTTCGACTTGTTGGGCACCACTTCAAAGTATGCCTCGCCGGTCAACTCCACTGATCTCAGATTTCCCACAAAATCAACAGGATATCTCAGTTGCGAAGCGTTGTTCAGCCAGACCTTTGTGCCATCCGGAAGAGTTAATTGAAATTGCCCAGCGATCGGTGTGCGGAGGGTGTTGTAAAGCGGCTGTCCATCGATTTTTCCGCTTTTGGAAACCTGGTATTGCAAGAGTCCATTCTTTGTTTTCACCACTTGAGCTCCGCCCTGGGCTGCAATTTGACCATCGGCCGCGCTGTCCAGGTCGACGGACGTATTGTCGGCGAGCGTTAAGACAGCCCGATTTTTTCCAGGAGCAATGGCTAGGACAATTGTCTGCGGAATATTCTTGTCGGATTTAAGTTGTCGACCGGGATGGTAGTTCCAGAACCAAAGACCCCACGCAATGGCGCTCATGACGGCGGCAGCCATGATGGATCGACGAATGAGAAAAATTCTGGAAAATGGTTTCGCAATAGAAGCTCGTCGGTAATTGCGTAACCGTCTTTCGATCCGTGCTTCATCCATACTATATCCAATTTTCAAACCTTCTGTAATTGTCGCGCCTTCACTCACCTCACGGTCATAAAATGCACGATTTTCAGGCTTCATATCCAGCCACGCTTTGAGTTCGGTTTTTTCTTCCACGGTCAACTCACTCTTCCGTGATCGATGAAACAAGTATGCTATTCTCCTTGAATTCTCCATACAAAATGTGATAGCGTTTGATTTTCCCAGCTGCGGTTATACTGCAGGGATTAGTATTAATACACATTCAGGCACCATTTTGGGACGCCGAATGTGACTTTTTTATTAATTTTTTTTTGAAATTATAGGATTTTCAACCTAATGCCTTAATTATCAATGGAATAAGATAAAAGATGGAGGACTCGATATTACGGTCTGATAGTAGCAACCGCAATTTTTCTAACGCTCTCTTGGTATAAGTGTAGACCGTCTGGACATCCACATTAAGGGTTGCTGCGGTGGACTTGGGATCCAGGCCCTTCGCATACCGAAGAATGAAGACCTCGCGCATTTTCTCCGGTAGTTGCAGAATTTCCTCTTCAATTAGTCGTATCTGTTCTGCGCGGATAAGTGCATATTCCTCGCCCGCATCGGGGATGTGTTGATGCGTTTCGTCAATATCGATATGTCTGACTTTAGGCCGCCGAAGTATTAACAAGCATTTTCGCTCTGTAACGAGGTACAACCAATTAACCAGGTGGTCTGGCGACTTTATCGATAGCCGCTCGTCCCATAGATCACAAAATACATCCATGACGACCTCTTCGGCGTCTAATTTGTTCGCCAAAAAAGAGTACGCGAAAAGGTACATGGCCCTGCTGTTCTTCTTGAAAACAAGATCAAACGAAGCCTCGTTGCCTTTATTAAAGGCATCAAACCAGGCAATATTTTGTGACGAAATATTCATTTTTCTTCGAGGGCTGAACAGCCTAATTTGGATGTCGATTTATTTTACACAGGTTGGCATTTCCCGGATCGGCTCCCTACGAGTCCTTTCTTACTGTCACTACCCGTCATTGAGGGCCGTCTCCAATCCCACTTACTGTGTGCTGACAGCACAAAAATATATTTTTCTTGCAAAAGGTGTTCCTACCGAGGTCGCCAGGATAATAGTGGCCTTTTTTTAAATAGGATGGCGTTTTGAGGAGTGAAGTCTACCCGCAGCGTTACCGAGCTGAGGGGTACAAGATATACAAATCCATAAGAAAAGAAAAAACTACGGTATGTTTTTTTCCGTATTTATCTTTAGGCGATCCTGTAAAACCGCCCGAATTGCTCATGGACACAAGCCAGTCCATGGCCCAACTTCTTTTACACTTCTTTGTAGCCCTTTTTTTGACGAATCGATTTTAGAACGGTGACGACAGCCTTTCACAACGGAAGACGAAACTATCTTAGCTAATTCTTTCGCGAAGATCATCAAATAAGACATCCCCGTAGAATTAATTTGGCTCCGTCACTCTCTTTCTGACAAGGATCCAACTACATACTTACGTTTGTTCGCAGGTTTTTTAGCAATTCGCATTCTTTAGCTTGCCTTCGCACATTCACGCTCCTCGATACCCCGCAAGAACATCCGTTTTATCGATCAGGCCGGTCGCTGCAATAGGACATTGCTTCCTGGGTGCGTTGCGTGGATGTTCAAAATTAATAAAATGCGACCTAAATGCTGATTTTAATTAATACGAGGGTTAAATCACCCTTGAAAAGAGGAGAAAATATCCCTTTTGGAAGGTTTTAATCCCACGGCCAACTGAATTGGTTGAGATAGATTTGGGAACGAGTTCAAATAACAGGGAAGCCACGCATACCAGGGAGCGACAGTATTGTAGAGCGTGCAGGGTGTTCCGGCTATCCTGCTACGTCGAAGACCATTTGCGTGATTGTTATTCCACCAGCGAAAAACCTTTCCATGACAATAAAAATAAATCAACTCCGAGAACAACTACAAGCAAGCCTGGCCAGTCACCGTCGGAACCCCTCCGATGCAAGCATAGCAGCAACGGCTCTTTCGCTGGCAAGAGCTGGCATTGACGAAATGAAGAAACAGCCGACACAACATTCGTCAAAGAATAAACGCGAACGCAATCCGCCTGTACGGATGTTGATGCCTTTTTTTCTGAGTTCGAATCACTATCTAACCAAAGTATGCCGAACACTTGACATTAAAATCTTCTACGGTCGGCAGATCTTTCGGGACTTTTTGGTGCAGGAGTTAAGCGACGTCACGAAGTTCCTGACCTATCACCTTCAGTATACGCAGTACTCCTCGATAGACCCAGTAGAACTTCCGACACCGCTGGAAAACAATCCCTCCCTTTCGGCCGCGACCAAGTCTAACACCGCTCCGCCTATTGAAGAATTGGCCCCCGCTTCGATTTTCCATTCCCCTTATCTTCGGGTACATTTGGACTACAAAGAGTTTCTCGAATTCGAAACAAAGGAGCTAAATGCGTCCGCCGTCTCCGCGACCGGCAATGTTTTCGAATTTACCGGTACGCAAGCCGACGCTATGGAGCAAATTCAAGGATGGACTGCCAAGAAAATAATCGTCGTAAATGGGAAGCCGGCAAATCTGCGCCAGGTAGCTGAAATGTGGGAAGCTTGGTTTCGAATGGCCATTCCAAACGTTTATAATAAAAAACGAGTTAATCAAAGCAGGAAAAAAGGAAAAACGCCCTTCCTCAATAGCATGGTCACTCTTCTGCAGGAGGAATCGAGCCGAACAAAACCAAAACGGGTTTAACAGGACGATGATCTGTTACATCCTGCAAAGCATACACTACAAAACGACTATACTTGCATTCTCTTTGCGTTGATGCTGGAGCAGGGACTGCCATTTTTCGGCCCCAGTATAGATTAATACTCTCTCTGCCAATTGTGAACGATATATTTCGCCAATGCGAATAACTTCGCCCCCTTTGCACCAAATATAATCCTTGTCAAATTTGTCAATATAGTCTAGTCCAACGATGTAGCTGCGATGCACCATAACAAAGACCTCGTGAGGTAAAATATCCAACCACGCTTTTAGGGGAATGGGAATTACCAAGGACTCCTTGTTCAAATATACTATACGGGAATAGTTTTTCCGCGCTTCTATGTAAACGATTTCCTTCAGTGAAATTCGCATGTATTTACCCTGGTGCCGGACAAAAATAGGAGTGTTCACAAATACATTATTTAAATGAAGAAATAATGCGCCACGATTAATTCTAAGGTGTCAATTGACTCCCAAGATAATAAAATCGCAGAAATGCAACTTTCGAAATCACTTTCACACCCCGATTTATCGAGACTTATAATGCCGACAAGAGTCTTTGTCAGCTTCACTATCAACTCATTAACAACTTTCAAAACTTTTTTATTTTGCATTCAAAAAATCGAATTTAATTCTCACCCTCGAACGCCGGCAGTGGGGGTTATTTTGTGAGTCCTTTTGCAATTTGGCAATTTGAAAAACGAGCGCCGTTGAAGGCCGCCAAAAACAAAATAAAGAACGGGACTCCAAAGGAGTATAAAAAATGAACCGGTAAGCAATTTACTATTTCTCAGGGGCGGTTTTTCTGGCTTTAAGCCGTTGGCAGGTAGGGCCGACGAATTGAATTTACGCAACCTTCCACGTAATAAAGAAAGACGCCATAGAACCCGCTATTTTTCTGGCAATGCGAAGGAGGATGTGTGCTTTTTCTTACAGGACTACTGGCAAGAGAGTGGTGTCCGACCCACCCGAGCAAAGGTACCCGGTACCCAAAAGGCAGCAACGGTGTTCAGCTCTCCCCTAAACCGGTTCCGGTCGACCCGGTCCATCATCTTCGCTACAAAAGCTTTTGCTTCTTTCTTACGGCCCTGGAAGTAACGCAAAATCTTATCGGGCGAATCCAATCCATCTTCCTCCCGTAGAATCTGGAGGTACTGCAGTGAGGCGCGTAGCGATCCATCAGGGGGGAGCGCGGGCAGTGCGCTGGCTCTGAATAGGTACGCGTATATTACCTCAAGGATCGCATCGTCGTAGTCGGCTTTTTCCTGGATCTCCGCCAAAATCCGCCGGAGCAGTTTGAGCTGTTTGACCGAATGGCGCATAAGAAAAGACTGAGTGCAGATTTTTTTAATAACTTGACTGTGTGGAATTAAAAAAAGGGCGGTCGGTTGAAGTACAAGTCAACTCAATAGTTTACTGAATGCGTTGTTCGCCGCCCTTTGCTGATAGGTTTTGTTAGCCGTTACCACTTGGAAGTCCGACACGCCTTTTCCGTCAGATGAATTTGCCTTCATTTGCCGAAGATGAAGAACGGGGTGGTAAGTCCCTCTTCAAGAAAGCGGAAACTTCAATAAAGCAGGTATGGCTGCTTTGTCCGTTTATGAGCGATTTACAATGAGTTTGATCTATATAATTTAATTATCTGATTTCCATCCTATACTATTCAAAACCAGCATACTTTTTCTGTAAAAAGACCCCCTCCCATTTTTACTATCCCGGCTAACTACGGGCAAGGATAAATGTACAACTGTTGTGACCTGCTTCTAAAACCCTGGACGAAAAGCTCACTCCACAGTGTCGAACGGATCAATTCCCAGTTCCAACCGCTTCCCAAAAAAGAGGATTGACAAGTTCAACCTGGGTCACTTGACGTGCCATTCGATCCGAGCCGGCAACAACGAATTGTTAGTCCCTTTAGATTGTAAACATCTGCCAACCATAAGATGGTTGCTTGCAAATTAAAGCAATGATTTTATAACCTATCTCCAAGTTATGTTCGTCGTGTCGGGAATGGATATAACCGAATGCGCAGATCCTGGTCCTTTTATCACCACCACCCGCATCGGTCGTTTTCTCCAGACCAAATTGAGGCCGTTCGCATGAAGGGCGTTCAGAACAGATGATGGGTCCGTGGCAAGCTGTGTCATGGTAATGTCAATATTGCCCTGAATACCTGTTTCATCAACCAGAATCGTCTCCTGCGAAAAACTTTGGCCGACGAGAAAAAGGAAATTTGCAATGGTTGTATTGGAATAAGAATAATTTCCGTGCGGGGATCCCACAAAATAAAATTTCGGGCCACCCTTGGTGAGAAGTTTCTTTCGGGCTGAATCGTCAACCACAAGGGCAAGATAAGGACAATCTCTAATTTCTACCGCGGCGGTATACCGAAAATAGCTGGCGAGATCATGCTGCAGTGTTTCCCTAATCAGCCAGGAGGTGAGCCCACCACCGCGTACTGACAGGCTATAGGCAAACAGGTTTTGCCCCGATGGGTAGTCGGCTGCAAATCTCGACGTATCTCCCATCTCAAGCACTGGCTTTAAGCAAATTTTGGCATAGTCAGGGTCATCCGTGCCACCCGCAAACATACTCTTCCCAAAATAAGCCAGATTGTATAAACTCGCCAGGCTCTCCTTACTGGCCTGGAAAAGGTCGAGGCCTTCCGCGTAGGCAACAATTCCGGGCCGAAAGGCTGCCATTGAGTTATTCCATCGCGCAATGACAGACCGATATACAAAATCCGTATCATTACCCCCATTACCGTTTAGCAAAAATGGCGCTCTCCAGTCAAAAGCTATCGGCTCAGGATTGGTTAGGTATTGCCGTTTGCCGGCCAGCAGCTCACTCATGTCGGAATCAGAGATCCCGTACACGGATCCGCGGACGATCCCTTTATCGTCTATAATGATGACCCTCGGACAAGCATAAAACCCAAATTGCTGAAAGGTAAAACTGTCAAATGCACAAGGCATGGTCAACTTCTGAGCGTCCCGGTATTGACGCCACAAGGGGTGTATCGCATCTTCCTTGTCTTGCAGAGCCACCAGCATAAATTCCACTTTGTCACCAAATTTGGCCTTAAGCGCATTCGTCTTCGGAAAACTACCCACACAAGCAACACAGCCTTTATTCCAAAAATCAAGCACAAGCCACTTACCCCGAAAGTCCTGGAGAAAAGCATCTTTTTTATCCCAATTCTCAATATTGCGCAAGTGCAATTGCGGACAAGGTTTCCCGATAAAGAAACTATCGCTTAACGGCTTCGATCGCGCTGTCAGCGAAAACGCAAGAAACAACGCCATCATTACGACGGGCTTAATTTGACGACACATAATTTGAGTTTTGAAATTCTTAATTTTCCAATTAATAGGTATAAAAATATATTTCCTGCCAGCCCCCCCCTTTAAAAACCGGATTCGTTTCCGGGGATTTTTCCATGGGTTTGAAAAAGCCGACGAATTCCATATAGGTTTTAAGTAAAAGATCTGAAACGTTAAATTCATCTCCCCAGTCATCTGCAACGGCGAGATGTTTGGAAGAGGTAAGCAGCCCCCTGGATATCTTTACAACATCCTTGTAGCCTTCGACTACACCTGGATAACATCGAAAGCTTGTCGCGGTCTGAACGGTAAAGAAAAATTCTAATGCAATAGGATTCTCTTCGTTTTGTCTGCATGTAAGAGACACCTTTCCTCGTTGCTTCTGCGGTGTTATCTCAAACTGTTCAGAAAAGCATAGCCGGAACAATTGGACCAGTTCCTTGTTTTTCAAATGTGCCGGCATCATATAGAATCCTTTCTTTTTTCGGAACATCGCTTTTTTGATTTTCATCGGGATAAATGTTGAATATCCCAACCGCGCTATAAAATGATATAGTCTTATCATACGTACTACTCCAATCCGCCCGATTTAACCACCGGGAAGACACTTTTTCTTTCTGCCTCGAAGAGTGGCTGTAAAAGCCTTTTCACAAGACAAAAGAGCCCATTTTTAAATTTATCAGATGTGCTTTTCTAGCGGTGAACCCTGCACAAGGTTATCGCATGACAACCTCACACATCCAAAACAATCGATCTCTCACCGAATCAAAACGATGAAGGCCAGGAATCTACTTGAAATCATGCCGGCACTTCGTTATACGGCTGAATTTCAAAAAACGTTGTACACCGACATCCAGTGTTGGCGCGATTTCTAAAACTAAATTCAGTACCTATCATGATAGTCGCATGGTTTTGATTTGCACCGGCACCCGCTACGACGCAATTTTGTCTTGCAAACAAAAAATACATGCCATGTTAAAATCGATCTCCTGGAATAGTTTTCTCGTCGTCGTCGCCATTCTCGCCGGTATCTATTATACAGTCGTTCTCTTTTTATTTTTTCGAGGGAATGTAAAAACGCTTTTTAGCAAGCCTCGGTTAAAGTTGGCGGCAAAGAAGGATGCTTCACCAAATGGAAAGTCGGATCCGCTCAAGGAGGACGGAAAACTGGAAGATGGATTCAAGCTGGCAGCTACGGTTAGCGAAAATCTGAAAGCTGTCATTCATAAAACAATGGCGGACGGCATCGAGCGCCCGGATATGATAGAGAGCCTGCGGACCCATCTGCAACAGTACCTACATCTTCGCGGCACCAATTATGCCACGGCCATTACCAATACTGTTCAGCGGGAATTAACGGGACACGGACAGCCATTGAATAAAGCAGAAATAGAATCGATCTGGAAGGCCCAGTGACAACTCGTTTTTTGAAGGTGGATTTGGTTTTATGGTGCAAGGCGTCGTCTCCGAAAGGAAGCCAGGTGAAAGTGACATAGCGGATAGAGGCCATTTTTGGCGGCGGCGCCCTTTTGTTTAGCCAAGAATTATCAAACACAACGTATCCTATTCCTATCAATGAAAACCATGCATTTTTTACAGGTATAAAGTCAGTTAGTGTTCTCTTGGATATAAGGATGGTTTAGAAGCGTTGGGTTTAGGTATGCGCCACTCCTGAAGGCTAGTGAGGGTGGATCTCGTGAACGGAAGCCAATTCACGGAGTGGCGCCTTTTGTGTGTCAATTATCCTTTCATCAATAAAAGACAAGTGTATATGAAAAAGTGGAGTCAGAAGATCTTTTACGCACGAGGGGGGCGTGTCCTTTTACTACTGGTAAACGCCGGGTTGCTCACCACCTCTTCCTTTGCCCAAACATCGACCGGAACGAGTACCACCGCCAACGGCAACAACGGTATTCAGGAGGCAAACAACCTCGTCCGGGGATATTTCGCAGACGGCACCAATCTTATGTATGGGGTCGGGGCCGTTCTCGGTTTAATCGGAGCGGTGAAGGTATATTCGAAATGGTCGCACGGAGACCCCGATACAGGCAAAACGGCGGCGGCTTGGTTCGGCTCCTGCATTTTTCTGGTAATTGTTGCCACCGTCATCAAGCAATTCTTTGGAATCTCCTAATCCGAATATAATATGGCGAATAACATCTATCGAGTGAACAAGGGCGTCAACAAGTCCATAGAGTTCAAGGGCCTGCGGGCGCAGTACATATGGTTTCTTGGAGGCGGTGTCGTAGGGATATTGGTGTTATTCGCCATAATGTATATTGCTGGCGTCAATCAATTCATCTGCATAATTGTCGCGTTTGGATCGGGGAGTGCCATGATGATCACTGTATTTAGAATGAGTCATCAGTTCGGAGAGCACGGTTTTATGAAATGGCAAGCCAAACGGAACATTCCACCTTATTTGAGATCCAAATCTCGCAAGCATTTTCAACGAAATGCGTAAGCACCACTAACACCACGAAACAAAAATCTGATGGAGACACTATTCGACAAGGTAATGCCAATTTGGAGCGTCGAAAACGATGCGATCCTTTCAAAAATGGGGGATTATACCGTTGGCTTCGAAGTCACCAAGCCGGAAATATTTACGATGGCCGAAGAGAATTTCGAGGTGCTGCATCAAACATTGGTGAGGGCCATCAAAGTATTACCCAACCACTCGGTCCTGCACATGCAGGACTGGTATTTGAAAAGAAACTATCAACCTGACCCTGCGCCTCCAGGTAGATCCTTTTTGAATGAAGCGGCGGACCGGCACTTTGCAGGCAGGCCCTATCTCGATCACCGCTGTTATTTATACCTAACGAAAAAATCACCCAATCGGCGAGCAGTCAGTTCGGCGACCTCCGGCTTATTCCGAAAGACTTTATTCCCATCAGAAACAATGCAAGCGAGTCTAATACGGTCTTTCCTTGACGCCGTCGGTCAATTCAAAAAGATAATAGAGGATGGGAAATTCTTTAAACTCCGACCTTTAAAAGAAGAAGACATCTGGAGCTATGCCGGACAGACCGGTGTACTCGAGCAATATTGCTACTTGTCTGATCCACGTGAAACAGCCGTCATCCGCGATATCTCCTTTAAGGATGGAATTACGATTGGTGATCGGCATTGCCAACTATTCACCCTTGCCGATGCCGAGAAATTACCGAACGTGTGTTCCTCCGGTCGGATGTTCGAAAAATATTCCACGGATAGAACCAAGTTTACCATTGGATACAGCGCTGGGCTAGGGCTGCTATTACCCTGTGACCACATATACAATCAATACATCATTATCGAAGATGCCACCGCAACGATGAAAAAATTGGAATCCAAGCGGCTGCGCCTTCAATCCCTTGCAAACTACTCCCGTGAAAATGCAATCGCCCGGGATAGCGTCAATGAGTTTCTCAACGAAGCGATCGGGGAACAGCGTATCCCTATCAAAGCCCACTTTAATATTGTGGCATGGACAGACAATCCGGACGAGCTGAAAAACATCCGGAATACCGTGTCCTCCGCCATGGCCCAAATGGACGCTTCTCCCTATCACGAAACGGTCGGCGCCCCTCAGATTTGGTGGGCTGGTATTCCTGGTAATGCCGCTGACCTGCCGGCAAATGAATGCTTTGACACGTTTCTCGATCAGGGTGTCTGCTTCCTCAACGTTGAGGGGAACTATCAGAGTGTAAGACCGGAGGAGGGGATCCGGTTCAGTGAAAGATTATATGGAAAACCCGTGTATGTCGATCTATTCGATGCGCCTCGTCGGGAAGGGTATGCATCGAATATGGGAATGCTAGTGTGCGGCACAAGCGGCGGCGGCAAAAGCATGACAATAAATCACATACTCCGTACTCTATTTGATCAGAATGCGCATTGTCTCACCGTCGATATCGGAGGCAGCTACAAGGGTCTTTGTGAACTGGTTGGTGGTTACTATTTCACCTTCGAAGAAAGCAAACCGATACAATTCAACCCTTTTTACATCCCGGACGGCGGCATGTTGGACATCGAGAAAAAAGAAAGCCTCAAAGCCCTGCTGGTTGCTCTTTGGAAGCAGGACCATGAGAATTTCAATAGAAGCGAGTATGTTGCTTTGAGCAATGCGATCCAACGCTATTATGAACATTTACAGCAAAACAAAGACATCTTTCCATGCTTCAACACCTTTTACCTTTTCCTGCAACAGGTGTATACCCTGGTACTCTTAAGTGAAAAGGTAAAGGAAAAAGACTTCGATATTGACAATTTTCTATATGTACTCAGGCCTTATTTTAAAGGCGGTGAATTCGACTATCTGTTGAACGCCACGGAGAACCTAGAGCTTCTTACACAACGATTCATCGTCTTCGAGTTAGACAATATTAAAGACAATGCGATCCTGTTCCCCGTCTGCACATTGATCATTGTGGAATTATTCCTTTCCAAAATGCGAAAATTGAAAGGTGTCAGAAAGGTTTTGACCATTGACGAGGCTTGGAAAGCGATTGCCAAATCCGGAATGGCCGAATTCCTTCGGTATGCCTTTAAAACGATCCGAAAATTCAATGGCGTCCCCATCGTCATTACACAGGAGCTTGACGACCTGGTGAGCAGCCCCATTATTAAAGACGCGATCATCAACAATGCCGACATCAAAATCCTAATGGACATGCGCAAGTATGTCAACAAATTTGACAAGCTTCAAGACGTACTGGGAATGTCGGATAAAGGAAAGACCATTTTACTCTCCGTTAACAAAGACGATCGGGAAATCTATATCGATATCGGTGGTCAGTTTACCAAGGTCTATAAAAACGAGCTTTCAACCGAAGAGTACCTGGCTTACACAACAGATGGAAAAGAGAGGATCAAAGTAATGGAGTCTGCCGAAAAATATGGAAGCATGGAAAAAGGCATTATCGCATTAGCGGTTGATCATAAAAAAAATAAATAATAAAACCCATATATTATGAAATTAGTACTTTTTGTTTCGGGGGCTTTTATTTTGCTCGTTCTGGCTTGTCGCTGGAAACAGAACTCCAGGCCGGTAATCGAATTTCACCCGGCGTTTTTTTACACAGGAACGTATGTCTATGCAGAAGAGACTACATTCCAACGAATATGGGACACACTGGTACTCACCATGCCGGACCATTACGACCACATCAACATCGTCCGCCATACTTACTTCCAACGGAAAATAGAAAATAAGTCATTTCCTGTGACCTTCACACGCGAAAAATTGACAGGCATCTTGGACGGGTTCGGAAACAGAGTAACGATTCCTGGTCGGTCTATTTATCTTGATTTTAAGCCGGAAACATTTGACGGCCTATACTTACTATCAAACGCCTATAAAAAAATTGAAAACTAGCAGCCATGTATCAAATTAAAAAGTTTGCTGACTGTTGGGCTGTTTTCAATCTGGAAAGCGACTTAAGCCGATCCTTAACAGAAGATGAGGTCCTGCATGTAAGAGTGGAATTCCCGACTATAAACTCCTCCGAAGTTGTCAGCATTTTTGTCGATGAAATTCGTTCGTTGGAAGATAAACCTTAATTATATGAAAACAATACGATTCGGTTTGCTCGTTTTACTGGTTGCGGTCTTGGTTCCGAAAACGGGTTCTGCTCAAATTATAGACGCCATAGAAGAAGTCATTAAAGAGGCAATTATGGAAATAGACTTGGGCATTCAGAAAGTCCAAACGGAAACCGTCTATCTGCAGGATGCCCAAAAAGAGCTGGAAAATACGATGCATCAGCTCCACTTAACAGACATCACGAGTTGGGTCCAGAAGCAGAAAGACCTGTACAGTGAATACTATCAGGAGCTATGGCAAATAAAAACAGCTATTGCAGAATATCAGCGTGTAAAAGACATCATTGCCAAACAAATCCAGTTGGTCAAAAATTATAAAACTGCCTATGCATTGATGGGGCAGGACAAGCACTTTTCGGCCAACGAACTCAGTCACATCTACAAGGTATATGACGGCATCCTGGCGCAAAGCATAGAAAATGTAAATCAGATATCAATGGTGATCAACGCATTTATAACACAAATGGATGACGCCGACCGATTGCGCATCATCAACAACGCATCGGATCGGGTGGATAAAAACTATAGCGATCTTGGGATATTCACGCAGCAAAACATCATGCTAAGTGTTCAACGATCCAAAGATCAGGAAGATATGAATGCAGTCATGTCCTTGTACGGTTTACAATAATTATCATATGGAACGTCAACATAGAAGCTGTTTTAAGCCCAAACATACAATTTTCATCGTCATGCTTTTGGTTGGAGTGCTTGTTATACGACCGAACGCCGGCCAAGCACAACTTGTTCAAATGGTAGAGACGATGACCCAGCAGATTGCTGCCTTGGAAGCGTACTTAAAGGTGGCCGAAAAGGGATACCAGATTGCCGAAAATGGTCTCCATGCCATTCACGATATCAAAAATGGAGAATTTAATCTGCATTCGACCTTTTTTGCCTCGTTGCAAGCGGTCAATCCGAAAATTGCTTCCATGGCTGAGGTCGTAGAGATTGCGACTTTGCAGACTGGCGCCATCCGACAATTCCAACAGGCGATCTCCCGATACAAATCCGCGGGCATTTTAAACGGCGCGGAGTCCAGCTATCTGTCAACTGTATATCAAAATTTGGTGAAAATAATTGGGGATGACGTCACCGCTCTCTCCAACCTGGTCACAAGCAGTGACGTTAGCATGACAGACGGCGAACGCATTCGCCGGATCCAGGTTCTCGACGAAAGAGCGAAAGACCAGGCCCGGTATGTCCAATCGGTTACCGCGCAAACGGATCTGCTGGTAACGGAAAGATCGCGCGGAAACGGCGACATCTCAACCTTACAATCCATCTACGGTTTAAAATAAAAGCAATGAAAAACAAAATAATTGTACTATTCCTGGCATGCATGGTTTTCGGATCTCGTGCCCACTCGCAATCCATCATTCAATTGGCGACCCAACTGGCGCTCGACATTGAAAAATTATCGGAATTGAAGAGCATCTTGTCGGAGATGTACAAGGCGTACACCATTATCGACAAGGGATACAAAGATGTCGAAAGTGTAGTAAGCGGAAACTTCAATTTGCACAAGGCATTTCTCGATGCGCTGCTTGCGGTCTCGCCTGCCGTACAAAACTACCCCCGGATAGTAGACATTATTAATGCGGAATACAATGTAGTATCAGAATACCGGTCAGCCTCCAGCAAATTTAATGCAGACGGACACTTTACTCCTCAAGAATTAAGCTATATCGCAAATTTGTATTCCACCATCCTGAACAAAAGTGCGCAGTGCATCACGCAGTTGACAATGGTAATCACAGCGAATCAAATGCGCATGAATGATGCCGAGCGCTTGAACTCGATCGATCGAATTTACGACGATATAACAGCAACGCTGTCTCACTTGCGAACATTCAACAGTCAGACTTCTGTACAGGCAATTCAACGATCGAAAGAAGCGGGTGATCTGAGCACGCTGCAAAATATTTACGGAATCAATTAGACACTGATTTATGCTCAAATTTTCACATATGAGACAAAAGAAAATGGGTTTTATCCTGGCTTTGGCAGGTGGCATGCTCCCCTTACTATGTCAAGCCCAGGATGGCACCTTTGCCGGGGATATCCACGGTCTTCAGAAAACCTTAAATTCTGTTTACGACACGATGATCGTAAAATGCAGCGAGCTTATTGGCATCGGAAGAGCACTTGCTGGATTTGCGACCTTATGGTATATCGCCAGCCGAGCGTGGGGCTCTCTGGCAAGAGCTGAACCGATTGATTTTTATCCCTTGTTTAGACCGTTCGTCCTGGGCTTTTGCATCACCATTTTTCCGTCTGTTATTGCGCTGATCAATGGGGTCATGCAACCTACCGTCTACGGCACCAATCAGTTGGTAACAGACTCCAACCAGGCGATAGCCACGTTATTGCAGCAAAAACAGGATGCATTAAAAAATTCGAGCGACTGGCAAATGTATGTGGGTCCCTCCGGAAGCGGTGATTTATCCAAATGGGAAGAGCTTAGTGGCGAGGCCGACGATGGCGCGTTTTCAGGCATATCGAATCGGGTAAAGTTTGAAATGGCGAAAATGTCCTATAATCTGAAAAACCAGATCAAAGTTTGGCTCTCCGAAATATTGCAGGTCCTTTTTGAGGCAGCCGCGCTCTGCATAAATACGATCCGAACCTTTTACCTGATCATATTGGCTATCCTTGGCCCCCTGGTCTTTGGTCTGTCCGTATTTGATGGATTTCACCATACACTTACTGCGTGGTTGGCAAAATATATAAATGTCTTCCTCTGGCTCCCAATTGCCAACATCTTAGGCAGCCTGATCGGACAAATTCAGCAGGAGATGATAAAATTAGACATTGCGCAATTGCAAGCCACTGGTGAGACTACTTTCGGTTCCACAGATGCCGCTTATATCATCTTTTTGCTCATGGCAATCGTCGGTTACTTTACGGTCCCGACTATTGCAAACTTTGTCATTCAGGCGGGTCATCACAATCCGCATCAGAAAGCGGTGAACAATGCGGCGAGCGGCGCTGCATCAATGGTCACTTCTGGTGCAACGACAGCCGCCGGAACGATTATTCATTAAATTATACTACGAAAATCATTTATCGTATACTATGAGCAACCCAAAAATAAATACTTCCTGAGTTTTTTTGATCACGAGACGAACGACTTCCTTTTTGTGTGGATTGTAAATGTGAAAATGATGTTTAAAAAGGTAAGAAATATTGAAACAGCGTTTCAATCTATTCGAATTATCAGTGCGCTGAGCATTCTCAGTTCCTTTGCCTATGGTGTATATATTAATCGCCAGTGCAATCAGCGGATAGCGGATATCCAGTCCAAAGTCTATATTCTTTCCTCCGGAAAAGCTCTGGAGGCGTTCGCAAGCGATCGAAACGAGAACATTCCGGTCGAAGCCAGAGATCATATCGCTGTCTTTCACAAGTACTTTTTTACGTTGGCGCCTGACGAAAAAGTCATCTATACAAATATTTCCAAAGCACTCTATTTGGCTGACGAATCTGCCAGGCGTCTGTATGAGAACTTAAAAGAAGGATCATACTACGCCAATGTCATCAGTAGCAATATCAGTCAGGAAATTTCAATAGATAGCATCCAGTTGAATATGACCAACTATCCTTTTTATTTCCGGTGTTATTCGATTCAAAAAATAATCAGAACGACCAGTGTAGTTACCAGAAATTTAATCACGGAAGGTTTTTTGAGAACCGTGAGTCGTTCAGACAATAATCCTCATGGGTTTTTAATCGAACGATGGAATACCCTTGAAAATAAAGATTTAAAAATTGAAACAAAATAAAACGATATGAAATTCCTTACCAGACTGTTTAAAACATCTTCTGCACGAGTCGCACATGAAGTGCTAAAAAATAAAGTTAACGCATTTGGGGTCCGATTAAATCGAACCCTACAACAGCGATGTTCCCGGGTTTCGATTTTAAAATTGAGGGTGTTTTTTGTCGTTTTTGGTGTTCTCCTGACAACCTATTATTGTCATATTGTTATCATGGCCATTCGATCACCGAAAGGCCCCTCAGAAATTGGATACATTCGTCCCCCCCAATCGCTTACAAATGCCATCCGGTTTGCGGACAGCTCGTCTTTTCAGTCACGTCTACGTATCGTTCGGTTTCGTCATTACATCGATAGTTTGGAAACGGACAGCGTTGCCGGACCGATTATCACGAAGCTCCTTACTGAAAGACCTGGATTTATGGATTCTGTTACAGGAAGAGAGACAAGTCAAGGTTCACTACCGTAGCGTAATCCGCGACATTCAAGAAGATTCGCACCGGCTAAATTATCTACAAACGATCAAAAACGCTAAATATGCAACCCAATCAGTCACTTCAGTTTAAAAGAAAGCGGCAGGCCCTCCTGGTCCTTCCGCTAGTCGTCATTCCGATGCTTTGTGTGGTGTTCTATGGTTTCGGTGGTGGAAAAGGGATACCCAAAGACTCTAAGAATAAAAATGCTTCTGAAGGCTACAACGCAAATCTCCCCGGTGCTCATTTTAAAAAAACGGAGAGCATCATGGATAAACTGAGTTTTTATGAAAAAGCAGATGCGGATTCTCAAAAACTACAAAATGCTCTTCGCGCAGATCCTTACCACACTAGGAAATCGATTCCGATAGCAGGCCTTCCCACGAATCCGACCATTCCTAAAAGTGCGGGTTTTAACAATTCTCCCGGGATAGCGGGTACTCCTGACCAAAATGCGGATCAACTGCTAAAGACGTTGGATCAGTTGAAACAGGCAATGGCAAACCAGCAAGGGCTTAAACTTCCAGACACAGCGATGCTTAACAAATCGGTGGGGTTGCCAAAGGAAGGCCTGCCAGATGTGCAGCGACTTGAAAGGCTACTGCACGGTGCTCAGAACCGTACGCCGGCCGATGACCCCCAGCTCGATAAACTCAGTGGAATGCTCGATAAAATATATCGAATTCAACATCCTGAAATACATGAAGTTATCAAACCGGATTCTACGCTCCCGGGGAAAACAGAGAACCTATCTGTGCAGGCGAAAAAGACAAATGACACCATCGGCGAAATGGATCCAAGCCCAGCAAAGAGTGAAACGGCGATCGCCGAACCTTCCACAGGTTTTATCGATATCGATGCAGCCGCTTTGGAAGACTCGGTCGAATCCAATACGCTGGCAGCCGTAGTCCACTCCAACCAGGTCCTCGTATCTGGCGCTACCATCGAGCTGCGCCTACTGGAGGATGCTGTGGTCGGTAAGGTGGCGATTCCCAAGAACACCTTGCTAAATGGGTTGGTTTCTGTCAATGGAGATCGTCTCCTATGTAGTATTACGTCGGTTCGGACAAAGAGTGGCATCTTTCCAATTGCGCTACAGGTCTACGATGCCGATGGCTTGCCGGGCATCCATGTACCAGGCGCAATAAGTCGGGATGTCGCCAAACAATCCTTGGACGAAGGAATTAATTCAGTCGGAGCCACCACTTCCCTCGACCCATCCCTGGGTGCGCAGGCCGCCTCTGCCGGCATTCAAGCAGCAAGAACCCTGTTCAGCAAAAAAGTCACACTTATAAAGGTATCCGTCAAATCGGGATACCTGGTCTATTTGAAAAACTCGAAAATCTCATCACATTAAAAAAAGAAATCATGAAAAAGCTATTGTGTGTCTTGGTTATGTTCTGCGGATTGGTAATAGCGTATCAACAAGCTGTAAGTCAGCCCGTAAATACTTTTAGTCTGTCGGCGATCGGGGCGCAAAAACTCGGTGTATCGCTTAACAAAATGACCAACCTTATATTTCCCTACGCCATCAGAATCGGGGTTAAAGTCACCAAAGACATTCTTGTTCAAAAAGTTAAGGGTGTTGAAAATGTGATTGAAATAAAAGCCGCTAAAAAGGACTTCGTGCCGACCAACCTCTCCATTTTTGGATACGATGGCCAGTTGTATTCGTTCGACCTTCAATACGACGAGAATCCCACCGCTTTCAATTTTCAAATCAATGCGCCAAGGGGACAACAATCGACACAACAGGAGGCTCCCACCTCTTTAATAATGGTCTCCGGCTTTCCGGTACCACCCTCCCAATTGGAAGCGGCAAGCGACACGCTGGCCCGGATGGGGTTTCTTCACCACTCCGTCCGAAATGAGAAAATGAAACTTACTTTGCGCGGTGTGTATCTCAAAGACAGTTTGTTGTGGATAGTCTGTCACGTAACAAACGGATCGTTCATTCCTTACGAAGAGGAATATTTCAGGGTGTTTTCCACTGACAGAAAACGAATTAAGAGGTCGGCCATACAAGAGACTTCCTTTACTCCTGTCTTTGGTCCTTTGCTGTCGGCCATACCGGGTGGAGGCGACAAGTATTACGCCGTTGGATTTCAACCTTTCACGATTTCCAAAGACAAGAGCTTATACCTGGAACTGGCGGAGCACAATGGAGGCAGGAAGATCCTTTTGCGAATAAGCCATAAAACATTGCTTCGAGCCAGAGATCTCAACAAATGACCCACGGCCTCCCTCGATGATTGAATTTGACATATTGGCGCCTCCGCCGCTTGTATATTCCAGCCGACAAAAACAATAAGCCCACGTCTCATATCTCATTTTATGAATACCGTAAATAAATCTCTCAAATACAACACAATCTATGTGGATACTCCCAATAAGGATCTCGATGAATATCTTACGGAGCTTTTGGAGGAACCTATTTTCACGATGGTTGATACCAACGCTATCCTGGCAATGTGGAGTCCTCTTCCTAAGCTCCGGGAAAGGATGAGAATTATGGAATTGTGGGGCTTCAAATACGCCACTCTATTAAATTGGCGAAAATCATCAGACCTTGACAATGGGTACTGGTATCGTGGAAATTGCGAACCTCTATTGATCGGATCTCGCGGAATAACAGATGTATCGTCCCTCACAAAACACAATCTAATTGCGTGCTCTGAGGAAAATAGAAATTATAAGCCCTTAATGATTCGACACATGATCTCGATGGCGGCAAAGAACTCTTTTGCGATTCCTGTCAAACTTGATCTTTGGAGCGCCTACTGGCAAGCAGAATACAACGATTATCACCCGGGAAGTTGGTTGACGCTGGGAACACGAGACCTGTGGGTTGAATATCTGTCAAAACACGTGGATCGTATAAACCCGAACTCGGTAAAATAAGGGCAAAACTATTTTCATTCTTCGTAGGCATTCATTCCGAGCGTGGGGCTGTACCCATCAATTGAATAGTGTCCAATTTGGTCATTGGTCAGATCCCTTTATACTATCAAAAAGTGAGGATCCGATTGACGAGGTACTTACCCGTTGCAGGTATCCAAGTAGGCTATCAATCCCAAGCAGATGAAACAAACAAAAAACAAAAATACTTTCTATAAGAAAAGTATATCGGTCGTGCAGAAAGAAACTATTCGTGATGTAAAAGTAAAACCGCAATGCAATGGAAAGAATGCAGCTTATCAACGATTTTTTTACCGGCACCATAAATGATGCTAGAATTACGACAGCGCATATCAGTCTTTATTTCGCTTTGTTCTACTATGACAGTATAAAAGACAACAATGGCATTTTGCATGCCTTTGCCCGCGATATCATTCCGCTGGCCAAACATTCCAGTACAACGTATCACAAATGCCTCCAAGATCTTCATGACTTCGGCTATCTAAAATATATCCCGTCCTATAGTAGTGTCTTGGGCAGCCTAATCGTATTGGGTCAACAATCAATTCCCGGCATCACGCATGCCAAAAATGCGTAGTTATGTTGGAAAAAAATCGAATTTGGCAGAAAGACTGTTTGGAAGCACTCAAAGAAGTGCCCTCTAATGTCATTGATTGTTGTGTCACCGATCCACCCTATGGAATAAAATTCATGGGTAAAAAATGGGATCATAATGTTCCTCCAGTGGAAGTCTGGAAACAAATTCTACGGGTGCTGAAGCCCGGGGCTCACGTTCTAGCAGCGTGCGCAACCAGGACGCAACATCGGATGGCGATCAATATCGAGGACGCGGGCTTTGAAATTCGGGACGTGATCACCTGGCATTATGGAACCGGCTTTCCGAAATCGATGAACATACAAAAGGAGTTAGACAAAAAGTATTCATCTGACTACAAACCATCTCGCGATAATCGTCAGGGATTTTCAAGGATTAATCAGGGTAAAAGCCCCTCAGTCAACCGGCCGCAGGTTAACGGTCCAATCCGCCACCAACAAGATCAAATCTCACATAATGACCCCAAAACGGAACCCGGAGCCAAATGGCAGGGTTGGGGAACAGTTTTGAAACCCGCGACCGAGTTTTGGACACTTGCCCGAAAACCGTTCGAGGGAGCGAAAACGGCGGAAAACATGACAATTTATGGTGTGGGAGGACTCAACATTGACGCGAGCCGAATACATTCCTTTGATGCACCGGGTGGCGCGTACATCGTAAAACGGCTAAAGTCGGGCGCGACCTTGAATAAAACGGGGGGCAACTGGCGACCGGCAGGCAAGAATGCTATTTTCTATAAGGGGGAAATGAAACCCGGCAGATTTCCGGCAAATCTCATTCTCGATGAATACGCCGCTGAATTGCTGGATGAACAAAGCGGCACGTTGGAAAGCGGGCAACCATCAGGGATAAAAGCTGGCAAAGAAAAAGGAATTTTTGGCAAATACGCTGGCGGACAACCCGTGACAGGATATGGGGATGTGGGAGGGGCGTCCAGGTTCTTTTATGTGGCAAAGGCCGACGCTGCAGAAAGGGGGCATGCAAATTCGCATCCTACCGTGAAGCCCTTGGCTTTAATGACCTATCTGATCAAATTAATTTGTCCCATCGAGCAAGGCCGGATCGTATTGGACCCTTTTGCAGGAAGCGGAACAACATGCATTGCTGCGTTTCAACTTCATCTTGATTTTCTGGCGTATGAAATTGACCCCGAAAATGCCAAAATCGCTGAAAATCGTCTTCGGCAGTCGATGGGGCTGTTCTATGGAGTATGAGCTTTGGGCCTGCGCCGACCATAGTAGGGAGCGACTAAAAGCAGGCTGCTTTCGCCTCTGAATGCAAAGGCGACTTTCATTCCGAGGTTGTGGTTCTACATTCCAACACAAAGAACCTTTTAAACTCATGAACGATCAAATACAAATAGTGGGAATGACAATGGAACAGGCTAAGGCATTTTTCAAGGAGATCGTCATGGAATGCCTTGCAGAAAAAGTCGCCAGTCCAAATCTCGACGAAGAATTACCAATTTCAATTAGCGACGCTTGCAAATTATTTGGAATTTCTCCGCCAACTTTAAGAAAATTTGTAGATCTCAAATTGGTAAGACGGCACGACCTCGGACCGAAAAAAAAGAGATTTTACCTTTCCGAATTGAAAGAAGATATGGCGCGGCTTGAAGAAATGCACTTGGGCGATAGAGAAAGATTTCGTCAGTTAGGAATATCGGAACTTTAGTGATGACATTGTTGTAATATGTAGTAATTAGATTCGATCGGAGAACAGGAGGAATTTTAGTTTTATAGGGTCGGGATATATTTAAGCTGGTGTTGGCTTCCATCCCGCTAGGGCAAGAGGTTGCCTAGAAAACTTCTTTCGGAAAGCTTCTGCACAAACCTCTTCCTGTATGGTTCTGTGAAGTCATTCTTCGTTTCTATCTCACCAAAGGATTGCCGGCTACTTATTCCGCTCCAGCGGGACCATTTGAGCTTCACTAAGGATAAGGCTCTCCTCAGCTATACGGACGTATAAGTGCTTTGGGCTTTTATCAAATCAAAGATATCCAGGTCATGGCGTTGCCAAACGCTCAGGTCACCGCCGGCTGAACTGAAGCCACTCTCGCTGCGATAGCATTATAATCAATAAAATTATCATATGTAGTATGTTGAACAAATTTTACACGTTCGGATGGTTCTTTTAGGGAGTTTCACGTAGAAGATGATATAGCCATTTTTGGAGGAATGGTTCGTTAAGCCTGAAACAGGCTTTCCAATATGGCTAAGCCGGACGGCTCTCGTAGTATTTGTTTGCGATATTAACCAGGATATTAAATTATGAAAGAGTTTTTAATTGCCGATGACCACCATGTAGTGCGCAAAGGTTTAATGGTGATTTGCCAGCAGGAATTCGGCCTGGGGCAAATGGATCAGGCTGCAAGTTGCAGCGAGATCATGAGTGCCTTGAAAAAAAAACGGTATACGCATGTCATCCTGGATCTTGTACTCAGAGATGGCATGGCACTCGAAATCATTCCGAATATAATGCGGCTTTATCCCGATCTCAATGTACTCATATTTACCATTCAACCTATTGGCATGTACCGCGCCGGCCTAGAACATTATGGGATCACCAATTATCTTTCCAAGACGGCGACCGAACGCGAGACGCTGCGTAAACTAAAAGATTTTGTTTATGGGAATAGCAACAACAGGGTAAAGGTCAAATCGGTTGACCATTTGCTACCGGGCGGATCATTCTTCGACCGATTTACTCCAAGGGAGAAAGTCGTCCTTCACTACCTGTTGCAGGGCCTGGGCAGCACCGAGATCGGCGATGTGCTTGGCATGAAACAAAATACAATCTCGACCTTTAAAAAGCGTATCTTGGAAAAAAGCGATGCCCGCAACGTGCTCGAGCTGAAAGAATTAATCGATATTTTTATAGAAGTTGAACAAAGTCAGTTCAAATGATATTCGAATCGCCAGGTTCAAGGTGTAAACCATTCCGATCGGCCCTCTACATTGTTAAAACGAAACCAGGCAGTAGGAAGAATGCGCTGCCTTTTATAATATTATATGTAATAGCAAACGCATCGTTACAAATCAAATCATCCCTTAAGTTGATTTTTCAATAAATATCGCTGAACATGATCATCTACAGACCCGATCTTGTCCTTTGGCTGTTCCAATTTCCATTTAACTAACGAAGTTTTCTTAAATTTTATCAACTTGCCCATTTTGAAAAACGGAACTTCTCCTTTTCGGCACATCTTATACAATGTATCCTCGTCAAGCACTCCAAGGAAAACGGAGGCTTCCTTAATTGAAAGGATTCTTTCATCGGCGTGGTCCTTCAATGCCAGGACAATTGTCTCATGGATATTGTCAACCATTCCGCGAATATAAGCCATGTCGCTCTCCAGCTTCCTTAGTCTCTCGTCGATGGTTATCTCTTTCATAGTCATTTTGTTAATCTGGGGGTTCCGATTTTCTTTGCCGCCCTAACTTTTCGCGAAGGATTGACATCAGTATACCCTTCAGTAGTTTTAACATGCTTGTGATCTAACATATCTCTAATCACATAAATATCTACGTCATTATCGCTAAGATCGCTGGCATACCTTCTTCGCCAATTGTGGAAACGAGCCTTATCCGATAATCCAGCGTCATTAAACCATAGTATCAAATGATACCTTACATTATTATAATTGATATCGGGGAAAACAAACTCGCTGCCTTCTTTTTTTTCACCCAAAATGTCCATCGCTTCTTTACTAATATAGTGCTTAAAGGGGCGACCAGGTTTAGGGTCAATCAAATGGACATACCAGCAATCAAAATTCATTGAATAATGAAAGTACTCCCATTTTAAAATCGCCACTGCACTAAATCTAAAGCCAGTTTTTAAAGCGAACAACGAGGATCTATAAGTTGTATCATCAGTGCAAGGAGTGTTCATTAGAACTTGAACATCTTCCGGTTCTAACCTGGCCGCCAGTGAATCTTCATTGGAGATACGTTTAACTCTCGCTGTGTAGTCCTCTGGAAGATATTTGTCAAGCCAAGCCTGATAAACAATCAAAGCGAGTTTGTCATAATATCCCGCTTGTGAATTCCTCAAAAGTTTTTTATCGCGTTTGAGTTGTCGAGCTGAGATCAAATACGCTTTAAAGCCCTCTAAGAAAAGCTCATCTATATCCTTAAATTTGAGTTGCTCGGGTCGCCATTTCTTCAAGTGAGCCAAGCAAGTTTTATATAAAGCCGTATCAATTTTTTCCATAGCCTTTTTCTTAATAAACGTATGGATATATTGATAGAAGTCCGATTCCAAAATATCTTTATTGTAAATGCCTTTCGCATCGAGCATTAGAGTTTTATTCCTCTTCAAATAAATTTTCTCAGCAATCTCTTTGTTTAAAGCATTTTCCTGTCTCTCGAGCGCATTTTTTGGATCGGGATGAAGATATAGTTCTAAATATTCCCTTCTAGTGTAAACTTGCTTCACTGGATTCCACACCGGCGGATAATAATCTATATAAAGTCCAATACGACCGGATTTCATTTTTGCTTCCCTTAATGTACCTCTCATTGTTTTCCAAATTTTTTCAAAATGTATTCTATAACCGTTTCTTTGTGAAATCGAAGACTCCTTCCGCGCTTAATTGACGGAAAGCCGTCAACTTTAACCATACGGTAAAGAGTTCGTTCGCCAATCGACGTAATTGCGGAAAGCATTTTGATGTCAATAAGAACCTTATCATCAATTGCTCCTGAATTACCAGTAACTTCAGGTTTAATTATTTTTTCCTGCGTGTCTGCATTACTGGCGTTAATTTTCGCTTGGCGTTGTCTCAGTTTATAGTTCTTTTTTGCACACTCATCCGAGCAGAATTTCGTAACTGTTGTTTTAGCTGTAAACACCTTTCTGCAATGCTCACAAATCTTCTTAATGGACAAATTGCTGCTCATACTGTGTTTCTGAATTGATTACCTTGACTTATTTCCTTATTTTGCCTCATACTGCCTTCGACTGCCCTTTACTGCCTACTGTGACATGTTCTCTCCAAAATACAGGCATTTTTGTACGTCAGCATGTGACTACTAAGGTAGCTATTTGCCGTACAAATATCACAAAAAGTTAGTGAAAAAATGAAAATCTACTTGCTTTTAAATGTAGACTGGTGTTGAATTTGAGTAGCTTATGAAAATATAGAAAGTATGTGAAAGGGACTATTTGCCAATACAGAACTTACTGAATATATAATCCAGTTGGTCTTCGTTGGTGATCTCACCGGTTATCTCGCCGAGATAGTGGAGGCAGCGGCGGATGTCGAGGGACAGGAGGTCGCCGGTCAGCTGGGAGTCGAGCCCCTGGCGGATGTCGACGAGGGATTGGGAGACTTGCTGGAGAGCCTGGTAATGACGGACGTTCGTGACGATGGTGTCTTCCGTCTGGACGGCGCCTTGCAGGACCTGGGCGACGAGAGCCTCCTTTAGCGACGCGATATGGAGTTGGTCCCGTGCAGAGATAAACACGATGGGGGGAAGGGGCTGCATGCCGGCAGCGGTTGACGGTGTTTCTGAAATCGGGGAAACCGGGGTCTGCGATTGAAAATGGTCCTCGAGGTGGGCCCGCGCCGGGGCTTCACCGAGGGTATCGGTCTTGTTGGCAACGAGCAGGAATGGTTTGTTGCGCTGCAAAAGCTCGGTCCATCGCTCATGAACCTCTTCCGCAGGATCGTTCACATCGAACAGGTAGACGATGATGTCCGCCTGCTCCATCTTTTCCAGACTGCGTTCAACGCCGATGCGCTCGATCACATCGTGCGTGTGACGGCGGATACCCGCCGTGTCGACGAGCCGGAATAAGATACCGTCTATGTTCAAAGTCTCTTCGATGGTATCGCGGGTCGTGCCGGCGATCTCGCTGACGATGGCACGGTTCTCATTCAGCAGCGTATTTAAGAGGGTGGATTTCCCGGCATTGGGCTTGCCAACGATAGCTACCTGCACCCCGTTACGGATCACGTTGCCCAGCCGGAAAGACTGCAGGAGGGACCGCGTCGTTTTGGTAGCCTCCTCAATCAGCCGATAGAACTGGGCGCGGTCTGCAAACTCCACATCTTCCTGGGAGAAGTCCAGCTCCAGCTCGATCAGCGCGGAGAAGCTGAGCAGCTGCACCCGCAGTTCCTTCAAAACCCTGGAGAAACCACCCCGGATGCTGTTGAGGGCCGTCCGGGCCGCCGCATCGGTGTTGCTGGCGATCAGATCGGCTACCGCCTCCGCCTGTGTCAGATCCAGCTTGCCCTGCAGAAAGGCCCGCTGGGTGAACTCTCCCGGCTTCGCCATCCGGGCGCCCCGTCGCAGGAAAGCGCGGAGTACCTGCTCCTGGACAAAGGGAGACCCATGACAGGAGACTTCCACGACGTCTTCGCCGGTATAGGAACGCGGGCCCCGGAACAGGGAGACCACGACTTCGTCCAGGGGGCTTTCGCCCTCCTTTAGCAGGCCCACATGCAATGTATGGGAAGACTGTTGTGAAAGATCCCTCGCGGGGAAAAGGCTATCTACAATCTCCCAGCTGCGGGAGCCGCTGAGCCTGATGACACCAATGGCGCCGATTCCCGGCGGCGTAGCCAACGCCACGATCGTATCCCCCCACCCTGTCAATTTTCCTAGCATGGTGCAAAGATAATATGCCAGGGGCAGAGACCCGTTAAATCCGGCGGAAGACAATATATGTATTCTGTCGGGAGTTTGTTCCTATTTTAAATGAAATACTATTGGTTGGGCTTTATACGACTTTACCGGATGGCGACCCATGGTAGCCGGCTTCCATCTACCGCTATTACCAATGACCCTTAGGGCTTCTTCCCGAAGTCCGCCGGATTCCGGCCCACGGAGAACCATGGCATTGCTCACATTGCCATCTTTATCTATTGCAAAGCTTACCAGGACGGTACCCTCGATATTATTATTTGCGGCTGCATCCGGGTATTGTACATTTTTTCTCAAGTAATTTAACCACGCGGGTGCACCTCCGGGATACCTGGCCTCAATCTCCGGATCGTAGGCTATGCCGGGAGCCGTATCTAAGTTGCCTCCGTTCCCGGCCTCTGACGAAGAAAGGGATTTCGGGTCTCCCCGTTTACTGGCTTTTGCAGCGGCCGAAGAAAACACCCTGTCTACCGGATTTAGAATGATCAAGACAAAAATACCCAGGATCACCAACGCCGCCCCGAAGATAGCTTTGTTCATGTTGCTCTATTTTATTGACTTTCCCAACTAAAAGGATTTATATCGTGAGTAGCAGGACTCATATTGCACCAACACTGTCAGCTATCCAACTTGAAGATGATCGGCTGGCTCTTGTAGGATTTCACGGGACGGCCGTTCTGAATCGCGGGTTTCCATTTGCCGCTTTTCTTTATGACACGCACCGCTTCTTCGCGCAGGCCTCCCGTTTCGGGCCCGCTGATGGCTTCCACGTCGCTGACATTGCCTTCTTTATCTACAATGAACTTGACAATGACGGTGCCCTGGATGGTCTCGTTGATAGCCTCTTCCGGGTAGCGAAAATTCTTGTTTAGATACCGCTGCCAGGCCGGCGTATCCCCGGGATACATCGACTCGATCTCTACTTTTGTGAAAATATCAGGCTCCGCTTCCGTCTGCTTCGGTGCATCTACCACACCGGTCCCCGTGCCCGAAACCGGTGGTGACGGAGTGCCTATATCGCCCACTCCTTCCATTCTTGTCGTTCCGATCCTGCTATTGTCCAGTTCCGTTTGTTCGGGTGGCTTCTCCTCTTTTTTGATCTCTTCGGTATTGGGTACGATCAGGGGCTTTGTAAAAGGGATCGTTGCCACCTGGGGCTGGACGGCCCGGGGCCTGGGAGGAGGCGGGGGCAGCGGATCATTCTTCTGAGGAGGCAAGACGGCCGTCAGGTCCACCGTGGTAGTTTCAGGTTTCTCCACCTTGCCGTTCCCGTGAAGATTCGACAGCGTATATCCCAGTACGAGAGAGAGGAGCAGGAACGCCGATCCGCCAAGCGCCCGGAGGAGGCGACGGTTGTAAGTCCTGCGCAGGTCGTAGGCGCCATAGTCTTTGTTACGTCCGTCGAAGATGATGTCGAGGACGTCAGCTTGTAGAATTCTATTGACTTCCATAACGGTTCGTGTTTCTTATAAGACCCTGATCCTGTCAAATTCCATAAAAGGCAACAACCGTTTCGCAGTTGATGAGACATGGCAAACGGAAGGCAGTGAACGCTGAAGAGAAGCGACCGGGAGCATTGATTGACTGAAGGGGGACAGGAAGAAGATACCGGCAAGAAGGCATCCGGAAGAAGATATCCCGAAGAAGGAGAAGAAGGAGAAGAAGGGGAAGAAGGGGACAGGGCCGAAACAACATACGATAAACGAAGGGGAGTATGACCGACCCGTCAGCATAAAAAAATCCCTCTCGCAAAGACGAGAGGGATTCGGTATGATTTATCTACGGTTACCCGTTTTAGTGAGCATGGACCGGTCTTACTGGGCTTCCAGTTTGAAGACGATGGGCTGCTTCTTGTAAGATTTCACCTGACGGCCGTTCTGGACGGCGGGTGTCCACTTACCGCTCTTCTTGATAACGCGGATCGCCTCTTCGCGAAGTCCTCCGGTCTCAGGACCGCTGATCGCCTGCACATCGCTCACATTGCCTTCCTTGTCCACGATGAACTGCACGACGACCGTACCCTGGATCTCATTGTTCACGGCTTCGTCGGGATAGCGCATGTTCTTTGTGAGGTAACGCAGCCACTGCGGGGCGCCACCGGGATATTCTGATTCGATTTCCACCTTTGTAAAGGTCTTGTCATAATCTTCGTTGTCCTTAGGCGCTTCTACGACCCCTTTCCCTGCATCGGAAACGGGGGGAGCCGTGATCCCTTCGTCTTTTACCCCTTCCTGGTTGACGGTACCGATTTTGGTGTCTTCCAGTTTATCCTGTTCCGGGGGTTTTTCGTCTTCCTTGACCTTGTCATCGGGGACGATTTTGGGCGGTGTGAACTTGGCGATCTCCACCTTCGGCGGCTCTACCTTTGGCGGAGGGGGCGGAGGAGGCTCATTTTTCTTTTCTTCCTTGACCTCCTCGAGCTGCACGTCCTGCACAACCATTGCTGCTTTCTTTTTCCCGGTGTCCAGGTTCGACAGGAGATAACCCAGGAAAAGCAACAGAAGCAGGGCGGCTACCGCGATAAGAGCCTTTGTAAGGCGCTTATTGTAGGTTTTTCGCAGCTCATAAGCGCCGTATTCCTTATTACGTCCTTCGAAAATGATATCGAGGATATCGGCGTTTAGTATTTTATTTACTTCCATTTTGAATGATTTATATAGAACAGACTCGGAACGGACGGGATTCCATACCCCGGCCGCCTATTTTATTCCGTTGGCTTGTTCCGTGAGCAATACCAGTTTATACTCATCGGACGTGATGTCGACCATCGCGTACCGGGCTACCCCGTCGATCTTCATCTCATCCAGCATGTTCACCGTATTTTTATAGGTTGCATCCTGGGTGGGCTTGATGATCACCATGAAATCCTTGGGATCCGTCCTTCTCTTTTTGTCCAGGATGATATCCCGGATGCCTTTGAAGTCCGAAGCCTGTATCTTGGCGGGATCCAGTCCTTCATAATAATACACTTTATCCTGTTTGCCCATCATCACGGTCAAAGCCGCCGATTCCTTCAGCTTGTTCTGCTCGTCAGGCTTGTCGGTGTCCTTCGGCAGGTTCAGCTTCAGCGCCGTCGGCTGGCTCATCGTCGTGGTGAAGATGAAGAAAGTGATCAGCAGGAATCCCAGATCCACCATCGGGGTGAGATCCACGCGGGTAGACAGTTTTTTTGCCTTTTTGACGCCGGGTCCTTTTTTATGGCCACCGCCGCCTGAGGTATCCATTTCTGCCATGGTAATACTTTTTTAGTTTCTAAAATCGAAATGTCTTTAATCTATTCAGAGCCCTTACTACCTTATTCAGCAGCCTTGCTACCGGTAGCCTGCTGCACTTTCCACAGTTCCGAACCCACGGGGGCCGCAACCGGTGTCGTCACCAACTGGAACTTCAGCTGATCGTTCTTCTTAAAGGCATAGAGAACACCCTGGAAAGACGGATATTTGGCGGCATTGTCACCCTTTACCAACAGGTTCATCTTGCTGCCCTGGAAGGCGTTGACAGCCGCGGCGATCCAATCCTTCAGCTCGTTGTCGGTGCTGTCCTTAACGGGGATACCCGGCAATACGATGGCTTTCAATTCCTCGGGTGTCTTGTCGAGATAGGACTTCAGCTGGCTGAAAGGAACACCGATATAAGAATCGGCCTTCTTCACAAATGCCGCTTTTTCCGCATCGGAGAGACCCAGGTTTTTTGACGTATTCATCGCGTCGATGATGTCCTGCTTCTGCGAAATATTCACATCGGAAACAGACAGATAGGCCTTACCATCCTTATCCAGGGTGATCAGCACTACGTCTTTCTCCGGGGCTACCTTCGATGACACGGAACCGGGCGTCATTACCGACAGCGCCTCGCTGGGTTTGAACTTGGTCGTCAGGATGAAGAATGACAGCAACAGAAAAGCCACATCACACATAGCGGTCATGTCTACACTTGTGCTCTTTCGTGGAATTTTGGCTCTAGGCATTTTTCAGTTTTTTGAATTATTTGAGCGCGGATCAGTACTATAAGATTCGAAAATTCCGCGATTCCATAGACTTTGCCGCAAAAAGACCTTGTTTTTCTTTCTCTTTATAAGCCCTTGCTTTACAAGATATTGCAACCCGACAGGAGAAACCCCCGGATTGACCCGTAAAATGCTTATTTATAGAGAGATGCGAAGCTCTGTGTAAGAGTGAAACCACTCTCATCGATACCATAGGTGATACCGTCGATCTTGGTCGTGAATATGTTATACATGATGATCGAGAAAGCGGAAGTACCGATACCCAGGGCGGTATTGTACAGCGCCTCGGAGATACCTTCGGACAGCTTCTGGGCAGCATCTCCTCCACCTGAGTCACCAAGCGCGGCAAACGAAGTGATCATCCCGATAACCGTACCCAGCAGACCCATCAGGGTAGCCACGGAAGCGATCGTCGAAAGGAATACCAGGTTCTTTTCCAGCATCGGCAATTCGAGAGAGGTAGCTTCTTCCACTTCTTTCTGGATGGCCAACACTTTCTGTTCGGTATCCAGCTCGGTGGTGCTGATCATCTCTTTATATTTACGAAGGCCGGCTTTCATAACGTTGCCGACGCTTCCTTTCTGCCTGTCACATTCGGTGATCGCCGCATCGACGTTCTTGTTTGCCAGGTGATACTGCACTTTGCGGATGAATTCTGCGATATTGCCATTGCCCGTCGCCTTGGAAATGGTCATAAAGCGTTCGATTACAAAAGTTATAACCGTCAGGAGTGCGCCAAGCAGGATCGGTACGATGACACCACCCTGGTACATACGGGCAAGACCGCTCTTGGGTCCCTGTTGGTTGGGATGGAATCCTCCGGTCGGATCTGGATGCGTAAAGTTTCCGTCGGCACCAATGACAAACCTCCACATAATAAAACCTACAATGAGACACACTAAAGGTGCTACCCATGAAATAGAATTGCCTCTTTTCTTCGGTTGAACGGATGTAGAACTTTTAGCAGCTGACACTGCAGTCGGTTTTGTTTCAGCCATGATCGTTTGTTTTTAGTGTGTTTAAATAATTAGAAGTATGTAATAGAAATTGATTGTACAATTCTAAGCAAAAAAGCTTTTCAACAGGTGGAATTGGATGAGAAAAATTTTTAAAGGCCTCACAAGATAAGGAATTTATCCAAAGTACAATCCAAACTATTTTTCAATTTGCTGTTGCCCCTTCGAATCCCGGCAAAGAGCCTGCTGCGACACATTCCAGGCTCCCCCGTGGCATTGGCTGAAGCCTTGGTTCCCGTGTAAATCTAGGACATTTTATAATGCTGTTTTAGTTATCTTCATTTCTTAATTTTTTTTTTCATGTTTCGTAAGAGCCATTTTTTTCGATTGCTGCCGTTGATCATTTTCTCTTTCACTGTCTCCCGCCTGTACCCGCAGGACAAGAAACCGGCCAACCCGCCCGCCTCCGCCAACGGCAGCTCGCCCGTGGTCATTCCCTCTCTTCTTTCCAAGTCCGGTTTCCGGCCTTTTAAAGAAGTGGCTACCGATAAATCGCTCCGTTTCACCGGTTTGTTTACCGTTCATAAAGTTGATGAGAAATGGTATTTCGAAATACCCGACTCTCTGTTCGGGCGTGAAATACTGGCCATCACACGGGTAGCCAAGACGGCTACCGGGGCCGGTTACGGCGGCGAGGAGACCAACGAGCAGCTGCTTCGTTTTGAAAAAGGGCCGGAAAACAAAGTCTTTATCCGGGTAGTCCTCTATGTCAATACCGCCTCCGACACCCTGCCCATCTTCCAGGCCGTCCGGAATTCCAACCTGGAACCGATCGCCGCATCCTTCGAGATCAAAACCCCCGCAAAAGACACCAGCGGCACCGTCATAGACGTCACCGATTTCTTCAAGGGAGACAACCAGATCGTATCCCTGTCCCCGACGCAGAAACGCCAGTTCAACCTCGGCGGTCCCATCTCCGACCGGTCCTATATCAATTATATAAGGACCTTCCCGAACAATACCGAGATCCGGGTGACGCGGACCTACGGCTCCAGCCCCTCCCTGGGATTCTCCTTCGGGGGATCCGTGGGGAGTATTCCGGCTGCCGGCGCGGCGGGGAGCGTGACCCTCGAGCTGAACACGTCCATGATCCTTTTGCCGGCCACCCCCTACCGCAAACGGTTCTACGACGAACGTGTGTCCTATTTTTCGGACAGCTATACCAACTACGGCCTCGACGCCCAGAAGGCACAATCCGAACACTTTATCACCCGCTGGCGGCTGGAGCCCCGCCCGGAAGACATCGGGAAGATGAAGCAGGGCATCCTCGTGGAACCCATCAAACCGATCGTTTATTATATCGATCCCGCGACCCCCGTCAAATGGAGGAAATACCTGAAAATGGGTGTGGAAGACTGGCAGAAAGCCTTTGAAAAGGCGGGGTTCAGGAATGCCATCCTCGCCAAAGACTGGCCGGAAGGCGACACGACGATGAGCCTCGAGGATGCCCGCTTCTCCGTGATCCGTTATTATGCATCCGAAGCGGAGAACGCCTACGGGCCCGAGGTGAACGACCCCCGCAGCGGCGAGATCATCGAAAGCCATATCGGCTGGTATCATAATGTCATGAACCTGCTGCACAACTGGTACCTGATCCAGGCCGGCGCCATCGATCCCGGTGCACAAAAGCCCAAATTCGACGACGAACTGATGGGACAGCTGATCCGGTTCGTCTCCTCCCACGAAATCGGGCATACCCTCGGCCTCCCCCACAATATGGGCGCCTCTTCCGCCACACCGGTAGAGAAGCTCCGCGACAGGGCCTGGCTGGAGGTCAACGGCCACACGGCTTCGATCATGGACTATTCCCGCTTTAACTATGTCGCCCAGCCCGAAGACAGCATCTCACCCGCCGGTATCTTCCCCCGGATCGGCGATTATGACAAATGGTCTATCGAATGGGGTTATAAACCCATCTTCGACATGGACGAACGACAGGAGAAGCAGACCCTGAATCAATGGGTGGAAGCGCATGCCGACGACCCGCGTTACCGCTTCATGCGCCAGCGCACCATCCCCACCGACCCGCGCGCCCAGGCGGAAGACCTCGGCGACAACGCCATGAAGGCCGGCGAATACGGGATCCGTAACCTGAAGCGGATCCTGCCCAATCTCTCTAAATGGACCTTCCGGCCCGGAGAAAACTTCGAGACCCTCGACGAGCTCTTCGAACAGGTCCTCTCCCAGCTCAAAAAATACATGGGTCATGCCGCCGCCAATATCGGCGGCATCTACGAAGACACCAAAACCGCCGACCAGCCGGGAGAAGTATTCACCCCCGTGCCCGCCAGTCTCCAACGGGATGCCATCGCCTTCCTCGACAAAAATGCATTCGAAACGCCTGTCTGGCTGCTGGACTGGCAACAATGGAAAAAGTTCAACCAGGACCAGGTCGTGGAAGAGATCCGCAGCTTCCAGCAAGGGATCCTGAATAGCCTGCTCGACGCCGGGAGACTGGAGAGGATGACCGAGACGGTGGCGGAATACGGCAAAAAGTCCTACGGACCCGACGATCTCCTGGATGACCTTCGAAAAGAGATCTGGAGCGAGCTCCTCACCCGCAAGCCGATCGATGTCTACCGGCGCAACCTGCAGAAGGCCTTTGTAGAAGGTTTAGGCGGTCTTGTGAACGGCTCGCAAGGCGGGAATGGATCCATAGCAGGCTCCAGGCGCACCGGCAGCGCGGCAGGATTCACGGCCGTCAACAGCCGTGTGTCCGATATCATCTCCATTGCCAAAGGGACCCTGCGGACATTGCGAAGCCAGGTCGCCGCCATCATGCCTGCGACCACGGACCGGATGACCCGGTATCATTTCCAGGACGTGCTGGACCGGATCGATGCGATTTTGAATCCGAAAGGAGAGAAGTAGTTATGCCGGAAGAGAGTTTAAGAGATGAATCGATACAGCCGGTGTATCGAAACCGTACGACCAGCGGAGGTCGGACTATCCATTTCATTTATTATCAGAAGGTTACAAGCAAAGTGTGAGGGCAGCGGTCTCCAATCCCGTGAAAAGCCTGAGAACGGATTGAGGGCGTGAATTAAACTGATTGGGGGTGTCGCTTATTCATATCGCAGGGCCTCGATGGGGTTGAGGCGGGAGGCTTTGAGGGAAGGATAGAGACCCGCGAGGAGGCCGACGAGCGTGCAGATCACCACGCCGAGAAAAAGCCAGAGCCAGGGTAATACAAAGCCCGTCTCCAGGAAGAGCGCGAAGACATTCCCGACGATGACGCCCAGCAATACGCCGAATAAAGCGCCGAGCAGGCTGATGATGATCGACTCGTAGAGGAAGAGGCGACGGACGCTCTTCTGTCTGCCGCCGATAGCCTTGATCAACCCGATCTCCTTGGTCCGCTCCGTGACCGCGACCAGCATGATATTCATCAGCCCGACGGCCGCCCCGATGAGGGTGATCACGCCGATGGCGACGGCGCTCCCGGTAATGATGTTGAGATTGTTTAGCAGCAGCTCGACGAAGGTGTCGCTCTTGTCGATGACGAAGTTATTATCGTCGGAGATTTCCAGGTGTCTGACCGGCCGGAAGATCCCCTCCGACTGGTCGATCGCCCCGTCGATCATTTTTACATCAGGCACTTTTACCTGGATGGTGAAAGAAGCATTGACGTTGGAGTTGAAAAAGCGTCGCACGTTGTTGTAAGAGGTGACGATCATATTGTCGAAGCTCATCCCGAGCGCCGAGCCCTTCGATTCCAGGACGCCGATGACGATATAGGGCATATTGTTCACCTTCAAAATTTTGTCAATGGGCCTATCCGGTTCCGGGCCGAAGAACTTCTTTGCAATCTCGCTGCCGATGATACAGACGTTTCTGCCGGACTGAACATCGAGACTGCTGAGATCCCTGCCCGCCGCCAGGGAATACCCATTCAGCTCCACATAGTTCTCGTCGCCTCCATAGACGCGTACCGTGGGGTTTGTCTTTTTGTCGCCCAATGACACGACGGCGTCGCCTGTCCCGTAGAGGTTGAGACAAATCTTCGCCGGATATTGAAAGCGGCTTTTAAAGGCTTCCGCCTCTACCCGGGTGATCGGTTTACCCGTATTCGAGGCCTTTGCCGTCCGTCCTCTTGTAGATTTGCGCACGTCGGAGCGATTGCCGAAGCGCATCTGGTATTCCTTGTAGTGTATGGTGAAACCATTGGCGCCCATGGCCGAGAAGCTCTCCGTGAATTTCTGCTTCATGGCGTCGATGGCCGTGTTGATACCCACCAGCGCCATGATCCCAAAGGCAATGATCGCGACCGTGATGCCGGTGCGCAGTTTATTGCTCCTGACGGTCCGAAAGGCTAACGCGATGGTGTCCCGGATTTTCATGATGGGGCTTGAATGAATCCCCCTAAGATAACCATAACCCGGCGAACCGCCTTACAAATACCTTACAAATAAATGATATCTGACAGCTGGTTGAGCAGCCACTGGGGGAAGATACCCAGCAAAATGATGATGATGGCGAGCAGGATCAGCAAGCCGTTAAAGCCCGCGGGTATCTCCAGGGTCTGTGGCTCCCCTTCCTTGAAATACATGGCCTGGATGACCCGGAAATAATAGTACACGCTGACGGCGGCGCAGATGACCCCGAAAATGACGAGCCACAGAAACTGGTGGGTCTGGACAACCGAAAGCAGCATATAATATTTCGCGAAGAATCCGCCTGTCAGCGGGATGCCGGCAAGGGACAGCAAAAAGATGGTGGAGGTGAAAGCCAGCACGGGATGATGTTTTGCAAGCCCGTTGAACCCTTCGAGGCTATGGTCTTTCATTTTTATCAGCACCGCGAAAATACCGATGGTGGCGACGCTATAGGCGGCGGCATACAAAAGGATCCCCTGTTTGGCGATCTCTCCCAGTGACAGGATGGCGAACAGCATGAAGCCGGCCTGGGCGATGCTGGAATAAGCCAGCATGCGTTTAACGCTCTGTTGAAAGACCGCGGTCAGGTTGCCTATAAACAAGGTAGCCGCCGTGATGATGGCGACGAATAGCTGCCATTTCACCTGGGTGGGGCCAAAGCTCTCGCCGAATAGCCTGATAAAGCCTATAAAGACAGCTGCCTTTACGATCGTGGCCATAAAAGAGGTAAATACGGCAGGCGCCCCGTCGTATACGTCCGGCGTCCAGAAATGGAAGGGGGCGGCGGAGACCTTGAAAGCCATAGACACGAGCAGGAGTAATAACCCGACGATGAACAGCGGAGAGATGGCCGCCCGGCCGGCCGCCACTTCATCGATAAAGAAGCTGCCTTGCGAACTGGCGCCGTATAAAAAGGCGATCCCGAGGAGCATCAGCCCGGTCGAGAAGGATCCCATCAAAAAATATTTCAACGCAGCCTCGTTGCTCTTCAGGTTGCGCTTGTCGCTGCCGGTCAGGATATACAGGGGGATGGAGATGATCTCGATCCCGAGGAACAGCATGAGCAGGGTATTGAATGTCGTAACCAGGCTTGCCCCGCAGAGCACGAAGAAGATCAGGGCAAAATACTCGGCGGTATTTACCCCCGCCTTCACGGATTCGGGATCTGTCGGTTTTACGCCGACGTTCTCGATGTCCCTCGCCGACAAAAGGAAATAGAGGAGGGTCGCTCCGAAGAGGATCGCATTGGCCAATAGACCGAAGGTGTCGAAAAACAACATGTTGGCGGTGTGGACCGGGAAAAAATGATGCCCCTGCAGATCCAGGATATTCGCCAGGAACAGGACGATCAGTCCCGCAATGGCCAGGTACCGGATAGATGTTTTGTTCCTGGTGAAAATACCACTGAACATCATGACGATTCCCCAGACGGCCGATATAATAATTGCGTTCATATCTTCTTTTATCTTGCTCTTTTGTACTACTTTATAAATGGCTCTTGTGAAAACCTTGCTTACCCGTTTCTGCCTCCCTCACGACTCTGGTCCCTCATCCATTACTCTGCATCGGCTGACTGATCCCCCGACTCACTAGTCATTACAGACTGTTGACTGCTCACTACCCGGCAGCGACCACTGACGGCTCACTCCTGATTGCTCACAACTCACCACTCACAACTCACCACTCACTATTTCGTCGCCGTCGCCATCTTTGTCAGCAGGGTGTCTACCGTCTCTTTTGTCAGGTCCAGCACCGGCTTCGGATAAACGCCGATCAGCACGATCAGGACGACGATCACGATCAGCACAAATTTCTCGTTCGGATAAAGATCTTTCGCTTTTTCCGTGAGCGTATTGGTATTGCCGAAGAATACCTTCTGGATCATATTCAGGGTATAGACGGCCGACAGGATGATGCTGATCCCTGCCGTCACCGTGAATACGACGTTGTAACGGGTGACGGCGGATGCGTATACGCCGCTGAACATCAGGAATTCGCCGATGAAGGCGTTGGTAAGCGGCAGCGCCACATTTGCCAGCGCAACGACGACAAGCAGGATTGCCAGGACGGGGGCTTTCTGCGCGAGGCCGCCGAGTTCCGACATCTTGCGCGTATGGAACTGTCTTTCGATCAGTTCCACCACGATCCACAACCCTAGTATATTGATCCCGTGGTTGAAAAGTTGTATCATGACGCCTTGCATGCCGAGCTGGGTGGTGGCGAATACAGCCAGACACATCAGCCCCATGTGTGCGATCGAGGAATAGGCAACCAGCCTTTTAAGGTCGTCCTGCTGCATGGCGACGAGGGAGGCATAGATCATCCCGATGATACAGAACATCGAGACCGTATCGCCCCAGGCCCAGGTCCCGAGTGGCAGAACGGGCGCCAGCCAGCGAAGCAGACCCAGCAGCCCCATCTTCACCATGACGGCGCTAAGCACCATCGTCGTGGCGGTCGGAGACTGCTCGTAGGCATCCGGCTGCCAGGTATGCAGGGGGAAAATGGGCATTTTTATGGCAAAGGCGATGAAGAACAACCAGAACAACCATAACTGGTCGTGCCCGGTGACCTTGTCGCGGAGAGCATAAAAAGATTTCAGCGAAAAGGAATGATCGGGGGTATGGGAATACAGCCAGAGGATCCCTACCAGCATTACGATCGAGCCCAGGAAGGTGTATACAAAGAATTTGAAACTGGCGGCGATCCTCTTCTCTCCGCCCCAGATCGAGCACAGGAAATAGACGGGTATGAGGGCCAGCTCCCAGAAGAAATAAAAGAGGAGCGCGTCCATAGCCAGGAAGACGCCCATCAAACCGGCCTGGGAAAGCAACATCAGCGCATAGAAATTCCGGGCGTTTTTATATGGCGTACGCCAGGTGGCGATGAAGATGATGGGAAAGCTGATGGCCGTCAGCAGACATAGCACCTGTCCCATGCCGTCGAGGGCTACGGAAAAACGGCTACCCATTGCAGGCAGCCAGGCCACGTCGGCGGACAAAAAGGCGTCCTCTTTATGAAGGATCAATCCCGATAAGGAGACGAACAGCGTGACGACCGCGGCAAACAGCGACCAGCTGCGGGCAGTCTTCTCGTTTCTTATAAGAAAACCCACCAGTCCGCTCACCAAAGGAATGACTATCAGTAAAACAGGGATCATGTTGCTTAATTATTGCTATTGCAAGAAAAAAAATATTACTTCTTCGTAAACAACTCTACCAGGAACAGCGCCAGGATGCCGATCACCATCAGCAATACATAGCCGCCGACCAGACCGCTTTGCAGCAGACGAATCTGCCGGCCGCCATATTGGACCAGTCTGCCCACACCGTTGACGATCCCGTCTATGACCGACTTCTCTACAAAGCTGTTAAAGAACCTGCCCAGCGCGTTGATCGGTTTCACGATGATCGCATCGTATAGTTCGTCTACATACCATTTGTCGGCCAAGACCTTCCCGAATCCCTGTGCTTCTTCCAGGTCGGGCTTCCTGCTGAAACGGCTCCAGGCATAGATCATCCCGAGGGCGGCTACGCCGACGGAGATACCCATCAGCCCCCACTCCAGCTTTTTATCGGCCTCCGCCGCCGGATGCAGTCTCGTCGATCCCTCAAAGACGGGCGCCAGGAAATGTCCCAGCCAATGGGCATCCGGGGCGATCGCGGCGGGTATCCCCACGAATCCCGCGACGACCGAAAGGACGGCCAGGACGACCAGCGGAATGACCATCGCCGATGGGCTCTCGTGCAGGTGGTGAGCCTGCTCGTGTGTGCCACGGAATTTCCCCAGGAAGGTGGTGGCATATAAACGGAACATATAAAAAGCCGTCAGCAGGGCGGTAAAGACGCCTACGGCATAGTAAACAGGATTTTTCTCATAGGCCGCCGACAGGATCTCGTCCTTGGAAAAGAAGCCGGCAAAAGGCGGAATGCCCGCGATGGCCAGACAGGCGATGAGAAAGGTCAGGTGTGTCCAGAACAGGTGTTTCTTCAGACCGCCCATCTTGCGGATATCCTGTTCGTGATGCATGGCATGGATCACGGAGCCGGCGCCCAGAAACAGCAGCGCTTTGAAAAAGGCATGTGTCATGACATGGAATACGGCGCCTGTATAAGCGCCTACCCCGAGGCCGAGGAACATGTAACCGAGCTGGCTGACGGTGGAGTAGGCCAGCACCTTCTTGATGTCGTTTTGTTTCAGCGCAATCGTCGCGGCCAGCAGGGCCGTTGCCAGGCCGATCACCGCCACTACTGTCTGTGTCACGGGGGCCAGCGTATAGAGTATGTTGCTGCGCGCGATCATATAAATCCCTGCCGTCACCATGGTGGCCGCGTGGATCAACGCGGAAACGGGTGTGGGACCCGCCATGGCGTCCGGCAGCCAGGTGTAGAGCGGTATCTGGGCGGATTTCCCGGTGGCTCCCACGAAGAGCAGCAGGGTGATGCCCGTCAGCACGCCGGTGGAGACCGCCTTCGGCATGGCTGCCTTTGTGAAGATCTCGATGAAATTGGTGGTCCCGAACTGGCTGATCATCCAGAAAATGGCGATGAGGAATCCCAGATCCCCGATACGGTTCATGATAAAGGCCTTACGGGCCGCCGCACCGTACTCGATATTTTTGAACCAGTAGCCGATCAGCAGATAGGAACAAAGTCCGACGCCTTCCCAGCCGATGAACATAATCACATAGTTGGAACCCAGCACCAGCAAAAGCATGGAAAATACAAAGAGGTTCAGGTATGCGAAATAACGGGCGAAATCAGGCGCCGTCTCTTCGTGCATATAAGCCGTAGAATAGACATGGATCAGGAATCCGACGCCGGTTATGATCAGCAGGAACAGCGCGGAGAGCGGGTCCACCTGGAAGGCAAATGAAATGGACAGCTTACCCACGCTGATAAAATCGAAGAGGCGGACGACGACGGCTTGAAAGCCTTCCTGTCTGACTTGCCCGAAGATCAGGAGGCTCAGGATAAAAGAGGCCAGGATGACTCCGCTGCCGATGACTCCCGTCAGGGATTTGGATAGATGCCTGCGCAATAGCCCGCATACCAGGAAACCGGCCAGGGGCAGAACAGGGATTAACCAAACTAAACTAATGACATTATTCATATTCCAATTATGATTCTTCTAAGGTTCGGTGGTATGTTAGGACTAATTCTTCAGCCGGTTCAGGAAATTGACGTCGATCGAATGAGTATTCCTATACATCATGACAATGATGGCAAGCCCCACGCTGACTTCCGCGGCCGCCACGACCATGATAAAGAAAACGAACAACTGCCCGTCGATCCCCGCATTGGGATTGGTGGCAGCCTGTGCGTGATGATGCATTTTCGAGAACGCCACCAGCAGGAGGTTGACCGCATTGAGCATCAGCTCCACGCACATGAAGATGATGATCGCGTTACGCCGGGTCAACACGCCCGATACTCCTATACAAAACAATGCTACGGAAAGAAATATGTAATAATTTATCGGCATGGTCAATTTTTGTTTTAATCTTTTTTCCCGGTCATCTTCGTCTTTCTTCCGGATCTTCTCAGTCCTTTTCGCGATCCTCTAGTCCTTCTTCCCGATCACCACGGCGCCCACGATCGCGCTGAGGAACAGCACACTGGTGATTTCGAAGGGGATCATATAATCATTGAACAAGGTCAGACCCAGGTTACGGATCAACCCGATGTCGCCGCTGCCCATATCCGCCAGTTGGTTCTTCATATCCGCGTGTTTCAATGCGGCGACCAGCACCAGGAGCAGGGAGCCTCCGGCAACGACGCCCGCTATCTTCAACCATTTGTTCTTCTGCGGCTCCGTGTCGGCATTCAGGTTCATCAGCATGATGACGAACAGGAACAATACCATGATGGCGCCGGCATATACGATGAGGTTGACAATGGCAAGGAACTGTGCATTCAACAGGATATAGTGCCCGGAAATCGCAAAAAAGACGAAGATCAGCCAGAGCACGCTGTGAACAGGATTTTTGCTCACCACGACCATGATCGCACTGATCAACGCCAGTACGCTTAGAAACCAGAACAGAACTTGTGTTGTACCCATTATTTAAGGACTTGAATATATACTCTTTGTTATTTGGCTGCCGGGTTATTTGGCTGCCGGATCGCTCGTTTTCACGACGTGTTCACCCCTTGCCTTTGCATAGGCTTCCGGTTCCATTACCGGGTCCGGGATCAGCAATTCTTCCTTCCCGTAGATGAATCCCTTGCGGGTAAAGTTCGAGGGGGCGAAAGTCTCGGACAGATAAATGGCATCTTTCGGGCAGGCTTCCTCACAGAGACCGCAGAATATGCAACGCAGCATATTGATCTCGTATTTAACCGCATATTTCTCTTCCCGGTACAGTTTCTCTTCTCCGGGCAGGCGCTCCGCGGCTTCCATGGTGATGGCTTCCGCCGGGCAGGCTACCGCGCAGAGGCCGCAGGCCGTACAACGTTCACGTCCCTCTTCGTCGCGGTTCAGGACATGCAGTCCGCGGAAGACGGCGCTGAAGGGACGGGTCTTTTCGGGGTAGTTCACGGTCGGCTTCTTCTTGAACATATGCCCGAAAGTGATCATCATGCCCTTGAAGATCCCGGGCAGATAAGTCCTCTCCATGAACGTCATCGGCTTACGTTCCACCACTTTGACCCTGTTTGTTAATGCTTGCATATTGATAGCTTTTCTCCGCCCGCGGGCGGATGTAAAGAGTTCGCAAAAATATTTTTATCGCGGCAACCTGCCAACTAATTTATAAGTCGTCTTTCTCAATGTCCCCTCAGCAGGATGAAGAATCCCGTTCCCAGCATATTGGCCAGCGCCAGGGGGATCATCACTTTCCAGCCCAGGTTCATCAACTGGTCGTAACGAAAGCGGGGAACCGTCCATCTCACCCACATAAAGAAGAAGATAAAGGCCACCACCTTGACGATCAGGCTCAATGCCTCCAGGCTCGCCAGCCAGTTCTGCCCGATATGCTGTCCCAGCGCCGCATCGTTGACGAAAGGGATGTCATAGCCACCGAAATACAGGGTGGACATGACCGCGCTGCTGATAAACACGTTGATATATTCCGCAAAAAGGTAGAAACCCAGTTTCATGGACGAATACTCCTGGTGGAAACCCATGTTCAGTTCGCTATCGGCCTCCGAGAGGTCGAAGGGCGTACGATTGCATTCCGCGAAGGCGCAGACCAGGAAGATGAGAAAACCCAGAGGCTGATAAAAAAAGTTATACAGAGCACCCGGCGCCTGCTGCTGCTCGACGATGGTCTTCAGGCTCAGCGAACCGGTCATCATCAGCAGGGCGATGATCGAAAGACCCATGGCGAGCTCATAGGAGATGATCTGCGAGGCGCCGCGGAGCGCCGCCATCAGGGAGAATTTGTTGTTTGAAGCCCAGCCGCCGATCATGACCCCGTAGACGCCCATGCTCACGACCCCGAAAATATACAGGATGCCGATATTGACGTCTGCGATCTGAAGATGGATGGTCTTGCCGCCGATCTCGATATGGCTGCTCCAGGGGATCACCGCGCTGGTCATCATAGCCGTAAGCATCGCCAGTCCCGGTCCCAGGATGAACAGGAGCCGGTTCGAGGAAGCCGGGATGATCTCCTCTTTCATGAAGAGTTTCAGCCCGTCCGCAAGCGGTTGCAATAAACCGAAGGGGCCGGCCCGGTTGGGTCCCCTGCGGTCCTGCATAACCGCCGCTACCTTACGTTCCGCATAGGTCTCATACATGGCGATCACGAGCGATACGCTGATGATGATCAGGATGAGCACAGATTTTTCAATCAATAAAAGCCAATCGAACTGTAACAATAGTTCATGCATACATATACCTTTAACGCTTGTTGTCTGTCTTAAAATCGGTCGAATGTGCGGGACCTTCGATCTCCGAGAGATCGATAGCCGGGTTATTCACTTCGCTCACGCTATGGATATCCATCAGCAGCTTGGGGGCACGGCCTCCCATCACCTCGTTGAGGACTTCCTTGGGCCGTTGAACACCCACATAATGACCCTGGGAGATCACGGAATGCCGGCTGACCTTTGTGGGTCCCTCGATCTCCCAATCGGCCGTCTTCTTTTTTTCGAAGCGGCATTCGTTGCAGATCCAGTCTTCTACCTCACCCCATTGGTCTTTCCGGGCCGTCACGCGGAATACTTCTTCGCCGCGGTACCACAGCGTAACTTTCCCGTTGCATTTCGGGTGCGAACAATTACGGTGCGCGTCGACCGGCTTCAGGAACCATACGCGGTTTTTGAACCGGAAGGTCTTATCCGTCAGCGCGCCGACGGGGCAGACGTCGATGACGTTCCCGATGAAGTCGTTGTGGAGGGACTTTTGGATATAGGTGGCGATCTCCGAGTGGTCGCCCCTGTCCAGCACCCCATGTTCTCTTTTTTCCGTCAGCTGGTCGGCGGTAAATACGCAGCGATAGCAGAGGATGCACCGTGTCATGTGCAGTTGTATATAGGGACCCAGATCGTGTTTTTCGAAGGTCCTGCGGGGGAACTCATAGCGGGTGCTTTCCTTGCCGTGTTCATAGGAGAGATCCTGCAGGTGGCATTCCCCGGCCTGATCGCAGATCGGACAGTCCAGGGGATGGTTGATCAGGAGAAACTCCACGATGCCGTTACGGGCATCGATCACCTTCTCGCTGGTGATATTCTTTACGACCATGCCATCCATGACATTGGTCCGGCAGCTTGCCACCAGCTTTGGCATCGGGCGCGGGTCGGCGGTAGATCCGGCTGCGACTTCCACCAGGCAGGTACGGCATTTTCCGCCGCTGCCTTTCAGCTTGGTGTAGTAGCACATGGCCGGGGGCGCCACATCGCCGCCGATCTTGCGGGCGGCCTGTAAAATAGAGGTGCCGGGTTCCACGTCGATGGTGATGTTGTCGATCGTGACTTTGAAAAGTTTAGGTGCGTCAGCCATTTGTCAACTGATTTATAGATAAGTTCTGTGTTGTTCGTGTTCTTTGCTTGTTCTTGCTTCCCTCCGTCTCTGCAATCCCGGGTCGTTGGGGGCCGTTGAAGCGGCCGGGGTCACGGGACGTGCATGGCTGCTGCGGGCAGCAGCCTTTCTCAGCTCTCATGTCGGGCCTTCGGCCGTTGCAGCTACGCTGCAACCAGGGGATCCGCATAATTTGCCAGTCCGTAATTCCTCCGCAGGCATTCCTCCGGGTTGTCGACATGCCATTCGAACTCATCACGGAAATGCCTGATCGCCGCAGCCACGGGCCATGCAGCCGCATCTCCCAGCGGACAGATCGTATTCCCCTCTATCTTCCGCTGGATATCCCATAACAGGTCGATATCGCTCTTCTTCCCCTTGCCGTTTTCGATATTCTTCAGGATCTTCTCCATCCAGCCGGTCCCTTCGCGGCAGGGAGAGCATTGACCACAGCTCTCATGACGGTAGAACCGGGCCAGGGTCATCGTATGACGGACGACGCACTGGTCTTCGTCCAGCACGATAAAACCGCCGGAACCCATCATCGAGCCTTTTGCAAAGCCGCCATCCGACAGGCTCTCATAGTTCATCATGCGGGTCTCGCCTTTTGCGGTCTTCAGCAGGAGGTTGGCCGGCAGGATCGGGACGGAAGAGCCGCCGGGTATGCAGGCTTTCAGGCGTTTGCCGTTGGCTATGCCTCCGCAATATTCATCCGAATAGATAAATTCCTCGACGGAGATCGTCATATCGATCTCGTATACACCGGGTTTGTTGATGTTGCCGCAGGCGGAGAGGAGCTTCGTACCGGTGGATTTCCCCACGCCGATCTTTGCATATTCTTCCCCGCTGATATTGATGATCGGAACGACGGCGGCCAGGGTCTCGACGTTGTTGACTACGGTCGGAGAATCCCACAGACCTTTGATGGCAGGGAAGGGCGGTTTGATACGCGGGTTCCCGCGCTTGCCTTCCAGGGATTCCAGCAGGGCTGTCTCTTCTCCGCAGATATAGGCGCCGGCGCCGCGCTGCACATAGATCTCGAGGTCGAAGCCCGTCCCGAGGATATCCTTCCCCAGCCAGCCGGCGGCTTTCGCTTCGGAGATGGCCTGTTCGAGGATATCGGGGATCCAGGCGTATTCGCCGCGGATATAGATATAGGTACTGTGGCTGCCCAGCGCATAGGAGGAGACGATCAGTCCTTCTATGAGCAGGTGGGGGATGAACTCCATGAGATACCGGTCTTTGAAAGTCCCCGGCTCCGATTCATCCGCGTTGCATACCAAGTAACGGGGAACGCCTTCGGGTTTGGCGAGGAAGCTCCACTTCATGCCTGTCGGGAACCCGGCGCCGCCGCGGCCGCGCAGGCCGCTCTTCTTCACCTCGTCGGTGACCTGGTCGGGGGTCATGTTCTTCATCGCCTTTTCCACGCTGGCATAGCCGCCTTCCCGGCGGTAGACCTCGTATCCGCGGATGCCCGGGACACCGGCTTTGTCTATCAATAGTTTTCTGCCCATTCTTTTATAAATTCTTTATTATACTCTTTTTGTCTTCTTTGTCGCTTTCAGCTTTTCTCGTTTGTTTCAACCTTACTTAGGCGCTTTCAGCTTTCCTGCTTTCTATCAGCTTTTCCTGCTTCTGGCTTTGCTTGTCTGCTTTTGGCGTTTCTTTCCTGCCGCCCAAAGGCATCTTCAGCAAACGGATCAGTCCGGGCGTGCCGGCTTGTCTCTTATATAAAAGATGATTGTCAATATCAAAAGGGCTGCGAAAAAAGTAAGCGCGATATCACACGTTATCGTTTTTGCAGGTTCCGTCGTCAACCTGGCATTGTAAAAGATCAGGGCGAGACCGGCCATTGCCAGCAAACGGGCGACGACCAGGTAGTTCTTCCATCTTTTATCTTTTTCCGGCATAATTTCTTTTTTTCGGTAGACAATGGGTCGATTATCCTCCCTGGCCCATTTGTCGATTGCCATTAGTTATTTGCCGCCGCATTGTTCCTGCATTCGGCTATGATCTGGTCCACTTTCTCCTTTGTCAGATGCTCTCTGAAAAACTTGCCCAACTGCATCATCGGGGCATAACCGCAGGCGCCGAGACATTCCACCGTTTTGAGGGTGAACAGGCCATCCGTTGTGGTCTCCCCGACCCCGATGTTCAAGGTCTTTTTTATATAGTCGATGATCCCGTCGCTGCCGTTCAGCATGCACGGCCCGGTCTGACAGACCTCGAAGATATATCTCCCGACGGGTTTCAGGTTGTACATAGAATAGAAGGTCGCCACTTCATAGACTTCGATGGGCTCGATGCTCAACAGGGAAGCCACATAGTCCATCGTCTCGGAACTAAGCCAGCCTCCGAATTCTTCCTGTGCCAGGTGCAAGACCGGCAGGAGTGCGCTCTTCTGCTTGCCCTGCGGGTAACGGGCGATGATCTCTTCTACTTTCTTTTGTTTTTCTTCTGAAAATTTTATCATGATACTGTTAAAATCTTTTTGTTACCGTTAGATCTGGCTTTTCTTGTCTGGTTGGCCCGGGTTTACGGGCTGGTCGCTGGTCACTAGTCGCTTTTCATGGGTCTCTGGTCTCTATTCGCTGGTCTCTGGTCCTGGCCGCTGAAGCGGCCGGGGTCCCTGGTTCTGCCCGGCTGCTGCAAACAGCAGCCTATGTCATCTCTCATGTCGGGCCTTCGGCCAACCGCCGTCCCGGCGGTTATAGGGTCTCCGAAGGCGTCGGGACGTATGGCGCCGTTAGGCGTCCATCTCGCCCGCGATCAGGTTGAGCGAACTCATCACGATCACCGCGTCACTCAACATCGCCCCTTTTGTCAGTTCGGAATAAGCCTGGTAATAGATAAAACAGGGGCGCCTGAAATGGAGGCGGTAAGGCGTCCTTCCGCCGTCGCTGATCAGGTAGAATCCCAGTTCTCCGTTGCCGCCTTCCACGCTGTGATAGACTTCTCCGGGAGGAATTTCCGTTTCCCCCATGACGATTTTGAAATGCCAGATCAGCGCTTCCATTTTCGTATAGACATCCTTTTTCTGAGGCAGGTAGTAAGCAGGCGCGTCCGCGTGGTATATTTCCGCGTCGGCTCCTTTAAACTCCTGGACCTTCCGGTAAGCTTGCCGGATCAAATGGAGAGACTGCCACATCTCCTGGTTGCGGACCAGGAAACGGTCGTAACAGTCGCCGGTCTTTCCGACGGGTATCTCGAATTCAAAATCTTCGTAGCTGGAATACGGCGTGTGGACGCGCACATCGTAATCGACGCCGGCGGCGCGCAGGTTGGGCCCCGTGAAGCCATAATTGAGGGCTCTTTCGGAGCTGATGGGTCCCGCCCCGATGGTCCGCTCCATGAAAATACGGTTGCGTGTAAAGAGATTTTCAAACTCTTTCAGGACACCCGGATATTCGGCGAGAAAGCGCTCCAGTTTTTCGAAGGCGGTAGCGTTGAAATTCCTCTCGAAGCCGCCGATCCGCCCGATATTGGTCGTCAGACGGGAACCGCATATCTCTTCATAGATTTCATAGATCAGCTCGCGGTATTGCATCACATACAAAAAACCGGTAAAGGCGCCGGAGTCGACACCCACCACGGAGTTGCAGATCAGGTGATCCGAGATCCGGGCCAGCTCCATGATGATGATACGGAGATAATCTACCCGTTTTGGCGTCTTCACGCCCAGCAATTTCTCGCAGGTCATGTGCCAGCCCATATTGTTAATCGGCGAAGAGCAATAGTTCAGCCGGTCGGTCAGCGTGGTGATCTGGTAGAGCGGTCTGCGTTCCGCCAGCTTTTCAAAAGCGCGATGGATATAGCCTACTGTTTGTTCGGCCGAGACGATCCTTTCCCCATCCAGTTCCAGTATATTCTGGAATACCCCGTGAGTAGCCGGGTGGGTGGGTCCCATATTCAGGGTGGTAGTGGTCTTCTCGATACTTCCTTCCGGTAATTTTATATGGTGGTCTGTGCTCATAATTCAATTCATTTTGTCGTCAAATCCTGGCCGGGCAACACCTATTCAGCTGGCTGCTAAACCTTGGTCGTGTCGTTGGGCCAATCTTGTCTCTGTCCGGTCGCACCGGGGGTTCCGCTGGCCGGCAGGGCCGGTTCGCCAGCGGGCATCGGCGTCTCCACCGGCCCCCTGTTGGCGGCCTCCGGCAATGGGCCGCGTCCGAACATCGCATCGTCTTTGTCGATACGGGTCTGGTCTTCCAGCGGAAACTCCTTGCGAAGGGGGAAGTAATCCATCTCATCGACATTCAGGATGCGCTTCAGGTTGGGATGTCCTACGAAATTGACACCGAAGAAATCATAGGTTTCCCGTTCCATCCAGTTCGCGGATGAGTAAAGTTGGGTAGCCGTGAATATATCGGGTTTTTCCACCGGGGCAAATATCTTAAAGCGGACACGGATATTGTCGACGAGATTGTGCAGATGGTATACCACCGCCAGTTCCTGACCTGACCGGTCCGGATAATTGACGGCACAGAGGTCGGTCAGAAATTGAAAACGCAATTCCGGATCGTCATAAAGGAATTGCATCACCTTGAGATTCAAGTCTTTCGGCGCCTCAAAGGTCAGTAAGCCATAAGGTTCTTCAAAGTTGGAGAGTTGGTCCCCGAATTTACCGATCAGTTTTTCCTTGATAGTTTCGTTCGTTAAAGACATGACTGGGTTTATTGTATACCGTATGTTCCTAATAATGCTTTGTACTGCTCACCGTTGCGTCTGCGGACGCTCTCCTGGCCCACCAGCTCCTGTATCTTCATAAAGCCGTCCAGGATCGCTTCGGGGCGAGGGGGGCAGCCGGGAACATAGACATCGACCGGCACGACCTGGTCGATCCCCTGCAATACGGAGTAGGTATCGAAGATCCCGCCACTGGAAGCACAGGCTCCTACGGCCATGACCCAACGGGGTTCCGCCATCTGTAGATAGACCTGTTTGACGATGGGTCCCATCTTTTTTGCGATGGTGCCCATTACCATCAGCAGATCGCATTGGCGGGGTGAGAAAGCCAGTCTTTCGGCGCCGAAACGGGCAAGATCGTAGTGGGAAGCCATGGTGGCCATGAATTCGATCCCGCAGCAGGAAGTGGCGAAAGGTAAGGGCCAGAGCGAGTTCTTACGGGCCAGGCCGACTACGCTGCTCAGCTGAGTGGTAAAGAAGCCCTCGCCGGTATAGCCCTCCGGCATATCGACGATGCTGATGTTGTCTTTTACATCGGCTTTTATCGGATGAATATTGAATCTTACAGGACGAGCCATATTGTAACCTCCGGATCTCCGGAAACAGAGATCTATTTTATGAAAAAAAATTATTTAGTCCTCCCACTTCAGGGCACCTTTTTTTATAATGTAGACAAAACCGGCCAGGAAGGAGCCGACGAATAAGAGTACTTCCGAAAAGCCTCCCCATCCCAGCGCCCGGAAGTTTATGGCGTATGGATAGAAGAAGATCACTTCCACATCGAACAGCACGAACAGGATCGCTACCAGGAAATATTTGACGGCCATCGGCTGGCGGGCATTTCCGACCCCCTCTATACCACTTTCGAAATTGCGTAATTTTTCGGCTGTACGGCGCTTGGGACCCAGCAAGTGGGTTACTCCGAGTATCAGGGCTACAAATCCTACGGCAAACAGGAGTTGTATACCGATGGGGAAATAAGAATAAGAACCGTTTAGATTGGATGCAGCAGAAACGGTATTGGCCTGTAAAAGAAAACTGTCCATTTCAAAAGGATTAATCGGAAAATGATCACTACCCGGCACTTGCTACCCGGCATTTTCAGTAGCAAAAATAAGGCAGCGGGTGCAATTTCCAACTTATTAAAACTAAAATCAGAAAAATAACGATCCCCTTCCGTTTTTAGCGTGAAGGGGATCATTTTTAATGTGATATGAGCGTTATGTTATTTTTTATCCATGTCTGCCGGGGGCTGTCTCCTGATTACAAGACAGCTACTTCGCTGCCGGTTTGGCCCCGCCGGTTGTACCCGGTTTCCTGGCCGGCGCCGCGGGCTTTTTCAGGATCTCTATATATTTTGGGGCCACCGCGTTGTTCGGATCGACGGCGATCACCTGTTCCAGGTAATAGATGGCCGTGGGTTTGTCCTTCTTTACGTCGTTGTAATAGGAAGCCAGGATAAAATAGCCTTCGCGTGCCTGAGCCCGGTATTTAATTGAATCGGGGCCGTTTGCCACTTTTGCGGTGGAATCCAGGGCGCGAGCCACTTCCGACAATTTCGCATAGGCCTCGATGGCCAAACCTGCCGAGTTAACGGAATCATCCTGTGCCCGCTTACTGCGCGCGCACCAGAGATATCCGAAAATTTCGTTGGGGTATTTCGGAATATAGACGCCGCAGAAGATACTATCGGCTGTTTTATAGTTTCCGGCCTGGTAATTGGCCTGACCCCAGTTATACAGATCTGTATTGGTCGGGTTCTTGTTGAGCGAATAGGTTTCGCCGGCAAAAAGCGCCGCGTATGTTTTATTCTTCACTTTCTTTGCCAGGTCGGATGCTTCTTTCAGCAATTTGGTCTTATCATCCAGGGCCGTATCCTTGTCGATGGCCGTCTGGTAGCTTTTAAAGGCGGCAGTCGAGTCGGAACCGGGAATTTTGGCCTGTAATGAACCCAGGAACGCGTAGTCCATCGGCAGAAAATCTTCCGGTTTCTGTTTGGCGAAGTATTGATCGAGATAGCTTTTTGCGTTTACCGAATCTCCCTTGGCATCATAGGAATAAGCAATCAGCTTGTAGTAACGGGGATCGGCCTTGTCACCGAGCGTGCTGAGCGCAGCTTTCGAATCGGCGATCGCTCCGTCGTTATCATGGCTGGCGAACTTGATGCTGGCCCTGTCATAATCGTTTGAGGCGCTCTGGTCGGCTACTGCCAGGTATTTGTTGTAATAATCCTTCGCTTTGTTGATATCCCGGTAGAACCAGTATTGATAGAGCGCGTAATAAGCCGGCGCATAGTTTGGATCCAGCTGTAATGCATCTTCAAATGCCGGCAGGAAATACTCCTTATTGTTCTGGGTGAGATAGATCAGGCCAATCTTATATTTTGCCTGGGCATATTGAGGATCGACCGTCAACGCCTTCTGATAAGAAGTCACGGCTCCGCCGCCGTCGATCTGTTTGCGGTAGGCGTCTCCCATGATGATATAAGTCTCGGGGCTTTTGAAATTCTTGACCTGGGTGGCCTGGTTGAGCTTTTCGATGGCATAGGCGGGGTCTCCTGCTTTGGCGTCCACATTGGCCAGGGCGACCGCGTTCAACACATTTACATCCTTCCCTTTTGTCAGGTTGATGGCCTGATCGAAATGAGCGCGGGCATCGGCATTCTTGCCTTCCCTGAGTTCGATCTCTCCCATCCCCGCCAGCAAAAGCGGGGCGGTGCCATTAGAGGTAATGGCTTTCTGGTACACATCCGTGGCGCCGGCCGAATCCTTCATGACGAGCAGGGTCTGTCCGAGCCAATAGATCGCTTCGATATTGTTCGGGTTAGCGGCTACGACTTTTGTGAGAGCATCTTTCGCACTTGCATATCGCTGATAATATAAAAACTTCTTCCCCTGCTCCAAGGTCTGAGCAGACACAACGTTGCCTAAAAACACAACGGCTACCAGTAAGCTGAATCGGATGTTCTTCATTGTACAGTCTCTGTTTAAGTGTAGTTTGTAAAAGTATTGATTTCTGGTTAATTTCCGGTTAATAGAGATATATGAAAAAATAATATATACTAATTACTTATTTGCATATTACGAACAACAAATGACATTCTCGCCGGCCATAAATAAGCCCGCTGGAAAATCAGTTGCCCCCGTTCATATTCCATAAAATTGACGAAATTATTCCCGACACCCCTGAAATTCTCTTTCAGGATATAATACAAACCACGGACCAGGGGGTATCTCTTCAGAGCTATATTCGCCTGATAGGGTTTGACATATGTCTCCCCGAGGCAGGAGACGCATTGAAGGGAGGCGATCCTTACGTTCTTCATAAAGCTCGTAAGACCCGGATCGTCCTCGTCACCGACCCAGCTCACCCCAACGAAACCGACGGCGTTCTCATGAGCGGCGACATAGCTGACGACTTCCTGGCTGGATTTTGCCGCCACCACCTTGGGTCCCAGGGGGGCGCCCCGTAAAACCGAGTCGATGGCGTAGCGTACCGTGCTGGTAGCGGAGACCCCATCCATGACCACCTGCCAGTCCTTTTTGGTGTTACCGCTGAGCATGGCGCGGAGATCGTTCATGGTAAAGATCGAGTCCTTCGACTGGTTGTTCACCACAACGGCGATCGCGTCATAAGCCAGGAGATCGTTTGTGGGTATATAATGCAACGAGTCGCTGTAGAATTTCCTTTCGGACGAGCTGAGCCCCCGGGTCACGATCACCAGCCGGGTGCTGTCGTTCACGAGATCGCGAAGACATTCTGCTTCCGCTTTATAATGGGGGATGACCTTCACATCGGGATAAGTGGATTCGAAGACCTTTATCTCGGAATCGATCACGGGCTTAAAGGATTCGTCGACGCTGATCTGGATGGTGCCGGAAGTAGGGGTCTCCACCGGCGTGCCGGGGTTCGCATTGCGGCAACCACACGCAAAAAGGGACAGAAGCGCCCACAAACGGACGCGGCTGTTATTCACCGGAATATACAGTAGCAATCGTCGCATCAATGAAAATAATTTTTTTTGTAACCCCTGTAAATGCGCCATGACCCGTAAAGGATGCAGAGGCCGGCGAAAAAATAACGGAAAAAGCTGTCGCCATCGGAGAAACTGAAGCCCAGTTTGGGAGCAAGCAGGAAAAAGACACCGAATCCGGCAATCATAATACCCATGCCATAATCCAGGATAGCGCGCATCAGCACATATCCTTTTGTTCTTCTATCAGGAGCCTCGTTCCGCATGTAACCAGTATTTTTACGATTGGTCGGGCAAATTAAGGAAATATGGTTAAAAAAGGATCAACCCGCCGGTCCCATCCGATTATTAAATTCCTATTAAAGGCTGTTCTAATGCCGTTCTAATGTCGTTCCGATGCCGTTTCAATGATTTTCTAATCCCTATATAAGATGCGTCGACCCTGTGTATTCCATAACCGGTGCTGCCGGACCCTGCCAGTCCGGACTTCGGCGCTTTTGTCCTATTTTTGCGCCCGTTGCGGATCATACGGCGCAGGACGAGGGATGCGGATGATAAGATACGATGGCGGACTAATCCGATGATACAGACGATGATACAGACGATGATGCACATGATGAAAGAGATGATGACAGAGATGACAATTATAGACGTTAATATAAGAATATAAGGACCGTATGAAGATATTGATGGTCTGCCTGGGGAATATCTGCCGCAGTCCCCTCGCGGAGGGGATCCTGGAACAGAAGGCCGGCGAGGCGGGTCTGTCCTGGGAAATCGACAGTGCCGGCACCAATGGATACCATATCGGGGAGGCGCCGCACCGGCTGTCTCAAAAAGTCGCCGGGCTTCATGGGATCGATATCAGCCAGCAAAGAGCCCGGGCATTCACAGCAGTCGATTTCGACCGCTATGATAGAATTTATGCGATGGCGGAGGATGTGATCGCCGGGATGCGCCGGATAGCGGGCCGGAAATTTGACGCGCGGAAGACAGGGCTGATCCTGGACGAATCAAACCCGGGAAGCCATCTGGACGTGCCCGACCCCTGGTATGGGCCGGAGTCGGGGTATCGCGAAGTATTCGATCTGCTTGACCGGGCTTGCACGGCAATCGTGGAGAAATACGGTGGCCGGGACCTATCGGTATCGTGACAGACAGAACAAAAGGAAGAAGCGGCGTGAAAGGAAGACGCTGCGGGAAAAGAAGAGACTGCACGAAAGGAAAGCGCTGCAGGAAAAGAAGAGGCTGTGTGAAACGGAAAGGCTGAACCGGGGAAGAAGCCGGGCGGGAGGAAAGCTAAAACGGCCAAGCGGCAGAACAGCCAAGCGGGCAGAACAGGCAACTTGGAAGAACAAGCAGCCGGGCAGAAACCCGCAATCAGCAACAAACAATCATTTATCAACGTAAAGCTACAATGGCTAAACCTGGCATACCTCAAGGCACCCGCGATTTCGGACCGGAGACGGTCCGCAAACGGAATTATATTTTCCATACCATCCGACAGGTCTTCGAATTATACGGGTTTCAACCTCTGGAGACCCCGGCTATGGAGCACCTGGAGACGCTGATGGGTAAATATGGGGAAGAGGGTGACAAGCTCATCTTCAAGATCCTGAACAACGGGCTGAGCGATCCGAAGAATACCGGCAAGGCGCGGGAGGCTTTTGAAAATGTCGTCGCGGGCAAAAACGATAAGAATCTGACGGAAAGGGCCTTGCGATATGACTTGACCATTCCCTTTGCCCGTTATGTCGCGATGAATCATGGGCAGTTGACCTACCCCTTCAAACGCTACCAGATCCAGCCTGTCTGGCGCGCCGACCGGCCGCAAAGAGGCAGATACCGGGAGTTCTATCAATGCGATGCGGATGTAGTAGGCAGCCATTCCTTGTTGAACGAGGTAGAGCTGGCGGCGATCTACACCAGGGTATTCCACTGCCTGGGCCTGCCGGTCTCGATCCGTCTCAATAACCGTAAGATCCTGGCCGCTTTGGCCGAGGTATGCGGCGGGTCCGATAAGATGACCGACATTACCGTCGCGATCGATAAGCTGGACAAGATCGGCCTTGAAAAGGTAAAGGAGGAATTGTGGCAGCGGGGTCTAAGTGAATCGCAGGTCGGGACGATCGAAAAATACCTGGCCATCGAGGGAACGAATGAAGAGAAACTGGCTTCCGTAAAGAGCCTGCTGGCGGGCAATGAGACGGGAGGGAAGGGGATTGAAGAGCTGGAATACGTGCTGAACTATGGCAGTCCAGCCAATCTGCTGGTCGTCGACCTGACGCTGGCAAGGGGGCTCAATTACTATACCGGCATTATTTTCGAGGTGAAGGCGCTGAATGTCCAGATGGGCAGTATCGGCGGAGGGGGGCGCTACGACGATCTCACCGGGCTTTTTGGTGTTCCGGGCGTCCCGGGTGTCGGAATCTCTTTCGGCGTCGACCGGATCTATGATGTCATGGAAGAGCTCAGGCTCTTCCCGGCGGACGTGCATACCGGTACGAAGGTCCTGTTCTTCAACCTGGGAGAAGCCGAATCCAGGCTGGCCTTTTTGCTGGGGCAGGCACTGCGGGAAAAAGGTGTCGCCGCCGAGATCTATCACGAGCTGGCCAAATTCGACAAACAATTCAAATATGCGGAGCGAAAGGGAATCCGCTACGCGGCGATCATCGGCCCCGGGGAGCTGGCCGGACAGGAAGTCAAACTAAAAGATCTTCAGACGGGGTTGCAGACCACGCACAGCCTGCAGGCCTTCGGGGAACTGTCCTTCGCCTGATCTTTGCATGACCGCCCGTCCCGGCCGTTCGTAGCTTCCATTTGTAGCTTCCATCGGTACCTTCCTTTTATCCCGGCCGTTTTCGCGTCAGTTGTCCCGTCCGTTTGGACTGTCTGTCTATCCTGCCCGCCAATACGATATTGCCGATTCGGACGTTTATATCCTTGCCCGTTAGTGCCTGACTACGGTTAATGCTGATTTTCTCTTTAATGTTAATGCCGATTTACGGTCGATACCGGTTTCGGAATGTAAACTGCACCATGAAAAATACTTCCTTTGCATTGCTAATCCTTTTGTCTTTCGGCATCCTGCACGTGTCGGCACAAACCGAACCTGCCGCCGGCAATCCCCTTTTTCGTCACCTGCCGCCAGATGCCAACCAGGTCTATCAAATCAATTTCCCTGTCATCGCCTCCAAGGTGGACTGGAAGAGCATAGTCCCGGGCATGCCCATGCTTAATGCAACCAGGGACCCAAAGATCGCTGCCTTTATCGGCGATCCCTCCCGGGCCGGTATCGATATCCACCGGGATTTTTTCGTGACCCTAAGCAATTCCCCGGGTCTTGACAGTCCCAGATACGTGACGATCCTGCTGCCTTTGTCCGATTCGGCGAAGTTCATCCGTTTTTTGAAGGAGGAAGACAAATCCGGCGGTTTTACCGTCAGACCGGGAAAGATCCGGACCGCCCGGGAAAAGAATACCGGATTCGCCTGGAATGATAAACTGGCCGTCATCACTTTCTTCCGGCCGCCCTTGCGGGAGGCGATGGGAAAAACGGGCGCCCATCCGGTGACACGGCCCGCCAATAATCTCCTTTCTATCCGAAGGAGTGTGGTAGCTTTGGCGGGATATGCGAGATCGCCTTTTTTGACGGATACTCTTTTTCGCGATGGCTTCTCGGACGATGCCGACGTGCATGTCTGGAGTTCGCAGGGTTCCGGTCTTTCGGGGCTCATGCAAGGGTTAAAGACCCTTCCGCTCCCGATGCAGGCAAATCTGCTCAATGCCGCGCAAACGCTGAAATCCGGGAAATCCCGCACGCTGGGAACGATCCGGTTTGAGAATGGCAGGATCGTCTATCGGAACAGGACCCCCATCGAGCCCCAGGCCGCCGGGCTGATGGCTCAATTCAATAGCCGGCCGCTGAACACGGACCTGATCAACCGGCTTCCACAAGGCAGGCTGTTAGGTCTGGTCACGCTGCATATAGATGTCAATGCCTTGCTATCGGGCCTGGATAGATACAAATCCCGGCAGGCTACCGATTCGATGCTTGCCAGGATGAACCTGACGAGTGAGGAGTTGGCGAAGGCGTTTGCCGGCGATCTGCTGATTGCGGCCATCGGTCCCGATAAACCCGCAGCTGGCTCGCCCGGATCCGACCCGACCGGAAATGCCAGTTTGAAACCTGTCTTCTACGGGCTCGTGACGATCAACGACCCTTCTTCTTTTTCGAAGGTCTCGACCCAGCTCAAACTCTTTAAAAAGGACAGTATTCCCGCCCGGGACTCTTCCGGAGAAGCACCTGGCGGCAAGGCGAAAGGGCATCTATTCCATACGTTCAGGGACCATATCCTCGTATTTGGCGCCAGCCAGGAGTCGACCGACGGTTTCTTCACCAATCCGCCGCGAGGAGCGAGCGACCTGGTAACAGAAGCGGTCCGCGACAACCCGGTGGCTATTGTCATCGACCTGAAGGCGGTAGCCGCCTGGCTGCAGGCGTCCGTCAATCCGCAACAAACGAGAGGCAAGGATCAGCAGGCCCTCGCGGTTCTCAGCAAGCTGGACAGGATCAGCTATTCCGGCGGCAGGCTATCGGGCAATGAAGTGGAATCCGTATTTGAAGTGAAAATGGCAGACCCGGGCAAAAACAGCCTGGCAAGCCTCCTCGAATTGTTCGCCCAACCCAGGACAGCTCCTGCTACACGATAGCATGAGCCCGCTTACCCTGTGTCCGTGGGGTAACAGGATTTTAAAAACCAGCCGTCAGCCAGCCGACAAAAACTTGTTCCTATCTTTGTCATCTTGCATGCGGAAGGGGTTTGTCTCCTATTTCCTCACCAAAAGCGCCGGCTGATGAAAAAAATTGTCGAAAGGCACCCGTTGGCTATCCGCTGGATGCATTGGATCAACTTTCCGGTGCTGTTCGTGATGATCTGGAGCGGGCTGCTGATCTACTGGGCGAATGATATCTACAAGATCCATCTGGGGAGCAAGACCCTGTTCTCTTTCTTTCCCGCCGCTTTTTATAAGGCCCTGAACATTCCTTACCGGCTTGCCGAAGGGATGGCGTTCCATTTCGTGTTTATGTGGATCTTCTTTTTGAACGGGCTGTTCTATGTCCTCTATACCGTCTTCTCCGGCGAATGGCGTTATCTTTTCCCCGACCGGCGATCCTTCCGGGAGGCCTGGGGCGTCGTCCTGCATGACCTCCATATCCGGAAGACGGCCCCTCCCTTTGTGAAATACAACGGGGCGCAAAAGATCGTCTATACGGCCATCATCGTAATGGGCCTCGGGTCGGTGTTAACGGGACTGGCCATTTATAAGCCCGTACAATTCGGGTGGTTGACCCGTCTCTTCGGGGGTTATGGCAATTCGCGCGTCTTTCATTTCATCCTGACCCTTGGCTATTGCCTCTTCTTCCTCCTGCACATTTTCCAGGTCATCCGCGCCGGCTGGAATAATTTCAGGGGTATGGTCGCTGGTTTCGAGGTCGTGGACACGAACGGGTTTAGCGCGAAATTCGCGGATGGAGGGAACGCGGAGGATGCGAAAGAGAGCAACGCCCATGAGGCGACCGGGGAAAACGCGAAGAGTGCGGATGGGATGAACACGAAGGACGCGAATAATGCATTGATATAGCGATATAGCTCTCGGGACGATTGCAGACAAGACGATTGCGGCCAGGGTGATTGTGAACAGGACGATTGTAAATAGGGCGATTGTAAACGAAAATAAAACGCATGAATAACGACGAACCCCTTCAGATGCCACCGGTCCCAGGCGGGCCAACGGGGTCAGCCGGGTCGCAGGACCCACCCGGGTCGTCCAAAAAAAAACGGCGTGAGGTATTAAAGAGTTTTATCCGGAAAGCATCGGGCAGGGATGAGGAGCTGACCGTGGAGCAACAGATCCGGAGGAGGACGATCCTGTCTTTTGCCGGGTTCTTCCTCTTGGGCGGAGCGGCCTGGAAGGCCTGGTTCCTGCTGAAGGACTCACCCAGGGGACGCGGGACGGGTGACGGCGTGCAGGAGCCGCTGCGTAAGGGCCTGAATGCGGGAGAAGACGTTTTCAAACATACGCTGAGCCCGGACCACCTGGCCCGGGTCTATCCCCGTTCTTCGGCGACTACTCATGTGCGATATAACGGGAACGCTGGCCTGAGTGCGGCCGGCTTCGACGCTGGGGACTGGAAGCTGCGGGTGACGACTGCCGATAACCGGCAACTGTCCATCGGTATCGACGAGCTGAGGCAGTTACCCAAAACGGAGATCGTCTTCGAATTCAAATGCATCGAAGGCTGGAGCCAGGTGTCCTGGTGGGGAGGCGTACGGTTCAGCGATTTCATCCGGCAATATCACCTGGAAAAAGAAGCGGCTATGGCTTATGTCGGGATGAGCACGCCGGACAAAGAATACTATGTAGGGATCGACCGGGCCAGCGTCCTGCATCCGCAGACCCTGCTTTGTTACGAGATGAATGGCCAGCCGTTGCCGATGAACCACGGACAACCATTGCGGTTGATCATCCCGGTGAAATACGGGGTGAAGAATTTAAAACGCGTGGGCAATATCTATTTCAGCAATGAACGCCCCCCGGATTACTGGCATGAGCGCGGTTATGATTATTATTGCGGGTTATAGTTTTTCAGCTATACCCGTATTTCTTCTTAAAAGCTTCGAGTTCCGATGCGGACAATACCTGGAACAGATAGGTGCGGGTGGACTTGTTGTGCTCGATAAACGGGACATGCCCTTCGTAAAAAGCCATGAAGAGCAGCCCTAGTTGCTGGACATGCATTGCATTTTGAAGGAAAAAACCGCAGGCGATCTTTTTGCCCCCGGCTTCGAAGCTGAGCCGGTTGGTCATCCCGTCGGAGTTCGAACCGGATACCATGGCGCCGTCATTGACATACATGCCCTCGTAGGCCTGCACGTCAAAGTCCATATTGCGTATGCTCTGCAGGGGATAAAACTGGTCGCCCACCGTGATACCCCGCATGGAGACGGTCAGGTCCTGTTCAGAAAGGCCATAGTCCGTGACATCGCCCCTGGCGATAACGGCGCCGATGACCACGACGACGATGCCGGTGCCGAATGCCCAGGGGATGTATCGATCCATGTTCGGTATAAAGACGAAGACCAGGGAAGAGAGGGCGATGAAAAGGCCCGCGTAAGCCACGTAGGCTTTTTTGTTGTTTCTGCCGACTACTATTTTTGTGCGGAATTCCATATTTCCCGAACGATTATAGGTTGCTGTTTGTTGTTTTGACCCGCTATACTTTCTTATGGGTCACATCATGATTTCTTATAGGGTCGTCCTGCACTTTCCCCTTAGTGATGCCTTGTTTATCGATCATACCTTCTCGTAGATCACCGCGGCGCCCTGGCCGACGCCCACGCACATGGTGGCGAGCCCATAGCGCAGGTCTCTCCTTTTCATCTCATGCAGGAGGGTGGTGCTGATGCGTGCGCCGCTGCAGCCAAGCGGATGACCGATGGCGATGGCTCCTCCATTTACATTGACCTTTTGGGGGTCCAGCCCCAGGTCACGGATACAGGCGAGGGACTGAACGGCGAAGGCTTCGTTCAGTTCGATGAGATCTATATCCGACACGGTCAATCCCGCGCGTTGCAGGGCTTTTTGGGTGGCGGGTACGGGGCCAATGCCCATGATGGCGGGGTCTACGCCCGCCACGGCCATGCTGACGATCCTGCCGAGGGGTTTGAGCTCATATTTTTTCACAGCCGCTTCGCCGGCCAGCAGGAGGGCAGCCGCGCCATCGTTGATTCCCGAGGAGTTGCCGGCGGTGACGCTGCCGTCTTTTGCAAAGGCGGGTCTGAGGGCTGCCAGTCTCTCAAGCGTGGTCTGGCGGGGTGGTTCGTCCCTGTCGAAGAAGATCTTCTCCTCCTTGCCGCCGAGGAGTTCCACGGGTGCGATCTCGTCCGTCCACCGGCCTGCTTCGAGGGCCGCGAAATATTTCTGCTGGGTGGCATAGGCGAAGGCGTCCTGTTCGGCCCTGGATATATTCCAGCGGCGGGCGACGTTCTCCGCCGTTTCGCCCATCGAATAAGGAGGGTATTTATCCGTCAGCCTCTTATTGACAAAGCGCCAGCCGATCGTCGAGTCGAAGATCTCCGTATTCCTGTTGTAGGCATGGGTTGCTTTGGCCATGACAAAGGGTGCGCGGGTCATGCTCTCGACGCCGCCGGCGAGATAGAGATCCCCTTCGCCGCAGAGGATGCCACGGGCGGCGTCCATGATGGCCTGGAGGCCTGAGGCACAGAGGCGGTTTACGGTATTGCCGGGTACGGTGACCGGCAGGCCCGCGAGCAGGGCGGCCATCCGCGCCACGTTTCGGTTGTCTTCACCGGCCTGGTTCGCATCGCCCGCGATCAGGTCTTCGATCGCGTTCGTGTCGATCCCCGGATTGCGCTGCAGCAGGGCTTTGATGACGTGAGCAAGCAAGTCGTCCGGCCGGATGGTACTCAGCGCGCCGCCATATTTCCCGATGGGTGTCCGGACGGCGTCGATGATATATGCTGGGTTCATAAGTCCCGCAAATTACGGGAAATGTGTTTTATAGCTTATTGTGACGATGCATTATCTTTATTGAAGCTAACCTTGACCGATGAACCGACTATCCCGTGGTATCTTATTGCTCTTGCTCTTCCCGCCCTCCTTCTTATCTCCGTGCGTTTATTCGCAGACCTGCATTATCGTACACGGGACGCCCGATCTGATCACCATCGGTTCCGACAGCAGGGGAACGATCGTGCCCCGTGACAATAAAATATTGATTACTCATATCGACACCTTATGCAAGATTAAGACTAAAAACAAGATCTATTTTGCTTGCTCGGGCGGCCTGACCACGGTGCTTTACAGCCTCGCTTTTGAGGTCTGTCAACTGGATATGAGCTTCGAAGATAAGTGCAGGTATTTCAAGGAGCGTGTTGAAAACAGGATCAAAGACAGTTTATCTATTTTCAAAAGCGAGAACTTCAAAAGGTACCGGGAATATTATCCCGAGATCAGGGAGAGCTCCATCCTCTTTTTCGGTTTCGACAGCGGCCGTGCTAAAATCTCCGCTTTCGTTTATACAATAGCCAGTAAAATGAAAAAGCCGCTGAAGTTGAAATTGAGCACGGATATCAACTGGCCGGGTCCAGGCCTTCCCGATTCCTGTATTCTGTCGATCGGCACTTTTAAAAGGGTCCAGGAGCTTTTGAACAACCCTTTCCTGAATAAAATGAAGCCCAACCCTATCGACAGGATCACATACCTCATCAACGCGCAAAGCGAGGCTTCCTCCAACGTGGGGGGCCCCATTGATATCCTCCAGATCGATCGCAAGGGGATTGTTTTCGAGGATATGAAAGAGGGGTGCAGGCTATAAGTAGTAATGATACGTATATTTGTTCTCCTCCGGAAGCAAAAATATTTTGGTTGGAGAATGGTGTCGAGGCATATTTTAAAGGGCAATAGAAAAATGAAAAATATTTGCTAAAACAAGGAATCTAAATTA
>JARLGZ010000026.1 GCA_031292515.1 Puia sp. | reverse complement strand
CACGATCCTCGATTCCGCCTTGACCATATCCGGCATCCAGGGAGTACCATTCGGCCCCGAAGTATTCCAGCTGCTCAACGGAGGAGCCACGGAACCTCCGCTGGAAGTATAGGTGTACCCTCCCGTATTCGCATAGCCAGAGGGAGAGGTGACGCCGCCATGACCGGCAAAATAACCCGTCAGCTGGGGAGTCCCGGGCGCCGCGCCAATCTTCTCCACAGCCCTGTGAACGAATTCGAACTTCAACGTCATGTTCTGGTTGGGCATATAATCCAGCGAAGTAGAATAATCCCAGGCTTCGAAAGTCGATCCGGGACCCGTCTGCTTCTGGAACAGCGTATCGGCATAGCCTGTAGGAGCCAGCACCAGGTACTGTCCCGGGTTGTGCATATACCCTCCCCCGACCGTCCAGGCGAATTTCTGCTTCTCACCAAACCATAACCGGTTATAGATCATGCCGCTGATAAAATTCTGCGCGGGTAGGTAGTTGGCTGATCCGACCGCCCCTTTTCCGAAAGGACTGACCCCGTCTCCGTTCTCAAATCCAAAATCACCGGTGATGGAGAAAGCAGCCTTGGTGATAGCCCCATGCTTGCGATTCAGGTAACGAAGTTCATAGCTATAGTCGGCATGAAAGCGGTACCGGCCCGGCGCACCCTGGTCGTCCTTTCCATAATAGTTGTTAAAGATATAATCCACCGTTTCCTTTGGCCGGTAATAGATAGAGACCCCCATACCCGGAGAATTATTGAACATGCCGTAGCTCTGCCAGCCATTGATCAGCCACAACTCCACTTTCAACTTATCGGTCGGAAAAGTCTGCAACCGCAGCCCGTTGAAAAACCAGGGCGTATTATCCGAAGTATACGAAGGCTGATAGCCCCAGTTCTCGAAATTGTTATAGGAGAACAACCCGATATAAGACATGAAAATACCCGCATCCAGGTTGATGCCATGCCAGGTGTCCCAGTGATACCCTGCATAAGCCTCGCTGATATAACGATAAATCGTCTGCAGGTCGTACTGCCCCTTATAGGAGCTGCCGTCATTGCGGGGGACCACGGTGGAACGGGTGCCGAATTGCATCATGACACGTCCGCGCACGTTGTTATAATGAATATCTCCACCCACTCCCATAAAAGACAACTGCAGCTCATTATTCCTGGCGAGCGCCGTAGATCCCACCACCGTATTGTCGATAGGATTGTTGTAGGAATGCGTATAATTGAAATCGAAAGTCACATCCCCCGTGAAATACTTGGAATCGAAAGCCGGCGCCGTCGTTTTCCGGCTGGTACCGTTGAGCCAGGAGAAATCCCCGAAAGCAAAGGGCTCGCTGGCCTTCACAGGCGCCTCGAAT
>JARLGZ010000246.1 GCA_031292515.1 Puia sp. | reverse complement strand
GCCTTGGCGCACGGAATCCCTGAATTCACCTTGCGGCAACAGCTCGCCTCCCGCGATTTGAGTCACAAGGGGAACACCAAGCGTCAACAAGAGTATTTGGATAGAACGCTCTTGAAGGCGCGCATTAGAGTGAGGGAGGACCATTTGGCTCCGACAGGGTAATCGCTGGATTTCCTTGTTCGGACCCAGGCCTTTGATACTTCCCACATCGCCGTTTGTGGCCAGTGACGGGCACTTGTACGAGTAGTGCTTATCGGGAGTTAGCCGCGTTGCTGAGCAACACTTCATCCGGTTCACCTATAGTGCACTGACGCGGTCACTGGTGCATTTTCTATCGTCCGGGATGTCAAAATTGAACTTCCGACATATAGGGAGGAGCCATGATCTCTCTGTTTTCCAGGATGATGGACCACGCCATTGAAAGTCACTTCACGAAAGACCGGAGCGGGCGATTAGTTTTTATTCCATTTAGCCGCAAGAGGAAGTGTTACTTCGTTGATTCGAAATCCGATGAAGAAAAAATCAGGGCGCTTGTCAAGATGTTTCGAAGTGCCATTACGCTGATTACTTTCCTGACGTATCCGAGCGTTATGGTCCCCGCTTTGATCCTGGATGGCTACGCTGGTTTGAGTCCACGCGGGCATAGATTGACGATTGCTCTTGGGATCCCTCTCTTTTTCTGGCTCGTCCTTGGCGCGTTGGCATGGATGTTTTGGAGCTTATACAAAAAAGCGATTCCGAGCTTAACGTCTTCACTGAGCGAAGTCGGACCTGACGTTACGGGTCAATTAAGCCAAATCTCTCAACGGCCCCGGCGTCTACCTCTGTTGTTCGTTGTCGCCGGTTTGCTCCTCATCTGTGGGGCTCTTTTTGCATTCCTGGCCTCGTACCATTTTCGCAGGTGAATGGACCAAACGCCTGGTAAACACTCACAAGTGAAATCTCTCAGACTCCCCATAAGTCCGGATGTGGAAGTTGACCGGTAACGCGCTTCGTCGGTCGGACAGTCGCAAAAAATGAATGGCCAGCGGAACTTCTCCCGTAAGTGTTCTTCGTTGTTGGACACTATCGAGCGTGTGATCATAGCTCATTAGGCCCGAGAGTCTGCCCT
>JARLGZ010000245.1 GCA_031292515.1 Puia sp. | reverse complement strand
GGCGCATATCGCCGATGCGCAGGGCAACCCGGTGGCCAACCAGACGGTTACTTTTGCGATCACGAGCGGAACGGGGACTTTTGTAGGACTTGCCACGGTGACAACGGACGCCAGCGGGAACGCGATCATCACGCTTACCAGTACGGTTGCCGGTACGGTCAGTGTCTCGGCGACGGTAGGCGGCCAGGCGATAGCCAGCGGCACCCCTGCTCCTAACGTCGTCTTTGTTGCGGGTCCGCCGAGCACAACATCACCTACCACGACATTAAGCCCGGGCATAACTAATTCACCTGCCGACGGTTCGACCACCAATAGCGTAATCGCCCAAATCACCGATGCGCAGGGGAATCCTGTCGCTAACCAGACCGTGACATTCACAATCGCCAGCGGTACAGGCAACTTTGTGGGAGGGGTCGTCACCGCGACGACCAATAGCCAGGGTATTGCGACGATTTATCTTACCAGCACGGTTGCCGGTACGGTCGGTGTCACAGCCACTGTAGGTGGCCAGGCGATCAATGGCGGCAATCCTGTTACGGTAGTTTTTGTTGCCGTTCCGGATACCAATGTTCCGACTACTAATCTGACGATGGGTACAACGGATGCCGTTGCCGATGGGGTTGCCACCAACAGCGTAGTGGCGACGGTGACAGACAAGAACGGGCAGCCTATTGCCAACCAGACCGTGACATTCACCATCTCCAGCGGCACAGCCGGCTTTGTGGGCGGAGTTGCCACGGCGACGACCAACAGCCAGGGCATTGCCACCATCTATCTTACCAGTACGGTCGCCGGTATGGTCAGTGTTTCGGCCACGGTAAGTGGCCAGGCGATAGCCAACGGTAACCCGCCTCCTAATGTCGTCTTTGTGGCGGGTCCTCCGGATGCAACGAATAGTAATACATTAATAACCGTCGTGGCCAATGATGCAGCGGCGAATGGAATAGCCACGGATAGTGTGAAGGTGCATATTGTCGATAAGAACGGAAATGTGGTTGCCAATCAGACAGTCATTTTTTCGATTACCAGCGGGACGGCCAATTTTGTCGGTTCGACCACTGTGACAACAGATGCCAACGGCAACTTTACGATTGCACTTACCAGCACTGTCGTGGGAACGGCGGATGTGCAGGCTACTGTCAACGGAAATCTGATTACTCACGGCAATCCCGCGCAAGCGATCTTCACTGCGCAGCCCGACCCTACCAATCCTGAGACTAAAATATACGTATTGTCGGATAATGCCTTTGCCGATGGTACTAGCACCAATACCGTTGTGGTTCATGTCGTGGACCAGAGTGGAGATCCGCTGCCGGGCAGGGATGTAGTCTTCACCATCGACTCGGGGAATGCCCAGATCATCACGGAGCAACCGGTGACGACGGATGCCAACGGCGACGCGATCATCCAACTTACCAGCAAGGTCGCCGGTATTGTGTACATCTCGGCGACTGTGCAAAATATTCCGATCGTATTTGGCAATACTGCAAAGGCGCATTTTGTCGGAGTCAATATCTATGTTCCGAATGTGTTCACGCCAAATAATGACGGGATGAACGATGTGCTGAAGCCCATCCTGGTGGGGATGAGCGCCTTCCACTATTTCAGCGTCTATAACCGGTGGGGCAACCTGCTGTTCACCACCCAGGATGCGAATGTAGGTTGGGACGGTACTTTCAAGGGGATTCCGCAACCCGTCGAGACTTATTTGTGGATCGCGGAAGGAATAGACAATAATGGCAATAGGGTCCTGCGGAAGGGGATGGTGTCATTGGTCCGATAGGAAAAAACGTCGCCATCGATGCGGGGCAGCGGGGCGGATGAAAATAAGTTTATGAGGAAGATACTAGTCAATAAAATATTTAAACTGTCAACCAAATGAAAAGTATTTGGTCCATACCGGTCTTTGTGCTGTTTTCGCTGGTCTCCCGGGCCCAGGAGATCAATTTCTCCCGTGTCCAGGATATGACGGTATGGTACAACCAATCGCTCAAGACGGATAAACAGGATAATGTCATTTTAAACTACCGGAATGTGCAATTTGGCGGGGCCATCGCCTATAATAGCGTCAGCGCTATGGGCAATATTCCGTTGCTTTCGAAGACGGCCAAGGACCAGCCCAACTCGGGCTATTTCAGCCTCAGCGTAGGCGCGGCCTCCGATAAGTCCAACCAGGGTATCCTGAGCAATACGCTCGGGCTGCTGGGGATTTCTTATGCTGTTCCGATCAGTTCGAACGAGACCTATGTCGCCGTCGGATTCCAGGGTTCTTATTACCAGAGCCAGTTGAATGTCAACGGAAACTCGGTCTATTTCGGCGACCAGTTCAACAGCTACGGACCGGTAGAGGGATCGCCCAGCGCCGATCAGCTGGCTGCCGGCTGGCATTACGGCCATTTTAATATTAACGCGGGATTGTCGATCTTTAATAATTCAAAAACGGATAAATGGTATCTGGGCGCTTCGGTAGCGCAGCTGAATGAACCCTACACAGATCGTATCAAGACCGATGCAACAAAGCTCAGACCCGGATTAGGCATCCAGGGCGGCTATAGATTCCTGACCCAGACTGAAGACGAGATTGCTTTTTATGCGGCCCTCAACTGGCAGGGCGGCGCCTATAAGCATTTTTTCAATGCAACCTATGTCTATAATCTACCCGCGATACCCGGCGGCGCCGTCGGGTTCGGGCTGGGGTACAGATATGACGACGCGTTGGTGCCGGATGTGGAATTAAGATACCAGAAAGTGATCATCGCGTTGTCATACGATGTGAACATCTCGACCATCAGTGCCGCGGGGATCAATCGAAACGGCGTGGAGCTGGCTTTTCGAACGGACTTTTAAAAGAATCGACAGGTACACGAAAAACAAAAAGTTTACATCTAAAAACAATTCTAAAAAAGGCCGATCTAAAAAGGCCGATTCTATAAAAAGATTAAAATCCATAAAAGACTAACCCATTAAAGTTTAGAATCCATGAAAAAGGTAATGATTTGTTTGGCCGGCAGTATCTTGGTCGCCATGGGAAACCTGGAGGCGCAGGACAGCGTCCGGGTAGCGCAGGATTCTTCCAAAATCCAGGCGGACACGACCGGACATGTGTCAGGGGCTACCATCGTAAGGTTGCAGGACAGCACGGTCAAGCCTGTAGATACGGTCAAACAGGATACGATAAAGCCTGTGCAGGATGCTCCCAAGGAGAAAGAGCCGGCGAAAACAGCCTCCGAAGATTCCCGGGCCGCGGGTGCAGACAACAGGGATTGGGATCGCCGCTGGTATATTTCACCCGTCCTGAAGTTTCAGCTGCAAGACTTTGCCCTGCTCGAAAAAAACAGGAAGGGATATCTGAGCGACGCCAATACCCTTCCGTTCCAGGGGAAAGGCAATATGTCGTTTGCCGCGTCTGTCTATAAAAATATCACCGGCCGGCTGGCTTTCAGCGCGGATCTGGGTTTTAGCTATGGTCACGTCACGAGTTCCGATGTGCTGATCAGCCAGACCAAGACCAAGACCTTTAACCTCCTGAATGCTGCGATCTATTATCATTTGCTGAGTGCGCAATACCGGCTGCAGCCATTCATTACGATCGGGATCAACGACCTGACAAATGACAAATCCTATACCAGCGCGCCTATCGGGCTGGGTGTGAAGTATAATGCCAGATCGAGAAAGGTCATGATGATGGGGAGCGTGGCTTATGGCTATGCACTCAGCAAGAGCATAGCGCCTACGATGATCTACAACCTGGGCGTATACCTGCCGATCAATAACAAAAAGAAGAAGAAATCCAGCCAGGATGATGCGAATGGAGATCAGGCCAATAAGGATGACGCGAAGAAAAAGGACACGAAGAATGATTCGACCGCTTCGAAGAATGGCGTAACGAACAATATCTATATTACGATCAACCTGGATTCGGTGGCCAAAGCCAGGGGCTACAAGAAGGCGGACGATGACGATGACCAGGCCGGCGGCAACAGGCGGAGAAGAGGGGGGCAGAATGGGGATGATATGGCCGGGGATGAAGAGAAACTCTCCAAGTTCGACATGCAGGATTTCGAATCAGGGGATTTCAAGAGAGATACGGTCGATGGCCGTCCCGTCATCAAGTTCGTAGTCTATTTCGAATTCAACGAATATGCGATGACTACGCGGGCATTCTCCACCATCGATAGGATTATCGGCCAGCTACGCAAGAACCCGGCCCTGGTTGCCGAGGTCAAGGGGTATACCGATAATGTGGGTACGGCGGAATACAACAATTTCCTGTCCAGGAAGAGGGCGCAGTCCGTTTTCGACTACCTGAACAGCAAGGGAATCCCTTCGGATAAGATGAGTTCCCAGTATTTCGGGAAAGACAATCCCGTAGCCGACAACGATAACCCCAACACGGCCTGGCTCAACCGGCGTGCAGAGATCATCGTGCATGTAAAAGACAAATAACCGGCTTGCCGCGCGGCGGGTGCCGCCGACGGTGACCGGGATCTATAAGATAAGCGCCCCGATTGCGGATTGTCCGTAACGGGGCGCTTCTTTTTTTGTTAATATTATAGTTCAATAGTATTACAGTTTTATAATATTGCAGTTCAACCGCCTATTGCGGCCCTCAATCATCGCCATGCGGAAAAAGAATTTGTTTGCTTATTGTTTACTGACCGTGGTTTCGGGGATCTTCCGGGGCCCTTCCTTTTCGTTATGTGCACAAGTGACGGCTACCGGCCCCGTCTCGTCGACAGCCCCGGGGTCGACTGCCCGCGCATTCCCCAATATCGTTTTCATCTATGCCGATGATGTGGGATACGGTGATCTCAGTTGCTATGGGGCCACCCGTATCCGTACGCCACGGATCGACCGCCTGGCGGAGGGAAGTATCCGTTTCACCAATGCGCATGCCACGGCGGCGACCTGTACTCCTTCCCGGTTTTCGCTGATGACCGGTCTGTATGCCTGGAGAAAGAAAGGGACCGGTATCGCGCCCGGAGATGCTTCTCTGATCGTCGACACAGCCAGGTTGAGCCTCCCGGGTCTGTTGAAAAGAGCAGGGTATCGGACCGGGGTGATCGGCAAGTGGCATCTTGGGCTGGGAGGCTCCGGCGGCCCTGATTGGAATGGGGAGATAGCTCCCGGTCCCCTGGAGATGGGTTTTGACTACAGCTATATCATCCCGGCGACCCTCGACCGGGTGCCTTGCGTCTTCGTGGAAGATCATCGGGTGGTCGACGGTGACCCATCAGATCCCATAAGCGTGAGCTATAAAAAACCGGTAGGAGACTGGCCGACCGGCAGGGACCATCCGGAACTGCTGAGGCTGCATCCTTCCCCGGGGCGGGGGCATGACCAGACGATCGTCAATGGTATCAGCCGGATCGGTTATATGACCGGGGGCAAAAAAGCGCTATGGACCGATCAGAACATAGCCGACACGCTCACGGAAAAAGCAAGGGCTTTTATCGCAGGCAGTCGCGAGGGAGGGCCTTTCTTTCTATATCTCGCAACCACCGACATTCATGTTCCCCGCGATCCGCATCCGCGGTTCGTAGGCAAGAGCGGGATGGGTCCGAGGGGTGACGCCATTCTCCAACTGGACTGGACTGTTGGAAAGGTCCTGGACGAATTGGACAGCCTGGGACTTGCCGGCAATACGATTGTCATTTTCAGCAGCGACAACGGTCCCGTGCTGGATGACGGCTACCAGGACAGCGCGGTTCTCAAGCTAAACGGCCACCGCCCCGCCGGGCCGCTCCGCGGCGGGAAGTATAGCGCTTTTGACGGAGGCACGCGGGTGCCCCTGCTGGTACAGTGGAAAGGCCAGATCCGGCCTCGTTTGTCCGGAGCCCTGCTCAGCCAGGTGGATTTCTTTGCTTCCCTGGCGGATTTTACGGGTCAGCCGTTGGCAAGCGGGGAGGCCCCTGATAGCTATGATGTGTTACCTGCCCTGCTCGGGCATTCTTCAACCGGAAGAAAGGAATTGGTGGAACAGGGCGGATCGCTTTCACTGATCACCCCCGATTGGAAATATATAGAACCGGGAGAAGGGCCCGCCGTGTTCGCGGGCGTCGATATCGAATCGGGGTATAGCGGGCACGCTCAGCTGTACGATATGCGAAAAGATATCGGTGAAAAACAGGATCTGTCCACCCGATATCCCGCGACCGTCCGGAAGATGCAGGCCAGGCTTGCGGAGATCAGGGACAGCGGCGCTTCGAAGTAAACGGCAATGCCGTCGATGGATAATAAAAGATCGATTTTGGAAAATCTACTATTGCTTTGAAGGGAATAATGATGATATTTTCGGGCCTTGAAGAATGTAACAATGACGACAGCAATCATCAGATCTTTGGCCGTGGCGATATTAGCCGGCCCCATGTTTCTTTTTTCTTATAGCCAGGTTGAGCAGGATGCTGCCAGGACCACGCGGGTTCGACAGGTGGACGGATATTCTCTCAATACCCGGGGGCTTTCGGTGAGAGTATCCGCCGAAGGTCATATTGTTGGAATCAGGACGGGCGGGGGGGAGCAAAAACCGGTTGATCTTTTTACCGCGATGGACGGATGTGTCGTGACAGGCAAGCCAACTTTGCGGCTATGTGAGAATGGCGCTATCGAGTTGAGCAAAGAGATGCGAAATGACAGCCTCGGCACAGCCTGCTGGCTGGTTGAGCGCCTGATCCCGACAAAGAGCAGCATCCGATGGGAGTTGGACATCATCGGGACAGGCAAGCCCTGGGGAACCGTCATTCATACCAGGCTGGCCTACCCGGTTAAAAAGCAATCTGCCTTTTGGACCTCCTGGGGTGAGCCGCCCTATCGTCCGAATGAACGGGATACAAGCTGGCAAAAAGCGCTGGCGAACAGGGCCGGCGGCTCCAATAGATGGATAGACCCGTTAATAGCGACTCCTTTTTGCGATAGCCGATTCTACTATGGGGCGCCGTACCTGGAATATGGGCAGCCCAGGGTCGGGTTCTGTCCGATGGGCGACAACCTGTTTTGCATCCCGATGTATTCTATTCTCGAGCCTTCTGAAAATGCAGGCATGACGCTGGTCCTCTCCCCGGAAGACAATATCATCGATCTAACCATGGAGACTACTGCTGCCGGTGAGGTCAGTTTCAGCAGACTATTCAATCGTATAGCAAAAGGAGATACCCTTCGACTGCATATGGACCTCGTGGGACATGGCGCCGACTGGAGATCCGGTTTGGCATGGATGAGCCGACGCTATCCCGGATATTTTTTCCCGAAGGGTGTAATGGCAGGCAGATATGGGGGAACCGGGGCATATTCGGATCATAGCTCGGATTTCGACGCAACCAAAATGAAGAAGATGGCTTTTACGGTTAACTGGCAGGCGAGCTTTGATTTCCCATATATGGGGATGTTTCTGCCTCCTGTAGGAGGCGATGAAAAGTGGACCCGGTATGGCAATGGGCTCACCTCCATTCGGGGAATGAATGCATATGCAGCCTCCATGAAGCAAAAAGGATTTTTCGTGTTTAATTATTTTAATGTCACCGAGTTCGGCGCCAACATAAAATATCCCTATACCGTCCGGTACACGCCTGCTGATAGTAGTTGGAAAGACGACAATGAATTCCTGTATGGGCAATTGAGCAGCGCCATCCTGAAAGTCCCCGGCGCCCTGAATTTAAAAGGCATCATTTATCCGAAGACCCGGCCCGGGGGGCCCTTCTATACCTGGGGCGACGGTGTTATTATGGACTGCGGCGATCCGGTATACCGGGCCTACCTGCTCAACCAGGCAAAACGGCACATCGAAGAAATTCCGGATGCTTTTGGCATCTGTATCGACCGGATGGATTGGTTGAGGATGTTCAACTTCCAGGCTGATGATGGGATAACCTGGTTCGACGGCAAGCCCGTCCGCTCTCTCATCAGTTCCTTTAAAAGACTGCTGAATGACATGGGCCCCCTGATGCATCGAGCGGGTAAGAGCATCCTGGTCAATAATCATGACAAACGGATCGATCTTCTGAAAGAAGTCGACGGCATCTTCGATGAATTTACTTATTCGGGCATCGCCCTGAATACTTCCGCCCTGTTATGCACACAGAAGCCGGCTCTGGGCTGGACCGACGACGCTGCAACCGTCAAATCCGAGGGGGAGGACGCCTTCTTTCAACGCTACCTCTATATGGGAATGTTTCCCATGTGCCCATTTCCGGGCAACGACCATTCCATACGGCCCAACCCGCTGACGGATCAATGGTATCTGGATTACGGACAGTTGATGAACCTGATGAAAGACCGCCAATGGGTGCTGAAGCCCGGTGTTATTTCTGTGCGCAACGATGAGGCCAAGGCCAATGTCTTTAAAACGCCCCGCGGATATGTGATACCCGTAGTCTATGCCCAAAATGGGGTCGATCAGGTAGACGTATCGCTAACCGATCCTTCACTCGGCGGTAAGCATTTGGCCGTCATGGCCTACCATCCCGGGATAGACGACCCGGTGACCGTGACATACACCAGGGTGGGAAATAAAATAACGATGAGTATACCCCTGGTGAGACAGTGTTCCATGGTACTCATCACAGCCAGGTAACATGGAAAGTCTTTTTATTTGGTTGCCGGCTGGGGCTTTGCCAGGCTGAAGGTATACCAGTTGTCGTCCTCTTTGCCTGCCGCGTTGTTGGCTCCGTTCCTCCGGCCTCCGCCTCCGCCCATACGCATCATGCCCATTCCCATTCCCATTCCCATTCCGCCGCCCATGCCCAGACCCACCGAAGGTCTGAAACCACCGCCGCCACCCTGTCCGCCTCCGGGTCTGCCTCCGGCACCCCCGGCGGAAGCATTCAGTACGATCCCCACGCTGAAATTCCTGGTTTCATTTTTCGAGACCATTCTGTCGTAGGACAGGTTCCGGAGGGGGATGATCGCCTCGTAGGCGATACCGTTCTCATTGGTCAGGCCCATCGAGATCAGGATCGGGCTTTTTGTATCGGTCAGCCCATACTGGCCATTTTGCATATTGATAAAACCGGTGGTATTATAGGTATCGGACTCTCCGAGCAGCTTCTCCAGGTTAGCCCTCCGGGTAATGGCCGAAGAATTGGCGATCGAGCTGGCTCCGTCCATGGGGGCTCCCTGTTGTCCCTGGGATGCGCTGCCTCCGGAAGAGGAACCCTGGCCATAGGCGCCGGCTCCTACGCTGTCGGTGCTATTGGGATTGCCCCCGTTGCCGTAACCGTTGCCGTAACCGTTGCCGTTTCCGGGGTCGCCATACCGGCTGCGGTATCTGACCGGGTCGGCGGCTTTACGGATGGGAAAGGCGATGCTGATCTCCTTGTTTTTGGCTCCTTTTGGGTCCAGGTAGATGTTCATACCTGCTTTTAGGATCCTTTGTACCGTGACGGGGTCTTTTGAGACCACACAGATATAAAGGTTTTTATCGTCGTTGGTAACCGCATAATTGACCGTATAATCGGCATTGGTAAAGCGTAGCGGGAGCTTCCAGTCATTGAGCCTGCCATCGGCCACGACCGGGCTGGACTGGTAGTTGCCTTCCGGCGCCAGTTTGTGCGAACAACTGCTTTGCAGCACGACGACGGAAGCCAATAAGGGTAGAAGGAATTGCCTGGACATATCTTTTAGTGAATTTGAGGCCAAGTTACATGGATTGCGGGTGAAAGAATTCCTAAAATCGGTTAATACGGGACGGTAAACGGTGATATTTGAAATATTTGCCCTTCCCGTTATTCCGGGCAAGGAAGAATCCCCCCACCGCATCGTCGTGAGTTAAGGAGGGGATAGGGGCATCCTTGCCTCCAGGCGGCGATATCCCTTTTTTTGCTATATTCATGAAAACATCGGGAACATGCGTTTTAGAATACTATTATCCCTGGTATTGCCGGTCCTGGTCTTGCCTGGGTTTAAAAACAGCACGGTCCTGGAGCAGTCCGGAGCGAACCCGGCACCGGCACCGGGTCCCTACAAAGTGGTAGGGTATCTGGAAGTGAACCGGCCCGATCTTCCGGCCGCTCTGTCGAATATCGACTTCCGGAGCCTTAGCCACCTGAACCTCGCCTTTGTCAACCCGGATTCGACGGGCGCTTTTGCCGACCGGCCGGCTGTCCGGCAGATCGTGGCAAGCGCGCATGCCGCGGGGGTAAAGGTGCTGATGTCGATAGGCGGCGGGGAAATACCCCGTTATTTTGCGGGATTGCTGAGTGATGACAAGCGCCCCGCACTCGTCCGGTCCATAGCGACGCTCGTGGATCAATACCGGCTGGATGGCATCGATGTGGATCTCGAAGGGAGTGCTATCGATCAGCATTACACGCAGTTTGTCACCGAACTGGCTTCGATCACCGGGCCCCGGGGAAAGCTGCTTACCGCCGCCGTGGCCACTCCCTACGGCGCGAATACTCCCGATGCGGCACTGGCTAAATTTGATTTTGTCAATATCATGTCTTACGACAAGACCGGGCCCTGGAGACCCGCCGATCCCGGGCCTCATGCGCCCTATGATATGGCTGTCAGCGACCTGGTCTATTGGGGGACGACCCGGTCCCTGCCAAAATCCAAAATGACCCTGGGCCTGCCGTTCTACGGGTATGGCTTTGGCCCTGGCAACAGCGTGTCCGATATGAATTTCAGCCAGATCGCGGCTGCTTATCCTGCCGCCGTCAATGAAGACCAGGTCGGTCTTCCAAACGGTGGGACGATGTATTATAACGGCATTGCCACGATCCGGAAAAAGACGGCGCTGGCGATGCAGCAGGCGGACGGTGTCATGATTTGGGAACTGACGCAGGACGCACCGGCGCCCAATTCCCTTCTAAAAAATATCCGGGATGTGTTAAGTAGTGAGTAGTGAGTGGTGAGTGGTGAGTAGTCAAATGAACAGGTCGTGAAATTTTGCTAGCCGGCTGTTTTTCGTAATTCGTCTTTTGCCAAACCGAGCCAAAGACGGCTGTCCCTTCTTTCGCGATAGCTGAGATGTACGGCTTCTTCAGTCATCTCTTTGAAAAGGTCCCTGGCTTCTTCCACCCGGCCGGCCTGAAGGAGGAAGATCCCGTATTGGTAGCGGGATTCAAAATTCGAAAAGCGCGATTTGAGCGCCCTGAACTCCTTTTCCGCGCCTGCCTGATCCCCGGTGCGGCTCAATGCCATCGCATACAGCAGGTGCGCTCGGGATCGTGCAAACTGGGGTGTCTTGTATATTTTGCGAGCTACGGAGACCAGGTCCGCATACCTCTTCTTTTCAAAATAGGCGACAATCAGTTGACGAAACACGTATTCGTTTTCGATAAAGGCCCCCGTCAGGCTGGATTCGTACAGCTCTATAGCCTTGTCAGTCTGACCCGTGGCGAGGTACGCATCGGCCAAAGCCACGCGATTGTTAAAGGTGTCCGTAAAGCGGAGATTGTCCTCCAGCCGGCGGATTCCTCCTCCCGGGTTCAGGAGACTGCCCAGCCCGGATCCCGCTGTTTTCAGATCCCGTCCTGTAAAGACCTCGTTGAAAAGATAGATCAGGCTTCCGACAAACGGCAGGAAAATAATCACCCAGATCCATTTTTGCTGGGTGCCTCTGCGGAGACAGTGGATTGCACAAATCGCCTGCAGGCCTATCGAGAGATAGTAGAAGTTATGGTTTAAAAAAGGCATACCTTATTTTCTTCCCTTCAAAAATAGAAAGGTTTCTCTATTTTTGGCGCCTTATATAATATAATTCAACAATGGCAACCACAAAGATCACGGTGAACAGCAATGGATCGCTCAAGGTAGAAGGGGATTTCGAGATCGTAGACAAGAACGGCAACAACTATGGCCTCGCCGGGCGCGAAGTGGTTTCGATCTGCCGCTGCGGGCTTTCAAAGAACAAACCTTTTTGCGACGGCTCACACAAGGGGAATTTCGATCACGATGCGACGGCTTTCGACCTGCCTCCAAGAAAATGATGACGGGTTCGGGCTTTTCAAAACTCTTTCTGAACCCTTCCGCGGAACCCGGGGCATAGGTCTCTTCGATGGGGCGGCCGCCCGGAAGCTCCCGGATCGTCCGGGTGATTCTTCCGGAAACTCTCCGGGATCCCTTCGGAAATTCCCGGGAAACCGGAAAACTTTTTTTCCATACGGGCAGTATCAAAGAACCGACGGCGTCTCTAATATTTCGGATTGTAGTATTATTTTATTACTAAATATATCGAATTGACAGCCCCTCAACCCAACCGACTGATTTCGCTGGATGCCCTGCGGGGTTTTACCATCGCGCTGATGATCGTCGTAAACTATCCCGGGAGCGAGGAATCGGTGTTTTTTACGCTGCGGCATACGATCTGGAACGGTTTGTCTTTTACAGATCAGGTGGCTCCTTTTTTCCTCTTTATCGTGGGGGTGTCGATCGCTCTGGCGTATTCAAAACATCTCCATGACGGGTCTCCGCGCGGACCGCTCTACAGAAAGATCCTCTTTCGGTCGTTAAAGATCTTTGCGGTAGGGATGTTTCTGAACCTGATGCCCGAGTTCGATTTTCATTCCATCCGGTGGACGGGTACCTTGCACAGGATCGCTTTTGTCTTCCTGATCTGCGCGGTGATCTACCTGAATACGAACTGGAAGCAGCAGGCCTGGATTGCGGCCATCCTGCTGATTGGTTATTGGATTGCCCTGACCTGCATACCGACACCGGGCGTGGGCAAAGTGATGCTGGAGCCCGGGATCAATATCGTGGCGTGGCTGGACAGCAAATATCTGCCGGGGCGGATGTGGAGAGGGACCTGGGATCCGGAAAGTATTCTTACGACGGTGACGTCGGTGGTATCGGGTATTACCGGTATGCTTGCCGGAAGGCTGATGCTGAGCAGCTATACGCCCAATGAGAAGGTCAATTACCTGATGACGGCCGGTGTATTTTCCGCGGCAGCCGGTTATTTTGTCGGGCTGGCATTCCCCGTCAACGAGAATCTCTGGACCAGTTCCTTTGTGCTGGTGACTTCGGGTTTTGCGGCCCTGCTGTTCGGCGCCTTCTATTTCATCGTAGACATCAAAGGCAAGATTCGCGGAACCAGGCCGGGTATTATTTTCGGGTCGAATGCGATCACGGTCTATTTCCTGGCGGATGTATGGGCCCTGCTCTTCTATGAGACAAAATTCGGCGGTGTCACGCTGAATAACCGGGTAGTGGAGGGTCTCTCACAGGCGGGCTGTGACCCGAGACTGGCCAGCCTGATTTATGCGCTCTTTTTTGTATGCATAAACTTCATTCCGGCGTGGTGGTTGTATAAGAAGAAGATCTTTATTAAGCTGTAAAAAGTTAAAAGTACGGTTGGCATAGGATAATTCAGTCAGAATAGTATATTTATAGACTTGTTGAAACTATTTATAAAATTGCCATATGGGAACTCTTCAGATCAAGAAGTCAGCAAAAAAATATGATGCGATTATTGTGGGATCGGGGGCCGGCGGTGGCATGGCTGCATACGTTTTATCGCAGGCTGGTTTAAAAGTGGCCCTGGTGGAGGCAGGTCCTATGTTCGATCCCGCCGTTAATTCCGCCCAGTTGAAAAATCCCTGGGAGTCGCCGAGGCGAGGCGCCAGCACAAAATTCAGGCCTTTCGGAGACTTTGACGGCGCCTGGCATGGATGGGAGATCGAGGGAGAGCCTTATACGAAGTCGGAAGGTACACGCTGGGATTGGTTTCGTCCGAGAATGATCGGGGGCCGTACCAACCATTGGGGCAGGATATCGCTGCGGTTTGGGCCAAAGGATTTCAAAAGAAAGAGCTATGATGGGTTGGGCGACGACTGGCCGATCGGCTATGAAGATGTAAAACCCTATTACGATAAGATTGATAAGCTGATCGGCGTATTCGGTACCAACGAAGGACTGCCCAACGATCCGGACGGCATTTTTTTGCCGCCTCCCAAACCGCGGCTGCACGAGCTGTTCATCAAGAAATCTGCGACCGGTATCGGTATCCCCGTCATTCCTTCGCGTTTGTCGATCCTCACCAAACAGATCAACAAAGATCGCGGCGCCTGCTTCTTTTGCTCTCAGTGCGGGCGCAGTTGTAAAGTATATGGTGATTTCTCCTCTTCTTCGGTACTGGTGAAGCCTGCGCTGGCTACGGGCAATGTGGATCTTTTCACCAATGCCATGGCGCGCGAGGTGCTCACGGACAAGGAGGGATTGGCGACAGGGGTCTCGTATATCGACAAGACGGATCTCCAGGAATACCAGGTCTATGGAAGAACGGTGGTCCTCGCGGGCAGCACCTGCGAGACCGCCCGGTTGCTGCTGAACTCTAAATCCCAGCGGCATCCCAATGGTCTCATCAACTCCAGCGATGTGGTCGGGAAATACCTGCATGATTCGACAGGGGCAGGCATGAGCGGCATCGTACCCGCCTTGTTTGACCGTAAACGCTATAACGAGGATGGGGTGGGTGGACTGCATGTATACACGCCCTGGTGGCTGGATAATAAGAAGCTCGATTTTCCCCGTGGCTACCATATCGAATACGGTGGCGGGATGCATATGCCTTCTTACGGGTTTAGCTGGGGCATCGAGAAAAACCAGGAGAAGGTGCTCATCCGGGGCGAGCACAAGGAGCCCGGTGGCTACGGCAAGTCCCTGAAGGAAGATGTCCGCTATTTATTTGGCGCCGGCATCGGGATGGCGGGCAGGGGTGAAGCGGTACCCCGGATAGACAACTATTGCCAGATCGATCCTGACGGGGTGGTCGACAAATACGGGATTCCGGTCCTCCGCTTTAATGTGAAGCATTCAGACTATGAGATCAACCAGGCCAAACACATGAACGAGACTTTCAAGGAGATCATGCATAATATGGGCGCCATCGTCACCTCGAAGGAGAACAGCAAGGACAATCTCTGGGGGCTCGATAACCCGGGAAATGTTATCCATGAAGCGGGCACGGCCCGGATGGGGAACGATCCGAAAACATCCGCGTTGAACAAGTTCAACCAGGGCCATGACTGTAAGAATCTTTTTTGCGTCGACGGGAGTGCCTTCGTGTCGCAGGGGGACAAAAACATCACCTGGACGATCCTGGCCTTGTCGATGCGTGCCAGCGAATATATCGTGGATGAGATGAAGAAGAACAATATTTAAACCGCCTGTTGAAACGTTAAAGATTATTTTATGGACAGAAGAAAATCGATAAAAGCGCTGCTGGTCGGTGGCGTCGCGGGGGGAGCCCTGCTGGAAGCCTGTAATACGGCCGATAAAAAGACGGAGGCAAACGCAGCTGCCGCGGAGACGTCCGCTTATGCCAATGACGTTACCCGCATGCAGGAGGAGAAGGACTATATGAAGGGACTCTCCCCGGCAAATTTTTTCACGCCCGATGAACTTGCCACGATCACGGTGCTGGGGGATATCATCATCCCGCGGGATGAAGTGAGTGGCAGCGCCTCCGATGCGAAAGTCGCCGAATTTATCGAATTTATCGTAAAGGACAAACCGGAACATCAGACCCCGCTCCGCGGCGGCCTGAGATGGCTGGACCTTCACTCGCTGGAAAAGTTTGAAAAGCCGTTTAAAGACCTTACGGAGAAGCAGCAGCTGGAGATCGTCGACTCCATCGCCTATCCAAAAAAGGCGAAGCCTGAGGACAAACAAGGGGTGACCTTTTTTACGCTGATGCGTAACCTCACCCTGACCGGCTTCTACACGACGGAAATCGGGTTTAAGGATCTCGGGTATGTCGGTAACCGGCCCAACCAATGGAACGGGGTTCCGGATGAAGTATTAAAGCAATACAACCTCGCTTATACAGACAAGGAATTGAAGGAATGCATCAGCTTCGATACGCCCACGCCCCTGGCAAAGACCTGAGAGGACACGAAGTTTTTTGCAAACGCCTGGTTCCGTCCGACCGGACGGGGCCCCTGCCGTTTATGTCTATCGATAATATTCAATTGATCATTTTCTAAAACATTTTATGAGACCGATCGTTCAGATTTCATTGGACCTGACAGATATTGACGAAGCGCTGGAAACGGCGGAGATGGCCATGCGCGCAGGTGTCGACTGGCTGGAGGCGGGGACGCCGCTGATCCTGGCTTATGGCCTGGTGGGTGTCCGCGAGCTTCGCAGCGCTTTCCCGGGTGTTCCCATCGTCGCCGATCTTAAAACGATGGATGGAGGCTACCTGGAAGCCGAGATGATGGCGAAGGCCGGCGCCACCCATGTGGTAGTCATGGCGAGGGCGCACGAAGAGACGATCAAATGTGTCGTTAACGCGGGTCGTGATTTTGGGGTAAAAGTAATGGGCGACAATCTGGGTTGCCCCGATATGGTCGCGGCCGCGAAATGGTTGGAAGACCTCGGCTGCGATTTTGTGATTCATCATATCGGGTATGATGAAAGAAGGGGTATAGCGGCGCAGGGTAAGCGCATGCCGAGCCCGCTCGATCAGCTGAAGGAGGTGGTGCAGGCCGTGAACATTCCCGTCCAGGCCGTGGGTGGTCTGACCCTGGAACAAGCGATCCGTTGCCCGGAATTCGGCGCTCCCCTGGTGGTACTGGGGGCTCCGCTCACCATCGACGCGGATGCGTTTAAGACGGCCGGCGGTGCGCTGGAAGATTCGCTGCGGCTGATCTGCGAGAAGATACATGCTTACGACAATATTAAAATCTGATAAAGGAATGAGTAATCTGAAATCGGCGGCCGTAGTGAACTACGCCCCGGAAAAAGGGTCCGTTGAGATCCGCGAGATCGCAAGACCGGAGATAGGAGAAGAAGACGTCTTACTGGAAGTTGCCAACGTCGGGGTATGCGGCAGTGACCTGCATCAATGGACATCGGATCACAGCTGGCCGGTGAACTACCCGGTCGTGTTGGGGCATGAATTCGGCGGGCATATCCTCGAGATAGGAAGCCGGGTGACTGGCTGGAAGGAAGGGGATCGTGTCGTCAGCGAGACGGCTGCGGTCATTGACTCCAATAACCCCATGACGCGCCGCGGCTTATATAACCTGGATCCGACCCGCAAGGGCTTTGGATATGGGGTGAATGGGGCGATGACGCGTTATGTCAGGGTGCCCGCCCGTTGCCTTCACCGGGTGCCGGAATCCCTGGCATTCGAACAGGCTTGTCTGACCGAACCCTGTTGCGTAGCTTTTAATGCCGTTGTAGAGAATAGCCGTCTGAAACCCGGCGACCGTGTCATCGTGCTCGGGCCCGGCACCATCGGCATCCTCTGTGCCGCCATGGCCAGGCTCTGTGGAGCGGAAGTGGCCATAGTAGGGTTAGAAGCCGACAGGCATCGCCTGGCGATCGCCGGTAAATATGGTTGCGAGGGAATCGTGGGCGACGCTTCCGAATGGGCCATGCGGCGTGACGGGTTGGGTGCGGATTGCATCATCGATGCTGCCGGCGCCAGTGCGACCCTGAAGATCGCCATGCAGCTGGTCCGTCCCAGCGGGCATATCGTGAAAGTAGGATGGGGCCCGCAGCCGCTGGGATTTTCGCTGGATCCGCTGGTTCAGAAAAACGTCACGTTACAGGGTAGTTTTAGTCACAACTGGCCGATCTGGGAGCGTGTGATCGCGCTACTCGCCAGCGGACAGCTGGATGTCAGGCCTATCATCGGGGGTGTATGGCCTGTAACGGAATGGCACGAGGCTTTTGAAAAGATGCACAAGGGAGAAGTGGTGAAGAGCGTTCTCAGACCGGTATAACCGGGGTGTCCGGATACGATCAGGGATGAAGGAAGAGTCTTTGATAAAAGAAAAGTTTGGATAAAGGAAGAGCCCGAATAAAGGAAGAGCCCGGACGAAAGAGAAGTATGGATAAAAGCTGTCCTGGACCGTAATCCCCTATAAAATATCGTAACTATGCGTTTGCAAGATAAAGTGATCCTCATCACGGGCAGTACGACCGGCATCGGCAAAGCCATTGCCAAACGGTGCGTGCAGGAAGGAGCCCGGGTCGTTCTTCATGGTCTTGAAAAGGACTGGGGCGCCGACACGCTGGCCGAACTGGGAACAGATAAGGCCGTTCTGCATATTGAAGACATCACCGCGGAAGGGGCGCCAGAGCGTCTCGTGGCAAAGGCTTTGGATGCGTTTGGAAAGCTGGATGCCCTCGTAAACAATGCTGCCTGGGTCGTCTCCTCAAATATTCAGACGACGGACCTCGCTTTCTTTCGTCGCGTGCTGGAAGTGAATACGATTGCCCCGTTCGCCCTGATAAAGGCAGCACTGCCCTATCTGGAAAAGAACCGGGGTTGTGTCCTGAATATCGGGAGTGTCAATGCCTGGAGCGGTGAGCCCAACCTGCTGGCGTATAGCGTTTCGAAGGGGGCGCTGATGACCCTTACACGGAATCTGGGGGATACCCTTCACCGGGAGAACGGCGTACGGGTCAACCAGATCAATCCGGGTTGGGTGCTTACCGAAACGGAGATGGTCCGGAAAAGGGAACACGGTCTTGCAGATGACTGGTACAAGGACCTGCCGGCGGTGTATGCACCCGCCGGCCGCATCCTCTGGCCTGCTGAAATCGCGGCGGCTGCCATCTATTGGCTGGCTGACGAAAGCGGCCCGATCAGCGGGCAGGTGGTGGATCTCGAACAGCATCCTTTTATCGGCAGGAATCCTCCGAAGGATACTTCCACGATAAAATAGCAAGCGCAAAAACGGATCGACATTCTTAATCGATCGACATTCAAAAAAATCTTAAAAAATTCTTTAAATATTTTCTATGCCTCGTTTAGCCGCCTTTCCAAAGGCTTTTATGCACGCGCTCTGCAAAGATGGCTCGATGCGTGTTTCGGAATGGATAGAACTGGCTGCAAAGCTGGACATCGATGGTCTCGAATGGTATGCCGGCTTCCTCGAAATGGCGGATGAATCGAACTGGCTCCTTTTCCGCCGGCAGGTGGAAGATCATGGGAAGACGATTCCGATGATGTGCTGTTCCCCCGATTTCACGCATCCCGATGCGGCCTTCCGTGCCAAGGAGATCGAAAAGCAGAAGAGATGGATCGACATGACACAAATACTTGGCGGATCCTACTGCCGGGTACTCTCCGGGCAGCGCAGACCGGTGCTCACCATCGAAGATGGGGTAAAGCTGGCGGCCGATTGTATCGAAGCCTGCCTGCCCTATGCAAGGGACAGGGGCATCACGCTGATCCTCGAAAACCACTATAAGGATGATTTCTGGGAATATCCCGAATTCGCCCAGAAGATGGACGTATTCTGCCAGCTGGTAGACCGGATCCACGATCCGAATTTCGGCGTCAATTACGACCCCAGCAATACCTACCTGGCAGGGGAAGACCCGATCGAATTGTTGAAACGGGTCTCGGACCGGGTGGTGACGATGCATGCCAGCGACCGGTATCTCCTGGAAGGAACCCTTGAAGACCTCCGCAAGGAAGAAGGCGGCGCTACCGGTTATGCCAAGCGCCTGAGTCATGGAGAGATCGGCAAGGGGCTCAACGACTATGACGCCATCTTTACGGAATTGAAGCGTGTAGGATTCGACAGCTGGATCAGCATAGAAGACGGGGTGGACGGTATGGCGCAGCTCGAACGCAGCGTAGCCTTTCTCCGCCTGAAGATCGCCAAATACTGGCCGCAGACAGACATACACCCGATCTCATGAGTGCGGACCCTCACGATATGACTATATACGATATTCCCGGTCCCGATGCCAGTCTTCTCTATGCCTCCCAGTGCTATCTTGGAGAGGGGCCTTTCTGGCATGCGGGCAGAAAGAGTTGCTTCTGGGTAGACATCGAAGGACGCCGGCTTTTCGAATACGCCTGGCCGTCTCCCGCGCCGCAGGATTGGAAAAAGCTGCCGGAATCCACCCGGGTCCGGGAATGGCAGTTGGGAACGAGGGTGACGATGGTCGTGGGGGATCAGGAGGACGGGTTGATACTTGGAATGGAAGGAGGTCTTGCGAAATTCGACCCGGACACCGGCGAGCTTCGATGGCTGGTCGATATCGAGAAGGGGATACCCAAACATCGATGCAATGACGGAGGCGTCGACAGCGAGGGGCGCTTGTGGGTAGGTACGCTGCACATGGATTTCGATGAAGGCGCGGGCTCCGTGTATTGCATCGGAGAAGACAAGATCCCCCGGAAAAAGCTCGAAGGGGTCACAATCTCCAATGGCCTGGTCTGGTCTCCCGATAATACGCGGCTTTATTATATCGATAGTCCCCGCAGAAGAGTCGATACGTTCCTGTTCGATCCGGCATCGGGGGATATCCGGTTCGAGAAAATCGCTTTTACCATTCCTGCTCACCTGGGCGGTCCCGACGGCATGACCATCGATGAAGAAGGCATGCTCTGGGTAGCCCATTGGGGAGGATTCGGCGTTTATCGCTGGAACCCGGCCACGGGCCAATTACTGGGCAGCGTCAAAGTGCCTGCCCCGAATGCGTCCTCCTGTGTCTTTGCAGGCGAAAACCTGGACCATCTCGTCATCAGTACGGCCCGGCAGGATCTGTCAGCCGAAGAGCTGGCAAAATATCCGCAAAGCGGCGATGTTTTTGTAGCCAGGCTCTCTGTCAGGGGGCTCCCTCACTATGCCTGCAGATATTAGTTCGCGCAGAGCCGCCAATGAGTTTCCCGCTCTCTTATGCGTGCTGAAAAACAAATGATATTGTCCTTTTGCCGGATCTTTTCGTACTACCGGTCCGGGTTATAGTCGAGTGGAAGCGCGTTGGCCATTTTCTCGTATTTCGCCCATCTCTCCGTCATGAACAATTCGCGCGGCGAAAAATAGCCTCCGCTTTTGTCGATGATGATCGGTTCGGGAGTAAGCAGCCAGATTTCGGATTGGAGGAGCTTGTCGGTCGGTTTGGGCTGATAGAGTATTTTTAGCTTATCATGAAAGAACAGCGTCTTGCTGCCGTTCCCGTTGGTGGTAAGCAGCGAGTCGAGGTCGTTTAAAGAGAGATAGAGGGTAAAAAAATCGGGCTGTTTTAATATCTTCTTGTAGTACCGGATCGAGTCGTTGGGATAGGTCATCGGCTTTTCGGGGATCAGCTTGCCGTTTGTGTTCATCCGGAAGGTATCCGATTTCCGGTTGTCGTTGAAGTGGATCCGGCTCACCCGCTGTTTTTCAAGATTTGGCTGTGTGGCCTTTGTTATGATATGAAAGCCGTCCTCCTGCCACAGGTCGCTGTGCAAGGTTCGCATGAAGTGCATCACCGAGCCGTAATAGGCCTGGCGGCGGCTTTTCTCCCATTTTTTCTTCTCATCCGCGTCGACCGGGGTCATCTCCTCGAAAAAGGGGTACCCGATATAAATGGAGCTGCTGTTCCCGAAATCTACGACGAATTGTTCCATCTTATACTTTATGGTATAGCCCAAAGCCTTATTGGTGATCACCAGGGGTTCGTCGGCCCGGGCGGTCAGCTTGTTGGTCCGCTCGGAGAACCAGAACTTCAATACGGCGGGATTCACAATCCTGCACCAGGACGCGTTCGGCGTGGAGCCGACAAAATTGTCAAAAAAGACCGACCCGTATTTCTCCCATCCGTTCGCCAGAAAAGGCTCTATCGTAACGGCAGAAAGATCGGATGCTTTCATTTTCAGATTCACTTTCAGGTGATACGGATATTGATCGCTGGTGACCGGGATGACGGTCGTCTCATAGCCGATCGCCGATATGATGAGCTCATACCTGCCCTGGGGGGCATTATTCAGATGGAACGAGCCGTCGGAGCCGGTCACGTCTCCCTTTGAGGTGCTGTTAAAATAGACGCTGCAATTTGGTACGGGCTGGTTGCTTGTACCCGTCGTAACAACGCCGTCCAGGTAGCTGGCGGATTGAGACCAGGCGGAAAGGGTTGCCATTATACAGAACAGGAAGGGAAAAAGGAATTTCCCGAGGTGCGTCTTTTTTTTCATACAGAAGGTTTTTTGATCCGGGCCCTGGTCTTATGCTCCCTTTAAAAGTAAGCAAATATTGCCTGAACGGCGCGGCGATATTTACCCTCGGCCCTGATTGACCGGAGATATTGAAGCATTGAAAAAAAATGCGCAGTGGTCAACCGAAGATGCCCCTCACCTGTCCTCCGTCGACGGAGATCGTCTGCCCTGTAATATATCTGGAGAAAGGGCTCAGCAGCCATACTGCCAGGGATGCCAGATCGGAGGCATCGCCCAGGAATCCGACGGGTATCTCTTTTGCAGCCTGCCGCCTTACCGTTTCCGGATCGGTGTTTGTCTGCTCGCTTTTCTTCCGGTAGATGCGTTCTATGGCGGGTGTGTCGTGGGAACCGGGAGCGAGGACATTCAGGGTCACTCCCGTGGCGGCGATCTCGCGGGAAAAAGTCTTTACAAAGCCGGTCACGGCCACGCGGAAAGCATTGCTTAGCACCAGGTTTTCCAGCGGTTGCTTTACCGAAGAGCTTTCGATATAGAGGAAGCGGCCATACCCCGCCTGTATCATGCCGGGCGCAAGGGATTGGGTGAGCGCCACTTTCCATCGAAGGATATGCCGGTAGGCGGTATCCCAGTCATCCAGCGTCGTCTCCATCACTGTTTTTGCGGGAGGTCCTCCGGCATTGACCAGTACGCCGTGGACAGGTTCCTCCCGGGCGATCGTCAGCAACTGCTCCAGGGTTCCGGGTTCCGCGATGTCTCCCGCCAGGATGCGGACACGATCCGGTGATGCTGTCTGCAGGTCTTTCAGTTTGGGTTCGTTTCTTGCGATGGCAATGATCCGTGCGCCTTCACGTACCAATGCCTCCGCGATGGCCCGGCCAAAGCCCGAACTGGCGCCGCATACTATAAAAAGCTGGTTGCTGATTTTTAAGTCCATTCAGCAAAGCTAGCGGAGATCTGTTGAACATGTTCAATAACATCTAAATAACATATTAATAACATTTTAATTAGATTTTCACTCGATCCATCCGGGCTCTTGTTATTTTCGCAGTTTTTAATTTCCAGGAATGATGGATGCAAAGGTTTTAGATTCGCATACGAAAGGCGGGCTGTTGGACCGATACCGGGCTGCTTCAAGACGCCTGCTTCTGCTGGATTATGACGGGACGCTTACCCCATTTTTCAATATACCGACCCTTGCGGAGCCGGATAATATACTGCTGGAGCTGCTGGAGTCGATTTCCGGCAATGAACGAAATTCGGTGTATATCATCAGCGAGCGTGACAACGTGCTCCTGGAAAGCTGGTTTGCCCAGTTGCCGCTCCGGATCATAACCGAAAGCGACGGCAAAATAATGATCAGCAGGGAAGACCGTGAATATCCGCCGGGGTATAATACCCGGAGGGCCGTCAGGGATATGCTGGACCGGACGGCTTACGACTTCATACTGGCTATTGGTGACAATCACAGGGACGAAGAACTGTTCGATGAAATAAGAGAACGCCCCGGGGCCTTCACCATCAAAGTGGGGGCAGGATCCAGCGGCGCCCTGTACCGGGTAAACAGTCCCCGGGCGGTCATTTCTTTGCTGCGTAACATGAGTGGTTGTTGATTTTGTATCTTTATTTTTTATCGGTCATTTTATCCGGTCTGCCGTTCAGGCCTGTTCGTCATTAATATTTATTTTATGAAGTCATTTGCAGGAGCCGTTCTGCCGGGGCGTCTTACCAGCCGCGTTCTATTCTTATTGTGTATCGTCTTATGTATCGTCAATCTGCAAGTGCGGGCACAGGACCTCATACGCTATGGCAGTCTTTCGGCAGCCCTGCAGGCAGGTGGACAGTTGCGTGGCAAGGCTGGCCCCCGGAGCGTCAACTGGATAAGGAACGGCGAACGGTATTCTTATCTCGCGGGGGAGGATATCCATTCCATGGATCCGGCTACCGGGAAGGACGAGCTGATCTTCTCCAATAGCGGTCTGCATTTCCCGGGCTCGTCGGAGCCATTCAGCTACGAATCTTTTCAATGGTCGCAGGATTTCAGGCACCTGGTGTTTAAAACCAATTTCCGGCCGATCTACCGTCGGTCGGGTGTAGCCGATTTCTACCTGTATGATCCTGTAACAAAGGAATTGAAGCAGGCGGCGAAGGACGCGCGCTCGGCCCAGTTGTCACCGGACGGATCGATGGTCGGCATGGAAAGGAACGGCAATCTTTTCGTTTATGACTTTTCAGCAGGCAAGGAGACGCGGCTCACGGCTGATTCGACCAGTGAGAACGGGATCTTCAACGGGCATTATGACTGGGTCTATGAAGAAGAGTTCGGTCAGGCGCAAGCCTGGAACTGGTCGAAGGACAGCCGGTGGATTGCTTTCTGGCAATTCGATGAGAGCCGGGTGCCTGTTTTCCAAATGACCAATTACGAGGGATCGCATCCCGAACAGATAAAGATTCCGATTCCGAACGTGGGAGACGCGAATCCATCGGTGAGGATCGGGGTCGTCGATGCCCGGTCCGGGAAAAAGACCTGGCTGGAACCCGATGAAACAGGAGACTTCTATATCCCGCGGATCTACTGGACCAGCGAACCGGATGTGCTGGCCCTGGTGACGCTCAACCGGGCTCAGAACCACATGAAGCTTTATTTTTTCAATGTCAGGACCGGGGAGCATCACGTAGTGCTGGAAGAGAAGAACGACACCTGGGTGGCTATCTTCAACTTTTATACGAATGTGAACGATATGATCAGTTTTCCGGAGAAATCAAAGGATTTCTTTTGGATTTCGGATCGGTCCGGCTACTATCATATCTACCGGTACGGGTATGATGGGAAGCTGCTGAATGCCGTTACAAAAGGGGATTGGGACGTGATCAAAGTCGTCGGCATCAACCCGGCTGCAAAGTCCGTCTATTATCTCTCGGCCGAGGACTCTCCCCTGGAGCAGCAGTTGTTCGCGATCGGTTATGATGGTGCAAAAAAAGAGAAACTCTCACGGGTACGGGGTTACCACGAGGTGAATATGTCTCCGGATACCCGCTACTACCTCGATGACTATAGCAACCTGCAGACTCCCTGGCATACCGGTCTCTTTGATTCGAAGGGGAAGCTGCTGAAATTGTTGCAGGACAATCAGCCGGTGAGCGAGTTTATAAAGACGCATTTTTATTCTACCCCTGAGCTATTTCGTTTCAAGACCACCGACGGTGTAAACCTGGATGGTTATATGATAAAACCCGATGCTTTCGACCCGTCAAAAAAATACCCCGTGGTCTTTACCATTTACGGCGGCCCGGAATCCCATGATGTCTTTGACCGGTTCACGAGCGGCGGCTGGCAGCAGTGGCTGGCTCAGAACGGGTATGTCGTCGTGAATGTGAATAACAGGGGGATCGCGAATTATGGCAGCGCGTTTCTGAAAGTCGTATACAAACAGCTTGGCAAGTGGGAGAGCAATGACTTCGTGGAAACGGCTCACTACCTCGCCGGTCTATCTTTCGTCGACAGCAGCCGGATGGCGATCATGGGGACGAGTTATGGAGGCTATAGCACTACCTATACGCTGTTGAATCACCCGGGCGTTTTCAAGGTCGGGATCGCGAATTCGCCGGTGACGGACTGGCGTCTGTATGACGATGTCTATACCGAACGCTATATGGCTCCGCTTGCCGACAATCCCGAGGGGTATAAAAACAGTTCGGATATGACACATGCCGCTTCGCTGAAGGATCATTTGCTGCTGATACACTCTATGAGCGATGACAATGTGCATCCGGCTCATACCATGCAGCTGCTGACGGCGTTAGCCAATGCCGGTAAAGATGCAGACCTGCGGATTTACCCTCCGGGGGCACATGGCGCCGCCTATAATTATCAAAGTTACCTGCTGATCCATGCCGTCTATTTTGCCTACCTGGAACGCTACCTGAAAAACACGCATTAAGGGGTCGAAATACCGGGTTTTGGATGAGTATCATTCAGGGGGTGGGGTCTCTACATAGTAAATCACGCATGAGACACCAGTACAAACCGCTGCTTCTACTCTCGTTGATGTTTCTGATGGTGGGAGCGTTATTCTGCATGAACGACATCCTGCTGCCGGCGCTGGTGACCTATTTCCGGCTGAACTATACGCAGGCCTCGATGATCCAGTTCACCTTCTACCTGACTTATATCCTTTTTCCCATCCCGATAGCCTGGATGATCCATCAATATGGGTATAAGGTCAGCCTGCTCGCAGCCGTCGTCACCTGTGCCGCGGGTTGCGCTTTTTTCATGCCGGCAAAATATTTCGACTCGTATCCCCTGGTGCTGGTCGCTATTTTCATCATCTCGACGGGGCTGACGATCATCAATGTCGCCGCCAATCCATTTGCGGCTATGTTGGGGGATCCGGAAGGCGCGCATCAGCGGATCAACTTCGTACAGGTCTTTTCGAGGGTGGGTTATGCGGCGACGCCGCTGATAGCGACCAGGCTGATCTATAACAGCAGCCATGAGATCCGGTATCACTGGCCTTATCTCCTGCTGGCCGTAGCCTTGCTGCTTATTGCGGTCCTGATGTATTTTTCCCATCTGCCTTCTATGAAGCCGGAAGAGGAGGAGAAATTCACCTTGAAAGGGATCCTGAAAGAAGGGATGTCTTACCGGCATTTATTCTATGGCGTGTTCGCGATGTTTTTCTATATGGGTGCTGAATCGTGTACGGCAGGTTTTTTTATCCCTTACCTGAAAACGGTGCTGGGGTTCAGTGATGGCAGGGCGGGCGACTACCTGTCGCTGTATTATGTATTCACGGCGGTCATGGGGATCATCGCGGTCTTCATCCTTAAATATGTAAAGGCACATAAGCTCGTAGGCTTGTACGGGTTGGGGATGATCGTCCTGTATATAGTATGTATCTTTTTCAACACCGGGTATAATGCCTGGTTCCTGGCGGGGTTGGGTCTATTCCTATCCATCATGTTCCCGACGCTTTTCAGCCTGGCCATCGAGGATATCGGGGCTTTTACGGGCAAGGGATCGGCGCTGCTGAATTTTGCGATTGTCGGAGGCTCCGTATTTACGCCTCTGCAGGGCATGATCGCCGACAAGTATGGCGTCCGCTCTTCTTATGGAGTACCCTTGTTTTGTTTTGTCATGATCACCCTCTACGCCTTCTTTTTTACGCGGGAGGCATTGTTAAAACGGATGCGGCCGAATCCGGCTGTGGAAATATAAAATTGGTATAGCGGCATGAAATTATTGATCACAGGATGCAGCGGATTTGTTGCGGGAAGCATATTGGCGCAGGCCCCGGTGCAATGGGAACTGCATGGTACCGGCAGATCGGAAAAACTGCCGGATGCGGAAGGTCTTCCTGCCGGGAGAACGTTGCAGTATCACCCCCTCGACCTGCTGGATAGGGAGAAAATGGAGTGGCTTCTGCGTTCGGTCAGACCGGATGTGGTCATCCATACGGCGGCCATGGCGAATATCGATCTTTGTGAGAGCCAGCCTGCCATAGCCATGGCTATGAACACGGATGCCACGGAGCGGCTGGCGGTCCTCTGCCGGGAAACGGGCGCCAGGCTTGTATTTTGTTCGACCGATACCGTCTTTGATGGGGTTAAGGGGCGTTATACCGAATCGGACCCGCCCAATCCGGTCAATGTATATGCCGATACCAAGGTGAGGGCTGAGCAGGCCGTGCTGGCGGCTTCGGCTGATAATGTCGTGGCGAGGCTTTCGCTGGTGATGGGGCTGCCGGTGATGGGGAAGGGCAATTCCTTCCTGGCCGATACGCTGGAGAAATTGAAAAAGGGAGAGAGCATCAAATTTCCCGGGAATGAGATCCGGACGCCCATAGATGTTATCACGCTGGGCGCGGCCCTTAATGAACTCGCGGTAAACGGATTCGGCGGGATCATCCATTTGTCGGGGAATACGCGGATCAACCGGTACGAGATGGCCAGGCAGATTGCCGGGGCGACGGGCTTCTCACCGGACCGTATCCTCCCCGTGAATTCCAACTCGCTGCCGGGTCGTGCGCCCAGGCCCAATGATGCCTCCCTGGACAATGCCCTGGCGAAGAGGATCCTGGATACCCCGATGCGGAGTCTGTCGGAGGGGTTGACGCTGGCATTGAGCAGGATAGTGAGTGGTGAGTGGTGAGTGGTCAGTGGTGAGTAGTGAATAGTCAGTAGTGAGTGGGGTGAAGATCTGGGGAGTAGTGAGGTGTCGAAAGCGGGGGGAATGAAGGTTGAAGGAAGAAGGGGAGAAGTGGCGGGGAAATGACGGGACAAAATGATAAGAGAAGAGATGTAGGAGAAGAGATGTATGAAAAAGATGACGGGAGAGCAGATGATTAGAAAGACGGGAGAATATGAAGGGAGAAAGACAGTAGAGGGGCTGCTGGCAGCGGGAAAACAGCAGAAAAAAAACAGAGAATAAATCTATGAATATCAATATAAAAAGCAAACAGCTATGAGCAGTATAAAATTCGACCTGGAGATTAAATTTGGAACCCAATACGGGAAGGAGGAAGAAGAAGCGGTGTTGAGGGTGCTGAGAAACAACGCGCCGACCAGCGGCGACGAGTGTATCCGCTTCGAGAAAATGTATGCGGCCTACACCGGTGCAAAACATGCGAGGGTAGTGAGCAACGGGTCTACGGCCTTATTCCTTTCGATGGTAGGTCTGGGTGTTGGGAGGGGAGACCGGGTATTGACGACGCCTATCACCTGGATCGCCACGGCGGCGGCGCCGGTGACGCTGGGTGCGGAAGTCGACTTTGTGGACATCGACCCGGTGACCTATAATATCGATCCCGCCGGTATCGAAGAGAAGCTGACCCCCAATACGAAAGCCGTCATACCGGTCCACCTGTACGGACAGTCCTGCGAGATGGACGAGATCATGGGGCTCTCGAAAAAACATGGATTCGCGGTAGTGGAAGACGCTGCTCATGCCATCGGCGCCGAATACAAGGGGCGTAAGGTCGGAACTTTCGGGGCCACCGGTTGTTTCAGTTTCCACGAACAGAAAAATATCTCCACCCTGGGTGAGGGAGGCATCGTCCTGACGGATGATGACCGGATCTTCGAGCAGATTTCGCTATACCGTTCCCAATGTACGCGTGTTCACGGCAATAGTACAAAATACTGCAAGCTGGATGAAGAGAAGTTCCCGGTAGGCAAGAAATTCTGGTGGCAGGATTTCGACGACTGCGGCTACAATTTCCGGATGACGGATATACAGGCTGCGGTAGGTGTCGAACAATTGAAAAAAGCGGATCAGCTGAACCAGCGGAGGATCGACAACGCTGCGTGGCTGAGCGAAGCGTTAAAAGACATTCCAGGTTTGACCCTGCCGACGGTCCGTCCCTACAATAAGCATGTGTTCCATCTGTACCCGGTCAGGATCGATGCGAAGGAATTCGGGATGACGAAAGAGGATTTTATCTATGACCTCCTCCATAAATTCGGTATCAAAGTGGGGTTCCATTATATCCCGCTGCATTATTCCACGGCTTTTAAAAACAGGGGATTTAAGAAAGGACAGTTTCCTCACGCGGAGAAGCTGGGAGAAGAGCTGGTGACCCTGCCGATCAACCCGAGACAGACCGAGGAGGCCCTGGCCTACCTGGTGAAGAGTATAAAGGATCTGAGGAAATAGCGATTTCGAAATCACGAGGAATAACGGTTATGAGGGGAACGGCTGATCGAGGGGATGGCTGATCGAGGGGAAAGCTGATTGAAGAGAAAAGCTGTTCTGAGGAGTCTAATCATTCAAGTGGAGAAAAATCGTTTCAAAAAAAGGAAGATGGAATTTGAAGCAATCGCAGAAGGTCTCAAGAAGGATGGAGCTTTTTTTTCGGCCTCCGCGCCCGTGCATATCGCGCGAGCCCCGGGCAGACTGGACCTGATGGGCGGCAACGACGATTATACGGGGGGGCTGGTTTTCGAGTCGACGATCCGTGAAGCGACCTGGGCAGCGGCTCAGCTGCGGAGGGACCGGAAGGTGGTCTTAAAGAACAAGACGGTCTCCGATGCCGGTTGGCTCGGTGATATCGACATCGATCTCGATAAACTCGCCGACGAAGAGATGGTCCGCAACCGGGCCGGCAGTTCTCCTTCGCTGCGCTGGACGGCCTATGTGCTCGGCAACCTTCACTATTTGCTGAAACGATATCCGGAACAGGTCGACAGCGGGATTACATTGTATATGGAATCCACGGTACCGCTTAACCGGGGGGTAAGTTCTTCGGCGGCTATCGAAGTTGCCGTCATGAAAGCCACGGCCTCGGCCTACGGCATCGTGCTGGCAGGCGTGGAACTGGCCCTGGCCTGTCAATGGGTGGAGAATGTCATCGCCGGGTCCGCCTGCGGGATCATGGACCAGATAGCCGTGGCAACGGGCAGGGAGGGGTATGTCATGCCGCTGGTCTGCCAGCCCTGCAATCCCGAGCCCCTCATAAAACTTCCCGGAGAGCTGCAGATATGGGGCATCGATTCGGGTGTCAGCCACCAGGTCGCCGGCATCGAATACGAAGCCGCCCGGGCCGCCGCTTTTATGGGTTATAAGATGATCTGTGATTATGAGCGGATCCCGGTGACCCTCACCAACGAGGCCGAGATCCCGCGGTATACCGATCCCCAGTGGAACGGCTACCTGGCAAACCTGCCGCGTTCCCTCTTCTATGCGAAGTACGAGACTTTGCTGCCGGAGAGAATCGGCACCACCCAATACCTGGTGAAGCACGGGTTCCATACCGATCCTTTTACCCCGCTGAAACAAGGGGTGGAGTATAATGTCAGGGCCAATACCCGCTATGCCGTGGAGGAGAACCAACGGGTTCAATTGTTTTCGGAGCTTTCGCGCGGCGCTTCCCTCGCTCCTTCCAGGCGCGCGTTTGTCCTGATGGGCGAACTGATGTATCAGTCGCACTATGCCTATACGGAATGCGGGCTGGGCGCCAAGGCCACCGATATGCTCGTGGATTGTTGCCGCAGGCAGGGTGTTGCGGGCGGGATCTATGGCGCCAAGATCACGGGTGGCGGAGCCGGGGGCACGGTGGCCATCCTGACCGACAAGGATAGCGGCCCGCTGATCCGACGGATTTTCGAAGAATATGCGGCGTTGGGGCTGGGCGATCCTTATCTTTTTGAAGGGAGCTCCGACGGGGCGGACAGTTATGGTATCCGGGTCATCTGACGGGGAGCATTTTACGACCGCGGGTCCGGGGGCCGACTGCACCGGGCTCATGCACCCATGGGTCTTTGCCGAATGGCTTCCACGGGATCGTTTACGGTTTTTTCGGGTTTTTCTCCCGGTAATACCGGTCTACATAATTCGCCAGGCCCAGCAGGGGTTTCAGGCTGTCGCGCTCCTCTTTAAAGGCGGGCATATCGTGGAAATCGTAGCTGCGTACCTTCATGACGCAGTCATATTCCCCCAGGATATTATCGACGAGTAACAGGCCGGCATAGCCTATCTCTTCATAGTTGTCCGCGTTCACGCCTTCCGTGTAGACCACGATATCCAGGCTGTCGTCTTCCACGAAAGGATAAAACTTCATCTTGTTGGGATCCAGTTCGAAGCTGTCCGTCTTCAGGATCATGGTCTTCAGCTTATTTTGAGACACGCGTTGCCTGAACGCAACAATCTTCCATCCGGGGATCTTTGGAGCCTTGCGGACGAGTGCTTGTACGGCAGGGAAGAGATCCTTGTTGCCATCCGCGGAAACAGTCAGATCGATCACCCCGTTTTTCGGCGGCTCCAGTTCGATGACAAGACCAGGGCGGACCTTGCGGATCTCCACGAGGATCTCCTGCAGGTATTTGTCGGGGCTCGACTGGAAATGACGAAGCCTGCTCTCGTTTTTCATGAACCAGCCCCAGAATTGGTCGCCGGGGTCGATAGGGGCGGGGGCCTCCACCGCCGGTGAAGCCGCTATTAGCAGAAAGGAGAGGGTCAGCCACTTCAGCATTCGTTGATTTTGGGCTAATTTACTTCATAAATCCTATTTTTGACCGGTTTTGTGTTGAAGATAACAAGCTGTGGGGCATGACATTTAATGAGTTAATATGAAAGAATCCAGGATAGAAGGGAAGGTCAGTTTCGTCAACCATGACAAGCAGTATGTGACCATTGAATTCATGGCAGGTGGCCGGAAGAAAAAGGTCAACGGAAAGATCGACGAAGCCACGCAGGCGCAATGGATTGCGGGAAAGCTGGTCAAAAAAATCCATCGCTTCCACGAAGGGGATGAGGTGCAGTTCACGGTTGCCCGGTCGGCCAGGGGCGAGAAGGATATTGCGGAAGGGATCGTTTTCCGGTTCAATAACGCGCTTAGTAATCTCATCGCCCGCGCCGCGGTGGACAATCAATTCACAGGCTATCTGAAAGCGGTCGACGATGGCTATTTCGTCAAAGAAACCGGGACCTATCTTTTTTTTCCGTTGCTTCTTTCCCCCTGGGAACTGCCGCCGGCCGAATCGCAATTAAACGAGCCCGTGTCTTTCAAGCTTGAAAATACGGGTAACCCGGAGAAGACGGCCGCTTCGTTGTTGAAGCCGCGCTATATCCCGGAGTATCTAACAGCAAAGAAATATTATACAAATAAGACGGTCATCGAGGCACGTGTCGCCAGGGTCACTCCGCATGGCATCCAGGTCTATGTGATCGGGGACAAGATCATGGGGAAAATAGCCCTCGAAACGAAGGCAGAAGAGGGGGGCGAAGCGGCTAACGATCACCCGGCGCCGCTTCCGGTAAAGGACAACGAACTCATAAAGGTTGTGATCACGCATCTCAGCCCGACCCGGATCGTTCTTTCGCGGGTTTGATAGAGTCCGACCAGCTCTTGCGGCAGACCCTGCTAACCCGGGAATCTCCGGGTCTATTCAAATATCTTTGGCAGACAAATTGACTTATCTTTAGAAATATGCCCGGAATGAATCGGCGGTATATGGAGAAAAAATGCTGAAAAACGGAACCTGGGTGCTGATCACCCTTATGTTGGGAACTTCCATGGCGGCTATCGATAGTAGTATCGTCAATGTATCGCTCCCGGTCATACGCAACCAGTTTAGGGCGGAGATCAGCCAGGTCGAATGGGTCATCACAGCCTATATGGTTTCCTTTTCGCTCTTCATCCCGCTGATCAACTGGTTGAAGAGCCGGATCGGGTATTACAATCTCTACCTTTTTAGCGTGACGGTGTTTACGATCGGGTCGCTGCTTTGCAGCCTTTCGGTCAGCCTGCCCATGTTGATCGTGGCGAGGGTGATACAGGCCAGCGGCGGGGGTGCGATCACCCCGACCTCCCTGGCGATCCTAAGCGAAAGCTTTCCCCCGGAAAAGAGGGGCACCGCCATTGGCTGGTGGGGCATCGGCAATGTGATGGGGCCTGCACTGGGACCTACCCTGGGCGGTGTGCTCACGCACTATTTCGGATGGGAGTCTGTTTTCTATGTGAACATCCCCATCGGCGTCCTCACGATCCTGCTCAGTTTCCGCTATCTTGGCTTTCTGCGTTCGAAGCCCCGGACGAAAATGAAATTCGATGGGTCGGGCTTTGCCTTTTTCTCCATTTTTATCGTGTTGATCCAGTATACCGTGTCGCTGGTCTCCAGGAAGCAGGCCTGGTCCTGGAATCTGCTGTCCGCGCTGGCGATTTGCGTAGTCTCCCTCTGGCTTTTTATCCGTTCCTCCCGTAAGGCGCAGCCTTTGCTGGATCTGACCGTGTTCAGGTCGGCTAACTTTATCAACTCGGCCGTGATCGTCGTGATCCGTTCGGTGGCCCTTTTCGGGGGCATGTTCTTTCTGCCTTTCCTTCTGCAGGGATTGCTGGGATATACGGAGATCCAATCGGGGCTGCTCATGCTGCCCAATGCCCTGATGATGTTGGTAGCCAGGCCTTATGCGGGGAAAAAAGCGGATCAGGGTTATATCCGCAACGTTTCGCTGATCGGCATCCTGCTGGTGTCGGTCTCGATGTTCCTGTTCTCCCGCATCAACGTGGGGGCTTCTATTGCCCTGATCATCCTGCCGATGTTGGTTCGTGGGTTGGGCATGAGTTTACTGGTGGCGCCCGTTTCCACTTCCCTCCTGAATGCGGTCAGCCTTCCCCAAACGGCGACCGCTACGTCGATGAACAGCCTGTTGCAACAATTGGGTGGCTCGATCGGCATCGCCGTCTTCGGGGTGTTGAATACGTTTATAGACAACCATTATCTGACCAGGCATTATACACCGGCTGTCGCCGAACACTACGCCTTGCAGGATGGATTCCTGGTCTCGGCATTTGTGATCGCGCTGGCGTTTATACCCGCCGTGAATCTCCCGCAGAAGCACTTTGTGAGAGAGGCCGACAAGACGCCTGAGGCCAAAGTGATTCATTGAGGTTTCTTACGCGCTCTTATCCCTCAATGCCTTGATCTCGTTGTGGAAGACGCGCAGGTCTTCTTTTTCTTCCAGTACGATCGAGGACAGATATTCGGGCAGGTGTTCACTCTTGAGTGCCGATTCGTAGGCTTTTTGAGCCGCGTCTTCGCCGGATTCACAGCTTGCCAGGATGGCGTGTCTGTTATGGCCGGAAAAAGCAACTTTCAATTCCATCCAGGCGCGATGTATGGAGCCGCTGCCTGACGAACCCGATGGGATTGCTGTCCCCAGTGTCTGCAACTCGTTTCCCAGCATGTTTTTTATTTTTCTGCTCTGGTCTATGGCTTTCAGGAAGTACAGCCGGAGGTCGATGTCTTCCTCTTTCAGATCCTTGAGCGCTTTTTCGTATCCTTCTATGCGGTCGTTGTGGATCTTAATAAGGTCGCTGAGTACGCTTGCGGTGTCTTTAGATGTCATTGTTTCCATAACTTGGCTTTGGAGATACCAGGTGAAAAAACCGTGCCACCTGTTCCGCGGGGTGTCGGATCGCCGGAAGGGTGTCCTTACGAGGCTTTCCTTTAAGATGCTCTTGCCAGCCCCCGGATGTTTAAGATGCTATAAGGCGCAGTTTTCGTGGTAATTGACCAATTCGACGGCTACCCGGGGCATTTCGAAGCCGGCGTAATGCCTCCTCATTTCATCCAGGATTTCTCCTATTTCCGCTGAGTTGTTGCGGGTGACAAGCTGCGCCGTAAAGGTGCGGATATCGGGCAGTCCTTTAAAGTATCTGGTATAGTGCCCCCGCATCTCTGAGATGCCGGTCAGGGGGCCTTTCCATTCGATGGATTTTGAAAGCTGTTTGCGGCAGACGGCGATGCGCTCTTCGACGGTAGGGGGCGGGAGGGTTTCCCCGGTTTTTGCGTAGTGCTTGATTTCGCGAAAGATCCAGGGGTTGCCGATGGCGGCCCGCCCGACCATGACGCCATCCACGCCGTAACGGTTTTTGTATTCGACGGCTTTTTGGGGGCTGTCAATATCGCCATTGCCAAAAATGGGAATGTGGATACGGGGATTGTTCTTCACTTCGGCTATGAGGCGCCAATCGGCGCGGCCTTTATAAAGCTGGCAGCGGGTCCTGCCGTGGATGGCGAGGGCTTGTATACCTACGTCTTGCAGTCGCTCGGCGACTTCCATAATATTGATGGTGTCGTCGTCCCAGCCCAGACGGGTTTTTACGGTGACGGGCAGCCGGGTGGAGTTTACGCAGGCTTTTGTCAGGCGCACCATCCGGTCGATGTCTTTCAATACACCCGCGCCCGCGCCTTTGGCTACAATTCCTTTTACCGGGCAGCCGAAATTGATATCGAGCAAGTCGGGTTTTGTGACGTCGACGATCCCTGAAGCCAGGGCCATTTTTCTTTCGTCGCCTCCAAAAATCTGTATGCCGACCGGTCGCTCTTCCTCAAAGAGTTCCAGTTTTTTACGACACTTTGCCCCTTCTTTGATGAGGCCTTCACTGGAGATGAATTCGGTATACAGCAGGTCGGCCCCATTGTCTTTACAGACGACCCGGAAGGGCGGGTTGCTGACGTCTTCCATGGGCGCCAGGAGTAATGGGAAATCAGGGAGTTGTATGTTTCCGATCTTTATCAGAGGTGTTTTTTGAGTGCCGTTTTGCACTTCAAAGTTACAGGTTGATGACCGGTTTGCATACTTTTTCTGCCTGTCCGGCGATTGCGTGGGCTTATCGTTCCTGCAGAACTGACAAAAAGATTTTGAAAATAATACCGAATGGTATATTTTTGCCCCAATAACAAGATCGATCATGTCAAAAGCCGATCAGACAAGGGCCTTTATCATCGAAAAGACGGCGCCCGTCTTCAACATGAAGGGTTATGCCGGAACTTCCCTGACGGACATGACCGGCGCCACTGGGTTGACGAAGGGGAGCATTTACGGGAATTTTGCCAGCAAGGATGAGGTGGCGCTTGCCGCTTTCGATTATAATCTACAAAAAGTCAGCAATATTTTTAGTGCCGAGATGAGCGGGCTTCATTCTGCGAAAGAGAAGCTGATGGTGTATGCGCGCGTGTATAATGATTTTCTGAAATTACCTTTCCCGGTTGGTGGCTGCCCGATCCTCAATACGGCCATAGAAGCCGATGACACACACTCCCTGTTGAAGAAGAAGGCCAGTGATGCGATCCTCTCCTGGAAGAACCGGATCATGCGCCTGATCCAGTCGGGTATGGAGAACGGAGAGTTCCGGCGGGACAATGATCCGGAACAGGTGGCGCTGACTATGATCGCGATGATAGAGGGCGGGATCATGATAACGAAGCTGACGGGCAAGCTCAATTACCGGACTGCGATCATGCGATCGGTCGGGGATTTGATCGATGGATTATAAAGGTGAGCAACTTTTTTTGCCAGAGTATATACCGATCGGTATATATATTGAGCCGGTCGAAAAAAATCGAAATATAGGCGGGAGCGGCACAAACCGGCTGGCCAATCGCCAAACCATACTTCTCTAAAATGCAGGACAACATGGAAAATATCGAAAAGACCGGAAAAAGCCACGCCACCGGAAAAAGCAGCGTCACTGAAAGAAGCCGTACCATCCACTGGGAAGATCCGGCCGCGGCGGCTGTGAAGGCAAAGCAGATGGCGGGTCTGGATTATCTGCAAGCGATCGGCAGGGGAGAAATCGCCTATCCTCCTTTGCTGAAATCCCTCGAATTTAAGCCGGAGACCCTGGAAGCCGGGAAGGCCTTGTTCTCCTTCCAACCGCAGGAATGGCATTATAATTCCATCGGTTCTGTACATGGCGGAGTGATTTCGGCCATTCTCGACACGGCAATGGGTTGTGCGCTCCATACTTTGCTGCCGGAGGGCGTCGGCTATACCACGCTGGAATTGAAAGTCAATTTTCTGAAGACGGTCACAATCGCTTCCGGCCGGCTGACGGCGCTTGGCAAAATCATCCACCAGGGCGGCAGGACGGCGCTGACGGAGGCGCAGCTCACGGATGAAAAGGGCGTTCTTTATGCCCATGCATTGAGCACTTGTCTGATCATTAAATAAGCCTGGGATAGCAGGCCAGGAATTATCCTGAAAATAACGGCGAGGGCCGGGAAGACAGCGATCTTTCTGCAAAAAATTCTTTCACATAAAATATACCGATCGGTATAAAATAATATGAGTGCATCAATGAAAAGGAACTTGCTGCTATTGACAGTGATCACGGCAGCTATCATGGAGTTGATCGACATCTCCATCGTCAATGTTGCCTTGTCGCATATGAGCGGTAACCTGGGCGCCACCCTGGAAGATACTTCCTGGGTCATTACATCCTATGCCATTGCCAATGTTATCATTATACCCATCACCAGTTTCCTGGCCCTGAAACTGGGGAGACGGAGATATTATGTCGGGTCGATTATCGCGTTTACCTTTTTTTCTTTTATGTGTGGCCAGGCCACGAATATCTGGATGCTGGTGGCTTTCCGGTTTCTGCAAGGCATGGGTGGAGGCGCCCTGTTATCGGTATCACAGGCCATCGTCTTCGAACTGTTCCCCAAAGAGAAGCAGAGCGTTGCAAGCGCTTTGTTCGGGATCGGTGTCTTTATCGGCCCGACGATCGGGCCGACGCTGGGAGGGTATATCACCGAGTATTATTCCTGGCCCTGGATATTTTTTATCAATGTGCCCATCGGGATTGCGGTGGCCTGCCTGTGTTTTGTCTTATTGGCTGAGCCTCCGGTCAAACAGCAGGCGCCGAAAGTAGACTGGCTCGGGATCTTCCTGCTCGCGGTCGGCATCGGCTCTTTACAGACGGTGTTGGAGAGGGGAGAGGTTGACGACTGGTTCGAGGCGAATTATATAAAATTTCTTACGGTGACTGCGACTGTGGGTCTCGGGGTATTCATCTGGTGGGAACTGAAGATTAAGAACCCGGTCGTCAATCTTCGGGTGCTGAAAAGTAAAAACCTGAGTATTGCGGCGGTACTGACATTTGTTTCCGGGATCGGCATCTTTACGTCGGTGTTCCTGACGCCCGTGTTTTCGCAACGGCTTTTGAATTTTACACCGACGCAGACGGGGTTGCTCCTTTTGCCCGGAGCGATCCTGGCCATCGGAGGATTGGTGATCTCGGCGAGGTTGCTGCAAAGGGGAATCTCGCCCGTATTCATCATCAGCTCGGGCATGTTCCTGTTCATGCTCTTCAGCTGGCAGATGTCCAGGCTCGACCTGGATGCGGGGGCACGGGATATCACGATCTCTCTCATCTGGAGGGGACTGGGCCTTGCGGTCGTGACGGTGCCGTTGACAGCCTTGGCGGTTTCGGGTCTGGAGCCCCGGGACATCCCGCAGGGCGCCGCCCTGAACAATATGATGCGGCAACTGGGAGGGTCGTTTGGGTTAGCCACGGTTAACACTTACCTGACGAACCGCAATGCCAATCACCGGACGGATCTGATCACCAATATCACCGCCGGCAATCCGCTGTTGACAGAAAGACTGGATCGATATACGAGCTATTTTATTGGCAAGGGCTCGAACGAATTCGATGCGCACCGAAGGGCCCTGGCGCTGGTAGATAGTAATGTCGTCCGGCAGTCCAGTCTCCTGAGTTTTGGGGACGCCTACCTGCTCATTGGTCTTGTCTTCCTGGCCGCCGTCCCACTGCTCTTCCTGGCCAGGCGGAAAAAGAAAGGACAGGCGGCGGTAATCCTGGCAGATCACTAAGTGATGCTACCCCGGAGTTAAGCGAGCATAAGGAGTCGGATGCCTGTTCATTCGCTCCGGCGAGGAGGTTTGAAACTTGCTGTCAGAACCGGTAGATCGTGCTGAAGCCTTTTGTCATACCGAATCCGCCTGCTGTTTTCAAGCCCTTGCCCGAGGCGAGCGCGTTTGCAGCGCTTCCGTTTAAGGGCGCCGCGTTGAATGGCAGAATGCTGAGGTGGGGGTTATGGATCAGCCGGATTTTATGGAGGCTGGGTATTAGTAAACCCGACGCGGTTCCGACCGCAGTGCCGAGCAGGATATCCGAAGGGAAGTGTTCGCCCGCCTCGTGTCTCAGGTAACCCGTGAGCAGGGTAACCGCGGCGGCCCCGCTATAGAAGGCCCATTTGTATTTCGATTCGGGATGGTAGTCCGCAAATACTTTTGCCACCAGGAAAAAAGAGGTTCCGACCAACGCCACATGCCCCGCAAAAAAAGCGTTCCTTGAATTGCCCGAGAGACGGGTGTTCATTGGGCTCTCCGCGCTATAGACCAGGGGGCGATATCGGTCGACATAGTGGGTCGCCGAAGAATACAGTACGCCTGTCATTGTCATCGCCTCCGCGTACAGGAAGACCAGTTTCCCATAGTCTTTTCTTGTTCTTTTGTCGAGGGCGAACGCCAGGACCGGCAGAGGCATCGCCACATAGAAGGGTATATAGCTTGCCTTGTCGGCGCTCTTTGAATAAGTCTTTATGCCCCAGCGGTCGAACCAGGGGACCCCGCTGCGCTTCAGGTTCAGCACCTTTGTCACGTCGGAAGCGCCCTTCTTTGATACCTGGGAAAGACCATAGAGGGTCCAGGCCGCCGCCGCGACGGTCACGGGATAGTCGACGTTCTTTTTGATATGGTATAAATCCGGACGGCCCGGAGTTTCGCTGACGGCTTCCTGTTTTGCAGTCAGGGAGTCTGACTGGCAATAAGCTTCATCATGCAGCAGCACGGCTGAAGCCAGAGAGAATAGTAGGCCGGGAAGAATAGACTTGAATATCATGCAGCTAGCTATTTTTTGTGGCCAGCCCTTGAATGGGCCATGGCTATGCAAATTTCCGGGAAAAATCGGGAGAAAATTTCTTAAAAAATATACTGGGAATGCATGGTCCCTATGAAAGTTCAGCAATCAAAGGGCCGCTAATAGCTGTATTGTCCCAGGTGCATTGGCCTTTGGAAAAGCACGCTCGAGTAAATCTGACTTAAAGTAAAACATGTGCACTATATATTTGAAGATCAATGATATACGGGTCGGCGTTTTTCTCCTGGCCTATTTTTAATAGGACTCCTGCCTGGTTTTTGAAAAAAAGTGACGGCATTGATTTTTACTTGTTACATTAGTAGTACAAACAAATAGGCCGATGGGAAGTGCTTCTTTACTCGTGCTGATTGTGTCGGCGGTGGTCTTTGCCGCCGGCGGCATCCTGGTGGGGAAGCTGTTTATAAAGGGAACGAAGAACCCGCAAAAAGGGCAAGCCTACGAATGCGGAATTCTCGCCAAAGGCATCGGCTGGAACCAGTTCAACGTGGGATATTATTTGTTTGCGCTCATCTTCCTGATCTTCGACGTAGAGTTAATCTTTCTGTACCCCTGGGCTGTAGTAGCAAAAAAGAGCGGCTGGATGGCTTTTGGCGAGATCCTGGTCTTTCTTTTCATTCTTTTTATGGGTTTCCTTTACGCGCACAGAAAAGGTGCGCTTAAATGGATCTGATGTAGATTATAAACACATGGAAGTTAATCCGACCATACAAAAAGGAAGGGAATTCCCCGGGCAGGTGCATCCCACGCCGGGAGGAGGCATCGTAGTCAGCACCATTGATGAGGTTATCAACTGGGCGCGTTCCAATTCCCTCTGGCCCCTGGTATTCGGGACCAGTTGCTGCGCGATCGAGATGATGTCGACGGCCGGAGCAAAATATGATTGGTCACGTTTCGGGTTCGAGGTGGCGCGGGCTACGCCCCGGCAAGCGGATGTGATCATCATTGCCGGAACCATCGTCAACAAGATGGCCCCTGTTTTGAAACGGCTGTATGACCAGATGGCCGATCCGAAATATGTCGTGGCCATGGGCGCCTGCGCCACCAGTGGCGGCCCTTTTTTCTATAACACTTATTCTGTCGTGAAAGGGGCGGATCATGTGATCCCCGTGGACGTATATATTGCCGGCTGTCCGCCGCGGCCCGAGGCGCTGATCCATGCATTGATCGCCTTGCAACAGAAGATCCGGAGCGGCGCCACCCGGGAGCAAATAAAAACACAGAAATCCTGACCCTGATGGCAGACGAAGAAATGAATGCAAAAGGCGAAGGCCTGAAAGTGAAAATCGGCGAATGGCTCCCTTTGGCCCAATGGGAAGAAGGGCCTGAGTGGACGACCCTCCTGGTGGAACCGGCTTCCTGGCCGGAGGCGGCAAAATTGCTGCGTTTTACCCCGGGTCTCGATTTTGATTTCCTTTTCTGTCTCACTTGCATCGACTGGAAGACCCATTTCACGATGGTCTACCATTTTCGCTCCACCCTTCACGGGCACGAGCTGGTGGTCAAGTCGAAACTCGATCACAACCAGCCGGCAATCGAAACGGTATCGCGTATCTGGCGAACCGCGGAATTTCACGAACGGGAAGCCTATGATCTGTTTGGAGTCAACTTTCTCCATCATCCTGATCTGAGGAGGCTGTTTCTGACGGACGAATGGGTGGGATACCCCTTGCGAAAGGACTATGAAGACCCCGTCAATATGATAAAGCTCTGATCAATGAATGAATATTTTTTAATGGGATGAAAAACGTCGAAGAAATAGGAACCACGGAACAGGGTGAGCTGATCATCAATGTCGGTCCCCAGCACCCGTCTACTCACGGCGTACTGCATCTCGTCATCACCCTCGACGGCGAGACGATCAGAAACGTGGAACCTCATCTTGGCTATATTCACCGGTCCATCGAGAAAATGTGTGAAAGTCTCAGCTACCGGCAATTTATCTACGTTACCAGCCGGATGGATTATCTCTCTTCGCATATAAACAATCACGGCTGTGCGATGTGTGTCGAGAAGGGACTGCAGATAGAGGTGCCTCCCCGCGCAAAGGTGATCCGTGTGCTGATGGATGAGCTGACGAGACTGGCTTCTCACCAGCTCTGGTGGGGAGCGCTCGCGATGGATGTAGGCGCTTTGACGCCTTTTTTTCATGCTTTCCGCGAACGGGAGATGATCAACTCGATCATGGAGGAGACCTGCGGAGCCCGCCTGACCATGAACTATATGGTCCCCGGTGGAGTGATGATCGACCTGCATCCGAACTTTCAACCTGGTGTAAAGGAATTTATCACGCATTTCAAATCCAAGATCGACGAATACGACGAACTCGTGACCGACAACGTCATTTTTCAAAACCGGATGAAGGGTGTCGGCACCCTTTCCAAAGAGGATGCGATCTCCTATGGCTGTACGGGTCCCACGGCCAGGGGCAGCGGCGTGCGATGCGATGTCCGGAAGCTTTTCCCTTATGAGGTGTATGCGGGGTTGCGGTTCGACGAGATCATAGAAACCGGCGGCGACTGTTTTGCCCGGTATATGGTCCGCATGAAGGAAATGCGCCAGTCGCTTTCGATCATAGAACAGCTGATAGACAATATCCCGGAAGGAGATTTTCAGGCCAAGACCAAGGCGGTCCTGAAACTTCCTAAAGGCGAATTCTATACGAAGATCGAGACGGCGCGCGGGGAATTCGGCGTCTATATCATCAGCGAAGGGGGGATGACGCCTTACCGGATCAAGTTCCGGTCGCCCGGTTTTTCCAACCTTTCGGCGCTTAATCATATGGCCAGGGGATATAAGATCGGCGACCTGGTCGCGATCATGGGAAGCCTCGACCTGGTGATACCGGATATAGATCGCTGAGGAGGGGCTGAACGGGGCCGGATATTGCGGGGATGAAGACCCGGATCGGATACCGGATGGTGATTTCTAAAAGATGAACAAAGAATGCGCAATATGAATTAAATTAGTAAACAACTCACCACGATGCTTAGCCTGGAAGGAATAACGGATTCGATTCACAACTGGTTAAACCATGCGCTGAACCCGACACTCGCGATGTTGTCGGAGTTTGTCATGGTGGGACTTTGCGTGATCACCCTGTTTGCCATGCTTGGGCTGGTGCTGATCATGATGGAACGCAAGGTGTCCGCCTATATGCAGGTACGGATCGGCCCCAATCGGGTAGGTCCGGGAGGGATGTTCCAGACCCTGGCAGACACCCTGAAGCTAGTGGTAAAAGAAGGCCTCACACCCGACGGCGCCGATCACTTCTTATTCAACCTGGCGCCCTTCGTAGTGCTCTCGGCTTCGATGCTGGCCCTGGCGCCCGTGGCCTTTGCAAAAGGTTTCCAGGTGTGGGATCTGCCGATCGGCATTCTCTATGTCTCCGCCATCTCTTCCGTTTCGGTCATCGGTATTTTGATGGCCGGCTGGGCCAGCAACAATAAATATTCTTTGCTCGGCGCCATGCGCAGCGGAGCCCAGATCGTGAGTTATGAGCTGTCGGCCGGGTTGTCTGTCCTGACCATCGTGATCCTCACCGGCAGCCTGCGGATCTCCGATATCATCCAGGCGCAACAGGACGGCTGGTGGATCTTTAAAGGGCATATTCCCGCCATCATCGCATTCGTGATCTTCCTGATTGCGGTCACGGCGGAGACTAACCGGGCGCCTTTCGACATGGCGGAGGCCGAGTCGGAGCTTACGGCGGGCTTCCACACCGAGTATTCCGGTATGAAGTTCGCGCTCTTCTTTCTGGCCGAATACGTAAATATTTTTATTGTGTGCGCCATCGGCGCCGCCCTCTTTTTTGGTGGTTGGATGCCCTTTCATATCGGCCATTGGGAATCGTTTAATCATATCATGGATTTTATCCCTTCGTCCATATGGTTTACCGGTAAGACATTCGCGCTGATCTTTGTCATCATGTGGTTCCGCTGGACTTTTCCCCGTTTACGGATCGACCAGTTGCTGAACCTCGAATGGAAATACCTGTTGCCTATCAGTATGGCGAATCTGTTGCTAACGACTTTTGTGGCTATAAAGGGGTGGTATTTCTGATCGGGCACAAAGAAGGGTCATTTTGATAATGTTGTTTTTAACCGCATGTTTTTAAAGAAATACATATCGGACATTTTTAACGCGGTCGGATCCCTGCTCAAAGGGATGCGGCTGACGGGCTTCTATTTCACGCACCACAAGGAGATCATTACCCAGCAATATCCAGACAACAGGGAGCAGCTGAACCTGCCCGAACGCTTCCGGGGAGAGGTGGTGATGCTCCATGATGAAAACAACGAACATGCCTGCACCGGTTGTACCGCCTGCGAGCTGGCCTGTCCCAACGCGACTATCAAGATCATCACAAAATTCGATGTGACGCCCGAAGGCAAGAAGAAAAAAGCCCTGGACACGTTTGTCTATCACCTGGAGCTCTGCACGATGTGCAACCTCTGCGTGGAAGCGTGCCCTACGGATGCCATCAAAATGGCCCAGACATTCGAGCATAGCGTCTATGACCGGAGCCAACTCACCAAGAAGCTGAACCGGCCCGGCTCTAAAATCAGGGAGGGCGTCGAATGATGAGTGCCAACGCCGTCATATTCTATATGCTATCCGTCTTTGTCCTGAGCGCGGGGATCCTGTCCGTGACCTCGCGGAAGATCTTCCGGTCCGCCATCTGGCTTCTCTTTTCGCTGATGGGCATTGCGGGCCTGTATTTCTGGATGGAGCTCGATTTCCTGGCGGCGGTACAGATCGCCGTCTATGTCGGGGGGATCGTGGTGTTGATCATCTTTTCCATTTTTTTGACCGAGCAATCGGGTCGGGAAATGCAAGGACCTCCGCTTGCCCGGAATATCTTCTCTTTGCTGGCTGTGGCTTTCGGGTTTGTGTTGACCTGGCTTCTTATCTATCGATACGGTTTTCATGCCGGTGGCAGGAAATTCGATCCGGGTGTCGGGCGAATCGGGTCTCAGATGCTGGCCACCGATGGCCAGGGATATGCCCTTCCCTTCGAACTCGCCAGTGTTTTGCTATTGTCCGCGATGATCGGTTGTATCGTGATCGCCATGAAAACCACTAAAAAATCCGATGCATGAACCAGGTACCCTTGTCACATATCCTGTTCGTGAGCACGGCCTTGTTTTTTATCGGGATCTATGGCCTTTTTAGCCGTCGCAACCTGGTCTGTATGCTGATGGCTGTCGAACTGATCCTGAATAGTGTGAACATCAACTTTGTCGCTTTTAACAAATATCTCTACCCGGACCGGTTAGACGGATTCTTCTTTGTCGTGTTTATTATTACGATTGCCGCCGCGGAGGCGGCTGTCGCCATAGCCATCATCATAAATCTTTATAGAAATCATCGGTCCATCGATGTGGAGGATGCCACGAATATGAAATTTTGAGAGTATACTTTGATTTGAAGTGATACTTTGATTTGATGAGATACTTTGATTTGATGAGATACTTTATTTTTGATAGGAACCTTTAAATTTTATAGGACAACTTGCACTATGCCGACTATATATTATTGATTCCCCTGCTGCCGCTGGCCGCGTTCCTATTGCTCGGATTGGCAGGCCGAAACCGTCTTCGTAAGAGTGCGGGTCTGATTGCGTCGGTGCTGATGCTGGTCTCCTGCACGCTGGCTTTGTATGCGGCGTGGAGGTATTTCTTTGTCGACGGGCTGGTGGACGGTGTTTACCGGCAGATCGTTCCCGTTAGGTATAATTGGCTTATTTTTTCCCCGGGTCTGTCCGTTGACATGGGCATCCTGCTGGATCCGATCTCGGTGATGATGCTGGTCGTCGTAACTTTTGTCTCGTTGATGGTGCATATTTTTAGTCTCGGGTATATGAAGGGGGAGGAAAGGTTCACCACCTATTATGCGTTTCTCTCTCTCTTTACTTTTTCCATGCTTGGTCTTGTTGCCGCTTCGAATATATTGGAGACTTATATCTTCTGGGAGTTGGTGGGGCTTTCCTCTTATTTATTGATCGGGTTCTATTATGACCGGCCCGCCGCGGTCTCGGCGGCCAAGAAAGCCTTTATCGTGACGAGGTTTGCGGATTTGGGTTTCCTGATCGGCATCCTGATCCTGGCTTTCCAGGCGGGTACCCTGGATTTCAATACGCTGATAGCCCGGCTCACCGATGCCGGCTCTCCGCAATTTGCGGGTATCACCGCCGCTTCTTTCCTGGGTATCTCGCTGCTGGGCTGGGCCCTGGGCCTGGTATTTATCGGGGGGGCCGGGAAGTCCGCGATGTTCCCGCTGCATATCTGGTTACCCGATGCCATGGAAGGTCCGACGCCCGTGTCCGCCCTGATTCATGCGGCGACGATGGTCGTGGCCGGTGTCTACCTGGTGGCGAGGTTGTTCCCTGTCTTTTCCATGGACCCGCCGGTATTGCAGATCGTTACCTGGGTCGGTGCGTTGTCCGCGGCTTTTGCGGCCATCGTGGCCTGTACGCAGACGGATATCAAGAAGGTCCTTGCTTTCTCCACCATGTCACAGATCGGCTATATGATGTTTGCCTTGGGCGTCGCCCGACAGGGCGGGGAAGCTGGGCTCGGCTATACGGCTTCTCTTTTCCACCTGTTCACCCATGCTTTTTTTAAGTCGCTGCTCTTTCTTTGTGCAGGCTCGATCATTCATGTGGTACATAGCAATGAGCTGAAAGAGATGGGTGGTCTGAGGAAGAGGATGCCGTTCACGCATATAGCCTTTCTGATAGGCTGTCTGGCCATTGCAGGCATTCCTCCCTTCTCCGGCTTCTTCAGCAAGGAGGAGATCCTGTTGGCCGCCTGGCGTTCGAATGCTTTGGTGTATGGCATCGGCCTGGTCGTTTCGGCGATCACGGCTTTTTATATGTTTCGTTTATATTTTTCGATATTCTGGCATGAGAGCCGTATACCCGATCGAAATGACGGATCTCATAGTGCGGGAGAGGCGTTGAGTTCCCCTGAAGGGGGATTGGAAGGGTCACCCGGCATGAAATTCTCGCTGGTCGTTTTGAGCGCGGGGGCCTTGCTGGCCGGTCTGGTGCCTTTTTCGCGTTTTATCGTTCCGGATGAACGGCCCCATGATAGTCATACTCCTTTGTCGTTCTCCATCCTGCCGGTATCCCTGGCGTTGGGGGCAATCCTGCTGGCGGGGTGGCTTTACCGGCGGGGAAACGATCGTGCGGAGAAGTTGAAAATTGGTTTGGGCAGGTTATACCAGGTCGTGTATCAGAAATTCTATATCGACGAAGCCTATATTTTTATCACCAAAAAAATCGTCTTTCCCCTCGTCGGAAGGCCGGCGGCATGGGTGGATAAACATATCATCGATGGATTGATGAACGGGCTGGCGCTCATTGTCGCGAAGGTTGCGTGGCTGATCCGGGGGATACAGTCGGGGCGTCTTCAGCAGTATATGCTGTATTTCTTTGCGGGGGCATTTGGGTTGGTCCTCCTGTTTGTGTACTATTTTAATCATCTGCATACATGAATCTAAGCCTGCTTATCCTGCTGCCTTTTCTCACTTCGCTAGCCCTTCTCGTCTGCAAGGGAGATAAGCCGGTTAGGCTCGTTGCCGCGGCGGGTAGCTTCCTGCAGGTTGGCGCTTGTGTTGTCCTGTTGTGTTTGTATTGGAAGGAGCGGGCTTCGGGAAATACCGCGGAGATGCTCTTTCAGAACGATCCCGTGTGGTATGCTCCTCTCGGGATCCACTATCATACAGGGGTAGACGGCATTTCGGTGGCCATGCTCCTGCTTACTTCGCTGATCGTATTTGCCGGAGTATTGGTATCCTGGAATCTGAAGATGCTGAGCAAGGAGTTCTTTTTCCTGCTTCTGCTTCTGAGTGCAGGTGCTTACGGATTTTTCGTTTCGCTGGATCTGTTTACGATGTTCTTCTTCCTGGAGATGGCGGTGATCCCGAAATTCCTGCTGATCGGCATCTGGGGCAGCAGTACGGCGACCTCAAAAGAATATGCGGCTACAAAGCTGGTGTTGATGCTGATGGGTGGTTCGGCGCTGGTGTTCGTGGGATTGGCGGGCATCTATTTTCAGGCGGGCGCCGGCCGCGGTATGCATAGTTTCGACTTATTGCAGATTGCGCGGATGAACATTCCCGTTGAAACGCAGAAATGGATCTTCCCCTTTATTTTTATAGGATTTGGCGTATTCGCCGCGTTATTCCCCTTTCATACCTGGGTTCCGGACGGGCATTCTTCTGCGCCGACGGCGGCTTCGATGTTTCTCGCCGGGATTTCGATGAAACTGGGCGGCTACGGGTGTCTGCGGGTCGCTACCTACCTGCTGCCTGCCGCGGCGCACTATTACTCGGGTGTCATCGTACTGCTCTCTGCCATCGCCATTTTATACGGCGCCTTTGCTACGATGATGCAGACAGACCTGAAGTATATCAACGCGTATTCTTCCGTCAGCCATTGCGGCTTCGTACTGCTCGGTATCGGCATGCTGACGCAAACGTCGATCAATGGTGCTGTCCTGCAAATGGTATCGCATGGCCTGATGACGGCCCTCTTCTTCGCCTGTATCGGCATGATCTATGACCGGACGCATACACGGGCTGTAGCGAAGTTGGGAGGCCTGCTGAAGATGATGCCCTTTCTGTCCACGGCTTTTGTGCTGGCGGGTCTCTGTTCGCTGGGCTTACCCGGGCTCAGCGGTTTTGTCGCCGAGTTAACGGTCTTTATGGGTTCCTGGCAGCGCGTGGATGCGTTTTATCGTTGGGCGACCATTGCGGCTTGCGGTTCTATCGTCGTAACTGCGGTATACATCCTGAGGGCTGTCGGGCAGACGATCATGGGGGGGGGCGGGTCTGCGGTCAGGGATCAAGCCGGCGCGCTGAAGGACGCTGCCTGGAACGAAAGACTGGCTATTGCCATCCTGGTTATCGGGATCGTGGTCATCGGCGTGGCGCCTTTCTGGCTGAACGGTCTGATTGCGCCGGCAGGGGAGTCGATCATGCTTAGAGTGGTCGGCGCAGCACACTGACCATAGTATAGGCTGGTCGGTTTGGATCCGGCCTGAACGGTTTAAAGCCGGTTTGATCCGGTTGGTATTGGGTTTGACCGGTTGGGATTCGGTTTCGTCAGTTCGGAGTTGATTGGATCGCCTGGAGCTGGCCCGACCGGTTCGGGAGACAGGCAGGAGGAGACAAGCAAGAGGTGACAAGCAGGATTGGAGGACTATGAGAGGGTTCAAAAGAGAGGATAGATTATGCAAAAGAGACGATAGATTTTATAGGAAGTAATACAGGACTTTATGCCGAAAGATTTCTTTGCGTTGATGAAGGGGGAATTGCTGGTCGGGCTGCTCATCATTGTGCTATTATTCCTGAAGATCGGGAATAAGCAGAGAAGTAATGAGACCCTGTTGCGGCTTATCAACGGTTTATTGTTGTTCAACCTGGCCGCCGGTTTCTTTTGTATCCGGCCGGGGAACTTGTTTGGCAACAGTTTTCAAACCGACCCTCTGCGGATATTGGAGAAGAATATGCTCAGCCTGGGTACCCTGATTATTTCGCTGCAGGCCTATGACTGGCTGAGGCAACACAAACATGTCGTCGAATTTTATATATTGCTGCTTTCGACCTTGCTGGGGATGTTCTTTATGATCTCTGCCGGAAACCTGCTCCTGTTCTTCGTGGGATTGGAGCTCTCAACGATTCCGCTCGCCGCCCTCGTCAACTTTGACCTGGACAAGAAGCCGTCTTCCGAAGCGGCCATCAAGTTTATCCTGTCTTCCGCCTTTTCCTCCGGATTGCTTTTGTTCGGTATTTCCATGCTGTATGGTACGACGGGTACCATCGAATTTGCGATATTGCCCCAGCGGCTGGACGGAGATCCCTTGCAACTATTTTCGATGATCCTGGTGCTGACCGGCTTTGCCTTTAAGATATCCGTCGTGCCTTTTCACCTGTGGACGGCAGATGTATACGAAGGCGCCCCGGTGGCTGTCACATCCTATCTTTCGGTTGTCTCGAAGGCGGCTATCCTGTTTGTACTGACGCCCGTTTTGTATACGGTTTTTAAATCGCCTGGAGACACCTGGGTTCCTATCCTCTTCCTTCTTTCGATCCTCACGATCATCGTGGGGAACCTGTTTGCTCTCCGGCAGCAGAATATGAAAAGGTTTCTCGCGTTTTCCTCGATCTCACAGATGGGGTTCATCCTGATCGGCATCGGCGGGCAATCAGCGGAAGGCAGGAGTGCCGTGATTTATTTCCTGCTGATCTATATTTTCTCCAACCTCGGCGCTTTTGGGGTTGTGGCGTTGATGAGCGCCCGGGCCGGAAGGGAACGCATAGACGATTACAAGGGTTTTTATAAGAGCCATCCGGCCCTAAGCTGGGTGCTGGCGATCTCTTTGTTCTCCCTGGCAGGAATTCCTCCGACGGCCGGCTTCTTTGGTAAATTCTTTTTACTGCTGGCGGGCGCCGGGAAGGCTCATTACTGGCTCATTGCCCTGGCGGCATTAAATATGGTCATCTCTTTATACTATTACCTGCGGATCGTCAAGGCGATGTTCATGGATGAAAGCAGGGAACCGGTGGAAAAGATGCGGACGGGCATGCCGGCGAAGATAGCACTGACCGTTTGTGTCGGTGGGATCCTGGTGACCGGTTTGGCCAGCGGGGCATATCAATACATGCATTCGCTGATAGCGCGATAGTTTTAAAAGGCGATCGTATCAGAGGATCATCATAACGGTATCATCAACATGGCAATCAATCAAAATCATTTATTCGAAGAACTGGATGGTGTCAAATGTGCCATCGTCGAAAAGAATGTGCCGGAACAGCGGGCGGCTTTCCTGCAGGTGCTGTTGGCTTATAACGGATATACGGTTGTAAGAGTCCCCAGTCCCCCTCCGAAAGCGGCTGCTGGTCCGGTGGGCCCCGCTCCGGCTGTTCCGGCTCCGGCTGTTGCGCAGGCGCCCATACCCGGCGCGTCTTCACCTGCCCCCGTTGCCTCCACCGGGAATGCGGCGCCGGTCGCGGCAGCCTCGTCATCTACGACCGAATCCACCACTACAACGCCACTTAGAACCGACGGCGACCCACTCATTGCTGACTACAATCTCCATCATACTGTCTCTTCCAATCGCCTCGATGAACCTTCTTCGTCGGTTTCACTACTAACTACTTACACCATTGGGGTGACCGATACCACGTTTAACCCTATCAATGCGGTATTTGGCAGGTTGTTGCGCGCACCCGGTGGCGATCATGTCGTGACCCTGGCCTACTGGCAGCAGAAAGAGAAGGAATCCCACGATGAGATACCGTATTTCGAAACGGGGAAATCCTGACGATTTTCTTTTTTTGTCGTATTTTTTGGGGCATGTCCCGCATCGAACAGGTCATATCCCGGTTATTGGATTCGAAAGACCCATCCATTCGTTGGAAGGTCCGGGTCAATGTGTTGGGAGAGCCCGCCGATTACGTGGATTGGGGCAGCGATTTCCCCTTGTCAGCCCGCATCCATAAATTCCCAGGCGCTTCGATAGGCGTTTTTTTGCTCTGCGTACTGTATAAAGTCCGCGTAGAAGGGAAGGCCGGAGAGGGTAGCGCTGTCGCCGATGACCACCAGTTTCTTCCGGGCCCTGGTCATGGCTACGTTCATCCGGCGGATATCCGACAGGAATCCGATCCGTTCCTCCGTATTGCTGCGGGTCATGCTGATATAGATGATATCACGTTCCTGGCCCTGGAAGCTGTCGATGGTATTGGCCGCTATCTTGTCCCTGTAAGGCGCGGAGGGCGGGCTGTTGAGCAATAGCTCTTTCAGCAGGAACACCTGCTGACGGTAAGGAGAGATGATGCCTATCGTTGGGAAATCATCCGCGGCATACCGGTCTTTCAGATCGGTTACGAGCTGCGCCAGGTGTTTGAAGAGAAATGCGGCTTCTTCGGGGTTGCTGGTGCTTCCGCCTTCTTCCTGTTTCTCTTCAAAGCCGCATCCGGCCGTATCTATAAATTCGAGCGGGAGGTCTCCGGGAAAAAGCACATGATGTGCTACAGATCTGTGCGCCCGTAGCCGGTCTTCATAGAAGCGGGCGGCGGAATATCCCATGATCAATTCGTTCATCCGGTATTGTTCTTCGAGCAATACAACAGCTTCCGGATACAGGCTCACACATTTTTCCAGCAGGGTGATGCCCAGGCCGTTCCGGGCGGCTTCATCCGATTTCACGGTTGGCGGCAGCTGGAAATGGTCGCCTGCGAGGACTAGCTTTTCGGCTTTCAGGATGGGGATCCAGCATCCGGGTTCGAGGGCCTGTCCTGCTTCGTCGATCACCACGGTTCGAAATTTGAGAGGGCGTATTGTGTAGTGGTTGGCGCCTACCAGCGTCGCGGTAATCACCTGCGCTTTGGCGAGGAGGTCGTCGATGATATACTGCTCGGTATGTTCCACCGACTTCATGATGCTGCGGGCTTCGTCGAAGAGGGCCTTGCGCTGATCCCTTTCCGCCTTGCCGAAATTCCGTTTGTATTTGTGAGCCATGTCCCTGAACTCGCCTGCCTGTTTCTTCAGTCTCCGGATCTCTTTGGTGGCGGGATGCTCGGCCATCTTGCCGTCGAGCGTCAGAGACATGAGTCTCTCGGATACCCGCGCGGGATTTCCCACGCGGAGGGTATTCAGTCCTTCATCAGACAGCCGCTCACTCAGGAGGTCGACGGCGGCGTTGCTGGGCGCGACGACCAGTATCTGCCGGGAATCCTGCCGGATCATTGCTTTTATGGCCTGGACCAGCGTGGTTGTTTTGCCGGTGCCGGGAGGTCCATGTACGATGGACAGTTCATTGGCCGATAAGATCTTATGAAATGCTGCCTGTTGGGAAGCATTCAGAGAGGGGGGCTGTTCGATCGCGAGGCCGGGTTGAAACGTGGGCGACCGCTGACCCGTCAGCACCTCTATCAAGCGGACCAGTTCCGTTTTTTGTTTCTGTTTTTCGAGGATGGCCGAAGCCTGCCGGAGCGCGTTTTGCATTTCGTCATAGCTGTTGTCATCGAACAGCAGGTCAACGCCTAATTTCCCATCACCCGACCACTCAGGCAATTCATCTGTTCTCAAGGTGATCTTCATGCGGCTTCCTCCCTGGTAGGTGATCGTGCCTTCCAGGCGGTCGTTTACCGGATCATGATTGGAGAAAATGGCCGCGGAGGCGCCGAAGCGAAACTGGTGGGGAACTTCCAGGTGGGAGGTTCGCTCGATTTCCACGGTCAGGTAATCTCCCCGGCTCATCTCGGATCCTTTTATAATGATCGGGTACCAGCTTAGTCCGGCAGCCCTGCGCGCGGGTACGGAAGAAGTCTCTGTCTGTTTCCGATAGGATTTCCGGTCTTCATCCCGCTCGATTTTCAGGAGATCGAGTAGTTTTTTGAAATAATCCATCCCGCAAAGGTAGGGGTTGGGGGAGGGATTTTAAGGGCCGTGGTATCATAATTGCTTGAGTAATGCTTTATTACGATCGGGATTCCCGATTATCCATTCACAAAAAAAATATCGTATGGCACAGTATTCAAAAGAATCGCAATCCAAGGTCAAGAGGGCTATGGATGAAATGAAAGAAGGCAAATTGAAAAGCGGTCACAACGGTAAAAAGGTGACCAACCCGAAACAAGCCGTCGCGATCGGTCTCTCCGAAGCGCGGGCTGAAGGCGCTAAGGTGCCTGATAAAAAGAATTCCTCATCTTCGGGATCCGGAAAGAGGCAATAATCTTCTAAAAGTGTTCGTCGTACCAACTGGTAATATAGTTTCCGATCGTGTCGACCATCATTCCACACTTTGGAGAATTTGTTTCCCATCTGTCTCCGGAACGTTGCACCTGGCCGAAATACATATTGTTGATAAACAAAAAAAGTAAAAAAACACCATGAAAAAGAAGATACCTTCCAATGAGATCTCAGTGCGTCCAAAACGTCGCCAAGCCGGGAAAAATAAACAGGAGCCGGTGCAAACACGGGAAGATCTGTCTGTTAGCAATGACAAACAGATCGATGAGGACTTCGCCGTCTATCCTCACCAGCCGGTAAAGGAGGAAACCGTTCACAACGGGTCGGCGGGCGCCTTTGAAGGAACCGAAAATATGAGGGATGACGATTGAGTTACCGGGAATGAGTTCGAAGCCAAACCAAGACCATCGCAATCCAGGCGGGTCTGATCAAGGGGGAATGGATCCGGGCGGACCAGATCAGGATGGGACTGATCTGCATGGGACTGATCAAGGTATGGAAAGTGGTTATGGATTGACCAGCCGGTAGATTTTTCCGTCTGCCTTGGTCAATATATAAAGTTCTCCGTCTTTATCGCGGCCAAAGCGAAGGTCTACCCGGCCGGGCCCGCAAAGATCCCGGAGTGTTACCGGCTTGCCGTGAAACGACAGTTTCCACTCTTTGATGGGCGCCAGGCTTCCCAATTTCAGATCGGCCGTTTCAACATAGAAAAGCCTGCCATTGGGGATGTCACCGAATAGGTATTTTCCCTTCAGAGAAGGAGTAGCGGTCCCTGTATACTCATAACCCCCGGAAATCGCATTGCCTTCGTCATGATCAAATGCCGCGACCGGGTAGGTGAT
>JARLGZ010000244.1 GCA_031292515.1 Puia sp. | reverse complement strand
CTGATCGTAACCGGAAGAGAGCCTCGGGCTCAGATTCTGGAGGACGAACCGTATTGGGCAAGCTTCAAGAGTATCCTTGATTGGGCTCGGGACAATACCTATTCAACTGTGTGGTCCTGCCTTGCCGCTCACGCTGCAATTCTCTATCTTGATGGCATCGCTCGAATCAGGAGCGACCGTAAGTACACCGGTATCTTCGATTTCGAAAAACGGTCAGACCATCCACTCATTGCAGGGACTCCATCGCGATTCAAACTTCCGCATTCGCGGTGGAACGGAATCCAAGAAGACACGTTGACGAAATGCGGGTACAGCGTTCTTACCAGGGCGGAAGATGCCGGCGTTGATACATTTATCAAGCACTTCAAGAGCCTGTTCGTTTTTTTTCAGGGGCATCCGGAATATGACTCAAATGCTTTGCTTCTTGAATATCGCAGAGATGTTGCGCGGTTTCTCAAAGAGGAGATCAACGCATATCCCGCGATCCCGCAGGACTATTTTGACGATGACACTACCCTTGCATTGCAAAGAATACAGCAGCTTGCCTCGACTCGGCCGAGTCTAGGACTACTGACTGAGGTCGCCGCTATATTGGACCCGAAGGACATCAAGAATACCTGGCATTCGACTGCCGTGCGAATCTATAAAAACTGGCTCCAGTACATCTGGGCGCAGAAGACACAGCAGCCGCAAATCACCCAGGTTGGATTAGTGCCTCAGAGGGTCGATGCTTCGTTGCCTTATTGCGTTGCGGCAGCTAAAGTGCCTGCGTGAGAAGTTAATTTATTCGCCGCTCATTGGCCAGTCACCAGCTGGACGGCTCTTTCGTTGCATACCGAAATACGGACCCGAGGAAATATACGCATGCGATTGGAAGAAAAAGGGATAGTTCGTGGTTTGAAGAACCGTATATTGCAGCACATCGCCAGGTCCGCTCCGGGGTCGGAGTTTCGCGTGTTGCTCCATCGCTTGCGCGGAGTGCGCATCGGAAAGGGCTCTTGGATTGGATACGACGTGGTCCTCGAGACGGCGCGTCCCGAATTGATTTCGATAGGAGACGGCGTTTCGATCAGCATGCGCGCCACCGTGATTGCTCATTTCAAGGAATCGACCGGCGTACGAATTGAACAGAATGCTTTTATAGGGCCAGGGGCTATCATTCTTCCCGGCGTCGTGGTGGGTGAAGGCGCTGTCGTCACCGCAGGAAGTGTGGTTACGAGCTCTGTATCTCCTATGACTGTTGTTCAAGGAAATCCAGCACGCCCAGTCGCCAGGTGTGGGGTACCGCTGGATGACAAAGTCTCTTTTGTCGGCTTCTCTGCACGGCTAAAGCCCATTAATTCCAGTGCACGGACCAGCAACGAGCCAAGTGAGAAAGATGCCGTTGAGGCCCGATAGAGGCGATTGAAGGCTCGAAAACAAGCAAGGGAATGTGAACCTACTCAATGGCGAACGAACTCGAATGAGCCGGCACTTTCGTGGAGACTGGAATATGGGACGAAAAGCAGTAGGCTTGGCTCAGAAAGTGTCTGCCCCGGGTCCGCGTCATCGCCTTCTGTGACCCTTTGAGTGATTGTTCTGGCTGATCGTACATGCCCCAGACGATCGCCCCTGCTTTTGCTCATGTGGTGTCCCCTCAAGGTTTTATCTCACATAAGTATCTATCCCGCCATGAAAAGAAAGCCCGAGGCGTGATGCCCCTTTTCACCATAGTGATCACCTGTTACAACCAGCGTGACTTTATTCGCGATGCGGTTGAGTCCGCTTTGGTACAGCCTCTTTGTTCTCGGGAAATCATTGTGGTCGACGATGGATCCTGTGACGGTTCGTCGGAATTACTTAACCAGTACGAAGAATCAATTCAACTGATCAAGTTGTCTGGAAACGAGGGTGCAATCAGAGCTCGGAACCTTGGCGCTTCACTG
>JARLGZ010000243.1 GCA_031292515.1 Puia sp. | reverse complement strand
TGAGGCGTTCTTTTTTGATGCCTTTGTCCTGATTGGTTTTTTTTCAGGTGTTTTTTTCTTTGACGGCTTTTTATTTTTTTGGGTAGCCATATTTGTCTCTTTTCCCGATGACTCTCTGCCGGAGGAGCAGGGTGCGGCGGGGTTCCGGGACTTGTTTATAGTCATAAGGGCAATGCCTGCAGCCGTTGCCGCAGCAAAAACCTTTTTTGAAATGGTATTTTTCGGTCAGGACCAGGTATCCATCTTCGTTATAGTAGAAGTCGTCGCCTTCAACCCAATCAGGTTTCATGTCGTTTTTGTTTTATGTCGTCTCCTTCTCATGGTGTTCGCATTTCATTGGTGTTCGCATTTTGTGGTGTTCACATTTTCTGTAGTTGCGGTTCCCGGTGACTGCGGTTTATGTTGTCTGTAATTCAAGTTGCTTGCATCGTTCGTGCAGGATATCGTCGATTGGCGGAAGGGCATTCGCCGGTAATGAGAAGCAGCAGTAATAGATACGGTTGCTTTTTGCGATGTCGAGGCCCTGGTAGTGGGTTTTGATGGCCAGTTCCCTGATGACTTCTTCCGGGAGGTTTTCGAGGCCTGCGCTTGCGGGGGTGTCGATAGCCGTCTGAACATCCTGTGAGTCTTCCAGCAATTCCAATCCATAGAGTCCGATAACCGATTTGGTGAAGGAGTAGAGTGCCGGAGAGTCGGTCTTCAGGCGGATCCGGCCGCCGGGCACGAGGATTTGCCCGTATAGACGCAGGAATTCCGGGTGTGTCAGTCGTTTTCGTATCCGGGAGAGGCGTAGCTGGGGGTCGGGGAAGGTGAGCCAGATTTCTTTCACTTCGCCCGGGGCGAAATAATTCAGGATCTTGTCGATATGTGAACGAAGAAAGGCGGCGTTCCCGATTTTGTCTTCCAGGCATTTTTTTGCGCCTATATAGATACGGTTGCCTTTCAGGTCTATGCCAATGAAGTTTCGATCCGGATGCATCCTGGCGAGACTGACGGTATATTCTCCCTTTCCGCAGGCCAGTTCCAGGGTGAGGGGATTCTCATTTTTGAAAAATGCGGCCCACTTACCAGGCATTCCTTCGGGGTATTGCAGCACATTGGGAAATGATTTGATTGCTTCGAAGCGGATTAATTTCTTTTGGCCCATAGGATGCAAAAATAAAACAAAGGAAGCGATGAAGGGAACCGATGAGAAGAAGGGATAAAAAAAGCCTCTGCCGTCCGTCTGAGGGAATGGGAAGAGGCCAGTGTAAGACAGAGATGAACCAGCGGGCCGCTGAGATAGAACCTTTGCAGCAAGGATTGGGCTGACCTGACAGGGTCTTTTTCGAACCAGATTGTGAAAGATCTGCAAAGATTTGGCCTGAGATTATTTTTAAAAAAGGGTACTATTTCTTTTTTCCTGATGAGGAATATAATTAAATTGGTACTAAATAATTTAGTTTTATATGCAGATAATAAAAAGCATCCAAAACCGGATATATGAAATAAGGGGTGAACGGGTAATCCTGGACAGGGATCTGGCAGCCTTGTATGAGATTGAGACTAAGTCACTTAATCTTGCGGTTAAGCGAAATCTGAAGCGATTTCCGGGAGATTTTATGTTTCAACTCACCAAAGAGGAAATCGAAAGCTTGAGGTTGCAAAATGAAGCCTCAAGTTTAGACAGGAGTTTGAGGTTGCAAAATGAAACCTCAAATTCCTGGGGCGGAACAAGGTATTTACCTTATGTTTTTACGGAACAAGGGGTTGCCATGTTAAGTGGTGTATTGAATTCAGATAAAGCCATCAGCATGAATATTGCCATTATGAGGGCTTTCGTCGAAATAAGGCGAATCATATTCCTACAAAGCGATTTGAAAGAGCAGCTAAAAGAAATAAAAGAAAGATTAGGAGAACATGATGCGCAGCTTAACCATATTTACGAAGCAATGGAAAACCTGCTGGACGAAAAGGCTTCAGAAAGAAAATGGGAAGAGCGCGAAAGAATAGGATTTAAAAGTTAAGACTATCAACGGCATTGGATACCTTTTTCCCTCTTTCTTTAGGGGTTTGGAAGAACAATGAAGGGATAAAAAAAGCCTCTGCCGTCCGTCTGAGGAATGGGAAGAGGCCAGTCTCTTACAGAGATGAACCAAGGGGCGGCTGACATAGGAACCTTTGCGGCAAAGGTCGGGCTGTAGAGGGAGGATTCGAACCTCCACGGGGCAGTTAGCCGTAGCGCAATGTAGTGGTGGTCAACCCCAGTCGCCCTGGCAGCAAGCTACCCGGACGGCATTACACTATGTTTATTCCGTGATCCCCACCCCCGAGACAAGAGGGCATGTCTGCCAAATTTCATCACTCCACAATAGGAAAGAGAGGAAAGGCTGTGTCATAACAGTCTTTCCTCTCAAAAATTGCTGTAGGAGGAGGACTCGAACCTCCACGGAGCGGTTAGCAGCAGCGCAATGTAGTGGTGGTCAACCCCAGTCGCCCGGGTAGCAAGCTACACGAACGGCATTACACTGTGTTTATCCCGTGATCCCCACCCCCGAGACAAGAGGGCATGTCTGCCAAGGATTCCATCATCCCACAATTTTGCAGCCTGATGCTGTAAAGAACTAATTCGCGGTGAAATTAAAGAAATATGCGATATTATTGTGTTTTTTCGAAGAAAAATTTTTATATTTTAAAATTTATTTAAATATTTGTATTCTATTGTAGAGAAAATTAAAAATAACTATTCAAGATGGCTGGAAAATTGAATCTCGACAAATTGGATCTGCAGATTATTCATGAAATGATGGAAAATGCTGAAATATCCTATGCCGAGCTTGGTAAAAAACTATTTGTTTCAGGGGGTACTATACACGTACGTATAAAAAAATTACAAGAGTTATCGGTTGTTAAAGGTACTAAATTACATGTGGATCTAAAGCAACTTGGATACGATGTAATCGCTTTCATCGGGATTTACCTTGAAAAAAGTTCTTTATATGACAGCGTTGCCAAGGAACTGCTAAAGATTCCCGAGATTGTAAGGCTTAATTATACCACGGGGAACTATAGCATGTTTGCAGAAATTGTTTGTAAAGACATCAACCAGCTCCGGTTTGTGCTGCATGACGAATTGCAGAAGATAAAAGGTATCGAACGTACAGAGACGCTGATCTCCCTGGAGGAAAGTTTCAGCAGGAATGTCCAGGTCTTTAAAGAGTAGCTTCTCCGGTTCTTTATATCCGTCTTTAGACTAATCCCTCACGTCCAGCGCATCGCGCAATCCGTTTCCAAGCAGGTTGAAAGCAAGTACCAATAACATGATCGCCAGGCCCGGCGCGAGGGCCAGCATCGGGTTATGTGTAATAATGAAATTGTAGTTCTCTTTTATCATCAGTCCCCAGCTTGGCTGAGGGGGTTGCACACCGATCCCCAGAAAGCTGAGACCCGCTTCGATTACGATAGCCGAAGCAAAATTCGAGGCGGCGACTACCCAAACGGGTCCCATGGCATTGGGCAGGATATGGCGCACGATGATCCGGATATCGCCAAAGCCCAGGGCTCTTGCCGCTTCCACATATTCTTTTTCCCGTAAGGTCAATATCTGCCCCCGGACGATCCTGGCGACATTTACCCACATCGTGAGACCGATTGCGATGAATACCTGCCAGAACCCTTTACCCAGCATTAGGGTGATCGCGAAGACCAGCAGCAAGGTGGGGATGCTCCAGATCACATTGATAAACCACATGATGATATTGTCTGTTTTCCCCCCGAAATAGCCGGCCAGCGCACCCAGCAACACACCGATGCTCAGGGATATGAGCACGGTGATAAGGCCCACGGCGAGGCTCACGCGGACTCCTATCAGCAGCCTGCTTAAAATATCGCGCCCGTATTTGTCGGTGCCGAGGCGGAAGGTTCTTTGTACGATGGCCTTAGCGGGATCGCCGTCGCCGCACAGGGCTGTGAGCGGAAAGGCGGTCCTGGCTTCGACGCCTTCGTCTATGAACTGGTCCACGACCAGGCTGTCCCGGTCCATGCCCTGACCGGCCGCGGTCTTTTTCTCATAGCTGTTGACGGGAACAAAGATGCAACTGTCTTCCCGCCCTCCGACTAATCTTTGAAGGAACGAGACCGGCAGGACCTGCTTTTCTTTTTTGACGCATAGGAATAACTGTGTAAAGCCCGGTTTGCGTCCTCCTATTTCGACGATCATGCGATTTGCGTCCGGCGAAGGATCGGGCGCTATTAAATAGGCTGTTACCGCGATGAATACAGCCAGTCCGATCAGGCAGATACCGAAAATGGCTCCCTTGTTTTTTTTCAACCGACGCCAGATGACCGGAGACTGTTTGTTCATGAATTTATTTTTCGGCCTTTCCATTGATAGCTGCCGAATTTGCCGAGCCATCCCACTCCTACCGTATAGAAAATATGAAAAGGTTGCAATAAAGGGAAATAGACGCATAGCCGCTGTTGGTCAAAAAAGGCGGCCACCGTCCGGACAAAAGGATATTCGATCACCGTCTTGAGAAACAATAGCAGAAAAAATGCTAAAAGCCACCACCGGTTCCAGCAGGAAGCCAGCAGTAATACAGGAAATGACAGGTTAAGCAGGAATACCCCCAACAGGACGGCGAAGATTCTTTTGTCATCATATTTGTCTGCCTTACTGGCCCACCGGATCCTTTGGTTGAAGAAGCCTTTCCAGGTCGTTTCTGCTTTCGTGGTGACGATCGCGCGGCGGTCTTTCAGGAAGAACACCTTCGCGGGATATTTTTTGTAAATTTTGTGCATCAGCAGCATATCGTCTCCGGAAGGAATCCCGTCAATGCCCTGATAGCCGCCAACTTCCCGGAATGCTTTTCTGGGATAGGCGAGGTTGGCCCCGTTGCACATGGAGTGGAATCTCTTATAGACCGCCGCTCCCGTAATCCCCTGCAGGGTGATAAAATCCAATGTCTGAAAAACGGCCAGGAAAGAAGGCCCTGCGTCGATCCTGACGGGGGCGGCCAGGAACTGCGCCCCTGTTTGCTCATAAAATGCCGCGACAGTACGAAGCCAGTCGCGGTGGAAACGACAATCCGCATCGGTGGTAATGATCAGGTCCCCGTTAGCCATCCCGATGCCGGTTTCGATCGAGAATTTTTTGTAGGCGCGGATGTTTCCATTGTCGGGCAGATAATCTGCCAGTTGCAGGGGCAAGATCTGCATGCCGGGGTATTCGATTTTCCGGAGTATTTCCCAGGTCCGGTCGGTCGACTGATCATCGACTACGATCACCTGGTACCGGTTTTTGGGATAAGATTGGAGGAACAGGGAATCGAGACAGGCGAGAATATTTTTCTCTTCGTTGCGTGCCGGTATAATGACGGAAATCGAAGTGGGGGGTTCTCCTTTCTGTTCCTGGCTCCTGTCCCGGGGAACCGGGGGAATAGCCACCCAGGCCCGCCGGTAGTAATCTATGAGAATACCGTAGAGGAGGAAAAATGCGAGAAGTATCACGACCGCGATGAACATCGACAAAGAGTATCAAAAATTTATAAATAAAGCCACCTGAAAGATCTGAAAAATCCGAAAGATCTGAAAAATCTAAGAGAGCCAAAGTCAACACAAAAAACAACCAAAGAAAAGGGCCGAAAAATCGGGAAAAAACAAACAAAAACCAACTAAACAAACAAAAACCACTAATGAAATGGTAAATATAGACAACTAATCCTTTAGCGCGAAGCGTATGGGTTCCAGGTGTTTTTCCAAAAGCAACTGGTGTCCGGAAGGAAGAAGGAATAACTCACCGAAAGGGTCGATATTTTTTTTGAATCTTTCCCCTTTCCCGGAACGTATGATCCGGTCGTATTGGCCATAGAGGAGCCTGACGGGGATGCGTCTTTCACGGACCAGGGAAGTGATGACCGGGATATCGGGTCTGAAATTGCGCAGGACGGTCCACCGGTGGTAGAGAGCTTCCCTGACGGCAGGATTGTCGACATAGTTCCTGGTAAATTTATAAACGCTCGGGTTGACGGCGCCGAGCAGGTTCCCGATGCGGAGGACGAGAAAAAACCAGCCGGGATGTTTCATCGTGTAACGGAATATCCTGTTCCCGGGGCGGGTTTGTGTGGCGAGCCAGTACCAGGGATTCACGGTCAATCCGTCGGGGGCCAGCAATATTATTTTTTCAACCCTGTCCGGTATTTTCTCCAGCAAGCTGAGCGCGATCCGGCCGCCCATACTGAACCCTGTCAGCAGGATCCTGGCCTGTTTTTTTCCGGGTGTCGGTGTCCCCGTTCCGTCCGCGAGATCTTTCAGGAGTTCTATTCCCTGCAGGATCTCCAGCAGGCTTTCCATGCTGAAAGACATTCCTTCGTTCCATTCCGTCTTCCCATGAAAGGGGAGGTCTATCGCCAGTAGCGTAAAGGCCGTGCCCAGCGGACCCTCCAGGAATGCAAAAGAGGCGGCAGTTTCGCCATAGCCATGAAAGCAGAGTAATATTTTATCGCCATGGCCTCCCTGCAGGAAATGGATGCGCGAAGATCGGTAAGTGAGAAAAAAAGATTGCATATCGGGCCGTTCGCCCTGGGAATTTAGTCTTAAAGCTACTGAATCAGGCCGACAATCAACAGCGGATCCATTTGCCCATCCGGGATGTTTTTCATCAAAAATCAAAAAACAGGATTTTGTCCCCAAAGCTGTGAGATTTCGTGGAAAATAGTTAGATTTGATTAGTTGTTTAACTAACTATATGCAAAACAACCAATTTAAGAAAGGGGAGTTGTACAGTTTTATCACGGGGAAGGCTTCGACGGCGATTGCCCGCCGGCTGCAGAAGAAATTCAATACTGCCGGTCTCAACCTGACGATAGAACAATGGAGCGTATTATACCAGCTTTGGAAGGAAGACGGCAAGAGCCAGCAGGAATTATGCAATGCTACTTTTCGTGATAAGCCCAGCATCACCCGGTTGGTGGACAACCTGGAAAAACTGCAGCTTGTCAAGAGGATTGCCGCGGAGAACGACCGCCGGATCAACCTGATCTACCTGACACGCCAGGCTCAAAAATTGCAGGATGAGACCATGTTATTGGCGGAAGAGACCCTGAACGAGGCGCTGGAAAGCGTGCCCGCAGACCGTATCGATATCTGTAAGGAGGTCTTGAAAATCGTGTATGATAATCTCAAATAAGAACCAATCAGGCGATATTTTTAAAACCATATTTTAAAAAGATTTCTCACCGTAAAACAATTTTCTATGAGTGCTTCTACCGAAAAAAAACAGGCCCTGAAGGGTGGTGAATGGCTGATAAAGGAGAGTTCTCCCTTTGACACTTTTATTCCCGAAGACTATAATGAAGAGCAGCAGATGGTGAAGGATATGTGCGCGAGTTTCCTCGACACGGAAGTGCTTCCTGTGATCGACCGTATCGATAAGCTCGAGCCCGGGCTCATGCCTTCCCTGATCCAAAAGGCCGGGGAGCTGGGTCTGCTGGGCACTTCGGTGCCGGAAGAGTTTGGGGGGCTTGGTAAAGATTTTATCACATCTACCCTGGTGAACGAAGGGTTGGGCGGGGGCTTCTCTTTCTCCGTGGGGGTCTCTGCGCATACGGGTATCGGCACGCTTCCCATCTTATACTTTGGTACGCAGGAGCAGAAGAAAAAATATGTCTCCAAGCTGGCCACCGGCGAATGGAAGGGATCCTATGGTCTTACCGAACCCAACAGCGGAAGCGATGCGCTTGGTGCAAAGACGACCGCGAAGCTTTCGGCGGACGGTAAATATTATCTTCTCAACGGTCAGAAATGCTGGATCACCAACGGCGGGTTCGCGGATGTCTATACGGTCTTTGCGAAGATCGACGGCGACAAATTCTCGGCCTTTATCGTAGAGCGCGGTTACGAGGGATTCACGCAAGGTCCGGAAGAACATAAGATGGGCATCAAAGGTTCTTCCACCGTACAGCTGTATTTCCAGGATTGCAGGGTGCCTGTGGAAAACCTGCTCGGTGAGATCGGCAAGGGTCATATCATAGCCTTTAACATATTGAATATCGGCAGGTTGAAATTATGCGCGGCCGCGCTGGGTGCTTCCAAGAGGGCCCTTACCACGACCATTCAATATGCTATCACCCGCGAGCAATTCAAGAAGTCCATTGCAAGTTTTGGCGCCATCAAGCACAAGCTGGCAGAGATGGCCATCAAGATATGGGTATCGGAAAGTGCATTGTACCGGACGGCCAAATGGATAGACGATAAGGAAGGCGAACTGGTAGCAGCCGGCAAACTCTTTAACGAATCCCTGCTCGGGGCGGCTGAAGAGTTTGCGATCGAGTGCGCCATCCTGAAAGTGTTTGGCAGCGAGGCCCTGGATTTTGTGGTCGACGAAGGCGTCCAGGTACATGGAGGCAATGGCTACAGCGATGAGTATCTCATCTCCAAGGCTTACCGCGATAGTCGTATCAACCGCATCTATGAGGGGACCAACGAAATCAACCGGTTGCTGACAGTGGATATGGTATTAAAGCGGGCCATGAAAGGACGTCTCGATCTGATGGGGCCGGCGATGGCTGTTTCTAAGGAGCTGATGAGTATCCCCGAATTCGGCAATGAAGACGACACTCCTTTTGCAAAAGAGAAGAAGACGATCCTGAACTTTAAAAAAGCCATCCTGATGGTTGCTGGGAGCGCAGTACAGAAGCTAATGGCCAAAATTGAAGACGAGCAGGAGATCCTGATGAATATTGCCGATATGGCCATCGAGGCTTTTGCCGCGGAAAGCGCCTTGCTGCGTGTGCAGAAACTGGTGGACCAGCGAGGCGAGGCAGCCTGCGGCTTTGAGCTGGACATTATGCGCACCTTCCTATACGATGCGGCAGACCATATCAACAAATCGGGAAAAGACGCCATCAATGCCTTTGCGAGCGGCGATGAACAAAGAATGATGATTCTGGGGCTGAAACGCTTCACCAAGGCGGAGCCCTTCAACAGTAAAGACGCGAGGAGAAGGATCGAGGCCAAGCTGGTCGCCGATAATAAGTACCCATTATAAACTTCTTCCTGCGGGTCACACATGAGAAAAGGCCATCCTGCATAATAGCAGGGTGGCTTTGTGTTTTATCAGAAGATTCTGCCCGGAACAATCGTTACCTTTAGCGGCAAAACGCAGCTATGGTTAAACTGGGTTTGCTCTTCCTTTTCGTTTTTGAGACATTGTTTGCTTTTTCGCAAGACAGCGCATGGTATGCGCGGACGACCGGGAAATTGCCTTTTATCGAGTACGGCATCGGCGATGACCGTCTCGGGGGGGCCAAGATGAATTACCTCGACTCGGACATACTGGTGAAGGTCGTGGACAGTTTTAACACCGACTACAAGATCCAATTGTCGAAAGAGCACTCCGCCTATATTGCCAAGACGAGCGTCATCCTGCAACAGAAAGGGGTTGCCCGGCCGCCGGCACACAATACACACCTGAGCGGTTATTGCAAGGTATACGGGGATGCGAAATCCGACTACCTCGCTATCAGCCTGGACGAACGGCTGCCCTATCACGGCTTTCAATTGATCGACCCGTCCCGGATCGTTATCGACCTTTATGGCGTAACCAGCAATACCAACTGGATCTCACAGTTAAAAACGGCCAAAGAGATCCGGAACACCTGGTACGAGCAAATAGAAGACGATGTGTTACGGTTTACGATCGAGCTCAAACATCCCCAGCACTGGGGTTATGGAATCTATTATGACAGCGCCTCCAGAAGACTGGTGGTGAAGGTCAAAAGACAGCCGGTCATCCCGGATCTGCATCATATACGTATCGCGATCGACGCAGGACATGGCGGCGACAATAGCGGCGCCGACGGCGTCACCACCAAGGTCCTTGAAAAAGAATATACGTTGCTGATCGCCAAAGAACTGCAAAAGACGCTTATTAAAGCCGGCGCAAAAGAGGTGTTTATGACCCGGACAAAAGACACTTCGCTGAGTATGCCGGAGCGGATACTCATGTTGAGGGAGTACAATCCCGATCTTCTCGTCAGCATACACCTGAACTCGGGCGGCAACGACACGGTTCAGGGTACGAGTACTTTTTACCGGTATATCGGTTTCAGGCCTCTGAGCGTGGCGATTCTAAATCAACTGCTCACCCTGGGTCTGAAAGAGTATGGGAATGTCGGTAACTTCAATTTCGCGCTGAGCGGTCCGACGGAATATCCAAACACGCTGGTGGAACTCGCGTTCCTGAGTAACCCGGATGATGAGAAAAGGATCCTGAGCCCGAAGTTCCGCAAGGCGGCGGCGCAGAAGATCTACCTGGGCATATTGGAATGGCTGAAACAGGTCAGATGAAACGGATGGAGTGTGTTAAAAAAAACGGGCTGATTAAGGAGTTTCGAATTAACGTACATTAAAAGAACTTACAGGATGAACGGATACCTGATGAAGGAGCAAACCATTACCCGGGGGGCGGATGTTTTTGTCGAGAGCTTTACCCCGGAGAACAGGTATGGCGTGATCTTCGAAGACGACGGGGATACGGCCTATTTCTATGCCCTCGAGAAAGATGCTTCCGGCGGAGATCAGCGTATATTGGACGCCTTGCACATCTACGAGGCGGATGACGAGATCAAAATTGCGGACGACGAGACGGGTAAAGAAGGGCGGACTTCAAAGTTGCTGATCGTCTGGTCGAAGGACTGGTTGAAATGCGCCCTGGTCATCGACGGATATTGTCATGCCCTTTTCGATTTTGAAGGACAGGGCGGGTATAATATCAATGAATTTCCTCCACCGAACGGTTTTTGGACAAAGGGAGACCGGAAGCTCAGTGAGGAAAAGATCCGGCAGTTTTTTTAATTTAGCAGCAGGATCGTTCATCAAATTTCCATCCATAAATCATTTGTGTATGTCTTTTTCAAATGTCTTCGTGCACCATGTCTTCTTCTGGTTAAAGAACCCCGGCAGTACAGCCGATAGGGACCGGCTGGTGGCTGGTCTTAAGAAGCTCTCGAAAACCCCCTCTATCAAAGACTTTCATATCGGTCTGCCCGCGGCAACGGACCGGAGTGTGATCGATCGTTCCTATGCCGTCTCCTGGATGGTGCTCTTCCGTACTGCCGCCGACCAGGACAGCTACCAGGTGGACCCCATTCACCTGGAATTCGTGGAGGAGTGCTCTCCGCTCTGGAGCAAGGTGTTGATCTACGATTCAATCGATGCCTGATGCACGCTATGAAGATTCTTCTTTCGCGGGACTGCCGGTCGGCGGTTTATTTGGGCGGCAAACACTAAAACCGGCTTCCCGGGTGCCGAAGACGATCCGGATCATCTGATCCGGGAGGCATGTATGGTCAATGCTTGCGACAGCCTGGAGATCCATCCGGCTCCCGGTGGGGGATCAATTTACAAAAAAACGCAGTTTTTTGTGCCGGCTATTTTTTTAGCTCTCCGGTAGCGGCTTCATCGACGAACCAGTGCAGTTCTCCATCGGCCGGCCGGATCTCCTGCGATGGGTAGAGGTCCGGGTTATAGGCCCCCTGGAGAACTTCTCTCAGCGCATGCGCTTTTCCGGCTCCTGTCGTCAAAAAGGCAATATGTGCGGCTTTGTTGACGATTGTTTTTGTCAGCGTGATCCGGTACATATCCTGCGCTTTCAGGAAGAAGGCCGTTGCCCATGCTTTTTTTTCATGCACGACTGCGGTACCGGGAAACAGGGACAAGGTATGCCCATCATCGCCCATGCCCAGGAGCACCAGGTCGAAGGAAGTGAACAGGGAGCGGTCAGTAGTGAGTGGCGGGGCTTCAGGTTGTGAGTAGTCAGTAGTGAGCGGTGAGTGATCAGGAGAAGAGTTGGCGACGATTGGGAAGTATTGATGAAGGATTTTCTCATATTCGGCGGCCGATTCCTCCGGCGAAATATCCGTCCGCATAACATGGATCTGCGAGGCGGGCACGGGTACTTTGTCCAGGAGGGTATCGTAAGCCATCTTCGCGTTATTCCGGTCGTCTTCAAAAGGCACGGCCCGCTCGTCTCCCCAGAATACATGGAGTTTTGTCCAGTCGATTTTCTCTCTATACGGGGAGGACGCCAGGATCTTATGCAGCGCTTTTGGCGTACTGCCTCCGGAAAGGGCGATCGTAAAACGATCCTGTCTTTTCAGGGTGTCGCCGATCAGCGTGGTGATCCAATCGGCGACCGCATAGCTTAATTCCTGGCTGTCCTTGTAGATATGTAGTTGCATGTCTGGCGGATTAAATGGCTGACGTATAAAACTGTGAACTGAACCACTCTAAACAGACTATTGTGCCGGTGGCGCCTGTGGCAGCGTGACCCAGTTATGACCATCCCTGGCGATGAGGGCTTCGGCATCTTCCGGTCCCCACGAGTCCGGGGCATAGTTGGGGAAGTCCACCGGCGGGCGTGTCTCCCAGGCATCCAGTATCGGCATGATAATTTTCCAGGCTGCTTCTACCTGGTCGGCGCGCATGAACAGGGTAGCATTTCCTTCCATTACATCCAGCAGGAGGGTCTCATATGCTTCGGGTTCGTGACCGTCAAAAGCCTGGTCATAGCTGAAGATCATATCGACCGGGTTGAGGGTCACGGACTGACCGGGACGCTTAGCCTGAAAACGCAGGCGTATATCCATTTCCGGTTGTATGCTGATGGTCAGCCGGTTGGACCTCCAGGTCTCCGCGGCTTCGGGTGGGAATGCAAAATTGGGGGCAGGTCTGAATTGGATGGTGATGATCGATGTCTTCTGGTTCATCCTCTTCCCCGTGCGAACGTAGAAGGGCACATCCTGCCAGCGCCAGTTGTCTATATAAAACTTTACGGCTGCGAAGGTATCTACCGGGGAGTCGGGGTTAACGCTCTTCTCCTGTTTGTAGCCCGGTACTTTTTCCCCTTTCATCCACCCTTCGGAGTATTGTCCGCGAACAGCGTACTGGTGGGCCTCTTCCCGGTTGATCTTGCGGATGGCGTTGAGCACGTCGACCTTTTTATTGCGGATCTCATTGGCCTCGAAAGAGACCGGCGCTTCCATGGCGATCATACAGATCAGCTGGAGGATATGGTTCTGCACCATATCTCTCAAAGCTCCCGAATTCTCATAATAGCCACCACGGCCTTCCACGCCTACCGTCTCTGCCACGGTGACCTGGACGTGTTCTATATAATTGCGGTTCCATATCGGCTCGAAGAGGGCGTTGGCAAAACGTAAGGCGAGGATATTCTGCACCGTCTCTTTTCCCAGATAGTGGTCTATACGATAGATCTGTTCTTCGTCGAACATGCTGGTCAGCGACTTGTTCAGCTCATGGGCGCTTTTGAGGTCGTGACCGAATGGCTTTTCGATGACGATGCGGGTGCTTTTGGTGTCCGAGCAGATATTGAGCGCCCCTAGTTTTTTTGCGATATCCGGCATTAGCTGGGGGGCTACGGACAGGTAAAAGATCACGTTGGGATGTTCTCCGAATTCGGCCTCTTTATTCTTCACGATATCTGCTATTTTTTGATAGTCGGCGTCGTTTTCGGCGTCCATCTGCAGATAGCTGACATGCCTGGAAAAATCGTCCCAGTGGCCGTTGGGTTCACCCTTGCGGCGACTGAACTGCTGGATACCGTCCAACAGTCTCTTGCGATAGTCTTCGTCGTTGTATTTGCTGCGTCCGATTCCCACGATCCCAAATTTTTCGGGCATCCATTCGTCAATGAACAGGTTGTATAGTGCGGGCGAAAGTTTTCTGTAATTCAGGTCCCCGCTTCCCCCGAAAATGAAAAGCAGCGAGGCGGGCGGTTGTTTGTGATTTGCCATAAAATATTGATTCTAAGTATTGATTCTTTTATTTTTTATTTGCCCCATTCCGTATGGAATACACCGGGCATATCGATTCTTTGATACGTATGCGCTCCGAAATAGTCGCGTTGCGCCTGTATCAGGTTGGTGGGAAGCCGGTCGCTGCGATAGGCATCGAAATAGCTCAAGGAAGCCATCAGCCCTGCAACCGGGTATCCCATCTGGATTGCCAGGGTTAGTACGCTGCGTATGTTTTGCTTTTTTGCCTGCAATAGATGCGCGACGCTCCCATCCAATAACAAATTAGGAAGCTGGGGGTTCACCTGGTAGGCCTTATAAAATACTTCCAGGAGGGATGAACGGATGATGCAGCCGCCTCTCCAGACCCTTACGACTTCGGGCAGGGGGATCTCCATGCCGAGCTCGGTCGAGGCTTTGTGGAGCATGGCCAGGCCTTGCGCGTAGCTGATGATGGTGGCAAAGTACAAGGCGTCTTGTACCTGCTGTATAAAGACTTCCTTCGGGACTGGTATCTCGACAGGCGTCGTCTTATAGAGTGCGGCGGCCTGTGTCCTTTCATCCTTATAAACGGAAAGATCACGCAGGCTTACCGCCATATCGATGACGGGGATGGGAACGGGGAGATCCATGGCGTCCTGGGAGGTCCATTTCCCGGTTCCTTTGGAGCCGGCTTTGTCGAGGATCATATCTACGAGCCGGTTGTCCGTCTTATCGTCTTTCTGTAAAAAGATGTCCCGGGTGATCTCTACGAGAAAAGACTGCAGTTCACCGTCGTTCCAGTTTTTATAGATCTTATGCAGTTCGTCATTATCGATACCCAGACCTCTGTGCAACAGGTCGTAGGTTTCGCTGATCAGTTGCATAATCGCATATTCGATCCCATTGTGGACCATTTTCACATAGTGCCCGGCCGCCCCTTTTCCAAGATAGGCTACGCAGGGACTTCCATTCACCTTTGCGGAAACGGCTTCCAGCAGGGGTTGCACGTTCGCATAGGCTTCGGGATCACCGCCGGGCATGATGCTGGGACCGGTCCTTGCCCCATGTTCACCGCCGGAGATGCCTACTCCCATGAAATGGAAACTCTTGTCCTTCAGGAAGCCGACGCGGCGCAGGGTATCCGTATAATGAGAGTTGCCTCCGTCGATTACGATATCGCCTTTTTCCAGCAACGGTAACAGGTCTCCGATGACGTCGTCGACGGGTTTTCCCGCCGGGACCAGCATCATCAGTTTGCGTGGTTTCTTTAACGATGCGATCATCTCTGCCAGGGTGTTGACGCCTTTTACCGTCGTACCCGGTGTAGCGGAAGTCTCGAGGGTTGTCGTCTTTGAAGCATCCTTATCAAAGCCGACGACGGAGAAGCCATGATCGGCCATGTTGAGCAGGAGATTGCGGCCCATTACTCCCAGGCCGATCATTCCGAAATCAAAAGAAGTAGTATTCATGTAAAAAATTTATGTGAGCGGTATCAAAATTAGGCATTTTAACGGTTGGAAACCGTCCCCGGAAAATGAAAACATTAAAATATTGAAATCGTTCATTTTTCACGCGGTCATCCAATGGCCCGACAGTGTTGGCAGGAAAGTCGCGGATACCCAATTGACTATCAAAAGTGTAAGACCGTCGAACAGGGACGGGACGGGACTGGCGGGCATGAAAAATGCGCTGAACCTGTATATTTTTAAACAGACTCAGCGCAGACGATGTCCTGGTGAACGAAGCGTTCGTTTATTTTGCTTCCGGGTGAGGGTCGCCTCTATGGCAGGTTATGCAACTGACCGCGGGGATCGTATTGCCTTTGTCATCCTTATTGAAGCTAAAATATTTTTTGTTGATTTTAGTGGTCATGCGCATCATGTGCCGGGCGATATCCTTTTCGGGCTTTTCGTCGCTGGCAAAATCGGGATGATGGGAAGTAGAATCCTTAGAGGCTGCGTGGCAGAAATTGCATTTTACGCCGAGAGCCGTCTTGAATTCGTCCATAATCTTTCCCAGGTCTTCACGGCTGATGTCTTTTGGCAAGACCTTGAGATTTCTCTTAGGCTTGTCGTCGAGTGGCTTTGTGGCGGCCATGCCTATCGTCATAAATGCGATCAGTGACAAAGCGATAGCGATTTTTTTGTAATGCAACATGATTTGTTGTTTTGGATTTTCTGTTTTGTCCCCGAATTTAATGAAACGGTATTAATTAATCATTAAATGGCCCGCGATTTTTAAAAAAAGAAAGGCGAACGCTCTTTTCTTACCTTTGTGTCCAATATGCAACCGGAAGAACGGGATCTGTTATCGAAAGGACAAATTGTGCTGATGGCGGTGTGTACGGGATTGATCGTCGCGAATATTTATTACTGTCAGCCCCTGATCGTTTTGATCAGCAAAGATTTCGGGATACCGGAAAGCCGGGCGGGCGTCATCACTTTTCTTACGCAGGTGGGCTATGCGACGGGTCTTCTGTTCTTTGTTCCCCTGGGGGATAAGGTAGAAAAGAAATCACAGATCTGCTGGATGACCGGTTTTGCGGTCCTGTCGCTCATGGCAGCCGCCCTTTCTCCCAATTTGTTCAGCCTGGAAATTGCGAGTGTGCTGATCGGCGCCAGTTCCGTGGTTCCCCAGCTAATCCTTCCTCTTTCGGCCCAACTGGCGTCCCCTGCGAGGACCGGAAAGGTCATCGGAACGATCATGAGCGGGCTGCTGGTAGGTATTCTGTTGTCCCGGACCCTGAGTGGTTTTGTAGGCGCCTGGCTGGGTTGGCGGGGTATGTACTGGCTGGCGGCGGGCATCAGTTTTTCTCTCCTGCTGATTATGAAGGCGCGGTTTCCTGTCAGCAGGCCTGCTTTCAGAGGGTCTTATGGATCGCTGATGCGCTCGCTCCTCACCCTGGTCCGCGAGCAGCCTCTTCTGCGCGAAGCCGCCGCCATCAATGCACTGGCATTTGCTTCCTTCGGGATGTTCTGGACGACGATGGTCTTGCATTTGTCAGGACCCCCTTTCCGGTTTCACAGCGATCTTATCGGATTATTCGGATTGGCTGCGGCGGCCGGCGCCCTCGCCGCGCCCCTGGTCGGCGGTTCTGCGGATAAACGTAATCCAAGGGTTGCGATCGGCTACGGAATTGTCATGCTTTTCCTGTCTTATGGCCTGTTCTATATGCAGGCTTATTCAATCTATGCCATGATTGCAGGGATCGTGCTGCTGGACCTCGCCATGCAGTGTATCCATGTGTCAAACCAGAGCCGCGTGTATGCCCTGGTCCCGGAAGCCCGGAACCGGCTGAATACCGTATATATGACGGTGAGCTTCATAGGCACTTCGTTCGGGTCGGCTATCGGCTTGCTGGTATGGGACCGGGGCCTTTGGAAAGGGGTCTGTGTGGCCGGAATGGGGCTTGCCATAGTCGCTTTTGCTATTTATACAGCCACCTATAAAAGGTCGCGGGCGACGGTGGTGTCTTAAGGACTTTTTCTATCAGGAGTGTGTTGAAGCCGCGCCGGAATAGCGATATCGTCCCGGCGCTGTATCTCGACCAGCTTGTATTTCCTGATATTGTGACTTTCACTTGCCGGGCTATTCCTTGCTATGCGGGATGGGTGGGGCAGGGCTAAGGCGCACTCGACGACATCGCAGCGGCGCATCGTAACACACGCATGGATGACCTGTAGACGGTTATCAGAGATTCTTTGTGTAGGTGCAGCATTGGCAGGTGATTACCGGTATTTTGCCGGCTATTCCAGTGGGCTATTACACTTGATAAGGTCTTTATCGTTTGCAGAAGCTTGCGCCGGATGCGATGTCGCAGGAGGGTCACCTTAGCCGTCCCCGACGCACTTCGATTCACGGGGGCGATACCTGGCAAAGCTGGCTGCCCAAAGACCCTGGTATCTTTGGGACGGATACAGTGCCCGACGCGACATGGCTAAGCGGCGATCCGTTAAGATGAATGGCAGGCAGGTTGGTGAGTTAAAAAGGTTGTAAAGTTCTATGGATAATGAATACGCCGGGGTTGATGTTTTTGCGGCAGGCATGAAGTTATACAGGCATGAAGTTATAAAAGTTATGCAATGCAGACCAGGCCAGGCCTTGATAAATGGCTTACTCAGTTTATACTGAGCGCTTACTGGGCACAGTACATTAATAAATGATTAAGGATGGATTAATCATTAAAATGTGCTTGCCGTTTCATAAAAAAGAACTATCTTTGTGGAGTTAATTTGAGCTGATACAGCATTAGTAAGTGAACGATCAATTCTGCTACACCTATCTCCGGTAATAGTTAGTCTTCTTTTACTCCCTGTTTTACTCAGATTGTTATTTATCATTTTTAACCAGTTAGTTTTTTAAGTATGAACATTTACGTTTCGAATTTAAGTTTTAACGTCACGGACGAAGACTTACAAGATTATTTTGCAGAATATGGCGAAGTGTCTTCTGCAAAAGTTATTATGGACAAGTTCACCGGTAAATCCCGTGGATTTGCATTTGTTGAAATGCCCGATGATGAAGCTGCTAAAAAGGCGATCCAGGAACTGGATGGTGCTTCCGTAGACGGCAGGACCATCGGTGTATCCGTAGCCAAGCCCAGGGAAGACAGGGGCAGCGGCGGCAACAAAGGCGGTGGCGGTTCGTTCCAACGCAGGGGCAACAGCAACTACAGCAATAGCAGATATTAAGCTAATTGACTTTGTTCCATACAAGAGGATCCTGAAAAGGCGTCCTCTTTTTTTTTGTTAAATGGTGTTTGCCTGGTCACGCACATTTTCGCCCCGGTTCGAGATCGCCTTCGAGGCTATCCTCAAGGCTGTTCCGGAGATTGAAATGTTCGTTGTCAAGATTGAAAGCGACGGAGACGCCTTTGACCAGATTATTATCGATACTGATTGTGCCTCCCAGTCTTTCGGCGGCTTGTTGTACCTGCCGGAATCCATTATTGAGTAAACGGTAGAAATAAGTTCCGGCTTCGTTCACCCGGATCACGGTACAACCGCCATCCAGGAGGGCCTCTATATGTATACATTCATCGCTGGTGCTTTGAACGACCCTGTTTATCAGGTTCCACAAAACATAAGCCAGCATATTTTCATCCGTCTGTACCGAGATCCCGTGGTCGATATCGTTTATGATCAGGCTATTGCTGCTGACAGCTGTGGGCAGCAGTCCTTTTATTAATTGATCCACCAGGGCATGCAGTGACACCCGGGTAAGGGGAACGGTCTGTTTCATAGTCGTGTGATTTAACGGGTTGTTTGTCTTCTCCCCGTAAAATAACGACAATCAAATCAAATTATGTTGAGGACCGTTAAGTTTATCCCCTAAGGCTCCCGATGTCTTTTGTGGTTGTTTCTCCGATCATTTCCAATGCCCCCGGTTCCATCTATATCCGTTATTAAAATGGGACCAGTTCCCGCGCTGCCAGGTGCGGCCGCCGCGCGGTCTTCCCCGATGTCCTTCATGCCGTCTGTATTGTCCGCCGGACCAGATCCAGTCTCCGTCTATCCAGATATAACCTGCCCCGGGGGCCAGGCCATGATCATATACGACATCGGCCGGCTGCGTGGTGACATATCCTGCAGAGCAGGCCGGGAGAAACAAAAGAGCGCCAACAATGAGAAGTGAGCCAAATTGTGCCACGGCCCCCCATTTTAATACATTGCTTAATTTTATATGTATTTTCGGGTTATAATCATTTTATTACAAATTAAAGTATGATCGATCCAAAAATGTCCAATGGATCTGTAACTTTACACTATTCATTCACTCTTTGAAGAATCCATCAAATATGAGCGAAATCCTTTCGGCCGCGCAGCCGGCCCTGACGGCTAAAGACTTTGCCACAGACCAGGAAGTGCGTTGGTGCCCGGGTTGTGGAGACTATTCCATCCTGGCACAGGTGCAGAAGGTCATGCCCACCCTGGGGATTCCCCGGGAAAATATTGTCATTGTATCCGGGATAGGTTGCAGCAGCCGGTTCCCTTACTATATGAACACCTACGGGATGCATTCCATCCACGGCCGTGCCACGGCTATCGCTTCCGGCCTGAAGGCTACCCGTCCCGAGCTGAGTATATGGATCGTGACCGGAGATGGAGACAGTCTGAGCATTGGCGGTAACCATACCATTCATCTCCTGAGGAGGAATTTCGACGTCAATATTTTATTGTTCAATAACCAGATCTACGGTCTTACAAAGGGCCAATACTCTCCTACTTCCGAGGAGAAAAAGGTCACCAAATCCACACCGTTCGGCAGTATCGATCATCCGTTTAACCCGTTGGCATTGGCAATGGGCGCCGATGCGAGCTTTATTGCCCGGAGTATGGACCGTGATCCCAAGCATCTCCAACAGTTGCTGGTCCGCAGTCATCAGCATAAAGGATCGTCCTTCCTGGAGATCTATCAGAATTGCAATATTTTCAACGATGGCGCCTTCGAGATCTTTACGGAGAAATCGACCAAGCCGGTGGAAACCCTGTTCCTGGAGCAAGGTAAACCCCTGCTGTTTGGAGCCCAGCAAAATAAAGGCATCCGGCTGGATGGTTTTACCCCCGTTATTGCGGAGTTGGGCAATGGGTTCAGCCAGGATGATCTATGGGTCCACGATGAAAAGGATATTTATAAGGCGCAGATCCTGATCCGCATGTTCGACGATCCCCGGATCGAAGGCCATTTGCCTCGTCCCTTCGGCGTCTTTTATGAAGCAGACAGGCCTTGCTACGAAGAACAGTTAAACGGACAGATCGCGGAAGTGATCGCTGCGAAAGGAAAAGGGGACCTGGATAGGTTGCTTCGCGGCAATGAGACCTGGACGATCGTATAATTCGAAGGTCAGGTCATATAAGATGGAAGACGATCAGATAATTTTTATGGCCTTATAATCGCCAAAAAAAGAAAGCCCCCCGGATATTTTTTCGGGGGGCTTTTTATTGGTTTTTTCACAGCGAATTCCTTTCCTTCGGTCAGTCAGGAATTAAAAATCCAGTAAATATCGGTGTCTTAAAGAGCTGCACTGCGTTCGCCAGGGTATAATAAAAAGAGCCAGCGATAGACATCGCCGGCCTGTGCTTACCTCTGAAACCACAAAAAGAAAAAGGTCGAATATTTTGTCATTGCTATCGTTCTTCTATTCATAAAATCCCTGCTATGCCAATCTCTTCAAAGGCTATACGTATTTAAATGGTAATCAATGATATCGAACGCAAAAAGCTCAAATGCAACGAGCACTCCACGTAAATCGAACTTTCATTTTTATGAGGGTGTGAGATCACGGCAAGATGGACTGGCCAACTATGCCTTTTAATTTTGAAAGGGTAGGGGAATCAGGCTGGTGACAAACCTTTATATGATGAGGTATATAAAAACCACACATACAATCATATGGAACAAGGATCTCTGAACTGGAATTGGAATAGGTATGGAAATTGGCGATAGGGTTGGAAAATTGGATGGTTGGGATGAGGAATTGGATCGGATCGGCTTGTAGCATACGCTTTTGGAAGGATACCTTTAGCGTATAAAGCTGGGTAAAAGTAAAGACAGTTTTGTTAAAAAGCAATATTATTTTTAAAGAATTTTGAGATAGCGGGGGACGGACTTGATTCCGGGGGCGGAGATTCAACGGGAAAAGCTTTATCGGCCCGTGTTTTCAATGTTCTCCAATTCTTTGCCGGCATCCCTGAAAGTTTTTTCCCGTTTCAGGTTGTACCACCATTCCGGGGCGGCCTTCTTAAACAGGGTGTCTATGTTGCGCATGCCCAACAGGTACCAGGCTCCTTTCAATTTACCGGTAAAAGTGGATTGGAGGGCGCGCAGGCTCATGGCAAAGCCGCTATCGAGGTATTCCATATGATGCCAGTATCCGGAAGGCATGAATAAGGTATCCCCGTGCCCGAGGATCACCTCATAGCCTTTAGCCAATTTTAGCGCAGGAAATTTCTCCAGTTCGAGCTTGCTCTCATGACCATCAAAATATTTTTCAAAATTCACGAAGCTCATGACCTCCCAGGGCTTGCGGTACAATTTATATTGTTCTTCAAAGGGGAAAAGCAAAACCCGTTTTCTTCCGCCAAACTGGGTATGCAGGATATGGGACAGATCGATGTCGAAGTGCATGTGAGTAACGGAGCCCTCGCCTCCCACAAATAGCATGGGATATCGTTTTACAAAACCCTTCATCAGGTATTCGGGCCAGACAAAATCCTGCGTGAGCTGCGGGGCATGCTCGAAGATATTGAATAAGAAGATACGCCATTCGGCGGGTCCTTTTCTGACCATGTCGATATACTGGCCAAATTTCATATAATCGTCCGCTGTATTCACAGGGGTGTAGGCGTCGCTCTTCACATTGTTGTATACGCCGACATTTACATCCCCGACGATCGAATTAAAATAGTCCCAATTCCATTTATGGTAGGCCGGCCATTGTTTGGAAAGTCCTGTGATCACCAGCGGCTTCATGGGGTTGTAGTATCCCTCCCTGAAGTCCTCCCCGGTTATCTCCTCTACTTTATCAACCGCATGCAGCTCCATGTCTCCGTTTTTTGCAAATTTAAAGACTTATTCTACTTTAAGAAAAAGTTGTTGCGCGGCTTATTTCATTGAATTTGACCTATATTACCATATGTTACTGCAGCTTCATCCCGACAATCCGCAGGCAAGGAGTATCCGGACCATTGCAGAGACCCTTACAGGCGGCGGTATCATCATCTACCCGACGGATACCATTTACGGCCTCGGTTGCGATATCCGCCAGCCAAAGGCGATTGAGCGTATCTGCCGCATCAAACAGATCGATCCGGCGAAAGCGCAGCTCTCGTTCATCTGCTACGATCTCAGCGATCTGAGTAATTACACAAAGCCGATTCCGACGCCCCTGTATCGCATGCTGAAAAGCCATTTACCCGGACCCTATACCTTTATCCTGCCGGCCAGTAAGCTGGTCCCGACGATCCTGAAAAGTAAAAAAAATACGGTCGGTGTGCGTATTCCCGATAACAATATTGCCAGGTCCATCATAAAAGAACTGGGACGTCCCATCCTAAGCGCTTCGCTCCCCGGGGAAATGGTGGAGGAGTATACAGACCCCGAGCTGATCAACGCCAATTTCGGGAAACTGGTCGATATCATCGTAGATGGAGGGATCGGTGGCATGGTGCCCTCTACGATCATCGATTGTACCGGCGAGGAGCCCATCATGACCCGCAAGGGATTGGGATCCTGGGAGGAATAAACGGCGATGAGAGCGGATCGTAAACAGCCCGGCCCGGAATGGGATGAACGGGGCATATGATCTCAAACCCGGCACATCGCCTGAAGGCGTGTTTTGACCCCGCCGAACCATTCACTTTTCAATATCGAAAGGACGACCGTATCCCTCCGTATCCCCGAGTCCATGACGGAATGGCTTCTCAGGACGCCCTCGACGATGCAGCCGATTGCCTTCATCGCGTTTACCGACGGCTCGTTTCGCAGGTCTGCCCGGAATTCCACCCTTTCCAGGCCCCACTGTTCGAAGGCGTAGCTCAGCATCAGCCATTTGCAATGCCTGTTCAGGCCTGTCCTGCGGAAATCCTTGCCATACCAGGTAAATCCCAGCTGACTGGTCAGGTTGGCCGGCTGAATGTCGTAGAAACGGGTGCTGCCCGCCCAGGCATTTTTGGCTTTGTCGAAAACGATAAAGGGATATTCCTTTTTCCCGGCCCGTCCGCTGATCGTGTCGTTGAGGTAGCGTTCCATCCCTTCCCGGCCCGCAGGGCTGGTGTTGGAATATTTCCAGGTCTCCGGCTCTCCCAGTGCAAAGGGCAGCAGGTATTCGAGATCGGTCAATTCCAACGGGCGGAGGAGCGTGCGCTCATCCTCTAAAACCAGGTCTTCGGGGAAAGAGATCATATATCTTAATTTATTATTCTAGTTTATTCTTCGAATAATTCCGGCTCCGGTGAGAGGATATTAAAGCTTTTGCGGTGATATTTACAGATTCCGAATATCCCGATCGCCCTTCGGTGCTCTGCCGTGCCATAGCCCTTGTTCTGATGCCAGGAATAATGCGGGAATTCTTCATGAAGGCGTCTCATGTGATCATCCCGGTAGGTTTTTGCCAGGATGCTGGCTGCTGCGATGGAGGCATACAGGGAATCTCCTTTGACGATGCACTGGTGCCGGATCCGTTTGTATTTGGTGAAGCGGTTTCCGTCGATCAGCAGCAGTTCCGGTTTTTTCACCAGTCTATCAAGGGCCCGATGCATGGCCAGGAAGGAAGCTTTCAGGATATTGATGCGGTCGATGGTCTCTTCGTCCACGATCCCCACGGCGTGGGCCAGCGCGAATTGTTCGATATAGGCCCTTAATTCCTGTCTTGTTTCAGGTTTTACCAGCTTTGAGTCGTTTAAATCCGGATGATAAAAATCGGGGGGCAGGATGACCGCCGCGGCGAAAACAGGTCCGGCATAGCAACCTCTGCCGGCTTCATCACAGCCGGCTTCGATCAATTCTGTCTGGTAGCGAACCTTTAACAAAGCGGGAATGTTTTAAATTTCCGTAAATTATTGGCTAAATTATAGCTTTTGCATAAATATGCGGTTCCCTTAAATCAAAAAACTATATGCAATTTGTACACTGGTTGCAAAAGCCATGGCCCTGGTATATTGCAGGCCCGCTGATCGGCCTGATGGTGCCGGCGCTGCTGATTATGGGCAATAAATCGTTTGGCATCTCTTCTTCGCTACGCCATATTATTGCCGCGCTGGGCAGGTCCGACAAATCAGCCCATCGCGGCAAACCTCCGGTGACGGGCCTCCGGCCGGAGCCCCACGGGCGTTCCTTGTTTGCCGCTTGTATGCCCGCCAGGATTCCCTTTTTTCAATATGACTGGAAAAAGGAACGCTGGAACCTGTTCTTCGTGGGTGGGATCATTGCGGGAGGCGCCCTGGCTGCTTCTCTTCTGGCGGACCCCTCGCCCGTGCGTGTCAACCCGTCCCTGGTGGCTGAGCTCGGACGCTATGGGATAAACGACTATCACCACCTGCTGCCGACGGATCTTTTTAACTGGAAGGCCCTGCTTACCCTGAAAGGATTGATATTGACCGTCGCCGGCGGTTTTCTGGTAGGATTCGGTACCCGTTATGCCGGGGGGTGCACTTCGGGTCACGCGATCACGGGTCTTTCCAATCTGCAGATGCCTTCGCTCATCGCGACCTGCTCTTTTATGGCCGGCGGATTCATCATGGCCAACTGGCTGCTGCCGGCGATCCTGCAATTCAATTAAATAATCCTGATCCGGATTCAATGACCCCGATCCCATAACTATAAAATGAAATTATGAAACAGATCCTGGAGAATACGGATTTCGAGGTGAGGTCTTTGGATGAACCGGTTACGGATAGTTTGGCCGCCGCGGGCAGTCAGGATCGCCGGGAGCCGGGCTGGTATTCCCTGAAATACCTGCTTGCGGGCGTTGTGTTCGGAATCATCCTGGTAAAGTCGGAGGTCATTTCCTGGTTTCGCATACAGGAGATGTTCAGGCTGCAGAGCTTTCACATGTACGGCGTGATCGGTTCGGCAGTGGTGGTGGGGATCGTCTCGGTTCAACTGATCAAGAGGCTGGGTATAAAAACGGTCTCCGGCGAGCCGATCCGGCTGGCCCCCAGGAAATTTCAGTGGGGCCAGGTCTTTGGCGGTCTTCTTTTTGGCCTGGGATGGGCGATCACGGGCGCCTGCCCGGGGCCCCTCTTCGCGCAGATCGGCAGTGGATTTACCGTGGTCATCGTCACTTTGCTGAGCGCCATCGCCGGCACCTGGGTCTATGGATCCGTCCGGGAAAAGCTGCCTCATTAACCGTCCCGGCCAGTCGGCTTCTACGGCCTGCTTTTCAAAGCTTCGCCCCGGATTCGGTCTTCCTGCCTTAACTTTGCCGCCGTTATGGAAAAAACAACCGGTTCTTCCACCCGGGCGGTGGGTCGATGGGTACTGCTTGGGGTCATCATGCTGCTGATACAGGTCATGCTGGGAGGCATTACACGACTGACGGGTTCGGGGCTCTCGATTACGGAGTGGGACGTGGTAAGAGGTTTTTTGCCTCCACTCAATGAGCGCCAGTGGCTGGAAGCGTTCAACCGTTATAAACAGTCTCCCCAATTTCGCCTGCTCAATTCCGATTTTGGTCTTTCCGATTATAAGTTCATCTATTTATGGGAATGGTTTCACCGTTTGTGGGCCCGGTTAGTCGCCGTCGTCTTCGTGGTCGGGTTCGTGGTGCTGCTGAAGAAGCGGAAATTACGGTGGGAGATGATCGTGCCGTTGCTGTTTCTTTTTGTCCTGGGCGCCTTGCAGGGAACGATCGGGTGGATCATGGTGGCAAGCGGGCTGACAGGAGACGCCATCTATGTAGAGCCCATCAAGCTGGCATTTCATTTTGTTTTCGCCCTGGTCCTGATCGCCTTTGTGTTCTGGTATTCCCTGTACCTGCTGGTCCCCCGCGAACAAATCGGTCGCTCCGCCGTCCTTCCGAAATGGACGGGGTCGCTCCTGTGCCTTTTATTTTTCCAGCTGCTTTTCGGCGCCCTGATGGCCGGGCATAAGGCCGCTATGGCCGCTCCTACCTGGCCGACGATCAATGGGGACTGGGTGCCCGCAGGCTTGTCGGGATCGTTGCCTTTTCTTCAGAACCTGCTTGGCAATAAGATTGCCGTTCATTTTGTACACCGGGGTCTCGCCTACCTGATCTTTGCCGGCGTCGTGGGCTGGACGGTCATCGCCTACCGGGTACCTTCCGGCTCGGATTATTTCCGGAAGACCCGCCGGCTTCCGGCGTTGCTGGTTTCTGTGCAGATCGGGCTGGGGATCTCCACCCTGCTGACGAGTCCGGGTATCGTACCCAACAGATGGGTGGCTTTCGACTGGCTGGCTCTTCTTCATCAGTCGGTAGGCCTTGTGTTCGTGATGGTTATGGTATGGATGTCATTCCTGGTTAGGAGTACAAAGTAATTTGAACTATTTTCGTCTGGTACTTTCTGTAACCGTATGATGCGAACTCTTAAAACCATTTATCATTTCTTTCCCATACAGCTGGTGGTGCTGCATTTTAAAAAGTTCCAGCTCCTGCTGATATTCTGGTATATTCTTTTCAGTACGGTAAATGGGGGATTTATGCGGTCATTCGGCGCAAACGCATTGTTTCTTTCCCCGGAATACCTGGGTGATGTGAGTCCGATCAGCACGGCCATCGTAGGCATGGCCACGGGTGTTTTTATCATGAGCTGGAACATCACTACTTTTATCCTGTTCAGCCGCCATTTTCGCTTTCTGGCAACGACTACGAAGCCCTTTCTGAAATATTTTATCAACAATGCGATTTTACCGCTGGCATTCCTGTTTTTCTATTTTTTTAAGGCGGTACAATTCGGCAGGGAGAAAGAGTTGCTGACCCCCGTGGCGATATTCCTGCTGGCAGCCGGGTTCTTATCGGGCTTGTGTTTTACCGTCGCGGTCTCCCTGGCGTATTTCTTCCGGGCCGACAAGACCATTATCCGCCGCATGGAACCGATGATCGGGAACCCCAAGCTCTTCAAATCCCAATTCCGCCACTCGGAAGTCCTGCTATCCGATAGCCGCCTGATCAAAGTCAAGTGGTATCTGAATTCCCCGTTGAAGATCCGCAAGGTGCGGGATGTCTCGCACTATAGCCGCGAGTTTATAGAGAATATCTTCAACAGGCATCATTTTTCCGCGATCCTGTCCATTTTCATCGCGTTTATTTTTTTGATCATCGTCGGATTTTTTATGGATAGCCGGTTCTTTCAATTACCCGCGGCTGCCAGCATCCTGTTGTTTTTTGCCATCCTGATCTCTTTGTCAGGAGCTTTCTCCTATTTCCTGCAAAGCTGGAGTATTCCTTTTATAGTGGTCCTTTTCTTCGTAGTGAACCTGCTCTACCGGTATAATGTCATCGATCCTACCAATAAGGCTTACGGGTTGAACTATACGAATACCGATCAGCGGCCCTATTATGACCAGCAGAGCCTGCGGCAGTTGTGCTCGGACCGGCAGGTCGCGGCCGACGAGGCGAATATGCTGACGATCCTGGAAAACTGGAAAAAGAGACAAAGAAGTCCACGGCCTGTATTTTATATCATCAACACCAGTGGCGGCGGCAACCGGAGCGCCGACTTCACGATGAATGTATTGCAAAGACTGGACAGCATCAGCAGGGGAGAGCTCATGCGAAAGACATTCCTGATCACGGGCGCTTCCGGCGGCATGATCGGGGCGACCTATTTCAGGGAGCTGGCCCGGCTGAAGGAGAACAAAGAGCCTGCGCTGGACCTGCAGAGCGGGGAATATGTAGATAATATTTCGGGAGATCTCCTGAATCCGCTGTTCTCCTCGTTTGTCGCGAGGGACCTGGCCTCACCCGCGCAGAAGTTCAGCGTCGGCGGATATGAATATGTAAAAGACAGGGGATATGCTTTCGAGCAAAAGCTAAGCGCCAATACCAAGGGGGTACTGGACCTCCAGCTGAGGGATTTCGCTGCCGACGAGAAGGCCGCGAGGACGCCGCTGATGCTTTTCAATTCCGTGATCACCCGTGACAGCCGGACCCTGATCATCAGCACGCAGCCCATCAGCTTCCTGATGAAGCCCCGGTATGATAGTTCAAGGATCCCCGTTATCGACCCGGATGCGGTGGATTTTACGGCTTTTTTTGCCAAACAGAACCCGATGAATCTGCGGTTGCTGACGGCTTTGCGTATGAATGCCACTTTCCCCTACGTGCTCCCGAATGTATGGTTGCCCAGCCGCCCTGTCATCGATGTCATGGATGCCGGGTTCCGGGACAATTTCGGAGAGCAAGTCGGCATCCGTTTTTTGAATACGTTTAAAAAGTGGCTGCGGGAGAATACCGCCGGGGTCGTCGTCTTGCAGATCCGGGATCGCAGAACCGGCGGCTGGGAAAACCCCTATGAATCGAATAATGTCACCGAGATCATTACAAAACCCCTGCTTCTTTTACAGAATAACTGGTACAAGATGCAGGAGTATAACCTGGACGACCTGCTAAGCCTTTGGCAGGGTGATATGGATTTCCCTTATCACAAGCTGATCTTTCAATATGTTCCGAAAAACGAAGACGCTGCGGCCGCTTTGAATTTTCATCTCACCCGCCAGGAGAAGCTGGATATTGCCGGCGCGCTTGAAAATGTAGACAACCAGCATGAGTTTCAGCAGTTCAGGAAGGTGAGTGGTGAGTAGTGAGTGGTGAGTGGGGGGAGTCGGTCAGTAGTGGGTGGGGGAGAGTTGGTGAGTAGTGAGTAGTGAAACCGACGAAGGAGGTTTATCGAGACAAATGAGAAGACATTGTGGACGGGATAATGGGGCGAAGAGTGGATAGTCAGGAACGAAGATGTGTTCAGGGCTTTGGGTGGTCGGGGGAAGACAGCGTTGTCTAAGAATAGAAATGTTTTTTAAGGCTGGAGGAGTTTTAACGCCTGGGGGAGGACGCGGATCCTGAATTCGGGAGCCGTCTCTTTCGGGTCGCCGTCGATATGGAGGGGCGCCTGTTCGGGATTTTCAATGGTCAGGCCCGGCACCTGGTAGTAGAGGATATCTCTTGAACGGCTGCCGCTGATCTGGCTGAGCACGGAAAATGGCAGACGGAATTTACTCATCTTTTTTACGATCACGATATCGAGCAGGCCGTCATTCAGACGGGCCCTCGGAGCGATGGTAAAGTTATTGCCGAACTGGTTGCTATTGGCTATGCTGATAAAATACGCCTTTGCGTCAATCGAGAGATCGGGCATATGGATGCGGAAGGTATAGGGTCTGGCTTTAAAAAAATTGACGAGGGAGACCCTGATATAGGTTTGCAGCCCCCTTCTCTTTTGAATCGCGAATTCATGGGCGACCAGGGCGTCGAAGCCGATCCCGCAAAGCATACAGGAGAATTGGTCATTGATATAAAACCCATCGATAAACGAGGCTTTCCCGGCAAAAATGACTTCCAGCGCCTTTGCCGCCTTCCTGGATATTCCGGCCGTCAACGCGAGCCCGTTACCCGAACCCATAGGGATGATGCCGATATTGACCGGGACGCCCATCAGGGCTGCCGCGACGGCGTTTACGGTGCCGTCGCCCCCGCAAACCACCACGTCGGTGACGCCGTCCTGTTTGATGAGTCCCCGCAGAAAAGCATAGTCTCCTTCCTTGTTGGTTGGCAGAATGGAATATCCGATCCGTCTTTCGCTGGTTTTTTGGCTGATCATTTCCCGGAGGGAAGATTTTCCGTGTGTCCCGGAAATAGGATTGATGAGGTAGATAATGTTTCTTGCCATGATATTCGGGTTTCTTGCCTTGCTGATTCTTGTCTGCGACCCGCAAATATCCGAGGAAATTTGCATTTCGTCCTCTTATTCGATACCCGGTTTATTGTGCTACTACCGGCAGGTGCAATATTTCCTCCAGGAATTTGCTGATCTCCCTTTCCACGCCAGGGACGTCTCCCGAGCGGAGCGAAGAACCGATGACATGGTTACCGGCGTTGGGGATGGCCTGTTTATATTTCAGGGCGGCAGGAGTTCCCAGCTGATCGAACATGGCAAGCGAGGCGGAGACTTTCACCGTGCTGTCCTGGTGTACACTGTCCTTATAGTAATAGAGCAACTCCACGGGCTGTTTCACTTTTTCAAAGGTCTCCTTGTTCATTGTCGTCTCCAGCATTTCCTCCAGGGCTGCTACGCCTTCGGTACGGTAATGCGAATACCAGTACTGCCGGTAAAGCGGGCGTGTATCCTTGCTATCGATATATTTGGAACCGACGACGAGGTGGGCGATCTGCAGGCCCCAATGATTGTTGAGCAGCCATGCATTCGGATCGTTGATAGCGATATTGGGAGAGAGGAGTACCAGGGCCGCCACCTGATCCGGGTAGGTAGCGGCCAGCTGCAGGGCCTGGGTTCCCCCGGTGGAAGTACCCATCAGGATGACTTTCCTGCCCAGTTGCCGGCCGATGGCAAGGGCCTGTTTCGCGGATTCCCAATAGGCCTCGGCGGTCAGGTTAATCAGCGCGTCCACGGTATCGATACCATGTTCAGCCAGTCGCGAGAGGTATAGGTTGCATCCGAATTTCCGGGCGATATAGCGGTGTGTCGGATCCCCCTCTCCCTGCGAGGAAGAAAATCCATGGAGATATACAATCGAATATTCCGTGGGTTGTTTTAGCGAATCATTGGCCCAAACGATCCTTGCCTCGTTGTCGGGCTTCAGGACATGTTTTGCTTCCTGGTCCTTTATATAGTCTTCCAGTTCTTTTGCGCCGGATGGTACTGCCGGCATCTCCTTGTTGTAAGAGGGGCTTGCCGGAGTAGGTCCTGACAGGTACAGGATAATCAGCAGGACGGGTATCAGCAGCAACCATTTTTTTCGCATGGGTGAGTTTTGTGACCACAATTTAACGGTTTTTTTTCCGGCAGTGTTTCCGGGACAATTTTTACAAGCGGAAGGGAGGAGTGATGGAAGTTTCCGATATTGAGCTTTTATCATTTTGTTGCCAGATTATCAACAAACTAGCTGAATTCAAGACCCAAAACCGCCTATTATGCCCCCATTATCCGCCTCGTCTTTGTCCGCGTCGTCTCTGCCTGGCTCCTCCTTATCTGCTTCCAAACGGTTCCTGGCCCTCGATGTTTTCCGGGGGATGACCATCTGTTTCATGATTATCGTGAATACTCCGGGAAATGGTTTGTATGCCTATTCGCCGCTTAATCATGCAGCATGGAACGGCTTTACTCCCACCGACCTGGTCTTTCCTTCCTTCCTGTTTGCGGTAGGGAATGCCATGAGTTTTGTGATGTCCAGGTGGGACCAGCTGCCTCAATCACAGGTGCTGGCAAAGATAGGAAAGCGGACCTTTCTGATCTTTCTGCTGGGTTACCTCATGTATTGGTTTCCTTTCTTCGAGACCGGGGAGAACGGGCATTTGACGCTGAGTCCGATCAGCCATACACGCATCCTGGGGGTTCTGCAAAGGATCGCGCTGGCCTATGGCATCGCTTCCCTGCTTCTTTACTACGCGAAGCCGAAGGTCTCACTGGCCATTGCCGTCGCCATTCTTTTGCTTTACTGGCCTGTCCTGTTCTGGTTTGGCGACCCTGCCGGTCCGCTGAGCATGACCGGGAATGCGGTCATCAAACTGGATAAGTGGCTGATGGGTGACAATCACATGTATCATGGAGAAGGGATAGCCTTTGATCCGGAAGGGTGGCTCAGTACGCTGCCGGCGGTCGCCAACGTGATAGGCGGTTACCTGGCCGGCCGCTTTGTGCAGCAAAAAGGCAAGACTTATGAGGGACTGGCCAAACTGCTGCTTACGGGTTTCGCCCTGCTGACCGTAGCGTATTTCTGGGATCTCTTATTTCCGATCAACAAGAAATTATGGACCAGTTCGTTTGTGGTCTATACCGTGGGGCTGGACTGCATCATCCTTTCCAGCATTATATACCTGATCGATTTCCGGAACAAGACCGGATGGACCTATTTTTTCCAGGTCTTTGGAAAGAACCCGCTGTTCATCTATCTGCTTTCCGAATTAGGGGCTACCCTCCTGTACACCTTTACAGCGGCTCCCCATACCCCGGTCTATAACTGGATCTATGACAATATCTACCGGCATGCGGGGCTTTCGTTCGGGTCTTTGCTTTTCTCCCTGTCCTTTATGATGATCTGCTGGCTGGTGGGCTTATTCCTGGATAAAAGAAAGATCTATGTGAGGGTTTAGGTGCAACCTATTAATTTATCTTAAAATTTCTCAAATTATCGAGTCGGAACTATGCCTTTAGGGGGTTTTTTCGTACTTTTGCGGCCTGAATTCCAGGCGGGAGGCTTCTTTTGTGGCCCGGTCCTGTGCAGAATGTCTAACGAGTTGTGCCTCAAAGCTTTAAATTATGCAAATTAGAAACATAGCAATCATTGCCCACGTTGACCACGGTAAAACTACCCTGGTAGATAGAATTCTTCATGCCACCCACGTATTCCGGGACAACCAGGACACGGGGGAATTGATCATGGATAGTAATGACCTCGAAAGGGAAAGGGGGATCACCATTTTCAGCAAGAACGCGGCCGTACAATATAAAGACACCAAGATCAATGTGATCGATACGCCGGGTCACTCCGATTTCGGCGGAGAGGTAGAACGCGTGTTGAAGATGGCTGACGGAGTATTGCTGCTTGTAGATGCCTTTGAGGGTCCGATGCCCCAGACGCGTTTTGTGTTGCAGAAGGCCCTTCAGTTAAACCTGAAACCCATCGTGGTGATCAACAAGGTCGACAAGCCCAATTGCCGTCCCGATGAAGTGCATGACGCGGTATTCGAATTGTTCTTTACGCTGGATGCTACCGAGGAACAGCTCGATTTCCCGACTTTTTATGGTTCCGGCAAGAATGGCTGGTTCAACAGTAAGAACGAGCAATGCGAAGATATTACACCGCTGCTGGATGGCATCCTTCAGTATGTTCCCGCGCCTAAAGTAGCGGAAGGACCTCTGCAAATGCAGATCACTTCACTGGATTATTCTTCCTTCCTGGGAAGGATTGCGGTGGGAAAAGTAGCCCGCGGTTCCATCAAGGAAGGCCAGCCTATTGCATTGATGCAGGCCGACGGAGTGATCAAACGCTCCAAGGTAAAAGAGCTGTATACCTTTATGGGGATGGGGAAGAAGAAAGCGACCGAAGTGATGGCCGGTGACATTTGCGCTGTTGTGGGACTGGAAGATTTCAATATCGGCGATACGATTGCCGATGCGGAAAATCCCGAAGCGTTGCCTGTAATCAGCGTGGATGAGCCGACGATGAGTATGCTTTTCGGTATCAACAACTCTCCTTTTTTCGGCAAGGATGGAAAGTTCGTGACTTCCCGTCATTTGCGTGACCGCCTGATGAAAGAGACGGAGAAGAACCTGGCTTTGCGGGTAGAAGATACCGACAGTGCGGATAGCTTCCTGGTATTCGGTCGTGGTATCCTGCACCTGGGCATCCTGATAGAGACGATGAGACGTGAAGGTTTTGAGTTGACGATCGGCCAGCCGCAGGTCCTCGTCAAGGAGATCAATGGCAAAAAACACGAACCGTATGAGAACCTGGTAGTAGACGTTCCGGGAGAATACAGCGGTAAGGTGATCGATATGGTGACCCAGCGCAAGGGAGAGATGCTGATCATGGAAAGCAAGGGCGACATGCAGCACCTCGAGTTCGAGATCCCGTCCAGGGGCCTGATCGGTCTTCGGAGCAACATGCTGACGAATACCGCCGGCGAAGCCGTCATGGCGCATCGCTTCCTGGAATACAAACCCTGGAAAGGTCCGATCCCCGGCAGGAGCAACGGAGTATTGCTCTCCAAGAACCAGGAAAAGACGACCGCCTATTCCATCGATAAACTGCAGGATCGCGGCACCTTCTTTGTCGATCCGGGTGAAGAAGTGTATGTAGGGCAGATCATTGCCGAACATATCAAACCGGGCGATCTGATCGTAAATGCTACGGAAGGCAAGAAGCTCACCAATATGCGTGCGAGCGGCAGCGATGATTCCGTACGCATCATCCCCAGGAAACAGATGACGCTGGAAGAATGCATGGAGTATATCCAGCAGGACGAATGTATCGAAGTGACGCCCAAAAAGATCCGGCTTCGCAAGACCATCCTCGATGAGGATGAAAGGAAAAGGAACCAGAAGAGCATGAAAGCAGAAGAGGTTCGCTAGGATCCGGATATAATCGTATTTTTGCGGTTCAATCCTGCAGATATGGATCGTTCACGAATAAACAGACTATACAATAGAAAGCACAGACTGGTTTTACTGGTCCTGTGCTTTTTTTTAGCGGCATCTCCCCGGGTAAGCGCCCAGTGCTCTATCTGTACCCGAACGGCCCAGCAATTGGGAGAAAGACCGGCAAAGGCCCTCAATGGAGGCATTATCTACCTGGCGTTCACCCCGTTGGCCATCCTGGGTCTGATCGGGTATCGTTGGTGGAGAAGCGCCGGGAAAGAAGACTTTCATGCATCGGACCCCTCCTGAAAACCGGTCATAACAGTCTTGAAACGACAGATTTTACAGCAACCCGCCTCTATTTTTACCCCTCTCTGCTTATAATCACTCTATTCCATAGGGAAAATGTGAGTTTACGCCCAAGTAAGACGGATATTTAGATTTTTGTCTTATTTTACTATTGATTAACAACTTCCCGTGAACAAATGGCGTACCGATCATAGGGAAACTATATTTTTTGCGTTGTTAATGCGTTGTAGAAAGAGGATCGTGCATTTATAGAACCCATGAACTATCTTAAAGAGCTATGTTGATCAAGTTCCGTTACATTTCCCTGTTGATCCGCCGGATCCATTCCGGAAAGGCGTCAAAGCTATTGTTGCAGAGCTTTCGTCAATGGAAAGCCGAGCTGAACGGTTTGCCGGCTCCGGCCCGTTCGGGAAAAAAGCTACTATTGATCAGGCTTGACGATATCGGCGATTACCTGCTGTTCAGGAATTCGTTGATGGAATACAAAAAATCACCACGCTGGAGAGAGTATGAGATCAATTTACTGGGGAATATCGCCTGGGAAGAGTTTTTTACCGCCCTCGACAGCGGCGCGGTCGATCGGACAATCTGGGTGAACAAGACAGACTATCTGAATGACCAGTCTTACCGGATGAAGATCTGGCTGCAACTGAGACAGGCGGGTTATGAGACCGTCATCTGTACTTCCTGTACACGCCCTTTGCTGCTGGATGATCTTTGTATGCTGGCTGCCGGTGCGGAGAACACGCTTGGCTCTGTCAATACCTTCCGGCATTCCCAATGGAACCGCCTATCGGATTCGCTGTATACAGACCTGTTTCGTACGGAGGACCCGCTGATCCATGAATTCTATTTTAATGCCCGGTTTACGGAATGGTCCTGTGGCACGGGTTATCCTGGTAAACGCCCGCAGATAGACTATCCTTTTACGAGACGGTGTACGGAGCCTTATATTCTCTGTTTTATCGGCGCGAACACGAGAAGCAGGCGGTGGCCGGTAAAGAGATGGATCGAATTCATCAATCTATACCAGAAATATTATCCGAACCGCATCATCCTGGCCGGTGGTAAAGGGGAGGCTGCCATGGCGAAGGATATCCAGGGGGCTACGGGCGCCCGGAGCATCGTGGGGACCGTGAGCCTGCAGGAGATGATCGACTGGGTATCCGGCTCCCAGGCCGTGATCACCAACAATACGATGGCCGCGCATCTGAGTGCGGCTTGCAATAAGCCAGCCGTGATCATCGCCAATGGCGATAATTATATCCGGTTTACCGAATACGGCAGCGCGGGTATCGATAACATTTCGACGGTTTACCCGGAAGTATTTCAAAGGAGGCGGCGGCGTGTCGGAGATCGTTCTCTTCATTATACGGCCGTTTCCGCCGATATTGCTTCCATAAAGGCGCTGGCAGTCCTCAATGAATTGGAGGAGATCCTGGAATTGAATGAATTGATACAGTCCGGGGTGACGGGCGTGTCGGGTCTTGTCGGAGAAAGCGGCCAGCCTGGCACGAGCGCTTTCAAGCTCCCCGTTGCCATTCAATAGGAAGTTTCCCGGTTCTCTTTCCCGGGGGCCTTTCCTGATTTTTTTACAGCATTCCGATCAGCTTATATAAGTTGAAGTTCCCCTCTTCAATCATCGTCTTAACGAGGGGGTATAGACGTTCTTTAGAGATATCCTTCATTCTGTCCTGTTGTATCAGCTGGTATGCCTTTTCCGTCAACAGTGTTATCTTCCTGTCCGATCCTTCCAACCGGCTTTCGTGGCGGGTGATCTCTTCGAGCAGTGGGGCGATTCCTTCCTGCCGGCTGGCGATCGTTTTGACGACGGGGATTTCTTCGCGGCCTTCGTGAAAGACGGGCGCGAACGTCGACCGGATATTCTTTATAAAGAGGTCGGCGCCGGGTCTGTCGGCTTTGTTGACGACGAATATATCCGCGATTTCCATCAGGCCTGCCTTCATGGTCTGTATCTCGTCTCCTCCTTCCGGCACCATCACGACCACCGTGGTATCGGCGAGACCGGCTATCTCGATTTCATTCTGGCCCACGCCTGCCGTCTCTATGATGATATGATCAAAGGGCGCTGTCTTCATCAGCTCGGTCATTTCGATGATTTTTGGACTCAAGCCGCCCAGTCCGCCGCGGGTCGCCACCGACCGTATGAAGACGTCCGGGTGGGTATACCATTCGCTCATCCGGATCCTGTCCCCGAGTAGGGCGCCCCGGGTAAAAGGTGAAGAAGGATCCACGCAGAGGATGCCCAGCTTCTTATGGCCGGCAAGGAGTTGCCCGATCATGGCGTTCAGCAGGGTGCTCTTGCCGGCCCCGGGCGGACCGGTGATGCCGATGACAGGGCGGTTCGAGAAGGGAAGACTTTCCAGCAATTCCCGGTAGCCCCTGACCTCATTCTCTACATAGGAGAGAGCCCTTGCGAGGGCATTAAAATGGCCCTGCCGGATCTGTTCCGGCAACGGTGGTTTTGGTTCATGTGAGGCAAGGTTCATATCTAAATGTAGGATCCTTAGGAGAATAAAAATTATATTGCCCTTTAAAAGTAATTAAAAGTAATCTTCAATGAACAAACCTGATCCGGCTCCGCTGGTATCGGTCATATTGACCACCTATAACGGGGAGCGATTCCTGGCAGCCCAGCTGGACAGCCTTTTTCAGCAGACTTACCGGCCTATAGAGATCCTCGCCATCGATGACGGGAGCAGGGATCGTACGGTTTCCATCCTGCATGAATATGCTTCCCGGCATCCGAATATGAAGGTCTATGTGAACGAGACCAATCTTGGGTTTATAAAAAACTTCGAAAAAGGCTGCAGCCTGTCTTCCGGAGAGCTGCTCTCTTTATGCGACCAGGACGATTACTGGCTGCCGGATAAAGTGGAGAAGATGGTGGCCGCTATCGGTGACCACGCGATGATCTTTTGTGATTCGAAACTCTGCGACCAGGACCTCCGGGAGCAGGGGCGGAATATTTCGGATATTGTCAATTTCAGTTCCTTCGACAACTGTCTGCAGCTTTGCATCTTTTGCCGGATGTATGGTCACGCGCTGCTGATCACCCGTTCGCTGTTCGAGCGGGCCCGTCCTTTCCTCGACATCATCCCTCATGACTGGTGGCTCTCTTATACGGCTACCCTGCATGGGGGTATCCGATACCTGCCCGAAGCCCTGGTCCTCTACCGGCAGCATGCGGCAAATGTCTACGGCATCGTCGGCGGGAAGAGCAAGAACAGCGCGGGCAAGGGTCCCGAGAATAAGCGTCAGCAGACGGCCCGGGAGCTCGATACCGCCAGGAAGCGGATCCGGATCTTTCACGATGCCTGCCGCCCGCAGGAGCATGCGAAAGAGAAGAAGGTCCTGGCGGGGTTGGAGCGCTCCTACCGGGATTTCTCGCCGTTGAACGATTTTCGCCGAATGGGCCTGTTTTTTCGGAATTACCGGTTGTTCCTGACCGTGAAGAAATATTCTTTGGTGAGGAAATATCTTTTCTGCTTGAAGATGTTTGTGAAGATTAAATAGAGGTTACTTGCACGGATAAAATGTAAAATTACGATAGGGAAAATACTGAAAAAATAACGTAAAACTACTCGATTATTTATTCTTTATTTTTTATAATGCATAAAAGTTTGTATGCGAAACTGGCTGATAACCAAATAGTATAAAATAAATATGGGTGCATATGAGGTATATTACTCTTCTTACGGAGAGTTCGGACCGCTTTTCTATTTTAGAATTGTAATTTAGTTTTAGCCTGCTGGCACAAACGCTAATTGGATGATGCCAGTTTTAGTTTAAACCTCTAACTTATTTATGAAAACCTTGTCTACCGGGTACAGAACGGCCTCTCCTTTGCCGTTCCTGTCCACAGAATCGATTTCTCGGCAAGAGCCGCCGGGCCTGATAAAACGCCCGATCCTTCATCAGAAATATTTCATACAAGTAATCCGGGAGACTTCCGGGGCCAGCCGGTAATCTGTTTATTCCACCAAGCCAGGTCGATGCGTTTTGAAAATCTCAGTGTTTTTCATGCAGCGTATCTGTTATTGACCTTATTGGGTGAAGACTGATTTTATCCGTTGTTTCTGATTCTTAGGTTCCACCCTTTTGATGGTGATTGAAAAAAAATCCGTTTGTTCGGAATGAGGCGTCGTGTGCGGTGCTCAATCTGTTTCTCCCTTCAGCATACCTAATAAATAGTAAAAATGAAAAGATTGGTTCTCTTCCTGTTGTTGTCCGGCGTATGTGGCGTTCTTCATCTTTCGGCGCAGCCGACCTGCCTGATGTCCAATATAGCGGCTCGCCAACCCGTAGCCTCCTCCCGTCCTGATGATGGGCCTGCCTCCGATGCAGTGGACGGGGATATCTCTACAAGTTGGCATCCGGAGACAGACGGAGATCAGTGGATCTATGTCGACCTGGGTCAAAACTATACGCTCTGCAAGGTCGTTCTTTTATGGGACGACTGGAAG
>JARLGZ010000242.1 GCA_031292515.1 Puia sp. | reverse complement strand
TTTTGATGAGATGGTTCGACTCGACCTTCGATATGCCACAACATGGTCTCCCTCTCTAGACTTCAGAATCTTGATGCGTACCCCTCTCGCTGTAATGAAAGGCGAGGGCGCCCATTAACCGGTTGTCCATTGATGCCGGCCGATGGCTAATCAAGCGGTCGGCATAAAGCAACGCAATTATCTCCAGCAACCCTCTGTATAAATCTATGAGCGTTCAGACAAAGGCGGACTCATTGTGAACTTCGGCATTATCGGATACGGATACTGGGGACCAAATGTGGTGCGAAACCTGGCGAGCCTTGATAGCACTTCCGTGATCGCTATCGCGGATATGAGTGCAGCCGCGCGTAAGCGGGCGCAACGCGCTTATCCAGGTGTCCGGGTTACCTCGAACGCACAGGATGTGCTCTCGGCGGTCGATATCGATGCAATTGCTGTCGTCACTCCGGTCTGGACTCATTTCGAGTTGGTTAAGACGGCGTTAGAAAATGGCAAGCACGTGTTCGTCGAGAAGCCCTTCACGAGCAACACTGCGCAAGGCGAGGAATTGATCAATCTTGCGCAAAAGAAGAATCTAAAAATCATGGTGGACCATACGTTCTTGTTCACCGGCGCGGTGAAGAAGATATCCCAACTTCTGGACGAAGGGACACTTGGGAATTTGTACTACTACGATTCCACACGCGTCAATCTTGGACTGTTTCAGCATGATGTGAATGTACTTTGGGATCTTGCGCCCCATGACCTTTCGATCATGGATTACCTGATCAAGGCGACCCCGGAGGCGATTGTTGCCACAGGGCAAAATCATTTGAACGGACATGAAGATGTTGCCTTCATGACGCTCTATTTCCCTGGAAAAGTGATAGCGCATATAAACGTCAATTGGCTTTCTCCCGTAAAGGTGAGAACTACGCTGATTGGTTGCGAAAAGCGAATGCTGGTCTGGAACGATCTGGAAGCGGACGAAAAGGTCAAGGTCTACGACAAGGGGGTAAACATG
>JARLGZ010000241.1 GCA_031292515.1 Puia sp. | reverse complement strand
TGCGTATTCCGGGTGAAAAAGGCCACCGTTCCGATGGGAAAGCGGCCAGCATTCCGAATTGAAAAAGGCCAGCATTCCGGAGCAATCCGGCCAGTATTAAACGAGAGAGTAGTCGCGGGGTAACTTCACCAGTATCCTGTCCTTCTTGAGTCACTATAAGGAGAACAGGATGCCAAGAGAAAGAGTTACCATGCGAAAAACACGAGAAATACTCCGGCTGATCTGGTCATGCAACCAAAGCAGACGTGATACAGCCAGAACCTGCGGTGTCGGAAAAAGCACCGTGGATGCCACGATCAAACGGGCAACTGCAGCTGGCCTTTCCTGGCCGTTGCCATTAGCTCTTGATGACGAAGCCCTTGAGCGATGTCTGTATCCTTCCGCTATCAATCAAGTTTCCCGCAAGCTGTCGCAACCCGACTGGCAGTCCCTGCATGATGAGCTTGCTAAACATAAAAAGCTTACCCTCATGCTGTTATGGCAGGAGTACAAAGAGGGGACACCATCGGGCTACCAGTACAGCCAATTCTGTGAACTGTACCGCCAATGGAGAAAGAAGCTCGACCTCTCTATGCGCCAGGAACACCATGCCGGCGAGAAATTCTTCGTCGACTACAGTGGTCAGACCGTGCCGATCGTGGACACCTCCACCGGCGAGATAAGGGCGGCCCAGCTATTTGTTGGTGTCATGGGCAACAGCAATCAGACATATGTCGAGGCCACCTGGACACAGTCACTTGCCGACTGGACCGGTTCCCATGCCCGGGCCTTTGCTTTTCTAGGTGCAGTCCCCCATTGCCTTGTTCCCGACAATCTACTCTCCGCCATCAACAAGACCTGCCGCTATGAGCCTGATGTAAATCCTACCTATGCCGAGCTCGCCGACCATTACGGCACCGCCATCGTTCCTGCACGTGTCCGGCACCCCAAGGATAAGGCCAAAGTCGAAGGTGGTGTGCTGATTGCCCAACGCTTCATCCTGGCAAGCCTTCGTAACCGGACCTTCTTCAGTCTGGCTGAGGCCAATGCCGCCATCCGGGAACGTCTTGTCCTTTTAAACAACCGCCCTTTCAGAAAACTACCCGGCTGCAGGCAGAGCAGGTTTGAGGAGATTGATCTGCCAGCTATGCTGACTTTGCCGGCAACTCCTTACGAATATGCCCAATGGAAGAAGGCCAGGGTACATATCGATTACCACATTGAGCTGGAAGGCCACTTTTACAGCATTCCCCATCGTTTGGTGAAGGAGCAGGTGGATGTCCGTTACACCGAGACGACAGTCGAGTGCCTCTCAAGAGGAAACCGGGTTGCCTCCCATGCCCGATCATTTATCAAGGGAAGACATACCACCATTCAGGAGCATATGCCAAAAGCCCATCAGGAGTTTGCTGCCTGGACTGCAGGGAGGATTATCTCATGGGCGGCCCAGAACGGCCCAGCAACGGCCCAGGTGGTGGAAAACATCATGTCGCGTAAGGTATATCCCGAGCATGGCTTCCGCTCCTGCATGGGGATCATTTCTCTGGCCAAACGCTATTCCAAGGAAAGACTGGAAGCCGCCTGTGAACGGGCGGTCACCATTAAAGGTGCCACCTATAAAAGTATCAAATCGATCCTGGATAACAACCTGGATCGGCAACCACTCACCAGACAAATGGATATCCTTCCCCTTGTCCATGAGAATATCAGGGGCACCGATTACTATAACGACGAAAGGAAACACTATGCTGACACAACCAACCATTGAGAAATTGAACTCAATGAAACTCACCGCCATGGCCAGGGCCTTTGCCGACCAGATGCAATTCCCGGACACAACACAGCTCTCTTTTGAGGAGCGCTTCGGCCTGATTGTCGATTATCAGATGACTGATCTGGAAAACAGGAGAATGCAAAACCGGCTCAAGAATGCCAAGCTGCGACTGTCGGCTTCTCTTGAAGATCTTGACTTCAAACAAGGACGCGGTCTGGACCGATCAACCGTGATGTCCCTTGCCTTGAATCAGTGGGTGAAAAGCCATCACAACATCCTGGTGACCGGACCGACCGGCGCCGGTAAGAGTTATCTGGCCTGCGCCCTGGCGCAAAAAGCCTGCCGGGATGGACACACAACCCTCTATCAAAGAGTGCCCCGACTCCTTCACGATATCGCTGTTTCCAGACTCGACGGTCGTTACAACAAGATTATCGCACCTATTGGCAAATGCGAAGTGCTGATCCTTGATGATCTTCTCATCTCACCCCTGATAAGAAACGAACAGCGGGAACTCCTGGAGATCGTAGAGGAACGTTATGACCGCAAAGCAACCATCGTTACAAGTCAACTGCCCATCAAAGCCTGGCACAATGCCATGGAAGACCCAACCTTGGCTGACGCCATCTTGGACAGACTGGTTCATAATGCCTACAAACTTGAACTGAAGGGAGAATCTATGAGACGAAAACAATCAAAGCTTGACCTGAAAACCGAAACTGTGTCAGAGTAATTATACCCGCCCCCTGACATTCTCTCGTCACTGGCCGGATTGCTCCGGAATGCTGGCCTTTTTCCTGCCGGAACGGTGGCCGCTTTCGCGTCAGTTCGACTGGCCTTTTTCACCGGAATACCCACTGTCTGCTCAATGTTATTATCTTCTTTAGATTTCAATATCAGATCCTCCGTTACTTCAATGCCCAAAATGTGATTGACCAGACCTGTATATCTCCCTTGTAAAGATATTCAGAAAGGTAGCATTAGATTATAGACCTTACCGATGTCTTCCCTTTGTCAAAACCTTTCCAATAGATCGTACCATTAAAAACAGACTACAGATGAGGCTCAATAAAATTGAGCAAACCTTTTGGTGGAAAATAATACAAGAATATCATTTAACCCCATTATATTCCCATTGGCAAGCCTCGGAGCTAGTCTCCCTATTTTGTGTTAAGACTTCCTGAATATAGTAGAAACCTCTTTTTACGGCAGAGATAAAATTGGTTAAAATTAGATTTTCCAATCGTAACCGTGTAGTCTGTGTCTAAGTCAACTTTAGTGGAAATATCTTTTGACTCTTGTTATTGATCCGGTGTCTAAACAGTTAAATGATCTTCATCGATTCAGATCAAAACCCAGCACCAGTAAGGGCTCTGTGAATTCTACAGATGATTAATTTAGATATTTTATCAACGGATCAATAGTAGGCCACATTTCTCCTATGTAGCTAAATTGTTTAATAATGCCTTCATCTAGCCAAGACTTTCTTCAGCACTGCCTCCTTCTTGATATTGAAGTTAACGAGAAAAATGATATTTATTCGATAGGCGCAGTTCTTGGAGAAAAAACTTTTCATATCCCTGTTAAAAGGAGAATTAGTCGCAGCCTTCTCGAAGAACTTGATGCTTTCGGCCGTGAATCGCATTTTGTACTCGGTCACAACATCCTTATCCACGATATTCCTCGTCTGAATCAGGTTGCCCCTTTTCTCCATCTCTTCACCAAGCCAAGAATTGACACACTGTTCCTCTCTCCTCTCGCATATCCATCCAATCCTTATCATCGACTGATCAAAAATTATCAGATAGTTCGCGACAGCATAAATGATCCTGTCCAAGACGCACTCCTGGCCGGCAGGGTATTTACAGAGCAGTGGGACGCCCTTGTTCAGCAATTCAAGATGAACTCAGATGTGCCCCTTCTATATCGCGGCTTTCTCTCAGCTGATCGGGACCTTGCCGGAACGGCGGAGGCGATGACCTGTATGGGTATCCCGCTTCTAACCGGCGATGATCTCTATGAAGCGTTTTCCTGGTTTGCCCGCAAATATTCATGTGTCTCGGCTGTTGATGATCTGATCACTCAGTTGGCAGATGGGATTATTCAGGAGCCTTCCCTGGCCTACGTAACCGCCTGGCTATCAGTTTCCGGAGGGAATTCGGTTCTTCCTCCTTGGGTCCGTCATCAATTTCCGGGGGTATCAGTTATCCTTCGCCAGTTACGGGAAAATTTTTGTGAGCGGCAGGACTGCTCTTACTGCCAGACCCACCACAATCCGCAGAATTACCTTCACAACTATTATGGATTCCCCTCTTTTAGGTCAGAACCTGCGACTGAAGAGGGGGACAGTCTGCAGGAGAAAATCGTTAATTTTGCAGCACGTGGGTTTTCTCTTTTTGCGACGCTGCCGACAGGTGGGGGAAAATCGTTGTGCTATCTCCTACCGGCATTGATGCGCTACCATCGCCGCAACATGCTGACGATCGTCATTTCGCCGTTGCAAGCACTAATGAAGGACCAGGTCGACAATTTATCTCGGCTGACCGGCACCAAGATTGCCGCCGCCATTTATGGAATGTTGACGATGCCAGAACGCTCGGAAGTGATGGAAAGTGTCCGCCTGGGAGATATCGGCATCTTGCTTGTTTCCCCGGAACAGTTGCGCAATAAGTCCTTCATCACCACCATCAGCCAACGGGAAATCGGAGCCTGGGTATTTGATGAAGCTCACTGTCTGTCGAAATGGGGCCATGACTTCCGACCCGACTACCTCTATGCAATCAGGTTTATTCGTGAATTCGCAGAATGTGAAAAGGTGGGCATCCCTCCTGTTCAGTGTTTCACAGCCACAGCGAAAAAAGATGTCAGATCTGAGATCATTGACGTTATTCAGAGAGAACTTGGTTTGAGGATAGTGCAGTTTGCTGGGGGACATGAACGAACCAATCTGCATTACGAAGTCCATGAAGTGGATCGGTATGAGAAGGACCAGACCATCCTTGACCTGCTGCGGTCACGGTATGAAGAAAGTGGCAGTGTCGTTATTTACTGCGCTACGAGGAAGACGACCGAAAAGCTGGCCGAATTCCTGCAGAACAACGGCTATACCGCGGAGGCCTTCCATGCCGGCCTTGAGCCATCGATCAAAAAGCGTACCCAGGAAAATTTCATCGCTGGGATGACCCCGATCATTTGCGCAACCAATGCTTTTGGTATGGGTATCGATAAAGATAATGTCCGTCTTGTTATCCATGCCGATATTCCCGGCTCGTTGGAGAATTATCTCCAAGAGGCAGGTCGAGCCGGAAGAGATCGCAATGCTGCTGATTGCATTCTGATCTTCAATGAGCAGGATATTGAGGGACAGTTTCGCCTCAGCTGCAGTGCGATGCTGAACCAGAGAGAGATTGCCCAGTTTCTTCGCGGTATTAGATACGTAGCTCGTGGCGAAAACACTGTCGTCCTCACCGCCGGTGATCTCATGCGTCTGGATGTGGTAGAAGTCGATCCTGACCTGCCCGATGCAAATACCCGGGTGCGTACAGCACTGGCCTGGCTGGAACGGGCGGGGTATCTGCAACGTAACGAAAACCAGACAAAGATTTTTCAAGGCAAACCTACAATTAAGAGCATGGACGAGGCGGCAGAGAAGATTGCCGAATTAGGTCTTTCACAACGACAGCAGCAGCGATGGTTGGCGATCCTCGGTGCGTTGATAGAAAGAAATCGGTTGAATCAGGCCTTCAGCGCAGACGAATTAGCTGGTCTTTCAGCATTCGCGACAATGGAAGGCGATATTGAAACCGAATTGGAGACGCAGCGTGTTATCCGCACGTTGCATGACATGGCCACGCAGGGGATGTTGGAAAAAACTACCCTGCTCAGTGCCTATATCCGCTACAAGGTGCAAAATAATTCTCAAAAACTTCTGCAGCAGATTGTCGCCCTGGAAAACAATTTCTTGAAGACACTTGAAGGCATTGCCCCCGAACTGGAACTGGAGACCCATCTGGAGCTTGATCTCCGGCAGGTGAACCAAGTCATGATCGATGCCGGTTATGCTGGCTGCTCGCCACATACTCTGAAATTGCTCCTTTATGGTCTGAGCCGTGATGGCAAAGGTCTAGCAGGTAATAAAGGGAGTGTCTCTTTTACGTCAAGAGGAAATAATCGTTTTTCTATATACTTGCACCGAGACTGGGAGTCTACCAGAAAAACAGTTGAGATTCGTCAACTGGGTGCCCATCGGGCACTCGAGGCAATCATGGCGGCAGTTCCACGAGATGTGAAACCTGGAGCTAACTTACTTGTCGAGTTCAGCCTCGAACAGATTGTAGCCGCCCTGAAGAGTGACCTGATGCTGATCGACAAGCTCAAAGATCCCCTGGGAGCAGGAGAACGAGCCCTGACCTTCATGCACGAGCAGGGAGTGATCGACTTGCAGCAAGGATTAGCTGTTTTCCGTCAGGCAATGACCATTCATCTACAACCAGAAGCAAAAAGAAGGCAATACACACAAGCTGACTTTTCACCGCTAAAGACCCATTACAACGAGCGGACTTTTCAAATTCATGTGATGAACGAGTATGCTCGCTTAGCGCTTACAAAGATCAGTGGCGCCTGGCAGTATGTCGCTTCGTATTTCAATGACGACAAGGAGCAATTCGTTAAACGTTTCTTTCCGGACAAAGATAAATTTCTCGAACGGGCTACGAGCAAGCAGTCGTATCAGCGTATTATCTACGATCTAAAGAATCCAAGCCAAGAAAAAATTGTTTCCTCGGAACTTGAAAAGAATATTTTAATTCTGGCAGGTCCCGGCGCTGGCAAGACACGTGTTGTTGCTCACCGAGTGGCCTTTCTTCTGAGGGTAAAAAGGATCATCCCCAAGGCGATCCTGGTACTTTGCTTTAACCGCACTGCAGTTCTCAGTCTTCGACAACGGCTGAGGGATCTTGTTGGAGACGAAATGGTTGGTGTCACCATGTTGACCTTCCATGGGTTGGCGCTACGTCTGACAGGAAGATCATTGGTCACCAAGGGAAAGCAGAGATGCCAGGAAGACATAGATTTCTCACAGATTATCAAAGATGCCATTCAGTTGCTGAAGGGCGAAACCGAGGTGATCGGACTCCAGGAAATACCACCGGATTATGCTCTGCTCGGCAGGTTCAGCCATATCTTGGTAGATGAGTACCAGGACATCGATGCCGACCAATATGAGCTTGTGTCTTTGATCGCAGGAAAGAGTCGAGAGGAAAACGAACGGAAAATGTCCATATTGGCTGTCGGCGACGACGATCAGAACATCTATCGTTTTCGGGGTGCAAGCACCGAGTTTATTAAGAGATTCCAGCATGACTATGATGCCGAAATCCACTACCTCATTGAAAACTATCGATCTACCGCTAATATCATCGCTGCCGCTAATTGCCTCATTTCTTACAATACCGACAGGATGAAAACCGGGCATCCCATCCGCATCAACCATTCTAGACAAAGTCTGCCACTAGGAGGCAACTGGCAACTCAATGATCCTCTCACTCAAGGAAAAGTCCAGATCCTTGAGGTGAAAAATATTGAGGATCAGGCCATAGTTCTGCTCGAACAATTGCAACTCCTTCGAAGAGAAGGAGCTGTTGATATCAGCAATTGTGCAGTATTGGCTCGAGAATGGAAAGAACTGGATCTCGTTCGCAGTGCTTGCGATCGGGCTGGATTGCCGGTAAGCCTGTGCTGGGGGCACCATGGAAAGTTCCCACGATTATCCCGTATCCGGGAGAATGCTGAAATGCTCGAGCGTCTACACATAATGAGAACGGAGATGGTAACAGGAACCTCTCTTCTCGTAATGCTTTCAAAATTGTATCCGGGCAGCACAGTCTGGAGTGAGAATCTAAAAAGGATAATTCTCGATTGGGTGGAGGAAACCAACGATACCCTCCAACCTGTTCCCACTATCGAGGAATATCTCTATGAAGCTTTATCCGATCAAACCAAGTCCAAAAATATCGGTAATGGTCTGTTCCTATCAACTGCCCACTCTGTGAAAGGCCTTGAGTTCGATCATGTTTTCATCCTTGGTGATAATTGGGGAAAATGCCAGGGACCGGCAATCGAGGATGACCGACGACTCTACTATGTATCGATGTCACGAGCTCGGGAAACACTGCATCTCTTTTCGATAGGTCCTTTGATTAATCCCCATACATGTTTGCTGGCCGGAGAATTTCTTATTTCCAGAAAAGCTTCTTCCTGTGCAGAAAGTCAAAGGAAGGTGATCAAATATGAGCTGCTTGGGATGGACGATTTTTTTATCGATTTTGCCGGTATAAAGCCCGAGAATCATCCCTCACGCTTGGCTCTGAGAGGCATAAAGGCTGGCGATGCCTTAAATATAAAGCGAAGAAACAGCTACTTGGAGCTTGTTAACAGCGATGGCATTGCTATAGCACGATTGTCTAAAAAAGCACAGGCTGAGTGGAGTAAAAAACTCGAGAAGATACAAGATATTCACGTAGTAGCCCTTGTTCGACGTTACAAAGAAGATGTTGCTGAAAAGGAATTCCAAGTAAACTGCATTGGGGGAAGTTGGGAAGTGCCAATCGTAGAAATTATTTGTTGACTACCGCAGAACATTAATAGACAATCTGATTCAGCCAATACCTCCGAGATACAAAGCAAGACAAAAACAGCATGATGGTCAGGAATTGGTTGAGGGTGATACCTGGCATTTAGCGTAGGACCCAATTTGACCCGCTTCCTTGAAATTCCTCGATGACGTGGATAACATCCGCCACTATGATAGCCCAGCGTACTTCATCCACTGATTTATTCTCTCATTATGCTCCTCAAAGAAGGCTGCTGATATCTTTGTCCAAGGGGTCTTTCCAATCGCGGTACTGATGAAGGGGGGGAGGAGTCAAGCCTTTTACTTTTTCGTTGAGTTACTTCTCTGACTATCAAATTGGGTTTTCACCCACTCCTGAGATACCGGCGGCTCTAACATAGGCAGCTCTTGGTCCGCCGGATACCAACCTGGCCGCGATACTCGTATTTCTTCATAATACTCTGCAAAGTCGCTAACATGGGGTTGAATTTCAGCCAAATCCTTGGGGCGATGCAGACCTTCACGCCAGTCTTTTTTCTCCACTGTCCCAATGATTAGATATTCATTCCCGACAGCATATGAATCAGTTTCGTAAAATATTTTTGCTAACAAATGCTCAATGGCGTGTTTATTGCCAACTAACAAATCGCATGTTTTGCAGTAACGACACGTATAATTAAGGGCAATCAGATACATCGGATCAACATGAATCAACAAAGGGATTTTCCGTTGGCCCGTTTTTTTCTCACAAAATGGACAACGCGAAACTCGTAAATCGGGATACGGGTTGAGGGTAAAGTTGTGTTTTGGCGCCATTCCGCCAAATTGTGGCTTTTTTTTAGTTTTTAACATTTCTGTCTGCCGACACTTTGTAAGAAACAAAAACTCTTCTCAACCAACAGTATAATAAGTATAGATATCTTTCTTGCTACCGCCAACATGCGTAAAAACCGGCTTGCCCTGGATTGTCCAGATTTCAAGAACGCGGCTCATTCCCGCCCGGTTTATTTGATCTCCTGAGGCGATATTTCTTTTTCTAAAAGAAAAAAGCGGAGTGATCATGGAAAAAAGAAAATTTAGCAGGTACGTTTTTCAAAACAATGAAAGAATGATTGCATTGTTGGCATTGAATAGTGGTAGTGGAACTGTTGAAGCTAGAATTCTCAATATCAGCCAGGGAGGGCTCGGTTTGGTTATAGAAAGGGGAAACATCGATAACCTGAAAGTGGAGGCAATTCTTTTTCTGAAGGAAGTAACTGGGAAAGTAAGAGTTTCGGGACTTAAAGGGCATTCACTGAAAGTGAAGTGGATCCTAGACTATAAACCGCTCAATAATCTCGCCATAGGGTGTGAATTTATCGACCTTAACGAACAGCGCCGCCTTGAAATTGAGGCCCTCCTAAAACCCGTATAATTGGGCCTATCGGTTGACCTTAGGTAGATTAACCTCAAAAACGATTAATAGTATGATATTATTGATGTAAATATCTGTATATATGGTATAATGTGCAAGAAATACTACAAAAACCTTTAATAGGCTTGCACATGATCAGATATAAAAGTAACCGACAGATGGGCTTGGAAGGTTTCCACCTCCCTTTTGGTGGA
>JARLGZ010000240.1 GCA_031292515.1 Puia sp. | reverse complement strand
TTGCCAGAGGGAAAAATATATAGGCTCCTCCTCCCAAGGTTGAAGAATCTCATGTGTTGGTCCTACGCTACAAAGGCCCGAAAAAAAATATCTATGGGGTTGGTTGAAGGTTTACGCTTCGATCATCGAGTTGGAGAACTCGATATCCCGCTGAGCAATCAGATGGGTAATCGCGGGATACTCTGTGTGCTTGATTAATTCTTTAACCGGTCCGGCATTTTCGGATCCGTCATCGGTGATAAGCTCGCAGGAAGGAACACCGGCAGGAATCAAATGCTCCCGAATGACCGTCTGAAGATTCTCGAAAGCATGGATGGCTTTGCATTCCTGTTCTACCCTGAACCCTAAAATGGCCCTGGAGAAATTGTCCTGGATGAGATAGATATAATTTTTTGCATTGTCGAGGGTTTTAAAAACGGTTGAGTCGGCGTGAAGAATCTGGTATGCCGCCGTGGCCCTAATACCGATGTGGTGATTTTTCCTCCGATGCCTGGGACGGGATCTTTTTAGATGCAACCGGCAGACATACTTATAAAACGTGCTCAAAGTAAACCGGGCTACCCTGTCCCGCCGCATCTGATAGTAAACAGACGATAACGGCCAATGCAGAAATCGGATGGCCGAGCAGTAGGCTTTAATCGTATTGATTTCTTTCGTGAGCAACTGTGAAGGATGTCGAACCCGGCATAAAGAAAAGATGGAAGAATGACATTTGTTTTTCCTTTTCAGGGATAAATACCAGCAGTAAGGCTGCTGAAGATATCTCAAGGTTTTTTTCACGCCAAATATAGGGCTCACCTTACCCAGGTTGCTCAACACCACATCGCCAGTAGAGTATATATTGTCCTTTATTCTGTGAGCATAGACCCGGATGAATTTTTGCAGGGCGATTACACGCAGGAGAGCTTTGTTAATCTTCAATAGCTTCTGGCTGGTGGCAACTTGCTGCAAGGCGTCAAAAGTATGTCGGTTTTGCATATACCAATCGTAGCCGACCAAGGCGACATGGTCCTTATGAGACCAACCATATTTTGTGGATCCGGGAATGTGTTGCAGGAGATCGTCTGGCAGGCAGTTCAGGTAAAACGCAACTAAAAGACAAGGATGATAAGAGGATTTGATTCGGGCAGTCATGAGCGAAAGGTACGAATCGGCCTTAAATAGCGGAAATCCGAATACGGTCAGTAGTCGTTACAGTTAACCACCAGCAATTCGCTGAATCTCCAAAGTACGTCGGGAACGCAATTTCCGACTAGCAGGATCTTTTCGCCGTATAAGGCCAGAAATCTCCTCTCCTGGTCGGGGCTGATCTCGTGGATCAGAATTTCATCTTTTTCTTTGATCAGATAGACTGTCATATAAGTGGTTTGCGGTTAAAAAATAAATACCCTCACGGAAACGGGGGATTTGTTTTTTAACCGCGGATATGATTTCGCCATGATCAAGGAAAGAGAAAAGGATCAATGGCGGCAGCCAACTTGCAATTATTTTTTACAATTATAGCCCTTTTAGTCTATTCAGGAGGTCTTTATCTGCAATGCTTGCCGCTTCTGATTTGTCGTAGATGAAGAGAAGGAAAATATAAAAACAGTATAACAAAATCGCAATCATTTAATCATAGACGTCTCTTCTGTTGCCGATGGTGAGAACAAAGACGGTAAGGACATCGTCTTTAATGAGGTAGAGGATGCGGTAGTCACCCACCCGTACCCTATACCCAGGCCGGCCTTTGAGTTTTTTATATCCGTGGGGCCTGGGGTCAGCCGCCAGCCCTTTTAAAGCAGCTACTACTTTGGCATAATCGGGAGAGGAGATCTTAGCGAGTTGCTTCTGGGCCTGTTTTTCAATGACGACCTGATACATTATTTTTTCTTTTTGCGGGAAGCCTCGATCTGCTTTAATGCCTGATCCAGGGGTACAAACTCCTGTTTACGACTTACCGCTCTATCGTAAGCCTTTATGTCTTCCAGTTCTTCGAGTTCTTCGAGTAATTTGTTGTAATCTTTAATAGGTAGGAAAACCCCTACCCGGTTGCCTTTGGCGTCTACGACAAAGTTTTCTCTGAGTTGTGTCATAAAAATTATTTGGCAAAAGCCCTTTTGATTCTACAAATTTAATGATTTAATTCGTGATTTGGAAATGGTGGGATGGCTTTATGAAGGCTTGTATATCAGCCTGAAATGTCCTACAAGCCATCCCCGCATCCTCCAGCCAGCAGCGGCGGCCCGGAGCCTCGGAGCCGCCTTTGTGCGCCGCCCGTGGAGAGGTACCCCCACTGCGAGCCCGCAGTATAGACGACGCGCTTTATCAGCGAGATGAACCGGGGAACAACAGCGGTGAAGAGGGTTTAGGAAGCCGCCCATAAACGGCCTGGACCCTGTAGCGGAACTCCTGCTGCGGTCAATAAATCCTATCCGAAAACCTCGCCCTACTCTTCAACAGACCAGTGTCTGTCCACCCCCACCCCCCGCTACCAGTGGCCTGTTCATTCAAAGAACTCTCCATACACTTCTACGACGACCGTGCCCGGCTGATCCAGACCCAAAGCGACAACTACAAAGGTGGCCGCGACACCCTGACGAGCCGCTTCGACTTCTCCGGCAAGGTCCTGAGCACTTACCTGGCCTTCACCAATCCGGCCGCCACGGCGAACAGCAATCTCCGTATCAAAACGGCAATGAACTACGACCCGATGGGTCGCCTCCTGCAGGTCTACAAAACCATCAACGACCAGGACTCGACCAAACGGCTCCTGTCCCAAAACACCTATGACGCCCTGGGCCAGCTCAAACAAAAACAACTCGGCCAGCTCATCACGGACGGTAGCTTCCTGGAGACCCAGGACTATAGCTACAATATCAGGGGCTGGCTAAAGGGGATCAACCGTGACTACGCCAACAACGACAACTCCCACAACGCCAACAACCGCTGGTTCGGCCTGGAGCTGAACTATGACTGGGGCTTTGGCACCAACCAGCTCAACGGCAATATCGCCGGGGCCAAATGGCGGGGCAAGGGGGATGGGGAGCAGCGGGCCTACGGCTTTGGCTACGATGCCGCTGGCCGGATCCTGTTCGGCGACTTCAGCCAGAACGACGGCTCGGGCTATGTCGACAACAGCCATGTCAACTTCGACGTCATCATGGGGGACGGCTCCACCCCTTCCTCGGCCTATGACGAGAACGGCAATATCCAGTCGATGCAGCAATACGGGCTCAAGATCTCGGGCAGCAGCTCGATCGACCAGCTGTCCTATCACTATACCGCAGGTGGTTTGAGCAACAAACTCCTGAACGTGATCGACGGCAATAACGACGCCACCACGACGCTGGGCGACTTCCGGACCTCGGCTAACAGTCCCAACTACAACAACGGCGGCCCAAAATCCGCCGACTCCGCCGATTATAACTACGACG
>JARLGZ010000239.1 GCA_031292515.1 Puia sp. | reverse complement strand
TCGGCGCCACCAAGATCCAGGCGGCCCTGCCCCCCCTGCTGAAGGCCGTGCAAGCCACGGGCCACCCGGTGCTCTGGAGCTGCGACCCCATGCACGGCAACGGCACCGAAAGCGCCACCGGCCTTAAGACCCGCGACTTCAGCGCCATCCTCTCCGAGCTGCGGCAGGCCTTCCAGCTCCACCGGGCCCAGGGCTCGCACCTGGGGGGCGTCCACATCGAGCTCACGGGCGAGGCCGTCACCGAATGCCTGGGCGGCACCGAGGCCCTCTCCGAGGCCGACCTCCTCAAGGCCTACGAAACCGGCTGCGACCCCCGCCTCAACGGCACCCAAAGCCTGGAAATGGCCTTCCTCATCGCCGAGATGATGCGGGGCTAGGAGGCGCCGACCTTGCGATCGCGCGGAATCTAGGCAGGGTCCGAGTTGAGCGAGAGGTTAGACATGTGTTGAGATGAATAGATTAAAACGATCGGGACTTATAGCCAATAAATAAAGTTAAAATAAATGATGATATTGAGACAACCCAGTAGGCAACTTTTTGCCTCGTAGATTCTGGGTCTACAGCACGTCTAAACGGGGATAGCAGTGCTGTGAAGGAAATACAGATCATGATCGCATAAACGATAAGATGACTCAATGGTTCTCGAAGTAATAAAGCCAGTGTTGGTAGTAAAAAATATAATGGAGCAAAAATACTATTTTTACTACCACCTGTTTTAAAAACCATAATAGTAATGAAAATAATATTCAATATAAATGTGATAAAAATAGATGTTTTCCATGACATAATTGATATATTTGGGTTGCGCAAGATCGATTGTGAGCTTTTTAAGAATTCGTCAGAGAAAAACAAACTACCAAAAGTCAATAACGTAAGAACAAGTATAATTAAAGCAAAATCATTAAAACGATCATAAAATGGTTTAATAATAAGTGCAGAGCCGGAAATAATAGCAATGATTGCAAATTGTGCAATGAGGGTAGCTATCGTAATAGTAAGTGGTGTAATTTGAGGATCCATTTTTGCCCTGACTCCAGTTGGAAGGTTATAAACACGGCATTGCACGAATGCCTTACGAATGAAGCCAACCGGCCCCGCCTGCACCAAGGCGACGAACGAAGCCGAGGACGCGGAACGAAGAGAAAGAGCGGAAGACAGTGCGGGCGGGGTCCGAGTTGAGCGGAGGGTTAGGTGCTATTATATTAAAGCTTGAGACTGTAACCAGCTGATTTTAGCTCTTTAATAATTGAGAATGCTTGAGAATCAAAGGTTGGTTCGACTTTTTTGTAGAGCAATCCGCTTAAGTCACTCGGGATTGAAACGTTGCCGCGATAAAGGCAGCAGACATGACTTCTTCCAAGTTTGGCTACAAAATAACCAAATTCAAAAATCACGTTGGGCCTAGCTCGCCATTCTTTGGTTCTTTCCTTGTCGAGCATAACTTCTTGATCTGCTGTGTAAGCGATTTCATCGGGAGTCAAAAGTACAAAAGCAAATCCCACATCACTGTGTTGCTCGAATTTCTCGATTACAGTTTGACCTTCATCAGGTTTTCGATGCAAGACAACAGGTTCCAGTCCTATTTGATGAAGAAATGACTCCAATTCAGTCTTTAAAACGTGGTCATGCCCGTGGACAATGAATACACGATTAGAGATATCCGGCGAAATGCTTTCAGCTGATTCTGTAATGAGTTCATTGAATGTATCTTCACTCAAAGCATCTAGAGATAGATATATGCTTTTGATAATAGTCGCTTGTGCATGTTTGAATTTGTCAGAATAGTTGCCATTTGTAACAACCGACAGGCCATCGTTTATAAGCTTTACCGCAGGAGATTCTGATGAAAACGATCTTTCAATAATATTTTTGGTTCGGATTTTCCAGGTAGCCCACTCTGGGGAATCGGGTCCGCCGAAATTTGAACCGCTTGGATTAGGAAGACAGAAATTATCAAAAGTGAACTTACCACCTTGATCCAAAAGCTTTTGTAATTGCGTGATTCGGCTATCCATCGGATTCCTTCTGTAGATGGTTGGGAATGACGCGCGCCTAACGAATGAAGCTAACCGGCCCCGCCTGCACCGAGGCGATGAGCGAAGCCGAGGAAGCGGGAAGAAGAGAAGGAACGGAAGGCAATGCAGGCGGGGTCCGAGTTGAGCGGAAGGTTAGGAGGCCCGGGAGGAATTATTTGATCTGATAGAAGACTGCGAGGCTGGAATAGGCCCCAAATGAAAATGACACTATTCCGGTTACGCTGAGACCAAATGTGAACCATAACCAAGGCACGTGGTGGAAAAATCTGACGTCACGCCCATCGGACTCGTTGAGCAAAGAGAACTGGATGAAATATGCTGTAAAGAAGGAAAGACACCCTATCGCTAAGCCGAAAATAAAAAAGCCTATCGGGCGAGCAGAATTCGGGACATGTACCCCACGACTGGCAACCTGCCCAAGAAATGCGAGTAGGGCTACGACTGCACCACCATTTATGAGCACAACGCTCTTCAATGCCTCCAGGCCAATAGAGATCATGGATTTGTAGGTCTCAAGTTGACGATCATCCTCGTGACGACTCATTGGGCATCCTAACCTTGAATTAAAAGACTTCGATCCCGTGCTGGGATATCGCCTGAATAGGTTAAAAACGTGGAAATGGAGTGACCTCGGAAAGTCTACTCCTGCAGCCATCCTCCATGAACCACCTAACTCTTCCCGCGGGCCCCGCCTTCCGACGGCCCCGCCCCTACTGCACGGTCGGATGGACGCCTTCAGGCCCGAGCCGCAGGGCCAGGGCATCGAAGGCCGCGCTGAGGCGGAGGTCGGTTCCGGCCAGGAGCGCCGGGAAGGGCTTCAGCTTGGCCGGGGGCAGCAGCAGGACTTCGCCGGGCCGGAGGGGCGGCAGGGCCAGGCCCTCCCAGGTCTTGAAGGACACGCTCCGCCGGGCGCTCCCGGCCCGCAGCTCCAGGCTGCCCGCGGGCCATTCGTCGGTCATCCAGGCGCCCAGGACGGCGCTGCCGCCCTCCTCCAGGGCCAGGCAGAAGCCGGCCAGGGTGCCCCCGGCCAGGCCCAGGGCCGCCAGGCCGGGCTGGGGCGGGGCCGCCAGCCGGGCTCCGGAGCCCCGCACGGCGAGGCGGTCGAGGGCTCCCCCCTCCAGCCGCCGCAGGGCCGAGGGCCGGGGCAGGCAGGGCAGCAGCTCCGCGGATTCCAGCCGGGGCGCCAGGGTCTCCGGCAGAGTGCCCCGCCGGTCCCACTTCTCGGCGTAAGCGAGGGTCTGCCGCGCCCGGGCCAGGGCCCGGGGGCCGCCCTCCAGCACGCGGCGCAGGCTCGGGGGCACCAGGGCGTCGGCCAGGCGCTCGGGGTCTCCTTCGCCCAGCTTGCGCAGGCGGATGGCCTCGAGGCGGTTCAGGTCCGCCAGGCGGCCCGAGGCCAGCCTCGCCACCAGGGCCCGGCGCTCCACGGGGCCCTCGGCCCAGACCGCCGTGCCCAATAACATCAGACCTGCGCTTCCAGCCAGGCCCGGGTGGCCAGGGACAGGGACTTGGGCCGCTGGGCGGCGAAATCAAGCATCACCTGGACGGTCTTGCCTTCGGCGAACACCTCGCCCTCGAGGCCCTTGGTGAGGCGGTAGCTCAGGTCGAAGGAGCTGTTGCCCACCTTGGTGCAGCGCAGCTCCACCCGCACGTCGTCGCCCAGCAGGATCGGCATGCGGTAGTCCACCTCCACCCGGGCGATGAGG
>JARLGZ010000238.1 GCA_031292515.1 Puia sp. | reverse complement strand
GGGGTTAACACCCTTCCAGTTTGCCGGTAACGAGCCTATTGCGAATGTCGATGAAGACGGATTGGAGCCTGTGACATCTGTAGGGAATGCTGCGGGGGCAGCGGCAACGTCCGGCGATTTTACGTACAACGTTTTGTCGGGGTCTAGCCTGTTTTTGACCAATACCTTCCACACGGTTACCCCGGCGGCAACAGCGACAGCGGTGGCTTCGAAGACGGCGTCTACAGTCGCAAATACGACTACTAAGATTGTTCAGGGTTCGATTTCAGCAGTTAATAAAATCAGTAATGTAATTGCTGTTCAAGCCGGTGCTGCCAAAAGTTATATAAGTAATAAGCTTGATGAAGCCGGGACTAATTTTTCGAACAGGGTCTCTTATTGGAAATATGAAGCAAAAGAAGGGATTTCCACTGGTCTTGATAATGCTAAAAAGAATTGGGGCGCTGGTCATACGCTACCTCAAAGGGCGGTAGCGGCCTTTTTGGCAAATCCATTGGAATTCATAGAAGGTGGAGAATTTGGGGCTGTCGCTGAAGGAGTGAATTTGGAAATTCATGGGATGGAAGAATGGACGGAGGCTCAAAACGTGCAGGCTTTCGAAAAGGCTAAGGCGTTGACGGAATCCGATCAGACTTTTGTGAGAAAGATCAAAGAAGCAAGAAAAAGTAATTTGAAAAGCGAATTCTTGAAAAATGGTGGAGTGCTTAAGGATGCAGAACATCTTGACCATATAGTTGAACTGCAATTAAATGGTACAAATGCAATGGAAAATTTGAAAGGACTGGATGGAAGCGTAAATTCCAGTTTTGGATCACAAATACGGGCTCGAATTAAGAACTTACCTGATGGTACAAGAGTAAATAAGGTTACTTTTATTCCGGCAAAATTTAAACCCAAATAACTTTTATGTTTGAAAAGTTTATGTCAGCTTATGAACCTGTTGCGGAATCGAGTGACGACGACGAATTTGAATTTAGTGATAATTTCCCTTCTGATTTCTCAAATCTTATTAAGGAGTGTGGTGGTTTTTCCTTCAAGAATGGATTATATCGCACTCATACCTTGAAATCATGCATAAGATGGGGGCAAATAATCGGCAAATTTTTTCCTGGTTATCCAGGTTGCTGGCCATTTGGCTATGATTGGATGGGCAGGCAATTTTGTATTCATAGAAGCACCGGCAAAGCTATTTACATGTTTGACCCTTCCACTGGCGAAGACTTTACTGTACAATTCGATAATATAAGTGATTTTCATAACGAGGGTTTAGTCGATGGCCAGAAGGATTTATTGTCCGAATCCATTTTTATTGAAATACGCTATCTTCTTAATATCAAGAGAATATCCTATAATGATTGTTTGGGGTATAAAATCCCTCTTTTTTTAAACGGCACGGATTCTATTGAGAATTATGAATTGAGCAACATGGAAGTGTACTGGGAAATACAAGGTCAATTATTTTCTCAGATAAAATAGGTTTTTCTCTTCCGGAAATGGCCTCGATTTACGGTGGGTCTTTGGGATGCCTTTGGCGGTAATCATTTATCTTCCTATGAAGATACCTATGAACAGGCTGCCTATTTACATGGAAGAATGGTGGGAGACGCCGCCGGAATGGTTCAGGGAGGTCAGGAGATAACTAATGGAGGGGCTTTTGCCCTGGCCACTGCCGAAACGGGGGGAGGCGCTATAGCAGGGGGGGGCGCTTTGCATGGAGCCGGTATGGAACTGGTCGCTTCAAAAGATATTGCGTGGAGTCTCGCGAGACTTTATCAGCTGAATTTTGCGGCGGTTAGTGATGGGTCGAGTAGCACAAACCAAAATCAATCCCCTACAGGTCCGACGAATAGTCAATCGAAACCTGTAAACTTTTCGAAGACGCCTAAAGCAACAGAGTTGAGGGCATGGGCTAAAAGCAAAGGGTATAAATTATTAAGTGACGAGAATGGAATAGAGACATGGGGTGAATCAGGGCAAGACGGTTGGAGATTAAAAATAAAACGGCCATCTACAACGCCTGGTATTCATCCGGGCAGCATGAAATGGCGGTTTTCAGCAAGGACGAAGCCGGGTGAATATTATGATCCTGTAACAGGACAGACAGGCTCTCGATCTAATTTAGGGCATCTTGATGTCGATCCTAATTGAGAAGAAAAGAAAATTTATGAGTTCGAATATAAACGCTTATGATTTTGTTGATTGTTTAGTGGTTGATTTTGGAATAAACCGGTTCATTTCTTCTATGTATGTAGTCGTGGAAGCCTATTATCCTTTGCATACCGCCAGCATAAGAAGGAAGGGATTAATAAAGGTCACTTTCAATCAGATTTTAAAATTGAACGTAGAAAAAAACAAAGAATTCGAGTTTGATATTCTTTTGCCTTATGATGAGAATGGGAATGATGTAAAAGCTAATGAGATTTATTCGATTGTTTTGACAAATAAAGAATTCAATATTATCGAAGTTAAATTTAAATCTGATTTTTTGATTTTTTCTTTACAATGCACTGAGATGAATATCTTAGAGTTGTGACTTTTTGAATTTAAATTATATTGAACATTAGTGTCCGGTAAAGAATAACTAGCTCTTTGAAACTCTTGTTGGATAAAAGGGTGATTAAAATTTTACTAGGTGACGATTTGAAAGGGCACCAAAAAGGAGAATACCAGTTTGAGACGGCAACAGGGATGTTGCTGCGTTGCAATATGAACGGAATGGTGGAGAGTACACTAAAATCATGGGGAGAAACGTACCGGTTTTTGTCGGGTTCTAACCTGTTTTTGACCAATACTTTTCATGCTGTTACTCCGGCAGTAACGGCGCAGCGGTGGCTTCCAAGACGGCGTCTACAGTCGCAAATACGACTGCCAAGATTGTTCAGGCTTCGATTTCAATAGCTAATAATATCTGTCGAACGATCGCTGCGCAGGCCGGAGCAGCCCACCCTCTCATAGCAACTCAAGGCGCCGCAGATGCATTAGCCAATGCAAATACGGTGGGCCTTTATGATGTCTTTGGCGGTAATCATTTATCTTCCTATGAAGATACCTATGAACAGGCTGCCTATTTACATGGAAGAATGGTGGGAGACGCCGCCGGAATGGTTCAGGGAGGTCAGGAGATAACCAGTGGAGGGGCTTTTGCCCTGGCCACTGCCGAAACGGGGGGAGGCGCCATAGCAGGGGGGTCGGTCGCTTTGCATGGGGCTGGTATGGAACTGGTCGCCTCGAAGGATATTGCATGGAGTCTCGCGAGGCTTTATCAGTTGAATTTTGCAGCGGTTAGTGACGGGTCGAGTGAGCCAAAAGACCAGAGTTCTTCTCCGACAGAAACCAAAGAACCTCTAAAGTATAAATCAACAAAAAAACATGAAGAGGGAGGTTGGGGAACAAAAATGGATTTAGATGACAAAGCTGCAACTCAAGTTCTCAATAATTCTATTCAAGCTGGAAAGCAAAGATATTCGTGGTTTAAAGACAAACTCTATGAATTTCAACCCGACAATGTTGGTTACTGGCATGGATATCCAATAAAAGGAAACGAAGCTCCCACTAGCGTATTGAAGGAACTAATGGCTAGAGGCGATTTTAATAAAGCCCAATATAAGAAACTGATAAAAGGAAAATAAATGATTTTACGATTCAACTACGAATTTATTGAGCATCCTTATAAAGATGAATCCTCTTCCAGAGGCGAGAAATGGGCAAAGTTTGGAGTAATGCTATTAGATGCTAACGGTAATCCGAGCAGGGATATATTTCGTATTCAATGGGATATTATTGTTTTTTTAGAATGGGTTACCGACAATAAAGAGGCATTGTTAAGCGAAGAATTACCGTCGGGAATAGAAGATTATTCGATTGCCCGGAGTATTTTCGAATTTTACGAGAACGTAGATCCAGACAGTGACGATGATTTATTGGACGCCGTATATTCATATAGACAAAAGCATGGGCTCAGATTTGCACTAAGAGGCGTGGATATAGATGAAATTTATATTGGCAAATTTGACGGCGTTATGACAGTTTCGTTCTATAAAGATGATGATGAGCAGTATAGTTCAAATGTAGAAGTTGATTCTTTTTTTACGGACGTACAGTATTGTATAGAAAAAATTGGCACATCAATGTCATCCTAATGTTTTAAAATTTCGGCATCATTAGTGTACGGTAAAAAACAATGGTACATGAAGAGAAATTTTCTATTATACTTATTGTATATAGCTCTCGTAGATATTAGGGAACGAAGTTATCTAATAACGACAAAACGTCTTTTTGGCTATCTGATTTGCTTCATAATGTTCCGCTACAACTACGATCCGAGGAAGATGTCAAAGAGGCATATGAAAATTTGTGTTTAAATATTGATGCCATTGGTGCTCAAGAATGGTTGAAAACAAGAAAAGAAGAGTTTTATAAAAAATATCCCGAATATAAAAATGAGGAATAGCAGAAGACGAGCATTCTTAAAGAAAGTGATAGCTAGTTCAAAATGAAGTAATTTGAAAAATGGAAACATTTGGAAATAAAAATATTTTTGCTTTTCAATATGAAATTTCGGAAAAGATTGATAGATATGTTTATGGTCATTTAGCATTTTGGATTGGTGGCAAGTTAATTGGCGATTATATCGGATACAGTACGATTTCTATTTCTGTAAGTTTTTTGGAGGATTTTTTAAAACAATATCCGAGAAGAATCTACCCTGGGTCAGAATTTAAAAAGTCAACAGAACTTTTTTTTGAGTTATACGATATTTTTTTTGATGAAAATGTAATAATTGACCCGATAAGAAGCCAATACACGAATATTTTTTGGCTCAATTTTGTCGGAGAATACTCATTGTTAGATCAAATTGGTATGATTTTGATTAACGAGCCGAATTTAAAAAGGCAAAGATTAGTTTGGAAGTATTTTGTCGATAGTTCTATTGAGGAGTTTTTTTTGCCGTATGATTATTTTGATAAAGTAGCCAACGATTTTGTTGAAAAAGCTAACGCACAAATGAAAGATCTTGGGTACATCCGGAATACGAATTGAGGCAAATAATTTGTTGATCTGCTCCAAATAAGACCTATCCATGAAAATATATTTTGAAGTAGTTGTACTATTACTTTTTGCAGCATCCTGCAAGACCCATCCAAATTCTGATCGCCGTTACGACTATAGCAAGGATGGTCAGAGCTACGCCCTTCGGCTAGATCCTGTGCCCGGATCGGAATATGTTTACGCGATTCATAACGAGTCGGAAGTGAAAATGGAGGTCGGCGACCGCAAGATGGATGATGTCAATAAATCGGATGTGAGTACGGTCTATTCCACCGGTAGGGATAGTATAGGAGATTTTATCATGGGGATGACCTATGAAAAGGTCCACCTGTATGTAAAGAACAACGGAGAAGAATCGGAAATGGACGCTGCCAACGCGGGAAGCTCGATCAACCCAATTGAAAGGATGTTGGGGGCTTTGCAGTCGGCGCATGTGGAAGCCCGTATCAGCCCGGCTGGCGAAGTCAAATCGGTGACAGGCTACAAAGAGATCGGTGAGAAGATCCTCGGGCAGTTTCACGCCCCCGACAGCTATTCGCAGAACCTGGCTAAGCAGCGGGTCGAACAGGTCATCGGCGAAGGGATCGTAAAGAGAAATATGGACCAGCTATTCCGGATCTTCCCGGACTCTGCCAAACATATCGGCGAAAGCTGGCATTTGCACTCAGTACAAAAGGGTGATGTCTCACTACAGGTAAACAGCACCCTTACCCTTCGTTCCATCGAGGACGAGGTAGCATTCATCGATGCGGAATCGGAGCTGACAAGCGACAGCGGTACCAGTCAACTCATGGGCTACGATGCAATCGCCGATTTGAAAGGACACCAAAAAGGAGAATACCAGGTTGAGACGGCGACAGGCATGTTGCTTAGTTGCGAAATGACCGGGACAGTGGAGGGAACATTACAAATCATGGGAAGAAACGTACCTGTTACGATCGATACAAAGCTGAATATGAACGGCCGTCTGAAAACAGGAAAATAAAAAAGCACGGCAAACCCTACAGGTATCCTCGCGCGGGCAGCGGCGGCCCGGAGCCTCGGAGCCGCCTTTGTGTACCGCCAGCAGCAAGACACCCCGGCAGCAAGCCCGCAGTGTAATGAAGATGCCGGGTCAACCGGATGAACCGGGAAACAACAGCGGTGAAGAGGGTTTAGGGAGCCGCCCATGCACAACCTGAACCCTGTAGTGAAACTCTTACCCCTGCCAAAAATTCTTCCGGCGAACCTTGCCTTACTCTTCATCAGACCAGTATCTGTCCCCCCCAGATCCCGCTCACGGTGGCCTTGCCATTCAAAAGTAAGCATACGATCTGGGGCATCGATGTTATTCGGGAAGCAGTCAATAGTTTTGCTTTCTGAAAAACAGTAAGCATGAAACGATCAAAGGAACCCCGGACGCCCGGGCAGCGTCAATCCTTTAAGGAACAGGAGATATTTGCGGCGATAGAGCAGTATGAGCAAGCGGGTAACATCAGTGTAAAAGAATTTGCCGCTGCTTTCCAGGTATCGGAAGCTACCTTCTACAATTGGCGGAAGCGGTATCGGGCGAAAGACAAGCAGAGCATACCGGGAACGGGATTTATTCCCGTGGATATGTCGGAGATTCACGCTCCGACGAGTCAGGACCGGATATTTGCGGAGTTCCGGGGCATCATCTTTTATCAACGGGTAGAAGCCTCCTACCTAAAATCCCTTTTATAATATGTTGTCCCTGACAGGTTACCGCCTGGTGCTCTGGAACGGAGCGACGGATATGCGGTTAAGTTTTAACGGATTGTCCGGGCTGGTCGTCAATGAGATGAAGGAAGATCCCTTTCAGTACGGGACATTATATGCCTTTTTCAACCAGCGGCGCACGCAGGCTAAATTGCTGGCCTGGGAGGGGGATGGGTTTGGTATATATTACAAGCGACTCTCCCGTGGCAGTTTTGGAGCACCTGTTTATGATCCGGCCAGGCGGATGATGGTGTTGGAGAAGAAGGATCTGTTATTGATCCTGGAAGGAGTGGAGATCCGCTACCGGAAGCGCTACAGCCGGTCTGCCTTGAGACAACTGAACCAAAAATAGTTCACAAATTGTAGTACATACTTTTGGCGTATATACTTATACGTTATTATATTTGCTTTCGTGAAGCCTGAGATCATTTATACGCTCCCCGAAGCACTTCGTCAAATAGTCGCCTTACAGCAGGCGAAGGCTGATCTCTCCGATAACCTCACACAGGAACGAAACGTCTTTACCCGGATCATACAGGAGCTGACTACAGAAAATAGTCAGCTCAAACAAGACAAGCAGCAAGTCACACGCTGGTTGGCCGCCGAGCAGGACCGGGGTATAGATAAAGATAGGCAGATTGCGGTATTACAAGATATAATCGAGCAATTGAAGGGGCAATTGACTGAGCTTCAACAAAAAGAAGAAGATAGCTTGCGTAAGGAATGGCAATTGAAAGAGTTGCAGACGATGTTATTCGGTCAGCGCAGCGAAAAGTTCATTCCGGAGACGGTGGCCACGAAGGCGGCCATCCAGCAAACACTGGGAGCGGATTTTGATGCGGCGGAACTGGAAACGATTATTCAACAGGCTTCGGTGCCGGCATCCACGGAAAGTATTGCACAGGCCATCCTCAAAACCAGCCGGAAACGAAAACGGCATCAGGCACATAAAGGCAGACGGGCAATCCCAACGCAGATCCAAACCGAAACGATCGTCTTTGACCTTCCCGGCGATAAGACCGGGCTTAAACCGATGGGAAAGAAGGTCTCGACCTATTATGATTTTGTTCCCGGTAAGCTCATTAAAAAGATCGAAGAACATCTGCAATACAAAACTCAGGATGGAGAAACGATTCTATGCACCCCAGTACTGCCGCGCATGATCGAGAGAGGTACGGTGAGCAATGCACTGCTGGCGCATTTGCACAGTGAGCGGTTCGTCTATTACGTTCCCTATTATCGTCAGCTGCAGCGTTTTGATCGGACCATGGGAATATCCTTTGCCGCCTCTACGGTGGACCATTGGGAGGAAATCTGTTTTAAAAAGCTGAAGCGGCTCTTAAAGCTGCTGAAGAAGATGATACAGCGGGCCAGCTACATCAAGGCGGACGAGACCACGTTGCGCTTCCTGCATGACGAAGCAAAAGGCAAGGCGTCCAGAGGGTGGTTGTGGGTATTCCTCGCTCCTGAACTAAAGCTCATTCTCTTCGAGTTCGATCCTACCCGGGCACACCAGGTACCACAGGAAATATTGAAAGATTTTAAAGGAGACCTTCAGGTAGATGGTCTGTCTTCCTATACGGCTGCCTTTAAGGACAACGACAAGGTTACTTTATTGGGCTGCCTGGTACATATCCGGAGGGGATTCCAGAAGGCCCAAAAGCAAAACAAAGCCCTGGCGGGTGAAGTGCTGACTTATTTTAACATCATTTACAAGATTGAAGCGTATGCCGATAAGCAAAAGCTGGATGATGAACAACGGCTGGCGCTGCGCAAGAAATACTCCAAGCCTTTCCTGGATAAAATAGAGACCTGGCTGTTAGAGCAACAGGCACAAGATCATGTCCCGGGTACCCCTATGGCCAAAGCGATTACCTATGCCCTCAACCAATGGGAGCGGGTGCAACGATTTACCGAAGTGGCCACCTTAGATCTGGATAATAACTCCATCGAGAGAGCTATCCGACCGATTACACTTTTTAGGAAAAACTCCCTGTTCGCCAGCAATGCACATGGAGGTGAGCGGGCTGCCCTGTTCTATTCCCTGGTGGAGTCCTGCAAGCTGAACGGTATTGATCCATTCGAGTACCTGCACGATGTGTATGATCGACTCCACGATTGTCCGGCCTCCGAGTTGATCCAGCTATTACCCCCTTACTGGAAGCCGGGTCCTAAGCCTCAGCCCATCACCGCCAACCGATAACTGCCTATCAAAGAACTTTCACTTTCCTCGCCCTTCAGATACAAAAATAGGGGCTCCGTTGGACCTGTCAAACATGCCCCAGATCGAATGCTTACATTCAAAAAGCTACTCCCATGCTTTAGCAATAAGCTACAAAAGATTTTTACGCCGGAGGGCAGTACGGTAACTACCACCACGACCTATATCAACGAATACGTATACCAATCCATAGGTGGGGCTGCCGACCAGTTGCAGTTCATCAACTTCGAAGAAGGACGGATCCGGGTTGTACAGACGGTCAGCCAGAATAACGGCTATGATCTCCTGACGATAGATGGAAATATGGACTTGCCGGGCGGACTGCGGGGAGCCTATGACTATTCGATCCGGGACTACCAGGGCAATGTGCGGATGCTGTTGACGGAAGAGACGGACCTGGGCAGTAATACCTGTACGATGGAGACGGCCCGTGCTGCCAATGAGGAGCCCTTGTTCGGGCAGGTCGATGCGAGCGGGACTCCCACAGCCACCAACGAGGTCAAGGCACGATTTCCAGTCAGCAGCATCCCGGGACAAACTTCGGGGGGTGGCTGGCAGAACAGTACGATCGGGAGCTATGTGAGCCGGGTTGGTAACCTTGCCAGCAGCAGGATCGGCCCGAATGTCCTGCTAAAAGTCATGGGAGGCGACCAGGTGAGTGCGCAAACCCTTTATTATTACCAGGATCCTGTAGTCAATACCAGCGGCGGGACAACGCTGGTTACGGATCTGCTGACCTCCCTGGCTGCCGCCATCGGAGGAGCCGGAGCCTCCCCCTCCCTCATGCACGGAGCTGCAACCAATATTACGGGCAGCCTGGGCAACAGTGTACCGTTCAGTTCCGTGGCGGACCCCAACGCTGCC
>JARLGZ010000025.1 GCA_031292515.1 Puia sp. | reverse complement strand
TTTCTACGTCCGCTTGGAAGAACAAACCTGTGTACCAATCCCGCACAGTATCCGAGGAAGAAACACTTCTCCTCATTGGTATCTGTCGCTGCTTCCGATTGAGCCTTCTAAGCTACTGATAACAAGACCCTTCATTTCCCTTCTCCCGGCCTCCTGTGGACAGTCACTTGCTCTACCCAATTTGTTCCCGAGAGCCATCACAGAGGGGGATTTGCAATTGCGGTGACTCGACCGTCTGGCTAGTAAGGTAAGCCACTTCGTCAGGGGGAATAGGCGGCCCCTCGCTCGGCTCTCGGGAACCAGGTTAGGTGTTCCGATCACGAGCCGAACGCCGCAGTCAAGGCAAAACGAGAACTGACCGGAAGAGATGGCTACTGAATCGTTATCGAAATCGGGAACTCCAGATCCGCAACATCATTTGAAATTGTGGGCCGCCCTGGTTGTTTTTTTGACGTTGGGGCACCTTGCCGCGACGGTCTTTGTTCCTCGCTCGTCTTCACTCACTCTGATCAATGACGTTATTGAGTTTCTTCTCATCTTGTCGGCAACGCTTGTCTTCCTAGCGAATGCGAGCGCAAGCTCGAGACCAGCCCGATTGTTCTGGATGTTGCTGGCGGCATCTTGGGGAGCCCGGACTATCTGCCAGGTTGTCTGGATGTATTTTGACCTTGTGCTGCGCAGGGAAGTACCCAACCCATTTGTCGGCGACATCTTGTTATTCCTATCAAGTATTCCGTTTCTAGCAGCTCTGCTGTTGCAGCCCCACCTGGATCCGGTTGAGGATCGCAAGTCAGAGGGTCGTATGGATTTTCTCTTGCTGCTCCTCTGGTGGCTCTATCTCTACCTGATCTTCGTGATTCCCTGGCAATATGTCGTTCTTGACGAGGCAAGATATGGTGGAAACTATGACCGGCTGAATGGTCTGCTGGCTGTCGTGCTGCTGCTGACGATCGGGTTTTTGTGGAAGCGCGGTTTCGCATCCTGGAAGTGGTTCTATGCCAGTCTCTTCGGAGCACAGCTGCTCATGACGGTGAGCGGCTATCTGGCGAACCATGCGATCGACCTGCATTGTTACTATCCGGGAAGTTGGTACGACCTCCCCTACTCGGTGGCGCTGGCATCGTTCACAGTTGTAGGATTCCTCGGCCTCACGCTGCAAAGCACTGCGGCGGCTTCGGAAGAACCACGAGCCGGCCTTCATGTGACGGAGCTGGGAATGCTAGCGGTGTTGTCACTGCCTGCCATCGGCACGTGGGCGGTCCTCAATCGGAATACGCCTTCGCAGGTCAACCTGTTCCGAGGGCTGGTTACGCTGAGCACAATGCTGGTGATGGCTTTTCTGGTATTTGCAAAACAGCGCCAGCTCAGGGCTGAATTGGCCAAGGCCAACCACGTACTCCAGGAAGTTTCCTTAACAGATCCTCTTACGGGGGTTCGAAACCGGAGATTCTTTGACGCTATCGTTCCCGGCGACGCGAGTCAGATCCTACGGTCTTACTCGGCGCCCCGAAAACCTGGCGCTAATGACCTGATCTTCTATCTGGTCGATCTCGACGATTTCAAAGGAGTCAATGATCGCTACGGACACGATATCGGAGATAAGGTCCTGGTGAACCTGATTAGGCGAATTAATTCCGTGATCCGCAGCTCCGACGTAGTAGTCCGCTGGGGCGGTGATGAATTCCTGATCGTGTCCCGGTATTCAAATCGGGCGGAAGCAGCGACCTTTGCATCGCGGATCTTGACTGCCGTTGGAAACCCAAAAGCGGAACTCGCAAGTGCCGGCCTCGAAATTCGCCAGACTTGCTCCATCGGTTGGACGGCCTTCCCATGGTATCCCGACAGACCCGATGAAGTACCCGTGGAAATCGTTCTCAGATTGGCCGACCGCGGAGTCTATGAAGCCAAGCGGGGTGGAAAAAATCGAGCGATGGGCGTCGTGCCCTCCGACACCGGGACGATACTTAACATTGCCA
>JARLGZ010000237.1 GCA_031292515.1 Puia sp. | reverse complement strand
TAGGATGCAACGATCTCCTTCATCAATGCGGTATTGGACTTATGGGCCATAGCGTTCATATACTACCTGACATCTTCTTTTTAACTAAATTAAATAGGGCTGATAAAGTGGGCTTTTTTGAGATCTCTGTTAAATCGGATAGCACATTTCCGGTCGGAAGTTATCCCGAGCCAAAATTTCCGGTCGGAAGTTATTCCGAGCCAAAATTTCCGGGTCGAAAAACTTCATACCGGAATTACGATGCCAAATCACGCCAACGGGATGAAATACTGCATGATCGCGGGTTGAGGGTCTCTGCTGATAGCATATTTCCGGTAGGAAAAACTTCCTACCGGAAATTCGATGCCAAATCATACCAACGGGATGAAATTTTGCATGATCGCGAGGTGATGGCCTCAAAATTGCGATTATTGAGATTATTTATTTTAGTTAAAAACGAAGTTCTAGAGGAGGTATAAAGCGATGATCAGTATCAAGCGAGACATTCAGACTCCGGATGAATTAGGCCAGTGGGCCTACCAAGGCGCGAAGAGCAGGGAAGAACTTCACACATTCGACAGTCTCCGCGATGAGTTAAATTTTCGAAAGTACCAGGGAATTCACGAGCTACTCGTGGGTGAGCGCTACCGCCCCTATGCGGACGTCGAGAAAGAGGTGCCCGGCCTCGGCAAGAAGGAGTTCGAGGCCGAAGAGTTCCGCGTGCTTTGGGCCGCGAAGACGACCATGGAACGTCTGTTCCCCGATGGTGATGTGATGTTCTTCTGCGCATCTAGCCACAAAAAGGGCAAGATCTCGGGCCACTTCATCGTAAACAACATCTACTACACCTCCAAGGCTCAGATCCGCTACGTGCTGAAGACGGGCTGCGACACGCGTGTCACTGAGCTGTGCATGGACATGCAGGTCTACGATAATAATAAGACGATGCGCATCCCACTCTGCTCGAAGCCGGGTGAAAAACGACCGCTGCGATATGCCGAGCTGAAGAGCATCGGCGACGCGCAGTTCATTCAATACCCCGCTGAGGACGAGGAAGCCGACCTCGCCTCGGGTCTTATCACGTACGTGGCAGCGGACGAGAAGGAAATGCCCACGCCGGATGGCTTCGTCGAGGAGAAGGAGAAGGAGGAGAAGAATGAGGCCTACGGC
>JARLGZ010000024.1 GCA_031292515.1 Puia sp. | reverse complement strand
GAGCGCATTTCTGGCTCGATCTTGGCGAGGTGCGGGACGTGGCCGAGGTGGCGGTGAACGGCAAGTACATGAGCATTTTGTGGAAGACGCCGTTCAAGGTGGACCTGACGGGAGTTCTGAAGGCGGGGAACAACCAGATTACGGTCAGCGTTACGAATCTGTGGGTGAACCGGCTGATTGGCGATCAGCAATCGTATGCGGTGAAGAAGTACACGTTCACGGACTTTGCGCCGTATAAGGCCGATTCGCCGCTGCTACCTTCGGGGTTGCTGGGGCCGGTTCGGGTTGTTGCTGTGACTCAGCCATAGGGCTCCTGGATCGAAAATGACGGCCGCATTCCCTGATGGGAGTGCGGCCGTTTTGTTTTTCGCTCCCGCGTTCAAAAAATGACGGATAAGGCCCTAAAAGGGGCTTGGAGGGGCGGTTTTTGACGTAAAAGCCGTCGAAATTTGCTGAAAAACGACGTGTTGTTTACTACTTGTACATGGGATTGATCTTGTAATGCATTGATTATGAATGGGTTATTTTTCGTATGCACTGTAATTGGTGCAATTGACGGGGAGGGGGGCGGGGGGTGCAGCTCCGGGAGGACGGTTCGAAGCAGAAAAAAGGGTGAACGGCAGACGGTCTTCCATCTCTATTGTGCGCCAGGGGGCGGTAATTCTCAGCAGAGGGGGAAAGGCAGAGATCAGGAACGACCTCTCGTGGGGGGGCGATGTTGGCGAAAGAGGGAGTCCCGAGGTGAGCGAAGAGACACATGGCCCCAGGGGGACGACATATTTTTTTTAGAGAACGCGAAGGGGTAAATCGGCTGGATGTGGCGGTCGGACGGACAAATGAGTGAGTCCAGTGTTCGAGTACGACACGAGGGTGTTATTCTGGCTCGTCGTTTGATAGGCACGAGGAGGATGAATTGAGAAAAGGCATCATAGTAGCGATCGGGGGCTTGGCGCTTCTGGTGGGGTGCGGCAATCAGGATAAGGCTTCCAATGTACCGGCGAAACCCAAGTGGCCGGGGGCGCCCTACCATATTTCGTTTGACACGAAGGCGGGAAAGCCGAATCCGGCGGGGGTTACGATT
>JARLGZ010000023.1 GCA_031292515.1 Puia sp. | reverse complement strand
TTCGGGGAGAACCAGCTATCTCCGTGTTCGATTGGCATTTCACCCCTACCCACAGCTCATCCCCTGCCTTTTCAACGACAGTGAGTTCGGGCCTCCACTGGGTTTTACCCCACCTTCACCCTGGCCATGGGTAGATCACACGGTTTCGGGTCTACAGCATGCAACTGGACGCCCTTTTCAGACTCGCTTTCGCTTCGGCTCCGGCTTTTCGCCTTAACCTCGCTGCATACCGTAACTCGCCGGTTCATTCTACAAAAGGCACGCCACTATCCTTGCGGACTGTGACTGCTTGTAAGCGTACGGTTTCAGGTTCTTTTTCACTCCTCTTCCGAGGTGCTTTTCACCTTTCCCTCACGGTACTTGTTCGCTATCGGTCGCTAAGGAGTATTTAGCCTTGGGAGGTGGTCCTCCCAGATTCCCACGGGGTTTCACGTGTCCCGCGGTACTCAGGATACCCTCACGGATTGTCTCTCTTTCGCTTACAGGGGTGTTACCTTCTTTGCCCGACCTTTCCAGATCTGCTCAGCTAAAGTTCCAATCCTAATAGAGGGTCCTACAACCCCAATCCCCGAAGGGATTGGTTTGGGCTCTTCCCGTTTCGCTCGCCGCTACTCAGGGAATCGATTATTCTTTCTCTTCCTCCAGGTACTTAGATGTTTCAGTTCCCTGGGTTGTCTTCGGCAGCCTATGTATTCAGCTGCAGATAACCGGACATGACTCCGGTTGGGTTGCCCCATTCGGGTATCCACGGATCGAAGCCTGCTTACGACTCCCCGTGGCATTTCGCTGTTAACCGCGCCCTTCTTCGACTCTTAGCGCCTAGGCATCCACCGTACGCCCTTAGTAGCTTGACCTATCTTTACTACTTTAGGTTTATCTCAAACCTCTCGGTTTGAGGTGATGTTTCCTTTGACTTACTAGATTTTTCTCTATGCAGTTTTCAAAGAACAGCGAACGCTTAAAATTAATGCAATTCTCAACTAATTCTAAACGTTCTTGAGAACCTGATCCATCGAATCCCTTCGATTTCCCCGGTCTCTCAAAACTAAACAATAGGTTTGCCAATGAGTTGCCGATCCCTCGGCTTGAGCCTCTCGACTCTCTTTGATCTCTTGGTCTTACCCAAGAGCATCGACCAATAGGATGTTCGTTTAAAGCCTAAACTCTAAACCGTTCTCCTTAGAAAGGAGGTGATCCAGCCGCACCTTCCGATACGGCTACCTTGTTACGACTTCACCCCAATCATCGGCCCCACCTTCGACGGCTAGCTCCCTTTCGGGTTACCTCACCGGCTTCGGGTGTTGCAGACTTTCGTGGTGTGACGGGCGGTGTGTACAAGGCCCGGGAACGTATTCACCGCAGTATGCTGACCTGCGATTACTAGCGATTCCGACTTCATGCAGGCGAGTTGCAGCCT
>JARLGZ010000236.1 GCA_031292515.1 Puia sp. | reverse complement strand
GAGGAATGGATACCCCTTGAAAAACCAAGGATCTATCACAGCTATCAATTAGCGAAACCGTAAATGGAGGAACCGTGTGCAGGAAAGCTGCTCGCACGGGTCTGTGGGGGAGCGGGGAGGCAACGAACCGCTCTACCTGGAGAATGTCGTTATGTTAAGCTGCCGACGAGGCCGGCAAGCCAGGCGGGAAAGACACCCAGCCAAATGACCGCTGCGCCTAAAAGGCTTGCTACCAGCAATCCGGCGAGGGAAGGATAGGGAGGACGGCCGTCACTGGGGAAGTCCTGACCGTCCACCCGCATCATGGCGAAGATAAACCGGAGGTAATAGTACAACCCGATAACGCTGCTGATCACGAGGGTAAAGGCAAGTAGCCAGTTGCCGTTTCCCACTCCGGCCGTCAGCAGATAAAATTTCCCCATAAAGCCTGCGGTAAGGGGAATGCCCGCCAGGGAAAACAGGGTGATCGAAAAGAGGGTAGCCAGGACGGGCTTCTTCCAAAATAGACCCGTATAGTCCTCAATATCCGATGCTTCATTGTCCGACCGGGACATCAATGTAATAAGGCTGAATGCGGTGAGGATGGTGATGATATAGGCCGTCAGGTAAAAGGCAGCGGCCTGGGCGCCCACTCTTTTTCCGGCGATGAAGGCGACCAATACATATCCAAAATGGGCGATAGAGGAATAAGCAAGCATCCGCTTGATATTGTTTTGCCGAAGTGCAAGCAGGTTACCGGTCAGCATGGACAGGATGGCGATCACGGTGAAGACGAGCATGATCTGTTTGGAGCCATACAGATCCGCCATCATAAAGAACCGAAGTAAAACAGCCATCATGGCGCCTTTGGATACGCTGGCGATAAAGGAACTGATGGGGGAAGAGGCTCCTTCGTATATGTCGGGCGCCCACATATGGAAAGGGACAAGGGCTAACTTGAATCCCATGCCGGTGATCATCAGGCCGATTCCGGCGATGAGCATCCCGATAGTGCCGGAGGCCGGAAGCGAGGTCGTATTAGCCAAGCCTTGAAAAGACAGCGTTCCGGTGAGGGCGTAGATCAGCGCCATGCCGAATAATAAAAAGGCGGATGACATGGCGGCGAGGATCAGGTATTTCAGACCGGCTTCGATGGCTTTGGGGCGTTCGCGGTAATAGCTGATCAGGGTGTATAAGGAGATGTTGAGTATTTCCAGGCCAATAAAGAAGGACATGAGATGGGTGCTGATCACCATGGTAAGACCGCCCAGTGTGGCGAGCAGCAGGAGCAGGTAATACTCTTCTTTTCTTTTTTCGGGAAAGAATTTTTTGAGGCTGATCTGACTGAACAGGGTAACGACAAAGGCGGATAGCAGGATCAGGGCCTGGAAATAGCATCCGAAACGGTCGACCAGGAAGAGGTCGTCGATGGAATGGGGTGTCTGGAAACGGGATGCCGGAAGAGCGGATGCCGGCGGATGGAATGTATTGGAGGGGGCGGCATCGGGCCAGATAGACAGGATGGAAAGGAAGGCGCTGGCTAGTGTGACCAGCGTGCAGATAAAGGTCAGTGTATGACTACGCTTCAGGGCGATGCCAAGCATGGTAAACAGCATGCCTCCGGCGGCTATCTCCATGGGCAATAAACTTCGTATGTCGGGTCCTGTGATCATCGGTTCGCGTTTTGGGGCATATTAGGCATGATATTTACCTGTTCGATTACTCCGCGGACTGTCTGTTGGGTCGCATTCAGAATGGAATTGGGGAACAGTCCCAGCCAGATGATGACGATGGCAAGGGAGCCCATGACGATCATTTCCCGGAGGCCGAAATCGGTTATTGTCCATTTTTTTAGCACGGCACCGTAAAATACTTTCTGCATGATGCGCAGGGCATAGAGGGTGGCGGCGATGAAGCCTGCGGCGGCGATGACGGTTAGGGTCTTGCTGGCCGCAAAGGAGCCGGTGAGGATCAGTATTTCGGCGATAAAATTGCCTAGTCCGGGTAGTCCGAGGGAAGCCAGGACAAACAATAATCCCATGATACCCATTTTGGGGACCTGGGTCCAGAGACCACCCATTTGCCCGATCTCACGGGTTTGGATGCGGTCATGCAGCGCGCCCACGATAATGAATAAGCCGCCGGTGCTGATGGCATGGGCGACCATTTGCATGATCACACCCTGCATAGCCAATTCGTTGAAAGCGTAGATGCCAAGCAGGATGAAGCCCATATGGCTGACGCTGATATAGGCGACGAGTCGTTTGAGATCGGTTTGGGCATACGCCAGTTTCGCGCCGTAGAGAATACTCACGACGCCGAGGAACATGGCTGCCGGCGCGAATTGATGGGAGGCCTGGGGGAACAGGGGTAAGACGAACCGGATGAGGCCGTAGGCGCCGGTTTTGAGCAGCAGCCCGGCCAGCAGTACGCTGCCTGCGGTGGGCGCCTGGGTGTGGGCATCGGGCAACCAGCTATGGAACGGTACGGTGGAGAGCTTCACCAGGAAGGCGGCGGCGAAACCGAGCATCAGGAGAAAGGCGGCAGGCCGGGACATCAGGGTGCCTTTGAGCGCTTCGTAGTCGAAGGTGTAAATTCCGGTGCTCCGGCCATGCACAAAGTATAATCCGAGGATGGCGAGAAACATCAATAGCCCGCTGGCCTGGGTGAAGAGGAAGAACTTACCGGCGGCATAGGTCCTGTTTTCATATCCCCATATGCTTATGAGGAAATACATGGGAATCAGCATGACTTCCCAGGAGAAGTAAAAAAGGAAAAGGTCGAGGGAGACGAAAACGCCGGTGATGCCTGCCAGGATGAAGAGCAGGTTGAAATAGAAGAAGCCTACTCTTGATTTTATCTCTTTCCAGGAGACGAGTACGGACAGCACCCCTAAAAAGGCGGTGAGCAGGAGCATGAGAAGGCTCAGGCCGTCTGCGGCCAGGATGATTCGGATGCCGAAAGACGGCATCCAGGAATGGGTATAATGGACAATCCATTGCCCGGCTGCCGGGGCGCCGGAGGGGGCGTAGTTTGCTCCGTTGCCGATAGGGAGTTGGCTTGCCGCCTTGGCCAGCCGAACGGCACCCGCCGGATGACGGAACCACAAACAGAGAACAATGCCGAGAAAGAGCAGGATGCCTGCAAGGCTGATAATTCTTGGAAGGGTATCGCTCCACCTGCTGACTAGCCAGGCTAGTAATCCGGTGCCCATCAATAGAAATATGGTCCAGGCGAGTATCATGTGCAGAGGAGTATGGTTAATGTGATGACGGTTCCGATGGCCAGCGCCATTGCATACCAGCGTAATTTGCCATTCTGGGTGGAGGCGAGACGCTTGTTGAACCAACCGGCAATGGACGCAAGGCTCGTATAAAATTGATCGATAATATCGTTCTTGTCGATCCGGGAAAGGAAGACGATAGGTTGGACGATGACCTTGTCATAGAGCGCATCAAAATTCCAGCCCTTGAAAAAGAATTGTTGGATCGGGCCGCGAATGGGTTCGGCGGCGGGGAAGGGCTTATTATAGTAGAGGCGGTAGGCCAGCACAAGACCGGCGATGGACAAGGCGGCGGCTATCGATTGTGCGATCCATTCCGCGGCGTGTCCGGAGGCGGCGGTATAGGTGGCGGTTGCGCCCGTAGCGGTTGTGGCGGAAATGGCGGCGGCATGGGTAGTCGCTGTTCCCGGTGTTGGCGCGGCGGGTAGTACCTGTTCAATGAAATGGGAGAACAGCGTTACGTGGCCCATGTTATCCGGTAATTGGATAAAACCGCCTGCAAAGGAGAGGAAGGCTAAAACGACGAGTGGCAGGGTCATTCCTAATCCGGGGCGGTAGCTGGGCTCGGCCTTTGCCTGGCCGAAGAAGGTGAGGAAGACCATCCGGAAGGTATAGAGTGCGGTGATAAAGGCGCCTGCCAATCCCGTCAACCATAGCGTGATCGATCCCTTTTCGCTCGCATAGGCTTGCCAGATGATCTCGTCTTTACTGTAGAAGCCCGCGGTGATCAGGGGCAGCGCGGAAAGTGCGCAGGCGCCGACCAGGAAGGTCCAGAAAACGACCGGCATCTTTTTCCAAAGGCCGCCCATTTTATACATATTGTGTTCGTCGTGAAGCACGGCAATAACGCTGCCTGCTCCGAGGAACAGCAAGGATTTAAAGAAGGCGTGGATCATGAAATGAAAAAGGGCGGCGGACCAGGCGCCCACGCCTAATGCCAAGAACATATATCCTATCTGGGAAATGGTGGAATAGGCCAGGACTTTTTTGATGTCATGCTGGTAGATGGCGGCCATGCCGGCGACGATTAAGGTAATGGCCCCGATCACGGCGACGCCGTTTTGAGCGATGGGCGCCAGTTCAAAAAGGACATGGGTCCGGGCGATGAGGTACACGCCCGCGGTGACCATGGTGGCGGCATGGATCAGCGCCGAAACGGGAGAGGGTGCGGCCATTGCGTCGGGCAACCAGGTCTGGAGCGGCACCTGGGCGGATTTGCCGATGGCGCCGCCGAGCAGGAGGAAAGCGGTGGTGATGGCAATCCTTGATCCTGGCGCCCAGGTATGGGGTGCGGCGTGCAGGATGTCCCGGATATTGAGGGTATGATAATTCGTGAAAAGTATGAAAAGACCGATGACCATGGCGGTATCGCCTACGCGGGTAACGGTGAACGCTTTTCTGGCGGCATGCCCGTTGGCGGGGTCTTTATACCAGAAACCGATCAGCAGGTAAGAGCATAGGCCCACCCCCTCCCAGCCCAGGTATAGCAGCAGGAAATTATCGGCCAGTACGAGCAGGAGCATAAACCCGACGAACAGATTCATGCAGGAAAAAAACCGGGCAAAACCTTCTTCTTTCCACATGAACGGAGCGGAATAAAGATGGATCAGTGCGCCGACGAAAGTGATGACAAAGATGAAGGTCAGCGAGACGGAATCGAGCTGGAAGGCTATCCCGGGAGAGAAACCGGAGACGTTGATCCATTGCCAGAGCGTTTGATGGAATGGCACTCCGGCTGGATTTTCATGGAGGAAGTCCAGCCCCACCAAGACCACGAGGATGGCGGAAAGGGCGACGGATCCTACGCCGATCATTGCGGAGGCAAGGCGTGGTAAATGTTTACCCGCAAGTGCCAGCAGGAGGGAGCCTGCAAAGGGCAGCGCTACGATCAGCCAAAGAAATTCTTTCATTCGTTGCTATACTTGTTTTGTCCGTTCGTTTCCGATTGCTCGTTCCTTTTCGACTGTCCGTTCGGGCTCGATTGCTCGTTCGGGTTCGGCTATCTTTTCGAGCGTGATTTATCCGTTCAAACCGCCGGCGCTGTCGGCGTCGAGCGTTTTGAATGTTTGATAGAGTTGTATGATTAACGCGAGGCCGACGGAGACTTCCGCCGCGGCCATGGCGAGTATAAAAATAAACATGACCTGTCCGTCTGCGCTTCCCCTGGCGGCGCCTCCGACGATAAAGGCCAGCCCCGCCGCATTGAGCATGACTTCCACGGACATGAGCATAAAGATGACGTCGCGGCGGACCAGCACTCCGGCCAGCCCGATGCAGAATAATATCGCTGCCAGCCATAGTCCGTATTCCATGGGTATCGTCATAGGGCTGCCTCCTCTTTTTTTAAATAACGGTGATGGGATCGTTTTTCTATCCGCCCCAGGTGATAGGCTCCGATGATCCCTGCGGCGAGCAGGAAGGCGGCGAGTTCGACGATTAAAATATACCTGGAGAAGAGCAATGCGCCGACGGCGGCGGGCGGTATGCCGGGCCTGTTCATCGGATGGAAGGAAGGGGTCAGCAGCATATAGAGCATCTCCCCGAAAAGGATGGCGCTGGTGATACCCGGGCCGACCCAGGTGGAAGCCTTCAGCAGTTCATGTTCTTTCCTGACGCCGTCCCTGCCTGTGTTCAGCATCATGATGACGAAGACGAATAAGACCATGATGGCGCCGGCGTAAATGATCACTTCCAGGGCGGCGATAAAGGGCGCGCCTGACAGGAAAAAGATGACGGAGACGGATAGCAGCGAAACGATCAGATATAACAGGGAATGAACGGCATTGGTGCCGGTAATCATCCGCAGGGTAGTAATGATGGCGATGCCGGCTGCAAGGTAAAAGAGGATGTTCATGGCATGAGCTTTTTAATATCCACGGGCTTGTTTTCGTTTGCACCTTCTCCTTTCCTTTTGACCCCGGCATCGATGCCGGCGACCTTGTAAAAATTATAACCCTGGACTTTCCCTTGCCCCGAGATCAGGAGGTCTTCTTTTTCATAGACAAGGTTCTGCCGGTGGTATTCACCCATTTCAAAATCGGGGATCAGCTGTATGGCATCCGTCGGGCAGGCTTCTTCACAGAAGCCGCAGAATATGCAGCGGGAGAAGTTGATACGAAAGAACTCGGGGTAGCGCCTGCCCTCCTCGTCTTCGGTGGCCTGGAGGGAAATGCAATCTACCGGGCAGGCAGCGGCGCACAGATAGCAGCCTACGCAACGCTCCTCTCCTTCGGAGTCACGGGTAAGAACGATCCTGCCCCGCCAGCGCGGAGGCAGGTGGGCCTTTTCCTCGGGGTAGAGGACGGTTTCCCTTTTGTGGAACATATGTAAAAAGACTATCCAGATGGAACGGAGGTTGCTGAACATGGTATCGTTGATTTAGTATGAATAGTTATCTGATATTTATGGTCGATGATCTTAGTGTTTATTGAAATAGAGCACGAAGGCGCCTGTGACAAGTATATTTAAAAGCGATAGAGGTAACAAAACCTTCCAGCCCAGCGACATGAGCTGGTCGTATCGCAGCCGGGGAAGGGAAGCCCGCAGCAGGATAAAAACCAGGATGAAGCCGAACATTTTGGCCAGGAACCATACGATGGGTGGAAGGAGGCGGAATCCGAGCCATCCGCCGAAGAACAGGGTGGTGATCAGCGCGGAGATCAGGGTGATTCCCAGGTATTCACCGACAAAGAACATCCCGAATTTCATCCCCGAATACTCTGAATGGTATCCGGCGACGAGTTCGCTTTCTGCTTCGGGGATATCGAAAGGCAGCCTATGGGCTTCGGCGATCCCGGCGATGAAGAAGATGATGAATCCGACGAACTGGGGTATGACGAACCATGTGTCTTTTTGCGCCAGGACGATGTCTCTCATGTTAAAGGACCCGGTGAGGATGACCACGCCCATCAGGGACAGCCCCATAAAGACTTCATAGGAGATCATTTGGGCGGAGCCGCGCATGGCGCCGAGCAGGGAGTATTTATTGTTGGAAGCCCAGCCGGCCAGCACGACGCTGTAAGCGCCGAGAGATGACATGGCCAGGAAGAACAGCAGGCCAATATTGAGGTCGACGACGCCGATGGACGGGGAAAAAGGGACGATGGCAAAGCTCATCAGGATGGTGATCATCACGATGGCCGGGGCGACGACGAAGACTTTTTTATCGGCGAAGCGGGGAATCCAGTCTTCCTTGAAGAAGATCTTGATCATATCGGCCACGACCTGAAAAGTGCCGAAAGGGCCTACACGGTTGGGGCCGTAGCGGTCCTGCCACAGCGCCAGCATCCTTCTTTCGAGCCAGATCAATCCGGCGGCGATCAGGACGAGCGCGAGCATGATGGCGAGGACCAGTATGATATATTTCAGGTTTTCAATCATGGAGCGCACTGTTGATGGTGATGCTGAATGGAAATGGCAGACCTGTTGTTGCGGGCAGGCCTTTGGGCAATCCCGCAGTTCCCGGTGGCAGGCCGGCATTCAATTTTACGGGAAGCCTCTGTTTCTGTCCGTTGAGAAGGACTTCGACGAAGTGTCCTTCGAGGATGCCTGCACCGGCTGCATTGGTATCGTTGAGTGCGATATAGGGCTGAGGCATGCGTTCTTTGATGGCGGGGCTTTGTGCGCTCAGCGGATCGGAACCGAAGATATGGTAGAGGGGCAGGACCAGCCATTGGCCTGGTACGGGGGTGAAAGAAGGGGGGATGGCCTGGGGGGAGGCGGCAGGGGATGATTCAGCAGACGGGATGACCGAAAGCTGCGCGGCGACCGGTTCGAACAATCGTTTTCCGGGATTTCCGCCATGCAGGGGGCCGCCTACTTCGATCTGGTATTTGTTGATGGCCTGGACGGAATTCCATCCGGGCGACCAATAGAAGGGGGTCAGGGCGGGCGGCGGAATGCCTGCGTAGCCTTCCATGGTAAAGGAGAGCGCGGAGTCTGCGTCTCCGGATGGCTGCGGTTCATTGACGTTGACGTTCGCGTGCATGGCGGTCCTGCCGCTGTAGCGGTGAGGCTCACGCGGGATTTTCTGGGTCCCTTCGCGGAAGCCGGCGGCCGGGGCAAGGGTGGCGATGGCTGCGAGTTCGGGGAATTCCAGGACCAGGCACTCGAGGATCCCGTCGAAATGCCGGGTGGCGATGGGCGATTGATCCGCCAGGAGTCCCTGCAGCCACTTCCAGCTGCTACGGACCCCGTTGTCGGGTATATATACCTGGTAAAATCGCTGGGCTCTTCCTTCATTGTTGATAATCGTGCCATCCGCCTCCGTAAAAGTGGCGGCGGGAAGGAGGTGAGTCGCTTGCCGGGTGGTGGGATTCTCTAAGGAATCGAGGACGACGATGTTTTTGTGGCGGGAGAGGAACAGATCTGCCTGGGTTTTGTAAGTTCTTTCGTAGAGGTCGTTCTCCAGGATGATGAGGGTGGCTTCGTCGGGTTCCGCCGGTTCTTCTTCCGTGTCATCGGGTCCGGCCTTTTCGAAGGCGTCTTCGAGGAATTGGTCGGATAGCATGGCCAGGCCGATTGAATTGGCTTCGGGGACGATGAAGACCAACCCGGGATCTTTGCCCTTGTCTTTCAAAGCAGAGGCGATGCCGGCGGCGCAGTCGAGGATGGGTTGACTGTAGAGGCTTGTGCCGGAGACGATCAACGGTTTTTTCGCGGTGAGCAAGGCGTCGGCGATGGACTTTGTCATCGTTTCGATATCGGAACGGGGGGATGCTGTCCGACCGGCTTCTGCGGAGGAGGAGGGATTCTCTGTTGGATGGGCGTCTGCGACCGGTAACGGTGTTTGGATATGTTGAGCCACCGTATAAGCTATCCGGGCGATATCGTCCGGATGGGCGCGATAGGTGCGGGTGGCGATTTCGTCGAGGGCGGTGGTATGGGGTGTAGCGATATAGAAGGGGCCGGTCGTACCCTGTACGATATCCTTGACCGCGGCATCGTTCCACTCGGGGATGTGCATGGCTTTAACCAGTTCTACGGGACCTTTCCTGGCGGTCTGGCGGAGATTAAGGGCCAGCATGGGCGCCGTGTTGGTGACATCTTCTCCAATGATGAATACGGCGTCGTAGTCTTTTACCTCTCCTAAAGAAGGCGTTTTCACTTTGCCATTTTTCAGCAGGGCGACGATGCGCCGGAGCAATTTGCCTTCGGCGCGGGGAATGCCGGCGTAAAAATGGTCGGGCCCTACGAGCCGGCGAAGCAGGAAATTAGATTCGAGGGAAGCCCTGGGCGAACCGATGCCCCTCTTTTTGTTCGACGCACCAAGAATTTTTTTTATGTCGGCTATTGCCTCTTCTGCTGACAGGATCCATGAGCTTGCATTTTGTTTTCTGGCGGGGGCTGAAATCCTCCCGGGGCTGTTGACGTACTCATAGCCGAACCTTCCGCGGTCGCACAGAAAATAGCCGTTTACGTCGCCGTTATAGCGGGTGAGGATGCGGCGAATGCTGCCATAGCGTTCGCTGGCGATGATATTGCAACCCACCCCGCATTGATGGCAGATGGAGGGAGCATCGGTCAAGTCCCACTTGCGGGTGAAATGTTTTTTGAGGGTTTTGTCGGTGAAGACGCCGGTCGGACATACTTCGACCAGGTTGCCGCTGAACTCGCTTTCGAGTGCGCCTTCCTCTTGGCGGCCGAAATATACTTCGTCATGGGAGGAGAATACGTCCAGGTCTTTTCCGCCGGCATAGTCTTTATAGAAACGAACGCAGCGGTAGCATTGGATGCAACGGTTCATTTCATGGTTGACAAAGGGCCCGAGGTATTGGTTGCCGTGGGTCCTTTTTTTGAATTCGTATCTCCGGCAGTTATGGCCGGTCATAACGGTCATATCCTGTAGGTGGCATTCTCCGCCTTCGTCGCAGACGGGGCAGTCATGGGGATGGTTGGTCATCAGGGCCTCGATGTTCCCGGCGCGGAACTGCCGTGCTTCCGGGGCTTCGATGGAAATGCGCAGCTGGTCGGTGATGGGCTCCAGGCAGGCCATGACGATTTTGCCCTTTTTGTCTTCGGCGTTTTTGTATTTGAGAATCGCGCACTGACGGCAGGCGCCTACGGAATGCAGGGCGGGGTGCCAGCAAAAGTACGGCAGGTTCAGGCCGAGGGAAAGGCTGGTGGCCAGTACGTTCTTGCTGCCATCGACGCTATAAGAGACATTATCGATTAGTATATTAGCCATGATTATTCCAGGGACATTTATGTTCGTGAATATGCCGGTCAAAGTCTGCTTTGAATAGTTTCAGGGCGCTCTGCAAGGGTTCCATGGCGCCGGGCGCCAGCGCGCAAAAGGTATTGCCGGGCGCCATGTAGTGGGTCTGAAAGGTGAGGATGTCCAGGTCTTCCATTTTGCCGGTTCCTTTTTCCAGGCTGTCGAGCAATTTGGTGGTCCAGGGTAGTCCTTCGCGGCAGGGGGTGCACCAGCCGCAGCTTTCCCGGGCGAAGAATTGTTCCAGGTTGCGCACCATGCCAACGGGACAGGTCTTGTCATCGAGGACGATGAGTGTGCCGGTGCCCAGGCGGCTGCCGGCCGCACTTACACTTTTATAGTCCATGGGTGTGTCCAGGTGTTCATCGGTGAGGAAATCGGTGGACCCGCCGCCCGGCAGTACCCCTTTGAACCGATAACCGTCTTTCATGCCCCCGGCATGTTCTTCGAGGATCTCGCGGAGGGCGGTGCCCAGGGGTAGTTCCCAAAGTCCCGGTTTTTTTACCCGACCGCTGGCTCCATAAAGTTTGGTTCCGCCTTCGCCTGTCTTGCTCAGTTTGATGAACCAGTCCGCGCCACCCGTGAGGATGAGGGGTACGTTGCACAAGGTCTCTACATTGTTGACGATAGTGGGCTTTCCAAACAAGCCGTGGACGGTGGGATAGGGGGGCTTGGACCGGGGATTGGCCCGCTTGCCTTCGAGGGCGTTGAGCAGGGCGGTTTCTTCCCCGCAAATGTAGCGTCCAACGCTGGTATGCAGGGACAGGTCGAGGTGGAAGTCGCTACCGGCAATATGTGCTCCTAAGTAACCCGCTTCATAAGCTTCGCGGATACATTCGGCAATGGCTTTGGCGGCCTGGTGATAGGCCCACCGGAGAAAAATAAAACTGAAACGGGCCTGGATGGCCCAGGCGCCGATAAGGAGGCCTTCTATGAGTTGATGGGGATTTCCTTCCAGCAGCAGGCGATCTTTGAAGCTGCCGGGTTCCATCTCGTCGGCGTTGGCGATGAAATATTTGATGGCAGGCGCATCGGGTCCCATCGGGACAGTGCTCCATTTGCTGCCGGTGGGAAAGCCTGCTCCGCCGCGCCCTTTGAGGCCGGCGTCGGTGACGGTTTTTGTCACTTCCGCGGGTGTGAGCGTCAACGCTTTTTTGAGCCCCTGGTAGCCGCCCACGGCTTCATACTCCTTCAGCGTAAGCCAGGAGCCGTCTTTTTTAATATGCCGGGTCAGTGGTTGTTCCATTTTAGTAGCCCGTTTTTTGGGATGGGTCGTTCCAGGTCTATTGATATTGTTGCAGGATAGGACCGATGTTTTCGGCGGTCAGGTCCCGGTGCAGATCTTCGTTGATGATCATGGCCGGGGCATGGTCACAGGTGCCCAGGCAGGGAATGGTAAGCAGGGTATATCGGTCGTCGGTGGTGGTCTCCCCATAGTCGACGGCCAGTTGTTTTTTCACACAGGCCGCGATCTGATCACAGCCCATGATCCAGCAGCTGACGCTGTTGCAGAGCAGGATGACGTTCCTGCCTACGGGCCGGCGGAAGATCAGGCTGTAATAGGTCGCTACGCTGTCGATCGCCGCCGGTGACATTTCCAGGATCTCCGCCAGTCCCCGGATGGCTTCGTCCGATACCCAGCGCCGCTGCCGCTGGATGATCTTGAGCCCCTCTATACATGCCGCGCTCTTCTGCGGGAAGTGGCGGTATATTTCCCGGATGGCGGAGATCTCGGCGGTCGTTAATATATTTTCTGTTGTCATGTTTTTTCTTTCGGCTGCTCTGCTTATTCTTTCGGGCGTTCTGTTTATTCTTTAAGGTTTTCTATTTATCCTTTTGGATGTCCTGTTTATTCTTTCGGTTCGCGTGTTTATGCTCGTTGCCTGTCGATTCTTTTCACCTGTCTACGTCCGACAATACATAATCTGTTGCTCCGAGTATGGCCATGAGGTCGGGCAGCGTGTAGCCGGTGCTGATGGTCGGAACGAACTGCAAATGCGGGAACGAAGGGGTGCGGATACGGGTGCGATAGGAGGTGGTATTGCCGTCGGAAACCAGGTAATAGCCGTTGTGGCCTTTGGTGGCTTCGACGCCGCAAAAGGCTTCTCCGGGCGGGATGACGGGTCCCCATGTGACGTTCAGGAAATGATGGATCAGGGTCTCGATGTCCCGGAGGGTGCGTTCTTTGACGGGCGGGGTGGTGAGGGGGTGATCGGATTTATAGGGGCCTTCGGGCATGTTATGCAGGCATTGCTGGATGATGCGGAGGCTTTGTCTCAATTCTTCGACGCGCACTTTGGCGCGGTCGTAACAATCTCCGTTCTGGCCGGTGGGTACCTCGAATTCAAACTGTTCATAACCGGAATAGGGCTGCTTTTTCCGGAAGTCCCATTCGAGGCCGGTGGCGCGGAGACCGGGCCCGGTAATGCCCCATTCGATGGCTTCTTCGGTGGAATAGACGCCGATGCCGATGGTCCGGGCCTTGAAGATGCTGTTCTTCATGACGAGGTTGTCGTATTCTTTGAGCCGTTTGGGAAAGTAATCGATGAAGGATTGGATAAGGGCTTCCCAACCTTTGGGCAGTTCCTGGGCGACGCCGCCGATGCGGAACCAGTTGGGGTGCATCCGCGCGCCGCAGATAGCGGCTATGATATCGAGCACTTTTTCACGGTCGTTGAAGGTGAGGAAGACGGGGGTCATCATGCCGAGGTCCTGGGCGAAGGTGCCGTACCAGACGAGGTGGCTGGAGATACGAAAGAGCTCGCTAAGCATGATCCGGATGACTTTGGCCCTGTCCGGCACCGTGATGCCGGCGAGTTTTTCGACGGCCATGACGTACGGGAAATTGTTCATCACGCCTCCGAGGTATTCGACCCGGTCGGTGTAAGGGATATAGGAATGCCAGGACTGGCGTTCGCCCATCTTTTCCGCGCCGCGGTGGTGGAACCCGATATCGGGGACGACGTTCATGATATTTTCGCCGTCCAGTTGAACGACCAGTCTGAGGATACCATGGGTACCGGGGTGTTGGGGCCCGAGGTTCAGGAAGAGGAGGTCGTCGCCGCCGGCTGTGCTGTCCAATCCCCATTCTTCGGGTTTGAACTGCATGGACAGCTGTTCGGTTTCCTGTTTGTTTTCAGGGAGCTGGTAGGGGGGCATTTCCGTGGCGCGGGCGGGATGACATTTTTGCAGAGGATGGCCTACCCAGGTATCCGGCATGAGGATCCTTTTTAAATGGGGATGCCCCTCGAAGCGGATTCCGAAGAGATCATAGACTTCTCTTTCATACCAGTTGGCAGCCGGCCATATGCCGGTTACGGAGGGGAGCGCAGGCCCGGCATCTGTCAACGGGACTTTCAGCCGTAAAAAGGCATTCCGTTCGAAGGACAGCAGCTGATAAACGACGGTGAAGTCGCTGACGGGCTGGCCATTGTGGTGGATCCTGGCCTGTTCGTCGACGGCAGTCAGGTCGTACAGCATTTTGTAAGGTCCGTCCACCGTCGTTTTCAGGAAACGGAGTATTTCCATGATATGAAGGGGTTTTACCCAGAGGGTGGGGAAATCGTCTTTAGTATCCTGGACGGAGAGAATGTACCCGGGAAAGTCATGGTCCAATATAGTAACGATGTCGGTCATATGCTGCCGGGATCTCTGATTTCGGTCATTTTCATTCGTTCGGCCCTTTTTTCTTCTTTCAGGGAGACGCCCCGGGGTTTGACGATGCCCTGGTCTCCGATGACCCAGTTCAGGGGTCTTTTTTCATTGCCGACCTGGTCTCTTAGCAGTAGGATGCCTTCCAGGAAGGCGTCGGGCCGGGGCGGGCAACCGGGTACGTAGACGTCTACGGGCATGAATTTATCTACGCCCTGAACGACGCTGTAGATATCGTACATGCCGCCTGAATTGGCGCAGGAGCCCATGGAGATGATCCATCGGGGGGCCATCATCTGCTCGTATAAGCGTTTGATGACGGGCGCCATTTTGATGAAGACGGTGCCGGCGATGATCATCATGTCGGCTTCCCGGGGGGAACCCCTGATGACTTCGGCGCCGAACCGGGCGCTGTCGTATTTGCTGGTGATGCTGGTAGCCATTTCCACGTAGCAGCAGGAGAGCCCGAAATTGAAAGGCCAGATGGAGTTTTTCCGGCCCCAGGCTACCATGCTTTCCATATTGGTGAGGATGATGGATTTCTGGAAGGTCTTTTCAAAGGAGCTGTTGCCGCTGACGGTTCCCGTCGGATCATTTACTTTGCTTGTCCACCACTGCATAGGGTACCTGTTTTTTTATTTTTTGATGAAAGGCTTTCAGGATGGACCTGCCGTCAGGACCAAAATCAAGAGCGCCGGTTTTCCAGAGGTAGACCAGTAAGATAAGCTGCACCCCGATGAATGTCCCTACGGCGGCATACCCTGTCCAGCCGGCTGCACGGATGGAAACGGCCCAGGACAACAGGAAGGCGGCTTCGACGTCGAAGATGACAAAGAAGATGGCCAGTATATAGAAGTCAACGGGGAAGCGCAGTCTGGCGGTGCCGGTGGCGATGATGCCCCCTTCGTAGGCTTCGTCGGTGGCGGCCTCTTCGTGTCGTTCCCCTAAGAAATAGGAAATGAACAGGATGCCGCCCACGAGAGATACGACGGCGATGCCATAGACTAAAAATGGCCACATTAGATGTACGCCGGCGTTGTGATACATATTATTTTATACCAGGAAGTGAATAAAGGGATACCCGACAAAGCTGGACGATTTGGGAGGATTAATAGTTATACGATTCCAGGTATTGATTACATAATTCACACTTCCGGAAGGCAATGCGGTAAAACCGCGGGAAGATCGAGTGCGGCGGAGGATAATGTGGTGTGTTATTTTTTTGCGGTTATGTTTGTAAAGATTTCTATTCAATGGCGGCTGCCGCCTCCGCCGCCACGAGAACCTCCGCCGCCGTGCGATCCTCCACCCCCGCGAAATCCTCCACCGCTGCGGATCCCGTTGCTCCGGCCTCCGAAAGAGCTCCAGGATTGTGAATGGTATGAATTGGCATTTACGCGGGTTGCATTTCCCCTGTTGGTTTGTGTGGATTGCCGGTTCACGCGACTGTAGATTGATCGGGAAGACTGCCTGTTAAGTTGATTGCCGCCATTCGCATTGAAGTGTGTATTGGCGACGCCCATAAAACCACGGTTGGATGAGCCCATTACCCGGTTTTCGGCAATATTGTTGTGGTAATAATTGCCGAATTGACGGTATAAATTTGGATAGTGGTTGTAATGGCCGCCGCCAAAAAACCAACTGGAGAAACCATACCCCGGCATGCCCCCTATCCCAAATCCGCCGATGCCGAAATATAAACCGGTGTCAAACCAAAAACTGCCGGGATACCAGAGGGGGTCTGAATACCACCCGGGATAGCCGAACCAATACGAGTAAGGATTGGCATAATAATTTTCATTATCAGCATCATCATATTGTTGGGCGGGAACATCGTAGTCGTTGTCCTTTGCATAGTCTTTTGCGGCCTGGCTCAATTCATCCCGGGCTTTTGGATCATCCGCCATTTGCTTTTTGTAAGCGGTTATTTCATATTGGTCCTGTACGATGAGGCTATCATGAATCGACGCCAAACGGTTGTTGAGTGCTGTCGGATTCTCTTTATAGTGTTCACCCAATCTTGTCGTGAGATCAATGTTGTTTGTCAGCAATGTTAGCACATCCGGCATGTTGTATAGCTTTTCAAACGCGGACCGGGCAGGAGCACTAAGGTTTTGAACCGTTTTATCAAAGTCCTGCTTCGCGGCAATATTAATATTGTCCAGTTTGATCAGATCTTTCTTCTTCGAATCATATAGTTGCCAGGCGGCTTCCTTCAGGTCGGCGTCCTGGTTCGGCAGCAATTTATAAATGGCTGCTTTGTCTGTTTTGCCCGGCAGTGTCGATAGTGTATGCATCAATTCGGGATACCTTGTGATAGTGTAGAACCAGGCTTGCTTTTTTCTGTCAAATCCGCTGATAATGCTATGAAAGGATTCCACCGTTTGGCTTTGGGTTTTCTGCAGCGCCGATAAGACTTCGGGATGCTGGCTAGCCTGCAAAATCGCCTCCCGGACATCTGCCTGGTACGGCGCAATGGATGCATCGATACCCTGGTCGGTTTCCAATTCGCTTATCTGTCCGAAAATTATCATATTGGCTCCCAGCAGTAATGCGGTACACAATAATCTACATACAAGCCATGAGCCTGATCCATGTGTTTTTTTCATCGGTATCATTTATTGTAAGCTATGATTGTCAGACTGCTAAAATAGACTTTGTCGAAAGATTGAATATTACACACTTGACGAAACAATTTATATAATTCACAGGCGGGACGGTTTTTGGTAGGGCAGATGGGATAAGGCTGTACATTATTGATTCGGTTCTGTCCTGATCCGGAGGCGTTCGCGCGGGAAGTGTGAATTATATAAATGATTTGTGAATGTATGTAACGATTCCCGGTTAAAATAAGCGGACATTGGGGGGCGGGCTGGAAGGGAGGCCCGGAAGTGAGGCTTTATGGGTTGAAATGTGAATGGTATAATTGGGAATGCCATGCAGGCTGAGACGGCGAGATGGGAAAAGCGGAAGAGGCATGGTGTATCGATGGATGCGGGTTTTGATAATAACCTGCGAGCAGGGTGCGAATAATTGCCATTTTATAAAAAATTATTGAAGCATGTCAAAACACGATGGCAAGCTTCACCATCATGGTGAAGGAGTGAAATTAGCAGGAAGTCCGGCGCCCTTGATTGATCTGTTGATTAGGGATGCGGACCTGAATCGATGGGCGACGGAGCATATTGTCAATGAAGGACCGAAACACAAACAGGTATTGACTGCGCTTTTGCTAAAGCGTCTGTATGCCCTGGTTCAGTCTGTTGAAATGAGTACGAACACCGTGTTCGCGCTTCAGGAGGGATATGAGCTGACTAAAGAGAAAGGTGCTAAGGGGGACGTGCTGCCGGTCAGTTTGCCCATCCATCTGGGTTTGGGCATGGATGCGGGTGCAGTTGCGGAAGCCGTGTCAAAGGCGCCGGAACACGAAGTCCTGGCCTATGCCATAGCGCTTCAGGTGATCGAGTGGGCGATAAAGGCGACGTCGAAGAAAGATGTGCTGGCGGAGGCCCGGTTGATCGGTGATGGCTCTTAAAAAATGTGTCACGTAAAAGCAGGGTTGTATGGAGCGTACTATCGATAGTTTGGTGGGTTGCAGGATGGAAGCCAGGGACGGGGAAGTGGGTAAGGTGGAGGATATCTACTTCGATGACGAGTCATGGAAGGTGCGTTACCTGGTGCTGAAAACCGAAGACTGGTTGTCCGGCCGCAAGGTCCTGATTGCGCCGGCGGCGCTGCTGGAGGGCAATAGTATGGCCGGTGTCTTCCGGGTTAATTTGACACAGGATCAAATACGTCATAGTCCGGGTATCGATACGGACAAGCCGGTTTCGCGGCAGCAGGAGATTGAATTGTACGGGCACTATGCCTGGAAGGGGTATTGGGAAAGCGGATTTTACGCCGGGGGGTTGGGGTCGGTCGTGGATGGCTTGCCTGAAAAGGGCAGGCGCCTCGGCGCCGATCTTCATTTACGCAGTTCGTTGTATGTTTCGGGTTTTCCTGTGCATGGGACGGACGGGGAGATCGGTTCTGTCTGCCATTTCCTGATCGATGACCGGACCTGGGAGGTGCTGGGCCTGGTGGTCAATACGAGTCGGATACCGGATGGTAAAAAGGTGGTTGTCGGCGTGGGGCATATCATTCAGATGAAGTGGAGCGATTCTGATATTTATCTCAACGAAACCAAGGCCGATATTGAGAAAAGCAAACAGTATGATCCTCCGGTATTTTCCGGTCCGCCCACTGCCTTGTGAGGGTAAAACTTGACTATATGCAGCCGGCCCTGATGGATATGAAACAAATGCTCCTGATCGCCGTCATTCTGGTTCTTGCTGTCATCCTCTCTCATTTTGCACGACGCGCCATTGGGCGTTACTGGCTGCATTCTGCACGGAGAATGAACGTGCATCCTTCCAACTACCGGATTTTTAAGAATGGGGCGAGCGTCGTTATTTTTACGTTGGCGTTGATCGTGGTCTTGCACCTGCTGCCCGGCCTGGAGAAGGTCGGGACGACGCTGCTTGCAAGTGCGGGTATTTTGTCGGTCATTATCGGCCTGGCCGCGCAGCAAACCTTCGGGAATCTGATCAGCGGTATATTTATCTTTATTTACAAACCGTTCAAGGTAGGGGAATATGTGGAGCTGAATAACGGGAAGAGCGGCGTGGTGGAGGATATCAACCTGCGTTTCACGATCATCCGTAATGGGGAGAACAGGCGGATGATCATTCCGAATACGCTCGTGAGCAACGTGGTGATCATTAATTCCGATCTGAAGAATACGCGGGTCTGTAATTTTATCACGGTGTCCGTGGATTATGATACGGATATCGGTAAGGCAATAAAGGTGATCGGGAAGATAGTGGTGGCCCACGCGGATTTTGCCGATAATCGAACGCAGTCTATGATGGAGGGGGGGATATCTATCGTACCTGTGCGGGTAACGAGTCTTGAAAATTTTTCGGTGACTTTAAGCGTGGAAGCCTGGTGCAGGGCCGATGAGGCGTCTTACCCTATGAAATGCGATATCCTGCTGGCTATTAAGACTGGTTTCGATGAGGCGGGCATCAGGATGGCTTCTCCGGTAAGGAAGATCCTTTTTGAAGAAAAGGAGGAGGCGCAACAATGCCCGTAGCGCGAAGAGTACTTCTTTGAACGCCTTTAGAAATTATTATACAGTAATTTATTTAATTATGTATATTTAAAATACACAATATACATATGCGTTTCGATGACGATCAGGGCGGGTTGGTCTTATTTTGTGGCAAAATTGAAATAAAATGGGCCCGTTTTGTGTCATCTTATCGATGGGGAAGGGCCTGTTTTATGCAATAAATATCAGTAAATCGCCCTAATTTCGTGCAAATTGTATGGAAAGCGATTCGCTGCTGCTCTATGTCTGGCAGAGAAATTATTGACCATCTTGAAAAGTGGGCTGCTAAACCCAATCGCAAGCTCTTGATTCTCAGAGAGGCTCGCCAAGTGGGCAAAACGACTGTGGCGAAATCCTGTTGTTCATTGATGATATCCGGCAATTTCCGGCTGCCATCAATACGCTCCGCTATTTTTAAGAAAAATATCCTGAATTGACCGGTAGATCGTACCTCCTGTTGAGCCTTCCCTACTACCTTGCCTCGCGGATGGGCGAGGATATAGGAAGGTTCAAAGAGAGGGTTAAATCATGAGCAGTACTGGAATATCAGCGAAGCCGCCGGCGGCTGTTCGTCCGGGACAGCGAGGTGAAAGGCAATAGACAATATGGTGTAATTTGATATTTAAAACGTTCCTGATATGAAATTGAAAAACTGGAATGATATTTATGAATATTGGATTTCCAAGGCGGTTCCCAATATGACATTTATGCGATTCGAATATGGAAAACATTTGACCAGTACTCCTTGGTTTAAAAAAAACGGACAATCCCAATTTTATTATAATGACAATCCGATTTTAGATACGGGGGCGCATCTCGCCGGTCATTTAAAACAGAAGCCACAGGAATTAATAGATGCATATAAAATATTCGCATTCCTGAGATCAAGGGAATTGTTTAATCTTTATGGTATTATTGAGGAGCCTTTCAAAAAAAATAAAGAGGATCTTTCGGATTGGTGGGGGGCCGGTGCAAAGAAAATAATCCCGTATCACAGCAGCATCAATGATTACTATGACAATAGAATTTTAAATAGCCCTGACAATGTAAAGATGGTTATAGATGTGGCTGCCCAAGCCTGGAAGGATATTGCAAATGAATGGGCATTAATTATTATTCCAAAATATATGGACGTAGATAGTGAAGAATATAATGAATATTACGAATATCGGAAAAAGATGTGATTAGTAACCTTCTCAGTAGATTTTCGCGGCACACTCGGCAATTGCTTTTCAAATTCCGTAAGGGTTTGTTTTGAAATAATCTTATTCTCGCTTCCATGGATAAAAATATACCATTAGAAGTGGCGGATTTCCCGAACACCATACGGTGCTGGATAAGATTGACCTGATTGATTTTGAACATTTACGGAAAGCAACGGTACTGCTGAATTCCATGCTGGAAGAAATGGGGAATCGTTTATAAATAAGGTTGACGCGATGGTGTCGATGACGCCTTAATTCATCCTTCTGTATTCATTGGGAGTATGCCCCACCCTTTGCTTAAACAATCTTGTAAAATGCTGTGGATATTTAAAGCCCAATTCAAAGGCGATATCGTTCACGGTTTTGCCCGGTTCGAAGATCTTGCTTTTTGCAAGATCAATTATTTTATTCTGGAGATATTCCTGGGCAGTTTTGCCGGTTTCCTTCTTGATCAGATCGCCAAAATAATTGGCCGAGAGATGAAGGTCGTCGGCACATCCGGCGACTGAAGGCAAGCCGATAGACTGCGGTTTCTCAGATGTAAAGTAATCGTTTAGTAAAGTCTCAAATTTTTCCAATATTCCCTTGTGAACGTTGTCTCTTGTGATAAACTGCCGGTCATAAAAACGGTCGCAGTAGTTCAGGAACAACTCGATATTGGAAGCGATCAGTTTTTTGCTATGCTTGTCGATGGATTGCTGCAGTTCAAATTCTATTTTAGCAAAACAATCCAACACAATCTGTCGTTCACGATCGGACAGATGCAGCGCTTCGTTCGTGTTGTACGAGAAGAAACTGTATTCATGTATGATTTTTCCCAGTGCGGTTCCGTGGATCAGATCGGGGTGAAACACCAGGGCATGGCCCTTCGGTTGATAGAATGTATCATAGCTTTCGACTTCAACCACCTGACCGGGCGCAAAGAAGACCAACGTGCCCTCCTGGTAATCGTAGTAGTCTCTTCCATATTTTAAATCGCCGCATTTCACATCCTTCAGTATAATGCAGTAAATGCCAAAGTTCATTTTGTAATGCTGCCTTGGATCGGCCTTTGACAGGTCGAGGACACTCACCAGCGGATGTAGGGTTTTATGATTATTAAAGGCGTTATAATCACCAATACTTTTAAAATCGACTACTCTTTCCATATTGCTGTTTATGTGAGTACAAATTTATGCATTCCCGGTTACCCGGCGCCGGCCCGGTACCCCGATACAGTGATATTGGTAGAAAATACAGTAATATATATACCAATGCCACCGATATAAGGTCTGAACTTTGCACTAATTCAGTCGGATATGACCGGTTATACCAGGCAAACCGGATTCTCTTGAAACGATTATTGGAAATTATAAATAGCAGATTATGAAAAAGCGCATTTTAGGAAAAGACGGATTAGAGGTCTCGGCCCTGGGCTTGGGTTGCATGGGACTTAGTTTTGGCTATGGCCCGGCAGCGGATAGACAGGAAGCAATTAAGCTGATTCGTGCCGCTTTTGAACAGGGAGTAACCTTCTTTGACACGGCGGAAGCCTATGGCCCGTTCGTGAATGAAGAACTGCTTGGCGAGGCACTCGCTCCGTTCCGGGACCAGGTTGTGATTGCTACGAAATTCGGTTTCGTGGGCGGTGAGGTGAACAAAGGGGTAGACAGCAGGCCTGCAACTATCCGGGCGGTGGCAGAGGCTTCGTTGAAACGGTTGAAAACAGACCGGATCGACCTGTTTTATCAGCATCGGGTCGATCCCAATGTACCCATGGAAGAGGTGGCGGGGACCATAAAGGACTTGATCCGCGAAGGAAAGGTGAAGCATTTCGGGATGTCCGAAGCGGGTGTTCAGAGCATAAGACGGGCGCATGCCGTTCAGCCGGTGGCGGCGTTGCAAAGTGAATATTCGCTTTGGTGGCGGGAGCCGGAGAAAGAGATCCTTCCGACCCTGGAGGAGCTGGGTATTGGTTTTGTACCTTTCAGCCCTTTGGGAAAGGGTTTCCTGACCGGGAAGATCAACGACAAAACCAAGTTTGCCAGCAATGACTTCCGAAACATTGTGCCACGTTTTTCGGAGGAGAATAGGAAGGCAAACCAGGCGCTGGTAGATGTATTGAGCAAACTGGCCGCCGGCAAGAACGCTACGCCTGCTCAATTGGCCCTTGCCTGGCTGCTGGCGCAAAAGCCTTGGATCGCACCTATCCCAGGGACTACCAAGTTGAACCGGCTGGAAGAAAATCTCGGTGCAGTAGGAGTCGAATTGTCAGCAAATGATCTTAGCGATATTGAGGAGGCGGCAGCTGGCATTACCGTTCAGGGGGCACGGTATCCGCAACATTTGCAGGAAAGGGTCGGAAAATAACATAATTAAAAAAATATTGATGAGATGAATCAGGGTGGAATTTTTCCGCGCGGGGAGAAGGCTTCTTCCGGCTATTTTACCGGTACTGCCTGGGTAAACATACTGGCGCCAAAGGATTGGAGGTGCAGAAGACCATTTTTGGAGCGGTGATCGACAAAATGTACGAAGATTCACCGGCAGATCAGCGGCACATCCAGCAATATCTATCGGCAAAAAAGTCGGTATCTTGGGAATCGGAGGTCTCGGTCACCAGGCCATCAAGATAGCGAAGGCAATGGGGGCTCATGTGGTGGTGTTCACTACTTCCGTGTCGAAGGTGGAGGATGCAAAACGGCTGGGAGCTGACGAGGCGGTATTGTCGACCGATGCCAGACAAATGGCAAAGTATGTGCGCAGCCTGCATTTTATCATCGACACAGTTTCGGCTAAGCACGACGTCAATACGTATTTGAATCTTTTGCGTCATGACGGGGCTGTGGTTTTAGTGGGGTTGCCGCCGGATGCATTGGAAATCGGGGCTTTTAATGTTGTTATGGGGAATCGGAGCTTTGCTGGTTCTAATATCGGTGGAATCGCAGAAACCCAGGAGATGCTTGGTTTCTGTGCGAAGCACAATATCGTGGCTGAAATTGAAAAGATCGATATGGAGTATGTGAATAAGGCTTTTGAACGGCTGGAAAAGGGCGATGTTCATTACCGGTTTGTGATCGATATGGCATCGTTGAAAAATTAGTGAGCATAAATTATATGCCATGAAAAATGTCATAATCATTGGCGCCAGCGGCAATATTGCGCGACAGGTAACGGATATGTTACTGGGCCGGTCAGCTATTCAACTGACCCTGTTTGTCAGGAATGCGCGGCGACTAAGGAAAAAGATCCCATCGGAGGTGAGAGTTGTGGAAGGCGATGCGCTGCATTATGACGAGCTTCATGGTGCGATAGCCGGGCAGGATATGGTATATATTAACCTTGCGGGAGACCTGGAGGCGATGGTAAAGAACGTCGTCCGCGTCATGCGGGAGACGGGTGTCCGGCGGGTAATCCTGATCAGTTCGATCGGGATTTATGATAAGCCTTTGCGACCTGTGCTGAAGCCGTACCGGGCGGCGGCAGATGTGATTGAGACGTCCGGCTTGGATTATACAGTCCTTCGGCCGACCTGGTTCACGAATGTGGACGAGGTAGACTATGAGATTACCCAGAAGGGTGAACCTGAAAAGGGATCGGTGGTATCGCAGAAAAGCCTGGCGGCTTTTATTGTAAAAGTTATCGAACACCCGGAGCAGTATGTGGGCGAGAGCCTGGGAATCAATAAGCCAGGGTCGTAATGTAGCCCCTGCCCCCGTAGGGACTCACTGAGTCTTTGGTTTCGGACCTGATAATATCCGGGGTTGCGTATGTTTGCTTTTGTTTACAGGAAGAGAGAAAAACAGCCATTGAGAACAGCGCAAATGATTTTACAAATTTTTTCATCTTTTATTTATCATTTACTATCGGGCAGGTTTAACAATGTGACTCCATCTGTATGGCGTAAATCACGTTGCCGGAAACACATAATTTGAACATCTTTCCTTTTACAGAAGGAAGTAACAGTTTCCATGTTTTTCCCTTGTCCGATGACCTGTAAATGCCGTCAGAATGACCAGCAAAGAAGTTTTCACCCACCTGGATAATGGTTGTAATGTACGCTGGCACCGGAAGGGTCGTAGTATCCTTAGGATGCCAGGTTGAATCGGAAAAGCCTTGGGCCGGAAGGTTAGCATTAACCGGCGGCAAGATTGGGTCAATAAAACCATGCGCCTGGAGGCCGGCATCAATAGCCTGCCAGGTTTTGCCGCCGTCGTAGGATGTTCGTATTCTCCGGGTCTTCGAAACGGTGCTGTAAGTAATAGCAGCGAATCCACCTTGAATACTTGCTACATCAATACCCAGGCCGCCCTCACTGATCACCAAGGCCCAGCTTTCACCATCATCGGTCGATCTCAATATCCCTCCCTGGCTGGTCGCAAGGAGTACGCCATTTGATTCTACCATTTTCCCCCAGCCTGCAGCCTGCAGTTGTTTCCAGGATTTTCCACTGTTAGTGGATTTAAAAAGACCTCTGTCGGAGCCGATGAAAATTGTGCCTCCGGCAGTTTCAAAAACGCTGAGTACCCGTTTCTCCTGGAAATTTGTGAATACCGGCGACCATACACCCGTTCCGTTTGTTTTTTGGAAAATTCCACTACCCCAGTAATTGTATGCAAAGATCCCGGCCTTACCAGGGGCAATACTGCTATGTTCGTCAGGGAAAATCTCTTTTTTCCAAAAAGGAGTTTTAGAATTTGGTTTATTGTGATATATCCCATCCCCAGCAGATAAATAGAGCCCATTATCATCTGCAAAAAAATCATTTCTACCGACTCCATATTTATCTTTCACAGGTTCGGGCAGCCCTTCGCTAATGTCCTGCCATGTTTGTCCGTCATCAGTAGATTTAAAAACGATATTTGCATCTACAACATTATCTCTTTTTTGTATTTGCACGCTATCAGTCTGGGCGGAAGACTGTGGCAATTGCAACGCCCGGTCAGCGCAAAATGAGAATTGAAGAAGGACCAAAAAAGCAAGGTTATAAATGATTTTCATGACTTAAATGATTTGGTGAACGATGAAGTAAAGATATCGGGCGTCGATCGGCACGACGCTTTTTAGCCCGAACTAAATCGGGCTTGTACAAAAAAGTCTTTGAATACTAACTGGTTTTATCGAATACAGTCTTCCAGGAACGCTCGCCGCCGAATAAGTTTGATTTTGCATTGGTCTGAACGGAAATAGACTTGCCATCATTGCTCAGCTTCCAAACCTCTGTTACGTAAACAAGCATTTGTTCCTGAACATCTACATGGTAAGGAGTGGGAACCATCTTGTATACAATTGAGTTAACAGTCATCGTTTGTCCATCAGCTGACAACTTTACTGTAAACTTTTTTCCTCTTCCCGGGCCATTATCAATTTCGCTTGCTTTACCGTCGAAGGCCATTTTCTCCTGGCTGGTAACAGGAGCTGTACCCGGAAACGAACTTGACACCTCTACGGCTAGAAAATTTACCTGCTCTGCTATTTTCATCGTTTTAGCTAGCATACGGTCACCCGAGTTATAGCAGCAAACAATATTTCCGCCCATAGCTATCGACTCTTTGGATTTCCATTCGCCGGAAAAGCCAGCGCGATGAGTGCCATTTTTTTGCAGAGCCTGTACGGCAAAATAAATTACTCCTGTTAACAGAATAGTCAGGCAGTACAAAACGGTTCTTTTATTTTTCATTTGTTTAATTTTTGCTTTTTAATGGTGATGAAGCGATCATGATTTACCGTGCGGTTTTAGGCAAAATCATGATGGTTTCCTATCCTGTCGAAATTGATGCAGCAAATCTACTTTGATATTTTTCGGCTTCAGAGATTTGGATTGTAAATAAAAATGTAACCTTTGTAAATAGATCGTAAATAGTATGTTTAATAGCCGAAATCTCCTCTCCGGGAAACGCAAATACCTACGGATTGGTATCACTCGTTTCTATCTTTGGTTTCGGTCTTGATATTATCTTTAGATACGTTTGTTTGGTTTTGTCCACATGAGGTGTGAAAAAACGACTTTGAGAAAAAGGCATATACATATTTCATAATTTATTTATTTAATATCCTTTCATTTTTTAGCAAATACTAATACATTTATTTTATTTTAATGTATATCAAATTGATCCAGTGAAATTACTCTGATATCTTTCAGCGCGAGAGTTTGGATTGTAAATAATAATGTAAACTTTGTAAATAAATCGTAAGCGGTATGCCTGATAGCCGAAATCTCCTCTCCGGGAAAAGCATATACCTGTGCGGATTGATATTACTCTCGTTTGTCTCTGTTATCTGCGCGGCTTTCAGTATGACCGGAGGTGACGACTTTGATATCGCCAGAAGGGAAGTTTTGCTCCGCAGGATCGGGCATGAACTGCTCTTACAGTCGGGAGACAGTACATCAAGAGTGCTCCCGGTAAAGAAGATCGCTGAAAATGAATACCAGATCAGCTTTGAGAATGAGCTTACTTTTCAATCGGACTCTATGGTGAATACTACCCGGCGTTTGTTGGCCAAAGACCCGCTTGCAGGTGATTATGTTGTCAACGTTTTGAACTGTGGCAACTCCAGCGTAGCCTATGGATACGCTATATCCAAAAATAAAAAAGATGATATTGTTGCATGCATAGGAAGAAAGCAACCCAAAGCATGTTACATGATCAACGTTAAATTCAAACCGACGGGCTTAAATACTGCAAAAAAAGGATATCTTATGGGCAGCCTGCTATTTTTTGCATTTGTTGGTTTCCTTTTTTTGAGAACGGTTAAGCCGCGGAGAGCCTTGCCTAACGATCAGTGCACCCAGATATTTACTTTTGGCCGGGTTTTGTTTAATGCGCAGGAACGACAACTGGTAATAAATAAAAAGACCATAGACCTGACTGAAACGGAAACGCGCCTGCTGCTCATTTTCGCGTTGTCTCCTAATGAGATCGTAGAGAGAAGTCGCCTACAAAAAGAGATATGGGAGGACAAAGGTGTTATTGTGGGGCGCAGCCTGGATATGTTCATATCAAAACTTAGAAAAAAATTGGAATTTGATCCCAATATCAACATCGTTGTTATACGCGGCAAAGGATATAAGCTTGAAATTAGCTCTTAAGAAGAGTCTCCTACCAATGTGTCTAAAGCTATGCATGTGCTAACACTAATTAAACAAGACATCCATCTTTAATTCATTTTGCACGAGCGTATCAGAATAATTATTTCTGACAAGCCCCCAGGTTGTGATTAGAATCAGATGGACTGCTTTTCTTGTTTGGGTGACTTCTTTAAAGACGCGGATCTTTCTTTTTAGGTCTTCCGCATAACTTTTGCTGATAACAAAGGGATCAATGGAGAACTTCATTTCACAGATGTTGATCACTCGATCTGCACGATCTATTAAGAGATCGATTTGCGCTCCTGACGTATCTGTCTTGCCTGACCATGCTGAAGTTTCTGTCTTCATCCCGCCAATACTCAGACCTAGCTTGATTCGGGAGATATGTTCCAGACAGACCTGTTCAAACGCATAGCCAGCCCAGGTGTTTTGCTTGGGTGTATCCAATTGGCTGACCCAATAATTCTGGTCGGATGGATCACTCTCTCTGATCCATTGCAGGTAAAAAAGGGAATAGAAGTCTGTAAGTTGGTAAATACTGTTTTTGTCCTTTTTCCCGAATGCCCTGTATTTACGAATAAAATGACTTTCTTCCAGTTCCCGCAAAATGCGGGTTGTGCCTCCGCCATTGGGCATTTTGGACGCCTTCAGTAAATCCTCTCTGGAAAGCCCTTTTGCTTTTTTACTTAATGCTTCGATGATTTGAACATGTCTTTCAGCTTTTTGAAACAACGAATGGTAAAGATTATCAAACTCCGCCCGTAAAATGCCGGATTCGGTAAAGCAGAGCCTATCGATATTCTGGGCCGCGCTCAATTTCGGGTCTATTTGTGAAAGATAGAATGGAATGCCGCCCATCACCATGTATAACTGGACGATCTGATACCTATCAAAGGTGGCTCCGCGACTGTTGAAAAACAGCTCACATTCTTTGAGCGTGAAGGGATACAACGGTATCCTGTCTGTCACCCGATTATGCAGCCCCCCTCTGCTGTTGAGTAACTTATTGATGATCCAGCTTGCCGCCGAACCACAGACGATTAGAAGTACATCAGTTCTTGCGCTGGCCCATGAGTTCCAGAAATGCTCCAGGGCAGACAGGAAACCCGAACCGGCTGTATCTAACCATGGCAGCTCATCAAGGAAGACTATTTTTTTTTCACTCTCTTTTAATTCCAGTAGTGCGGTGAGCCGTGTAAATGCCTCCAGCCAGTTTGCCGCAGGTGGCCTGTCCCCGGACGTCGTATCATACCGGTTTAATGCGATCTGAAAATTTGATAGCTGGGTGGCCGTATTTACGTTGGCCATACCGGTTACTTGAAAATCAAATGACGGGAAAGCATTTCTTACAAGGAATGTTTTCCCTACCCTTCTTCTGCCGTATAAGGCGACAAAGGAAGAACCTCCATTTGAAGTGAGTTTTCTTAATCGGGCTAATTCCTCCTGTCGACCAATAAGCGTTTCCATACTATGATTTGGCTTAAATTCACTCAAATATACCACTTTAAGCCAAATGAGTCGTTTGATTTGGCTTAAAGTGACTTTTTGATGCATGTTTTAGCCAAATATGGGGATTTGGGCCGAAGGACTGATCGTATTGAGATCGTTTACACGATAAAAATTGGGCATTTTGGAACAATAAAATTGCTAACGGATGAGGAATTAATTGGTCTGTCGTAGCCGCGAATGACCGAATGAATAGGGAACGAAAGGCTAGTGGAATCAATAGTTATGAGACCATGAGGCAGGCCTCAATTATACCGGGCAAGAAGCGGCGAATTCTTATTACTCTATAAAAGACGGTTAGTAGACATAATTGACAAATTGCTAATCAGCATTGGCGCACACATTGCCAAGAGCAATATTTCATTCATGATGGAATTAATAAGTAGAAAGAAGGAGTGTTCAAACAAATTACCGATTCCTACCCAGAATGGGAGTTGAACCTTATAAAATATTGATTTCAAATAAAATAGATTACTCAACTGAGTAGCCTATTTTACAGTAAACTGATAATCACTGTTTATAGCGGGATCGGGACTTCGTTTGAACACTTAATGTTACTTATCACAGTTATAGAGCCAATTATAGATATTTAAAATCATAATGTATAGGTCTGTTCGAGGATTTATGTGGATAATACCGGGGTATCCCGAGGCAGATGCAAGACAGCAACTTCTTGGGTTTAAAATAGATGTAATAGAGATACTAATAGTACCTTAAACTGATGTAGAACAAACTTTCGGCTTGAAAGAGAATTTCGCCTTGTATAAATGTACTTATCCAGAAATATTGACCAGGAGCTTACTGCCTGGAGGCAGGAACAGCAGGGGAAACCCCTTTTAATCCGGGGCGCCCGGCAGGTAGGAAAGTCAACCGCAGTTCGCCATTTGTCAGGACAGTTCGATCATTTCCTGGAAGTTAATTTTGAAGAGCAACGACAGGTTCATACCCTTTTCGAAGGAGATCTTGATCCCCACCAACTTTGCGAAAATCTATCCTTATTATATAATGTGCCGATTCAACCGGGCAAAACCTTGCTTTTTTTTGATGAAATACAAGCCTGTCTACCTGCTATTTCTGCCTTGCGGTTCTTTTATGAGAAATACCCGGAACTTCATGTAATAGCGGCAGGGTCGCTGCTGGAATTTGCATTGGCCGACCTGCCATCATTCGGGGTAGGCCGGGTCCGTTCTATTTTTGTTTATCCGCTTTCCTTTGATGAGTTTCTGCAGGCCAATGGGGAGAGCCTATTATTGGATGCTAAAAAAAAGGCCGCACCGGAGCGGCCACTCCCGGAACCTATTCATCAGAAATTGATTGGTCTATTCAAACGTTTTTTAGTTTTGGGTGGCATGCCGGAGGTAATTGCGACCTACGTACAGTGCCATGATTTGAACCGTTGCGGACAGATATTGGACGATCTGATCACCTCTTTAAGAACTGATTTCGCCAAGTATCGAAAAAATGTCCCTTTTCTGCGCATTACAGAAATTTTTGATTCGGTGGTTCAGCAGGCCGGTGGTAAGTTTATATATGCTAAAGCCCATAGCCAGTCCAATCATAAACAAATCAAGGAGGCGGTAGATTTACTGATCATGGCCGGATGGGTAATTCCGGTCACCCATACGTCTGCCAATGGTCTGCCATTAGGGGCTGAAAGTGATGACAAAAAGCGAAAGCTGAATCTATTGGATACCGGCATTTTTCAACGTATTCTGGGTTTGAACATGGCAGATATTTTATTCGAGAACGAAACGGACGTAATCAATAAGGGAGCCATAGCGGAGCAATATGCAGGTCTTGAAATGCTAAAGGCCGGCTCCTGTTACCGACCCGAGCCCTTGTATTTCTGGCACCGTGATGCCAAAAGCAGCAATGCCAAGGTAGATTATGTGGTCCAGCAAGGGCAACTGATCATTCCCGTGGAGATTAAATCCGGACGGCAGGGATCGATGCAGAGCCTGCACTTGTTCCTGCAGGAGAAGAAGGCGCCTTATGGCGTCCGGTTCTCGTTGGAGAATTTTTCGGCTTATGATAAGATAAAGGTATATCCTTTGTATGCGGTGAGTGATTGGGTGGGGAAGAAATAATAGTCAGTAGAAAAACAACGCAGGGACAGGAAATCCATAGTTTCATAAGGAAGCCGTTGTTTTTATATTTACCAAAACTTCCACCAGGGTTTAGAAGGTTTGTTATTTTCCTCTGACATTAATTGCCAGAATGATTGATCAAATGGTTCGGCAATATAGTCTTTGGTTATATGATACCCATAAATATATACAGCGTCTTCAGCGCCATTTTGGAAACGCTTCATGATTCGCTGAATCGGAAAGATTACTACGTCGGCCGGTAATTTAACGGAGACGTTCAATTCACCATGCGGGTCATTGTCTTCAGTTTGCCAAATTGCACCGGGTACATTTTTAACGATGGTTTCTCCCACGTATGCACCTATTGAAAAGAGAATCGGACCAAGATTTTGTGTGAGCCGGCCACCTTTAACCGCTTTGCCGTCTTTAACATGGCGATTGAAAAAGGTATCTATCTCTATTAAACTATGAATTGAGTAGTCCAGGGTTATTTTATCAGCAGCAAAAGCCTTCGTGATCCAGTCAGATTGAGTTTTGATGTCTTGGAGGAGTGACGCCATTATCGAGCTTTTACTTCGAATGTAATAAAAATTCTATTTTTAGTTTGATCTCGGAGAGCCTTAATGATAAGTTCGAACAGATTCCAATGTTGATCAGGAAGGTGTTGTTAGGTCTCAACTCGTAAACCAGCCGAAAGGTGTCGTTAAGCGAATACTGGTAGGTACCCGATACCTTGGGCATCATTTTTCGGTTGTAGTTCCAGTCTAGAAATCGGAAAAGACTAAGCGTTCCTACGATGTAAAGGAGGGGAAGAATAGCCACTTTAAATGACCGTAGCCTGAGCTGCCGGGACTTTCTAATGAAAGAAAGGATGAAAAGAACGATAGAATAAAGTAAAAATCCGATAGAAACGAGGAAAAGCAACGGAAGAAGCAAATTGATTAGCGCAGCAGTCATGGCAGCTAGTTTCGGGCAGCAAAATACACTAAATTTCAGACGAACCATACACCAAGACAGGTGGGCGGCGGCAGAGCCCGGATCGACACTGAGAAAGTTATCCGAAACCCTTAAATTGAGACCTATAAAGCATAATACATGGGATATTATATTTTCTCTTACGCCCTAGACTTGGCGAAGGCCACAAGCGTTATCAGAACTAGGGATCCGGCCTTGTTCGACGCGGTGCTAGAAACAGAAGAATTTGACTTGTATGCTGGACAGGATCAGAAAGGTTATACCACTACCAGGGCAGCGCTGGAGCAACTGCTGCTCGGCAAACGACACAGTTTGTTCAGCAAATACGATAAGGCTTCAGCTCATGCCTATTGGTATGCCTTCATTGCGATCTGCGGACACTTAGGAGAACGACTTCCTGCTGCCCACGAGATCAAGCTAAGTTATGAGACCGACCTGATCGACGCGTACTTGCTCTCAGATTTCGGTATCACCGTCAAGATCGACGAGTTATTGCTTAACGGAGAAGGTGGGCAGTTCGGCCTGCCGGAAATACAGGACTGGCCCCTCTGCGGCGTTTGGAACCGGGAACAACTGACCGTTCAGCAAGATCGGTTTTCTGCTATTGACATCACGGATGAACAGTTGCAAGAGTTGGCAGAAACCGATGACGAGAAAGAGATGGCCTACGATAGTATCCGTCAGATAAAAGAGAACGTTACATACTGCCTTGAGAAGCAACTGGGCATGATTACCTTTTGCCATTAATAGTGTAGATGACTACTTTGAACCCAAACTCCTGACCATGACCGAACGGACAATAGAATCGATCATTGACATTTATCTCCAGAAATGGGCTAACCTTGGCATCAATATGCTACCCCGGGCGATTGATCCGGCCATGGCCGGTCCAACGAACGCCGACGGATGGACTTTCTGGTACCCGATCCCGAGCAAGGTTACCGACGACGAGATTCGGGACTTCGAAGAACAGATCGGGCACGGATTTCCCGACGACTACAAACGGTACCTAAAGTATAAGCACTTCTACGACCTACAGATCGCCGAAGCGGGCTTCACTCATCCGGTCAACACCTGGCGCAGCGCACACGTGGATATGATCGACAGGGGCTATCCCTGTGAGTTCCTGATCGACAAAGGCTACCTTCCCATCGCCAGTTGGAGTGACTGGGGCTTGCTTTGCTTCGACACGAATGCCGGCGATGCGTCCTACAACTATCCGGTCGTCTTGTGGGACCATGAACGGGCACATCACGTCACGCCGCTGTACGCAACTTTCACGGAACTGCTGCAGGGCCTCGACCGGGAAGCCAGCGAAAAGGGGGAGTATGACGAGTGACCCTCGAGCAACTGGGGTTTTACCGAACCGGGAGAACTCTTTTTAGGAGTTTAAGGCCTATGTTGTATTTGGAGTAGGTTGTTTAAATTTAGACTTAAGCAACTTTATCGGTCTGAACATCAATAGTTATTGAATACTCATATAAGACAGGCACTTTCTTTCCATCGCACTCACCTGGGATCCACTCGCAACTTTCTATGGCGTGCAGAATTTGTTTGCCTACCTGGCCTGTATTATCATGGACGATCCTGGCGCCGCTAATTTTTCCATCGACTTCCACTATGAAGGCGACAGTATACCGGGAGTCATAGCTGACTGTCACTAAAGAATCTCTAATAAAAGTGGTCTTATTAATACGCCTAAGTAAAGCAACTGAACCCTCTTTGCATTTAGGTATAACATCGTAGGTAAGATATATAGATTCCCCTGTCAATGTATCTTTCCCTATTTTGCAATTACTGCAAGGATTTTTATTTGTCAAAAGGAATAACGCCGAGGCTAGTACGATTATCAAGGTGCTTTTTCTCCAAGGTAGAGAAAACTTATTAAAATAGCCAATCTATGCAAACCAAGAGTTGTTCATTGCACGAGTTTAATTTACAAACAAATAGAAAACCTCAAATAATTGATAATCAATCATTTGAGGTGAAGTAGCGGGAATGGGACTTCGTTTTCTGTACAACTAGCGGCTAAGTGATTGAAAGAGAGGTTTTTTGAAATATTGCCGTCATTTCTGTTTCGGTGAGATTAAGTCTGAATAATCGCTTTTTAATGTTGGTGATCTGTGCGTTTTTCCTTTTCTCTGTGAGTGTTTGGATATCGTGTTGAATGTAGTTTTGACTTTTGATGAGCATATTCCAAATGATGACGGCAAGTTTTCTGGCTGTCGCAGTGATAGCAGCATTTCTTCCTTTTTTAAAAGCGATCCTTTTGAAAAAAGGAGTTAGGGGGTGATTATTTTGATTTCCGATACTGTTGGCTGCCTGTCGTAGTGCAAGGGCTAACGGGTTTTTCCCTTTTGGTGTTCGACTGCTTATAAGCCTTCCTCCACTCGTTTTATTGTTGGGAACAAGTCGTAGCCAGCTGGCGAACTGTTTGGCTGAAGGAAATCGTTTGATGTCCT
>JARLGZ010000235.1 GCA_031292515.1 Puia sp. | reverse complement strand
TTGCAATCGGCTCATGTGGAAGCCCGTATCAGTCCCGCCGGAGAAGTCAAATCGGTGACAGGCTACAAGGAGATCGGTGAAAAGATACTCGGGCAGTTTCACGCTCCCGACAGTTATTCCCAGAACCTGGCGAAACAGCGGGTCGAACAGGTCATCGGCGAAGGGATCGTAAAAAGAAATATGGACCAACTGTTCCGGATCTTCCCGGACTCCGCCAAACATATCGGAGAAAGCTGGCATCTGCACTCAGTGCAAAAGGGTGATGTCACGCTGCAGGTAAACAGTACCCTCACTCTTCGTTCCATCGAGGGCGGGGTAGCGTTTATCGATGCAGAATCGGAACTGAAGAGCGATAGCGGCACCAGTCAGCTGATGGGCTACGAGGCGACCACCGATTTGAAAGGACACCAAAAAGGAGAATACCAGGTTGAGACGGCAACAGGCATGTTACTGAATTGCAATATGAACGGAATTGTCGAGGGCACACTACAGCTAATGGGAAGAAACGTGCCGGTTACGATCGAGACAAAGCTGACGATCAGTGGGCGGAAGGCGGGGAAGGATTAACGGGGGGCGCCGTCTTCCAGGTATAAGCTCCTGTGGTTTTCATCTTGCCTGCGAGGCATTTGGAAATGTGGCGTCTGGAGATACCGGTCTTTTCTGCGGCCTCTGCAATTGACCCGAAATTTTTTAACAGCTTGCCTTTCAGGGAATATTGTTGTATGGCTTTCCTAAATCTTGCCGCACTCGCGTCCTTCCTTTTCCGGATGTAGACTGTCTGAATTTTTTTACGATCGGGGAAATAACGCCATACATAGCCTCCTGCCGTTAATGCACCCCCTTTTAATGCCCTCACGAGGTTGGGACCAGGTATACCGATCTGCAAGGCCGCCTCTTTGAGGCTATTGAAGATATGGAGACGATTCCCCTCCAATGAATATTGAATCACTTTTTTCTGCCGGCTGAGGGCTGACTTTTGACTGATCTTTTTAAATTCTTTTTTTGTCTTTAGCGAAAAACAGCTGATATGTCTTTTTCGTTGATATGATTTTTTCAAGACATCAGTCCTTTTTCCAGCGACTAAATTATGGTAGTGGTTGTTAAGGCCGTCTCCATCTTTGTGCATGATCATCAAGTGATCCGTCTCAAAATCGATGTCCCCGACAAAGGCCTGGTAGACCAATCTATGCACCATTAAAGTTTTTGTTTTGCCTCCGCCCAGGGATAGGGAGATCGTGCAGTCAAAATACTCCTGGCTCACGATGGAATTCCACTGCCTATGTACTTTTATCTTCCGGATCTTTTCTTTGGTCCAATACGAGACGGTGGTCCTGGTCCGGAGATGAGCTATTTCGCAAAGACGCGGTAATGATTTGATCCTTCCATGACTGGATACCTGGTAGAGATCCTCAAAAAGCGCGATTTCTTTCCAGGTTTCTCCCGGCAAGTTGGACAAAGACAGGTTCTGACAAGGATATTTCTTATCAACAGGCATTTGCCAAATTACTATTTATTCGACTTATCCAAAGCCTCTTTGATCAGCACAGGCGATACATTCAAAATACACGCACAAGGAGCCTTATTTCCCTTGCAATCCGTGCAATTTTTATCCAGTGCAAATGCTTTGGCCCCGGGTCCGAGCGGCGCCCAGCGACCGGGATGAATAGGCCGCATAGGCGGGTAGATACCAAGGGCGTCTTTTCCCAGGGCGGCTGCGATGTGCAGGGGGCCGGTGCTGTTGGCGACGAGTCCATCGCATTGGTTGATAAAGGAAATGAATTCCTCCAGCTTCATCTGGCCGGTGATATCTGTTACAGAAGCGATATTGGCTGACTTCCCGGCGTTGTGATCCAAGTTGCCTCCCGGCTGGTAGGCGGCGAGGGCGTCAAACAGCGGCTGAAGCTCCGCTCTTTCTTTTAGCGTCCCGGAGATGAAGATATTATACCGGTCTTTGTCGAGAGAGCGGATCAGCGTGATAAAATTCGGCAGGCCCCACTCACGCGCGCTTCCCTGCGATTTCGGGTGGAGGATGAGATTGTATCTGTCCTTTTTGAGAAGGGCCGAAAACTGAGGAGATAGGGGGTGCAGCCTGCTCAGGCCGTACAGGCCCCCGATCTCTTCCAATGAAAAGGTCTCGTGGATGCCAAAGGCCCCGAGCAGTTTGAGGTTGAGTTGAGCTTCGTGGAGGGGTGAATTTTTCCGGCTGAGCGGGATCAGTTTATTGCAGGTGGTCCAGTGATAGAGGCGGTTTGTAGTACCGATACGAAGCGGGATGCCCAGCTTTTTTGACTGCCTGGCGATGGCGGCGACGGGGAAGACGTGGAGGATGGCCTGGGGCGCTTCGCCGCCGATTGCGATCTTTTTATCCGCCAGACCTTTCGCCTCCAGAAGATCCGCGACATCGATAAAGTCGTCTATATATATGCAGGCTTCTATCACCGGCCGGGTGTAGGCTTTTCCGAGGAAGCCGATTCTCATACCCGGGAACCTCTTTTTCAGTATGGCGGCAACGGGCAGGGTGAGCATGACATCGCCGATGCTGTCGGTCCGGCTGATCAGTATATTAGAGGGAATAGGCGTCATAGTCTGTGGGTCAAAAATAGCCAAATCGGGCAAACTACCTGACCAATTAACAACAATGTAGTAGATTGCGGGCCAAAACCGGGAGGTCTCAAAAGCCCGGCGCCGCCGACGATGACGAATTTTATTCCATTGTTTCCGCTGGGTATCGTGGTCTATCCGGGCGAAAGCCTGAACCTCCATATATTCGAGCCGAGATATAAGCAATTGATCAATGAATGCCATGCGGAAAGCAAGCCCTTTGGCATCCCCACGGTCATTTCCAAAAAACTGAACGAAATGGGTACGCTCGTGCGCATCCTGGAGATCGTGAAGCAGTATGATAACGGGGAGATGGATATCAAGACGGAAGGTCTCCGTGTCTTTCGTGTATTGGAAGTCATCAAGTCGGTTCCGGAAAAATTATACAGCGGAGCCATCGTCAATTACCCCGAGAACCTGGAAGGGCCTGGTAAAAGGGAATTAATGGACCGGGTCGTAAAGGCGGTCAGGGAATTGCACCGGCTCTTGAATATCAGCAAAGACTTTAGCAAGCCGGATAGCGAGCTGACCAGTTACGATATCGCCCACCATGCCGGTCTATCCCTGGAGGAGGAGTATGAGTTGCTAGGGCTTTTACGGGAGGAGCAGCGGCAGGAGTACCTGAAACGTCATTTGACAAAAGTATTGCCCGTGATTGCGGAGATGGAGACCTTACGGGAGCGGGTAAAGCTAAACGGTCATTTCAAAAACCTCTCTTCCTTCGAATTCGAGGAGTGACCCCATAATCCCTTATTATGCCGATAACCCTTTGTTTTGATTTTGGGAATACGCGGAAGAAATGCGCCGTTTTCAACGGGGACGTGTTTTATAAGGAGCTCGTGCTGGAGGACGATTCGGAAGACACCATCCGGCGGCTCATCGTGGAGTATCATCCTACGGATAGCATCCTCTCTTCGGTCATCGAACACAACCCGGTCATAGAGATACTGTTGTCCGGGGCGACGCATTTTCATAAACTGGATCACCATTCGAAGGTGCCGGTCACGACGCCGGTCGGAAAGCCGGAAACGATCGGGGCAGACCGCCTGGCGCTGGTGGTGGCGGCGGCAGAGCTCTTTCCGGGGAAGAATAATCTTGTCATCGGGGTCGGATCGGCCATCACGTACAACTATGTCAACAAATACAGGGAGTTTGTCGGCGGCAGCATCTCCCCCGGTATGGAGATGCGTTTCAAGTCGCTCCAGGTTTTTACGGCCAAGCTGCCGCTCGTTAAGGCGGACTGGAACTTCCCCTTACTGGGGTATGACACGCGGACCAATATCCTCAGCGGCGTGATCCTGGGAATGGCCAAAGAGATCGACGGAATCATCGGCGAATATGAAGAAAAGTACGATAACTTTAACGTGCTTTTAAGCGGGGGGGACGGAGCCTATTTCTCCCGGTACCTGAAAAAGAAGATATTTGCGGATCCGTATTTACTCTATAAAGGGTTATTTGCGATCAGCCGATTTAATCAATGAACAAGGACCGGAAGACAAGGCTAATCAATCGAAGCCGGGGCCAACAGACCGGGATACCTATTGGGGAACACATATTCATGAAGCAAAGACCTTTTCTATATCCGAGACTTGCCGCAGTACTGCTTACGATCGTCGTTTGCTGTTTCGGCTGCGAAAATAATGTAAAGGACCTGCCGGGGTATGGGAAGAAGGCGCCTCCCCCGGAGGAAGGGAAAGATCTTACCATCTATATGAGCGAGGACTCAAAGATGAAAGGGAAGCTGACTTCGCCCTATATGCTGCGCTACCAGGCCGATACGCCCGCCATGGTATTCCCCAGAACGCTCCATGTGGATTTCTATAACGATTCGCTGAAGACGGAAAGCATGATGGACGCTTTGTATGGTAAATACTACCAGTCGCTCAACAAGGTCTACCTGCGGGATAGCGTGGTCGTAAAGAATATACTGCGGGGCGATACCCTCTATTGCGAAGACCTCTGGTGGGACCAGCGTACCGGGGATTTCACAACCGACAAAAAAGTCCGCATCTATAGCAAGGATAAGATCACTTTTGGCACGGGTATGATCGCGGATCAGAACTTCCGGTATTATACCATCAAAAATATGCAGGGCTCGATCCTCACCTCGGAGAGCGGGCTGCCCAAATAAGATCCGGGAATGTAAAATGATCTGACAACTTATAATTTTCCTCTTTTGCCGGCAATACCGCCGGCATTTCCCTTTTATACCAATGTATTGATTTACAATTATTTGATAGATTTTTTGGCTTAATTCGCTCCCATTCCGGATAAATAGATCCGCCTCCGGGCGAAAATATTTTAATTAAACGTTTGTTTAATTCAAACGTTTGTTTAGTTTTGTGTTTTCAATCAGTTTCAAATAGCTTCAAAACATTGCTTCAAAACAGCGGTCATGTCAACAGATAAAAGAGAACATATTCTTACGGAGGCCGAAAAACTATTCGCCGAAAAAGGATTTGACGGCACTTCTGTCAGGGATATCGCTCATAACGCGGGGGTGAACCTGGCCATGATCTCCTACTATTTCGGTTCCAAGGAGAAATTGCTGGAGTCGCTCATCGAGTTGAGGGCGGGCTACACCATCGGTATCCTGGAGGAATTGAACAAGGACCAGACCCTGAGCCCCTGGGATAAAATAGAAAGGCTGGTCGAATATTACGTAAACAAGATCATCACCAATATCCCCTTTCACAATATCATGCATCAGCAGGCGCTGAACGCGCGGTCGGTGGAGATCAAGGACCTGATCATGTCGATCAAGCTGCGCAATGTGGAACAGGTGCGGAAGATCTTTACCGATGGCTTGCAAAAAGGCGTCTTCCGCCAGGTGGACATAGAAATGACGATGGGCAGCATCATGGGCACCATCTCCCAATATACGATCTCGCGTGATTTCGGATGCCGGGTGCTCCATATCGAGCAGACCAACGAAGAGACATACAGGGCCGAACTGGCGATACGCCTGAAAGCGCACCTTAAGCAATTGCTAAAAGCCCACCTGGGGATTAAGGATGGGGAGAAATAAAGCAACCCGGGAAAAATAGCCGGAAGAACAGAAGAACAAATAAGCGATGGAAATTGTCCAATAATAGCCTGTTAAAGAGACATTAACGAGGATAAACAAAAAGGACAAAAAAGACAAAAAGATAACGGGGACAGGGAAAAAACGAATAAGGAAAGATGAAGACAAATAAATATATAAATCAGTTCAGCATGAAAAAGCAAGCAGGGGCAATCTGCCTCTTTCTATTTGCTGCTGTTAGTTCTTTTGCACAAACCAAAACACTGGGATTGGATGAAGCCGTGCAACTGGGCATACAGAACAGTAAAACTTTAAAACGGTCACAGTACAAAATCGAAGAAGCGGTGTCGCGGTTCAACCAGTCAAAGGATGCGGCCCTGCCGACAGCGAAAGTGGGTTTTCAATACATCCACGCGCTGATGCTCGCCCGCACATTCAACCTGCCGGGTATCACGCAAAGTCCGCTTCAGCTCCCCTTTGATCTTCCGGCTTATCTGGGAACACTCTCGGTATCCGAACCGATCTTTGCGGGCAACCAGCTGAAATACGCACGTCAGTCCGCAGACCTGCTGGTGCAAATGAGCCGGCTCGATGCGGATAAGGATAAAGAGGATATCACATATATCGTCATCAATTCCTATATCAACTACAACAAGATCCTGCAGAACCAGCAAATCGTCGCCCAGAATATGCAGGACGTGGACAATAAACTGACGGAGATCATAAAATACGAAGGGCAGGGCCTGGCTACCAAAAACGACGTACTGCGTTACCAGTTGCAGAAATCGCAGATGCAGATCACCGAGATCGAGCTGGAAAACAATCGCCGGATCGCCAACTACAATATGAACGTGCTGCTGGGGCTTCCGGACTCTACAAAAATCGAACTCCCCGCGGTGGTGTACAAACTCGACGACCAGCCTGTATTTGCCGATCTGCTTCAGCAGGCCGAGGCCAATCGCCGTGAGCTGGGGGACCTCTCTTACCAGTCGAAGATGGCGGACATCAATGTAAAGAAGATACAGGACCAGCGCCTGCCCACCGTGGCGGCCAACCTGGGCGGATACTATATAAACCCGACGAAGAAGCTGATCCCGACAGACCATACGGTGCTGGCGCCCATCACGCTGGGTCTCGGAGCCTCCTGGGATATCGGCAGCCTGTATACGAATAAAAACAAAGTCAGGGAAGCGGTCATCCAAAAAAAGGACCTGGAAATGGGCAAGGAAGAGGCGCAGGACGAGATCCGCAAAGAGGTCAACCAGTATTTCAGCATCTACCTGGAATCCCTGCAAAAGATAAAGTTATTGCAGGTCTCGGTGGAACAGGCCGAAGAAAACGAAAGGATCACCGAATCCAAATTCCGGAACAACCTGGTCACCACCACCGACCGGATCGATGCGCAGACGCTGCTCTATCAATCCCGTGTGAACCTGGAACTGGCGAAGTCCGATGCGACGATCTCCTATTATGACATGTTGAAATCCACCGGAAAGATCCATCTCTAAACTTATTTATAACACTACTTTCAAAATAGCATTTTATATGGAACAGAATACAATTCAACCAAAACCCCGCAAAAAACTAGTATTCCCGATCATTCTCGGTCTCGTCCTGGTCGGCGCGGTGGTCTTTACCGTGAAAGAATATATTTTTCTGCAGGCTCACGAAGAAACGGATGACGCGCAGGTCGACGGCGATATCAGCCCTGTCATCGCACGTGTTTCGGGATACGTGAACGAGATCCGTTTCGCGGACAACCAATACGTTCATGCGGGAGATACGCTGGTGATCCTGGATGATCGTGACTACCGGATCAAGCTGGAACAGGCAGTAGCGGCGCAGACGGCTACACAGAAGAATGTCCAGGCCGTCCAGGCGATCATTTCCGAAACTCAATCGAACTTTGGCGTTCAGAAGGCAGCTATCGAAGAAGCCAACGTACACCTCTGGAAAGCGACACAGGACTATGACCGGTACAAAAACCTCTATGACGACCACGCAATCACCAAGGCCCAGTTCGACCAGGCCGTTGCCGACAGGGACGCCGCCAAGGCGGCGCTGGACGCCGCCAAGAGCCAGATGCCGGTACTCGATAAAAGGGTCAATACCAGCCGCGAGCAGACCGTGGCTTCGGCATCCGTGCTCGATAGCCGTAAGGCAGACGTGGATTACGCCAAATTGCAATTGAGCTATACCGTGATCATCGCCCCCGCAAGCGGTATCGTCTCCAAGAGGAATATCCAGGTCGGACAACTCGTCCAGGCCGGTTCTCCCCTGTTCTCCGTCGTCCACAACGACCTCTATATTACGGCGAATTTCAAAGAGACACAGATGAACGATATCAAACTGAACCAGAAGGTGGATATCAAGGTGGATGCTTTCGACAAGGAAAATGTCCCCGGGACGATCGAATCGTTTTCCGGCGCCACGGGAGCTAAATTCTCGCTGCTGCCCCCGGATAACGCGACCGGCAACTTCGTAAAGGTGGTACAGCGTATCCCGGTCCGTATAAGGATCGACGCGGACAGCTCGGTTATGCGGCGCCTGAGGCCCGGTATGAGCGTCGATGTGATCGTTCATACGAAATAGTGAGACTGTCTGCATCAAATAGTCAGGCTGTCTCGAATAGTATCTAAACTTTAATTGTGTTTTTATGGCAGAATATGGCTTTAGAAGATGGATCATCACCTTCACGGTGATTACGGCCGCCCTGCTCGAGCTGATCGATACCACGATCGTCAACGTGGCGCTGCCGAAGATCATGGGTAACCTCGGGGCTACCCTTGAAGACGCCAACTGGATTGTGACAGGCTATGCGGTGGCCAACGTAATCATCCTGCCCATGTCGGGATGGTTGGGGGATCGCTTCGGCAGAAAGAATTATTTTCTCGCGTCTATTTTGATATTTACCGTAGCCTCTTTTCTTTGCGGAAATGCAACCAGCCTTAGCGAATTGATCGCTTTCCGTCTGCTGCAGGGGCTGGCCGGCGGCGGGCTGATCTCTACCGGACAGGCGATCCTGCTCGAGACCTGGCCGCCTTCCGAAGTGGGAATGGCGACGGCCCTTTTCGGCTTGGGAGCCGTCGTGGGCCCGACCGTAGGTCCTACGCTGGGAGGTCTTATCACGGACAACCTGTCCTGGCAGTGGATATTTTATGTGAACATCCCCGTGGGCGCCATTGCTGCATTCTGTGTGTCCACCTTTGTGAGGGAATCTCCCAAATATGGGCAGGGCAAGCGGGTCGACTGGTGGGGTATCTTCTTCCTGGCCCTGGGCGTCGGCGCCCTCCAGGTAGTATTGGAAAAAGGAGAGGACAAGGACTGGTTCCAGACCTGGTGGATCACTGCGCTGACATTTACGACGATTATTTCGGCGATCTGCTTCGTCTGGAGAGAGGTCAGCATCGATTTTCCCGTCGTGAACTTTAAGATATTGAGACACCGGAGCTTTAGCATCGGCATATTCACCTCGTTTGCGCTGGGGGTGGCGCTCTATGGCTCTACCTTTATTTTCCCGGTCTTCTGTCAGAACCTGCTCGGGTTTACGGCCGAGCAGACGGGGCTGATCCTATTGCCCGGTGGCTTGGCGACGATCGCCATGATGCCTTTCGTAGGAAATATGCTGAAAAAGGGCTTTCCTGCCCAGTTCCTGTCGGCCGGCGGATTCATACTATTTTTTATATTCTGCTGGATGCTCTACGGGTCCACGCTGCAGTCAGGAACGGGTGACTTTTTCTGGCCGCTGATCGTGCGTGGGATCGGGATGGCGATCCTGTTCGTTCCGCTGACGACCCTGGCCATACAGAGCCTGAGAGGGCCGGAGATCGGGCAGGGGACGGGATTGAATAATATGATGCGGCAGCTGGGCGGATCCTTCGGGATCGCGATCATGACTACGGTGATCCATATCAAGAGCGGGGTGAACAGGAATATCCTGCTGGAAAATATCAACCAGTATAACCCGGCTTACAACGAGCGGAATAACAATACGATACAGAATTTCGTCTCGCAGGGTTTTTCCATGGAACAAGCACGTGATATGGCCCACCAGGCCATGGAGGGGATCGTGAACAGACAGACCATGCTGACGACCTACAATGGCATGTACCTGCTGATAGGCGTCTTCACGCTCATCTGTATTCCTCTTATTTTCCTGCAGCCTTTTAAGAAGGGGGGGCCGTCGATGCCTGTAGACGCGCATTAGGATGCCCAGGAGAGCGCATCCCTTCGCGAGGGTCAGCGAGAGTGCAACCGCTTCAAGGCTGCGCTCGTTTATGAGCGAACGTAATGATTTGAATAACAGACCAACAGCCGAGGATTAAACGATAGAATGGCGAACGTTTCTTAAAGATCCGGTAAAGGTTCACTAAAAGAAAAGTCCTGAATTGCTTCAGGACTTTTCAATTTTTTTGTACGATACCTTACCAACATTTTCGTGGCCATCAATAGGTACAAATTTTAACGGGGTTCGCTTCTTAGGAATTGGATCTTTTGGATTTGGATTTTGGATTTCTGGTCGATAAGTTCCGATTGAAGACGATTCAGGGTCTTTCTAAAAAATTGGACTTTGGTTTTTTCAAGGATTAGGAATATCTGGTCTTTAGGATATTGGATCTTGAATCATTCGTCAATCATACTTAACGATACAAACATACTACCCACATTCAGGTATTGCAAGAGCAATAATGCGAGTTTTCGGCACGTCGGTTTTTACGAGGCGGATCGTAGAATTACCCGTAAAACTACGGAGACAACTACGCTATTTTTTTTCGGGGATCATAAATTGCCCTATTTTTAGTTTTATTACCTGTTTACAATACCTATCATTATGATTTTCAAAGACAAAACGGTGCTGATAACGGGCGGATCCCGGGGAATCGGGAAGGCCATAGCCCTGAAACTTGCCGGCGAAGGAGCCAATATCGTGATCGTAGGCAAAACGGCGGAACCCAATCCCAAATTAGAAGGAACCATTTTTACGGCTGCCCGGGAGATAGCGGAAGCGGGCCCGGGCAAGGTATTGCCGATACAGGGGGATATCCGGTTTGAAGACAGCATCACGCATATCGTGTCTACGACGGTCGCGACTTTTGGAGGAATCGATATCCTGGTGAATAATGCCAGCGCCATCAATCTCTCGCCAACGGAGCAGACGGAAGCCAAGCGTTTCGATCTGATCCATTCCATCAATGTGCGGGGCACGTTTCTGATGAGCAAAGCTTGTATCCCGCATCTCAGGAAGGCGCATAATCCCCATATCCTTAATCTTTCGCCGCCTCTGAATATGGATCCCCGCTGGTTTGCCCCTCACCTGGCTTATACGATGAGCAAATATGGGATGAGTATGGTCGTGCTGGGGCTTGCCGAAGAGCTGAAACCTTTCCGGATTGCAGCCAATGCGCTATGGCCCAAAACGACGATCGCCACGGCGGCCGTAAAGAACCTGCTGGGAGGAGATTTTCTGATGCAGCGCAGCCGTACTCCGGATATAGTAGCCGACGCGGCTTTTTTTATACTGCAAAAAGCTTCTTTTGAGACGACCGGCAATTTTTTTATCGACGAAGACGTTCTATCGAAGGAAGGGATTACGGATCTCGGTAAATATGCCGTCAACCCGGATCAGAAGCTGATGCCTGATCTGTTCTTATAAAAATATTTTTCTATTCGTTTTCGAACTCTTTTCATTTAGTCCTGGGTAAAAAGGCAACATCGTCCTCCCGTCAAAGCGGGGGGATTTTTTTATGCGTTTTCCCGTCCGGTCCTGCCGAACAGAGGCCGGCAAAGAAACTGACTGGTCAGATTATTTGACCCTATTACACAGAATTCTTTTGCGTGTGACCTTTTAGTTTCCTCTTCCCGCTATCATCAGCGCACCCGCGGCGAGCCCGGTGTCTTTGATGAGGTTGATCATCGGGAGCCTCCGGTAACTTTCATCCTGTGCGTTGAGCACCGCCGGCAGGTGGACCGTCAGTACGATCAGGATGAGAAAGAGCGCCAGAAGCAAGCCGGCCAGGCGGGTTTGTTTGTCGATCAGGAAAGCGATAGCTGCTGCGAGTAAGGCGGCTCCGGTAATATAGACCCAGAATACGCCCCCGGGGAGAAAGCCGGGTACCATCTTGGCCATGCCTATACCATTCAGAAAATGGTTGATACCAAAGAATCCAATAACCAGGGCGTACAGGATGATTCCGACCTTTGAAACGGTTGTATTGTTCATATGGCAATCTTTTTATTGATACCAATTTAACAAAAATTTAGTACAATTCCCGGATTGCCATCTTATTTGTTTTACGACTGCCGTTATTCGCAGGTGTTATGTCCTTGTTAGCGGGAGGCTGCGCTTATGGATGCGCCTCAGGCCTCATTTATGCGCGGACATAATGTCTTTTTAATGGAGCTTATGGATGCGCCTCCGGGCGCATCTGTGGGAAAAGCAGCACATCCTGGATGCTTGCCGAATTGGTCAGCAGCATGCATAACCGGTCGATTCCGAATCCGATGCCTGAAGTCGGGGGCATCCCGTACTCCAGCGAACGCAGGAAGTCGTAGTCGATGAACATGGCTTCGTCATCGCCTCTTTCCATCAGTCTTACCTGCTCTTCGAAGCGTTCCCGCTGATCCAGGGGATCGTTCAGCTCGGTATAGGCGTTGGCGATCTCTTTGCCGTTGACGATGAGCTCAAACCGTTCTACCAGGCCCGGTTTGCTGCGGTGCTTTTTTGTGAGGGGGCTCATTTCCACCGGGTAGTCGGTGATAAAAGTGGGTTGTATAAAATGATGTTCACATGCGGAACTGAAGATTTCGTCGATCAGCTTGCCGTTGCCGATGGACGGATCGGCGTGGATGTCCAGTTTCCGGCAGACTTCGCGCAAACCGCTTTCGTCCATTCCGCTGATATCGATGCCCGTATATTCCAGGATCGCGTCGTACATCGTGATGCGACGGTAAGGCGCCCTGAAATCGATCTCCTTGCCGTCGACGGTAGCCGTTCCTTTGCCGTTGGTGGCCAGGGCGGCTTTTTCGAGCAGCTGTTCGGTCGTTTCCATCATCCACAAATAGTCTTTGTAGGCTACATAAAACTCCAACACCGTGAATTCGGGGTTGTGGGTGCGGTCCATGCCTTCGTTACGGAAATTCCGGCTGAACTCATAGACCCAATCGAAACCGCCTACGATTAGTCGCTTCAGATAAAGCTCATTGGCGATACGGAGATAGAATTCGGTATCCAGGGCGTTGTGATGTGTAATAAAGGGTCTCGCTGCGGCTCCTCCGGGGATGCTCTGCAAAACCGGCGTGTCGACTTCCAGGGCGCCCCTCTCATTGAGGAATTCACGGATCGCATTGATCATCTTCGTCCGCCGGATGAAAGTTTCCTTCACATGGGGATTGACGATCAGGTCGGCATACCGTTGCCGGTAACGGAATTCCGGGTCGGTCACCGCATCAAAAGTCTCGCCTTCCTTCTCCCTGACCACCGGCAACGGCTTGAGGGATTTTGCGAGCAGGACGATCTCTTTTACATGCACCGTCGTCTCCCCCATCTTCGTGATGAACACAAAGCCTTTCACGCCTATGAAGTCACCGAGGTCGGTTAAATGTTTCCAAACCCTATCATACCAGGTCTTGTCCTCGCCGGGGCAGATCTCATCCCTTTTCAGATAGATCTGGATCTTTCCGCTGCTGTCCTGCAGTTCCGCGAAAGAAGCCTTGCCCATGTCCCGTTTGCTCATGATGCGACCGGCGAGGCATACGTCGGCGAAAGCTTCTTTGTTCTCTTCTCCGCGGAATCCACCCCTGATGGCCGCGGCGGTAATGGACACCGGGTATAAAGGCGCCGGGTAGGCATCGATCCCCAGCTTTTGCAGCTCCGCCAATTTCTCCCGGCGGATGCCCTCCTGTTCTGATAAGTGTTGTGGTATCATACTAAAAAACGCTTGCAAAAAATTTGTGCAAAGGTAGCTTAATTCGCTATAAGACAAGCAATTTATAAGGCGAGCAATACCTGCCAGGCGTCTTTTGTCTTCTCCTGCCGCAGCAACTCATGCGCATAGAGATGCAGCTCTTTTTGCATTTCTTCCGGGTCGATGGAGTAATACTGGAAAATATTTTTAAGCCGGCTGTCTTCAAAGGAGGGGTCTATGTCCGGCACCTGTTGTGAGTTGGCCAGCCGGCCAAGGTCGTTCCCGGTCAGGATCCGGCTCGTCCTTATGTGTTCCGGTAATGCGTCGACGCCGATGCCGAGTGTGGTATTCGGCTTTTCCACCCGGAAGAGGCTGTGTTCGTCGGCTTTGCAGTACCAATTCCCTCCAAGCCGTGCGACCTGCTGCAGTTTGCGGGGATCGATCTCGTTGTGTCCATCCAGTATGTCCTCGTCCACATGCATGCACAGCGCCTCGCAGATGACCAGGTTTCCTGCCCCTCCCTGTGTTCCCAATGGCTTTACCTCCAGTACCCTGCACTCTATCTTTATCCTGCTTTCCTTCACCATCGGCGGCCTGACCAGGGTGGCTTTTACCGGGGTAAATCCGGCCTTTACAAATTCGTCAGTCGCTTTGGGATATTCGCAGCTGGCCAGGCTCGTCTGGTGGACCCTGTCATAACTGACTATATGGATCACCACTTCCGGGACTTCGAGTACATTCTGGAGCGTGTGCTTGGTCGTATGGTCGCGTAACCTGCGTGACGGCGAAAAAATCAGGATGGGCGGGGTAGATGAGAAGAGATTAAAGAAGCTAAAGGGGCTCAGGTTCGCATTCCCCGCTTTATCAACGGTACTGGCCAGACAGATGGGTCTTGGCGCCACCGCCTGCTGCAGCCAGGAGTGTCTCTCCGACGGGGAAATGGCTTGCAGATCCAGGATCATGGGTGGAAGATGAGTTTATGAATGAATTTATGAATGAGTTTATTGATGATCGGGCTGTTTGCTTTTTTTCTGTGCCAACAGGGAGAAATCGTCTTCTTCCCTTATGAGGGTGGTGTGGAGTCTGCCCAGTCCTTCCACCTCCATTTCCACCACGTCGTTCTCCTGTAACCACTGTTCGGGGTAATCCGGATCGTTCAGCCTGCCGGTGCCGTTCAACTCCAGGAAACAGCCTGTTCCGACGGTGCCGCTCCCGATCACATCTCCCGGGTAGAGATCGGCTCCATAGGAGGCCCGCTCGATGAGTTCCGCAAAAGTCCAGTCCATATCGGACAGGTTGCCCTCACTGACTTGTTTGCCGTTCACCCAACACCGCATGGGCAGGTCCCAGCTCTTGCCGGTATGTCCTTCCTTGCAGGCTGTTTCGAGGGGCTCCAGTTCATCCAGGGTGACGAGCCAGGGGCCGGTGACGGTGGCAAAATCCTTTCCCTTGGCAGGTCCCAGGTTCAGCAGCATCTCTTCGGTCTGCAGACGCCTGGCGCTCAGATCGTTCATGATCATCAGGCCGGCGATATAGCCATCGGCTTCCTGCGCCCGGATATTCCTGCCAGGCCTGGAAATGACGATGGCCACTTCCAGTTCAAAATCCAGTTTTTCAAAATGATCCGGCATACAGCGGACGGGGCCGGGTCCCTGGATACTATGATGATTCGTAAAATAGAAAATGGGGTATTCATCGAACGCCGGGATCATCGGGACGTTCCGGTTGCGTCTTGCCGCGGCGACATGCTGACGGAATGCATATCCGTCCCGGCAGGAGGGGGGTGAGGGAACGGGCGCCAGCAATTGAACCCGATCGATGGGAATGGCCTTGTGAGAAGGGAACTGCCCCTCCAGGATCGCAATCTCCCCGGCCTGTACGATGGGGATGAGTTCGTCCCAGTAATTGAGGAAAAATCCGATCGAGGCGGGAAGATCGGGATGGATCAGCTCCATATCGAACAACAGGTCTTCACAGAGCAGGGCCAACTGTTCGTGTTCATCTTTCAGATAGGACACAAGTTTCATTCGTCGGTATTTAATGGTTCCAAAGATAAAGAGAACAAAAATAACCTGGATGGCTATCCCATCGACAGCCGGGGATCGATACGTTCAGCATGAATTTTTATAAGACGCTAATATACAGGTATTTATCCCAGCGGAGAACTTCCTGGCAACTTCCGGTGTTAATTTGTCGCCGGCCCTGAAAATGGTGGCCTATTAAATTTGTTGACCAATGTTTAACAAGGTTCTTCGTATTTTTACAGCCGCGACCGGATGGGAAGAGTTAGCGTGGGTTTTACTATCATCAACGAAAACAAGAGCTTACGATGAAATTTGAGAAAATACATAATAAAGGCCAGGCACAGCTGTTTAAGAACTACTACCTGGAGATGCTGACAAAAACGCATCCTTTGGTTATTTGGGGAATGTATGTTCCGATCATCTGTTATTTTCTTTACTATAGCGGCGCACGGCTGGATTTTTCGATAGCCCGGATCGCGCTGACATTCCTGGCCGGCATGTTCTTCTGGACCTTTTTCGAGTATCTGATGCACCGCTTTGCCTTCCATTGGGTGGCAGAGAGCGAGCGGGCCCGGAAATTCGTCTATGTGATGCACGGCAACCACCACGAATTTCCGAGAGATAAGGAGCGCCTGTTTATGCCGCCGGTGCCCAGCCTCATCATTTCTTCCGTCATTTTCCTGCTGATGTTCCTCTTTATCGGCGGGAATGTCTTCAGTTTCTGGTCCGGTTTTATGCTGGGCTATCTTCTTTATGGGAGTATGCATTATGCTATCCATGCCTGGAACCCTCCGTTTAAATGGATGAAGCCCTTGTGGCGCAACCACCATCTGCATCATTACAAGGACGACCACAAGGGATTCGGGGTCAGCAGCACCATCTGGGACCGCGTCTTCGGGACTATGTTCGACTTGAAAAAAGAAAAAGAGGACAAGGAAAAGGTGCAGGAGCTGATGTATAATAAGCGATAGATATTTTTTTGCCTTACGGTGTTGGGATCTTCACCATCTTTCTTCCTCCCGGTTTCCGTCATTTTGTGTGTTGACGTCTTTCTCCGCACCGGGCTGTTCCCGGCTGTTTCTCTTAAACTTTCTGCGCGATTCGATCTTTTGAAGTTGGCGGTCGATTATGAGCCGTGCGATGATTTTCCCCGCGTCCGTGCCCTGGCCGGATTTCAAAAGCTGTCGCAGCTTGCCTTCGTGTATGTCGATGCGGTAAAGAAGCGTGACCAGGCTGTTAAAATCATCCCGGATCAGTATATTCAGCTTTTCGGCAAGCAGGTCTTCCATCTCGCTCGCGGAGAGATGTTCCGGCATAGCCAGCTCATAGGTACCGTTCAGGTCTCTGATCAAGGTCTTCCGGTCCGTGTCGGGCACCGGCTGCTCATTTTCATTCATTTTTGGGGTTTTATCGGCATAGCGTCAGCCAAATTATAATAAGATACAATCACTTTCAGGTTTTCGGGAACTTTTCGAAGACACCGAGACCGAAAAGAGCAAAATCATATTTAACGGGATCTTTGGGGTCCAGCAGTCTCAACGCGGTATCCAGCTCTTTCACGGCTTTGGCATCGTTCTGTGTCCTTGACAACAGACCAAGCTCCCGCGCCACATTGCCCGAGTGAACGTCCAGCGGACAGGATAGCTGGGCAGGGCGGATAGATGTCCAGATCCCGAAGTCCACGCCCCGCTTGTCCTTCCTGACGAGCCATCTCAGGTACATATTGATTCTTTTTGCCGCCGAGCCGCTTAATGGGTCGGATACGTGTTTCAGGGTCCGGGAAGGATGGGGTATTTCAAAAAAAGACTTTTTGAAATGATGAATGGACGGCTGGACGGAATCGTCCGTGCAGTGGGCGGTAAAAATGCCTTCGAGACCACCCTTTTTCTGATAGATATGTCTGAGTCCCTTTATAAAGTATACGAGGTCGATATGATTAAAGGTCCTGTGGACGAAACTCCGGAATCTTTTCAGTTCAGCGGCCGAATGGGACATTACGAAGTCGTAGGGCGAGTCGTCCATCAGGTCCATGATCCGGTGCCCGTTCTTTACGATGGACTTGCGGTTGCCCCAGGCGATGGTCGCGGCTAAAAAACCGGAGATTTCTATATCTTCTTTCCGTGAGTAGCGGTGTGGAACGCTTACCGGATCGTCCTCAATAAATCGAAAAGTATTGTATTGATCCGTTTTTTCGTCCAGGAATTCCTTTAGTGCCGCCAGATCGGGTTCCAATTTTATCGCTCCTTTAATTTATAGCAAAGATAATAAACAGCGTTTTGCGAAAGCTTCCAGGGCATTCTAAAGCGCTTGTTCCAGATCGGCGATCAGGTCGTCCGCATCTTCAATACCGACGCTAAGACGGATTAAGGAGTCTTCCAGCCCGTTCTTAATCCTTTCTTCGCGGGGGATGGAAGCATGGGTCATGCTGGCGGGATGATTGATCAGGGATTCTACACCGCCCAGGCTTTCGGCGAGGGCGAATAGTTTTGTAGAGGACAATACCCTGGTCGTATTCTCCGGGCTATCGTCTTTCAGCGTAAAACTCATCATACCGCCAAAGCCGCGCATTTGTTTTTTTGCGATCGCATAAGCAGGATGGTCTTCAAAACCGCACCAGTAGACTTTTCCCACTTTTGGGTGGTTACGCAGGAAATGCGCGATCTTCTCTCCGTTCAGGCAATGTCTGTCCATGCGCACGTGCAGGGTCTTGAGACCGCGCAAAACGAGGAAGCAATCCTGGGGACCCGGTACGGCGCCGCAACTCTTCTGGATAAAGTATAGTTTTTCCCGCAAGCCTGTATCATTCATCACCAGGCAACCGTGGATCACATCGCTATGACCTCCGAGATATTTGGTCGCGGAATGCAAAACGATGTCGGCGCCAAGATCCAAAGGATTCTGCAGGTAGGGGGACGCAAATGTATTGTCGACGCATAAAAGGACTGCATACTGTTTGGCGATCGACGCGACCCCGGCGATATCGATTATATTCATCAGGGGGTTCGTCGGCGTTTCCGTCCAGATCAGTTTGGTATGTTCGTTGATCACGGCCCGGATGTTATTCAGATCCTGCATGTCCACGAAATGGAAGCGGATCCCGAATTTTTCAAATATTTTGGTGAAGAGCCGGTAGGTGCCTCCATACATATCATTGGCCGCAATGACTTCATCACCGGGCTGTAATAATTTGATCACCGCATCCGTGGCCGCCACTCCGCTGCTGAAGCAAAGACCGAACTTCCCGTTTTCGATCCCGGCAAGCGCATTTTCCAATACGGCCCGCGTGGGGTTCTGGGAACGGGCATACTCGTATCCCTTGTGTTTACCCGGCGCGGATTGCACATAGGTGGAAGTCTGGTAGATCGGGGTCATGATGGCTCCTGTAGTCGGGTCGGGTTCGATCCCGCCATGTATAAGTCTTGTAGAAAGTCGCATCCTTTGTTTTTTTGTTGCTGCGGGCCAAAGTTACTGGAGTTTGCCTTACCCACAAATTGAACCGGCCGGAAACCGCCATTGTAGTTTAACAAAAACTTAACCGCGCAGGCTGCAACCCGCCTGTTACGGCTTCGGGAGCCATTTTTGCCGCTTCGAAACTTTTTTTACCGACTTGGGTTGACGCGTCGTTTTTTGCGATTTTTCAAGGCGCCGGTTCCTTTTACCGGGTATGTATAAGTCCTTGACCCGCGACGTAACAAAGAATAGATTTAGACCGTCAAATGAAATTATTTACTGAAAAAACAAAGCCATGAAACCGATTCTATCGATTCTATCCCTGGTGCTCTTATCAGGCAATGCCACTTATGCCACTAAAAATCCCGCAAGCCTTTATACGCAGCGTTCCGAAAAATCCCGCGCGGGGATAAACGAGAAATTACTGCAACTGTTCAAAACGACTTTTCCGGATGCGCAGGATGTCCAATGGCAGGAACTACCGGAGAGGTATACCGTGAAATTTAAGACCGCCGGTCTTGCCACGACGATCGACTATGACAAGGATGGTAAATTTATCAGCTCGGTACGGTATTATTCTGAAAGCAATCTTCCTCTCAACATCCTCTGTAAAGTTCATAGCAAATACCAGGATAAAAAAATATTGAGTGTAATAGAAAAGGCCACCGAAACGGATGCGGAATATTTTATCAGGATGGAAGATGCCAATAACCTGGTGACCGTCCGGTCTGATAACGAAGGGAATCTGAGTGTCGTAGAAAAATCCAAAAAAGACTCTTAGCGTCCATTCGAACTAATTCGCGTTCATCAGTACTTCCCAAAGAGGCAGGCGGCGCTGACCAGCTGTCTCCAGTCATGGTTATCGGCGGCATGGGCATCCAGCGGCCGGTTTTTTTTGGCGGTCACTTCGGGCCGAAGGATCGATTCGCTGATCAGGGTCTTTTTTGCTTCGTGGATGTAGTCAACCAGGACGGGGTGCTGCATCCACTCCCGTTGGGGAGGTTCATAGCCGGTTTTGTCTTTGCGCCAGGTGATGCCCGAAGGGAGTGCGGGCTCCATGGCCTTCCGCAGCAGCCATTTTGTCCAGCCATCGCGGATCTTGAAATGCGGTGGCAGAGAGAATACGAATTCGATGAGTTTGTGGTTCAGAAAGGGCAACCTCACTTCCACCCCATGAGCCATCGAGTTGCGGTCGGCGTATCGTAACAGTTCTTCCAGGCCGTTCGTAAACATATTATAGTAGAGACCTCCGTCCAGGCTTTCAAAATGTGGCAGCTGGTAGTAGGATACGCCTGCTTCTTCCAGAAATCTTTTTGACAGGTCTTCGTTTCTTTGCTGGTGATGAATCCGTTGCCGGGTAGCCAGGATGGCGGAATAGCCGGGGAGCATCGCGGCGACTTTGTTTTTCCAGGACCAGTCCCGGCTTATTCCGAGGTTTCGGGCGGCTTGCAATTCCCTTCTGCATGCTTTCGGATCTTTTCGGTATAGCTCCTGCCAGTACCAGGGATAATACTTATGATATCCCGCCAGCAATTCGTCCGCGCCTTGTCCGTCCAGCATGACTTTCATGCCGGCGCGGCCTCCCAGTTCGTACACTTTGAACTGCGCATAGATACTGGTGGAAGAAAAAGGCTCCTCCTGGTGTTTTGCCAACTTCTCCCATTCGTCGATCAGGCCGTCTACCGTGGGGGTAACGAAGTCGTTCCGGACAGGCCACCAGTCGGTAACGAGCCGTATAAAGGGGGTTTCGTCTTTTTCGAAGCCCGGGAAAACGGCAGAGAAAGTCCGGAGTGCGGAATCTCCTTCCTGAAGGACGGCGGCTACGATGGAAGAGCTATCCAGGCCCCCGCTGATGCCGGCGCCGATGGGAGCGTCGCTGCGGAGCCTCCTCGAAACGGAGCCGTATAGTAGCTCGCGGAATTGCCGGATGGCTTCTTCTTCGCCGATATCGCCCGGGTTTCCCAATGCAATATCCCAGTAGACCTCCTGCTCCGCCTGCCCGGTAATGGCATCATAGAGAAGGAAAGAGCGGGCAGGGAGTTTCAGGATGCCGGAATAAAAGGTCTCAGCGCTGTCCCCGGGGTTTTGCGTGTAGCCGATCGTCAGGAAGTTGAAGAGGAGTTTTTTGTTGACCTCCCTGGGAACCCCTGCGACCCAAAGGGATTTCATCTCACTTGCGAAGAGGAATCTGTCGTCGTCCTGATAAAAGAACAACGGTTTTTCTCCCATGCGGTCCCTGGCAAGGAAAAGCTTCTTTTCGAGCTCGTCCCAGATGGCAAAAGCGAACATGCCGTCAAAATGTTGCAGACACTGCGGACCATAATAGTCGAATGCCGCCAGGATCACTTCGGTATCGGACCGGGAACCAAAGGAATATCCTTTTTGAAGAAGGCTGTGTCTGATCTCGATATAATTATACAGTTCACCGTTATGGATGATCGTATAGCGGTCGAGCCTTTGCATGGGTTGTGCCGCGGCAGGGCCGGGATCGATAATGGAGAGTCTGCGATGTCCCAGACCGGCGAGGCCGGAACGGCTGATCCATATCCCTTCTCCATCCGGACCCCGGTGCGCGATCTCGTCAGTCATCTTCTTGATGATTCCGGGATGGACCTTTGCCGGATCGGATGCAATTATACCTGCGATGCCACACATGTGTGCAAATGTAGTCAACCGGTTTGTAATTCCCTCAGTCGTTCCCTTGCGAAGACCTTGATATCCGGGAAAAATTCATGATAACATCGTTCCAGTCCGGCATGATGCTCCCGCAGGATATTACAGGCCGTCTGATAGTCGTCCAGATAGGCTGCCCTGCGAACAAGCCCTTCGAAGCTGTTACAGGCGCCTTGCATATATTGGTAGTTGTATAACCAGTCCTGAGTCTTCATATGGTGGAAGAAGCGAACGAATTTCTCGGGGAAGACTGCCTCGTAAACGGATAACCGCTGATAGACCGTCTGTGTGAAAACGGACAGGGTGTCTGCCGGGAATTCATCTTTGTCCCTGGCGAGGAAATGGTCGTAGGCGATATCGACGAATGCTCCGGCATAAAGACCATAAGCCTGTCTGAAAAAAAATTTTGCCTTTTTTGTGACCGGATGATTATCCGTAAACTCATCGATCGAGCGGTGAAGCTCGATGCCTTTCCGGACTTCGTCCGGGTAGTCGAATTTCTTTTTCCCTTTTACGAAATCACTGATCATGTTCCCTGCCAGGATACCGGGTTCGTCAAAAGAAAGGCGTGCGTGTGCGAGGTAATTCATGCTCCAGATTTTCCTTTGATGAAATTAGCCATTAGCGATCATGTCGGGAGGATTATTTGAGTGTATTTGTCCCGGTTTTCGGGATCGTTCCGGCTTTAACAATATTTAACACCTTCGTTAACGGTTTTAACAGCTTAATCCGTTCGTCACTATTAACTTGCACCCGCAATGTAACCTTTCTAGCTTTGCGTTGTCTTATATACGTTATTGCTGCCGGTTGCAGGGAAAACCAGGAAGAGGAAGAGGAAGAGTAACGACGACAAGGAACGACTGAAAGGCAATGAGTCAACCCATGAGCGTCTGAAGTATTAAAGTTTTGTTAAGGGGTGCAACATCTGAAACAAAACGGCGTCTTACAAAGCGGGAGATTTCGAACGATGAGTATAAATAACGAACATAAAAATTTACAAATAAAAATCAGAAAAATGAAAAAGATGATTGTTGCGGCAGCTATGCTGCTGATGGCAGGAATGACAAGCGCCTATGCGGAAAAAGGGGGCGGAGGCAATGAAGCGGCGGTGAAGTCTTTGAACAAGGATTTCGCCAGCGCGAAAAATGTACAATGGGAACAATCCAAAGACTATCTGAAAGCGAGCTTTACGATTAATAACCAGGTGCTATTCGCTTTTTACAACAGCAACGGAGAATTGCAATCCGTTATGCGGAATATCGTTTCCGAGCAGTTGCCTCTCAGCCTGTTGAGGAATCTTAAATCGGGTTATGGTGATTATTGGATCACCGATCTTTATGAGATCGCCGCAGACGGGCACACCTCTTATTATGTCACGCTGGAGAACCCGGACACAAAACTTGTGTTAAAGTCAAACTCCGAATATAACTGGACGGAGAGCGCGAAGACGCTGAAGGATGCCGTTCAGTAAAATCTCTCATGTTGGTTTTAGTTGGAAGCGGAAGTCGTCTGTAAGGGCGACTTCTTTTTTTGTGTGGGATATCTGTACCTGATATGTGTGAAACCATAAAGGGGACACCTGGAAACCCTCCCCCTTAAAAAGAGGATGTGCCTGGTATCCCCCCTGCTACTATGCCAATCTTCCCTTTTCCCCCTCTTTAGGAGAATTGGAAAATCAGCCACTACGAAAAGCTCAGCATTTGGAAAAGTAACTGGAACAACACTCCAGCACCCAACAAAATCAGGAAAATAGGTGTGCCAGTTGAACAGCTATGCCTCAAAAACATGCGCCAGGTACCCAGGAAACCGCCAGTCGTTTTTACTGTACCTGTCACAGTTTTTGCCCTCCCTTCGTTCCCAGGCACTCCGCTACTACTTTTATGGCTGTGATATGCGTTGCCAGAAATGCCAGCCATAAAAACGCAGCTCCTCCACTCTGTCTGCCACCTGCGCGTCTCAAAGCCCTTGTCTGTTTTATAAGCCTACCGGCAGTATGGACCCACAGGGGTCTGTGGCGCCTCCATGCACGTCATGAAATAATGATTTTCAGTGGCATGACCCGCATTCCCGGCCCCACCGGTCTTTGAGACAAGGAGGGAGACCTGCTTAGTTCAATGACGACCTTTAGCCCTGAAATAGGGGAGCAAGAATATTGTCAGGCATTGGAACAAGGCTGCTTACGGGCATAACTGACGACTTAACGCAGGAGTGCATGCAACAAACTAAATATCAAAGTATTGTGAGATTTCCGGATAAGAATTTAATAAACTAAATTTGTAAAAAATGAGTATAACAATGAGCGCAGCAAAACCTTTAGATACCGAAATCATGCATCATCTAGGAAATTTGAACGCGCAGCAGAAGAAAGTTGTGCTGAGTGTTGTAAAAACCCTCGCACACGAAGAATCTGACTGGTGGGATGGTGTGGAAGAAGCAGCCAAAGGGTCTATTGAAAAAGGACTAAAGGAGGCGGATCAGGGAAAAGTAACACCGCATAAGGAGGTTATGAAAAAATATAAGAAATGGCTATCGAAGTAAACTGGTCTGATGAAGCGAAGGAAACATTTGACAACAACGTTTACTATCTGGAGACAGCCTGGACAGAGAGGGAAGTGATAAAATTTATACAACAAACAGAATATGCTATCAAGCGTATTCAGCAATAACCAGAATCATATCCTACGGGAAACAAGAATAAAAAATACCGTAAGGCAAGGTTGAACAAGTATATTGTGATGTTCTACCGCTATTACAAGACAAAGAATCAGATTACGCTTCTTACTTTTTGGAATGTAAAACAAGATCCTGCCAAGCTCAAATACTAGTTGATAGGAGCATTTCAGATCACCACACATTTCTTTCCGCTACAATGATATTAGTCAAAGCCAGGAATAAAACCCTGGCTTTTTTTATGCTCCTAAGCAGGGGTATAGTCATTTTCATTCTTGAACTACCAAAAATAACCTCATGGAAAGGTACTTTCTGATTGTAGAAGATCAGGAGTATGTCATTATACGTGTAAGTGTTGATGATATAGCTTCTTTTAAAGCGAATTACGGCGATAAAATCCTATGTGAAGGAAGTGGACTTCAAGACCTGATCCAGCGTCTAATAGAGGATTTTAGTCCTCTGGAAAACGAATCAACTACTCATTCTTGCAACCCCTCTTAAGGAGAAAATAAAGTAGGCTTTCTTTGGACAAATTCTACTACACCTAACAGTGACGTAGAACGGATATTTGTATATTTACACCAGCAACGAGACACCCAATATCGACGTGTTCTTTGACAATTTGCAGGTGACGGTGGTAAGAGGTCCGCTGACGGAGGAAAACCACTATTATCCTTTTGGGTTGGCGATGGCGGGGATTAATGATAGGGCACTAAAGCAGAACTATGCTCAGAATAAGTACAGATATAATGGGGGTAATGAGCTTCAGAATCAGGAATTCAGTGATGGGAGCGGCTTAGAAACCTATGACGCTACTTTCAGAATGTATGATCCGCAAATAGGAAGGTTTTGGCAAATTGATCCATATGCTATGATAAATGAAGACTGGAGTCCTTACTCATTTACAAGTGACAATCCGATATTTTTTACCGATCCATATGGGTTGACAGATAGCGTTCCTGGCTTACCTGGCTATGCCCCGGCTCCTGTGATCACTCCTGCTTACGACCCCATTCAACATGTAAATACTTCGGAGACTCCCAATGTAACTGCGGACCCACCTCCATCGACAGTGACAGGTATACCCTCCGCACAAGGAGGCACGTCGAATTCAAATGCTAATACGGATAATCAAAACAAGGGCGATCATAATGTTGCAACTGACTTCGCCTATGAGTTAAACAAGTTTAATCCATTGGCCCAAGCCTATAACTTTATAAGCACATGGATTACCGGGCATGATTCTTATGGTGTCAAACAGAATATGGGGCAAGCATCGCTAAATTTGGCTGCAAGTATTCCTGTTGGAAAGGTAGTAGCAGTTGGAGATATGCTAATGGAAGAGGGCGCTAATAGCATATTCTCTTATGTTACTCCCAAAATTGCTAATCAAATGGCGAGGCGAGGATGGACTTCAGAACTAATGCATGGCGTCATCAATGCACCCTTTACGACAAGAGTTGCCTTAAACAGGGCAACAGGAAACGCCGCGACAGCATATTTTACAAAAGAAGGATTTTACGTAGTTAAAGACAATGTTACAAATGAAATCATTCAAATTAGTAATAGATTAGATGCGGGCTGGATACCAGACGAGACAATTGTTAACCCATATATTGGCAAATAAAAATAAATTTATGAACGAAATAGAGGCTTTATTTGAGGACAAATCGATCAACAGGAGCGGTATTTTTCTGTATTCCAAAGAGAATGCCTTGCAAATTATTGATGAATGCAAAAAACGAAATATAGTCTTGCTTGGTATCGACGGATTTTATTTGGGTGAGAATACAACAGAACCAAGTATGGAAAATAGTGTCGATTTTTCAATGCGTCCATTTACCGAAAGTATCTACGAGGATGCAATTGCTTTTTTAAAAGCTAGGAATGATAGATTGCATTTTGAAATTGTATATAGCGAAGGGTAGTTTATCAAAAAAGTAGCTTTCCCAAGAACCAGTAAACAACATCTCATAATCTTCATACAGCATGGCTTAACGGCTATGCTTTTTCATTTCTAACCACGCCTCAAATCATATTTTATGAAGAACGAAAATCTACTGGATACCCAGCAACGTCTACAGTCTTTCTATAATCAGGCGTTCGGATATTCGGCACATATAAAAATGGCTTTCGCAACAAGGGAAGACGCCTTCCGAGCGAAGTTTTTATTCTGTCAAAGGGAACCGGTCTTTCTTCGGGCGGCCTTCAGGCAGAGCATTTGTTTAGGCGACGATCGTAATATTTCCGATTTTGGGGGTAGCCTTCTCAAAAGCTGTAGTGACAGCATTTGGTTTTCTTGTTTTCGGCAATCCTTTCGATTTTTCCGTAGCAACGTCTACAGACTTTTGATAATCAGGTGTTCGGATATTCGACATCTGATAAAAAGGTTTCGACGGGCTAAACCTCATCGGGAGATGTGTTTTTCGTTTCGTCGCCGTGTTGCTGTTTTTTTGGAAGCTGGTGGCTTTCTCCATCTGTCCTCCGGGATCAGGATTTGTTTCTTTTAAAATACAGGAAAGAGTAGAGTATCGGGGTGAGGGCCATAACGGCGACAGTCACTTCCAGTATCCAGATGGAAGCTTTGGGCGGGAACAGCAATGTTCCGATGATGATGAAGAGCCCGCCTGCGAAATAGATCTTGCTGCCGAGCCGGTGGGTGGCCCTCCAGTTGTTCTCGTCCTCCAGGGCCCATGGGGAACGGATGCCGACAAAATAATTGGGCTTGACGCTGTGCATCATATTCCCCAGGAATACGAAGAACAAGCCCAGAAAGGGATATAGCAGGCGGGCGGTGTTATGACCGTTGTATTTTGCCGAATAGACGATCACGATATTGATCCCGGATAGCAGACAGACTACGGCAATCGCCATCTTTTGATAGATCCGGCGTGAAGCGCCGGCTGCTTTTTTCGGATCGATCGAGGCGATGTTTCTGACCAGCAGGTATAATGCTGCGGCAAGGGCGGCCAAAAACAGGATGTAATACCATAGTTTCTCTTTGGTACTGAAGCCATTGGCGCGTCCTTCCATGTTAAAATGGGTTGGTACCGTCTCCGGCATCGAGGAATATACGGAGGCCAGAAAGGCGAATGGCAGTAAGAGGATTGCAGCTACGAAAAGGATTTCCTTCAGCGTGTTTGGGGTCTTCATATTTTAAGGTTTACATTTTTTCAAGGTTTTACCGGTTTTCTGTCTCAGGTGTTTTTGCGCCGGTTCGTTTTGTGTTTTGCGCCGGTTGTTTTATCGCGGGTATTTTTATCTCATGTATTTTTATTTAAAGGGCCATTTATCTGAAGGCTCACTCCTTTTGTCAAGGATCACTTTTTTTTGTTTCTGAAGCGGAGGAACCATTTCAGGATCTCATCCACCACGGTCGTATTCAGCGAGTAGTAAACGAATTGGCCTTGTTTCACGGACTCTACCAGGCCTGCCTGTTTCAGCAGATCCAGGTGATGGGAAATGCTGGGTTTGGAGATATTGAACTGGTCGGCGATTTCTCCGGCAGTCAGGTCTTTGTCCTGCAGCAGTTCGAGGATTTCCCTTCTTGTCGGATCATTTAAGGCCTTAAACACAATATTCATGGATATCGGTATAATTATATATTTAGACAAATATCTAAATAATAACTGATAAAAACAATAGCCAAAAAAAAACTATTTTTGCCCCCTTATAAAACAGTAAATATTATGAGCAAAGGCCCCGTTTCTCAATTCATACAACATCACTACCGGCATTTTAATGCGGCTGCCCTGGTCGATGCAGCGAAAGGCTACGAGACACACCTTTTGGAGGGCGGCAAGATGATGGTCACCCTGGCAGGCGCGATGAGCACGGCGGAATTGGGGATTTCCCTGGCCGAAATGATCCGGCAGGGAAAGATCGACATCATCAGCTGCACGGGCGCCAACCTGGAGGAAGACGTCATGAACCTGGTGGCGCATTCCCATTATAAGAGGGTTCCCCATTACCGGGATCTGACACCGCAGGACGAATGGGACTTGCTTGAACATCATTATAACCGTGTTACGGATACCTGTATCCCCGAAGAAGAGGCCTTTCGCCGTTTGCAGAAGCACCTGGTAAAAGCCTGGAAGGATGCCGAGTCAAAGGGTGAAAGGTATTTCCCCCACGAATTCCTGTATAAGGTGGTACTTAGCGGAGACCTGGAACAGTATTATGAGATCGATCCAAAGGACAGCTGGATCATTGCCGCCGCCAAAAAAAATATTCCCATCGTCGTTCCGGGTTGGGAAGACAGCACCACCGGCAATATTTTTGCCAGTTATGTTATTAAGAATGAGCTGAAGGCCAGTACAGTAAAAAGCGGTATCGAATACATGACCTGGCTGGCTGGCTGGTACCGGGAGAACAGCGGTGGCAAAGGCGTTGGATTTTTCCAGATCGGCGGCGGCATTGCCGGAGACTTCCCGATCTGCGTCGTACCCATGATGTACCAGGATCTGGAATGGCATGACGTTCCTTTCTGGAGCTATTTCTGTCAGATATCCGATTCCACCACCTCTTACGGGTCTTATTCCGGCGCCGTGCCTAACGAGAAGATCACCTGGGGGAAGCTGGATATACACACGCCTAAATTCATCGTGGAAAGCGATGCCACCATCGTGGCTCCGCTTATATTTGCCTGGATATTGGGCTGGTAAATGGGTGGCAAGCCGTCTGCGGTGCGGGTAACCTGAATGCGGGGCGGAAGATGACTCCGGGTGATAAGATAACAAGGAATCGAAAAAAATTTACGAATGAACACGAACTCAGAAGAGCTATACCTGGAAGCGGAAGCAGACATCAAGAATAATAATTACGCGGAAGCCTTTAAGAAATACGAGAGTATTTTATATGAAGAGCCTGACAGTGCCCCGGCACACAATTCCCTCGGTTGGTTGTACAAGACGCAGTTCGATGATTATGTCAAGGCGGAAAACCATTTCCAGACGGCCATCAAATGCGATTCCCTGTATCCCCATTCCTATTTTCATATTGCCGCCCTTTTGATGGATATGGAACGGTTCGAAGAACTGGGGCGTCATCTTGAACGATGCCTGAAGGTTCGGACAATCGATAAATCCTGGGTCTATGGCCGTTATGCCCTTGCCGAGGAGCTGAGGCTGAATTTTGAAAAAGCAGTTTACTATTTTGAAAAGGCCATCCTGGCGAGCCAGAATGACGATAAGATAAAGGACTACCGGCAGGATATCGAACGTTGTGAAATGAAGATGGAGATCTGGAAAAAACACGAGAGCGGCAAAGAGGGCAATTCGACTGCTTCACATAACTAGCCGAAGGGTTGGCTGTAGCGGACGCAGGCAGTAATGATCGCGGATGGGAGGGGTAACTGACGGGATGGGTATCCATAAAAAAACAAGCACTTCGAAAACGAAGTGCATTGTTTACTCCTAACTGACCTATGAAAAAATGTATAGATGTTCTCCGTAAATTGTCCGGCTTACCAGCGCCATCAAATTGATAAACCGAAGATGAATAAAAAGATGGGGATGGAGAAAAAATGAGGGCCGATTAACCACGGCTTAACATTGGTTAACAGGCAGGTCTGGCACGGTTATTTGAGAATTTTCATCCTGACCATTTCGATCCGGGTATCGCTGACATTGAGGATTTCGAACTCATAATCGCCGATGATGATATGCTCTTTGAGCCGGGGTATGGTCTCGTGCTGGTTAATGATAAACCCTGATAAAGTCTCCGAATCATTCTCCGGGAGCTCCAGGTCGTATTTTTTGTTTAAGTAGTCGAGTTCCAATCTTCCTGAAAAAATGAATTCGTCGTTAGACAGTTTCTTCTCTTCGAATTCTTCCGTGTCGTATTCGTCCTTGATCTCTCCAAAGATCTCTTCGAGCAGGTCTTCCATGGTGACGATGCCAGCCGTACCGCCGAATTCGTCTACAACCCAGGCGATGCTTTTCCGCTCCCTGCTGAACTTATTGATGAGATCGGTTGCGCTCATGCTTTCCGGTACGGCGGGTATGGGCAGGAGCATGGCCTTTATAAAAGGCGGCTGTTTAAACAGGTCGAGTTCATGGATGTAGCCTACCACATGATCCAGATTTCCGTCGTAAACCACCAGCTTGCTCAGCTTTGTCTCGACGAATTTTTTGCGTGCTTCTTCCACAGGCAGGTTCAGATCGATGCCTTCGATCTCCTTTCGGGGCACGAGACATTCCCTGACCTTTACTTTGGGAAGTACCAGGGCGGCCTCGAACAGGCTCTTATTGAGGTCTTTGGAGTCCTCATCCGACTCCCGGGTCTGCTGAAAAAAATGTTCCAGATCGGCCCTGGAGAAAGCCTCCTTCCGGTCATCTATGCGTACATTAAAGACATATTTGAGGATCCAGCCGGAAATGGCTACGAAGACGTTTGCGATCGGGTAGAATATCCGGTTAAAGAAATCGACCGTGCCGGCAAAGAAATTCAACAGGCTATCACTTTTGGCCCGGAAGAGCGCTTTCGGGACGAATTCCCCAAAGACCAGGATGATTGCGGAAGCGAGCGCCGTCTCCATCAAAAGACGGGCTGAATTGACATAACCGCTTGGAATATGGAGTTTGGTAATGGCGTAATTCCAGAGAGGCTGAAAAGTCTCTCCCACCATCAAACCGAAGAAGACCAGGAAGATATTGAAGCCGATCAGGTTGGAGCCGATGAACTGACCGGGATGATCCATGAAGCGGGAAAGGATGATCCCGCTGCTGAGGCCTTGTTTCTTTTTTAGCTCGATAGCCAGTTTATTGGCGCTTACGAAAGCGATCTCAATGCCTGCAAAAAAAAAGATCATCAGCCAGGCTATAATAATCCCTACAAGGGTATTGGTATTGATCATACACTACGAATGTAGCCCGAAAAATCGGAAATTTTATATCCGGGACAGGGGGAAAATTTGCGGGGCGGCGGGACGTCCCGCGCCGGGAAATTTCCCGTTATCCGCGGGCCAGGAAGCGCTCAATGATGCCGTCCGCCTGGCTGCAGGCTTCTCCCAGGTCTTCATTGACGATGATCTTATCGAAATGATGTTTAAACGAGATCTCATAGGTCGCCTTGTTGATCCTTGCCTGCAGGGTCTCGGTTGTTTCGGTACCGCGGCTCCTGAGGCGCCGCTCCAGTTCCCCGATAGAGGGTGGTTCGATAAAGAGAGACAGGGTCATACCCGGATATTGCTGTTGTACGTGGATGGCGCCTTTTACGTCGATGTCCAGGACCGGCACACGGCCGCTGTTCCAGATCCGCTCCAGTTCGCTTTTAAGGGTCCCGTAGTATTTGCCCTCATAGACCATTTCCCATTCGGCGAACTCGTTGTCGCGGATCTTCTGTTTGAAATCGTCCAGGGAAAGGAAGTAATAGTCGACACCGTTCATTTCATGGGATCTCGGCGTCCGGGTGGCGGCGGACACGGAAAAAGCCAGCTGGTTGTATTTATCCAGCAGATGATGGGTAATAGAAGTTTTGCCGGCTCCCGAAGGGGCCGTGATGATGATGATCTTTTGATTCATATTCTCTTGATTTGCGCGCCCAGCCTACGCAAACGTTCGTCGATATATTGATACCCGCGGTCTATCTGCTCGATATTCTGAATGATGCTTTTCCCTTCGGCGCTGAGAGCGGCGATGAGCAGGGCTACGCCGGCCCGTATGTCCGGGCTGCTCATGGTGATGCCCCGGAGTTTTTGCTCCCTTGCCATCCCGATGACGGCGGCGCGGTGGGGGTCGCAGAGAATAATCTGGGCGCCCATATCTATCAGTTTGTCCACGAAGAACAGGCGGCTTTCAAACATTTTCTGATGGATCAGCACGGATCCCCTGGCTTGCGTCGCGACGACCAGGACAATGCTCAGGAGGTCGGGGGTGAAACCGGGCCATGGGTGGTCATAGATCGTGAGTACGGAACCATCCAGAAATGTCTGGATTTCATAGAGGTCCTGTTCGGGGATATGGATATCGTCTCCGCGAAACTCCATGCGGATACCCAGTTGTTTGAATTTATCCGGGATCATGCCGAGATTCGGGAGGCTCACATTTTTTATAGTGATCTCGCTCCTGGTCATGGCGGCAAGGCCTATAAAAGAGCCTATTTCGATCATATCGGGCAGCAATCTGTGTTCCGTTCCGCCGAGGTAGCCAACGCCTTCGATCGTCAGCAGGTTGCTGCCAATGCCGCCGATCTTTGCCCCCATCCGGTTCAACATCTTACATAGTTGCTGAATATATGGTTCGCAGGCGGCGTTATAGATGGTCGTAATGCCCTCTGCCATGACGGCGGCCATCACGATATTGGCCGTTCCGGTTACAGAAGGTTCATCCAGCAGCAGATGGGCGCCTTTCAGTCCGGGCGCCTCCAGGTGGAAGAGACCTTCTTCGGCCTGGTAGGTGAAGATGGCGCCGAGCCGTTCAAAGCCGATGATATGAGTATCGAGGCGGCGTCTGCCGATCTTATCACCCCCCGGTTTTGGGATAAACGCTTTTTTGAATCTCCCCAGCATGGGGCCCGCTATCATGACTGCGCCCCGCAGCTTACCGCTTTTTTGCTGGTATTCCTCGCTGCGCAGATAGTCAATATTCACATCGTCTGCCTGGAAGATGCAGGTGTCCGGGGCTGTCCGCTCGACTTTGACGCCGATGTCCCGTAATACATCGATCAACCTGTTTACGTCGAGGATGTCCGGAATATTGGTGATGGTGACTTTTTCCGGGGTCAGCAGGATGGCGCTGATGATCTGTAAGGCTTCGTTTTTAGCACCTTGCGGGATAATCTCACCGGACAGTTTATGGCCGCCGGTAACTTCGAATGCGTGCACTGGAATGGATTTGGTAAATGCCGGGTATTATCAGAATCTTTTCTTTTTGAATTTGCCGCCGCTCCGGTCATTGTTCCTGTCGTTGCGGTCATTCCGGTCATTCCGGCCGCCGCCTCCCCTGGGCTGAAACTTCTGGTTATTCCTTTTATTGCGATAGTCGCCATATCCTCCCCGTTCCCGCTCGCGGTTCTCATTGGGGCGGAAGCTCTTCACATACGGCGTATTGGTAAATTCCAGCTGCCCGGCCGTGATAACGTTTAGTTCGCTTTGGATGGCGTCGTCGTGTACGGTCTCTTTATGCCAGTTGTTATACGCCAGCTTCATATAATACGCCACGGCATTGGCAAAACCATTCCGCTTGTCGGGATTCTCTTCGGCCAGGGCCTTGTTGATCACCAGCTCGAGATTCTTGCCGAGGTGCAATAATTTCGGGTAGCGTTTTGGATATTTCAGCGGTTTAGGTCTTGCCCTTAATGTCTCCCGTGTCGGGATAGGATAGGGAGAAGCTACTTCCAGTTTAAAATCGGAGATCAGGAAGAGATGATCCCAGAGTTTGTGTCTGAAATCCTCCACATTCTTCAGATGAGGGTTGAGAAATCCCATGAGCTCTATAACAGCCTGTGAATTACGTTGTCTTTTATCCGGATCCTCCAGTGTCAGCAAGTACTCGATCATTTTCTGGATATGCCGACCGTATTCCCGCATGATCAGGTGATTTCGCGTGGTATTATACTCCATGCTTTCCATTGAATACACTTTTTACAAACCTACGGTAAAATGTTGACAAAAAAGAAAAGCCTCCCTCGGGAAGGCCTTCACAGGTAATGGCGGGCGGTTTTCATAGGCGGATCTTTTCAGGGACCCTTTGATCTGTTTTCGGACGGGTTTCCGGACGAATAGAATATCTTTTGGCAAACAGGCAAGGACGGATCGCACCGGGCGATTGGCCGGGTTTGCTTTCGTGTTAATCGATCAGTATTTTGGACAGGTAACTCTTATTATGCGTAAGGTCTCTTGTCCGCAGATAATACAAGCCCGGAGCCGGGTGGCCGGTAATGTCCAGGTTGATAAGGCTGGTACCATTCAGAACCACCGGTTTCTGCTGCATGACCTGGCCCACGGTATTGACCAGTTCAAGCAGGAAGGATCCTGTCTGGCTCTCGGTGAACTGGAATACCAGCCGGTCCTTTACCGGGTTGGGGTAGGTATGGTAGGCGACCTGGCCGCCGTCGATACCCGTGGCGCTGCCTTTGGTAAGGTCTACCTGGAGGATGGCGGAAAAGCTTATTTTCCCTGATGGGTCTGTCCTTTGGAGGCGGAAATAGAGCTTGCCCACATTAGCCTGATTAAAGTTGTATTGATATTGGTATTGAGTCGTAGCACCTGCTGTAGCAGCATGGTCTTGTTGCTGTCCGACGTTGATGAACTGATTTCCATCTGTACTGACTTGTATTTCATATAAGGTGTTGTTTACATCGTTGTCGGCCGTCCATTGTATGTTGACACTTTGTCCATCCGCACCGGGAACGGCTGTAAAGTTTGTGATCCCGGTCGCCAGCGGTTTAAAGGGACAGTAATAATAAGTCAATGAAAAGTTTCCCCAATAATCGGTGATGATCTTCTGGCTGAAATTGGTGCCCCCTTTTATGGTAGTCAGGCCTCCGCTGATGGAATAGGAGAAATTGACGGTTCCCAAACCCAGATAGCTTCCATCTCCCCCATAGGTCTGCGAGCCACTATAATTGGTAAAGATCATATCAGGCCCAAAAGTCGTGGTGTCGTCCGGCTGACCGTAAGCACCCAGTGAATCGGTGTAGAGCTTCGAAAAAGGATTTAGGATGGAAAAGCCCGATCCTTCGATATCCGGGGTGATACCCAGCGAAAAAATATATTTCAACCGGCCGGTAGGGCTATAGAGCGGGTCGGTAGGAAGCAATAGCGCCGTGGAAGATGCGTAGTTGCGGACACCTGTCGTTGTCTGACCTGAAATATTATAATTGAACGTCATACAGCTCAAATCGCCGACACTCGGGTCCATCTGGTTAAATGTGAGATTCGCACTTGTCACATTGGTCGTCGGGAGCGTAAAAGTATTTGTTATCGGAGTGGCCGCAAGACCTGTCCAGCAGGTGCATTGGGCGAAGCAAGCGTTTGAAGTGAGGACCGCCATGGAAATACACAACGAAATCATCAACGAGTACACAGGTTTCATAGGCACTGATTTTTTTAGGTGAGCGGATCGGATTAAAAAAAACGGATTAAATACGGATTAATAAGTCAAAGGTATCCAGAAAGAATAAATAAGAGTAAGCATTTATACCCGAATTCCGGGCATAGTAAAAACCACATTTTCCATGGAGTGAAAATGCTGCCGGAGAATAAGTACATTGAAAAGCAAGCATTTGAGTAGCTCGTCGAAGGACTTATTTTTTTATGGCCGCCTGTGGGGCTACCTTTGGGGCATGCGCATCCTGATAGATTGCGGATCCTTGCAGGAAAACCCCCTGAACGCTGAAAAAAGCGAAATTATTTTTCATTGCCTGGAATTACTTACGAAAAACGGCGATAGTATAGATTGGCAATTGCTGGTCGACGACTCGGGTCCGCAAAATCGTTTGGCGGATCTGTCTCTTGAAAAAATAGTGGTGAAAAGAAGGATCAGGGGAGGCTGGGGACAGAGGCTATGGCAATCCTTACGTCTTCCGTCGATCGTGAAACGATCCGGGGCTTCTCTTTTTATGAGTTTTGATGGCGATGCCAGGCCCCGCCTGCCCGTTACCCAGTGCAGCTGGGATCTGCGGGACCGCATTCGGAGGAAAGGAGCGCCTGGTCTTGAAAGCGAGGGCCGCCGGAATGTGCTCTTTGCCTTTTCCGAGAAAGACAAAGACGCGCTGCTCGAGAAAAACAACGGGGTTGCCCAACCGGTCTTCGTGATCTATGGAGGGCCGGGGGACAATTTTCTGCCGCTTCCGTGGGTGGAGAGGGAGAAGGCGAAGATCGCTTTTGCAGGGGGTAAGGAGTATTTCCTGATTTTTTTTAACGGGCTTCGGGAAGAAGACCTGGTAAATATATTAAAGGCCTTCTCACTGTTTAAAAAGAGGCAGCAATCAAATATGCAGCTGGTCTTCGCGGGCACGGGGCACCCGGACGCCGCTTTTACCGGGAAGCTTCAGAGCTACAAATACCGGGATGACATTCATATCAGGGATCTTGTGCCTTCCCCGGAAACAAAGCTCGTTGGCGGCGCTTATGCGCTGATTTCTCCCTTTGCCGTGGGCGCAACGGGGCTGCCTGTGCTGAATGCCTTCCGGGCGGGTGTCCCCGTGATCACATCTGCTTTTGGATGTCAGGCGGAAGTAGCCGGAGATGCCGCTTTATATATCGAGAGCGGAGAGCCCGCCCCGCTGGCAGATCGCATGATGGCTGTCTATAAGGATGAAAATCTGCGTAATAGCTTGATTAATAAAGGGAAATCCCGTTTATCAGGGTTTAGTTGGGAGGCATCCGTCCAAAAGGTTAGGGAGGGTATCCGCCAGGCCTTTCCCGATTAGCCTTCTCGGTGTCCCGAATATTCGAAAATCAGTGATAACTTGCGGCTGTTAAATATTGTCTATGCGAAAATCTTCGATAACTATTGATGTGGTGTTGGACGGGGACAAGGTCCCCGAGCAGATCAACTGGCAGGCATCCGACACGAGCGCCGCAGACGTTCGAAAGGCCCGGGCAATGATGCTGGCATTCTGGGATGGAGCGGATAAGACCGCCCTCCGGATCGACTTGTGGACCAAGGATATGATGGTGGATGAAATGGCTGATTTCTTTTATCAGACGTTTATGACGATGGCGGAGACCTACCAGCGTGCAACCCAGGATGCAACCCTTGTAAAAGATATAAAAGACTTTGCAAAGGTTTTTTATAGTAAATTCAGGGAACAGCAATTGAAGGAGAACAAGGCATAAACAGCTAAATTTCAACTGTATGAGTTTAGAACAAAAAGTAATGGCCGAGTTAAAAACGGCTATGCTGGCTAAGAATGAAGCGGCGTTGCGCGGACTGCGGGCGATCAAGGCGGCCATTATCCTGGCTAAGACCTCCGAAGGGGCCGGGGGCGAGGTCAAAGAAGAGGAGGAGATCAGGCTTCTGCAAAAGCTGATCAAACAACGCAGGGATTCGCTCGAGATCTACCGGCAGCAGAACAGGCCCGATCTGGCTGGCAAGGAAGAGGAGGAGATCGGGGTGATAGAAAAGTTTTTGCCCAGGCAGTTGGAGGGGCAGGAGCTTAGAGAGGTCGTCAGGAAGATCATCGAGGCTACCGGAGCGTCTTCTCCGGCCGATATGGGAAAAGTCATGGGGGCCGCCACGAAACAACTTGCCGGACAGGCCGACGGTAAGTCCATCAGTGCTGCCGTAAAGGAACTACTGTCGCAACAGGTGTAGTTTTTGCGCATGATAATTGATATTTTATTCGCAATCTGTCTGATATTGGCTGTCTTCCGGGGAATACAGCAGGGGCTGATCATCGCGGTCTTCTCGGTGCTGGCGATCGTGATCGGGTTGGCCGCGGCGATCAAGCTTTCGGCATTGGTGGCGGGCTACCTTAAAGGTACCTTACACGTATCGGCGAAATGGCTACCCTTGCTGGCTTTTTTGCTGGTCTATGGGGTCGTCAGCCTGTTGGTAATATGGTCGGGGCGTTTTCTGGAACTGACCATCGACCTGACTTTGATGGGCTGGGTGAACAAATTGGGAGGGATTGTCCTATATATGGCTCTTTATTGCGTCGTATTCAGCGTATTTTTATTTTATGCTGCGCAACTGCATATATTCCGTTTTTCCGTTATTTCCTCTTCCCTGGTCTATCCATACGTCCAACCATGGGGGCCTGCGGTCATCGACGCAATGGGCAAGGTCATTCCCCTTTTTAAGGGAATGTTTACGGAGCTCGAGGATTTTTTCGATCACCTGGGGCGACGGTATGGTCATTAATGGCGGAGTTGTAAATTTGTGTTGGAAATAATTGTTCTTTACTTCGTCAGGGATGATTTTTCCATGAAAACGTTTATTTTAGCGAATAATTAGGCATAGAATTTACCAGCTGATGCAATACGAAATCAAACAAGAGGAAAAGTTCAGATTCATAGAAGAGGGTGAGGGAGAACCGTTGGTTTTATTACACGGGCTTTTCGGCGCCCTGAGCAACTTCATGGACCTGATCGAATATTTCCGGCATCACTACAAAGTGGTAGTGCCGATCCTGCCCTTGTTTGAGATGGACCTGATTCATACGACGGTTGGCGGCCTGGAGAAATTCGTACACCGGTTTATCGAGTACCGCGATTACAGGAATTTAAATTTGCTGGGTAATTCCCTGGGGGGGCATGTAGCCCTGGTCCATGCCCTGAGACATCCGGAGCGCATCAAATCCATCACACTTACCGGCAGTTCCGGTCTGTTTGAAAATGGCATGGGAGACTCTTATCCGAAGCGCGGGGATTATGAGTATATAAAGAAAAAGACGGAATTGACCTTTTATGATCCTTCCACTGCCGACAAGGAGCTGGTGGACGAGGTATACGAGATCGTCAATAACCGCCTGAAGGCGATTAAGATTATTGCCCTTGCAAAGAGCGCCATCCGAAATAATCTTGGGGAGGAACTCAATCAAATCAAAATACCGACGTTATTGATCTGGGGAAACAACGATGCCATCACCCCCCCCTTTGTCGGAAGGGAATTTCAACGGTTGATCCCCAACAGCGAATTATATTTTATTGACAAGTGCGGTCATGCTCCGATGATGGAGACACCGGACGAATTCAATAAGATTTTGCATAAATTTCTGAGAAAACTAAACGAGCCGGCAGCGGTTGCGTGATTTTTATCGTCTTGTTATTGTCACTTGCCTTCTAAACGGATGAAAAAGCTGCAAACTTGTGTTAAACAAAGAAATCATATCTGTTGGTATCCCGTATTTGCACCTCAATGACCCTGTCTCGCAGGCCCTGGAGCTTATGGCCGATTTCCATGTTACGCATTTGCCTGTCGTCGAGGAGGACAAATTCACCGGCCTGGTCAGCGAGGACGATCTCCTGAATGCGGATGATGACAAGCTGCAGCTTACTCAATTTCAGAACAGTTTCGGAAGGGCAGTCGCGCACGCGGAATCCTACTTTTTTGAAGCCGTCCAGCTCGCAAATGAATACAGTCTTACGCTCATCCCCGTTGTCAATAAAGAATCGGAATATGTCGGCTCCATCACTGCAACGGACCTGCTCAAACACCTGGGTAAAATCGCGGGGGTGAAGGAATCGGGGGGCATCATCGTACTGGAAATGGAAAAAGTCAGTTTCTCTTTTTCGGAGATCAGCAAGCTTGTGGAAACCAATGATGCCCAGATAACCCAGTTAAATACCTATATCGATCTGCTTTCCGGGAGTTTCTACGTTGCCCTGCGGATCAATAAGCTCGAGATATCCGATATCATCGCGACCTTCCAGCGTTATGAATACCAGGTGAAATATTATTTCGGTGAAGAGCTGTATGAAAACGAATTGCGCAGCAATTATGACCACCTGATGAATTACCTGAATATCTGATGGACCGCGGGCGGCCTTCTTCTTATCGAGTTTACACTTCCCGGCTGTTTTTTGTATGCCTTCTGTTTTACGGAGGGCCGGCATTTGCCTGGCAATCTGCGGGCGCCGGGGATTCCTTACACACAGTTGGTCCTACGGATCCTTCACACGTTCATCTCCTCCCGCCCCGTCGGGATGGGGCATGTTTTGTGATCGGGGAGATACGCATCAGGGGCAACCGCAAGACCCGTGCTTATATCATCGAGCGGGAACTGACCTTTAAAAGAGGCGACACGCTTCGCCTGGATCAACTCCTGCAGGCGTTCCGGCTTGCGAGGGAACAGCTGATCAATATCCACCTGTTTAATGATGCGATCGTCTACGTACAGGATTTCAGGGGTCATACCGTGGATATAGCCATCGACGTAAAAGAGCGATGGTATCTTTTCCCGCTGCCCTACGTGCGGCCTGCGGATCGTAATTTATCCGTCTGGTCGGAACGGGACTACAGCCTGAGCCGGCTAAATTACGGCATGAAGCTCTCCTGGTATAATTTTACCGGGCGCAACGACTACCTGCGTGCCTGGTTCATCACCGGTTATTCCCGCCAGTTGGAGGCGGCCTATGACCTGCCTTTTTTCGACAGGGCCCTGAAACAGGGGTTAGGCATGAGTGTCATCTATTCGGAACAAAAGGAGCTGAATGTGCTGACCGCAGGCAACCGGCAATATTTTATCAATTCAGACACGATCCCTTATTCGGGGAAATACCTCTACGAACGGATGAACCTGTCCCTTCGATATTACTATCGTCCCGCCCTGCATACCCGGCATTTCATAAGGCTGAGTTTTAACAAGGTCGGCATCGACAGCGCGGTTACGGTATGGAATCCGCATTATTTTCAAAATGCCAACAGGACGATCTTTTATCCGGAGCTGTCCTATACATTGAACTATTCCAATGCAGATTATATTCCCTATCCCCTGAAAGGCATTCTTTTAGAGACCGGCCTCACCCGGAAAGGGGTCAATGCGGATATGAATCTTTGGCAACTATATGCCAGGCTTACCCGAAGCTGGCCGATAGCCTATAAGACTTATTTTAATTTCTGGAATTGGAGCATGCTGAAACTGCCGTTGGACCAGCCTTTCTACAACCAGCAATTTCTGGGCTACGGGGATCTCTATATGCGCGGGCTTGACAAGTACGTGGTGGATGGGGTGGCGGGGTCTGTGATCAGGAATTCGTTTTTAAGGGAGCTTTACAGCACCAGCCTGCCGTTTACGCGTATTCCTTCGCACGACAGGATTCCCATCCGGATCTACGCCAGGGCCTTTGCCGACTGCGGCTATATATACAACCGCGATTTCACGGCGAATTCACTGACCAACCGGATGTTGTACACCGCTGGTCTGGGTCTGGATTTCGTCACTTTTTACGATCTGACGCTAAAGTTTGACTATAGCTTTAATCAATTAGGGCAAAACGGGCTATTTTTACATATCCGCAATGACTTTTGAGTGGCTGGGAGCGTGATTGTGAGTAGTGAGTGGTGAGTGGTGAGTGGGTTCGTAATTGGGTAGGTGGGTGCGTAGTCGGCAGTCAGTGGGTTCATGAAATAGTGAATGCGTAAATAGTGGGTAATGAGTGGGTAATGAGTGGGTTCGTAAGGTATCAGGTAGTTGTAGAAAGAATGAATGATGAGCGGTTAGTAGTGAGTGGCGCTGTTAATGCGATGAGCTTTATAGATGTCTATTCAGCACTCACCACTCACCACTGACGATTGCACTCACCACATCAATCTGAAATATGAAAGTAGCAATATACAGCCGGATCATGGATTATGACCAGCAGAGCGGGGTGCAGCGATTATTTGATGAATTGATCCGTCAGCATGTGCAGCCGGTCATCCATCAGCCTTTTCTCGAGAAGATCGGGTCTTCGTTTGTGCTTCCTTCCAATGTATCCGTTTTCCGTGAATCGGCCGACCTGGACAGTTCGATCGACTTCCTGATCAGTCTGGGGGGCGACGGAACCTTGCTGGACACGGTCTCATTGGTAAGAGACAAGAACATTCCCGTATTGGGAATCAATTTCGGCAGGTTGGGTTTTTTGGCCAGCGTGGGCAAGGAGGAGTTGACGACGGCAGTGACCTGTCTGGTGAACCGGACCTTTGTCGTCGACCAGCGGTCTCTCATCCATCTTGACGCGAACAAACCCCTGTTCGGCGATGTACCCTACGGACTCAATGAATTTGCCATTCATAAGACCGATACTTCGCCGATGATCAAGATCCATACCTATCTGAATGGTGAATTCCTCAATACGTATTGGTCGGACGGATTAATCGTTTCCACACCAACGGGCTCGACCGGCTATTCGTTGAGCTGCGGGGGACCCGTGGTCTTCCCCGAATCGGCCAGTTTCGTGATCACGCCGGTGGCTCCCCATAACCTGAACGTCCGCCCGATCGTGGTTCCGGACAACAATATTATTTCGTTTGAAGTAGAGGGGCGCGCGGACAGTTTTATCTGTGTGCTGGATTCCCGCAAGGAGATCGTCGACAAACAAGTTCAACTGGCTGTCCGGAGTGAGGCTTTTACGCTCAGCCTGATCCGTTTGAATGAGAATAATTTCCTGCAGACTCTACGGAGTAAGTTGTCCTGGGGACTCGACACGAGGAATTAATGGGGCGGGTACCGGCAGACCGGCTCCGGCCCTCATTAACATCCTGATAATGCCGGAATTAACATCCGGATAAAAGAAAAGTTACCGATTTTCGTTTCTCCAACGGGGAATAACAATAAATTGCGGGTATGCAGAAGTTATTTTTTTCCGGTCTTCTAACCATATGTTTCGCGCTGAGACTTCATGCACAGGAGCAGGCGATTGTCCAGGAGGGAGAGTTCGGCATTTCAGCCGGAGCCGCGCACTACTTCGGCGATCTGAATCCGGACGCGCATCTCAACCGCCCAAAACCCGCCCTGGGGATATTTTTCAGGAAGCAATTCGGGAATTATGTGGCTTTGAGGGTCAGCGGTCAGTTTTGCCAACTCGGCTATTCGGATGTTTATAACAAGAAGAATCAGTTTGATCTGGAGAGAAATCTCAGCTTCAATACGAATATCTGGGAGTTTGCTGTCATGGGGGATTTCAACTTTTACAAATACATTCCCGGGAGCTGGAACTTTCCCTTTACACCTTATGTTACTTTTGGTATCGGCGCTTTCAGCTATAACCCGTATGCTTACTACCAGGGACAGAAGGTCTATCTGCGACCGCTGGGAACGGAGGGGCAGGGATCTGCCGCTTATCCGGGCAGGAAACCCTATGGGACTATGGCGGCCTGCTTCCCCCTGGGAGTAGGGTTCAAATACAGTCTGAATGCCCGGACGAATATCGGGTTCGAGGTCGTGTACCGCTTTACCACTACGGATTATATCGATGACGTGAGCAAGACCTACGCCCCGGATGCTCAACCGCATACTTTGCCAAACGGCTCTCCGACACTCTGGTACCTGATGCAGGATCGTTCCTATGAGGTTACCCCGACCGGCACCGATATCGGCACGAAAGGCCGGCAGCGGGGATATGCCGGTCAGAAAGACTCTTATGTGATCGCCCAGTTCATGGTCTCCTTCAACCTGTCAACCTATCGATGCCCCACCGCCAAGTGATCGCTCTGCCGGCCCAAATCCTTTAGTGACAATATTTTCAGGGTCTTCCGGCAGAAATTTTATACCTTTGTGCCCTTGCAAAAATTGTCTATGGAGTCGCTGAAAGAGAAAATAGACGTGCAGAGGCTACCCAGCCATATCGCCATTATCATGGATGGCAATGGACGGTGGGCCCAGGAAAAAGGCCAGGACAGGCTATATGGACACTATCATGGGGTGGAGAGTGTGAGGGATATCGTCGAAGGATGCGCCGAACTGGGTGTCGGTTATCTGACCCTGTATGCTTTTTCGACGGAGAACTGGGACAGACCGGAATATGAGGTAACGGGTCTGATGGAACTGCTGGTAGAGACTATCCGCAAAGAGGTCGAGACGCTGAACCGGAACAATATCAGGCTTCGTGTGATCGGGGATATGGAAATGCTACCTGACTATGCAAAGACGGAATTGAAAGAGGCGCTGGAAATGACGGCTACCAATACGGGTTTGAACCTGGTCATGGCCTTGAGTTACAGTAGCCGGTGGGAGCTGACCGACGCCATAAAAAAGATTGCAGGGGATGTAAAAGCAGGCAAACTGGAGCCCGATTCGATAGACCAGGGGACTTTGCCGCAATACCTGTCGACGCATGGGTTCCCTGACCCGGAACTGATGATCCGGACCAGCGGAGAATACCGTATCAGCAATTTTCTGCTTTATCAGCTGGCCTATGCGGAATTGTATTTTACGAATGTACGGTGGCCTGATTTCCGCAGGGCGAATCTGTATGAAGCCATCCTGGACTACCAGGGCAGGGAAAGACGCTTTGGGAAGACCAGCGCCCAGGTAAAGCCAGAGGCTTTGACGAAATTTTCCTTATGAGCGACAAACAAATAACGAAAATTTTACCAGTGAAAAATATGGCCGCCCGCAAAAAGGATTTAAACGGGCCGCATAACGATCAGAAACCAAATTCGTTGTCAATGAGTCGATAAAAGCCTTGTGTATTGCTACTTTTTAACAAAGACTTTTCATAAATCCCCTTAATTTGCCGCCCAAAGCCGCCGAAGGCGGTAGTCCAAGGACAGAAATTAGCGCTTATGCCGGAAATGCGCTAAATTCTTTAAAGCGCATTTCCGGCACTTAAAAAACCGACTGGATGCAACGAAGATCACTGATTTGTGTTTTTTTACTAATAACTTACTGCTTACTTAACATAACTACTGCAAACGCCCAGGTATCAGATACTTCCCGTCCAGGCCTTTCCGTCGATCCAGAATTAATGGCTTTAGCAGATTCCAAAACTCCCAGAGAATACATCATAGCCGGCATCAAGGTGAGCGGTATCAAATACCTGGATGAATCCCTTCTGATCTCCATTTCGGGTCTTACTATCGGTGATAAAGTGATTATCCCCGGGGGGGATAATTTCAGCAGGGCGATCAATAATCTCTGGAAGCAGGCCCTCTTCTCCGATATCTCGATTTATTTTACAAAAGTCGTCGGCACCAATATCTATCTGGAAATCAATGTGTCAGAGAGACCGAGGCTATCGAATTACTATTTTAGGGGTGTCAAAAAATCGGATGGAGACGACCTGGCAACCAAGAGCGGGCTCGTAAAGGGAAGGATTGTGACGGAGAATATGAAGCGGAGCACCATTGAAGCCATCAAAAAATATTATTCCGAAAAAGGCTACCAGGCTGTGACCACCCGGATCGGGGAAACCAAGGACGCCTCGCAACCCAATTCCGAGATCCTGACCTTCAACATTCTGAAAGGCCCGAAAGTCAGGATCAACCAAATCAATGTCTTTGGTACGGAGGCAATTTCGGAGCTGAAGATCAAAAAGCAAATGAAGGGCACCCATGAACTCAGCCGCCTGACCCTTTATCCACCCGAGAACAAAAGCGTCTACGGCACCAAAAACCCCTATACTTTCCAACAGTATATCAATAACTGGGGATTTCTCTCGTTTACGAATACCAAGGAGTTCCTCGACCCCTACATACGGTTCAAATTATTCAGCGGCGCCAAGTTCGATCCCAAAAAATTCGACGAAGACAAGGAACATATACTCGAGTACTACAATTCTCGGGGGTACCGCGACGCCGCAATCCTGGCCGATACGCAGTATTACAACAACAGGGGGCAGCTGAACGTGGATCTTAAAGTAGCGGAAGGGCACAAATATTATTTCGGCAATATAAGCTGGAAGGGCAATACCAAATACTCCGACTCCCTTTTGTCCATGCTCATGGGTATCCGGAAAGGGGACGTCTACAACCTTGACATCCTGAACAAGAAGCTGGGCAAGCAGTTGACCCAGGAAGGCGGTGATATCAGCGGCCTGTATATGGATGACGGGTATTTGTTCTTCCGGGTGGACCCGGTTGAAACCGCTGTCTATAACGACACGATCGATTTCGAGATCCGGATGACGGAAGGTCCGCAGGCCACTATCAAGAACGTGACCATCTCCGGAAACGAGAAAACGAAGGAATATGTCATCCGCCGGGAATTGCGTACCATCCCCGGGGATAAATTCAGCCGGGCCGCTCTGATCCGGTCTCAACGCGATATTGCCAACCTGGGCTTTTTCAACCAGGAGAAAATCAATCCGCAGCCGGTTCCCAACCAGGAAGACGGAACAGTCGACATCAACTGGGGTGTGGAAGAGAAATCGGCCGATCAGCTGGAGCTTTCCGCCGGTTGGGGTGGCGGGATCGGTCTGACGGGTACTGTCGGGGTGACGTTTAATAATTTTTCGATCAAAAATATCCTGCATAAGTCCGCCTGGGATCCCCTGCCAAGCGGTGACGGACAAAAAGTGAGCCTGCGCGTTCAGTCAAACGGGAAGGCCTACCAGTCGTACAACGCCTCGTTTACGGAGCCATGGCTGGGCGGGAAAAAGAACAATTCATTGACAGTCAGCCTTTACCGGAGCGTATTTCGTACCGGCGGCTATAATCGCGGTTCAAATACCTACTCCTTCAGCGATACCAACTCCCTCAAGAATTTTGGAGCGACGGTCGCTTTGGGGACACGCCTGAAATGGCCGGACGACTACTTCACCCTGACCTATTCCATCAACTATACCCAGTACGAGTTGAACAATTACTCGCTGTTCACCTCCAATTTCAGGAACGGTACTTCCAAGAATTTCAGTTTTAAACTGGCTTTGAGCCGGTATTCGCTGGACCAGCCGATCTATCCGACGAGCGGTTCGAGCCAGCTGCTGAGTGTTCAGTTTACCCCTCCTTATTCCCTGATCAATACGAGCATCACGGAAAACGACAGCTACAAGTTGCCTGAATTCCATAAATGGCGTTTTACGAGTGAGTGGTATCTTCCCATCGGCGAAAAGATGGGCGCCGATAAGAGCCGCCAGTTCGTGCTGAAGGCCTCTGCGAAATACGGGTTTATGGGTAAGTATAACAGCAAGCTCGATTTCTCCCCTTTCGAACGTTTTCAGTTGGGGGATGCGGGTCTGACGAACAATTTTGGCCTGCTGGGATACGATATCATCTCCCAGCGCGGCTACCCGGTCTACCAGAATTCGGATCCGAAAGTAAATCCCGATCAGCAGCAGGCCAGCCAGTTCTTTACCATTTTCAACAAATATACCCTGGAGTTACGCTATCCATTTGCTACGAGCTCAGCCAGCACCATCTATGGCGAGACCTTCTTCGAAGCAGCCAACGGATGGTATGACTATACGGACTACAACCCCTTCCGCCTGCGTCGCAGCGTAGGGGTGGGGATGCGATTCTTCCTGCCGATGTTCGGGTTGCTGGGCTTCGACTATGGGGTTGGCCTGGACAGGATCCAGAACGGATCGCTCAGAGATGCAACCCGGTTTACCTTTATGTTGGGTTTCGAACCGGAATAATGAGTAATTTTCAGTCTCAAAATTTTACATGATGGAGAGGATGAAGAAAATATTCCTTGCCGCCGGTCTGCTGGTGGCGACGGCCCTGACCGGGAGAGCGCAGCAGTTGTATGCGGTCGTAGACACAAAATATATCCTAGATCGCCTCCCCGATTACAAGGATGCCCAGAAAAAGCTGGACCTGATCAGTGAACAGTGGCAAAAAGAGATCGACGATAAACAGGCGGTACTGGACAAAATGTATAAGGATTATGATGCCGAGCAGGTCATGCTGAGCGAAGACCTGAAAAAGAAGCGGCAGGATGAATTGTTCAATAAGGAGAAGGAGGTACGCGACCTGCAGCGCAAAAGATTCGGTTTTCAGGGAGACCTGTTTAAGAAGAGGCAGGAATTGGTTAAGCCCATACAGGATAAGGTATACAATGCCATTCAGAAACTGGCGGTTAACAGAATGTATGACTTTATTTTGGACAAAAGTGAGGGAATTACCGTTATCTTTGCCGATCCCAAGCTTGATAAAAGCGAAGATGTATTAAAAGAATTAGGAATTAAATAAGAACAGGCGGGAAAAAGCAACAAATCCTGCGAAAAACAACCAAAATAACCAGTAATTAACAAATTAAGAAGTTTCACTATTTAATAAAACAAAAACAGCTAAAAACGAAATGAAACGGCCTTTGGAAGTTTCATGGAGTCATTAAACAAACAAACATGAAACAAACGAAAAAGATTGTCACCATTGTCGCAATGGTTATGGGGCTGGTAGTAGCAGCCAATCAATCGCAGGCCCAATCAAAAATTGGCTATATCAGCCAGGAAGAGCTTCTCCGCGCAATGCCGGAAACCAAGAAATTCGATAGCTCGATGACGGATTTTCAAAATGCATTACGTCAGCAGTATGACGATATGGGGAGAGAGTATATGGAGCAGGACAGCATGTTGAATTCGAAGGATACCGCAAAATATACCAAAGCCCAGCTCGAATTGAAGAGAAGAAGCCTCCTCGAAATTCGCGTGAAGTTACAGAGCTGGCAGCAGCAGGCTCAGCAGATGAACGAGCAGAAGCAGCAGGAATTGCTGGCTCCTATCCAGAAAAAAGCCCTGGATGCCGTACAGGCTGTAGCCAAGGAAAACGGGTATGCATATATCCTGGCCAAAGAGACCTTGCTGGTTTCGCCTCCCGCGGAGGATATCCTGCCGCTGGTGAAGAAGAAGCTCGGCATCAAATAGCAGCCAATTTTCATTGTACAATAAGAAACGTCAGGTGACCTAGCCTGGCGTTTTTATTTTAGTTTACTTTTGCGCTATGTCTTTTTCACAACCCATCGGCGTATTCGATTCCGGCTACGGAGGGCTCACCGTGCTGAAGGAAATCGTTTCGAAGCTTCCCCAGTACGATTATATTTATCTGGGCGATAATGCCCGTGCACCTTACGGGAGCAGGTCCTTTGAGACGGTGTATCATTATACCCTGCAGTGTGTAGAGTGGTTTTTCCGGGCGAAGTGTCCCCTGGTCATACTGGCCTGTAACACGGCTTCCGCCAAAGCCCTGCGGACCATTCAGCAGAATGACCTGCCCCGCCTTGCTCCTGATAACCGTGTATTAGGCGTGATAAGACCGACTGCGGAAATCATCGGTGATTATACAAAGACCCGGAAGGTGGGGATCCTGGCCACCCGCGGGACCGTCCAGTCGGATTCCTATCCCATAGAGATCGCGAAATCCTTTCCGGATATCGAGGTATACCAGCAGGCCTGCCCGCTTTGGGTACCCCTGATCGAAAATGGGGAGCATCACAAACCCGGCGCAGACTATTTCGTAAAAGAATATACCGATGGTCTGCTCGCCCAGTCCGGTGAAATCGACACGATCCTGCTGGCCTGTACGCATTATCCGCTGATGCGCGATAAGATCGGGGAATATATCCCCGGGCACTGCAGACTGATCTCCCAGGGGGAAATCGTCGCCGATAGCCTGGCGGACTATCTGGCGCGCCATCCTGAAATGGAACACAGATGCAGCAAGGGTGGGGAGCGCCGGTTTTTTACGACCGATTCGACGGAGGATTTCGATCATCATGCCCGGACGTTCTATGGTAAATCCCTGCAATCCGAATTCGTTCTTCTTTAATCAATTGAAAATCAATTAGATCGGATAAGAGCTGTGTTTCTTTGCCCATCGGGCGGCTCTTTTTACAGTTCCTGCATATTTCAGTTGGCCGGGAAGCGATTTTTTTCTAGCTTTGCCGACCCTTTCACAGCCGGCGGGTATGGTGACCTGCCGTCATGATCGAACGCGGTGTCCGTTTCTCCGCGGGCACTTGTTGGAAACCGGGATTGTAACAAAAAAATTTTTTAGGAATGAAACGTACATTTCAACCACATAGGCGCCGCCGTAAGACCGTTCACGGTTTTCGTAAACGTATGCAGACAGCGAACGGCCGTAAGGTATTGGCAAGTCGTCGTAAGAAAGGTCGTTATAAACTGACGATCTCCGACGAATCGAAGCTGAAATAGACAAATGGCATCGGCCCGAAAGGGTGGAACTATTTCAAAAAGCTTATTGCGATAGCTCCGTGTATTTCACGGGGCTATTTACATTTGTAAAAACAGGGATCATCGGCCAGTCATTTACATTGGGGAGGAAGGAGCGGTTAAAAAGCCGCAAACTGATCGAGCGGGTTTTCCGTGAAGGGAAGAGTTTTGCCCTCTACCCTCTCCGGGTCTACTATCTGCCATTGGAAAAAGGGGCCGATCCGAATCACCTTGCGAAAACCTTCCGGACAAGCGCTGCCGGATATGATGGTAATGGGCCTGTTCAACGTATGAAAGCCATGACACCGGAGAGGCTGCAGGCGGGATTTGGCGCCTCCTCCCGGAATTTTAAAAAGGCCGTCGACCGGAACCGCATTAAGCGCTTGTTGCGGGAAGCCTATCGTCTCCAGAAAGAAGCCTTGTATAAAGACCTTCTTGAAAAAGACCGGCGGGTCGCTTTGTTCTTCATCTACACGGGAAAAGAGCTGCCCGGCTACGCAACGGTATACGAAAAGATAGGCCTAACTTTACAAAGACTAATAAAGGAGACGGGTCGATGAAGGGAATTCTGCGCATATTGAGCCTGCCGTTTATCGGCCTGATCAAGATCTACCAATGGATCATTTCACCGATCCTCGGTCCGAAGTGCCGCTACACGCCGAGTTGCTCGCACTATGCTGTTGAAGCGCTGCGTAAGCATGGTCTTTTTAAGGGCGGCTGGCTGGCAGTCAAGAGGATCTCACGCTGCCATCCCTGGGGAGGACACGGGTATGATCCGGTGCCGTAGTCAGTGGGGCGTAGTGTGGGGTCTGCTTCGGGGACGGCTAAGGTGACCCTCCTGCGACATCGCATCCGGCACGGCTTCAGCAAGGACAAAGACCTTTGACTACCTTTTACTATTGCCCTCCGGGCTTCAGTTTCGTCATCTCGGTCAGGCTGCCGATGATCGCCCTCACTTCCTTGTTGCTATAAAATTTGTAGATCTCGGGGACCGAGCCTGCATCGAAGCCACCGGGGATGGTGGTGAACGGGCCGAATATCTTTGCGTTCACTTCGGGGCTGATTTTTACCATCTTACCGGGAACGATAAAATAGTTCCTGTTGGCGGCTGTTACATTCTGTCCTGCGATAAGTTTTTGCAGGCTGTCGATCTTTAATTTCAGCTGATCCTGGTCGATCTTCGCATCGGCGTTTTCCCCGACGTGCTGGTAGCTTCCTACGACCGTATCCGGCTTCAGGTTGGCGATATAGATTCCATCTTCGGCGGCTTCCAGGGTATATTTCCCCGCGGGAGTCTGGATATTCAGGGTTACCGGATCGCCGCCGGTAAAAATCAGCTCTTTTTCATGATGTGTGGTGCCTTCTGTTACCGTGACGGTTTTTTGTGTGGCGGGATCGACCTGTATATCGCTGCTCGCCATGATGATTATTTTTTTGCTGTGCGAGGCGCAGGCCGTCATTACGGTTGCAATCAGGAGAAATAAGTAGTAAGGAGCGATTTTCATAAAATCTTTATTAAAAATGAATCCCGGTAATCATTGATGAACTACCGGGATTGCAAGTAACATAAAATTTCTGAGAAACCCTTATTTGAGGGATTGATTAGTCGTCCTGACAGTCGTCCGGATCGGTCGCCGATTTGGCGGCCTCCGGCTGGCTGTTTCTACTTAATAGCCGCTTCATAAAGGGAGGAGGCTTTGCTCCAGTTTACCACATTCCAGAATGCGGCCAGATATTCCGCCCTGCGGTTCTGGTATTTCAGGTAATAGGCGTGCTCCCAAACATCTACTCCCAGTACCGGGGAACCTTTGACTTCGGCAATGTCCATCAGGGGATTGTCCTGGTTTGGCGTCGACGAGATCTCCAGTTTGCCGTCCTTCACGATCAGCCAGGCCCAACCGCTGCCGAAGCGGCCGAGGCCGGCGGCATTGAATTTCTCCTTAAAGGCATCAAAGGAACCAAATGCAGACTGGATGGCCTCGCCGAGTTTTCCGGACGGCGCGCCGCCGGCGTTGGGGGCGAGGCTCTCCCAGAAAAAGCTGTGGTTCCAGTGACCCCCGCCGTTATTGCGTACCACAGGGCTGATCGAGCCGGCGTGTTTTACGAGGTCGATCAGGGATTTGTTCTCGTTCGGGGTGCCGGCGATCGCCTTATTCAAATTGTCCACATAGGCCTGGTGATGTTTCCCATGATGGATCTGCATGGTCGTCGTGTCGATGTGCGGTTCCAGTGCATCGTGTGCATAGGGCAGCGCAGGTAATGTAAAAGCCATATCTATTGTTTTTTAATGTTTGAAAAATCTATTCCGTCGGTATTTTTTAAAATATTCGGGTTGGTGATTGAAGGGAGCACAAACCTACGTAAAATTGAGAAACCGGCAAAAGTCACCCGGTTATTCCCCTACCGGTACACGCAAAACGGGTGCCAGCGATAACCGCCGCCTGCCTCATCGTTTTGACCGGAAGAAGTCCTTCATCAGGCGGGCGCATTCATCCTTTAATACGCCACTCACCAGTTCCGTCTTCGGATGAAAAGGCCAGGCGGTGGCCAGGGCTCCTGCAGAATGCGCGGAAGCGGGTTCCGCATGCGAGGGATCGTTATGGGAAGGACCCAAACCGGAGGGACCGATCGGGGAGGGTCCGAAACGGGAGGGGTCGGTGGGAGCGGCGAGGCTGGTATATTTTCTATAGCCGTTTTTTTCGTCGGCGGTGCCGTACACGACCCGGCTGATCTTACTCCAGTATAAGGCTCCTGCGCACATGAGACAGGGCTCGACTGTGATATAAATAGATGCGTTTGGGAGATATTTGCTGCCGAGATGATTAAATGCAGAGGTGAGGGCTATGATTTCCGCATGTGCCGTGGCGTCCGTCAATTTTTCTACCTGGTTATGGCCCCTGGAAATGATGTGGTTGTCCAGGACGATGACGGCCCCGACCGGAACCTCCCCGGCGTCATAGGCTTTTTGGGCTTCCCGTAGCGCCCGGAGCATATAATATTCATCGGTCATAAGACACGAAGATAGAGTAAATGAGGGGAAGGCAAAACGAGGTGCGGGAGGGCCCATGAAATAAGAGAGAGCCCGGATCAAGATCAGGCAGCTCAGACCAATTGGAGTTTCGCGACTTTTGGGTCGACGAGAACCTGGTCGTGTTCGAAGTCCAGCCGGATCCGCCATTTCTGCAAGGTGGCGGCGCCGATGATGGCTTCTTCGCTTAATCCCGGGACTACCAGGAATTCGTCGGAAAGTAATACGTCATTGATATAGAAGTCAAGTCTCACCACCTCTCTGATATCGATATAGTGTCCTTCGCTGGCGGTGGCTAAATGCCGGATTCTGCCAAGATGCACAGGGGTCTCAAGACCGTCAATCATATCGGGGTTGATGCAGGAGAGATTCGCACCGCTGTCGAACAGCGTATATAAATATTTCTCTCCTTTGGAGCCGGCATAGAGTAAGGGAAGTTTCAGGATCGACATATGAGTCGCTTTTTATAAAGGTAAAGTGAAATGACAGATAATTTCGGGAAATTTACAGGCCACTTGTCGGCGAAATGCACGTGAAAATGTAATTATGTGATAACCTGGCAGGTAGAAAAACGAGGTGAAGAAAAATATTTTTAAATGACATCATCATAAAACAAAAGCAATGAACTTTAAGCAGAAACTTCTAAAAGCATTCTATCCCCTGATCATGCGACTCACGGGGTCGCCGAAAAAAGAAGGCCAGGTAAAAGAGAACGCCGGACATGCCGTACCGCCCATCCCTTTCTATTCCCTGCAGGCTACCCTCAACAATGGCGACACGTTCGATTTTTCCGGACTGAAGGGGAAAAAAGTGCTTCTTGTGAATACGGCGTCAAATTGCGGTTATACGGCACAGTTTGGTGAGCTGGAATCCCTCTATGAAAAATACAAGGACAGGCTTGCAGTGATCGGCTTTCCCGCCAACGATTTCAAGGAGCAGGAGAAGGGGAGCGACGCCGAGATCGCAGAATTCTGCAAGGTCAATTTTGGGGTGAGTTTTCCGCTTATGAGAAAGAGCGTGGTCGTAAGGGGAGACGGTCAGAACCCGGTCTACCGATGGCTGACGGACCCGTCGAAAAATGGGTGGAATACCCAGGAGCCCGTCTGGAATTTCTGCAAATACCTTATCGACGAGAGGGGTGTGCTGACGCATTATTTCGCCATGTCGGTTTCTCCGGCGAGCCCGGAAGTGATCGCGGCTGTGAAAGGGCATTCTGTTTGAAATGAACGACACTTTGAAATGAACGACACTTTGAATGCGTGACGCTTTCAAATACGTGACGCCTGGAAATGCAAGTCTCCACTGTTCGATAGACCCGGTGGCTTTTACCAGGCGCAATTCTCCGCGGCTTGTTCCGATAAGGTCGCCGTCTCGTCGGAGACCGGGTCCGACGATGGGGGGAAGCCCGCCCTCACCCGCTCGGGGAGAAAGCCGGCGTAGCGTTCTTCGACCTGTAGCAAGACCTCTTCGATCTCCGCAACGGTATCTTTCTGAACCAGCTGGTTGCGGAATTCTTTTATATAGGGAAAGCCTTTCAGGTAATTGGTATAGTGGCGGCGCATCTCAAGGATCCCGACTACCGCCCCTTTCCATTCAACGGATCTGTGCAGATGCTGGCGAATGGCTCCGGCCCTTTGTTCGATCGAAGGCGGAGGCAGATACCCGCCGGTCTCCAGGAAGTGTTTGATCTCGTTAAAGATCCAGGGATAGCCGATGGCCGCCCGGCCTATCATGATGCCGTCGACGCCATACCGGTTCCTGTATTCGAGGGCCTTATCGGGAGAATCTATGTCGCCGTTGCCGAATATGGGGATCCGGATCCGGGGGTTGTTCTTCACTTTTGCGATCAGGGTCCAGTCCGCCTCGCCCTTATAAAGCTGCGCCCTTGTGCGGCCGTGGATGGTTAGGGCGCTGATGCCTGCGTCCTGGAGCCGCTCCGCCACTTCTTCGATATTCCGGGAGCTGTCATCCCAGCCCAGGCGCGTCTTTACCGTCACCGGCAGGTTGGTACCCTTTACGACGGCAGAAGTGAGACGGGTCATCAACGCAACATCTTTTAAAACCGCAGCGCCGGCCCCCTTGCAGACCACTTTTTTTACAGGGCAACCGAAGTTGATATCCACCAGGTCCGGATTTGTCGTCCCGATGATCTTTGCGCTCATCGCCATGGCTTCTTCGTCTCCGCCGAAGACCTGGATGCCGAAAGGGCGCTCGTATTCATAGAAATCCAGTTTCCGCCGGCTTTTGATGGCATCGCGGATCAGCCCCTCGCTGGATATGAACTCGCTATACATCAGGTCGGCGCCATGCTGTTTGCAGACATGCCGGAAGGGAGGATCGCTCACATCCTCCATGGGAGCGAGGAGGAGCGGAAATGCAGGAAGTTGTATATTGCCGATGTTTATCAAGCCGCAAAGGTACAAAAAGCTATATGAGAACCTATCTAAAGATAAAATCACCGTGGTCTCAATTGAGCGTATTCCTGCTGGCTTATGCGGGAACGATGATACTGACGTCTTCCGTGGCCATGTTGATCATGATGTCTAAAGGTGTCATTATCAGTGGAAAACGAGGAATGGATGCCTTCGACCTGAACGATCCGGCGGTCGTGTCCCTGCTGAAATGGATACAAGGGGCTTCCAGTATAGGCATTTACCTGCTGACCGGAATGATCTATGCATGGTTCAGTTTCCGGCACCGGCCGATATGGTTCCTGGGGTTCCATAAACCGGAAAAGACGGTCTTCTATGCGCTGGCGCTGGGTCTTGCGTTGCTCTCCTTTCCTTTGGCTGGCTGGTTGGGAGAGGTCAATCAGCATATTCCGCTTCCTGCTTCGTTGATTTCCGCGGAAAAGGATGCGGACAAACAGGTGGAGGCTTTTATGAAAGCGGGGGGAACGACGGGCGTCCTTTCCAACCTTTTTGTCATGGCGCTGCTGCCTGCTATCTGCGAGGAAGCTTGTTTTCGCGGATCTTTGCAGCGGATCCTGATTCATCTTTTCAAGAGTCCCTGGCTGGGTATCCTGGTGGCGGCAGCCTTGTTCTCTGCTTTTCATTTTCAATTCCAGGGTTTCCTGCCGAGATTCTTCCTGGGTGTGGTACTGGGTGCGCTCTATTGGTACAGCGGGAGCCTGTGGGTAAGCATCCTGGCTCATTTCGTGATCAACGGAGTCCAGGTGCTTGTCGCCTCCGGCTATTCAAAAACGGCGCTTGAGAATGCATCCATTCCGGTATATATGGTGATCCTGAGTGCGGTCCTGACGGGTTTTCTGTTGAAAAAACTGGCCGGGGAATCCTGGATGACCTACGCCAAAGTGTACGAGGTGGATGCTGTCAACGAATACAACCAATTTCTTTCCTGATGATCCCTTTTAACTTCCGGTCATGGCATTGAACCTTGCGACTCTCAAAACACGGTCCCTCACAGCGGCGATATTCGTAGTCGTTATGCTGACGGGTCTGCTCTGGAACCAATGGAGTTTCTTCGTCCTGTTCTCCTTCATCCATTTCGGTTGCTGGGGGGAATACCAGCGTCTGATAGGTCTGATCGATCCCGGATATGCGAAAATTACTCCCTTTCACAAATACGGGGTCAGGGTTGCCGGATGGAGCGTGCTGCTGTATTTTACCAACGACGCCCTGCAAATCGGAGGATTGTCGCTGCAGGTCCTGGGGTGGTGGCTAGGCCTCCTGTTTGTTTTCGTGCTCCCTCTCGCGGAAATCCTGCTGGTCCGTGATCTGAGCTGGAAGAATATCGGCTATTCGGCGCTGGGGCTGTTGTATATTTCCCTTAGCTGGGGGCTGCTGACAAATATCAGGTGCCTGTTTCCCGAAAATCTTTTGCCGGTCGGCAGCCTGTTGCCCATCGGTAAGCTGTTGGTGCTATTGACCGTCGGCTCTATCTGGATCAATGACACCATGGCCTATATCGTGGGGTCGATGATCGGGAAGACCCCACTTTCGGCGATCTCGCCAAAGAAAACCTGGGAGGGGACTATCGGAGGGATCATCCTGGCGATCGTGGTGATGGGGGCGGCCGGCCATTTCCTGGATTATCACTACCGGGATGACGGCGATGGCGGATTTAACTGGGCGTTTCCGGTGCACTGTATGACGATTGCAGCCATTTCATCGGTGGCAGGTACTTTTGGAGACCTGCTGGAGAGTAAGCTGAAGCGAATGGCCGGAGTAAAAGACAGCGGCAGTATCATGCCGGGGCATGGCGGATTTCTCGATCGTTTCGATTCCCTGTTGCTGGCGACGCCATTTGTCTGGCTATATGTGTTTTTGTTCCTGAAATGATCCTTATTTTTGACGCTGGATATCAAAGACCTTTAATCCCAACTATAATCCCCAATCAATGACAATTCACAAAGAAGGCTATAAGACAATTGCGATAGGTGCCCTCAGTTTTGCCTTCGTCAACCTGCTCTCGTTCTATTTCATAAGTTTTCATCTGCCCTGGCTGAGCTGGCTGATCTTTATCGCTACCCTGGGCTTACTCTTATTCCTGATCTCTTTTTTTCGCGTCCCGAACCGGACCCTTACCCGCGGCGAAAACCTGATCATCTGCCCGGCCGATGGAAAGGTCGTGGTCATCGAAGAAATAACCGATACAGAATATTTTAAAGACAAGCGTCTGCAGGTGTCAATCTTTATGAGCCCGGCCAATGTGCATCGCAACCTGAACCCGGTCGGCGGCGAAGTGGTATATAGCCAGTACCACAAAGGCAAATACCTGGTCGCCTGGCATCCCAAATCCTCTACGGAGAACGAAAGGCACAGCGTGGTCATTCGTAATCAACACGGGGAGATCCTGGTGAAGCAGATTGCGGGAGCCCTGGCCAAACGGATTGTGAATTACCTGTCCGTAGGCCAGAAAGTCGAACAAAGCGCCGAAATGGGCTTTATCAAGTTCGGATCGCGCGTCGACGTCCTCCTGCCGCCGGGAACGATCGTAAGAGTCGCCTTGAACGAGCCGGTAAAAGGAGGCGTGACGGTATTAGGGAGTTTTTCGTAAATTACAGAGGTAAAATGCGGCGCCTGAAAAAATGCGGTATCTGAGAGCATCTGAGAATAAACACGGTATTTATGAAACCGGGCATGATAAATTTAAACGCACAGGGGGATGAACAGCGAGGTTCCATCCGACCATTAAAAAGACACTATATGCGGATGAAAAAGTTAATGATGATAGCTACGGCAGCTTTCTTCTTTTCCGGATTCGTTTTTGCGCATGACGGCGACAAGGGCAAGGGGAAGGACAAGGGCAAAAAGACCTCCGTGAAAAGCTGCCCCGGCAAACATTGCGGGAAGAAGAGTTAGAACAATGTCTCCAGCTCTTTTAAGGAATAGACCGTAAAGGTAGGCTTCACCGGAGACGCGATATTTAAATGGTTCACAAATACCTGGTCTATTCCGGCGTTGATTCCCCCCTGTATATCGACTTCGGGGTTGTCCCCGATCATAATACTCTCCGATGGCTTTGCTTTCGTCTTCCAGAATGCATATTCAAAAATCTCCTTATGAGGCTTGAGGCTATTGGAACTCTCCGAGGTGATCACTTCCGTAAAATAAGGGGTTAAGCCGGAATGCTCCAGCTTGCTTTGCTGGGTCTTTTCGAAGCCATTGGTGATCAGGTGCAGCTTGTATTGCCTGGCCAGAAGATATTTGAGTATTTCGTGCGTATAGGGGAACAATAGCGTGCGGCTGGGCAGGGATTCGAGAAACCGGTCGCCCATTTCCCTGGCCAGCGCCTCGTCCCCGATCTTGAAGTCGAGCAGGGTCAGCCACATTCGTTTCCACCTCAATACGTCTACTTTGATGTAGCCGTTCCGGTACCGCTCCCAAAGTTTATCATTGTGGATCGTATAATTTTTATGAAAGAGGTCGAAGTCATGCACGCCCTTCGCCTTTAGTCCCAGGGATTCATACAATTCGCCGAGGGTCAGCCTGCTGTTCGCCTCAAAATCCCAGAGCGTATGGTCCAGGTCGAAGAATAAATGTGTGTATTGCAATGGCTATATAAAATATACTTCGCAATTTACAGGTAGAAAACTTATTTACCACCAAAAAAGGGTTGCAGTTGAATAGTATTATTACCGGCGCGTCAAAAGGATTTGGAAGGGCGATCGCCGAAAAATTTGCCTCCGCGGGTTATGATCTGTTTATTTGTTCCCGTCATGAAGAGGCCCTGCAGCATACGGCCGGGGAGTTGAGGGCGCGGTTTCCCGGTGTCTCCGTGCATGCAGGTGCTTTCGACCTGTCCGAAAAGCGGGGAGCGCAACAGTTCGGCGCCTGGGTATTGGATTCCGGGGCGACCATCGATGTCCTGGTCAATAATGCCGGGCAATTCGTTCCCGGCAATATCAGCGGGGAGCCTGAAGGAGCGCTGGAGGCGATGATCGGCGTGAACTTATACAGCGCATATCACCTGACGAGGGTATTGCTGCCTGAGATGATGGCTCAAAAGCACGGGCATATTTTTAATATTTGCTCCATTGCTTCCCTGCAGGCATATGCCAACGGCGGTTCTTACAGCATCAGCAAATTTGCCCTCGCTGGTTTTTCAAAAAATCTGCGGGAGGAGATGAAGCCTTATGGGGTAAAGGTGACGGCCGTTTATCCGGGGGCGGCTTTTACCGATTCCTGGTCGGGCAGCGGCGTCGACCCCCTGCGCATCATGGAAGCGGCAGACATCGCGGAAATTGTCTATGCGGCCTCGCAGTTGTCACCCCGGGCGACGGTGGAGGACATCGTCCTGAGACCCCAGTTGGGAGACCTGTAGGACCGCTCGGTCAAATGTCATTCTGTGCCAAGGGGGTATCATTTTGGGTCAACTCCGGCCTATGCCGGAGCCATGGCGTCTCATTCTGTGCAAATGATATGTCAGTTTAACCGGGTTTTAACCGAAAATTGGGATGGCGCCCTTAAAATCAAATTTTATATTTGTGTTCCTGAGGGTAAATAATGAAAAGAGTCCTGCGTCTTTCCTCTGTTGTTCATATGATCGTCCTGCTGGCGGGTATTAACGCCTACGCGCAGGTGAAATTTACGACCGTGACCGGTAGTAAAGAGGTAGGGCGTAACGAATACCTCCGGATAAATTTCATCGTAGAAAACGCTACGACCGTCGATCATCTTACCCCTCCTTCTTTTCCGGGCTTTCGCGTCGTTGGCGGCCCCAATCAATCCAGCGGGATGACGGTCGTGAACGGTAACGTATCACAGTATGAGGGGTTGTCTTTCGTATTGCAACCGGTCAGGACGGGGAAGTTCACGATACAGGGAGCCTCCGCTTCCATCGACGGACATCTCATGCATTCCAACCCGGTCAGCATAACAGTGAATGCAACCGGGTCCGGCTCCGCCGGTAATTCTTCCGGTGCCGGATCCAATCCCTTTTTTCAGCCTCTGCCCGACCCTTTCGCTCCCGCGCCGGAAGAGGCGGACAAGGACTATTTATTAAAGCCCGGCGAGAATGTCCGGGAGAAGATCCATAAGAACCTGTTCGTAAAAGTAGAAATAAACAAGTCTACTTGTTATGTGGGAGAACCGGTGGTGGCGACCTACAAGCTGTATTCGCGCCTTCGTTCGGAATCTCGGGTCACCAAGCGGCCTTCCCTCAATGGTTTCAGCGTCTATGATATGGTAGATCCCAACAACGATGTCTCCTCGGTGGAAAAGGTGAACGGGAAGACTTTTACGGTGCATATCATCCGCAAGTCGCAGCTCATTCCCCTGCAGGCTGGCTCGATCGACCTCGACCCGATGGAAGTGGAGAATACGGTGCATTTTCTGAAGGGGTCCCGGAAATCGCAGAGGAGCGGCAGGGGGGACATCTTCGATCCCTTCGAAGACGATGACGCGGTCACCAATTGGGAAGACGAGAATGTCACGCTGGAAACGAAGCCCGTGACTATTACTGTTAAACCGCTGCCGGAGACAGGGAAACCGGCGGATTTCACAGGCGCCGTCGGTCGGTTCACCCTGCAAGCCAGTCTTGGAAATAAGAATGTAGCCGCGAGGGGAGAGGCCTCCCTGCGGGTGACCATCCAGGGAAGCGGCAATCTTCCGATCATCAACGCTCCGGACGTGAAATGGCCGGGTGGCCTGGAGGCCTTCGACCCCGTGGCCAAGGAAGAAGTGGACAGGACGACCATTCCGATGAGCGGCTCAAAGACCTTTCAATATGTTTTCAATCCCAATGCGCCAGGGAGCTACAACATCCCATCCATTGATTTTTCGTATTTCGATCCGGCCAGCGGCACTTATCACACCCTCCACACAGACACGCTCACCTGCAAGGTGGGCCCGGCCATCAAAAACTCTTCTCCGTCTTCTTCTGCCGCCAGTAACGTTTCTTCCGATGAAGGGGCCGCAGGGGTATTTATCCATAAGCACCTGGAATGGATCTTTGCCATCCTGATCCTGTCTGCGCTGGCTATCTATCTGTGGAGACAGGGTCTGAGGGTTCATAAAGGCGAGGAGGCCGGAAAAGAAGGCGCATCGCCGGAGAGGGACGGAGAGAAGGCTGAAAAAGCTGCGCAGGCGGAGCCTGCAAATACAGACAGGTCCGGGTTGCCCGGGCTATCCGGACAGTCGTTTGTAAGCGGTCCCGTTCTGTCCACCGCCCCGGTGGTTGCAGTGGACCCGCTGTCCCATGCCCGTATATTGTTCGCAGAGATCAACTACAAGGGATTCTATCATGAGATCAACCGGGCCTTGTGGAAGGCCATAGGCGATAAGGTCGATCTTCCGGCCAGTTCGCTGAATAAAAGCAATATGATAAAAAAGCTGGAACAGCGAGGTTGGGACAACGCATCCATCCTCATGCTTGAGAATACTTTTTCCGAATGCGAGATCAATATCTATACCCCGGTGTATGATACGTATAATATGCAGCAGGTGTTGAGACAGGCCGAGCTATTGATCGGGAAGTTATAAAGACAAACCCCCGTGGACGGGGGGATCCCATCGAAAAATGAAAGACAAAAACCCTCCGATGAAGAGCAGCACCCTTACAAAAATCCTAACCCTGGTATTGTTACTGACGGCAATTGCGGCGGATTCCCAACCCAAGTTTCAGCCCTCTGTGGATAGCAGCGAGCGTGAACCCGCGCCGGATGCAAATCCCGAGACCGTATTCCGGACCCCTCCGGCCAGTGCGAGCCCGGGCGTACTTTGGATGTGGATGGGTTCCAATCTCAGCAAACAAGGTATTACAAAAGACCTCGAAGCGTTGAAACAGGAAGGGTTCAGCAGTGCAACTATGCTCAGCCTCGCCGATATCACTACGCCCTGGGCCTGCAATATCGACAAGAGTCCCACACCGGACATCATAGCCTGGACGGAACCCTGGTGGAAACTCGTGCGCCACGCGGCCGAAGAGTCCAGGCGCCTGGGTATGAGTTTTGGCATGTTCAACGGCCCTGCCTACGAGACCAGCGGCGGTCCCTGGGTTACGCCGGAGCTGTCTATGCAGGAGGTCTGCTGGTCACAACAAGCCGTTCAGGGCAACACCCGGGTCAGTGTGAAGCTTGCGCGGCCCCAGGTAGACCCGCGCGCGAATATGCCGTTCCCGGTCTATAATCCTGCCACAGGGCTGGTCGAAAGACCGGAGATCGCAGCCAGGAAGACCTGGTATAAGGATATCGCGGTATTGGCGGTGCCGGCCCGGGGCGTCATTCCGGTCGATAGCATATTCGACCTGACCGCAAGGATGCAACCCGACGGCAGCCTCGACTGGGATGCGCCAAAGGGAGAATGGCTACTCTACCGGTTCGGACATACGACGATGGGTGCGATCATTCAGCCTGCCCAGTGGGCCGCTACGGGTCTTGAGTGCGATAAAATGAATGTGGAAGCCGTCAGCTTTCATATCGACCATGTGATCGGGGAGATCCAAAAACATCTCGGTGACCTTATCGGCAACGGATTCGACCATGTCTACTTCGATAGTTATGAAGCAGGCTATCCCACCTGGACCCCAAAAATGCGGGAGGAGTTCAAAAGCAGGAGGGGATATGATATCATTCCCTGGCTGCCGGTCTTTGCAAACCGTTCGGTGGGCGGCAGAGCCGATTCGCTGAAATTCAGGACTGATTTCGATTCGACCGTCAGGGACCTGTACAGGGATGTCTATTTCAGGACGATATCGGCAAAACTACGGGCCGCGAACCTGAATTTTTTGAGCGAGCCATATGGAGGACCCTGGAGGCAGGAGGAGGTGATGCCGATGGTCGGTACCAATATGGGGGAATTCTGGACTTACGGCGGTGTGTATTCGCCGTATGAATTGGAGCCGACGATTGCAGGCTTGCGAAGGTCCGGAAAGAACCTTTTGCAGGCAGAGGCATTTACGGGTCATCCCAATGACAGCAAATGGAGAGAGACGCCGGCCTGGCTGAAGCCCATTGGCGACGCGGCTTTCTGTGCAGGCGTCAACCGCATCGTCATCCACCGCTTCGCGCAACAGCCCTGGGACGACAGGTATAAGCCAGGAGCTACGATGGGTCAGTGGGGATCTCACTTCGACAGGACACAGACCTGGTGGAAGCCGGCAGCGGCCGCCGTAAAATACTGGCAGCGTGCCCAGGCCCTGCTGCAATGGGGAAGATTTGTACCAAGGGCGGATGATGATTTCGTCGTGCTGGACAAGAACAGCGACGCCGCCATAAGATATATCCACCGCAGGGAGGACAAGACTGAGGTATACTTTGTCGCCAACGTGTCCCATGAGCCCGGAACCGCGTTTTGCAGTTTCAAAGTGCAGGGTATGCAGCCCGAGTTATGGGATCCCGTTACCGGCGATATGCGGAAACTTACACAGTTTGAGACGGCCGACAGCGTTACCAGCCTGACGCTTCGGTTTGCAGATGCACAGAGTTATTTCATCGTATTCCGGGAGAAAGCGGCGCAGCCTCTGGCTTCGGGGGACAATTTCCCTTATCCGCAGGAGTTGCTGACGCTTGGAGGGCCGTGGCAGGTCAGGTTCGACTCTGTATGGGGTGGTCCGGCGCGGGCTGTGAGTTTTGCAAAACTGGACGACTGGACCACAAGACCTGAAAAAGGCATCCGCTATTTCAGCGGGACGGCCGTGTATCATAAATCTTTTGATGTGTCTTCTTCCGTCAGGAGGAGTCAGCAAGACCTCTATCTCGATCTGGGAACGGTCGATCATATCGCACACGTAATCCTGAACGATAAAGATCTGGGTGTAGCCTGGACGGCTCCGTGGCAGGTCAGGATCCCAAAAGGACTGCTGAAGCAGAGAGGCAACCGCCTGGTGATCGAAGTGACCAATACCTGGGCCAACCGCCTGATCGGTGACGAGCAGGAGCCGGCGGATTGCAAATGGCTACCCGGTTTCATGGGAGGCACCTATCTGAAGGAATTCCCGGACTGGTTTTTAAATGGAACGCCCCGTCCTTCCAAGGGCAGGTATTGCTTCACCACCTGGAATTATTTTACCAAAGACTCGCCGCTCCTGCCTTCCGGCCTGATGGGACCTGTACGTATCCTGGGGTTAGACTGAGAAAAAAATGGCAAAGGGAATTTTGCAGGTGGAGTCTATTCGGTGTATTTATAGCCTACTCCCCGGACGGAGTGAAAATATTCCGGGTTCCTGCTGTCTTCCTCGAAATATTTCCGAAAGCTCAGCACGAAATTATCGATCGTTCGGGTCGTCGGGTAGACATTGTAGCCCCAGACGGTCTGGAGTATTTTCTCCCGGGTCACGACCTCGTTTTTGTTCTCGATAAGCAATTTGAGGAGCATTGCTTCTTTCTTGCTGAGTTGGATGCGTTCTCCTGTTTTGGTGATGGCTTCCTGCGCCTTGAAGTCGATCGTGTTCCTACCGAAGGAGTAGAGTTCCCCCAAAGAGTCCTTCTCCTGTATTTTTTTGTTTTTGTTGACCAGCTTTTGTATCCGGAGCAGCAGCTCTTCCAGGTTGAAAGGTTTGGTGAGATAGTCATCGGCGCCCTTTTTCAGCCCCAGCACCCGGTCCGCGCTGGCATTACGCGCGCTGAGCATGAGGATCGGCACTTCATTTTGCTGGATACGGATCGACTCGGTCACCCCGATCCCGTCTATGCCCGGGAGCATGACATCGAGTATGATCAGGTCGAAATATTCGGACTCAACCGCTTTTAAGGCCTGGTTGCCGTCCATGGCGGAGGTGACTTCATAGCCTTCCAGTTCAAGATTTAGTTTCAGGGCTTCATGAAGGTTTTCTTCATCTTCTACCAGCAGGATGGAAATGGTCTGTTCACTCATGGTCGATATGTGTTTCGAATGTTTGGCTCCGCTAAGTCTGTCCTGCAGAGGGTTTAAAACGACACCGTAAAAATACTTCCCGCCGGCGAATTGTCCGAGACGGTGATATGCGCCTTATGGTCGTCGGCTATCTTTCTGCAAAGGTAGAGCCCTAAACCGGTACCCTGGGTACTTCGTGTCGCCTCATTACCGGTCCGGTAGAATTTATTAAATACCTTTTTCTTTTCTTCTTCGGGGATTCCGGGCCCTTCATCTTTTACGGATAACAGGAGGCGTCTGCCCTGTCGTTTTAATTCCACGGTGATGGCTCCTTCTTTCGGGGAGTATTTCATCGCATTGGTTATCAGGTTGCTGATCAGCATTTGCAAAAGCAGGGTGTCTCCTGTGATGGCCAGTTCAGGTGTGATCAGGCTGTTCCATTTCCGTAACGGGTAACGGTTGCGGAAGTCTCCGACGACGTTCGAGATCAATGCAGACAGATCGAGTTCTTCCTTGGCTTGCGTATAGTCTCCCCCTTCAAGCTGGGAGGCGATCAGGATATTCGTAGCCAGGGTGTCGAGTCTGCCCGTCTCCTGCAGGGCTGCCTGGATGATCTTTTGTTGTTTGGTTTCATCGAGCCTGTACTTCTGCAGTGTCTCCAGGTTTAATTTCGCTACCGCGATGGGGGTCTTCAACTCGTGGGTCACGGCCATCATGAAATACTGTTGCTGCTGCTGCAGGCGGATCTGTCTTCTGACCTCCCTGTAGACGAACAGGGCGCCGACCAGGATCAGGAGCAGGTAAGTAGAACCTTCCCCGATATAACCCGTAGTCTTTCTTTGTTCGTCGAGAAAGAGGGAATTCAGCTTATCCGTGTAGTGCGGGTCATCCATTTTCAGTTCCCGGAGTTGGTAAATGGTCATTTGCCGGTTCTGCCGCTGCAAGGCGATGAACCACCATACCAGGCCGGCGATGATATAGGCCAGGAGGGCCCAGTAAACAACGGTTGCAAAGGCCAGTCGTCTTTTTTTGAACACGGTTGTGATTTTATTTCGCCTTTTCCACCCGGACCCCCACATCCAGGATATGTTTCAGGGGATCCTGGCGCATGATCTGTTCGATCGTAAAGGAATAGGTGCCTGGTTTCCTGAATTTTGTGTGGGGTTGGATCAGGATGCGGTGTTCATAGATATCGTCCATGCCGCTGCCCAGCCAGCCTTTGTCATTGGTGGCCAGGGTCAGATCGTAACGTTGGCTTTTGACGGTGCTGTCGCCGGGCTCCCGAACGCTGCCTTCGATCCAGATATTATTATAATTGTATGCATCGCTATGGCGGAGGACCAGGAAGACGTCAAACAGGGTAGCCGTATCGGCTTCTTTCAGGTCGAACCTGACTTCGGGTTTAAAGCTGCTTTCCCACTCTTGTCCGGGGATCCTGACGTCTTTTTCAAAAACATCGGTCGACAGGTTACAGGAACTAACCGCCAGCAGGGAGCAGGAGACCAAAATGAGCAATAAGGGCTTTTTCAATGAGGTATTTTTTACAAAAATAGGTCATAAAGCATTTAACACCTGTTCCTTGGCTTTTTCCAGTTCGTCTTTCATCAGCACCACGCATTTCTGGATCGTGGAGTCATAGGCTTTGGAACCGGTCGTATTGATCTCCCGGCCGATTTCCTGGAGGATAAAGGATAGTTTTTTGCCTTTTCCTTCCTCGGCCTCATCCAGGATAGCCTTAAAGTAATCGCAATGATTTTTGAGTCGTACCTGCTCTTCGGTAATGTCGATCTTTTCAATATAGTAAATGAGTTCCTGTTCCAGTTTGTTGGTGTCGTAGTTCTCTTTGCCCACTTGCTCCTCGAGTAATTTCTTCAGGTTGTCTTTGATTTTTACCTGGCGGAGGGGTTCCAGTTTTATAACTTCTTCCTGTTGGCGGAGGATATTGTCTATCCGCAGACGAAGGTCGGCTTCCAGGGAGGCTCCTTCGTTTAAGCGATGTGCCGTGAGCTCTTCGACGGCGGCCAGGATGACTTTTTCGAATTGCTTCCACTCTTCATCGCTGAGCGTGTCGCCCGTAGGGGTGATGACTTCCGGCAATTTTACCAGGGTGCTGAGGATATTCGAAGGGTCGAGATTCAGCTCGGCGGACAGTTCGGCCAGGGCTTTATGATAAGCTTTGGCCAGGTCCGTATTGATGCTGACGGGCTTTGCGTTGCCGGTCTGCTTGAGGCTGATCGTACAATCCAGGGATCCGCGTCCCAGTTTATCCGAGAGCAACTTACGTATCTGGAACTCGAAAGGTTTCAGGAAGCCCGGCAATTTCAACTGCAATTCGAACTGTTTTCCGTTCAGCGATTTTATATCCACCAGGAAAGTCTTATCTCCGACGGCCTGTTCAGCGCGCCCAAAGCCGGTCATGGATTTCAGCATAGTGTCAAGATTTTTGAAATGGAAAGGTAAGTAAAAGTTAGCGGCCTATCTCCAACAACCGGTAGACCTCTTCTTTTCCCAGTTTCCGCATCTCCCCGGGCTGCAATCCTGCAAGGTCCAGCAGACCGATCCGGTAACGGATGAGGCGTAAGGTGGGGAAGCCCGTACCTGCGGTCATTTTACGGACTTGCCTGTTTTTACCTTCTGTAAGGATCAGCTTTATCCAACTGGTAGGGATATTTGCGCGATAACGGATAGGGGGGTCCCTGTCGGGAACTGCCGGCGGAACGGTAAAAAGCCGGGCTTTGCAGGGACGCGTTCTATAGGTCTTCCCGTTAAGGGAAATATCGACACCGGATTGCAGACGTTGTATCGCAGGCTGGTCGATGCTGCCTTCCACCTGTACATAGTATTCCCTTTCATGGCCAAATCCGGGATCGAGTAAACGATGATTCAACCCGCTGTCATTGGTGAGGAGGAGGAGGCCCTCGCTATCGTAATCAAGACGACCTACCGGATACACGTTCCCGGGCACGTCAAAAAAATCTTTGAGCGTGCGGCGCCCGTCCGGGGAACTGAATTGGGACAGAACGTTAAAGGGTTTGTAGATGGCAAAATACGTATGCAAGGTCGGTCGGATTTGGGTGTGGGCAACAAAAAATCCCGCTTGTCAGCGGGACTTCTCAATATATGGATGGGTTAGTAAGTACCGGGAATTAAATTTCCCTACACAATATTAAAAATAATTTTCTCTATCTAAAAAAATTTTCCAATATATTTTATTCACATTTTTTTTTAATCTGTGGAAAAGGCAAGCACTACAAGGCTTTTTTGAAATCCTTTCCCCGGGCTTTATCCATCGAAAATGATTCTTTCATCGACCTTCCGGATTTTCACGATTGCTCGAAACACTGATGAATAAAGGGGTTCCCCTTCATTCGTTTTTTTTACCGAAAGCAGGAAGCTCATTTTCCAACTGAGGAAATCGTCTGTAACCGGATTTTCGGGAGCTCGAAAAGAAGAAGGGACCGGGGATTGAATTTTTTTCATCCGGGGCCCGAAAAGAGTAAAAAGCGAGCGTTCGATCCTAAAATGGTAAAGCGGATTTACCTTTGCCGAAACTTTTCATCATGAAATTCCCTTCTCCGGTATCAATTCAATGGATCGCTGATTTCCTGGACGCGGAGCTGATCGGCGATAAGAATGGACAAGCTACCGGCATCAATGAGATACACAAGGTAGAGAGCGGCGACCTCGTCTTCGTGGATCATCCCAAATATTATTCGACCTGTATCGAATCGGCCGCTTCTTTCATCATCATCAATAAAGTCGTGGACGTTCCGGCGGGTAAGGCGCTGGTAGTCGTAAAGGAGCCTTTCGAAGCGTATCTGCGTATTGTCCGGCATTTCCGCCCTTTTGAACCTGCCGTCAAGCCGGTGAGTGATACGGCGGTAATCGGCGAGGGGACCTATGTCTATCCGAATTCTTTTATCGGTCATCATGTTACGATCGGCAGGAATTGCAGGATCCATCCGGGTGTTACCATTCTCGACTATTGCGAGATCGGCGACAATGTCGTCGTGCAGGCCGGTTCGGTGATCGGATCGGACGCATTTTATTATAACACGAAGAAAGACCGGGAGGTATGGTATAAGAAAATGGAGAGCTGCGGAAGGGTGGTGATCGGGGACGACGTCGAAATAGGAGCCGGTTGTACGATCGACCGGGGTGTCAGCCATGATACCCGGATCGGCCGGGGTACCAAGATCGACAATATGGTGCATATCGGGCATGATACGGTAATCGGGAAGAATTGCCTGCTTGCCGCCCAGGTGGGTATTGCCGGAGCCGTCGATATCGGCGACGGGGTCATTCTTTGGGGCCAGGTGGGTATCAGCAAGACGCTTCGTATCGGGGACCATGCAATCGTACTCGCGCAGAGCGGCGTGCCTTCCTCGCTGGAGGGCGGGAAAGTCTATTTTGGATATCCCGCCGAAGAGGCTGGTCTCAAAAAAAGAGAGATAGTCTGGATCAAGCGCATTCCCGAACTCTGGAAAAAGGTGATGGGGTAAGCGGCCCACGGGGCCGCTGCCCGAAGGGCCATCATAAAATCGTGACAGGGGCTATATTTATATAGCCCCGGGGAGAAACAGAGACGCACATCACTACTCCGGCAAATAGTCATAGGGCAAGGTCTCGGCAAATTTCTTCCAGGACCAATAGCCGATATTGGTCAGATCTGTCTGGTCATAGAAATACCCGTTCTCATCGATCGTAAAGCCTCCGATGATATCCACCAGGGATATCTGCCCTTTCATATCGGCAGGAAATTTAAAGTCTGACAGGTATTTTTTGTCCGATGGCCGGTTGGTGTAGGTGACCCGGATCCGGCCGTTGATATTGATATTTACCTCTCCGCTGTCAACGGAGTAAATTTTGTCGATATAAGGGTCTTTAAACGCCGGAGCATATCTGTTGCTGGCGCTGTCCAGGAGTTCTATGCTGAACCCTTCGTCATGCAGGGTGCTGTCATACCAGCAGCGCATGAAATGGAGGCGGGAACCCAGATAGGTGTCCAGCCGGTTCTGCTTCCAGGTTTCGTGTTGTTCGGGGGACCCGGAGAGTTCCTCGAAAAAAGGGTAACCGGCGGAGCTGCCCACATCGCTGCCGTATTCATACACAAAGGAATCCAACTGGTATTTTATCCTGTATCCGAGTGCATTGTTTACGATCACGAGGTTTGAATCGCATTTGACCTTGAGCTTATTTCTTTTCTTATAGAAGTAGAATTTCAGGGCTTCTTTGTTCTCGATGGTACATTTCCCGGCGTTGGGTGTCGTGCCGATAAAATTGTCGAAAAAGAACTGGCCGTATTTGTTCCATCCGTCGGCTACCAGGGCGCTGCCTGCTACGACAACCTCTCCCATGCTTTTGTCCTGTTCTTTTAATTCTATATGGAGGGAGTCATTCTTACTGCCGTTGCTGACGCGCAGGAGTTTTGTCTCATACCCCGTATAGGATACCACCATATCGTACCCGCCATTTCCCATGCGGAGAAAAAAACGACCTTCATTGTTCGAGACGGTTCCCATCGTAGTATTCTGGCAGAATACGGAAGCGCCCGGCATAGGCAGACCTGTCTTTTGATCCAGGACCTGGCCGCTGATAGTAAAATACTTGTCCTGCGAAAAAAGAGGGAGCGACAATAAAAGACCGGCACCGGCGCAAAAAAGGAATCTGATAATCAGGCTCGGTTTCATGGGTATTCGTTTAGAAGCTCAAATTATAAAAAGTCTCGTGGATTGCCGGATTTTTCATCCTGCAAATAGGATTTGCACGCTGCCAGGATAGTCTGATCCAGCGTTGTGAAATGGAAGTCGGGGAACCGGGCGAGGAATTTGCGGTTGTCGAAACTGCTTTTCTTCAGGGCTATTTTAGCGCTTTCCCGGGTCAAAACAGGTTCTTTCCCGGTAAACAGGGATTTTATCTTTTCGAATCGCCAGGCCAGGGCGGCCAGAAAACGAGTGACTTTCCGGGGAGGACGTCGCTTGCCAAGACCGTCGGCAATGCAATCGAATAAGCGGCGGTAAGTCCAGTTGTCGCTACTGAGGATGAAGCGTTCTCCCGTTGTATCCGATTCCAGCAAACAGAAGACGGCCCGGGCCACGTCCCGCACATCTACGAAGCCGTTCATGCCTTCGGTGTACCAGGGGAACTCCTGGTAGAGGCTTTTGAAGATGGCGCAGCTGCCGTTGTTCCAATCCCCATATCCCAGGATGGTGGAGGGGTTTACGATCGAGACATTCAGCCCTTCTCCCATGCCTCTCCACGCTTCCATCTCCGCCTGGTATTTACTGACGGCGTAGTGTGTGGTGAAGATATTTTCCTCCCACTGTCTTCTTTCCCCGGTAAGTTCCCCGGCGACTGTTTCCCCCAGCGCAGCGACCGAGCTGATATGGATGAAGCGCCCCACTCCCCCCGCAATGGAGGCATTGACCACATTGGCGGTGCCTTCAATATTCGTTTTATACAGTTCTTTCCGGTTTCCCGGTTGAAAAGACACCCTGGCTGCCGCATGGATCACGGCGTCGATCCCCTCCATGGATTCTTCCAGGGAAGAAATATCCAGGATGTCCCCTTCGACCCATTCCACTTTATCGAAAATCGCGGCAGGCATGAAAAAGGGGAGCCTGTTGCCGCGCCGGATGGCCCTCACCTCATGCCCGCCGTTTACGAGCTCCTGGACAATATAAGAACCGAGAAAACCGGTCCCACCTGTTATGAGTATTTTCAAAGCGATGGATTGATGGTGTAATGATAAAAGCCTCTGCCCGTTTTCCGCCCGAGCTCGTTATCCTCCACTTTCCGTCGCTGCAAGGGGGATGGCTTCAACCGGGCAGGCTCGCCCAATGCCGTATAGACCGAAACGCTCACGGAATAATTCACATCATTGCCGATCAGGTCCATTAGCCGGAAGGGCCCCATTTTAAAACCGGTGGCTTCCATCAGGGCGTCGACGGTATCGATATCTGCCCCTCCTTTTTCCAGGATACGAAGTGCCTCCAGGTAGTAAGGTCTTGCGACATGATTGACGATGAAGCCGGGGAAGTCCCCGCAATTGACGGGGGTCTTGGTCATGGCTAAGGCCAGCCAGGCCGTGACCCGCGCGGTTCTTTCATCTGTATACCGGGTATGGATGACCTCTACCAGTTTCATGACAGGCGCCGGATTAAAGAAATGCATTCCGATTACTCTTCCGGGGCGGTCCGTTCCCTCGGCGATGGCCGTCACGGACAGGGAAGACGTGTTGGAAGCCAGGATCGTTTCGGGCCCGTTGAGCGTGGCCAGGTGATTGAAAAGAGCCTTCTTCGCTTCGGGTTTTTCGAGGATCGCTTCGATGATAAAATCCGCGACGCAATCGGCTATCTGATCGGTGAAGAAGAGATTTGCAAGGGCAGTCTGCCGGGCTGTCTCCCCAAGCTTATGGTGCTGAACCGCTTTCTCAAGGTTGTTGTCAATGGAAAGACGGGCTTTCCGCAGGCTTTCCGTGTTCAGATCATAGAGGATGGTGTTAAAACCGCTCTGAGCGGCCGCCTGAGCGATCCCGCCGCCCATAGTGCCCGCCCCGCAAACGCAGATTGTCCGGATCATGCCTGAAGTTTTTATATAGCCGCTGTGAACTGGCTGAGAAACCTTACATCGTTTTGAGAATACAGGCGAAGGTCGTTTATCCGGTATTTCACCTGGCAGATCCTTTCAATTCCCATTCCGAAGGCGAAACCCGTATATTTATTACTATCGATGCCAAAATTCTCCAGCATTTTCGGATGTACCATCCCGCTGCCGAGTATTTCCACCCAGCCGGTATGCTTACAAATATTGCAACCGCTGCCTCCGCAGATCAGACAGGTGATGTCCATCTCGGCACTGGGTTCCGTGAACGGAAAATAAGAAGGGCGGAAACGGGTCTTAACGTCTTTTCCGAACATCTCCTGCACAAAAAAATACAGGGTCTGCTTCAGATCGGCGAAAGAGACATTTTCGTCTACATACAGGCCTTCTGTCTGGTGGAAAAAGCAATGGGCCCGGGCACTGATGGTCTCGTTCCGGTAGACACGGCCGGGACAGATGATGCGGATGGGTGGTTTCTGTTTCTCCATGACCCTGGCCTGGACGCTGCTTGTATGCGTACGCAACAGCCAATCGGGGTTCTGATGTATATAAAAGGTATCCTGCATATCCCTGGCAGGATGATTTTCGGGGAGATTCAGGGCTGTGAAATTATGCCAATCGTCTTCGATCTCGGGGCCTTCCGCCACGGAAAACCCCAGCCTGCCGAAGATGTGAACGATCCTGTCACGCGTCATACTGATGGGGTGACGGCTTCCCAATGGAAGCGGATCGCCGGGAAGGGTGCCGTCAATCTTTTCGCCGGCAGCGGGGCCGCTTTCCAGGGACTGCTTCCAGCTTTCGTAGCGGTCTTCCGCCAGTTGTTTGAATTCATTCAGTAGTCGACCGAACTCTTTCTTCTGATCGACAGGAACGTCTTTCATCCCTGCAAACAGGTTTTTCACGATCCCTTTGGTCCCGAGGAATTTTATCCGGTAGGATTCCAGTGCTTCCGCGCCATCGGGAGTAATCGCCAAAATCTCCTGTTTATAAGCCTCTATTTGTTGTAACAGTTGCTCCATCCCGCAAAGATACCCCCTCCCTTATTAAGGGTAAAAATTTTTTCCGATAGGAGGATTTGCATTTTAGTGTAGGTTTGCTGCAAATCAGCACTCATGCCGCGCAATCTCCATATCAGTGATTTCCTGGAACCGGTAAACCTCCACGAGCTTTCGCAGGACGAAGGATATAAGGACGGGCAGGTCGGCAAACTGATTGCGGTTCATGACGATTATTTCCCCGATCTGTTCGAAGCAGATATCGTGCTGGTCGGATGCGGCGAACAACGGGGTATCGGCAGGGACAGCCGGGATCATGCCGCGCCGGATGCGATCAGGCAACAGTTTTACCAGCTTTTCTGGTGGCATGCGGATACCCGGTTGGCCGATGCCGGAAATATCCGTTCAGGGGCCAGTCTGGCAGATACGCAAGCCGCGCTGAAAACGGTCATCATGGAGTTGACGGCCATCGGCAAAACGGTTGTCATCCTGGGCGGTTCGCATGACCTTACCCTTTCTCAATACTATTCTTATTCGGACAGAAAGCAGATCGTGGAGGCGACCTGCGTCGATGCGCTGATAGATCTCGATATGAATTCCCTGCATCGTAACGACAATTTCCTGATGGAGATGCTGACAGGAGAACCGAACTATATCCGTCATTATAGTCATATCGCTTTTCAAAGCTATTATGTACACCCTCATATGCTGGAGACGATGGATAAACTGCGGTTCGATTGTTTTCGGCTCGGAACCGTCAGAGAAAGTATCGAGGAGATGGAGCCGGTGATTCGAAACTCCAGTCTTTTCAGCTTTGATATCTCGGCGATTGCCAATGCCTATTCCCCCGCCAGCCTCTTATCTCCCAATGGCCTCAACGGAGAAGAGGCCTGTATCCTCATGCGTTATGCCGGTCTCAGCAACCATGTCAATACGGTCGGCATCTATGGCTACATGCCTTCAAAGGACAAAGACCATTTAACAGCCAAACAGATCAGCCATATGCTTTGGTACCTGGTGGATGGCAAGAGCCGTAGCCGCCGGGAGGCGTCCCTCCACGAAAAGGATTTTTTCCTGGAATATCATACTGCTTTTGCGGAGGTGGAGACGGTATTCCTGCAAAGCAAGCGGACCAACCGCTGGTGGATGCAGCTGCCGGATAAGAAATTTATAGCCTGCTCCTATAAAGACTACCTGGTCGCCAGCAACAATGAGATCCCCGAACGATGGCTGCGGGCACAGGAAAGGGGGTAGGATGTCGGGTAAATGGGATAAGCGGGTCTTCATTTTTTTCGTAATTTCCCTATTGCTAATCATTGGTTCTTTTTGAATCGCTTCTTTTTTTGCATCTCCGTTCCCTGATAGGGTCGTCGACTCATTCCCGAGCACCATTTGGTGTAGAATATTTAAAAAATATTTTTATGCCGATTTTTATGGACCGCCACGATGTTTCCGAGACGGTCACCGCAGAGCATATCGCCCGTCTGCATCAGGAAGACCTGAAAATACAGGAGCAGTTTGGCTGCAGGGGGCTGACCTATTGGTTCGATGAAAAGAGAAAGACCGCCTTTTGTTTAATCGAGGCTCCCGATGAGGAGGCGATCCGCAAGATGCATAATCATGCACACGGCCAGGTTCCTCACCGCGTGATAGAAGTAGATCCCGGTATTGTCGATTCGTTTCTAGGAAGAATAGAGGACCCTGCAAAGACGCAGGACACAGAATTGAATATCATCAATGACCCGGGATTCAGAATCATCATGGTCGCCGAGGTGAGCCGCTCGTCGCTGACGAAAAATGATCATACCCGGTTCGTGTCTTTTCTACATGATTTCAACAAAGCCGCGCTGCGGGTGCTGCAAGGTTATGGCGGGAAACCGGTAAAAGAGGGCGGCTACCTGTTTTTGGTTTCTTTTAAATCGTCCTCCGGCGCCGTCCGCGCGGCTTTTGATATCCGGGCCGCCTTTAAAGACTTTACAAAGGAGCTGAACAGGGACGGGGTATTTTTAAAAATAGGATTAAGCGCCGGGTCACCGGTAACCGACAAGAAGCTGCTCTTCCAGGATGCCGTCAAACTCGCTGAAAGGATCTGCAAGATCGTAAAAGGCGATATTATCGTCTCCGGGGAAGTAAAGGAGCTATACGGTCACGAGAGCCCGGATCCTTTGGAGGGGGCGGGCATCGTCTCGTTGAGCCATGCCGACGAGGAGTTTCTGACACTTTTAATGGACTATACCGAGTCTGTGTGGAGCGACACGAATTTCAAAGTCGATGATTTCAGCAAACCATTGGGATACAGTAAATCCGGGCTTTATCGAAAACTGGTATCCCTGACGGGACGGTCGCCCAATGCTTTTATCAGGGATTACCGGTTGCAGGAGGCGCTGGCCCTGTTGAATAAAAATAACGGTAACATTTCGGCCATAGCCTTCGAGACAGGGTTTACCAGTCCTTCCTACTTCTCCAAATGTTTTCAAAAGAAATACGGCCATCAGCCGTCCGATTACCTGTCCGAAAGGGTATGCTAAACAGCAAAGGGGCGGGTCGAATCAACGGGTGGTTCGAATCAAAATTACCAGCCTTTGAATCAAAAGTTACAGCCTTTGAATGAGCGGGCATCTAGTTTTGCCGATGACAAGTAATTGTTTCCATCAAAATTAAAACCGCTGATTATGAACAATTCATCCCCCGTTCTTTTTTTTGCCGCTTTCTCCCTTTTCTCTTTTGGCCTGTCTGCCCAGACGAAGCAAGCGGATTCTTCCGGCCAGGCGGGCGCAAAGCATCTTTTTATAGACGTCCATCACCTGACGCCCGGCAAGATCAAATATAAAGACGTCGAAGCGGCCCATGCCAAGGATCTCGCCGTCGAGTATAAATATGGGGTCGAGTTTATCAAATTCTGGGTTGATGAAGACCGTGGGCTGGTATATTGCCTCTCCTCCTCCAGCGACACGGCATCCATCCGGAAGACACATGCAGAAGCGCACGGACTACTGCCTGATGGCATCTACCTGGTAACGGATGGACAGGAGGCGGCTTTAAAAGGTCAAAAAAATTTGTACCTGGACATCCATGAGCTGGGCGCCGGGAATGTAAAGGCAAAAGACGTGGCGGCGGCGCACGCCAAAGACCTGGCCGTCGAAGGTAAATACGGGGTCAATTTTATCAATTATTGGGTAGACGAAAAGAATGGCGTGGTAATGTGTCTTTCGGAGGCCAGTGATTCCACTTCGATTGTCCGGACGCATCAGGAGGCGCATGGTCTGCTTCCCGTCGAGGTGCTCAGGGTTAAACAAGGGCAGTAATTTGTAGGTATAAGCTTCCAGACAAAGTCCAGAGGGAGCAGACAGGAAGTCTGCTCCCCGAATTATGCAAAGTGGTGTGGAACCGCTCAGGAACCGATCAATACCGATACAAGTTTTTCTCCTGCTTCCGCCAGCGATCCATCGTTGCCGATGCGGATAAGCGGACCGGCGGGCCGGCTCAGGGCCAGGTTCCGTGCGATCCTCCCTTCTATGTCGGCCGGACTTTCGCGGCCCCGGTCGAGAAGCCGACGCCGGATCAGTTCCGGGCTGGCTTCAATCATTACTACTTTTAATTCGCTGTATTTTTCGCGTGCCGTCGCAAGGTATTCCCTGGAGCCGTTGACGGCGACCGTAAACCCTTTGTTCCTGTATTCATCGATTTCCTTTCCGATGGCATACAATTGCCGATGACTGCCCCAGTCGAGGGCGAACAGGCCGCCCTCCAGGCGGCATTTGAATTCCTCCGGGCTCAGGCTGATATGATTCTCATTGCCAGTGCCAAGGGGGCGTGTAATATAGCGGTTTGCAAAGATCACCGGATGGCTGCCGTTGATGGCTGCACGGGCATAGTTCATGAGCGAATCCTTTCCTGCCCCCGAGGCCCCGATAATATAGTATAATGATGCCATCCTGCCGATCTGTTTTAATGATTAAAGAATTAAAAAAGGATATAACGATAAATAGAGAACCGGATGATAAAGCGTGAATAGGATGATGAAATATAATGATGAAAAGTGAAATATAAAATACGGGTTTTAATCCGTCACCAATACGACGCTGATCCCGAAATGATCGCTGGGATATAACCCGGTGAGCGCGTCGGGCTCATTCAGGACGACCGCGGCATCCTTACAGAAGGGATACCTGTTGGCTACCGGCAGGCAAAAAATATAATCGACGCATAAGGTCCGCCCTCTTTTAAAAGACTCCAGCAGACTGGTTCGTGGTTCGGGACCTCCTCCGAGACTATAACCATCCGCGGCTTTTGTGAGCTCTTTTAAAGTGGCCAGTTCTGCCGATGCCAGGACCGCGTTAAAATCTCCGCAGACCAGGTTGCAGGCGACCGCGCCGGTCCCGGGCAAAGCCACTGCTTCTGCCCATTTGCAGACTTCCGCGACCTGTTTTTTCCGCAGGGCGGTCTGACCCCGAAGATGTGTCAGGTGGATATTGGTGATCCGCAATATCCTCCCTGCCAGGAATTCGATTTCTACCCGCTGAGCCTTTCTTCCGGGATCTTCCGGAACCGAAGACAGTTCCAGCGCCTCGCCGGAGACGATGGGAAACCGGCTCAATACAGCCATTCCCGAATAGCTGTCCACCCAATGGCCATCGAACTCTCTTTTTTTGCGACGGCAGGGGAGAAAAGAGTATTCCATCTCCAAAGCCGCTGCCAGCCGGGCCGCGGTGTCCGCTCCGACTTCCTCCGCAAAAAAACATTCCTGGCAGGCGATAATATCAGGGTTTACCCGCTTTAATTGCCCGGAAAGCACCGGAAGCCTCCTATGATAGTCCCCGTCGCATTTCCAGCTGTTGATGGTCACGATCTTTAGTTCCATGCCTGATTATTGCCTGTCGGCGGCGAAATTCAATGAAGGCCATTGGTCCAGTATTAGCCCTTGGTTATTTTTTTGTTAGACGCCAATTGTTTGGAGTTTGTTGCTAAACCATTAGCCAGCCATTAGCAAATGTGGATAAGCTCCGCCCAAAGGCGGGATTTAACCTTGAATTGTTAGAATTTTAATATTCCCCTAAACTTCCGGTAACCTTGGGAAGGTAATATGCACCTGGATACGTCCGCGTTTAACTGCTTTTTTTCAATTCAAAAACACCTGGGGGATGAAAAAATACCGGCTTGTAATTATAGACGACCATTATGATACCCTGGAACTGCTGAAGTATAACCTGACCAACGAGGATTATGAAGTAAAGAATTTCTTCAATGCGGTGGATGCGTTAAAATATATTACTGTTGAAAATACAGACCTCGTGATCACAGATTGGATGCTGCCTGAAATGGACGGACTGGATCTCTGTAAGAATCTGAAGGGCAGTTCCGCCACCCGGGATATTCCGGTCATGATGATCACGGGACGAAATGACGAAATCGATGTCGTAACGGCACTGGAGATAGGCGCCGAGGATTATATTACAAAGCCTTTTCGTATCCGGGAAATGCTGACCCGTGTCAAGAAGGTTCTTCGCAGGAGATACTCCGAGGAAGCGGGTGAGGCAAAAAAAGAAAACAAGGAGTCGATCGCGAGGGGCATGCTCAGGATAGATCTGGCTGCTTATAAAGTATATCTTCATGAGAATCTGCTGGATCTGACGATCGGGGAATTTAAGTTGCTTGAGTTATTGGCGCGGCAGCCGGGTAAGGTCTTCTCCAGGAACCAGTTGATCGAAAGGATCAACGGAACGGATTATTTTGCCACGGAGCGTTCCATAGATGTTCAGATCGTAGGTCTCCGGAAAAAGCTGGGTGCCTATAAGAGTGCGCTGGAAACGGTAAGGTCCGTCGGATACCGGCTGAATGAATCGGCGTTACGTATATAGACCGTCGTTGTTCAAATGCTTTCACATCGAATACTAACCAAACAATATCCCTTTCCTAATTATTCACAAATATTCGGCTTTTATTTTTGATCTGATAAATCAAAGGATCGATTCCGGGGAGGAACTGCCGGGATGGATCACAAAAAGGGTATATCATAAAAAATAAAAAGCCGATGACGGACAAGGACTATATACTCTGCGAGTGCGAGCTGTCTCCTCTTGAGCAATTCATCGCTTCCCTCGAAAAAGATTTTGAAATAAAAATGGCGGGTGGGCCGGCTGTCTGCCTGACCATGATCAAGGCAGAAGATTCCGTGGAAGGACAGCCTTTTTATCTGGGCGAGGCGCTGACAACCGAATGCGAGGTGTTGGTAAACGGCATCCCCGGGCTCGGTCTGTGCATGGGTGATGAACCCGTAAGAAGTTATTGCATTGCTTTCCTCGACGCCCTCGAACAACTGGACGGCCCTCATACGGGCAGGGTCGACGCTTTTCTCCAGGATCAGGCCCGTCTTATCTCCGAAGCCCGTACGTTGGAGTACAATCATATCCTGCGGACCCGGGTGGATTTTAAACTGATGGAACAGGAATAGAGACGGAACAGGAATGGGAGAGATGGATAGGAATAGAATTATCCGGCATACTATATACGCATATACATATCATGAGCAGAGAAATATTTTACGACGAAGTTTTTGACGCCCAGGTACATTACAGGATTCTGCTGGACAGCATGGCTCGCCCGGGAAAGATCAATAGCCTTACCCTGGAGAATATCCAACCTCCTGCCGGCATCAACCGTGCCAGCGTTCTGATAGGCATGGCGCTCTTAAACGCAGATGTCTCCTTTGATGCAGCAGGCCCCTACGCCGACGAGATCACCCGCTACCTGATCCTCAATACATCGGCCGTTTCCGAAGAACACAGAAAAGCGGACTTTATATTTATACCGGGTGATTCCGAAGCGCGGTATATCCTCGAGGCCAGGACCGGTACCCTGTCTTATCCCGAGGAGAGCGCAACGTTCATCACGGACGTGAAGGAGATCAGTGAAGAGAAGATCCCGGCTTCTATTGCCCTCACCTTAAAGGGCCCCGGGATTGCGGGGGAAAAGACGGTCTTTGTGAGCGGTCTGGAGGAACCCCTGCTGGAAGCGCTGAAAGAACAAAATCTTGAATTTCCATTGGGGATTGACATGATATTGACCGACGGGAACGACCATATTGTCTGCATCCCGAGGAGCAATCGCTTCTCGTATGCTGCCCGTACGGCGTAGGCATACCCGTGTGGTATGAGGAGGTTTTGGGCCGGCGATCCGGATTAAAGAGGATCCGGAGCAGATATGAATACCTAAAAATAAAAGATTCTTATGGGATACATCGCGGTAAAAGGCGGCACGGACGCCATACATAATGCCCGGGAACTGGTAGAGTTCTATAGGCTGAAAAAAGCCGTAAAACCTATAGAAATCGAACAGATACGTTCACAGTTGCGGCTATCGATAGACAAAGTGATGGGAGAAGGAGGCATTTATGCGACGGAGTATGCGGCCCTGGCCATCAAACAGATGGAAGGCGACGTATTCGAGGCCGCCTTTGTATTGAGGGCCTTCCGGGCTACCCTGCAAAGGAAATTTTATTCCGAAACGATCAACACACGGGAGATGTTCGTTAAGAGGAAGATCTCGGCTTCGTTCCGCGAGATCCCCGGCGGACAGATTCTCGGCCCCACCCGTGACTATATCCAGCGAATGCTCGATACGGCGAAAGCCATTGAGACGAAGGAAGACGTCGAAACGTTTCTCGCGGGCTTCGCCGCTCATATCGATCCTGCGAAGCTGGCGGACATCGCACATTTCGACAAAGTGATCGACCTGCTGAAGAAGGAGGGGTTGCTACAGCCGGTAGGTAACGATGAAGATACCACGCTGAAGGATATCACCCGGGAAGCCATCAAGTTTCCGGCCCCGCGTTCGGCGCGTCTGCAGATGCTTGCCAGGGCGGAAACGGGGGGGCTGATGGCCCTGGGTTATAGCAGCATGAGGGGTTTTGGGAGTGTGCATCCGACGGTAGGTGAACTTCGCTATGGCGCAGTCCCGGTAAGGGTCAAAGACAGGTTGGGAAGGGTACGCTATATCGGCAGCATCGAGGTCACGGAGGCTGAGATGATCTCCGAGTACAAGGCAAAGTCGAAAAAAGCCATCCCTTATTATTCCATCGGCTACGGTCTCTGTTTCGGTCAGAACGATACGAAGGCTATCTGCATGGGTATCCTCGACAGGGCCATGCGAAGCCCGGAAGGGAACTCCCCTTCCAACGACCAGGAATTCGTTCTTTATCATACGGAAGGCATAGAGTCCATGGGTTTTACCAATCACCTGAAGCTGCCGCATTACGTCACCTTCCAATCCGGTCTGAACAATGTCCGCGCGGCCATCGAAAGGAATGCGGCTGCTGTCCCTCCTTCGACAATAAATCCATCTGTGATCATCCCTTCATTACAACCTGTCTAAAAGCGAAGCCATGATAGAGAACAAGAAATACAGCAACAAATACAATTTCGCTTTCATCGACGAATCCACGAAGAAGGAGATCCGGCGTAAACTGTTGAAGGCCGTCGCGATACCGGGCTACCAGGTTCCTTACTCTTCTCCCGAAATGCCTATTTCGAGAGGCTGGGGTACGGGTGGGCTCCATGTTTCGCTGGCCCTCATCGGACGCGACGATATCTTTAAGATCATAGACCAGGGAAGCGATGCCAGTGTAAACGCCTGCAATCTGCGCGAATTCGTTCAGATGATGACCCATTGCAAGGTCACTTTCGATACCACGGAAGCCACCCTGATCCAGTCACGCCACCGAATAACGGAAGAGGTGTTGAAGGCAAACCAGCTCTTTGTCTTCCAGGTTCCTCAGCCGGAGCCTTTGCGGGGGGTGGAAAGATATGAGAACAAGACGCGGCAGATGCACGGAGAAGCCGACTATGCAAAAATGTGGGTGTCTCTCTATGAATCCTTTGTCCGTTACGGGGATATCATGCTGGGGGCTGGGTATCCCGTAAAGGTCAACGACCGGTATATCATGGCGCCTTCTCCTATTCCACGCTGGGATGTGCCCAATCTCAACCAGTCGGAAGCGCTGTTCCTGTTCGGGGCAGGGCGGGAAAAAAGGTTATACGTCGTCCCTCCTCATACAAAAGTCGAGCCGCTTGAATTCGAAGATGTGAAATTCGACATCGAACGCTTCCTGGGAAAATCCTGTTACAGGACGGGTTCCGGAAAGGCTTTCCTCGACGAATTGTTCCTCGATGACGGGTCCAAACAGTTTGTCGTCAACGATAGCAATTATCTCGATAAATTGGCGGCCGGCAATCCGGTCCGGCAGCATGTCAATAAATATTTAAACACGATCCAATCATGAGCGGGATAAAGGACAACTGGCTGCTGAAGGTCAGGAACCTGACGAAGATTTACGGAGAGCCCAATGAAAATACGTTGAAGCTGACGGGGCCTTCCTGCAACTCGAATATATGCCCTGAGACGGAAAGCATCGTAGCGTGTGCGGATGTGAGTTTCGATCTTTTCCCCGGTGAAGTGCTGGGCATTGTCGGAGAGAGCGGCTCCGGTAAGAGCACGGTGGTGAAGCTGCTCTATTTCGACATGGAGGCGTCGGGTGGGGCGGCCTGGTTAAAGCCCTTTTCAAACGGGCATTCCAATATGCTGGATGCCTCCAACCAGCAGAAGCGGTTTATCCGGAATCATCTGATGGGGATGGTCTACCAGAATCCACGCGACGGTCTCAATTTCCGGTTCTCTTCCGGTGGAAATATTGCGGAGAAGCTGATCATGGCGGGTAATTTACATGTAGGCAATATCCGGGACCGGGCTTCCGGGCTGCTGGATAAGACGGAGGTCCCTGTTCGCCGGATGGATGACAGGCCTTCTTCATTCAGCGGCGGTATGCAGCAAAGGGTACAGATCGCCAAGGCGATTGCCAACAACCCTCCTCTCCTCTTCCTGGATGAGGTGACGACCGGTCTGGATGTATCGGTACAGGCCAAGGTACTCGACCTGATCAGGGAATTGCAGCAGGAACTGGGTATCGCGATGATTGTCGTCTCCCATGACTTGTCGGTCATACGCATGCTGACCGACAGGACGCTCGTGATGAAGAACGGGCGTGTCGTAGAGAGTGGTCTGACCGACCAGATCCTGCAGGATCCGCAGCACGAATATTCGCAACTGCTGGTAAGTTCCCTGTTATAACGGCGGCAGGGGTTCGGGTCGGGTAGATGTCGGAGGATGTGATGTCCGGAGGATGGGGGTTTTGTGTAAACCTTATTCAATCGTCAAATTGTTATAAATCAGCTTCAAGCTCATGAATATACTGGAGATCAATAACCTGAGTAAAGTGTTCCGGTTGCATATCCTGCATGGGAAAAAGATCGAAGCGCTTAAGAATATACAATTCTCTGTGCAGGAAGGGGAGATCATCGGTCTCACGGGTAAGTCCGGCAGCGGAAAATCCAGCCTGATGAAATGTCTCTACCGCACGTATCTGGCCAGTTCCGGAGAGATCCTCTTTTCTTCCCGGGCGGGCAAGATAGACCTGGTTCGCGCGGACGACCATGCGATCATCGCGCTCAGGAAGACGGAGATCACCTACTGTTCCCAGTTTCTTAGCGTCATTCCACGCGTCACGGCCGTCGACGTGGTATGCGAGAGCCTGCTTAGGACCGGTAACAAGGAAGAGGCCCGCGCCAAGGCCAGGGGAATGCTCGAAATGCTGGGTCTTCCGACCGAGTTATGGGATGCTTTCCCCGTCACATTCAGCGGGGGAGAGCAGCAACGCATCAACGTAGCCCGCGCCATCATCGGTGATCCGCGTCTCCTGCTGATTGACGAGCCAACGGCGTCACTGGATCAGAAGACAAAAGACACGGTGATCGACATGATCCTCGAGCTAAAGAAGAAGGGGACCTCGGTGATCTGTATCTCTCATGACGAATATACACTCGAGCGGCTTACTGACAGGAGGCTCGATCTTCGGTTCGGAGAGTTGACGGAGGCTGCGATGGTGTCTTAAGATGGCATCTTACCTATTTGAAGCCGGGGTCATCGATAAGGTCGTCGGTGAGAAGAGACGACGACATCCCGAGGAATCAATCTTTCCGGAAAAAAACCGGACCTGAACGCCGGTAAAATATAAATGAACATGAGCTCGATACTCATAAAAAATGCAAAAGTAGTTACTCCCGTGGAGACGATCTCAAACGGGTATGTCCTGGTGGAAGATGGTATCATTGTCGAAATCGGTTCCGATACCGGGGATTCTTCTTCTTTCCAGGCAGCCTCCCGTGTCCTCGACGCAAAGGGAGGGGTGATTATTCCCGGGATCATAGACATCCATACCGATGCCATGGACATGGAGATCGTTCCCAGAACCGGCGCCGATATCCCTATTCCGGTGGCTTTTCGTGAGCTGGAGAGGAAGATGAGCGGCTGCGGCTTCACCACGGTATTTCATTCCCTGCACCTGGGTTATGATGCGGCGGACCTCCAATCCCGCAGCCGCTATAGCCGCCGGGAGGTATTTGAAACCGTTTCCAGGATTTCCGCGGAGCCGACCCTGATCAATAATAAGATCCATCTCCGGTTTGAAGTGAGTGGTGTTCATGCCTATGACACCTGTCTGGATCTCATGGAAAAGGGCCATATTCACCTGCTGTCGGTTATGGATCATACACCCGGCCAGGGGCAGCTTAGCAAAGAGACTTTTTTCAGGTACATGGCCAGTAAGGGAATGACGACGGAAAAGGCCGCCATTGAATATGAGAACCGGATCAATCAGCCGAAGATCGAGGGAGAGCGGCTGGAGCGAATGATTCGTTGTGCTTATGACAACAAGATCCCGATTGCCTCACACGACGACGACACCGTTGAGAAAGTAGATTTTATGCACAAGCTGGGAGTGGACATCTGCGAGTTCCCCATCAATCTCGAAGCCGGTCGTCATGCCAAGGCCTTAGGCATGCATGTAGCCGGAGGCGCTTCCAATATCCTGCGCGGCGGATCGCTGTCCGGGAACCTGTCTATGAAAGAGGCGGTCCTGGAAAAGGTGGTAAATATACTCTGCTCGGATTATTACCCGCCTTCCATCCTGCATTCCGTATTTTTACTAAATAACCGGGAGGGGCTTCCTCTGCATGAATCAGTGAACCTTGCCAGCCTCAACCCGGCTAAAGCAACGCGCATCGACTCGTTTACCGGGAGCCTGGAGACCGGGAAACACGCGGACATGCTGTTGGTAAGGATGCTGGATGAGATTCCTATGATCACGCATACGTTTGTCGCTGGCAGCGCGGTCTTCCAGGCGAACACCAAGCAACCGGTGGCCCCGAGACAGTCGAGGGAATCCAATCGCATCTCCAAAGAACAAGCTCATGCATAAGGAGGAACTGAAAATAAAAGGAGGGCCTGAAGCAAAGCAGGAATCGCAACCCAAAGATTTGCCCTTCCTGGACTATACCCGCCGGCAGTACCGGGAAGTCAGTGCGGACCGGATACGGGAGCGGGCGCAGGAGATACATCCATCGGGGAATTTCCGCTTTAACGGACGCGCCTGGGAACCGCAGGAATATCAGGGTTTTGCCATCGCATCGATGGTTGCGGACAACCCTCATAATGACCTGCTGCCTTTTGAGCTGGAGGGCCTGCAAATCGAGCTGATCAGCAATTTGTACCCCGCGGACGCTTATTATAAGCTCCCCGCAGCCAGTTTCCACCAGACGGTCGCCAATACTCTTTCCGCGGAGCGCTTTCAACATTCCATCGTAGACCGTGGGCTGGAGCCGGCTTATCCGGAAATCGTCAGGGAGGTCTTCACGGGAATGGAGCCGTCTCCGCCTGCCGGACCTGTTCGCATGAAATTGATCGGGCTGGGCATTTTCGGTACTTCTCTCGGCATGCTGGGTATATTTGAAGATGAAGAGGATTACAACCGCATCCTCCGTTTCCGCTCACAGTTCTATGGGAATAGCCGCCTTTTTGAACTCGGAGTCCTACTGACAAGGCCTTTTATCGGTCATATCACCCTGCTGTATGTGGAAAAGCTGCTCGATAGGGTGCAAAGAGCTCATCTTGCAGAAACGGTGATCGGGATCAACGAGCAACTCGTCCGTAAGAACGTTCATTTCCTGCTCTCTCATACGGAACTGAGGCGGTATCATCATCTTGCAGAATTCAAAAGGCCGGATTATTATCCCATTCATTTACTGTAAAAAAACCAAATCCCATATGCGTTATTTCGATCAATATCCTGCGGTTACGACCGGGGAAAAAGACACGAAGCTGGGAGAGGAGCCGCATATACATCCCAGTTGCCGGATAAAAGACAGCAAGATCGGCGGCTGGACGGCACTCGGAGCCAATACATTCCTGGTAGAGTCTTCTTTCGGGGACTATAGTTATACGGCGGGAAATGTCCAGATCATCTATTCCGAGATCGGAAAATACTGTTCCATCGCCAACAGCGTGCGGATCAACCCCGGCAACCATCCTCAGTGGAGAGTGACCCAGCATCACATGACCTACCGCAGGAAGCATTACGGTTTAGGCGCCGAGGATGACAAGGATTTCTTTCAATGGAGGAGGGATCATCGATGTGTGATCGGTCATGATGTATGGATTGGGCATGGGGCCGTCATCATGCCCGGCGTGCAGATCGGCACCGGCGCTGTGATCGGATCGGGTGCGGTGGTGACGAAGAATATCGGGCCGTATGAAGTGGCCGTCGGCGTTGCTGCAAAGGTGATCAAGAAACGGTTCGACGAGGCGACGATCGGAAAACTGCTGGCCAGCGAATGGTGGAACTGGGATCGTGCCACCCTGGAGGAACGTTTCGAAGATTTGCTGGATCTGGAGAAATTTCTGGCCTCACCGGCATTGGAGAAACCTGGCGTTTTAAGGGATATCGATATCGCCGCTGTTTAGGGGTATCATAAAAACAGGGCATCACAAAAGTTTCCAGTATGAAAAAGAGATTTCCGGTTAAGGCGTTCTTATTTACCTTTCTTTTCATCCTGCTATTGGGCGGATGCAGGAACAAGGCCGATCTTGATGCTAATGGTGTGCCTTCTACGCTACTGATCGGCGTCTACGCGGGCGATAACCCCGGTGAGCAGGGGAAGATTCTCGAAAGGGTCCGGCAATACCTGCAAAAGCAGTTGGGCATGAAGGTGGAATTGACTATTTCCACCGATTATACGTCCGTGATACAGGCCATGCTCACGAACAAAGTGCATATAGCCTATCTAAGCCCTTTTTCCTATGTGCTCGCGACCCAGAAAAAGCCGCTGGTCCCCCTCGCCATGATTGGGGTAAAGGGCCAGCCGTTCATGTACCGGAGCGTTCTCATCACCAGTCCGGCCAGCGGTCTGAGGACGATGGACGATGTGCGGGCCCGTGCGAAAAGCCTGACTATTTGTTTTGCGGATCCGGCGAGCACTTCAGGGCACCTGATTCCCCGGGCCTATTTGACCAGCATCGGGCTGGATCCCCAGAACGCTTTCAAGGAGACGTTGTTTGCCGGCAGTCATGCGGCTTCCGTGATGACCGTAAAATCGGGAAAAGTCGATGTGGGCTGTACGATGGAACTCGCACTGAACATGCTCAGTGCAAGGGGGATGATCAAAGACCAGGATATCGTGAGGCTGTGGACCTCCGATCCGATCGTGGAAGGCTGCATCACAGCGCGTACGGATATCAATACGGAATTTGCAGGAAAGGTGAGGCAGGCCTACCTGGACTTACCGGAAAAAGCGCCGGATATATGGAAGGGATATCTTTCGCTTTACCATCTGAATCAAACCGACCTCAGTTATATGCCGGCGCAGGATTCCCTCTACAACGGGCTTCGGAAGATAGCCGGCGGTATCAAAGACCTCGACTTCAATAAGAAGGGGCATTGAACGGCAGGAAGCGCCGGCAGGGGAACGTCATAAAAAACGTATGTACTACGTGTATTAAAACGAAGTGGTATGATCGAAGTAAAAAATCTGACAAAATCTTTGCCCAACGGCCGTAAGCTTTTAGACGGGATCAGCTTTACGGTCAACAAGGGTGAATTCGTGGGAATACTCGGTCCCAGCGGGGCGGGCAAAACGCTGACGCTTCGATGTCTCAACGGTCTGCTAAAACCGGACCGGGGTTCCGTGATCGTGGAAGACGAGAACCAGGTAAGGAGGGATATCTGCAGCGTGCCTAAGAGACAACTTCGAAGGCTCCGACAGAAGATAGGTGTCGTCTTCCAGGGGTATCACCTGGTGAAACGGCTTACAGGCCTGGAAAACGTGCTGATCGGCAGGCTGGGACAGATCAATACGTTAAGGAGCCTGCTCTATGGATTTACGGACCTCGAAGCGGAGCAGGCCCTGCTGGCGCTTGACAAAGTCAAGATCGGCCATCTTGCCGGCACCCGTGTGGGAAGCATGAGCGGCGGTGAAATGCAGCGGGTGGCGATCGCCAGGGCGATCTTCCAGGATCCTACCCTTTTACTCGCTGACGAACCGATCTCCAACCTGGATCCCAGCAATGCCAAGACGATCATGAAGCTGATCAGGCCTCTGTCCGCTACCATGCCCGTGATTGGCGTCTTTCATCAGCCGGAGATGACGGCAAGATATTGCAGCCGGGTAATTGCCATCAAAGATGGAAAGATCATTTATGACGGAGACCCCCGTTTGTCGATGGACCTGCTCATCGAAATATATGGAGAGGAGCTCCGTCAGCTGGAAAATCACGAACAGCCGCTCGCCGAACGTATTTCTGCCGCCTCGATGACCGATTCGGTCTCTTTCCCGGAAGGACGTGTGCAGATCGCGGGCGAGCTGATCGCGAATACACCCGGCCCGATTGCGGGCGATCTACTCGCTACTCCTCCGGGTCAAATCGCCGGCGACCCCGGCCAGATCGCCGGGATACCGCCTCAGGCCGCCGCCGATAGTTATGAACAGGACAGGCTGCTGGGTGAGCATGTATTGAAGAATATGGGAGCCGCCATGCGGCTGAAGCAAAACGAAGTGAAAGTGCTGAAGGATATTTACGCCCTAAAAAAACCGGAACAGCCATGAATTGGCGTGCCTATAGTCTCAAGCGATACCGGAAGCGGGTCCTTCCGATCCTGCTGCTGGTTGTCCTGACATCAGGCGCCGCACGTGTCTGTAAGGTCGATATGAGTGGCCTCGGCAAAGGTCTTGTTGCGGGTCTGTCGTTTTTCGGGGGTATGTTTCCCCCTGACTGGTCTGCTTTTACAGAGATGCTGAAGCCGGCTTTTGATTCGGTGATCATCGCCCTGCTCGGCACCTTTCTCGGAACCGTGTTATCGCTTTTCTTCGGTCTGGCCGCGGCTTCCAATATTTCCCCCCGCTGGCTGAGGGCCACCTGCCGTTTCCTGATCGGTACGGAGCGGTCGCTACCGGAAATCATCATCCTGCTTATCCTGGTGGCGGCCATGGGTCTGGGGCCCTTTGTAGGTGTCCTTTCCCTTACGATAGGTTGTATCGGGATGCTGGGTAAGCTTTTTGCCGACACTATCGAAGAGATAGATCCCATTTCCATCGAATCGATCGAAGCCCTGGGCGCCGGAAAGCTCCAGGTGATCGCATTCGGGGTGATCCAACCCATCATCCCTTCCATTATTTCTTTCGCGCTGTTCCGTTTTGAATTGAATATCCGGCTTTCGATCGTCCTGGGCGCCGTAGGGGCGGGTGGTATCGGGTATGAATTGTACCGTGCTTTTTCGTTGCTTGACTATCGTAAGGCGTGCACCGCCCTGATCATTACGCTGGTCATGGTGTTCATCACCGAAAGACTTTCGGCCTCCCTGCGTAAAAAAGTAAAAATGGAGGGCTCTCTGCGATGAATCGTCCTGCTTTATACACGCTTCCGTCGGTCCGGTTCAAACGGAAGGCCACCCTTTTTTCCCTGGTTTCGATTTTGCTGGTAGGAACCTGTATCTATCTGCAGTTCAATCCATGGATGCTGGTAACCGAATTTCATTATGTGACGGAACTGATCGGGAGTATGCTACCTCCGAACTTTGAGGTGTTGTGGTCCGGCAAGGGTATTGCTTTTTCCATACTGGAAACGATTTCGATGGCCTTTCTCGGGACGCTTTTCGGGGGGAGTATTGCCGTCGTCCTGGCTTTTCTGGCCGCTTCCAATACGATGCCTTTGCGGTTTGTGCGGGTGCTCGTACGACTGGTCCTATCCCTTCAACGTGTGATACCCGGGCTGGTCATCATATTGATCTTTGTGATAGCGGTCGGCCTGGGCGCCTTTGCGGGAATGCTGACGCTTGTATTCGGGACGATCGGGACGTTTGGGCAATTGTTCACGGAGATCATCGAGAATACCGAAAATGCTCCTTCGGAAGCGATCTATTCGGTCGGCGCGTCCAGGATGCAAGTCATCCGCTATGCGATCCTTCCGCAGGTCTTCCCCTCTTTTATCGCCAACTTTCTTTATTCTTTCGATATCAATATGCGGGCGGCTATCGGGTTGGGCATATTCGGTGGCGGCGGTATCGGCTTTGAGCTGTTCCTGTCCATGCGCGTACTGCATTACCGCGACGCGCTGGCCCTGATATTCTTTACCATCCTGCTCATCATCTTCGTGGAAAAAATATCCGATGCCCTGCGCAGGAGAATATTGGGCGATGGACGCCTGAAGTGATGACCTGGTTAACCTGGGCATTTATTGAGGGCCGGGGAAAAGTGGTGGACCGGGAAAGATGCCGCCCGATTCAGGGACCTGCGGATGCCTATGAAATAAAATTACCGACATGGAAAAGAAGAAACCGCCTCTTAAACAAAAGAACCGGTTGACGCGAAAGGTATTCGCCTATTTTAAGGATTTTGCGCGTCCGCATGCTACGATGGCTGTTGTCTCTTACAGTTTATTTGCGGCCGGCTTTGCCTGTTCCGAGATCCTCAGACCTTATATCGTAAAATATGTAATCGACGGAACGCTGGCCCATACGATCACCCCGCTACGGGCGATGCTGCTCTTTGCGGCGGCCGTCCTGTTGTACAATGCCTTCTTCCGGACGGCGGATTATGCGATCATATCCTTTGAAGCCAGGATGAGCAAAATCCTGTACGATGGAAGCCTTCGAAAAATTCTGGGGCATTCCCCTTTGTTTTTTATCAATTTTTCGGATACAGGGAGGCTGATCACCAGGATCCGGCGTTATACCACAGCCTTTGAGACCCTGTTCGAGGAATTCACCTTCCGGGTCTCCATTATGGCAATTTATGCGATCGGTGTCACCGGGCTGGCTCTCGCCACCGACTATCGTATCGGGGCCTTGTTGCTGCTTTTTATTGCCAGCTTCTCTTTTATTTCCATTCTTTTTCTGCCAAAGAAGATGGAGCTTGATAAATTTTCCACCGACCGGGAGTCGGCCGTTAGCGGCGCCCTGGCGGATGTCCTGCTAAACGTTCAAACGATCAAGCATTACGGACAGCATCCGGACGAGCTGGAAAGATTTGGCAGAAAAACGACCGAATTCAAACAGGCACAGCTCCATGCGCAACGATTCTACACGCGGGTACGCATGTTAAAAGGTGCGATCCTGCTGATCTTTGATACGCTGATGGTCGGTCTTTTGTGTCAATTGTATACGAAAGGCGCGATCAGTGTGGGGACTATGTATTTATTCTTCAGCTATTCTTTCCAGTTATCGATGGCGATATGGACCCTGGACGAAGGTCTTAAAAAGATCACCAAGTCTATCGCAGATGCCGGTGAGCTGGTGGATATTTTCGAACACCCGGTCGAACTGACGGATGCGGAAAATAAGGTAGAGGATATCCTGCATGCGTCGATCCGGCTTGAGAACGTGTCCTATGCCTATATGGGAGGGCGGGAGATCTTTAAAAACCTGTCGCTGGATATCCCGGCGGGTCAGAAGATCGGCATTTGCGGGACGACGGGCTCGGGTAAGAGTACGCTTGCCAATCTGTTATTAAGGATGATGGACCCCACGGAGGGGTCCATACGGGTAGGCAACCGCGCTATCAAAGACGATTTCTCTCTCGACGGCTTAAAGAACTGGATCTCCTACGTACCGCAGAATATAGACATTTTCAACCGGACGGTCCTGGAGAACATCCGGTTTGCCGATTCGGGCGCCTCCGATGAAGAAGCAATCTCGGCTGCCAAACGTGCCCGGATGCACGAGTTTATCCTCTCGCTTCCTTCGGGTTACCAGACGCTGATCGGGGAGAAGGGATTGAAATTATCAGGAGGGCAAAGACAGCGGATCGGTATCGCACGGGCTCTCCTTCGAAATACCCCGGTGCTGATCCTGGACGAAGCTACTTCCGCGCTGGATGTGATGACGGAGTCGGAAATATTGGAGATCCTGAATAAGGAGTTCATCGGCAAAACGGTCATCGTCATCGCCCACCGGCTTTCGACCATCCGCGACCTGGACAGGATCCTGGTATTGGAGATGGGCAGGATCGTGGAGGATGGGAAACATGGGGAGCTAATGGCTTTGCGGGGTGTCTATTTTAATTTTATCCAGGCGCAGGCAGAGCGGCACGGTCATGCAGATCATCCCGAAACACACGCTGCCAGGAGGCCTTTGTCGACAGTTGAATAAAATATATGAAGATTCATATTTTCGGAGCATCGGGTTCGGGTGTATCGACCCTGGGAAGAGCGTTGTCGGAAAGACTGGACCTGCCTTATTTTGACAGCGACGAATATTTCTGGGAGCGGTCGGATCCGCCCTTTACCGTAAAAAGAAGGGCGGCGGCGCGCAACGCTCTTTTGAAGGAGGACCTGGCAAAACAAGGGGGTGCGTCCTCTCCTCAGTGGATACTGGGCGGCTCGGTGGTCAATTGGAACGATCCGGTGTTCCGGGATTTCGACCTGGCGGTCTTCCTGTGGATCCCGCCTGGGGTCAGGATCCGGCGTTTACAGCAGCGGGAACAGGAACGCTACGGGGACGTTCTTTTTCTCGACCCGGAAAGGAGGAGACTGTATGAGGCATTTATCGACTGGGCTTCCGGTTACGATGACAACTCCCTATCGGGCAGGACGCTGGCGGCCCATGAGAAATGGATGCGGGAGCTCGATTGTCCGGTGCTGGAGCTCCGGGAAGATATTTCGACGGAAGAACGGGTGGAAGCGATCATCGATTATATTATTCGTTCCAAATTGTAAACTCCTGGCATAGCGGTATACATATCAACAAATCCTTATAAAAGGCTAATGGGTTGCTAATAATTGGGGGTGACATTTACATCTTCAAAAGACAGGGTATCTCAATGAACAGACATCTCTTAACGAACGCACGCATCGTTACGCCCACCGAAAATTTTACCGGCTCCGTTAGTATCGAAAACGGTATCATTACCGAGATCATCAAGGACAGGTTCTACGAAGAAGGCGTGGACCTGCGGGGGCAATGGCTCACGCCGGGCGTGATAGATATCCATACCGACTACCTGGAAAGGGAACTCAACCCGCGTCCCGGTGCTTCTTTCCCCCTTCCTTTCGCGCTTCATTTCCTCGATGCCCGCGCCGCCGCTACCGGTATCACGACGGTGTTCAGCGCGCTTAGTTTTTCGGATAATCAGCAGAAGGAGAGAAGCCTGAACGATGCGCTTTCGATCGCCAGGCAGATCGACCAACAGCGGGATTCCCTGCTCGTAAGACATTACCTGCATGCCCGTATCGACCCGAATACCGATGGTATCCTCGCTCATTTACACGAGTTGCTGGCTTTAGAAAGCCTGCACCTGCTGGTCTACAATGAGAACATCCCCGGCCAGCGCCAGTTTACCCTGGACTTCTCCATTGAGAGAATGGCGAAATCGCAAGGCATCAGCGGGGAAGCGGCCCGGGAAATCATACTTGCGAAGATAGAAGCGGCTAAAAAGGTGAACCACCGGGGGATCTTACACGAGACTTTTAAAAATAAATGCGTTATCGCCAGCCACGACGACACAACGGTGGCGCATGTAGAAGAAGGGAAGGCATTCGGGGCTACCCTTTCGGAAATGCCGACAACGCTCGAAGCTGCCCGGAAGGCCCGCGAGCTCGGGTTATGGATCTGTATGGGCGCTCCTAATTATTACCGGGGCGGATCTCATTGCGGAAACCTTTCCTGCGTGGAGGCATTACAGGAAGGGCTCGTAGATATTCTGTGCAGCGATTATCATTTCCCTACCCTGCTGGCCAGCGTAGTCCGGATGATAGAGGAGGGCCTCGATCCGAGCCGTGCCGTCAACCTGGTATCGCTGAACCCCGCAAAGCTATTGTCGTTCGATAAAGAGACGGGAAGTATTGAGGCCGGTAAAAGAGCTGACCTGGTGGTATTCGAAAGCCGGGGAGGGAGCGCGGGCTCTTTTGCCTCCGTCAGCCGCGTATTCGTGGATGGGATTGACAAGCTCACCTGTGACTATGGAAAGGAAGCGACAAAGCCGCGGGAGAACAGGAGCAGGGTCGGGACCGGGGAGACGCTGACGGGAGTGGCGGCCTACTAGCCGGGGAAGAAGATCATCGGCATTTGCCATCTGCTTATTACTAATATTGCGAGCCAAAAACACTAACATGAAGATCGGGATCGTCGGAGATATACATGAAGACATCGTCGCGTTAAAAGGCGCCTTTAAAATATTCGAACAGGAGGGCTGTAATGAGATCATCTGCCTCGGTGATATCGTCGGATTTAAGGTCAACACCTATCGCTACCTGGATACCCGGAATGCACACGAATGTATTGCTATGGTTCGCGCCAATTGTGCGGCCGTTGTCATCGGCAACAACGATCTCTATCAATTGAAAAAGCTGCCGGATTTTAACGGCGGTTTCGATTTCCCCCCCGACTGGTACCAGCGTGATTACTATGAACGCAAGGCGTTGAGCAACGACCGGGTATTCCTCTACGAGGATGTGCAGCTGAATGCGCTGATGACTGCCGAAGACCGGTCCTGGATGGATTCCCTGCCTGCTTTTATCACGCGGGAATATGACACGCTCCGCATCCTGTTCTCCCATTTCGCGTTCCCCGACCTGCAGGGAGTTAAGGCTTATTTTCCCAAATTATCGGAAGAGTTTTTGCCGCATCTCGGATTCATGCGCCAACAAAACTGCACGATGGGGTTTTCGGGACATATGCACTTTGAGGGGGTATCCATCTGTACAGAGACCGGTATGAGTCGAAACGGTTTCGGCAGCTATTCGCTGCATGAAGGATTGCAGTGGTTGTTCGGACCCTGTACGGCCCGTTGCCAGTTTAATAATGGAATCATGATCCTGGATACACAAAGCCTGCAACTGCAAGCGATTCCCCTTGCCCGGAGAATCATGCAGGAAACGACGGACAGCGACCGCGATCCCCGCCTGTCCGAGATACGGGTATCCGCAGCTCACGAATAAAGGCGGGAGCAGGGCATACTCCCTGCTAGTACCTTCTTCCTCCGGGCCCACCGCCGGGACGACGATCGGGTCCACGATCGGGTCCACGATTCCCGAAGCCAGGTCTTGGTTGTTCTTCGGATTTCTTTACCGACAGCTGTTTGCCGCCTTTCAGGTTGGCTCCGTTAAGCGCCTGTATGGCCTCGAGGGCTTCGTTGTCATTGGGCATGTCTAAAAACCCGAAGCCCCTGCTTTTCCGGGTCTCTTTGTCCAGGGCCACTTTCGCCGAATTCACCTCACCGTACAATTCGAACATTTCCTTTAGATCGACATCATCAAAGTCGTAAGGCAGACCGGCAATAAATAGTTTCATGTATAGCTGTTTATAATGTAAAGTATAATTAATTATATAATTATCGGACAGTGTAAAATTAAATATAAAATATGGTAACTATATACAAGCCTCGATTCTTACAAAAAGAGGAGCATTTTTTTGTAGGTTTGACCAGGAATACACTTATACATGCGACAAATTCCCCTTTTTTTTGCGATTATCGTTTGTCTTTTGCTGACAGGATGCTCTTCTTCCCGGGTTATCGGCCGTATCGCCAACCGGGAACTGATCGGATCGCCGGATCTCCGGGCTGCACATGCAGGCATCACCCTCTATGATCCCGCTACCGGTAAATATCTCTATAACTATCACGGGGATAAATACTTTACGCCTGCCAGCAATACCAAGCTTTTTACACTTTATGCGGGCTTGAGATATCTGGGGGATTCCCTGCCGTCCGTCCGGTATTGGGAGACCGATACCGCCTTGTTCATCATTCCGTGCGGAGATCCTACCGTCCTGCACCCGGACTTTCCCAATCAGCCGGTGATTTCGCTGCTCAGGGCCAGCCGGAAAAAGATCTATCTGACTGATGCGACCTGGAAAGACCAGCCTTTGGGCGCGGGATGGGCCTGGGATGACTACAATGACTATTATATGCCCGAGCGGAGTCCTATGCCGGTGTACGGTAATACGATCCGCTGGATCCAGGAAAAGGAACCAGGCGAAAAAAAGAATGCCGACTTCGCGGCCTCCCCTTCTTTCTATTCGATACCCGATGTGGATTGGGAGGTGCATTTCAGCACGGATACTGGCCGCAAATCCTTCTTTGTACGGCGGCAATGGGATAAAAATGTCTTCACGATCACCGAAGGTCCCGAAAAACACCAGGCGCAGGACGTCCCTTTTATCACGCATGGCCTGGAATCGGCCGCGACCCTGCTGAAAGATACGGTCGGCAGAACGGTCTTTATGGGTGGACGGCCAGGGAAACCGGAGCAATCCCGGGTCTTTCTGGTGCGTTCCCAGCCTGTCGATTCTTTGTTTACGCCCATGATGCACAACAGTGACAATTTCTTTGCCGAGCAAACCCTGCTCATGGCGGCGGCCGAACGGCTAGGGATCATGAATGACGAGGCGATCATCGACACGCTGTTGAACGGGGATCTCAAGGATCTCCCGCTGAAGCCGTCCTGGGTCGATGGAAGCGGGCTCAGCCGGTTTAATCTTTTCTCGCCCATGGACCTGGTATGGCTCCTGGATAAAATGCAGGATACTTTTGGCCTGGACAGGATGAAGCGGATCCTCGCGACCGGAGGTGTCGGCACTTTACGCAACTATTATAAAGGGGAAAGCGGCTATATTTTCGCCAAGACAGGCAGCCTGACCGGTGTCATCGCGCTCAGCGGTTATCTCATCACCCGCAAGGGACGGTTGCTTATTTTTTCGATCCTTATCAACGACCATCGTGGCAACGGCGTGACGATTCGCAGGAGTATGGAGCGTCTGCTGAAAAAGGTCCGGGAGAAGTATTGAGTCGTGAGTGGCCGATAGTGCGTAGTCAGTAGTGAGTGGGGTGAAGACGTGGAGACGGGGAGTCGTGAATGGTGAATGATCGGTGATGAGGGGATTTACCTGCTAAAGAGTTTCTCCAGGTAATCCCTTCTGAACTCGATATAAGTAGGGTCGCCACCCGGGGTAATATTCGGCTGGGCGCATTCGAACAGATCCGTAATGAGACCCCTCATCTCTTTTTGATCCAATGAGATCCCCGTTTTGACGGCGTCCCGGCGCGCCAGCGAGCGGACCAGCTTTTCGCGTTTGGAAAATTTGACTTCACTGCTGAAATTTTTGAACTGTTCCAGCAATTCTTCGACAACGGCTTTCTCGTGACCCTGGCTCATGCCGGCGGGCACTCCTTGTAAGATAAAGCTGTCTTTACCGAAGGGTTCGATCCCGTAGCCAAGGGAATGCAGGTCTTTTAGTAGTTCCGTCAGCAGGATGGCGTCTTGCGCAGCGAGCTGAAGCGTGACGGGAAACAGGCTCTGCTGGCTGGGAAGGGACTTTCCGGCCGCGGCTGCGGAATAGTGCTCGTAAAGAACGCGCTCGTGGGCAGCCTGCTGGTTGATCATCATGAGACCCCGGTTCGTGGGGGTAATGATATAGGTATTCAACATCTGGCTGAGCGCCGCGTCTTCCACCGGCAGGGTCTTATGGACCGGGTTGGCGGGTTTGCCGGTCTCGCCGAGAACGTATTGAAAGGCAGTGTCTTCGGGTGTTTTGTCGTTTGCGGCCCGGGCTTCCAGGTGATCCTTCAGGCTCACGAAATTTCCCCTGTCATGAGCTTCCGGATCGCCGGTTTTGGCTTGTTTTGCCGTGTCATTTTTTACTGTTTGGTTCGGGTCGATAAAATGGGCCTGGTTCTTTTTCGTGAACGTCTGGTACAGAGAGGTGGTAGTGACTGCGGCTTTTTTCTCTTCGGTGAGCGGCTTGGTGACGGCGTCCAGGCTTTGAATGGAAGGATCCAGGTCGAAATCCAGGGTCGGGGTGATGCTGAACTGGGCTAATGCATGTTTTACGGCGGCCTGAACGAAGGCATATACGATCTTCTCGTCTTCGAATTTTATCTCCTGTTTTGTGGGATGCACGTTGATATCTATCTGCGAGGGGTCCAGGTCGATAAACAGGCAGTAAAGCGGGAAGTTCTCCCTGGGTATCATTTCCTGGTAGGCGTTCATCACCGCATGGTTGAGATAGGCGCTGCGAATGAAACGACTGTTTACAAAAAAGTACTGGTCGCCCCTCGTCTTTTTTGCCGTCTCCGGCTTGCCGACGAAACCATAGATATTCAGGTAGTCCATATTCTCCTGCACGGAGACCAGTTTCGCATTGTAGTGATTCCCCAGTGCCTGGAGAACCCTTTGCTTGAGGCTGCCTTTTTCAAAATGCATCATCTCCTGCCCGTTGCTGGAGAGCGAAAAGAGAATTTCCGGAAAGGCCAGGGCCACCCGGATGAATTCATCCAGGATATGCCGCATCTCCGCTGCGTTGCTCTTCAGAAAATTCCTGCGTGCCGGCACATTGAAAAACAGGTTCTTCATCGACAGGTTGCTTCCTTGCCGGCAGGCTATGGGTTCCTGCCGCAGGACCTGGCTATTGGCGATTTCCAGGAAGGTGCCCAGTTCTTCTTCTGCTTTGCGGGTCTTTAGCTCGACCTGCGCCACGGCCGCGATAGACGCCAGGGCTTCCCCGCGAAAACCCATAGTGCGGATATGAAAGAGGTCGTCGATATTCCTGATCTTAGATGTCGCATGTCTCTCGAATGCCATACGGGCATCGGTTTCGCTCATTCCTTTTCCGTTGTCGATGACCTGGATAAGCGATTTTCCGGCCTCCGTTACCAGGAGCCTGATTTCGGTGGCGCCTGCATCTACTGCATTCTCCAGCAATTCCTTCACGGCGCTGGCGGGGCGTTGGATGACTTCGCCGGCGGCGATCTGGTTGGCGATATTATCGGGCAATAAATGGATAATGTCTGGCAATTCTGTCTTAATTTGTGCTGCAATTTACTGCGAATAATTGTAAGGCCTTTTAAGTCTCCCGCGTATGAGAAAATCTTTCGTGCTGATGTCTTTGTCTTTTGTGGTCCTCATTCTCGCGTTTTCCCGTCCGGAAGTGCTCTTCAAACCGCTTTTTCCTTCCGGATCCGTGTCTTCTTCAAGGCCCCAAATTTCGCTTGTTCCCGGTATTTCTGCCCGTGACCGTTTCCGGCCACAGGCGGATGGTATCCGATTCCTGGCCGCGGGCGTCCGTCTCTCCGCCGGCCGGGTTCTATCGGCGTCCGACCCTGTTTTGGAGTTGGCCGGAGCCTGGGTGGACAGCGTGTTTCGCTCGCTTACCCCGGACCAGAAGATCGCCCAGTTGATGGTTGTCCGGGAATCGGCCATCGACGCCGCGAACCACAGGGTCCTGTTTTTCGGCAAGGAAGTGGAAGAGGCGGTCCGGAAATATAATATCGGGGGCATCTGTCTGTTCCAGGGGGGGCCGCTTGCACAGGCAGGTCTCCTCAACCATTTTCAGGCCATCGCACAGACGCCCCTGCTGGTTTGTATCGATGCGGAGAACGGTTTGGGGATGCGGATGGACAGCGTAATGGGGTTGCCCCGCCAAATGATGTTGGGTGCGATGCAGGACCCTGACCTGGTCTATCAGTACGGCCGGCTGGTGGGCGCTCAATGCAAACGGATGGGGATCCAGGTGAATTATGCGCCGGTAGTGGATGTAAACAACAACCCTGACAACCCGGTCATCAACGACCGCTCCTTCGGGGAGGATAAATATAAAGTCGCACAGTATGGCGTACAGGTTATGAAGGGTATGCAGGACATGGGGGTCATGGCCTGCGCCAAACATTTTCCGGGTCATGGGGATGTCTCTGTGGATTCCCATCTCGACCTGCCGGTCATCAATAAGAGCAGGGCCGGGCTGGATTCTCTCGAGTTATATCCTTTCCGCGAGCTTTTCAAAGCCGGTGTCGGCAGTGTGATGATCGCGCATCTCTATATTCCCTCTATCGACAATACCCCCAACCAGGCGACTTCGCTCTCCTATAAAAATGTAACAAAACTCCTGCGTAAAGACCTGCATTATAAGGGGATCAGCTTTACCGATGCGCTGGAGATGAAGGGGGTCGCTAAATATTATCCGGACGGGGATGCTTCGGTACAATCCCTGATAGCCGGCAACGACATGCTCTGTCTGCCGGGAGATATCGCGCTGAGCATCGCAAAGATCAACCAGGCGATCCGTCAAAAAAAGCTGAAATGGAAGGACATCGACGCCCGCGTAAAAAAGGTGTTGCATGCAAAATATCAATATGGCCTGGCCGCCTGGCAGCCCGTCAACACGGATCATCTCCCCGAAGACCTGAACGAGGGCGTGAAAGAGATGCGCAGAAAGGTTGCCGAACAAGCCATCACGCTCGTAAACGATGTGGATACATCGGCTTTTCCGATTCTTCCCGGCAACCGGAAAAAGATCGCCTATATCGGTATGGGGCTGAGCGGGGAAAACGAATTTTGTCGCCGCATGCGTGCGGATCACCAGGCACATGTCTATTATTTCGATTATATGCTGGACAGCGTTAAGGCCGCTGCCGCGCTGGAACTCATCAGGGGTCGCTACGACGAGGTGGTGATCGGCCTGCATGAGTATAGCCGCTATCCCGCCGGTAATTTCAGGATCAGCAAACCGGCCGCCTGGCTGTTGCGGCAATTGCAGGAGGAGAATAAAAGTGTGATGATGGCTTTTGGAAATCCTTACGCCATAAAAAACTCCTGCGATTCGAAGGTGCTGATCGCCTGTTATGAAGACGACGACATTACGCAGGATGCCGCTGCAGATCTGCTAAACGGCCAATTTACCGCGCGGGGGAAATTGCCGGTTTCGGTCTGCGAGCATTTGAAATATGGCACTGGCGTCGTAGGCAGCGGGGCGTTGTTGCCGGCTGCCAGTCCCGCGGAAGTAGGTCTCGATCCGGGACGTTTGCAGGGAATCGATTCGATTTGCAAAGAGGCGATTGAAAAACAGGCGGCGCCTGGCTGCGTGGTATTGGTTGCCAAAGACGGTAAGATCGCCTATGAAAAGGCTTTTGGATACCTGACTTATGAGAAGACGCAACCGGTCTACCTGGAGACACTTTATGACCTGGCATCCTGCACAAAGATCTGCGCTACCACGATGGCCACGATGAAGCTATATGACGAAGGCCGACTCGATCTGCAAAAGACCCTGGGGGATTACCTGCCCTGGGTTCGGGGCAGCAACAAAGAGCAACTGAAGATCTGGGATATCCTGTTGCACCAGGCCGGCCTGAAGGCCTTTATCCCTTTCTATAAAGAGACGATCGACACTACGAATGAGGGAGCGCCCCTGCCGGCTATCTACGCCTGGAAACCAGACAGCCTGCATAAATTGCGGGTTGCCGACAACCTGTATATCCGTAATGACTGGCAGGATACGATCAATCTCAGGATCCTGCAGAGCGAGGTGGGGCCGAGGAAGTATGTCTATAGCGACAACGATTTTATCTTCATGGCCCGGGTCGTGGAGGCGATCACCGGACAGTCGTTGGATCAATATGTGAAGAAGACCTTCTATGATCCATTGGGGATGACCAGTACCGGTTTCAGACCCCGGGAGCGGTTTCCGCTCGCCCGCATCGCACCTACCGAAAACGAGCCCGTGTTCAGGAAGCAGTTGCTGTGGGGAGACGTGCATGATCCGGGCGCCGCTATGTTTGGCGAGGTATCGGGTCATGCCGGTCTTTTCAGCGATGCGTATGACCTGGCGGTGCTGGAACAGATGCTGCTGAACGGCGGTTCCATGAACGGGGTGGATTTTCTCAAAAAGCAGACGATCGACTATTTCACCGCCTATCATAGTGATATCAGCCGCCGGGGCATCGGTTTCGACAAACCGGAAAAGGATAATGCCACCCGGAAGGAGCCTTATCCCTGTCTTTCCGCCTCGCCGGAGACTTTTGGTCATACGGGTTTCACCGGCACCTGCGTATGGGTGGATCCGAAATACGATCTCGTCTTTATCTTTTTGTCCAACCGGGTCAACCCGTTTGGCGGAACGAACCTTCGGCTCTCGGACCTGCGTATCCGGGGCAGGATCCAGGAGACGATTTATAAGGCGATGGGGGTGGATGGGGAGGGGACCAGCGAACCTTCCAAGTCTAAGAAGGCAGTAAAGAAGCGGAGCCGCCTCCGCAGGCCCACAGGCACGCTTTCGCTATCTTAGGGACCAGCCGGTGGCCGAGGACCAGCGGCGTAGCGACAAGGGCTAAGACGTGCTGCGTTATAAAGCTTTAATCATGGCAATCAGAACTTCCACGCTGATCACGGGCATATAGGCTGGCTACAGGCAGGTAGATAAAAGTCACTTAGCCTGTTTCACAAGATTCGCATAGTACTTGCAGGCAGGTCGAAGGCCGCACTGGTCGCATTTGGGGTTGCGGGCGACACAGGTATAGCGTCCGTGCAGGATCAGCCAATGGTGAGCGATATGGATGAGGGAGGGGGGAATGAAGCTGATAAGCTGTTTTTCGGTCGCCAGCGGCGTTCTTGCGTTCAGGGTCAGGCCGATGCGTGCCGATACGCGGAATACATGGGTATCGACGGCCATATTGGGCTGCTTATCGACGACGGATGTGATCACGTTGGCCGTTTTTCTTCCGACCCCTGGCAATTGTACCAGCTCGTCTACGGACAGGGGAACTTCTCCGCCAAATTTCTGCACCAGCATGGAAGCCATACCGATCAGGTGGCGGGTCTTGTTATTGGGATAGGAAATGCTCTTAATAAGAGGAAATAATTCATCGAAGCTGGCTTTTGATAGAGATTGGGGGTCAGGATACCGCTCAAAAATGGCGGGGGTTGTCATATTGATCCTTTTATCGGTGCATTGTGCGGATAAGATAACTGCCACCAGCAGCTGATAGGGGCTGTCGTAGAATAGCTCCGTTTCTGCGTTCGGGGTGTGTTCCTGAAAATAGGTGAGAACAAATGAAAACCGTTCTTTTCTGGTCATCTGAGCGTATTTCAGTGACCGCAAATGTAGCGTAATATCTCAGATCGGGGAGGGTATCTCAGATCAGGGATGATGTTGAATAGATTCGACGGCTGTCTCCCGGGCGTATTGCATCACCTTCAAAATCACTTCCATGCGAGGAGCGACGGTGATCTTCTCCAGCCCGTCGACGGAGGATTGTATCTCCTGCAGCTTCTCGCGCAGGGTCCAGTCTTCCCGTAAAGCCATATCGATAGCAATCGTCAATTCTGAGGAAGACTCTTTGTACAAATACAGCAAAAGATCCTCCGGTGTAAAGAGTGTCATAGGCAAAACCATTTAATGTCCTAAATTGTCCAAAGCGAAAAAAACCTGAAACGTCCGTTATAAAAACGGGGTATTGGGTAGTTTTATTGTTTGCGGGGTAAATTAACGGTTAAATTAATCTCACGTTAATCTGACGATCAAGGTTTCTGCTCTTCAAAGGTAAGGGGCTGGCTCTCAGGGGCTGATGCAGGCATTCGTTGCAGGCATTATTTGTTGCGTACCAGGAAAAGATCTTCGTTATCCCGTTTCATCAGGTATTTCTCCCTGGCATATTTCTCGAGTATTGCCGGGTCTGATTTCAATTGTTCGAGTTCCTTGCTTGTGGCGGAGATCTGCTCTTCGTAATACTTTTTACTTTGCTCAAGCTTTTTTAACTCCCCGGGCTGTCTGAAATGGGTGGTAATCAGATCACGGTCATCGAAAAACACCATCCAGACGGCAAAGCACAGGGCTGTCAGCACGTATTTGTTCTTTAGCCAGGATGGTATGCGGTCCAGTAATCTCATTTTATCCTCCATTCAGTCGGTCAATCAGGTATGTAAAAAGAAACAGTCGGCAGTTTAAAATTAATTAAATCTTTCAAACTGCCAACTGCTAATTATCAACTATGCCCAAATCGGGCGGTTTTCTCTCTATTTCCTGAATTTTATCCTTCCTTTCGGATAGATCGCGTTGTCGCCGAGCTCTTCTTCGATACGAAGCAGCTGGTTGTATTTGGCCAGGCGATCCGTACGCGAAGCGCTCCCGGTCTTGATCTGTCCACAGTTAAGGGCGACTGCCAGGTCGGCGATGGTGGTATCTTCCGTCTCGCCGCTACGGTGGCTCATGATAGTCGTATATCCGTGTGTCTGAGCCAGTTGTACAGCATTTATGGTCTCCGTGATCGTTCCGATCTGGTTCACTTTTATCAGGATGCTGTTGGCAATACCGTTATCGAGACCTCTCTGGAGGATCCTGGTATTGGTCACGAACAGGTCATCCCCTACCAGCTGAACCTTGTGGCCGATTGCGTCGGTCAGTTTTTTCCAGCCATCCCAGTCTTCTTCCGCCATGCCATCCTCGATGGAGATAATGGGGTATTTATTGACCCATTCCGTCCAATAGGCTACCATCTGGTCACTGCTGAGCTCTTTGCCGCTGCTCTTATAGAACTTGTACTTGTCATTTTTGAACATTTCGCTGCTGGCCGCGTCGAGGGCAATGGCGATCTGGCTGCCAACTTTATAGCCGGAAGCCTCAATGGCCTGCAATACTGTTTCGATGGCTTCTTCGTTACTCTGGATATCCGGTGCGAATCCACCCTCATCGCCTACATTGGTGCTGTAACCTTTCTTCTTTAAGACCGATTTCAGCTGGTGGAAGACTTCCACGCCCCAGCGCAGACCTTCGCTGAAGGTTTCGGCGCCAACCGGTACGATCATATACTCCTGGTAGTCGATTTTGTTGTCCGCGTGTACGCCTCCATTCAGGATATTCATCAGGGGCATTGGCAATACGGTCGCATTGACGCCTCCGAGATAACGGTATAACGGCAGTTTGCTCTCCAGGGCGGCTGCTTTGGCTGAAGCCATGGAGACCGCCAGCAGGGCATTTGCGCCTAATTTGCCCTTGTTCTCCGTGCCGTCCATCTCGATCAGCTTGCTGTCGATGGCTGCCTGTTCATTAACAGGGAACCCGATCAGCTGGTCGGCTATGATATCGTTCACATTGTTGACTGCTTTCAATACGCCCTTCCCGCCATAAGTGCTTTTATCTCCGTCGCGTAATTCCACGGCTTCATGAATACCGGTCGAAGCGCCGCTCGGCACGGCAGCACGGCCACGGTGACCGTTTTCGGTGATGACGTCCACTTCCACTGTCGGGTTTCCACGACTGTCTAAAATCTGTCTTGCATGAATGTCGGCGATGTAGCTCATAATTGTTTGTAGTTGTATTTGTAAAAAGATCTGTTGACTAGAAGGTCTATTGACCATTTGTAAGCCGCCGGAAGCTGTCTTCCAGGCTTTTCTCTTCGCTTTGCAAAGAAACAATGTTCAGGTTGTTTTGCAAAGCCAGCTCCAGCAATTGTTTTTTTACGCCGCCCGGATCCCCGCTCTCCAGTTCCCAGTGGCAGGAATCCGTATTGTTGACGGATCTGACTCCTTCCAGGGCCTCAAGCTGCTGTCTGTGCACGGATTCCTTAAAATGAACTTTTATGATATTGCTGTCGGTGCGGCGGAGATCGTCCAGCGAACTGTCCGCCACGAGCCGGCCCTTGTTGATGATGACCACCCTGTCGCATACCGCTTCTACTTCCTGCAGAATGTGAGAGGAGAAAAGAACGGTCTTATTGCGGCCGAGATCCCGGATGACTTCCCGGATCTCCAGGATCTGGTTCGGGTCAAGACCGGTGGTGGGTTCGTCGAGGATCAATACCTCGGGATCATGCACGAGGGCGGCGGCCAGCCCCGCCCGCTGCTTATATCCCTTCGACAGTTGTCCCAGCTTCTTCCTGCTTTCAAGGGTGAGGCCCACTCTGCGGATGGACTCTTCGATCCGGTCTTTCCGGTTATCCAGTCTATGCACCGCGGCAATAAAAGCCAGATATTCCCGCACGTACATGTCATAGTACAGGGGGTTGGCTTCCGGGAGGTAGCCAATCTTTTTTTTGGTTTCCGTGGCCTGGTCATTTACAGGAATGCCGCAAACGGAAACCTCGCCCCCATCCTGCCGGAGATAGCCGGTGATGATCTTCATGGTCGTAGACTTCCCGGCTCCGTTGGGACCCAGGAATCCGACGATCTCTCCTTTGCCGACCTTGAAAGAAATAGTATCTACCGCTTTTTGCTCGCCGTAGATCTTTACAAGATCCTTTACTTCAATGGACATGCTGCTGATTTACCCGGCGAATTTAGGTGAATCCCCCGGATTTTTTTACCCGGTCAGATTATCATTTTTGTTCATCTCTGATAGCGGCAAAATATTCTATATACCAGATATCATAAAATGAACTAAAATTGTATCCTTAAACCAGTTAACCTGATCTTTTTATGACTCAGACAACGATTGCTCCGATAAAGGATGGCACAGCCAATCCTGCCCCACTCGGTCTTTGCGCGTTCGGCATGACCACCGTCTTATTGAACTTTCACAACGCCGGTTTTTTTGAAATGAATGCCATGATCCTCGCAATGGGCATCTTTTACGGCGGCCTCGCACAGGTAGTTGCCGGAATACTGGAAGCCAAAAAGAACAATACTTTTGGTTTGACAGCTTTTACATCATACGGTTTTTTCTGGCTGTCCCTGGTGGGACTGATCGTTATGCCAAAATTGGGTTGGATACCCGCTGCTTCAGAGACGGGGATGGCTGCCTATCTTATTTTCTGGGGAATCTTCACATTCCTGCTTTTTTTCGGTACGCTGAAGCTGAATCGTGCCCTGCAATTTGTCTTTGCATCCCTGACGATCCTGTTTTTTTTACTGGCCGCGGGCGATTTGACAGGGAACGCGGGGATCAAACATTTAGCCGGTTATGAAGGCATCGTTTGCGGCGCCTCGGCAATCTATACGGGCGTGGCGAACCTGCTGAATGAAATGTATGGAAGAACCGTATTGCCGATCGGCCGCGTATGATAAGCGCCCTGTATTTTAAATAAATTCAGCCTAAGTCAGCATTTATTGTCTATTAAAATCTATTAAAAAGTCGTCATTGTTTTATGGATTATCCTTACCAGATCAAGTCGTTAGAAGAGTACCAGTCCGTCTACAAAAAGAGCGTGGAGGATCCCGAGGGTTTTTGGGAAGAGATCGCCGGGAATTTTTTATGGCACCGCAAATGGGACCGGGTGCTTGACTGGAATTTTTCAGAGCCCTCCGTGAAATGGTTTTCCGGGGCAAAACTGAACATCACGGAAAATTGCCTTGACAGACATTTGAAGGAGCGGGGGGATCAGCCGGCGATCATCTGGGAGCCCAACGACCCTGAAGAAAATTACCGGGTATTGTCTTACAAGGAGCTGCATTTCAAAGTCTGCCAGTTTGCAAACGTGCTAAAAAACAACGGCGTCAGGAAAGGCGATCGTATCTGTATCTATATGCCGATGGTGCCTGAACTGGCCATTGCCGTGCTGGCCTGCGCCCGGATCGGGGCCGTACATTCGGTCGTATTCGGCGGGTTCTCCGCGCAAAGCATTGCCGACAGGATACTGGACGCGCAATGCAGCCTGGTCATTACGGCCGACGGCGCTTTTCGCGGCAATAAGGAGATCCCTTTGAAGTCGGTGATAGACGATGCGCTGGTCCGTTGCCCATCGGTAAAGAGAGTCATCGTCCTCACCCGCACCCGCGTTCCCGTGAGTATGATAAAAGGCCGTGACCTCTGGTGGGAAGACGAGATAAAAAAAGTGGAGACCCAGGGCAACCCGCCTTGTCCTGCCGAGTCGATGGACGCAGAGGACATGTTGTTCATCCTTTACACTTCCGGTTCCACGGGCAAGCCGAAGGGGGTGGTGCATAGCTGCGGGGGATATATGGTCTATGCCAACTATTCCTTCGTAAATGTATTTCAATACCAGCCGGGGGAAGTCTATTTCTGTACTGCGGATATCGGATGGATTACCGGTCATAGCTATATTGTGTATGGTCCCCTGAGCGCGGGCGCTACAAGCGTGCTGTTCGAAGGTATTCCTACCTATCCCGATGCCGGCCGGTTTTGGGATGTGGTCGACAAATTCAAGGTCAACATCCTCTATACGGCGCCTACGGCTATCCGTAGTTTGATGGGTTTTGGCCTGGATTTCGTGAAAAATAAGAACCTGGATTCCCTTCGTGTATTGGGCACCGTCGGCGAGCCCATCAACGAGGAAGCCTGGCATTGGTATCACGACCATATCGGGAAAGGACGCTGTCCGATCGTAGATACCTGGTGGCAGACGGAGACCGGAGGAATCCTTATATCGAACCTGGCGGGTGTCACCCCGGAGAAACCGGCTCATGCCACCCTGCCCCTGCCGGGCATTCAGCCGCTGCTGGTCGACGAAAAAGGAGAAGAGGTAAAGGGTAATAGCGTGGGGGGGAACCTCTGTATTAAATTTCCCTGGCCGGGCATCATCCGTACGACTTACGGCGATCACGAGCGCTGTCGACAGAATTATTTTGCGACTTATCCCCAACTCTATTTTACCGGCGACGGCGCCTTGCGTGACGAATCCGGCAATTACCGGATCACGGGTCGCGTGGATGACGTGCTGAATGTGAGTGGTCACCGTATCGGGACGGCCGAGGTAGAGAATGCCATCAACATGCACACAGGCGTTGTCGAAAGTGCCGTGGTAGGTTATCCGCATGAGATAAAGGGTCAGGGTATCTACGCTTATGTGATCTTTAGCGGCAATAAAAGCAACGACGAGCTTACCCGTAAAGATATTGTGCAAACCGTGGCCCGTATTATCGGCGCGATCGCCAAACCGGATAAGATCCAGTTTGTAAGCGGTCTGCCCAAGACGCGTAGCGGCAAGATCATGCGCAGGATCTTACGGAAGATCGCGGAAGGAGAGACCTCGAATCTGGGGGATACGAGTACCTTGCTCGACCCGGCCGTAGTCGAGGAGATCAAGACCGGAAAGTTATAAAGACCGGGCGTGATTCCTATTAAGAATTACTGACAAAAGAACTACTGACAATTTAAAGAAGCATACCAATGAAGAAGGCTGCCGGTTTCTACGGCAGCCTTTTCAATAAAAGAGCTGAGGCGATTCCCCTTTTTAGGAGACGATGCCCCCGTTTTATCGGAGGATGGATGGCGGCGGCCGGTAAGGGGATATGCGGCGGTCAGCGCCGTATGACGACCTTGGTTCCAACAGGCGTCATATCGTAGAGTTCGTCGATATCTTCCCTTTTGAGGGAGATGCAGCCGTTGGTCCAGTTCTGGAAAGCGTCCACGGCATTGTCGTCGTGAGGCCAGGTGCCATGTATGGCAATCCCGTCCCCGATCTTCGCATCCTTCGGGATAATCCCCCTGGCTTTGCGGTCCTGAAATTTAGCGATATCGGCTTTTGTGGGATAGTCGATCAGCATGATCTTATCCCATTTTTCATGGGGTCTTTTTGAGACGATATGGAAGGTGCCTTCCGGGGTCAGCCGATCTCCCTGCATCATTTTGTCTTCCTGGGATTTGCTGCCGAATACGGCCGGGTAGGTAGCATACCATCCATCTTTATCATAGACCTGTAATTCATAGGTGGATTTGATGACCAGGATGGAGACCTCGCCGTCCAGTGTCCTGTTGAAGAGTCGTCTACGCACAGTGCGCTCGTGAGCATCTTTGAATCCTAACAGACAAATCGCCAATAAGCTGCAGCACAAGATCTTCTTTGTCATAGTCCTCCCGGGTTTGCGTCCTTTGACAACGGGATCGGCCGGAAGTTTATTTCTTATGTGGAAAATTTTAACGGGGCTTTATCAACCCGGGCCCGATTACCAGTTACTAAAACGTATGCCTACCGTATAAGGCGTCTGGTTAAGACCTCTATCGAATATGCTCTTCGTCGCGTAGGAACCATACAATCTGACCGGACCCAGCTGTAGTTCTCCGATATAGGATATCTTCCAGGGATACAGGTCGAAGTCGTCGAAGGTCTTTTGTTTCCCGGTCTGATGGCTTTTGACCTTTTGGCGGGAAGAATAGAGGTATCCGATGCTGGCGCCGAGACTTAGTCCGATGGCCTCTCTGCGGTGCGGGGTGAAATTGACATTCAGCATCACCGGAACGGTGAGATAGTCGGTTGCCAGTTTATTCTTACTGAAATGGATCGTGTCCATGATCACCTCTGTCGGATCCTTCAGGAATTTTATATCGCTCGTATAGCGATAGTTATTCAATTCCAGGCCCAGCCCATATTTCAGGTTCAAAACGTGTTTTATCAGGTTCCTTTTCTGCATAAAAAACCAGATGTTCACGTCTATGGATTTTCCATTGCGCAGGTGGAACCAGTCGGCAGACGAACCCGGCGCAAATTGTTGCGCGGCCGCCGATGAATAATTCGTCCGGTCATTGTAGTTGGCGAAGCCCAGGTCGAGGATGATCCAGTTGGTGCTGACATTCGAGGGCTTATAATCCCTGTGGTGTCTGTGGATCGGGGTGATCTGCCTGCCGGTATCCGCTCCTCCCTGTTTTCCATCGGACGCTCCCTTCCCGTTCCTGACGATGATCAGGTTACCGATCCGCAGCGTGTCGGGATCAGTCTTTGCCGTGCCTGTCCGGGTCGTATCGTTTTGAGCCCAGCCCGATAATCCCATGCATAATCCTGCCAGCAGTAAAAATTGGCGAAACATATTGTCCTTTTTAAAGATGATGATTTATAATGCTACCTGGAAACTTCCGATCAGCACCCCATGCTTGTCATTGTCATTGTCAGCACTGGTAGTTCTTTCCAGGATCCGCGTGACTTTTCTGAAGAGACCGCGCATTTTGTTTTTTCTGATAGCCGAAGGGTCTTCGATGGGAATCCCCTCACGGGCCATTACGACCGAATTATCCCTGGTCCCGGAGACAGCCGTCTCGCGTAGGAGGGGAGGCGGATTTGTCGTCTGGACAGCCTGAACGGCAGGCGATACAAGGTCCGGGGCGCTGATCGTACGATGGATATTCGTGTAATTTTGGTCAGGCATCCTGTTTTTATCCGGATCCTGCATTTGATCAGGTCTCCGGTTTCGGGATGTATTGTTCGCGAGGACATTCCGGAGCGTCCTCCTACCAGCCGGTTCCGGATGGTCGTATCTGTTGCCGCCCGTCCTGTCTGCGGCGGCTCTGACTGCCCCCGTCCGGGTTACCTCCTGCCTGTTTTTGTCGGTGTTTTCGGGAGACATCACAGCTTTGGGTGTTTCGGCGTCCTGCTTCGCCGGGGACATTTTTCCGCTTGCCAATGCCGTGCTGTCTTTCTTATTGTATAACGGATCAGTCGCGACAGGTGTTACAGAAGGCTGATCTTTTTGAACGTTTTTTTTATTTGGAAAAGATCCTTTTGAAACAGACTGTTCACGGGATCTATGCGTTTTCTTGTCGAAGAGGAGCAGAGCCGTTATCAGCAGCAGGACTGCCGCCGCTATCCTGGACCAGGACAGGATGATCCCCCTTTTGCTGTATTGCAATTTGTATAACAGCTCTTTTCCCGCAAATACAATTGAAAGATCGGGTTCGGGACGGGTCTGTTTCAGCAGGGCCAGCTCTTCTTCGAGGCGCGGGTGCCGCCTCACGTGGTCTTCTACAATTTTACGGCTGTCTTCATCCAGCTCATTATCCAGGTAGGATAAAAGATAAGTGGGATAATTCTCTTCATCGATGAATAAGCTCTCTCCGGCCCATACGGGCAGTTCGCCGCGTAAGAGGGCGCTGGTCCGTTCATTTTGCGGGAGCGTCGAATCCCGTAGCAGGGATTCCTTGCCGGTGAAGAACAGATCGTCTCCGGGTCGGAGAACTGACTGCCTGAATTGGTCGAGTTCCGCTTCCAGATCCGGGTTATCGCGAACGAATCGTTCCACGGTCTCCCTTTCTGCGTCCGACAGTTCGTTGTCGATATACAGAAGAAAGAACTCCTCATAGTTATTGCGTGTGATCATCGATTCAGCGTACGTTTTCGGGTTTTACCAAATAATTTTTCAACTGTATCCGGGCGCGGTGCAGGTACACTTTTACCTGGCTTTCATTTAGACCGGTGATCTGCCCGATTTCGTCATACGAATATCCTTCATAATCTTTTAACAAAACCAGGGAGCGTTGTCTTTCGGTGAGCCGGAATAAGGCCACTTCCAATACTTTTTTGAGGTTGTGAACGCCATGATCGGCGATGAGCGTCTCTTCTCTTAATTCTGCGCGCAGGACCATCCTTTTTGATTTACGCAGATGATCGATCATCTGGTGATAGGCTACTGTAAAGAGGTAGGACTTGCCTTTTCCCACCGCTACCTCGTCGCGGCTGCGCCACAATTTCTCATAAGACGTCTGGACGACGTCACGGGCATCTTCTTCGTGCCTGAGACTTTTCAGGATAAATCGATAGACCTTATCCGCATAGTTCGTAACACAATCATTGTATTCTTTTTCAGTCATAAACAGCAACGGGTAATTCTCCGTAGGTAAGACGAACAGGCGTTACAAAATGTTACAGGAAGGGAGAAACAAATCTTTTTAAGAAGTGGTCTTTTAACGATTGGCAGACAATAAGTTGCGTGATAGCGATTCCCAAAAGATAAAATCGGTGTGGGCCTTTTGCTGTTCGCAGCATTTGTCATTGTCGGGACAATCCTGTTCTTTCACCGTAGAGGTAGACCGGGAATAGGCAAAGAGCATACAACTGATAGAAGCTACCAGCACCAAAATCAACAAGCGGGTGTAGGCTTTTGGGTTCATGAGAACTTTATTACTCTCGGTTTGACGAAGTTACTATAAAAAAAGTTACGGGCTCCGAAAAATTTGGATGCGGCCGCCGGTGGCAAAAGACCCGGGTTAATGACAACGGGGGTTAAAAAACGTTGCACCCGGACTATAGACTTTTTTTATATGAACTGCTTACCTTTAATCCTTTAAAAAAATTCTATGAATAAAAAATTTGTCGAACGTATTGCTGCCGAGTTGGGGGAGATCGGGAAGGCGGGGTTGATGAAGACGGAACGTATTATTACCAGCGCCCAGGGTGCGGAGATCGAGGTGATGATCCCGGATCCCGGTAATGGCTCCGGATCGGGGATGGCCGGGAAAGGGCATAAAAAGGTGCTGAATTTTTGCGCCAATAACTATCTGGGTCTTTCTTCCCATCCCGCTGTCATTGAAGCGGCTCACAAGGCCATAGAAACGCATGGCTACGGAATGAGCAGCGTGCGGTTTATCTGCGGCACCCAGGATATCCATAAGGAGCTGGAACAAAAACTGGCTTCCTTTCTCGGGACGGAGGATACGATCCTGTATGCGGCGGCTTTCGATGCCAACGGGGGTGTTTTCGAGCCTTTATTCAACGAGCAGGACGCCATTATTTCCGATGCGTTGAATCATGCCTCGATTATTGACGGGGTCAGGCTTTGCAAGGCTCAGCGCCTGCGGTATGAACACAATAATATGGCTGACCTGGAGGTGAAGCTGAAGGAGAGCCAGTCGCTTCGCAATCGCATCATTGTAACAGACGGCTCATTCAGTATGGACGGGACCATCGCACAATTGGACAAGATCTGCGATCTCGCCGACCGGTATGATGCCATTGTACTATCCGACGAATGTCATTCTTCCGGTTTCCTGGGTAAGACCGGTCGGGGAACCCACGAATACCGGGGCGTTATGGGCAGGATCGATCTCATTACCGGAACGCTTGGAAAAGCACTCGGCGGAGCGAGCGGCGGTTTCACCTCGGGCAGAAAGGAGATTATAGAAATGCTCCGGCAGCGTTCCCGCCCCTATCTTTTTTCAAATACGCTGGCGCCTTCCATAGCGGGCGCCTCGATCGTCGTGCTCGATATGCTGAGCGAGACGACGACCCTGCGGGACAAATTGGAGGCCAACACAAAATATTTCCGTCGTAAAATGGGAGAGGCTGGTTTTGACATCAAGGCCGTCGATCATCCTATCGTTCCCATCATGTTGTATGATGCAGTGATCGCGCAACAGTTTGCAGCCGCGCTGCTGGAAGAAGGGGTATATGTGATCGGTTTCTTTTATCCCGTGGTGGCCAAAGGATTGGCAAGAATCCGGGTGCAGCTCAGCGCGGCGCATGAGGAGCATCACCTGGATAAGGCGATTGCAGCCTTTACAAAAGTCGGCAGGAAGCTGAACGTAATAAAATAAGGCAATCCGGCGCCATCCGGTAAAAGCGACGCGGATTCCTGTTCAGGGCAGTACGGCGATCATACTGATCTCCACATTGACGTTTTTGGGCAGACCCTTTACGGCTACCGTTTCACGGGCAGGGAAATCCCCGGAAAAGTACTTCCCGTACACTTCATTTACGGTGGCGAAGAGGCTCATGTCCGTCAAAAAGATAGTAGTTTTCACCACGTTGCCAAAATCCAGGCCTGCCTGGGAGAGAATGGCTTTGAGGTTATGCATCACCTGGTGTGTTTCCCCGATGGTATCCGTCGCATCGACGGCGCCCGTTGCCGGGTTGATCGCGACTTGTCCGGAGATAAACAGGAGGTTGCCTGCCTGGACGGCCTGGTTATAGGGCCCGATGGGGGCGGGCGCGTTATCAGTTTGGATGATCTTCTTTTGCATGCGCAAATATAGGTAATCGCCGATGAGACCGCCTCATTTGGTAATTCCGTAGCTTGCAGCATGAAAATCGCGGCGTTAGCGGATCAATCGGGGAGAAGGGCGTTGGAAAACCGGGTTGCGGGTACCGGGATCCTGATCGCCTGGGAGGATTCGGTGGACGCTTTGTCCGGGCACACCGATGCGATCGCTTATTTTGATCTCTCCTTCAAGATGGACAAGCGGCGCATCCTGCGTCTTTCAGACTTGCTTCCCAAGCCAGTTTTTATAAATTCGGTGGTCCATACATTGGAAGAGATTGGCCGGCCTTTTATACGCATTAATGCATGGCCGGGTTTCCTGGAGAGGAAGATCTGCGAATTGGTATTTCCGGCTGATGCCGAAAAAGAGGCGGCAGGTGTGTTGGACCGCTTGTGCTGGCGTTATCTTGCAGTTGCCGACCTGCCTGGAATGGTCAGCCCACGCATCCTGGCGACGATCATCAACGAGGCTTACTATACGCTTCAGGAAGGCGTGAGTGCCCGGGAGTCCATCGATACGGCCATGAGGCTCGGCACTCACTATCCGTATGGCCCTTTTGAATGGGCGTCTATCATTGGGTTGAGCAATATTTATTCTTTACTTATTGCGATGGGGGCAACGGATCCGTGTTATAAATTGTCTGATTTGTTAAAAGAGGAAGCGCTGAAAATGAGGATCGATTATTAAAATGAGATTAAAGATTGAGCGATAAGATTAAAACTTCGTTAAAATTTTTTGAGACCGATGGCCTTGATTTTAAACATTGATACTGCAACGGAGACCGCTGGAATTTGCCTTTCGAGAGAGGGAGAAACGCTCGCTCTTTTTCAGCACGACGAGCAAAAAGATCATGCCGCCTGGTTGCAACCGGCCATCGGAAAGATGATGAGGGAAACTGGGTATAATCTCAGTGATCTGGAGGCGGTGGCTGTTACCGGCGGCCCCGGGTCCTACACCGGTTTGCGCGTAGGAATGGCTACAGCAAAGGGTTTGTGCTATGCTTTGCAAATTCCCCTGATCGCTGCAAACACGTTGAGGGTGATGGCATTGGCCGCGATGGAGCAGCTGCCGGAATGGACGGGTCTGTTATGTCCGATGATCGATGCCCGTCGTATGGACGTGTTCACAGCAGTCTATCAAACTGACGGGGTAACCCGTATGCTCCCGAAGGCTATGACCGTTGAAAAAGGGTCTTTCGATGAATGGCTGGAGCAAGGAGAGGTGTCATTTTTTGGAGGAGGCAGCGATAAGTGTAAACTAGTAATCCAGTCTATTCGCGCGCATTTTGTACAAATAAGATATCATGCAGGACATCTCGGAATTTTATCTTTTAAGTTATATTTACAGGGCGAATTCGCCGATACGATTTATTGCGAACCCGCTTATACCAAAGAATTCTACACTCATAACAGAAAATGACCATATTATCATTTTAAGATAACTATCATGTTTTATTTGGGCATTAGGGATTAAATTTGCTTTGCCTTATCTTGTATCTTGTTGAAATTCAAAAAATGGTAATCGCTCATGAGCTTAACGATGAACAATAATTACTGGATGGTTGTGAACGCAGAGGGTTCCGAAGGAACTCCTGTAAAAGTGGATTTCCTCAATCTGAAAAAGGGCGCCTTGATTTTAAGGGCTTTGAATCACAAGCTTCGTCAGCAGATCATCCGGTTACTGGATGAAAACAAAAGACTCACCGTGACAGAGATCTATGTCCACCTCCGGTTGGAACAATCTGTCGCCTCTCAGCATCTCGCTATCTTACGCAGGGCAGGAATCGTCAAAACCCAGCGTGACGGTAAGTTTATCTACTATATCATCAACCATGAGAGACTGGCTGATATCATGAAGTGTGTAGATCAACTGATCGATTAGCGGGTTTAACACTCCTGCAGGACAGGGTATCTCCCGGTCTCATAAGATTGCCTAACTTTGCACAAAATCAACCGTATGTATATTCAGCAACTTTATACCGGCTGTTTGAGTGAGGCTGCCTATTACATTGAGAGTCAAGGAGAGGCTGCTATAATCGATCCTTTGCGCGATATCGATAGTTATATCCGCCTTGCGGCGGAAAGAAAGGCCGTTATCAGGTATATATTCGAAACTCATTTTCATGCAGATTTTGTAAGCGGACACCTGGATCTTGCAAAGGCAACCAAGGCGCCTATCATATTCGGACCCGGCACGGAAACAAATTTTGCCATACACAAGGCTTCGGACGGCGAAAGCTTTCCATTAGGGGACATTCGGATAGAAGTGCTTCATACCCCGGGCCATACCCTGGAATCGTCCTGCTACCTGGTGAAGGATGCGGATGGCAAGCCTTACGCCGTCTTCACCGGCGACACCTTGTTCGTAGGCGATGTTGGCAGGCCGGATCTTAGCAGCGGCAACCTGAGCAAAGAGCAGTTAGCGGGTCTCTTGTATGATTCCCTGCAGAGCAAGATTCTCTCTCTACCGGACGATACCCTTGTTTACCCGGCTCATGGAGCCGGCAGCAGTTGCGGCAAGAATCTGGGGCCGGATACATTTAGTAAGATCGGGATCGAGAGGGAGCAGAACTATGCCTTGCGGGCGGCTTCAAAGGAAGATTTTGTCAAAGCGGTCACCAATAATCTCGATGCCCCTCCGCATTATTTTCCCATCAATGCGCGGATAAATAAAGAAGGATATGAGAGCCTGGATGAGGTGCTCGAAGCCGGTATGAAAGAGCTCGACCCGGATGCGTTCAAAGAATTGATCCGGGAGGACGCCGTTTTGCTGGATACGCGAAACCAGGATGTCTTCCTGCAGGGTTTCGTCCCGGGTTCTATAAACATCGGGTTGGACGGAAGGTTTGCGGAATGGGCCGGCAGCCTGATATCTTTCGATAAACCCATCGTGCTGATCACCGAAGCAGGGCTGGAAAAAGAAAGCGTCATAAGATTGGCCAGAGTGGGCTTTGACAAAATGAGGGGGTTCCTGGAAGGAGGGTTTGAAAAATGGAAGGCGTCCGGGGAGCCTATCGATCTGATCATCGATGTGGAAGCCGATGAGCTCGCGATGGATCTGCCTTTTGACGATAATCTCGTAGTGGTGGATGTTCGCCGGGAGACTGAATTTGCCGATGGGCATGTACGTGAGGCAGTGAATATCCCGCTCCAGGATTTAAAAGACCCGGGGAGCATGGCCAATTTCGAAGACCATCAGAATATCTATCTATACTGCGGGGGCGGTTATCGTAGCGTTATCGCCGCCTCGCTGATCAAACGCCAGGGTATACACAATATCCGGAATGTGTCGGGCGGCTGGGCCCGGATAAAGGAACAACCCGGTATCGACATCGAGCATCCGGTAAGCGCCAACTGATTGACACGAATGGGCGCGAAGTGAGGAAACGCTAATGGACGCGAAGCGGCGCGAACCAAAGAGACGCGAATCGGGCAGATACTGATAATCAGAAAGAGACGACCCCGTTTTTGATGGCATATAATACCAGCCCTACCCGGGTTCTGACTTTTAGTTTTTCGAAAAGAAGATCCCGGTAGCCGTCGATGGTCCTGGGACTCAGACACATCTTTTCCGCAATCTCCTTATAGGTCATTTCCGTGCATGCTCTCTTTAAGAATTCGATCTCCCTTTCATTCAGGGTCACCAGGTTGCGCAGTCTTTGTTCAGGTTCGTTGAGGTTGTTGATCATATGGATCAGTTTGCCGGTCACTTTTTCCGAATAATAGAACCCCTTCTGCGCGAGCGAGTCCAATGCCATATTCAATTCGGAGGGTTCCGCATCTTTCAGTACATACCCTTTGGCGCCGTTCTTCAGCATACGGACGATGGAGTTCTCGTTATCGAACATCGACACGGCAAGGACTTTGACATCCGGGTAGTTCCGTTTCAGCCAAAGGGCTGTCGAGTATCCGTCCATTCCGGGCATGTTGACATCCAGCAAAACGATGTCGGGTGGAAAGCGGGGATTGATCTTGTTAATGAGATCTTTGCCATCCCGGGCTTCGAAAAGGATCATATAGGGGCCGAAACTGCGAATCAGGCTCGCAAGACCCTTGCGGAGAAGGATATGATCATCTACCAAAGCTACAGCAGTCTTGTATTCGTTCATTGGTTAAGGTTTAGGCTGTTAACAGGTGGTTTAACGGGCCGGATCAACCAATAAAGTCCTATTTTTCAAGGGGCTGCTGATTAGGGATTACCGTCTTTCAACGGTGTGTGTCCTGCACAAAATAGCCGGAAGATAAATTTATTTTCATTTTTTTGAGTTTCAAAGCCTTTCATGTTAATTATTTGGCAGGTATGGCGGATACGCGGTCATGATGAACCGGGCGGTCCCAGATGAAGGCTTATTCGACCGCGTTTAATGGCATTTCGTCAATCCAGGATACGTTTCCGGCATATTCTTTTTTCCAGGAGTGTTTCCAACGCTTATGGGTCCAAAGATACATGTCCGGGTTTCGACGGATGACCGATTCGAGATAACGTACATAGCGGCGGGTTATTTCCCCTTGCGGAAGGGTGGATGCGTCCTCGGCTCCGATGCTTACGGTAGCATGATAATACCCGCGCCGGGGCTTTTCTATGCAGGCGAAGGCCACCGGCAGCTGGCTGGCGCGGGCGCCATTTTCGGGCCCGGGAACAAAGGGGGTGGGGCGGCCAAAGAAATTGAGCCAGTATGCATATTCCGGACCGCCCGGGTTCTGGTCTGCAACCAATCCCAGGAGATATTGCCTGCCGAGGTAAGGCGCCATGGAATTGCGCATATTCGTCGCCGGCAAAAATACATTTCCGTTACGGGTGCGAAGCCGCAGGAACAATTTCTCGAAGAAGGCGTTGCTGATCGGCATATAGACAACCAGGATCTGGTACCGGGTCAACCGCGTCAGAACGAGTTGTCCCCATTCCCAGTTAAAGGTATGGCCGAGGTGGAGCTGGCAGCTTTTGCCGGTCTTATACAACTCGTCGAGGACGCCTGCATCGCAGGTAAACCTCTTTTGAAGGAAGGCGTCATTGGCAGAGAGGAGCTTGACTACTTCGATAAACGAATCGACGAAGTTCCGGTAGAATTTCCTGGCGATCCGGATGCGTTCCGCTTCACTCTTCTCCGGGAAGGCAATGAGCAGGTTATTCATGACGACGGTCTTGCGGTAGCCAAAGACATAGTATAAAAGAAAGCAGATGAAATCAGACAACAGGTAAAGTATACGCATGGGTAGCAGGGAGAACAGGTAGAGAATTCCATAAAGGAGATAGTACATGCAAAATGAGATTGTCCATGCCCCCGGGCATGATGTTTTAAACCCGGGCATGATGTTTTAAATATAAGGGTCCGGGTAAAGGTAATAAAAGAGGAGACTCCGGATTTGTTAATTCCGGTCTTTATCAGGCGGGTATATTCTCTTGCTGGTCTATCCAGTTGTCCCTGTATTCGGGTTTCCATTGACTTTTCCATCTTTTGTGGCTCCAGAGGTAGTTTTCGGGATATTGCCGGATGCAGCGTTCCAGAAAGGCGGTATAACGACGGGTCAGCTCACCTTCGGGCAATTCACCCGGATGGTCGGCGGCGGTCTCGAGCCGGGCCCGGTAGTGTCCACGCCGCGTGCTGTAGAGTTGGGCGAAAACGACGGGAATATCGGCGATCCGGGCTCCTCTCTCAGGAGCTTTTACGAAAGGGGTAGGCTTTCCAAAAAAATTCAGCCAATAGGCATATTCGGGCCCTCCCGGCGCCTGGTCTGCGACCAGGGTCAGCAGATAGCGGTCATTGCGATAGGGAAGGATCTTCTTGCGCATGTCGGTCGCCGGCAACAGGACCGTTCCGGTCCGTCCCCTGATCTTCATGAACAGCCGGTCGAAGACTTTGTTGCCTATAGGCATATACACGACCAGGAATCGAAAGGAGCTTAGCAGGGGCATTGCCGCGTCCGCAATCTCCCAGTTAAAAGTATGGCCGAGGTGGAGCTGGCATTTCCGTCCCCGGCGAAACTGGCTTTCCAGTACTTCCGGGTTGTCTATGACGAAGCGGCGTGTTATAAAGGATTTGCCGGCGGAGAGAAGTTTTATCGTCTCCATGAAACTGTCGACGAACTGCCTGTAAAATTTTTTGGCGATACGGGTCCGTTCCTCGTCGCTTTTTTCGGGGAATGCGATAAGGAGGTTGCCCATAACGACACCGCGCCGGTAACGGATGAAATAGTAAAGGAAAAAGGCGAGAATATCCGAAAGGATATACAAAAGCCGCATCGGCACGAGAGACATCGTATAGAGGATACCGTAGATGAGATAATACATGTGATTCTGACCGGTTTACCCGTTGATCCAATTTTTTGCTTCCTGTTCCCGGTGATGCAGATCGATCTTTACGCTGAACTTATTCCTGAGATGCCTTACAAGCGCATCTGCGGCATATACGCTCCTGTGTTGGCCGCCGGTACATCCAAAATTGACGGAAAGACTTTCGAATCCTCTTCGGATATAGTCTTCGACGGCGATATCTATGATCGAATAGACGCTATTCATAAATACCGGCATCAATGTCTGCTGTTCGAGAAAGTCCTTTACCGGTTTGTCCCTACCCCTGAGGGGCCTGAATTCTTCCTGCCGCCCCGGATTGAGGATGCTCCTGCAATCGAAGACAAAGCCGCCGCCGTTTCCGCTGCCATCTTCGGGAATCCCCTTCTTGTAAGAGAAACTGTTGATATGCACGATCAGCGGTGTTGTCTCGTTCGCGCGCAAAGGCTCGAACCTGTCTATCACCTCATCCATAACAATCAAACCCAATAAACGTTCAAATTCCGGCAAAACAATTCCTACCTGTTTATTGAGGAAGAACCATTTCAGGTTTCGGAGCGCCAGGGGGATGCTGGTCAGGAAATGGGCCTTCCGTTCGAAAAGCCCCCGGAACCCATAAGCGCCGAGTACCTGCAGCAGCCTGATCAGGACATAGCCATTGTATTGGCTGACAAACCGCGGCCGGTCGATCTTTTTTCCGAGGATTTTCTCCACGCAGTCCATGTAGTGATCCAGCAGGCCGTTTTTCCAGTCATCCAGCAATTCCGCCTTGGCCTGCCACAGCATGGAGGCGACATCGTATTGCAGCGCTCCCTTCATACCACCCTGGAAGTCGATAAAATGAACCCTGTCGTCCTGCACCATGATATTGCGGCTCTGGAAATCACGGAACATGAAATATTTATAGTCTACCCGGGTCAGATAGGTGCTCAGCGCCTCGAAGTCGTCAATAAGTTTTTCCTTGTCGTAGGGGATCTGCAGGGTATCCAGAAAATAATATTTAAAATAGAGCAGGTCGCTTAGGATCGCCTGTTTCCCGAACTCCTTCGAAGTGATACACTGGCCGTAGTCCAGCTGCCGGTCACCGGCGATCTGCATATGCGCCAGTTCTTCCAGGCTCTGGCGGAAGAGCCCGTATACGTATTCGTTCCGGCCGTGACGTTCCAGGCTGGCCAGCAGGGATGTATCCGCAAAGTCTTCCTGCACATAGATCGTGCAGGTATCGTTCACACAAAATATCTCAGGTACCGGGCAGCCGCAGCCCCGGAAATGCCTGCTGAAATAGATAAAGGTCTTGTTCTCTTTTACATTATCGTTATAGGTTACGATATAGGACCGGCCGCTGGTGCTGAGCCTGAAGTAACTCCGGTTGCTTCCGGACTGCGGAAGTTTTTCGACACCGGTGACGGGTTCCTGACTATAGGTGGCAAATAACTGCCGGATCTCCTGGATGATGGGTAACATAGAATGTTTGGAGGAGTAAAAATAAGAAAATCAGGAAATTAAACGAAGGATAAATTCTAAGCGTGAAACGCCCGGGTTAGAAGGGCCGGTGAGAAGGGGTGAGGTTAATTATTCCCCATCCCCGCGCCGCTTCCGCCGCCGTTTCCCACACGCTTGCTCTCTTCTTCGGAGCCGGTCTTATGTTGGAGAGTGGGCTTGACCTGGGTATTGCCAAAGCGGTAGATGAAATTGAGCTTGAGCAGCCGGCTTTCCCATCCTCCGCTGGCGATATTCAGCTGGCCGGCAAAATCACTCGTACCTTTCCAGGTCATGGTTTTAAAGATGTCGCTGACGGAAGCCTTCAGGGTAGCCTTTCCTTTCATGACCGTCTTCTGCAATCCGCCGTCCACGCTCCACATCTCTTTGCTTTTGAAAGTTCCCTGCCAGATCGAAGGAGAGGTATAGAAACCCGTCAGTTCGCCCGACCAACCTTTGCCGAGACGAAAGCTGTTCTGTGCGTAGAAGACCAACGCATATACGTCGAGGTCGATGATACGGCCGGGTCCGAAATTCGCCTTGTATCTCGAATAGTAGGCATTCAGGTTGCTAAACATGCTGTACCATTGGTATTGGAACGGATAGCTGACGTTGAGGCTGATAATATCCTGCGTAGCGAGATTCTGTTTGGTGATATAGGATTTGGAGAGGTCGGTGGTGTCCAGCAGCTGAGCGAACATATCCCTGACGTGGCTGTAGTTCAGCGTTGTGGTAAGTTTGTATTGATAGAGGTAGGTGAGCCCGATGCTATTCGTATACTGGGGTTTCAGGTTTGTGTTACCCTTCTCGAAGGTGTATTCGTCCAATCTGAACTCGAAGGGGTTCAGGTCCTGGTAGGCCGGCCGGTCGATGCGACGGCTGTAGGCCAGCGTCCATTGTCTTTTTGGGTCCTTGTTATAGGTCAGGGCCGCGCTGGGGAAGAACCCGGTATAGTTACGGTCAAAGCTCGAATCGAAGGCGGTATAGCCATCGCCCACTTGCCTGTAACCCCTGGATCGGCCGATGGCATGGGTGTTCTCGACACGCAGTCCTCCCTGGACGGTCCATCCTTTCAGGGCCCGGTTATAGTTGGCATAGGCGGCATTGATGTTCTCCTTGTAGCCAAAGGAATTACTGTTCAGCGTGTCCATCTGTTTCCCCTGGGGGAGAAATTCATACTGGGTGAAATCATTGTCGCTGGTGACATAGGAAGTCTTAAAGCCCAGTCCAAGCCTGCCCTTTTTAAAATTTTGCTCATAGTCGCTTTTGAGGCTGTAGATATTTATATCGGTCGGTGCGACCAGGTTGTAGACATTGCTGTCTGTAAGGGTAGTGCCCGCCGGGTCGTAATAATAGTTGGGCTGGAGCTGATTGGTCCGAATGGTATATTGTCCGTGATCCGCGTCGATCGTCCATTCCCTGCCGGCGGTGTCGGCGTAGCGATAGTTCAGATTGCCATTCACATTATTCCGTTTCCCGACGAGACGGTTATTGGCGACCAGTATCTTGTCCACGGTACCGGTGGGGGCATAGGAAATGGGCGTACGGCTGTAATTGCCGTCTGCATTGTCGGACAGGCTGCCGTTGACCATGAACCCGATGGTATTCCGCGGATTCAGCGTGTAGTCAAGCCCCGCCTTAAAATTATGGCTTTCAAACCGGGAGGTCATGGTGCTTCGCTGGTTGAATACGGTATCCGCCTGTAAACGATACATATTCATGTAGCTTTCGTTCCGGGCCTTGCTGTAGGAATAGCTGCCGTATACATTGAGGTTGCCGTCGCGGTGGTTCAGGGAAAGCCCGGCATTGTATTTCGGGTAGATGCCGATATCGTAGCCGGCATTGACGGTTCCGTTGGTGCCGTAGGTCTTATTCTTCTTCAGCCGGATATTGATAATCCCGGCATTCCCGGCTGCGTCGTATTTCGCGGATGGGTTGCTGATGATCTCGATGGCTTCGATGGAAGAGGACTGTACGGTCTTAAGATAATTTGCCAGGTCTGCTCCCGTAAGAGGGGTCGGCTTTCCGTCGATGTACACCTGCACGCCATTCTTGCCGCTAAGAGTCAGGTTGTTGTCCTTGTCTACCATGACCCCTGGCGATTTGCGCAACAATTCCAGCGCGTCCACTCCCACCGAATTGACGCTTCCTTCGACATTGAGGATCATCTTGTCCGCTTTTACTTCTATCATGGGTTTGCGGGTGGTGACTACGACTTCCTGCAGCCCGTCCGATGTCTTCACGAGATTTATGTCCGGGACCATAAACTCTTTGTTCCCGGCGGGGGCGCCGGTTGTCCGTCCTGCCGTGCCGAGCTCAAAAGCCGTCGATTGCAGGTTGCCGTAACCAATGTGCGACCCTTCGATAAAATAGCTGCCCGGGGCAATATCGGCAAAGGTATAATGACCCGATGCATCCGTGACGCTCAACTTGACGAGAGAAGAATCTCCCCTTTTCCGCAAGGTTACGGAAACATTTGAAAGGGGTTTTGCCTGCTCATCACGCACGATTCCTTTGATGGATTGATAAGCAGCCGATTGAGCGCATATTGACAAATAGGATAAAACGGCTGAAACCAGTAAAAAAATACCGCGCATGATCAAATTTTAGGAGATTTGAAGCGCGAAAGTAAGATGGGGGAGGATCGCGTCGAAAAGGACTCACGCTGAGCGGAAAAAAATAACCGGTGAAAGGCAAAGCAGGGACAAAAAATGGACTATATCAAACAATACAAAAGCTTCGTCAATAGCCATTATCTGAGCGATGGGGTGAGGATCACCGCCGGTATTTCCCTTCCGGCGATCGTCCTGGGCTATTTTCATGATCTTTCGGCAGGCATCGTTCTTTCGGTGGGAGCGATGTGCGTGGCCGTGACCGATAACCCGGGACCGATCCATCACCGGAGGAACGGCATGATGGCATGTATGGCGATCATTTTCGCAGAAGCAGTCCTGACGGGCTTCGCCGTCGCCCGGCCCGTCTTCCTGGACTTCCTGGTGTTCGGTTCCTGTTTTGTATTTTCCATGATCGGCATATACGGCAGCAGGGCCAGTTCGGTCGGCATTGCGGCCTTGCTGGTGATGGTGTTGAACATCGATCATCCCTATGCAGGAGGACGGCAGGTGCTGATCAATGCGCTTCTGGTCCTGGCCGGGGGCGCCTGGTATACTCTTTTAAGCTTGCTGCTTTATAGTTTCCGGCCTTACAAGCTGACCCAGCAGGCACTCGGGGATTGTATCCAGTCGACGGCCCTGTACCTGCAGGCGAAAGCTTCTTTTTATGAGCGTCAGCCCGATTTTGATAAAAACTACCGCCAGTTGGTGGATCAACAGATCATCGTCCATGAGAAACAGGACCTGATCCGCGAACTCTTGTTCAAGAGCCGCGATATCGTGAAGGAGTCCACGCACAGGGGCCGTGTGCTGGTCATGATCTTCCTGGATATTGTAGACCTCTTCGAGCGGGTGATGACCTCTCACCAGGACTATAAGACACTCCATGCACTCTTCGATGACGGCGATATATTGGAGCAATACCGGCTGTTGATCCTCGATATGGTCATGGAGCTGGATACGATCGGCATCGCCGTCAAGAGCGGCAGGCCTTCGGAGGAGACACCTTTTCTGGCCGGTCGTGTCGCTGCGCTTCGCGATTCTTTTATAAAATTCAGGGACTCAAACCGGACGGCAGGAAATGTGGAGGGGTTCATCAGTCTCCGGCATATCCTGGAGAGTATGCAGGATATCGCCGACCGGATCCATACCTTGCATGGATATACGACTTATGACGCCCTGCTGGAGAAGAGGGTCAAGCCGGCCATCGATTACGAACAGTTCATTACCCACCAGGATATCGATCAAAAGCTGCTTTGGGAGAATTTTACGCTGCAGTCGAATATTTTCAGGCATTCCCTGCGTGTCAGCATTGCCACGATGGCGGGGGTCCTTGTATCCAATTTCTTCCCTTTTGGCCATAGTTATTGGATCCTGCTGACGATCATCGTCATCCTGAAGCCTGCTTACAGCCTGACCAAACGGAGGAATTACGAGCGGTTGACCGGAACCCTTGCCGGGGCCCTGATCGGTCTGCTGATCCTGTATTTTATCACGGATCCTACCGTCCTTTTCGTGCTTATGATCCTGCTTATGATAGGGACCTACTCGTTTTTGAGAACGCGGTACCTTGTCAGTGTAGTGTTTATGACGCCCTATATCCTGCTCCTGTTTCATTTGCTGAACCCTCACCATTTCAGCGCGGTCCTGCTGGACCGGGTGATCGATACCGTGATCGGATCGGCAATCGCCTTTCTCGCGAACATCTTCTTTATTCCGTCCTGGGAACAGGAGCGGGTTATTGAGTACATGGGGAAAACGGTAGAAGACAATATCCGTTATTTCAGGGATGTGTCCGAACCTTTCCTGGGAAGGACGCTTTCGGTCAACCGGTACAAACTCTCACGGAAAAAGGCTTTCGTCTCGCTGGCGAACCTCTCCGATGCCTTTAGCCGTATGTTGTCGGAGCCCCGGAGCAAACAAAAGAATGTCGGGTATGTGCATGAATTCGTCGTGGCCAATCATATGCTGACTTCTCATATTGCGACCCTGGCTTATTATATGGGATCAGCCATGAAATATGCCTCCCCTGACTACCAGCCTGTGATTGAAGCCAGCATCCGTAAGCTGAATCAAGCGCACAAGATCCTGGAACAAGGGGTGCCGGCTATCGAAAATCCTGTTGTCAAGGAAGATCTCCGGGTAATGAACGACCGGGTCAATACCCTGATCAAGCAGCGCAAGGCAGAATTGGACCAGGGGGTGCTGCATAGCGAAACCCGCAATCAACTGTCTGAATTCAAGCCCATTGTGGACCAGTTCAATTTTATCGCGAAGGTGGCGGGGGATATCGAAAGGCTGAGTCGAAACCTGCATCCGGCGTCTATTGAGCGGGCTGCTGATAGCGGAGGAGACGAACCCGGTAATCAGGAAGCCGGGACAGATTCCGGGGCGGCATTTCCTGACCTATCCCCCCGGGGAGGGTTTATGGTAACAAAAAGTCAGCTGCCCGGTAATTGATTAACTTTGTCAGCATGTTAGACAGCACGCATCCGAAGAAATTTCTGCCTGTCAGAAGCCGCCTTTCCTTCCGGCCTTTGCTCCGGTCATGGGAGGATGCCATACGGAATGGACGTCCCGGGGCGGGGGATTTATATGCCGAATTGCTGAAGAAGGTCACCCAGTACCCGGAGTTGCTGGAGCCGATCGAAGACGATGCGATCCTGGAGAAGCATGCGCGGCTGATCGAGCAGATGATGACGACTATTTTCCCGGTGACCTTGTCGGACAACAAGGATTTTTTTGCGGTGACGGTTCCTTTCACTTTCCAGGCCATTTATTCCTCGCGTATCTTCAGCGACACCTTTTTAAACGGGAGCTATGGGCAGATCAAAGTTCCCGCGCCGGACACCAAAGCAGATCCGGAGATCATGGAGCGTCGCCTTAGCGGGATCTATCATCTCATACTAAATAAGTTTTACGACACGGATCTCCAATGCGCCATGAATGCGATCTATCCTTTTAAGGATCCGGATACGGGATTGGATCGTTATATGGAGCTGGACCTGGACACGCGTTATATCGATATTACGACGAAGGGAACGGTGCCGGAACTTCCCTGCGGACCTTGTTTCCATCGCAGCAAGGATGTTGCCAAACAGATGGTCCTGCTGCAGAAATTGCTGCCCCTGGAAAACTTTGAATTCGAGGGGATGGTCATTCTACGCATAAAGGAGGTGACTTCCCAACAGTCCATCCACAAGATCCGCAATAGCCTCCTGACCCTTCACTCCTTTGCTGACAAGGAGAGTTTCGGGGAGTTGCAGCTGCAAATGCAGAACCTGTTGGGCATACCTGGTCTCCAGATCGGTCTGAGCCCCTTTTTTACGGTGAACGATCATTTTGTATTTTCCCGTTTGTACGGAGGCAATAGTATTTTGCTACCTGCTTTTGAAATGGCTTCGGGGAAGAAGCAGCTTCCTTCCGATCTTCTTACCACTTTGCAGGAGGACGAAATGCTGGTGATCCCGGAGATGACACCGGAGTCTGTCAGCCGGTATCCTTTCCTGAAGATCCTTGAAAAACAGGGTTGGAAAAGCCTGATCATCTGCCCTTTGATGAATGAAGAGAAGGAGTTGCTGGGAACGCTGGAAGTAGCCTGCAGACAGCCCGGGATCCTGACGGAGGACCTGGTTCACCGTATCGAACCGGCTGTTTCCCTATTCGTCCTTGCCGTCAAAAAAACGGCGGAGGACCTCGACAACCAGCTGAACCGGATCATCCGGGAAAAATTTACGGCCGTTCAAAGTACCGTCGAGTGGCGGTTTACAGAAGCCGCCCTCAATTATCTCATGCACCAGGAAGCCGGCGAGGAACCCCGGATGGAATCCATTGTATTTGAAGACGTCTATCCGCTATACGGGGCTATGGATGTAAGGAATTCTTCTGTTGAGCGCAACCAGGCCATTCAGCAGGACCTCCTGGAACAATTACAAAAGGTCTCGGAGATCATCGTCCTTGCCAAGACGGCTGCGGACTTCCCGCTGCTTGACGAAGTACAGTTCAGGATCGGCAAATACAGGAATACCGTTTCCAATATCCTGTTTTCGGACGACGAGGTCGTCATTCACAATTTTCTAAAACAGGAGGTCTTTGAATTGCTGTCCCATCTTAAAAATACGATGCCGGTGCTGAAAAAGGAAGTAGAAGCTTATTTTGGGTCCCTGGATCCGAAATCCGGTCTTCTCCATGCGCATCGTCTGAATTTTGAAAACAGCATCACCTATATCAACAGCGCCGTCGCGCGGTTCCTCGACAAGGAACAGCTGGATGCCCAGGAGATCTATCCTCATTATTTCGAACGGTTTGTAACCGATGGCGTCGATTTCAATATTTACGCCGGTCAGAGTATTTCTCCCCGGAGGCCGTTCGATATTTTTTTTCTGCGTAACCTCAAGATCTGGCAATTGAGTGTGCTTGCCCGCGGCGCACAGCTCACCCATCGGCTGGAGAAGGAATTGTCACTGCCTCTTTATACGACACAGTTGATATTGGCGCATGGCGAGCAGATCTCGATCAGTTTCCGGAGCGCGGAAAGGAAGTTCGATGTGGACGGGGCCTACAATATTCGCTATGAGATCATGAAGAAGCGCATCGATAAGGTAAGGATCCGTGATACGGACGAACGGCTGACCCAACCCGGAAAGATCGCGGTCGTCTATTCGCAGCCAAAAGAAGCGAGCGAGTATCTCGAATACATCGAGTACCTGCACGACAAGGGTCTGTTGACAGGCGTCGTCGAGCATTTTGAGCTGGAAGAGTTACAGGGTATCGTGGGTTTGCGGGCTCTTCGTGTTGCCGTGGATTTCGGTTCACCCGATGAAGCGGCGCCGGTGACAGGGACGAAAACGGGAATCGAAAAGGAAGCAGGAAGCGAAAAGGAGAGAGGATCGGGAAAAGAAAAGGAAGCAGGAAAAGAAACAAAAAATATATGGATCCAGCAGGAGTGACGATACTGCAAGAGACAAGGCAATACGCGGAGGGGATCTTCAGCACGAAGCTGAACCCTTCTTTCGTTTTTCATAATGCTGCTCATACGGAAGGGGTCGTAAGGGCCTGTGAAGAGATGGCTGATTATTACCAGCTTTCCGATGAGGACAGGCTGGTTCTTTTGTTGGCGGCCTGGTTTCACGATACGGGGTATTCTTACGGCGAGGCGGAGAAACATGAGGAGGCGAGCATGGCCATCGCCAGGCAATTTTTGCAACGTATTCCTTCTTTGTCGCCGGCTTTAACGGAAAGAGTCGTTGCAGCCATCGCGGCTACCCGGATGCCACAATCCCCGGCAAATCTTATCGGGGAAATCCTCTGTGACGCGGATCTTTCTCATTTGGGCACGGGTGATTTTAAGACCCGGTCAAAGCTCCTGCGAAAGGAAATAAACGGCTCGGGGAAAACCCACTATGATAAAGAGGAATGGAATGCGAAGAATATAGAATTTCTGCGAAGCCATCGTTATTTCACGAGTTATGGACGGGAGAGGCTGGAACCGGTGAAGCAGTCGAACCTGCAGGAACTGGAAGGAAAGTATCCTGTCTCCCCGGAAAAATCCGATCATGGGGTGCATACGGGAAAAGACCTGCCGGAGATAAGCACCCTTGCGGAAACGGACGGTCATGCGGGAGAGGTCGGTTTGTCGCAGGTGAGGCCGGGGCCAATCTCTTCTCCGGCTGACCCGGTGGAAGAGCCCGGGAGAAAGGCTCACAAAAAGGGCGACAAAGGTAAGAAGGACGATGCGGAGAAAACCGATAAGGCCGATAAGTCGGATAAATCCGATAAAGCGGAGAAATCGGAACGGGGGATTACCACGACTTTCCGGATCACCTCTTCGAATCATTCCAATCTCAGCCATATGGCCGATAACAAGGCCCATATCCTCATTTCGGTCAACTCGATCATCATCTCGATCATTATTTCCCTATTGATCCGTCACTTGCAGGATCATCATAATCTCATCATCCCGACGACGATCCTGATGTTTGTCAGCGTTATCACCATGGTTTTTGCCATCCTGGCGACTCGTCCCAACGTGTCACATGGTATTTTTACTGCGGAAGATGTCAAAAACAGGAAGGTGAACCTGCTGTTCTTCGGCAATTTTTTTAACATGAGCGTGACCGAATATGGGGAGGCCATGAAGGAAATGATCGGGGACAGGAACTATATGTACGACAATATCATCAAGGACATCTATTATCAGGGTATCGTGCTCGCCCGCAAATACAAATATCTTCGAATCGCCTATACGATATTTATGTATGGGATCATCGTGTCCGTGCTGGCTTTCAGTATCACCATGTTCTACATATAGTTGTAAGCATTATGATTGTAAACATTATGGCCCCTGTACAGGGGCAGGGGGGTCATTCCCGTATGTCCGGCTTCGACCCGGCGATGCCGTTTCCGCTTCCCAGGACTTCCTTCAGTTTCAGCACGAGCTCGGTTTTTGTGATGGGGGAGCCCATAATTTTGTTGTAGCCTTTGGCGTCGACAAAATACTGGTCCCTGATAATCCTGATCAACTGTCCGTTGTTGATCTCGGGGATCAGGATATGCTCGAAATTGTGCAGTATCTCGCCCAGGTTTGCCGGGAAAGGGCGCAGGTACCGAAGATGTGCATGGGAGACCGAATATCCTTCGTGTTGCAGTTCTATTACGGCGCTTTTGATCGACCCATAGGTACTACCCCAGCCTAATACGAGCAGTTTGCCTTTTTCGGGTCCGCTGTCAATCGTTTGCAGGGGAATATATTCGGCGATCTTGTCGACTTTTTCCTGTCTTATTTTCACCATCAGCTGGTGGTTGTCGGGGTCGTAGCTGACGTTGCCGGTGACGTTTTGTTTTTCCAGTCCGCCGATGCGGTGTTCCAGCCCCGGTGTGCCGGGTATCGCCCAGGGACGCACCCATTTCTCATCCCTCAGATAAGGTTGAAATTTATCTTCTCCCTCACCCAATTCTTTTTTGAATTTCACCTCGATAGGGGGCAGGTCGGCGGCTTTCGGAAATTTCCAGGGTTCTGCACCGTTGGCGATGTACCCATCGCTCAACAGGATTACCGGTGTCATGTGTTGTACGGCTATCCTTACGGCTTCATAGACGGCGTCGAAACAGTCGCTGGGCGTCGAAGCGGAGATGATCGGCATGGGGCATTCCCCGTTCCTGCCGTAGTAGGCTTGCAGCAGATCGCTTTGTTCTGTCTTGGTAGGAAGACCGGTCGAAGGCCCTCCGCGTTGGATATCACAGATCAGCAAGGGAATTTCCAGCATAACGGCCAGTCCCATGGCTTCGGCTTTCAGGGCCATACCGGGTCCCGAAGTGGTCGTCACTCCCAGGGAGCCGCCGTAACTTGCCCCGATGGCGGAAGCGATGCCCGCGATCTCGTCTTCCGCCTGGAATGTGCGTATGCCGAAGGACTTATAACGACTGAGCTCATGGAGGATATCGGAGGCGGGGGTGATGGGATAGGAACCCAGGAATATAGGGAGGCCGCTTTTTTGCGAGGCCGCGATCAATCCATAGGCCAGTGCCTGGTTGCCCATAATGGAACGGTATACGCCCGGCTCCATTTTGGCTTTTTCCACGCGGTAGGTTGTCGTGGAGGTTTCTGTCGTGTCACCGAAGTGGTAACCCGCCTGCAGGGCCTTTATATTGCTCTCGAGGATCTCGGGTTTCCTGCCGAATTTCTCTTTCAGGAATTTGATTGTATAGTCCATGTCCCTGTTGTACATCCAGTACAGAAATCCCAGGACAAACATGTTCTTCGCCCTGTCTTTCTCCTTGGTTCCAAGCGTGATCTCCTTCAAGGCTTCACGGGTCATTTTTGTCACATCCATCCTGATCACCTGGTAGCTCCCGAGGCTATTGTCTTCGAGGGGATTTACTCCTTCGGGGTAATTGGCCAGGCGGAGATTTTTGCTGTCGAATCCTTCTGTGTTGACGAGGATTTTGCCACCTTTTTTCAGGCTTTTCAGGTTGGCTTTGAGCGCCGCGGCGTTCATAGCGACGAGGACATCGCATTCGTCGCCGGGGGTGAATATTTTGTCGCTGGAAAACCTGAGCTGGTATCCGCTCACACCGGGTAAAGTACCCTGCGGGGCCCTGATCTCTGCCGGGAAGTCCGGGAAAGTGGCGAGGTCTATGCCCAATAAAGCGGTGCTATTTGTAAACTGGCTGCCGGTGAGTTGCATGCCGTCTCCTGAGTCGCCTGCAAACTTGATCACTACGTCCTGCAGGACTTCTTCTTTTCTGTTCATATGGCAAAATTACTACAAGATAAGACAGGTTTTTGATCTGTCGGGCGCGAGCCGGAAAAAATTCGGCTTGGGCCGGGTAACAGCCGAAAAAAACCCCGGTGCCGGCGCAGACGAGGAGCGCGCGCAGGATCGACGATCCGGCAAAAGGGTCGGCCGGGAGCCGGAATCGTCACCAGCCGGTTTTCAGGCCCTTTTCCAAAGGGCGGCAGGCACTTTGCGCGATTTTACTTCCGGATTTTTGGCGATGAGCAGGGCGGCTTTAGACCGGGTCTCCTGTCTGGCGATCCATCCGGCCACCAGTTTTTTTATAACTTTGGTCTTGTCTTTTTTTTCTTGTGGAGTATCAAACCTATTCATCGTTGTAAGTCACCTTAAGAGGAGGTGAAATTAATGGTATGCAAATGGTATCCGGGGTTTGCAAAACGGAGATTTAAAAAAATAGTGGTTTTGTTTAGGTTTCGATTCTCTTATGTTTTAGTCATCAACGATTGTTATAATGTTTAGCAGCCGGTAATCTTCACAAAGCGATGTAATATGAAAGGGGGCAGCTTATTGATCCTGTTTGTCATTTTTTTTGCGGCTGCGAGGGCCCAGTTCACCTATGGTTTCAAAGGCGGACTAAATTCCTCTGCGGAGTCGGTGGGCAGTAGTGATTACAGTACCAGCGAAAGGATCGGTTTCAACGGCGGGGTCTTTGCGGCACATCCGGTCGCCGGCGCCTTTGCCGCCCGTGCAGAGTTGTTTTATTCGGCTGAGGGGACCCGGGAGAAATATAAGCCGACGGGGGCGACGGGAGAAATAAAGAGGGGGTTCCTTCGTCTTCCGCTTCTCGTCCAATACAGGATCGGTTCCGGGATCTATGTCGAGACGGGTCCGCAGGTCGGCCTGCTGCTCTCCTCAAAAGAGGATTTTGACGGGGTGGTCATGAATATAAAGCAGTATTATTCCGCAGCGAATCTCGGCTGGTGTTTCGGTGCAGGCGCCCGCCTGGATGAGCTGTTGAAGGGGTCGGGCGTAAATGTCCGGTATGCTCCGGGGCTTACGCGTCTGAATAAGGAAGCCATTGCAGGGAAGAGCCTGACTTCATCCGTTTGGAGCGTCGGCCTGTTTTATACACTTGGGGATCGATGACAGGCGGATGAGGCTTTCACAGGGATAGCGCCGGGGAACTTTGCGGACAGATTGGGTACAATTTTCCCGGGTCGCCCTCTGTCAAAAAAAGCGGTCTTGTCAACCTCGCTGCCGGCGCGGGGTTGAGGGGGTTATATAGCAGGAACCAGTTGGCATACCGTTTGAAAATAATATAGAGGTTTTTCATAGGATATTGGATTTTATAAGGCCTGGATTTCTATCCGGGCCGTTTTTTTGCATCCCGCCTTTGCGTCCCGCCGTTCGGGCTTCTTCTCCGGATCTCTCCGGGAGCGCTGATTTCGGGATCCCATGTCCCATGATCTCCGGATCTCACATATTGTAAGATCCGTAGTGCGCGGCGCCCATCAGCGCCATCTTGTCGTTGAGCACGACATACACCGGCACTTCTTCCAGCAATTGCTGCATGCGCCCGTCACTGACAAAATTCTTCAGCCATTCGCCTTCCCGGAGCAGGGGTAAGATTTTTGGAGGGATGCCTCCACCGATAAAAAGGCCGCCGGTGGCTTTTAACTTGAGCACGAGGCTGGCGGCTTCGGTTGCAAGAAAGCGGCTAAACAGTTCCATCGCTTCCCGGCACACCGGATCCTCGCGTTTTAAGGCGGCCTGGCTGATCACGGCGGCGGGGTCTTCCTGCTGCATTCTCTCATTCAGCCAAGCTGGCGTGGTCTCCTTGCGGACCTCGGTCAGAAAATGGTAGATCGATTTTATCCCCATCCCGGATACGAGCCTTTCCCAGCTGACGTGTCCGAACTGTTGTTGCAGATAACGATAGAGTGCGATGTCTTCTTCTCCCCGTGGTCCGAAATCGCTATGACCTCCCTCGGTGGCAAAGGGGTGATAGCAAGAGCCGTCCCAGAAGAGACCCGCTTCTCCCAGCCCGGTCCCCGGGGCGATGATGGCCAGGTTGCCTTCGGCGACTGTATTTCCGGGGAGTAGGCCATGACCTTCCGACAGGGTCGAAAGTTCTTCCTTTTGCAGGCCGGAGAGGCCATAAGCCGTCGCTTCCAGGTCGTTGATAAAGCAGACAGGCGTTTTCAGATCGCGGCTCATGGTCTCGCTATCGAGCTGCCAGGAGAGGTTGGTCAGCGTACTTTTCCCGTGGATTACGGGGCCGGCTATCGCCGCACAGATGCGGTCGGGTCTGTCTGTTCCGCAAAAATCCCGTATAATATCCGTGAGGGAATGGTAGTCTTTCGATGCGTACTTTTTTTCTTTCAGCTCCGTGAGGCCGTTTGCATCGCTCCGGTAGAGTGCCATATTCGTCTTTGTGCCCCCGGTATCTCCTGCCAGGATGGTTGTGGTGTTTTCGGATCCGGGTCTCTTTTTGAATGCGATAGATACGATCGGTGGTTTTGCCATGATGCCTGTTTAATACCCAAATTTACATGTTGCGGCGATACTGACCGCCCACTTCATACAGTGTGTGCGTGATTTGTCCCAGGCTGCAATATTTCACCGTTTCCATCAGCTCCCCGAAAAGGTTGCCATTGCTGACGGCTACTTCTTTGAGCCGTTCGAGCATGGGGCCTGTCCGGTCCTGATTTCGTTTATGGAAGGCATGCAGGTTGCGGATCTGCCGTTGCTTTTCTTCAGGGGTGCTGCGGATCACTTCTTCCGGCAGGATGGTGGGTGATCCTTTGCTGTTCAGAAATGTGTTGACGCCTACGATCGGCAATTCTCCGTTATGTTTGAGGCTTTCATAATAGAGGCTCTCTTCCTGAATCCTGTTGCGCTGATACATTCGTTCCATCGCGCCCAATACGCCCCCCCGTTCGGAGAGGCGATCGAATTCCGTCATGACGGCTTCTTCGACGAGGTCGGTAAGTTCTTCGACGGCAAAGCTGCCTTGCAGGAAGTTCTCCGTCCGGGCGCTGCCCAGTTCCCGGTTGATGATCAACTGGATCGCCATGGCCCTTCTCACGCTCTCTTCGGTAGGGGTCGTGATCGCTTCGTCATAGGCGTTTGTATGCAGGGAATTGCAATTGTCATAAATGGCATATAAGGCCTGGAGTGTCGTGCGGATATCGTTGAAATCGATCTCCTGCGCATGGAGGCTCCGTCCACTGGTCTGGATATGGTATTTTAGTTTTTGCGAACGGCTGTTGCCCTTGTATTTATACCGGATGGACTTGGCCCAGATGCGTCTGGCCACCCGGCCGATGACGCTGTATTCGGGGTCCATCCCGTTGCTGAAGAAGAAGGACAGATTGGGCGCGAAATCGTCAATGGCCATGCCGCGGCTGAGATAATATTCCACATAGGTAAATCCGTTAGCCAGGGTGAAGGCGAGTTGTGTGATCGGGTTGGCGCCGGCTTCGGCGATATGGTAACCGCTGATGGAGACACTATAGAAATTCCGTACCTGCTGGCCGATGAACCAGGCCTGCGTATCTCCCATCAGCCTCAGCGCAAATTCCGTACTGAAGATGCAGGTATTCTGAGCCTGGTCTTCTTTCAGGATATCTGCCTGGACCGTTCCCCGAACCTGCGATAAGGCGGAAGCGCGTATTTTTTTATATTCCGGCTCCGGGACGATCTCCGCTCCGCTGACACCCAGCAGATGCAATCCGAGACCGTTATTCCCATCCGGCAAATCCGGGTCAGCATAGACGGGTCTCTCCGTGTCCCCGAAGATAAGGCCGAGCCGTTCGTTCACGGTTCCCCATTGGTTGTTTTCGGTGATCCATTTTTCACATTGCTGATCGATCGCCGCATTCAGGAAGAAGGCCAGCAGGATGGGGGCCGGTCCGTTGATAGTCATGCTAACGGAGGTCCCGGGATCGCAGAGGTCGAAACCGCTGTAGAGTTTTTTGGCATCGTCGATGGTGGCGATACTGACGCCTGCGTTGCCTATCTTTCCATAGATGTCCGGTCGCGGGGCGGGGTCTTCGCCGTAAAGGGTGACGGAATCGAATGCGGTACTCAGTCTTTTGGCGGATTGTCCCGCCGACACATAGTGAAATCTTTTATTGGTTCGTTCGGGACTTCCTTCCCCCGCGAACATCCGGGTGGGGTCTTCGCCGGCTTTTTTTAAGGGGAATACGCCGGCCGTATAGGGGAATTTACCGGGGAAGTTCTCCTGCAGCCTCCAATGCAGAATCGTTCCCCAATCACGGAAGCCCGGTACTGCAATCCGGGGAATCCTTGTATGGGACAGCGATTCGCTATAGAGGGGTTGTTGAACGACCCGATCCCGCACCTTATAGTCAAAGGTTGCCGCTTTATAGGTTTCTTTCAGGTCCGGCCATTCCCGGATCAGTTTGGAACAGACCGGCAGTAGTTGTCTTTCATATTTTTCTTTGAGGCGCAGGAGGTCTGTATGCGACGAGGGGCCCGGATCCGGGAGATGGGAAGGGTCTTTTTCTTCTTTTTGCAATAGTTCAAGGGCGCCCTCAAGACGGTACAGCGCGGAGGCGATGCCCGCCTGTTGTTTTGCCAGGCGGTTATAATCCCTGACGGCATCGCTGATCTCTGACAGGTAACGGATCCTGGCGGGGGGGATGATCACCAGGCCCGATGGGGTAAGAGGGGTTTGGCTTTGCGGGGGAACCGGTCCAAAATAAACGCCTGTCTTTTGTTCGAGGGTCATAAGCAGTTTTGCAAACAGCTTGTTCATGCCCTGGTCGTTGAATTGTGCGGCGATGGTGCCGACGATGGGTAGTTCCCCGTCTTTGGCGTTCCAAAGGCCGTGGTTGCGTTTGTATTGTTTGCGGACGTCATGAAGGGCGTCCTGCGCCCCGGCTTTGTCGGACTTGTTAACAGCCACGAGGTCTGCATAATCCAGCATATTGATCTTTTCCAACTGGGAGGCCGCCCCGTATTCGGGGGTCATGACATACAGGCTGACATCGCAGTGGTCGAGGATTGAAGCATCGCTCTGGCCTGTGCCGGCCGACTCGAGCAGGACCAGGTCATAGCCTGCCTGTTTGCAGATATCGATGGCCTCCTGTACGTGACTGCTTAGCGCCCGGTCGCTTTCGCGGGTTGCAAGACTCCGCATATAGGCCCTTGGGCCGGAAACGGCATTCATGCGGATCCTGTCTCCGAGCAGGGCGCCCCCGGTCTTCTTCTTTGAAGGGTCTACCGAGATCACTGCGATCGTTTTGTCTGGAAACGAGCCGAGATACCTCCTGACGATCTCATCGGTAACGGAGGATTTTCCGGCCCCGCCCGTTCCTGTGATGCCGAGGACGGGGTGGATGACCGGTGCGGCGGGGACGGTACCCGGGTACGGCCCGGAGCCGTCTCCCGTGTTGAAGGGTCCGGTATGGGGAGGTTTGTTTCCATTCTCCGCGTTGGAGATGGCCCTGGCTATTTTCCGGATATCCTTCCATTCTCCCAGTTGCTGATCTCCTTTAAAATGATCCGGGTTGCCGTTTAAAGGGAAATCCGACAAGCGTATGACTTCTTCGATCATCCCTTCCAGGCCCATCTTCCTGCCGTCATCGGGTGAATAGATCCGGGTGATGCCATAGGCTTCCAATTCCCGGATCTCGTCGGGCAGGATGGTCCCTCCTCCACCGCCGAATATCTTTATATGTCCGCAACCGCTCTCGTCGAGAAGGTCTTTCATATATTTAAAAAATTCCAGGTGACCACCCTGATAAGAGGTGATCGCGATGCCCTGGGCATCTTCTTCGATCGCACATTCTACGATTTCGGCCGCCGAGCGGTTATGACCCAGGTGTATGATCTCCGCTCCTTTGTCCTGCAGGATGCGTCGCATGATATTGATGGCGGCATCATGACCGTCGAATAAAGCGGCTGCGGTAACGATCCTGATCTTGTTTCTGTTCTGAGGTTGCATGGCAAACGGTTGAAAAATGACCGGCAAACGGACTGGGAACGAAGATGCGAAATAAGGAAAACAGGCAAATTTAGCTTAAAAAACTAATGGGCGTTAGTTTTTTCCGGATCCGCCGGATGAGACGGGAGAGAGGCCTGCCGTATGGAGATCTGGCGGCGTTTACGGGACCGAAACCAAGGTCCTGAATTCTGCGGGAAAAAGGGCTTTCCGAAAAAAAAATGGGATGAGATCAAAAAAATACTAATTTGTGTGTCGTGAAAAGAGTAGCGGCCATACTGCTTATGGGGGTTCTGTTATTCAACTGGGCGGGTTACCGGTTGCTTACAGCCTATTGGGAGGATCGGGCCAATATCCGGTTGGAAGCGCAAATCGACGAAAACAGCTACGATGAAACCCAATTGATTTCGGTTAAAATTCCCGCGGGTCATCTTTCTTCCTATACACATTCCAGTGATTTTGAAAGGGTCGACGGCCAGGTCGAGATTGGCGGGGTCCAATACAAATATGTCAAACGCCGGCTGTTTAACGATTCCCTGCAATTGTTGTGTATTCCTAACCAACGTGCAATGGGCCTGCGGACTGCCAGGAATGAATTCTTCAGGCTTGTCAATGATTTGCAGCGTAATGGCAAAGGGGGCAAATCCGATCAACACCCCGGTTCATCCAAAAATTTCTCCGGAGAATATTATACGGTAAACGAGCTTTTGGCCTTTACCGCCTGCGAACGTCCTTATAAGGTTGTACCGGCCAGCGTCGACCGGCCGGCCGATATCCGCTCTTGTATCCTGCTCACCGCCGAGCGGCCTCCGGATCTTCTTTCCTGATAACATTGCACGGGTAACTCTTTTTCGGGGATTTATTTTCCGGCTTCCTTGTGAAGGCGGATTTAATTTCCATTGATGCCCGCCGATTCTCACTGCTCCATCCCATTACCAATTCCAGGCTGACAGATATTATGATCGGGCCTACCAAACTACAAATTATGAGAAGGCTTTTTACAGGTTTATTCATCTTATCGCTGACGATCGCGACGACCAGGGCCCACGGACAGGGCTGTGTGGCCATCCGAAGCACCGGCGGGTTCAGTACCAACGCAAAAGACGCGGACTCTTCGGCCAAATGGTCACTCGGTATCAACAACCGTTATTTTAAATCTTTATGGGATTTTATAGGCACCAAGAAGCAGATCCAGCGGAAATTAAACGGTACCAGCGTGTTTAATTACCAATATACGATGGATCTGGCCATTACGCGGATCATCAATCCCAGGTGGTCGATCATGCTGGATGTGCCCATCGAGGATAATACCCGATCCTCCCTGTATGAACACAACAATGTCGGCCGGTTCCAGACACATTCCTTTGGGGTCGGCGATATCCGTTTTGCGGTATACAGCTGGATCCTGGATCCCGTCAAGGCGCCCAGGGGGAACGTTCAGGTGGGGCTCGGCCTCAAGCTGCCCACCGGTAGCTACAATTACCAGGATTATTTTCATGTTACCGACAGCACCAAACGGCTGGGACCTGTCGATCAGTCCATCCAGCTGGGAGACGGAGGCACGGGAATCACCCTCGAAATAAACGCATTTTATCATTTGTCCCCGGCTTTCAGCGTCTATGGAAATCTTTATTACCTCAGCAACCCGAGGGACGTGAATGGCGTCTCTACCGCACGCGGCGGTACGCCCTCTGCATCCGCGGTTGCAAACGGAAGCGACGTGATGAGTGTCCCGGATCAATATATGGCGAGGATCGGTCTGAATTATATGGTCGGCCGTTTTAATTTTTCCGCAGGCGTCCGGGATGAATGTCTGCCGGTCCACGACCTGGTCGGTGGCAGCGATGGTTTCAGGAGACCCGGGTTTATCATTTCGGGTGAGCCCGGCGTGGTCTATAACCTGAAGAAGATTTCCCTTTATTCGTTTGTCCCGGTAGCGATTGTACGTGACCGTACGCAAAGCGTACCCGATAAGATCACCACGCAGCTGACGGGTGTGTACACGCATGGTGATGCGTTCTTTGCCGACTACGTAGTGAATATCGGCGCCATCATCCGGTTCTAGGTGGGAAGCGCCCGCAGGGTCGTTCTATTTAATAACCTTAAAAATTATTTGCTATGCCAATTTTAACGGAACCTATCGGAAGCATCCCCCGCCCTGCCGCCTTGCAGGAAGGTCTCAAGGCGTTCGCAGCGGGAGCCATCAATGCAACAGAATTGGAGACGTTATCCAGGAGGGCTTTGCTCGAGACGATACGATCTCTTGAGGATACCGGGTCCCCTGTGATCACAGACGGCGAGCAGACCAAACCGAGCTTTGCCACTTATCCCATACAGGGCATGCCGCATCTCGATCCCAACGGAGTCGTCATTCCCTTCGAAGATGGCCATACCCGCCAACTGCCGCGTATCACCGAAGGTCCCTTCCGCTACCGGATGCATGCCGTCGATTTCCTCAATACGGCGAGAAGTCTGACGACCTTTCCGGTGAAACAGGCTGTTATTTCCGCTTCCGCCCTCAGCCTGCTCTACCCGGCTGAAGGGATTGCGGGGTATTCACGCGAAGCCTTTCTGAAAGATCTGCTGGATGAGCAGGAGAAAGATATCCGGGCCTGCCTGAACGCCGGCGCCTGGAACGTACAGATCGACTTCACGGAAGCGCGGCTCTCTTTGAAACTGGATGGAAGCAAGGGGTTGCTTCGTTCGTTTATCGATCTGAACAACCAGGTGCTGTCCAGGTTCACAGAGGAAGAGCGTAAGAGGATCGGTGTGCACACCTGTCCGGGTGGCGACCATGACTCCACGCATAGCGCGGATATCGCTTATAGCGAGCTGCTTCCGCTCCTGTTCGGGCTGAAAGCCACGAATTTTTATCTGCAGTATGCGAGTGAAAAGGATAAGACCGAAGTTCTAAGGGTCTTGAGAGAATCCATCCGCCCCGGCCACCGCGTTTTTATCGGGGTGATCGACGTGCTGGATCCGCGGATCGAAACGCCGGAAGAAGTCAGGGACCTGGTCCTGCAGGCGGCGGAATACATTCCTCTCCCGCAATTGGCGACGACGGATGACTGCGGATTCTCGCCTTTTGCCGACGACACTTCGACGAGTCGTGAGATCGCATTTGCAAAGATCCGGGCGCGTGTAGCGGGGACCAGGCTGGCGGAGCAGGCGTTGGCGAAGACACGGTTGGCGACTGCTGATTAGTTCATTTCCATAAACAGAAAACAAATGGCGCATATTCAATTAAATAACGAACACATGCCGGGCATTATCGGTTTGTTAAACTATAGCCCGGCCACTGCAGCTCCCCTTACGGGGCTGGCCAACGCATTACTGGCAGCAGATTCTTCGCTGACAAAAGCCGAGCGGGAACTGATTGCGGCTTCCGTGTCCTGGTGGAACGGTTGTCATTTTTGTCATACTTCGCATGCCGCCGTGGCCGTGGCCCATTCGCATAGTGCCATTTCCCTGATCGACGATATAAAAAAGGGCTTACCGGAAACAGCCATCACCGGCAAGCTCCGTGCCCTGTTACAGATCGCCCACCAGGTACAGAAAGGCGGTAAGCATGTCACCGAGGCCGATATTTTGGCTGCGCGGGAAGAAGGCGCCACCGATAAAGAGATACACGATACCGTCCTGATCGCAGCCGCTTTCTGCATGTACAACCGTTATGTGGATGGCCTGGGCACCTGGGCGCCGGCTGCCAACGAAGACTATATCGAGATGGGGAAGATGATTGCGGAAAGCGGCTATGGTGCAGCCGTTCCGCAGGAACTGGTTGCTGTCTCCTGATAATTTTTTATAGTAATATTCACCAAAACAAAACCGCATGCATCTCCTGAATTTCACCAAGCGCACCCTGATTGCCGCTTTCACTCTTTTCTGGGTGCATCCCCCGGGCGCGACCGCCCAGACGGATATCGACGCCATCATGATGAACAAGAATAATTTTTGCGTAGGCGGCACATATGGCAACAACAGTTGGAAAAACTATTGGGAAGGGACCTTTAAAAGGAACAACCTGAACCTGGGTACCGTTTCTACAAAGACGTTCGGCCTGATGGGGAATTACGGTATTACCGACAAACTGAATTTCCTGGTCGGGCTTCCGTATGTGGAGACGCACGCGTCTGCAGGTACCCTGCATGGGCAGAAGGGTCTGCAGGATCTGTCCATGTGGCTAAAATGGCTTGCATTGGAGCAGCAGATAGGCAGTGGAACGCTCTCGCTCTATGCGATCGGCGGTCTTTCCCTGCCCGTCAGCCATTATGAGCCCGCGTTTTTGCCGATGTCCATCGGTCTTCACAGCACCAACCTGTCCGGAAGGGTGATGGCCGACTACCAGACGGGCAATTTCTTTGTCACGGCATCGGGTACCTATACCTGGCGCAGCGATATCACCATCGATCAGAATTCGTATTATACGACGGAGCTCTATCTTACCGACAAAGTCTATATGCCAAACATGGCTTCTTATAATGTCAGGGCGGGTTACCGGAGTGAAAGGCTCATTGCAGAGGCCGTCTTCGACCAGATGTATACGCTGGGTGGGTTTGACATCCGCAAGAACGATATGCCTTTTCCAAGCAATAAGATGAATGCCACTACCGCGGGCGTCAACTTTAAATATACCTTTAAAGCCGTCGACGGGCTTTCGCTGGTGGGAGGGGGAGATTATACGCTTGCCGGCAGGAATGTGGGTCAGGCCACCGCCTGGGATATCGGGGTCTTCTATATCCTGAGCTTCACGCACAAAGGCAAAAAATCATCACAAGGACAAAAACCTGCTCAACCATCTTCAAAAACGAACTGATATGAAACTACACAAGATTTCCACCGCGGGCCTGATGATCCTGACCCTTGTCGCCTGTAATAAGTCCGTATCGAACCGGACTGCGAACATTGCCGCCCTGACACCCGGAAGCGAGGACATCAATGCCGGCGGCTGGCAAACGGTGTTATTGACGCGCCCGGATACTTTCGCGGTAGCGGCGCCCGCGGCTACCAACTCCACGGCCTATATAGCGGACCTCAATGAAATAAAGGGATACCAGCATAGCCTGACATCGGACCAGGAGGCCACTATAAAATATTGGAGCGCCGGAGGGGTCTTGAGATGGAACGAGATTCTCCGCGGCCTCGTGGCGAAATACAACCTGCCGCCCTATCAGAATGCGGATGGCAGCTATCCCATCCCCAGCTCGGCAAACCCGTTCGCCTATCCGCAGTATCCTTTTGCCAACCCGCCCTATGCCGCACGCGCCTATGCCTATATAGCCGCCGCGCAGTATGATGCGCTGGTAGCCTGCTGGCATTATAAAACCCTTTATAACCGCCCGGCTCCCTATACCGTGGATTCGACCATCCAGGCTAAAGTGCCGAAGACGACCCTTCCGGCCTACCCTTCCGAAGCAGCTGTGCTGGCGGGCGTCACTGCCGAGATGATGAAACTGCTGTTCCCGGATGAGATAGCGAATATACAGCAGCTGGCCCAGCAGCACGAATTGAGCGTGATCATGTCCGGGGCGGCCGCCCGCAGTGATGTCACTGCCGGGGAAGCATTGGGCAGGCAGATTGCGGATGTGTTCATAGCAAGGGGCAGGACGGATAATACCAGCAAGGCCGTCGGAACCCAGGCCCAATGGACCAATCTCCAAACCATCGCCATCAATAACGGGCAGATACCCTGGTATTCGCTGGAAACGCCTCAGCGGCCGCCGATGTTGCCCTTCTTCAGTCTTGTAAAGCCCTTCCTGTTTGATTCGGCAACGGTTGCCAGCTTCAGACCCGGGCCGCCACCTTCCACGGGCAGCGACACGCTCAAGCAGGATGCGCAGGAGGTATACAATATCGTGAAGAGTCCTGCCAGCGGGAATATGAAGATTGTCCAGTTCTGGGCGGATGGCGCGGGGACCTATACACCGCCGGGGCATTGGAATGCCATTGCGGCGGAAGATTTTATTACGCAGAATTTTAGCGAGGTGAGATGGGCCCGTAACCTGGCGCTGCTAAACATGGCGGAGATGGATGCGGCGATCGTGTGCTGGGATATAAAGTATTTTTATTTCAACCCCCGGCCCACCCAGATGAATCCCGCCATCAAGACCTTGACGGGCATCCCGAACTTTCCTTCCTACGTGTCCGGTCACTCGGTGTTCAGTTCGGCGGCTGCAACCATTCTTTCGCATATCCTTCCGCAAAATCAGGCTAAATACCAAGCCATGGCCAGCCAGGCTGCGGAGTCGAGGCTGATGGGCGGTATCCATTACCGGGTCGATTGCGAAGTGGGGTTGACCGTAGGTGCGAATGTCGGCAACTATGCCGTGACGAGGGCAGAGGGCGACGGTGCGGAATAATGACTACAAGTTTTTTTGGCTGCGTAAGCAATATAGCAGAGCGCCGCGATTCTTCGCGGGGCTCTTATTTAAAAAAGTACGGAAAATGCGGGTGTTGAGGCGTAAATTGACGCGATGAGCGGGATGTTATCGATGCGAAGAGTGAGATACGAATAAAAGAGTGAGACACGAATAAATGAGCGCGAAATAAGCAAATGAGAAATGAAGCAGATGCGTGCACTGTCAAATAGAAATTTTCCAGGTATGTCGAATCTTTCGGAGACACAAAAAATTCATTATACGTTGCGTATCGCTTCGGCGATGTGTTTAATCGGGCATGGTGCTTTCGGGATCATTACGAAGCCGATCTGGTGTAACTATTTTGCCGTATTCGGGATCGGGCAAGACCTGGCCTACCGGCTGATGCCGTTGGTTGGATCCTTCGACATATTCCTGGGGATACTGATCCTGGTCTATCCCGTACGTGTCATCCCCGCCTGGCTGGTCGTCTGGGGTATTTTGACAGCCTCTCTGCGTCCTCTGTCGGGCGAACCTTTTGCCGAATTTATCGAGCGTGCGGGAAATTTTGGCGCTCCGCTCGTCCTGCTGGTTGTTTCGGGAGGGCCCGGCCAACATGTAAAAAATATTTTCACCCCGCTGTCTCCCGGTACCCCGCTCGATGCGAAGGCGAGGGGCAGGCTGGTTCTTATCCTCCGGGTGACTGCATTCCTGCTGCTGCTGGGTCATGGCTGGCTGAATGTGATCGGCAAAAAAGGTCTGCTTGGCCAGTATGCCTCGCTTGGTTTTACCGATGCGGGCAGAACGGCCCTGGTAGTCGGCGTCTTTGAGATGGTAGCGGCGCTGGTCGTGCTGATCCGGCCGATCCGGCCGATGCTATTGGTGCTGCTCGCCTGGAAGATGACGAGCGAGCTTTTTTATCCGCACTATGAACTTTTTGAGTGGATCGAGCGTGGCGGCAGCTATGGGGTGCTGCTGGCATTGTGGTTTGCACTGGACCCGGGGCCATTACCGGCGGCCGGCCGCAAGAACTTCTCCGGCAAATCATCTTCGAAGCCGGTGCCGTCCTGACGGGCCTGCTGAACAAACCGGCTTCGCCCCACAAACCGGTATAAATTTTTTCGGATCATAAGCAAAAGTTAAGCGTCGCGATTCTTCGCGGTGCTTTTTTTATGTTCCGACCGCGTGTGTCCCGGACCGGCCATCCTGCCCGCAGATGGGCGATCTTTCTATGTTTCATTCGGATTGAAGATCTAGCGGCTATTTCTTACATTTGGTTACTAATCGTTGGGTATGAAAAAAATTTACATACTGTGGTTCTTTCATTGCCTGCTGATTGTCCCCTCATTCGGACAAGACGTACAAACACCGGAGAAACCCGAAACCAGGGAAAAAACGGAGGCGCGGGAGAGAACCGAAGCCCGCGAGAAAACGGAGGCGCGCGAAAAGGCCGGGATGCCGGAGAGATGGGTTGGCCCCGACAAATTGTACGGGGAGCTCTTCCGGGAGGTGCAGCTATCGAAGGTCTTTGCGGATGGAAAGACATTCGTAGACTGTATACCCAAACGCAAGCCTTCGCTGATCTTATCGGATTATATGGTTCGCCGGAAACAGCCGGGTTTCATCCTGAAGAAATTTGTCGAAGAGAACTTCGACCTGCCGCCGGGGCCGTCCGATACCTATCATACCAATAAAGGCGAGGATATCGTCACGCATATTAAAAATCTCTGGAAGGTATTGAAGCGGTCTCCCGATACGACCGTATCGTCCGGGGCCGACTCGCTCTCTTCCCTGCTTCCGCTACCCTATCCTTATATTGTACCGGGCGGAAGGTTCCGGGAAATTTATTACTGGGATTCCTATTTCACCATGCTGGGGTTGAAGGAGAGCGGAGAATATGAGATGATGGAGGATATGGTGAAAAATTTCTCCTACCTGATAGAGACCTACGGACATATCCCGAATGGAAACCGGACCTATTATCTGGGGCGGTCGCAGCCTCCCTTCTTTTCGGTGATGGTGGCTTTGCTGGCGGAAGTGAAGGGCGACAGTATTTACCAGCTCTACCGGCCGGCTATGGAGAAGGAATATGCCTTTTGGATGGATGGCGCCGGGAAGCTGAAACCAGGCCAGTCTTACAGGCGGGTCGCCAGGATGAGTGATGGATCCGTCATGAACCGCTACTGGGACGATGATCCTTCTCCCAGACAGGAGAGCTACCGGGAAGACGTGATGACAGCGGCGCGGTCGGGCAGGGATAAGGCGGAGATGTATAGAAATCTTCGCGCCGGCGCGGAAAGCGGCATCGATTTCAGCAGCCGGTGGTTTGCCGATCCGAAGTCTATCCTGACGATACGAACGACAGACCTGATAGCCGTAGATCTCAACGCATTGCTTTATCACCTGGAGATTGCGATTGCCAAGGCGAAGCTGATCGACAAAGACGAGGCGGGCTCGCTCGAATACCGCAGGAAAGCCAAGTTAAGAGGAGAGGGCATCAATAAATTCTGCTGGAACAATAAGCTCGGCTTCTATACCGACTACAATTTCAGGACGGGAAAACAGAGTGATCGCGTCACTCCTTCCGGTCTTTATCCTTTTTGTTTTATCAATGAGCACCTGGACTACCTGAGCTTTCTCGGCACGCGGGTAGCGGGCGTCCTTCGTGAAAAACTGTTAAAGCCGGGTGGCGTCGCCGGCTCGGAGTTTATAACCGGGCAGCAATGGGATGCGCCGAACGGCTGGGCGCCCCAGCAATGGATGGTGATCCAGGGTCTCGACCGGTGCGGACAGAAGGACCTGGCGGCGGATATTGCCATCCGATGGGTAAAACAAGTTGTCAAGGTGTACAAAGAGACTGGCAAACTGATGGAAAAATACAATGTCGCCGACCCCGACAAAGAAGCGGGTGGCGGGGAATATCCCGGCCAGGACGGGTTCGGCTGGACCAATGGAGTGTTGCTGAAACTCATCGCCAAATACAACCTGCCGGTGGACTGAAGACCAAAAAGTGCTAGCTTGCGGCCAAAAACCACTCCATGCTAAAGACCGTTTTTGTCATTCTGTCGATCCCGGTCCTCTTCTTTGCCTGTTCTCCGAATAATGTCACCGAGGACGGCAGCCTCAAAAAATATTTTGATTCGTCGAACGTATCGGGCAGTTTTGGCTTGTTCGATAATGGCCAGGGGCATTTTACGATCTGCAACCTTCCGCGTTTCCGGGACAGTGCCTATCTGCCGGCTTCCACTTTCAAGATCGTAAACTCCCTGATCGGGGTACAAACCGGCGTGGTCAAAGATGAGAATACGGTCATACCCTGGGACCATGTCGTAAGGGGGCATCTCGATTGTAACCAGGATCTGCCGATGAAACAGGCTTTTCAATACTCCTGTGTGGGCTGGTACCAGGAACTGGCCCGTCGCATCGGAAAGGACACCATGAAGAAATGGATAGATTCCCTGGGATACGGGAATAAGAATATCGGCGGCCCCATCGATTCTTTCTGGCTGAACAACCGGCTGAAAGTCACTGCCGACGAACAGCTCGGGTTGGTAAAGAAATTGTATTTCGACCAGCTGCCTTTTTTCCAGCGTACGCAGAAGATCGTCCGGGGGATGATGCTGATGGAGAGCACCAGCAATTACCAGCTCAGCTACAAAACCGGATGGGGCTTCAAAGAAGACGGCCATTCACTAGGCTGGATTGTCGGTTGGATTGAAGAGAACAAACATCCTTATTTTTTCGTTCTCAATGTCGAGACAGCTGACACCAATATGGACCTGACCGGGGTCCGCATGAAGATCCTGAAGGGGATATTGGCGCAACTGGGATTTTTGCAGGGGAAAAAATAAAGGGGTTAATATGGTGATTACTATACTGTTAGCAGTGTATTTTTGGCAGATCCCCGTCCCCGGAACCTGTTCTAAATATAATATAAAGCGCATTCCGGCTCCTTTTTTGTTCCTTGAACTTCAGTAAATTGCGAGCGTGACCGTTCGTGTGCATTCGCGGTATTCATTTCGCGTCATTCGTGTTATGAGGTTCGTGAATTCGTGTTATGGGTTCGTGCATTCGTGATATTTAAATTCGGGTAATTAGCGTCAAAAAAATGAGGTTTGAAAAAATAGAATATCTCCCGGCTTTGCTCCTCCTCGTCATACATGTCCTCCTGTTTTTTTTCCTGCTTCGTTGGAAGAAAAAGACCAGGGACCGGATCGGTGATGCGACGCTGGTGGAGCAACTGGTAAAGAATTTCTCCCCTTCCCGTTTCCGGGTAAAATTTGTGCTGCTTGCACTCGCTTTTGCCGCCATTATTATCGGCGCCGCCAATTTGCAAGAGCCCGGCGGCATGGAAAATGTCAGCAGAAGGGGGGTCGACGTCATGTTTGTGCTGGATGTCAGCAAAAGCATGCTGGCCGAGGATGTAAAGCCGAGCCGGCTTGAAAAGGCGAAGCAACTCCTGGACAGACTCACCGACAAACTGGATAATGACCGCCTGGGTCTGGTCTTGTTTGCGGGTCGTTCCTATCTTCAGATGCCGCTTACAACGGATCATGGGGCTACCAAGATGTATATCAGGAATTCCAGTCCGGAAGTGGTGCCGACGCAGGGGACGGTGATCGGAGAAGCGCTTAGGATGGCCAATACTTCTTTCAACAGCAAGGAGCGAAAATACAAGGCGATTGTCTTGATATCGGACGGCGAGGATCATGATCCCGAGGCGCTCCAGGTTGCGAAGGACCTGGCCGATAGCGGTGTCATGATCAATACCGTCGGGATCGGTTCCCCGGAAGGGTCGATCATCATCGATCCGGCCACCCATGAAGAGAAAAAGGATGAGCAGGGAAACACCGTCATTTCAAAACTGAACGAGGCTGAGCTGGAACAATTGGCGAATGCCACGAACGGCAGGTATCTGCGTCTCGATAACATGGATGATGCTGTCATAACGATGTCCCAGCAGTTGGACAGCATCGAGAAGAAATCTTTGACGGACTCGCAGTTTATCGATTTTAAAAGTTATTTCCAGTGGTTTCTGGCTGCGGCCGTCATGTTGCTCATGGTAGAATTCTTCCTGTCGGAAAGGAGAGGGCAGCTATCGGCCAATGCCGGTAAAGGAAAGAACGATACAGCAAAGACAGGATTGCTCCTGGCGGTGTCGCTCACGGCCGGACTGATGGGCCTGGCGCCATCGGCCTGCTTTGCCCAGACGGAAAACGGCCTGATTCGCAGCGGCAACAGGTATTACAAGCAGAAACAAATCGATGCCTCGCAGCAGCAGTACCAGCAGGCTCTGCAGCAGTCCCCGGAGAATCCTACCGCCAACTATAATATGGGAAATGCCCGGTTCCGAAAGAATGATTTCGACCAGGCGGTGCAGTCCTATGACGCCAGCATTGCAAAGACGGAGGATAAGGCGTTGAAGGAGAAAGGATATTATAACAAGGGTGTGGCCCTGGGCAAACAGCAAAAACTGGAGGAAAGCATTGAAGCTTACAAAAACGCGCTGAAATTGAACCCTTCGGATAAAGAAGCAAGGGATAATTTGCAGAAAGCGTTGCTGGAAGAAAAGAAAAAGAAACAGGAGCAGGAGCAGAAAAACAAACAGGACCAGAAGGATAAACAGGACCAGAAAGACAAGAAGGATAAGAAGGACACCCCCAAAAAGCAGGATCAAAAGGATCAAAAGAATCAGAAGAATCTGCCCGATCAACCTAAGCCACCGGTCAGCAAGCTGAACAAACAGCAGGTAGAACAGCTTCTGCAGGCCTTGCAGCAAAGGGAAAAGGAGGTGCAGGAGAAGATGAACCAGAACAAGGTGAAATCACTTACCCAGCCCGATAAGGATTGGTAAAAAATTTGTTATGCAATTGTACAGTCATTCCATCACGCAATATAAAAGACTGAAGACGCTGGAAGTAAAGGTAGGCGACCTGCCCCTGGGCAATTTTCATCCCATACGGGTGCAGACGATGACGACTACGGATACCATGGACACCCTTGCCACCGTAGAGCAATCGATCCGGTGCATCGAAGCGGGGGCGGAACTGGTGCGTATCACCGCTCCCAGCAAAAAAGAGGCGGAGAATCTACTGGCTATAAAAAACGAGCTGCACCGTCGTGGATATCATACTCCCCTGGTGGCCGATATTCATTTTACCCCCAATGCGGCGGAGATTGCAGCCCGGATCGTGGAGAAAGTACGTATCAATCCCGGCAATTATATCGATAAGAAGAAGTTTGCTTTCATCGAATACAACGATGCCGAATACAATGAGGAGATAGAACGGATCCGGGAACGTTTTACGCCGCTTGTAAAGATCTGTAAGGAATATGGAACGGCGATGAGGATTGGCACCAATCATGGTTCGCTCAGCGACCGTATCATGAGCCGTTATGGCGATACGGCGAATGGGATGGTAGAGAGCGCCATGGAGTTTCTCCGGGTGGCGCGTGACGAAAGTTATCACAATATCGTGCTGAGTATGAAATCCAGCAATCCCCTGGTCATGGTTCAGGCATACCGGCTGCTGATCCGGAGCATGGAAGATGAGTTTGGCGTTTTGTATCCTCTTCACCTGGGCGTGACCGAGGCGGGAGACGGAGAGGACGGCCGTATAAAATCTGCTATCGGTATCGGTACGTTATTGGAAGATGGGATCGGAGATACCATCCGCGTAAGCCTTACGGAAGACCCGGAATTTGAGATACCGGTGTGCCAGGACATCCTGAAAAGATACCAGGGTGCGGAAGGCATGTCGAGAAGCCAGGGAAGCGCGTCAATCCGCCCGGCTTCCAGCTGGGGAAAAGGAGCCAGTCCCTTCGAATACAAGCGGAGAGACAGCAGAACCGTCACTAATATCGGTGGTCACCAGGTCCCTGTCGTCATCGCGGATTACAGCGGATCTCCTGGGCTTTCGCCGCGAGACCTTCAGACAGTGGGTTATGGCTATGATCCGGTCAGCGATAAATGGAATATCGGGGATGCGGCGGCGGACTATTTATATACGGGGAGTCATGTTATCCCGTTCGCTTTGCCGGGCACCCTGAAGGTCATTTGCGATTATAAGACCTGGCTGGAGACGGGAAAGACCCAAAAAACGATGGCGGCCGGGCAAGAGGCAGGAGGGGAAACCCAATATTACCCTCTCTACCGCGTACGCGAATACCTGGCATCGGGGGAGCGAGGTTCCGTGAAAGGCGCCGTAGAGGAAACCGCAAAACGCTCCGCCACCCTGAATTTTGTGCAGGTCGATACCGATCATGCGGAGGCTTTGGAGTTATTGGATGCGGCGGCCGAAGATTCCACAGTCGTCCTGTGCTTGTTTTCGTCCAATATGCATCCTATGCCTTCGATAAGGCGTTTTGTGATAGAGATGATGGACCGTGGCCTGCGATACCCTGTCATACTCCTTGTGAACGCGGCAGAGAGCGGTATAGACGGACAGTTGATTCATTTCTCCGTAGATGCCGGCGCTTTGCTGCTGGATGGAATGGGAGACGGGATCTGGCTGTTGAACGATCCTTCCCGTATGATAAACGCGAGGGTCAGCGGACGAACCTATTTGGAGACGAAGGACAATCACCAGTTCCTGAACAATACTTCTTTTTCGATCCTGCAGGCGGCCAGGACCCGTATCTCCAAAACCGAATATATATCCTGCCCGTCGTGCGGAAGGACGCTTTTCGATCTGCAGGAGACGACGGCGAAGATCCGTTCTGTTACGCATCATCTCAAAGGGGTGAAGATTGCCATCATGGGGTGCATCGTCAACGGGCCGGGCGAAATGGCGGATGCGGATTTCGGTTATGTCGGTAGCGGACCCGGCAAGATCACTTTGTACAAGGGCAAAGAGATTGTGAAGCGCGGGGTAGACAGTTCCGTCGCGTTGGAGGAACTGATCGAATTGCTCAGGCAGCATGATGCCTGGATTGAGCCTGCCGTCAAACAATATTTACAGCACCAATAAATCCGCTTATGCGTTTTTCCATTTCTCCTTTATCGGATGGGGGCCTCTCTCTTTGGGTATTGAAAGATGAAAAGACGGGCGCCGAGGTGTCGGTGTTACCGGGTTACGGAGCCTTGCTTCATTCTTTTCGGATACCCCTGGAAGGAGAGTCTTTCGAGTTGATCGATCACTATAAAGACCTCTCCGAGCTGCAAAAAGAGCTGGCGACCTCTTTCAAAGGCCCCAAACTCTCTCCTTTCCCCTGCCGCATCGCCGACGGCCGGTACCAGTTTGCCGGAAAGGAATACTCGTTTCTGAACGGCCTCGCGGGAGACGGGCCAGGCGTTGCCCGCACTGCGCTTCATGGGTTGCTTTACAACAAATCTTTTACGGTGACCGGTAAGGGGGCAGGTAGCCACTGGGCCGGGCTCACGCTGGAGTATGCATACCGGAATGAGCACCCCGGCTATCCGCATGAATATCTTTGTATCGTGGACTACGTCCTGCAGGAAGACTGGCTGCTGACCGTCAGAACCACCGTTCATAACCTGGGCCAGACCGAAATACCGCTGGCGGATGGCTGGCATCCCTATTTTCGTCTGGGCGGGTCCGTAAACGATTGGGTGATGCAGTTCAATGCGGATACCGTATTGGAATTCAGTGATCAACTGATCCCAACGGGAACGCTGCTGCCTTATAGCGTATTCAGGACTCCTTGCCTGATCGGAGATCTTCAACTGGACAACTCTTTTGTACTGGAACCCGATTGGCAAAGAGAGTCGGACGGGAAGGTCGCCGCCTGCAAAATCCGGAACCCGGCGAATGGATTGAGCATTTCTTTTTTCCCGGACTCTTCCTATCCCTATCTTCAAATATATATTCCACCCGGTCGTCAGAGCATGGCGGTTGAGAACCTGAGCGGGGCGCCGGATTGCTTTAACAATGAAATGGGGCTTCTTCGTCTCAAGGCCGGTTCTTCACAAACTTTTACCGTCAATTATAAGGTTAGCGTGGGGTAAAAAAACTAACTTGCCCGATATAGTGTTAAAACAAGCTGGTATAGCTTTAAAACATGGTATAGATTAAAATAAAGAAAATGAAGTTTTTTAAGATTCTGTCGACCGTATTACTGGCCTTGTCCTTCACCGGCTGTCTCGATATCGATGAGAAAATCGAAGTCAGAAAGGATGGTTCCGGCGACTATGCCATGAAGGTAGACATGAGCCAGATGGTGGAAATGCTGCAGACTTATGTCGGGCGGGACGAACTGGCTAAAAAGGGCATGGAGAAGATGGACACGACCATCTACATGAAGGACCTGGTTGACACGCTCAGCGGTCTGAGTGCCGAAAGAAAGGCTTTGCTGGCGCCCGGCAGTGTTCATGTAAAACTGAACCTGGACGAAAAAGTATTTACCACCTCCATGTTATTCCCGTATACCAGCCAGGACAACCTGCAGAAGCTGTATACCACGATGAGCGATGGTTCGCTCGGGACTACCCAGCTGCTGAGGGGGTTGACACCGATGGGCCAGGACGATATGGCGGGTGCGGCGGTAGGTGGAGGATCCGGCAGCGACATCAACCAGTTTAACGGCATCTATGATTTTACCAGCCGGGATGGTCTTATCAGGAAAAAGGTGAATATGGACAAATGGAAGGAACTGCAGCAGAATCCGCAGCTCGATCAGTTGAAGGAAGCCGGGAAGATGGGGCTCGAAATCCTGTATACGACTACGGTAAAACTGCCCAGACCGGTGATAAGGGTAGACAATCCCCTGGCTAAATTGTCCGAGGATAAAAGGGTCGTAATGATCCGGTATAACCTTATCGATGTGTTTGAACATCCCGAACAATTTGGGTTCACGATAGAGTATTAGACAGCATACCAATAAGCGATATGGAGACAGATTTTCTGGTAATAGGGTCCGGAATTGCCGGGTTGAGCTATGCGCTGAAAGTGTCGCAGCATCATCCTGAGAAAAAAGTGGTCATCATCACCAAGACAAGGGTCGATGAGACCAATACCAAATACGCGCAAGGAGGAATTGCGGGGGTGACGGATCTTGAAAACGATAGTTTCGACAAACATATCCAGGACACGCTCATTGCCGGCGACGGGCTCTGCAACCCGCAGACGGTGGAGATCGTCGTAAAAGAGGGGCCTGCCCGGATACAGGAGATCATCGACTGGGGTACCCAGTTCGACAAAGATGCGGCCGGCGATTTTAAACTGGGCAGGGAGGGCGGTCATTCAGAATTCCGCATCCTGCATCACAAGGATGTCACCGGAAAGGAGATAGAACGGGCGTTGCTCGAGGCCGTTTCCAGGCAGAAGAATATAGAGATTATCAAACATTGTTTTGTACTCGATCTCATCACGCAGCATCATCTGGGTTACCTGGTCACGAAGTCGACCCCGGATATCGAGTGCTACGGGGTTTATGCACTGAACCTGCACACCAGCAGGATCGAAAAGATCCTTTCCCGTATCACGCTGCTTGCAACCGGAGGTAACGGGCAGGCTTACCGGACGACTACAAACCCCAGGATTGCAACGGGAGACGGGGTGGCCATGGCTTATCGCGCCAAGGGGCGTATTGAAAACATGGAGTTTATTCAATTTCATCCGACGGCCTTTTTCCAACCTGGCGTCAGCCCTTCTTTCCTGATTACCGAGGCAGTACGTGGGGATGGCGGTATCCTCCGTGACGGCAATGGCGTGGCGTTCATGGAAAAGTATGATGAGCGGAAGGACCTGGCCCCGCGGGACATTGTTGCCAGGGCGATCGACAACGAGATGAAGAAAGCGGGTACCGAATATGTCTATCTCGATTGCCGTCATATGGACCTGGCGAGGTTTATCGAACATTTTCCGAATATCTATGAGACCTGTAAGTCTTTCGGGATCGATGTGGCGACACAGATGATACCTGTTGCGCCTGCGGCTCATTACAGCTGCGGGGGTATTAAGACTGATGAATGGGCCAGGACCTCCATAAAACACCTTTATGCCTGCGGCGAATGCGCCTCGACTGGGTTGCACGGGTCCAATCGTCTTGCCAGCAATTCCCTGTTGGAGGCGCTGGTGTTTTCGCATCGCTGTTTCCTGGACAGCGTGCAGCAGGTCGACAGGATCGGTTTCAAAGAAGGGGTTCCGGATTGGAATGTGACGGGAACCACGCATCCGCGGGAGATGATCCTGATCACACAAAGCGCCAAAGAACTGCAATTGCTGATGAGCGACTATGTCGGTATTGTAAGAACAAATACCCGTTTGCAGCGGGCGATGAAGAGACTGGATCTGTTGCACGAAGAGATCGAGTCCCTGTACGAGACGAGTTCTGTCTCTCCCCAGCTTTGTGAAGTGCGGAACCTGATTACCGTGGGATACCTGATCGTGAAGGCAGCGCAGTTCCGCAAGGAGAGTCGTGGTTTGCACTACAACACTGACTATCCCGAAAAAAGCCCGATCGTGCAGAATATTGTATTATAAACAAAGGGGGATTCCCGGTGAACATATGGCGAATATTCATGGTTTGGAAAATACCAGGGCGATGCTTTTTGCCGCGGGGTTGGGCACCCGTTTTAAACCCTGGACCGATCTTCATCCCAAGGCCCTCGCTCTTATAAATGGGCGAAGTCTGCTGCAGCGGAATGTAGTATACCTGCAGCAATATGGTATCCGGAAACTAATCGTAAACGTTCATCATTTTGCCGACCAGGTATTGGCCGCTATCCGGGAAAACCATGGTTGGGGGAGCGAGATTACGATCAGCGACGAGCGGGACGAATTGCTGGAGACGGGCGGCGGGTTAAAAAAAGCGGCATGGTATTTTGCACAGGATCCTTTTGTGGTTATGAATGTGGATATCCTCACGGATCTGGATCTTGGCGCCATGATGGATAATCATCGCCGGCATGGTCCCCTGGCCACGCTTGCGGTGACCGGCAGAAAGACTTCCCGGTATTTCTTATTCGACGAGCAGGATCGCTTATGCGGGTGGCGGAATGTAAAGACAGGAGAAGAGAAGAGGGCAGGGGATAGAGCCGGGCTGCGCGAGAAGGCCTTCAGCGGTATACACATTATTGATCCTCAGATCTTTAATTTAATCGGGCGGGTAGGAAAGTTCTCTATTGTCGATGTCTACCTCGAATTGGCTTCCTCTATGATAATCAGGGGGTTCGATCATACGGGTTCGAAGCTTATCGATGTAGGCAAACCGGACTCCGTCGGAGAAGCCGAAAAGTTGTTTTTGTAGGCCTTCGCTCCGGTTATGGCTGTCGCGGTTATTTTCTTATTAATATTTGGTTTTCGAATAGGCGGCCTGCGGGGCAGGCGATAAATTTGCATTTTGTTAATGCGTTTTATTAAATCATTCTGTCGCAATCATGAGAAAGTGGATCCTGGGGCTGGTTTTGGTAAATATTTTCACGGTTTGCCTGGCTCAGCAGGCGGAGCGGGACAAGCTGTTGAAAAAAAGGGTCATCCTGCCCCACGGGTGGGCCTTGACTCCTGCGGGACATAATCTTTCACTGGGTGAATTGCCGCGGGACATGGTTGTTTCGTCCTCGGGCAAATACCTGGCCGTTACTAATAACGGGGCAAATGCCGGGGCCATTCAGCTCATCGATGCCGAAAAGGAAAAAATACTCGATGCCGTTGCGATCCCGACGCCCTGTATGGGGATGAAATTCAGCGGCGATGAAAAATTCCTGTATGTGTGCAGGGAAGGTGCGGGTTCGGTACTGCAATATTCGGTCATTCATAATAGATTGGTGTTGGCGGACAGCATTGTTCCCGAAAAGAAATGGCGTGACGGGGTCTCTCCTGCGGGATTCGATATCGATGAAAAGAGGAATTTGCTCTACCTGGTGTCCGGGAAGGATCATTCCCTGTTTGTCGCAGACCTTTTGAAAAAAATTTTTGTGCAACGGTTTGAACTCGGCGCGGAAGGGTATGACTGTCTCCTTTCTGCAAACGAACGAGAGTTGTATATTGCCTGTAAGGGGGATGATAAGGTGTACGTATTTGACACCGAGGCATCGCGCTTTGCGGCAACGATTGCGGTGGGTAAAGATCCGAACGATCTGTGTCTGACGAGCGACGGTCGTTTTCTTTTTGTTGCCAGCAACGAAGATCACTCGGTATCGGTCATCGATACGAAACTCGGAAAGCCCGTTGAAACGCTCAATGCGGCCCTGTTTGCCGGCGTTCCCAGTGGCGCTGCGGCCAATGCCCTGGCGCTAAGCGAAGACGGCGGTACTTTATATATAGCCAATGGAGACAACAATTGTCTTTCCGTATGGGATGTCACCCATCCTGGATCGGATCAGTGCAAGGGCTTTATACCGGTAGGCTGGTATCCTACTGCGGTAAAACAGATTGGTAACAGACTGGTGGTGGCTAATGGAAAAGGGTTTTCCTCCCTCGCTTATACCGGGGGGAACCCTGCAAATGCCGGCTCCCCCATCCGCTATCACAATGGCACGAATGACCAGTCGAAAGAAGTTCGATATATCGTGAGCCTGTTTACGGGCAGTTTAAGCATCGTTGAGCCGCCCGGGGATAAATTGCTGGGGGTTTATTCGCGGCTGGTGTATCAGAACTGTCCGTATCGCCGTGCTCAGGAGCTGCAGAAACAAACGACGGTCGAATCTGCCGGCACCGACCGGCTTTCCATGAAATAAAATCCCGATGAAATAAAAGATAGAAGTCCGGTCGAAGCGACTGTCTTTATTTCGACCTGGAATAGGCGTCCAGTTTATCTTTTTCGCTTTGCGACAGGCTGTCCGGGCCTTTCCGGTGAATTTTTTCAAGAATCGCGTCTATCTCTTTTTGTTCCTCTTTTTTCCTCAGGTTATATCGCTGGTCTATGGAGAGAATTTTGGCCTGTCGCTGTTTTCGGTCGCCGCGTGGTATCAGCAGAACGCCGGGTCTGGAGACCAGCAAATAGATGAAAATGACGCAGGGGACCGTGATGGCCAGGATAGGCAGATAATTTACGAACAGGCTGGAGGGCTCCAGGAGGATGGCGGTGAACATGCCGGCAAGGGCTCCTCCCAGGTGCGCTTCATGCCCCATATTGCCCGACCGGGATTTTATCCCGTAGATCGTGAACCCGATAAAAATGAGGCCAAACAACCAGGCCGGTAGAGCGAACAAGCCAAAAAAACCGATGGACGTTCCCGGAAACAGGGCAACCGATGAAAACAGGATGCCGCAAACGGCCCCTGAAGCGCCGACCGTGCTATATTGCCCATGATGCCTGTTCACATATAATGCGAACAGGTTCCCTCCGATCAGCCCCGCGAAATAGATGAGCAGAAAGGAGAAACCTCCCAAATAGGGTTCGAGGCTTCCGCCGAAAGAATACAAGGCGATCAGGTTGAATATGAGATGCAGCCAGCTCACATGCAGAAAGCCGGCACTGATCACTCTCTTGTATTCCCGAAATACCAGCACTTTTTCGACCTCGAGGGACCATGTGTAGAAGAACAGCGGATCGGTAAGCCCCTTATAGGTGAAAATGACATTGGCTACGATGAGCAGAAGGCTGATGATTCCAAGTGTATTCATTGTAAATGAATGCTAAATTAAGGAGAGCAATAGTACAAAAAGCTTGCAAAAAAGTGAAATTTAATGGAGGGTAAAAGACGGCAAGGCAGTGTAAAAAAGGGGGGCGGTCCCTGCGGAACCGCCCCCGGCAGACTGACAGACATCTGTCAGCCATACACATATAATTTGTTATCTGTGGTGTCCGCCACCGTGTCCGTAGCCGCCGCCTCTGGCATATCCGCCTCCATGAACACCGCCACCGTGAAACCCAGCTCTGTAATATCCGCCGCCCCGGGCATATCCCCCTCTGGCGTATCCGCCATAATATCCGCCGTGGTAGATGGGGTGGCCATAATAGCCGTGTCCATATCCATACCCGTATCCGCCAACCCCTACTCCGACTACTACGGGAGCGGGTGCGTAACCATCGTAACCGTCATAATAAGGAGGAGCAGGTACTGCATATGGATCATCGTATACAACGGGGGGAGGAGCGGCATAGACCCTGGGGCCCGGCAGGCCTATTCCCACCCCTGCGTGTACATATACCTGGGAATAACCACTGTTTGCGACCAATATACCCGTGATGATCAGGGAAGCCATCAGCAGGGTGCGTTTGTAAATAAAGGTGTTCATAATTGTAGATTTTTAAGTTTTCGGATCTTACCGGCCTTTCGGCCTTGCCTATATAAGAAGGGAACAGGGACGGAAGATTTAAACGGGGATTGTTAAAATGAGTGTTAAAGCATAAACATCTGGTTTACAGGTCGGATTTTTCCGGCTCGGAGTAAGCGCCGTCTGTGCCGGGCTTATGTTCACGCTTTGCTTCGTTGAAACGATCCCGCTGTTCGAAGGGTGCTTCTCCGCGGCAGGGTCTATGGGGTCGCTGGCCCCATTCCTGTTTGAATTTCTCTCTTTGTTCGGGATTCATATTCATCCATGCCTGCCTGAGATGATCTCTCTTTGCATGCAGCCGCGGACCGCCGCGGAAGCCGCCGAACAAGATCTTTGTCAGCAGCAGCAATCCCAGGGCCTGCCAGAAATTGATGATGGGAAGATGGAAGATGACCGGCATCAGGGCATTCCACAGGAGCGTCGTTATATTTCCGAAGAGGAATATGCCGGTGATGACGAGCAGGACGATGCCTGCTATTTTGCGGGTGCGAAAAGGTTTCATGATTTTTTATTGAATGGTTTAAAAAAATTGATTGTTGACGATATTAATTGCCGACGATCCCGGATTATGTGTTGATGATCTCGTCGTAAATGGTCTGCAGGCGTTCCCGCAGGTGCAATACAGCATATCTCTTCCTGGATATCAGCGTGTTGACGGGTGTTCCGCTCTTCTCTGCGATCTCTTTAAAAGGAATATCCTCCAACTCGTGCCATATGAATACGTTCCTTTGCTCCTCCGGCAGTTCCCGCAGTGCGTCCTGCAGGGCCTTCCAAAAGATGCCGCGCAGGAGCTCTGTCTCCGGATTGCTGCTTGTATCCAGCAGGATATCCCTGAAATCGTTGCCGAGGTGTTCTTCATCGGGGGTTAGCAGGTCCTCGAGGGAGGCGGGCTTCTTTTTCCGGTAGCGGTCGGTAATCTTGTTGCGCGCCACTGTAAAAAGCCAACTGCTGACCTGTTCGATAGGCTCCGTGTCGACGGCGGCCGTAAGCTGATACCAAACGTCCTGCAGCACGTCTTCGGCATCTGCGTCGGTGTCCACCCGCCGGCGTATGAAGCTTTGCAGTCTTTTGCCAAAACGGCTGATGACCGAGCTGATATGGTTCCCCGCTGATTCGCTCATGAGTGGTGTTATCGTCAAAACCTCGTCCATTTTACAGATCCGCTATATTACACATACTATAGTAGACGGATGTGAAGGATGGATATTTTAACGGGATCGAAAGATATTTTGACAGGAAGATATTTTGTCCGGAGAAATTATTGCAAAAAGCCGGGAATCCGGCATTTAGGGGCGAAATAGTTTGAGGCGGGGATATAGCTATTTGATTTACAAATAGTTGAACTGATTTTTTTGACGATTTGGAGCCGCCGCCTTATCCGGTAATAAAGAAGATAATAAGCAGGCAAAAAACGGGTAAAAATAATGACCCCTTCTTATGGAATGTTTTCGTGGCTGCATCTACACCGAAGCGGGACCCTGGAATCTTTGCCACGAAATAAAACTTTTGTGCGGCCTGCTGCCAAAACGAATAGCTATGTTCAGGAACTTATTTAAATCTGCCCTCCGGAATATTCGTAAAGGAGGGATCTTTTCTATTATCAATATTACCGGGTTGGCCATGGGGCTGTCAGTCTGTCTGCTGATCGCCTTGTTTGTGGGAGACGAGTTCAGCTATGACCGGTATAACGAGCAGGCCGATCGCATTTTCCGGATCGTCTACGAGGTCCGTCTCAACGGCAATAGCCTGGTTAGTAGTCTTGCACCTTTTCCCATGGGGCCTACCCTGGTCAAAGAATACCCGCAGATTGAGAAAGCCGTTCGCATCCGTTACCAGGGGGATGTTTGGGTCCGGAAGGGGGATGAGAAAGAGCTGGAGACCCGTATGGTATTTGCCGACTCTACATTGTTCGGGGTATTCAGCTTGCCGATGATCGCGGGCGATCCGCGTTCGGCCCTGGTGGAGCCCTATTCGGTCGTCGTTACCGAGCGAATCGCAAAAAAATACTTCAATACGACGGAGGTGCTCGGCAAGACCCTGGTAACGGAATCGGAGAACATGGATACCACGGTCTATAAGATCACGGGAGTCATCAAAGACATGCCGGCGGCCTCTCATTTTCATTTTGATTTTATAAAATCCATGTCGGAGAGGAAAATGACCGGAGACCGCGACCGGTACTGGTTAAATCCGTCTTGCGCTACCTACTTGCTGGCGAAACCCGGGGTTATCCCCAAAGAGATCGACCGGATGCTGGCTTCCACCGTTGCGAAATATGTGGCACCGCAAATCCGGAAGCAGCAGAACGGTAACCTGGAAGAAATGGCAAAGCACGGGGATTATTTCCGGGAATATTCCATCCCATTGACCCGTATACATCTCTATTCGAATGTCAGCCGGGAGTTCGAGCCTAACGGAAGTATCGGAACGGTCTCTGTCTTTATGGCTATCGCCGTTTTTATCCTGCTGATCGCCTGCACAAACTTTATGAACCTGTCTACCGCCCGGAGCGCCGACCGTGCGCTTGAAGTGGGCGTCAGAAAGGTCCTGGGGTCGTCGCGGCGTGAGCTGGTGGCGGGCTTTCTGGCGGAATCCATCCTGACCAGCCTGCTGGCGATGCTGCTGGCCATTCTGATCACAGCGCTCCTGCTGCCTTATTTTAACCGGTTGTCGGGGAAGGACTTCTCCATCGTGGTGCTGGCGAAAAAAGGGGTGCTGCTCTTTTTTCTGCTGGTTCCCGGGGTCATTGGGTTGCTGGCCGGCAGCTATCCCGCCTTTTATCTATCGGCCTTTAAACCTGCCCAGGTATTAAAGGGGCGTTTATCCATAGGCTTTAAAAGTGGCGGGTTTCGGAATGCATTGGTTGTATTCCAGTTCGTTACCGCCATCAGTCTGATCATCGGCACCCTGGTGATCGATGGCCAGCTTCGCTATATCCGGAGTCGTGATCCGGGGTTCAACCGTGACCAGGTGTTGATCGTCGACAATACGAACAATCTGGGAGAGCAGGCCGCCATATTCCGTGATGAAGCGGGGAGTTTACCGGGTGTTGCCGGCGTCACGATGACGGGCTCTTTGCCAAACAGGCCGCATGGCGGATTCATCACCTTTTACAAAGACCCGGCTGCGAAAACGGATAAGGCGTTTTTATTGCAGAGATGGTTTATCGATGCGCAATATGTGCCCGTTCTGGGGATGAGGATGGCCAGCGGAAGAAATTTCTCTCCCGCCATGCCGACGGACTCTTCGGGGGTGCTCATCAATGAGACGGCGGCCCGCTTGCTGGGTCTCACCGATCCAATCGGTAAAATGATCTACCGGGGAACTGATTCCGCAGATGCTTTTCATATCCTGGGTGTGATCAGGGATTTCAACGGAGAGACCATGCATGATCCCATCGAGCCCGTCGTCTTTCAGCTTGCGGAGGACAGGCATGCCGTGTCTTTCAGGGTCCATACCAAAGATATTGCCGGAGTAATAATCGCCATCAGGGATCGTTACCGGTCGCTGGGCAAATCAGCCGGTCAGCCCTTTGTCTATCATTTTATGGACGACGAATTTAATAAACTATATGAGGCCGACCGGCGTACGGGCGGCATCTTTCTCTCGTTTGCCATTTTTGCTATATTTATTGCCTGTCTGGGTCTGTTTGGCCTGGTGACGTATGCAGCCGAAAAAAGGACGAAAGAGATCGGGATCCGAAAGATACTGGGGGCCAGCGTCGGTCAGATCGTTAAGTTATTGTCGGTGGATTTTTGCAGGCTGGTGATGCTGGCGGCGATCATCGCCAGCCCCGTTGCGGCCTGGGCTATGCACAAATGGCTGGAAGGGTTTGCCTACCGGATAGGCATTGCGTGGTGGATGTTTTTGCTGGCGGGCGCGTTGGCGGGGCTGATTACGATCCTCACCGTCTCTTTCCGCGCGATGAGGGCGGCGACGGTCAATCCTGTAAAGAGTTTAAGGACGGAATGAGCCGGTTGACATGGGTTCGAATATCACCATTAGTTTTCAGTCTATAAAGGCGGCCAATGCGAATCCTGTCGAGAGTCTCCGCTAGATCTTTGGGGAAACCATGCTTTTCAAGGAATATTTTCCTTTTGGTCCTTCGCTGTCAAATTCAAAATCAAGAAAGGTATCGCTGACTGAATACTGATACTTTTTAAGGTTCATATACATATCTCTTTATTTCACTTGCCGCAGCTCCTCCCATCGTGTGCTGTATCTTCCTGAACGCAGTTCCTGCCGCATCTTCCAGTTTTTGTCGGTGCCGGAGGAACCAAATTTCACGGCATCGTCGCGCATGCTGAAGTTGATATTATCGAGGGTATGCATGAGGAAGCGATGCTGGTTTTGCGAAGCCGGGGCGAAGAGGTTGCCCTGGACGGAATCGTCGGGAACCAGCCCGCTGAGCATGACGCCGGCTTTTTTGTATTCCTTGCCTCTTTCGAAGAGCCCCTCCACCAGCCCGACCGCGGCCTTGATCAGCTCGTGGGTAAGGGCGGTGGGTTTTGGCAGGGTGATGTAGCTGCTGACGGTGGCGCCGTGTTTGAAATCTGCCGAATGATCCTGTTCTTTGGGTACGATGAATACGCTGACGATCCCGGCGGCGCTCTGCTGGCGACGCAGTTTCTCCGCCGCCCTGGATATATAGGTAGCGACTGCTTCTTTCAGCTCGTATAATTCTGTGACAGGGCGACCGAACATGCGCGTGGTAGCGATCATTTTTTTATTGACGAGCTCTTCTTCCATGACGATTGCAGGGATCCCCCTGAGCTCACGCACCAGCCTGACGCCTACTACGCCCCCCATGTTCCTGTGGGCCCATGCTTCCGGCATGTTACAGAGTTCCCAGGCGCTGGTGATCCCCCAATTGATCAGTTTGGTCGCGTAGGACCTGCCTACGCCCCAAATGCTATCCACCCGGGTCTGCTGCAAGGCGATCCGCTGCTCTTCCTGTGTCAACAGTGCCACGACACACCGGGTCGCTTCTTTATTCTTTTTGGCCATTCCGTTCGCCAGTTTGGCGAGCGTCCGGGTCGGCGCCACGCCGACCGAGACGGAGATACCCGTCCATTGCTCTACCGTATTCCTGATATGCAGGGCATATTCGTAGAGTTCGCGTGGTGGAATATCACTGAGGTCCAGGAAGGCCTCATCGACGGAATAGACTTCTACTTTTCTATTTTCTTTCGTGTGTTCCGTCAATATCCTCAGCGTATCCATCACCCGCCGGCTGAGATCTCCATAGAGAGGGTAGTTGGAAGAAAAGACGGCGACATCGTTCTTCCCGATGAGGTGCCGTGCCTGGAAATAAGGGCCGGCCATGCCCACGCCTAGTTTTTTCGCTTCGTCGCTGCGGGAGATGATGCAGCCGTCGTTGTTGCTAAGCACTACGACGGGGCGGTTTCGCAGATCGGGCCGGAACAACCGTTCACAGGAGCAATAGAAGCTGTTGCAATCGACGATGGCTTGCATAAAATCATTGTCTGGTATAGCAATAGTCATTAAAAATGGTCAGAGACTGTGTATGACGTAGGTCACCACCCCCCAGATCGAAAACTCTGCGCCCGACAAGTCTACGTCGATGGGGGAAAGACCGGGCGTCTCCGGCACCAGCCTGATTTTTGAAAAGGTTTTCTCAAAACGCCGGATCAGCATTTCCCCATTCAGGACCGCGATCACTATTTTGCCGTTTACCGCCTTGATGGAACGGTCTACGATCACGGTGTCACCGCTAAAAATGCCGGCCCCCGTCATCGCGTCCCCGCTGACGCGCAGGAAGAAGGTAGCGGGCTTGTTGCGAATCAGCTGTTCATTCAGGTCGATACCTCTTTCCATATAATCATCTGCCGCGGCGCCGAAACCGGTGGCGTTAGCGGTGGGGATCTCCCATTGGGTAAAGTGTTTGCTGCCTTTATAGTGCATGCTTTGGAATTCCTCGATCTCCATATAAAAATATTTTGGTGTTGTCAGAGCCTCCTTCCCGGAGAAAAAAATAATTTTATTATACTAATTTATTTAGTAAATTTATGCTAAATTGTTGATCAACTAAAATAATTCTTATGAATACCGGGCTGGTAAGATCTCCTATCTCTATTTTTCCCCCGCAGACGGTTTCCGGGGAAAGAGCCGAACGATCCAGGCGGGCGGAATATCTGCTTGTCGTCTACCCCGCCGGCGAGTTGCGCGACAAACTGCTGGATGAACAGCAGCAATTTTCGCAGGACTATGGTCTTACGGGTCCGGTGCGTAATAAACCGCATATCACCATAGGGAGTTTTCAGGCAGGCGAGGCCATGGAAGACACCCTGATCCGTTGGATAGAGCGAATCTGCAGCCGCAATAAGAGTTTTGACGTCACGCTAAACAACTACAGCGGGTTTCCGCCTCATACGATCTACCTCCGGGTTCAGGATCCCGGGCCATTCCGCGAGCTGGCAAGGCAGCTAAAGACTATCGATGATTTTATCCGGTCTTCGGGATGGCCTCCCGCGGAGCTGATCAGCAGCCCCTACCTGAGCATTGCGGGAAGCCTGACGGAGCAGGTGTACAGCCGGGCCATGCCCGATTATTCACGGAAAGACTTTCATGATTCCTTCCGGGTCAGCGAGCTGGTATTGTTAAAAAGAGAGCATGCTTTCGACGCCTGCAAGACCGTCAATATTTTTCATTTTGTACCCGGGTAGACGCGCTGTCTAAAGACCGGAATGTATAGCTCTCTGAAACCATTTAAAGAACGCCGGATGAATCGACGGATCGGTTCGGCGGCAAAAAAGAAAAAAGCAACAGATGAAAAAGAACATCTTTCAAACCACCCCCGGGAGGCGGCTTAAGGAGTTTCCTGTAAGCCTGCACGATACCTTCAAAATGCAGTTGAATACCAATGAAATGCCAAAGGCATTCCGCGAGGCCTTTGGAAATAAGTTATACACGAGCGAATATTTGCTGGTACTGAACCCGCATGAGGAATTACGCAATAAGATCATGCAGGTCAAGACGGACTTTTATGACGAGTATAAGGCGGCCACGGCAAAATGGGGCAAACCGCATGTGACGATCGCGAAATTCACGCAGTTGGAGATGATGGAAGAACGCATCGTAAACCGGTTGAAGACGATTAGCATGGGCTATTGCCCTTTTAAAGTGGAGCTGAAGGACTTTGGCAGCTTTCCCTCCCATACGATCTTCATCAATGTTGTCAGCAAATTACCTATCCGCGGGTTGGTAAAAGAAGTGCGCGCGATCCAGAGTCTTATGAAACTGGATAAGGATCACAAGCCGCATTTTATTGATGAGCCGCACCTGACCATTGCCCGCAAGCTCGTTCCCTGGCAATATGAGAAGGGATGGCTGGAATACAGCAACAAGTCTTTCACGGGCCGCTTCATTGCAGACAGCATGTTGTTGCTGAAAAGAAGGACGGGCGATATGGCCTGGCAGATTGCGCAGCGTTTTGAGTTTATGAACCTGCCGGTAGCGACCCGGCAGGGTGAGTTATTGTTTTAGCAGGCCGAATTGTTTTAACGACATGGGTATCCTGAGGGCCTGTGTTTGTGTTTACCTCTGAAAAAATTATTATATGCCTGAGCAAAACGGGGATGAGGAAGCCCTTGCCCAATATCGTAAGGGCCGCGGCGCCCAGTACAACCCGAAAAACCGATTTCTCAAAAATGAGATCGTCAGAGAACACGTGGAGGGCATCGACGACTGGATAGAGACGGATGTGCAGACGCAATACATCGAGCAGGAAGCAAAAGGGATCGTCAACAAAGTGGAGAGCCCCGATGTCGGCATGTGGTATAGCATGAACCCTTACCAGGGATGTGAACATGGGTGTATCTATTGTTATGCCCGGAACTCGCATGAATACCTGGGCTATAGCGCAGGCCTGGATTTCGAGAGTAGGATCATCGTCAAGAAGAATGCGCCGCAGCTGCTGCGGAAATTCCTGATGAACCCGAAATGGCAATGCCTGCCTATCTCTCTCAGCGGCAACACCGATTGCTACCAACCTGCGGAACGGAAGTTTGGCATTACCCGGCAGTTGCTGGAAGTATGTCATGAGTTCAACCAGCCTATCGGTATGATCACGAAAAATGCCGCCATCCTGCGCGATAAAGACCTGCTTGTAAAAATGGGCGAAAAAAAACTGGTCTCTATCCTGGTGTCGATCACCTCTTTCGAGGAAGATCTCAGGCAGGTCATGGAGCCTCGTACCACTACGGCGAAACAACGTTTACGGGTGATCCGGGAGTTGAGTGAGGCGGGGGTTCGTATGGGTGTCATGCTGGGGCCTATGATCCCGGGCCTCAACGAACACGAGATGCAAAGGATCATGAAGGCGGCTTCAGAGAACGGCGCTAGCTTCTCCGCATATACGTTTATCCGCCTCAACGGAGCCATCAAGCTCATTTTCCACGACTGGCTCTATAAAAATTTTCCGGATAGGGCCGACAAAGTCTGGCATCTGATCGAAGCCAGCCATGATGGAAAGGTCAATGACAGCCGATGGGGAGTGAGGATGCGCGGAGAAGGGAATATCGCCCAGCTCGTAGCTCAGCAGTATGCGCGCTATACAAAAAAGTACGGTCTTAATGCGGAAAGGTGGGAGTTGGATACCACAAAGTTTATGAGGCCGGGAGAGCAGGGGAGGTTGTTTTAATGGTTAGGTGCATAGGGTCAACAGCGCCAGCATCGAAGCGATAGTTTTAAGTTTTGGCTGTCTCATGTTGGAGCGTATTGCGCTTTAAAAATAGTGGAATTCCAGTTTTACAAACGATCTGCGTGAATGAACAGTTGCCCGATTGGAGTAGTTTAATCTCTTTAGGATATTTTTTATTCGTCCTATTGTACAGTCCGGCGACCTGCGACCGGCTTTGCTTTCCCTTCCAGCCAGGAGTTGAAGACGGTATAGAATATTGCCAGTATGATGGCGCCTTTAAACATGCCGGTGAATCCCCAGGCTGCCAAACCGCCGACAACGCCCAGGAAGAGGACGAGGAACGGCAGTTTTCCGCCGCTACGGGCTATCAGAATGGGTTTTAGCAAGGCATCGATGATCAGCAGCGCGATGCCATAGATGATGAGAAAGATGGTCATGCCTGTATACCCATCCACCGCCGACCATATTACAAGCGGTATCCACACCAGCAGGGGGCCCAGTTGGATCAGGACCAAGAAGAAGATCAGGGCCGACAGGATCAGCGCGAATTTGACACCGGCGATGGTGAGACCTATCCAGGAGACTACAGATGCTATCAGGGCCGTTCCTATCACGCCGATGGAGACGCCTTTGATGGCCTGTGTGGTTGCCCGAAGCAGGGACAAGCCGTCCCGGCGACCCAGCAGGTATTGTGCCGCGGATTTCACGGGTGTCAGCATCTTTTCGCCGGCAGAAAGAAAAAATGCAGATATGATGATCCCGACGATGAATTGAAGGGCGGTGCCAAGCATTCCGATTCCGCTGTTGAGCAGGTGGTGCAAGGTCGTCTTAACCTTGTCCTCATGATTAGCGATCACATCTTTCGGACTGTGTTGCAGTTGCGTCCAGAAAGCCGATATATCCCCTCCAACGAAAGGAAGGTTTGCAATCCAGGAGGGAAGAGGGGGAAGGCCATTGGCTTTTACCTGGTTTACCCATGCGATCGCTTCCCGCACATGCTCCCGCAATACGGAAAGGAAATAGATCAAGGGGAATGCGATGATACCGATCAGCACAATAGAGTAGATGACCGCTGCCAATTTTCGCCGTCCCTTCAACAGGGTTGCGAGCTTTTCGAAAACATCGGCAAAAGAGACAGAAAAAATCAGGGCGAAAGTGAGGATGGTGAAAAAGACCTTCAGCACATCATAAAGAGCCAGGAACAAGCTTAGCAGCAGGAGGATGACCAATATGGTCTCTATGATGTTACGTGAACCGGTCTGAAAGGGTTTGTTCATAAGTTGCCGCTTGCAAATAAAGTTACTATAAAATTTGCAGGCAGTTGGAAAAATCGAGCGGCGAGACAGTCCGAAAAACAGGATGTCGCATTCTTCGATGAATGAAAAATGCGACATCCCGTTATCAGCAGCATATAGTTCGGAAGCAGGGTTCTCCGCTTCTAAAGAGTGGCCATGTCGATGACGAACCGGTAACGGACATCGCCTTTCAGCATGCGGTCATAGGCCGTGTGTATATTTTTTATATCGATCATCTCGATGTCCGATACGATACCGTGTTCCGCGCAGAAGTCCAGCATCTCCTGGGTTTCGGCCAGGCCGCCGATACCCGATCCCGCCAGGCTTTTCCTGCCGCCGATCAGGCTGAAAGCGGCTACCGGGGCCGGGTGCGAGGGTACTCCCACGCAGATGTGGACGCCATCCGTTTTCAGCAGGGACATGTAAAGGTTGAGGTCATGCTCCGCCGAAACGGTGTCGAGGATGAAATCGAAAGAGCCCGTGGCTGCCTTCAGCTGGTTGGCATCGGTGGTCACTACAAAATGGTGGGCCCCCAGTTTTTTGGCATCGGCCTCTTTTTTGGGAGAGGTGCTGAGCACGGTGACGTCGGCGCCGAAGGCAACTCCGAACTTGACACCCATATGACCCAGGCCGCCGAGACCCAGTACGGCCAGTTTATGGCCTTTGCCCACCTTCCAGTGTCTTAAAGGCGAATAAGTAGTGATACCCGCACACAACAGCGGAGCGGAAGCCGCGAGGTCCAGTTTGGGCGAGATATGAAGAACGAAATCTTCATGAACGACGATGGTATTGGAATAACCGCCATAAGTAGGCGTTTTATGATCCTGCTCCAGTCCATTATAGGTCTGGGAACCTCCATTCAGGCAGTATTGTTCCAGGTCGCGTTTGCAATTCTCGCATACCCGGCAGGAGTCAACGAGACAGCCGGTGCCGGCAATATCGCCGATCTTGAATTTCTTCACGTGATCTCCCACTTTGACGACCTTGCCGACGATCTCATGCCCCGGCACCATCGGAAATATACCGGGAAACCAGTCGTTTTTGATTTGGTGCAGGTCCGAATGGCAGACGCCGCAATACAAAATATCGAATTGAACATCGTGCGGACCTGGTTCGCGCCTGTCGAAATTCCAGGGGGCGAGGTCCGTGGTCGGACTTTGAGCTGCATATCCTTTCGCTTTTATCATGATCTTCTTAATTTTTCGGAAAATTAGCCAATATCCGCAAAATGGTGGCATTACTTCTTTGCCAAGGGGCGGTGATTCCGATGAAAGGCAGGTTGGACAAGCCTCCTGGCAAGACTCATTAATTGATGAGTTCGTGAATCGACGAGTCCGTCGGCTGATAAGTTTATCGGTATTCCGGGTAAAAGAGGCGGGATAATTTTTGTAATTTGTGAATTCATCTATAACTCCCTCTCGTATGAAATACATCCGCATGCCGATCGAGATAGAGTCGCCCGAGCAGCTTGGTTACGACAAGATCCGGAATAACCTTTCCGAGAGCTCTTATTCGGATGCCTTGTTAAAAGATATGAAGGTCGATCTTCGGAATCTTGGCGAGCTGGCGCTCTGTTACGGCGACCATGCCGGTCACCCGGGATTGCGGGAACTCATTGCAGGCCAAAGCCGGTTCCTCGACCGCGGAGATATCCTGCTGACGATCGGTGCGGCAGGAGCCCTTTTCATCATTGCAAGCTCCCTGCTGGACCCCGGTGACGAGATGATCGTCGTGAGGCCCAACTATGCAACCAATATCGCCACTCCTCTTGCGATCGGTGCGAATGTAAAATATATCGATCTGCGTTTTGAAGAGGGTTTCCGCCTGGATATGGAGGCGCTGAAACGTTCCGTCAATGCCCGGACAAAATATATATCCGTTACACACCCGCACAATCCTACCGGAGCCTGTATGAATGATGCAGAGATGAAGACCCTGGCGGGTATCGCGGAACAATATGAGATCTGGCTGCTGGTCGATGAGACTTACCGGGATATGGTGTTTGGTGAGAAATTGCCAGTGGCCTGTGAATATTCCGATCGGGTGATCAGCGTTTCCTCCTTGTCCAAGACCTATGGCCTGCCCGGCATCAGGATGGGATGGATCGCCTGCCGGAATGCGGAGTTGATGGAGACCTTCCTGGCCGCCAAGGAACAGATACATATCTGCGGCTCCCTGCTGGATGAAGAGCTGGCCTATCGCTGGCAGGTGCGTAAAGAGGGGTGTTTTGAAAGGATACAAAAAGATATCATGGAAAAATTCGGAATCCTAAAAACATGGATGAATGTCCAGGATGATCTCGAATGGATAGAACCGGGGGGTGGTTGCGTCTGTTTTCCGAGGATGAGGAGACCGGCGGGTATCTATATAGACAAGTTCTATGAGACCCTTCTGCATCGGTACGGTACTTACACGGGGCCCGGACATTGGTTTGACAGCCCCCGTCAATATATGCGTATTGGTTATGGATGGCCCACCAGGGATCAGCTGATCGAGGGGCTCGATGCCATCACTCAAAGTATTCGTGTCTCCCGGCACACGAGATAGCACAGCGGGAAATATGGACTTAACAATTTCTTTCTAAAATTTTTTTGCAAAAATGCGGCATTGAAAAAAAAGATAGTTATTTTTGTTTTGCAATCAATCAAAAGCGTTTATTCATGCTACGATCCATTTCAAATAATCATATAGCGAAGATGTTTAGTCCGGTGCAGGACTATACGATCGGCGGGGCATGTCGAGCTGCTTGGAAGAACTAAAAAAACTCATTCAGCATACAGGCCCCCGATCGATCGGGGGCTTTTTTTATACCTGTTTTTTTTGAAATTAGCGAAACAGGTACACCAACAACACAAAGAATGGCGAAAAGCTGGCAACAGACCATACGAATAATCGAAGAGCGGGTATCTGAACGATGGCTTCAGGCGGGTAGTGAATCCGCGGGGGAGATGCTATGTGTGATGGATCGCATAAAACGATGGACCGGGAAATGACACTGTTATCTGCGAAGCGGATATATGGAACAGGAACCCGGTCTGATTGAAAGACCGGGTTTTTTATTGAGTATTAAAAATAATAGCCATGAATGTAAATTTGACATGGAGGAGAAAGCAGAAAGCCTTTGCAGGGGAACAGCAGGAGTCCGCGCCGTCTACAGACCAGAAATGGGAGCTGTACAAGGCGGTAATGCTGGCCGCTTTGTCCGGGGGCATTGATGGGGGGAATAGCAGAGACCGGAAAATATGGGGGTCACTCCGCCAGGAGGCGGAGAAGACCGATCCGGCATTCGTGGCTACACTCGCAATCTATATGCAGGAGAAGATGCATTGCCGGGAGCTGTCCTTTTTCTTGTCGGCAACGCTCGCTGTATTACCGGGAAATGAAGAAGGCGTTATCGTGCTGGCGGGGCGGCTCCTTGAGCAACCTGCCTGGATCCCGGAGTGGCTCAATGCGTATGCAGATGCTTATGGGGATCGCCACGGGAAAAGAGTGGCCAAGCCGGGCAGACAGCTGGGGAGGATCCTCTCGCCGGTATTCAACCGTATTGATGAATTTCAATATACCCGCTATAACCGGGAGCAGCAGCAAGGTTTCAGGGAGGCTTTGCTAAAGGTCCGGCCCGTGGCAAAGGATCGTGACCAGCGAATGCTGTTTGACAAAATCGGAAAGGATCAACTGCCGGCACGCAGTACCTGGTATGAAGAGCTCGACGCTGTGAACCGGCAGCACTATGATAGTGTCGCGTTGAAACGGGCAGCGTTGAAGAATAAATGGGGGGAATTGATCCTGTCCTGGAGAATCTCGTACAGGGACCTCCTGGATCATCTTCCCGTCATTTTGCAGGCCGGCGTGGGTGGGAAAGCCTTGCAACTGGCGGCCCAATACATCGGGAATGCAGGCGCGGTATCTAAAAACGGTCTTTTGGCATTCCGTTATCTGCAGGTCTACCGGGCGGTTAGGGTTCTGGCCCATCCGCTGGCTCCCGCTGTACTTGAAGCCCTCGAAAAAGCGGCTGTCCTGAGTGCAGGCAATATACCGGGTTTCACAGCCGATACGAGGGTGCTGATCGCTATGGACGTCAGCAATAGTATGAAGAGGGCTGTAGCGGATGACAGTTATGTCGATCGTTTCGATATTGCTCCTCTCCTGGGAATGTCGTTGTCATTCCGTTGTCCCCGGGTGACTATCGGCCTGTTTGGCAATACCTGGAAGCCGGTAGGTCTGCCCGGAAAAGATATATTGGGTGAATTGGATGCCTTTCAGAACCGGGAGGGGGAAGTAGGGTATGCTGCCAATGGGTACGAGGTGATCCGCGAATTGATCAGGAAAAGCCAGGTCGTCGATAAGGTTTTGATCTTCACCGATTGCAGGCTTTGGGACAACAGGCAGCCGAATCAATCTCCCGGTACCGATATCGGCAGGCTTTGGAGGCAATACAAACAGATGGCGCCCCATGCACAGCTCTATCTCTTTGATCTCGCCGCTTATGGAGACAATCCGCTGGAAGCGATACCCGATGATGTATTCCTGGTGACGGGTTGGAATGAGAATGTCTTTGCGGTGATCAACTCCCTGTCTACCATTTCTTTTTAAAGTCGCCCTTTGAAAAGTACTTTTCGATGAGACAGTACATCAAAATAAAGAAATACCGGCTGCCCATTTCCCGGAGCTTGAGGTTCGAGACGCCATATTTCCGGTTTGTCCAGGAATTGGGTAGCACGGTGTAGGTGTATCCCCGTATGATCGCTTTTAGCGGCAATTCGACGGTGAGGTTAAAATGCGGGGCCAGAAAGGGTTTCAGGCCTTCGATGGTCGTTCTTTTATACAATTTGAAGGCATTGGTCGTGTCGTTGTAGGAAATTCTGAACAGTACCCTGATGATGAAATTGGCCGTTCTGTTCACGATCATCTTGTATTTCGGGTAGTCAGTGACCTTGGATCCCCTCATGAACCGGCTTCCGAATACGCAATCCCATCCGCCCGCGACCATCGTCGTATAGAACCTGACCAGGTCTGCGGGAGAATCAGAAAGGTCGGCCATCACGATTGCGACGCAATCGCCGGTGAAATTCTCCAGACCCTTTCTGATCGCATAGCCAAAGCCGTTTGGCCCTTCATTGGTCAAATACCGGAGGGCAGGCATCGTGCCGGACAGTTCTTCCAACACTTGCAGCGTGCCGTCTTTGGAATTGTCGTTGATCACCAGGATCTCGTGGTCGACCCGGGCGGCAATAAGGGTCTGATCGATAGCCGTCAGGGTTTCCGGCAAAGACTCCGATTCGTTGTAGGCGGGGATGACGATGCTTAACTTCATGATGAAAATTGAGGATGGGGGGTCACACTCTCTCGAGCATGTTTTCATACATTTGGAGGAGTGTTTTATTGAGGTCGTACCGCCGGACCCAGCCAGGGTAGTGTCCCTCGAATTTTGAGGTGTCGCTGATCCACCAGATATGGTCGCCGATCCTGTTCGCCCCGGAATAGCGATAGTTCATTTTCCGGCCGCTGATCCGTTCGCAGAGCGCAATCGCCTCAAGCATGGAGCAATTGGAAAACCTTCCGCCACCGGCGTTGTAGACCTCGCCCTGGCGCGGGTGGCGGTAAAAATGCCAGAACATATTTACCAGGTCGAAACTGTGTATGTTATCCCTTACCTGCTTGCCTTTATAGCCGAATATCGTATAGGGATCGCCGGTGATGGCGCATCGCATCAGGTAAGACAGGAAGCCGTGCAGTTGAGCGCCGCTGTGGTTGGGACCGGTCAGGCAGCCGCCCCTGAATACACCCGTGTTCATGCCGAAATACCGTCCATATTCCTGGCACAAGACGTCGGCGGCAACCTTGGAGACGCCGAACAATGAGTGTTTGGTATGGTCGATGCTCATATTCTCGTCGATGCCATGTTCAAAATAAGGATGGGACGGATCGACCTCCCAGCGCAGGTCCCCTTCGATGAGGGGTAATCGATTGGGGGTATCCCCGTAAACTTTATTGGTCGAAGTGAAGATGAAGACGGCTTCCGGGCAGTGCAGCCGGGTCTGTTCCAGCAGATTGAGCGTACCGTTCGCGTTGATTGAGAAATCGGTGTGAGGTTCTTTCGCCGCCCAGTCATGGCTGGGCTGTGCGGCCGTATGAATGATCAGCCTGATGTCTTTTCCATATTCCCGGAAGATATTGCTGACGGAAGAAATGTCGCGGATATCCGTGGAATAATGGGTGTAGTTGCTTACACCTGCCTGTATCCGTTGCTGGTTCCATTCCGTCGAAGCATTTTCCCCAAAGAAATATTTTCTTTGATTGTTATCGATGCCGATGACCCGGTCGAACTTATCCGCCAGGAAAAAGACCGCTTCGCTTCCGATCAGCCCGGCAGACCCCGTTATCAATGCAATGTTCATGAAAGGTATTTTGTTGAGCGTATTTCTTTAGTTGTCCAGGATCTAGTTGTCCAGGATCGGTTTGAGCAGGGCTTCCTCCCGGCGTATCCAATCGAATATTTCCTCCAAGGAATCGGCAAGTGGAATCGTGGGAGACCATCCGGACGCGGCCTGTATCCGCGCATTGTCCGTCATGTAGATCCTCAGGTCTGACGGTCGGTTCTCAGGGACGGGCCGGATCGGTATCATATTGCCCGTAATGCGTTGACAGTGAATGGTCAATTCGCGCAGCGAGGCGCTGGAAAAATCTCCCCCGCCGACGTTGAACGTTTGCCCGTCGATTTTTTCCATGTTGTTCATCTGCCAGTCGATCAGCCGGAATAAGTCGTTGATATTCAATATGTCCCTAACTTGTTTGCCTGTCCCGCCATACCCGATATAACTCAGTTCTCTCTTCCAGTAGTGGCGGGCGAGCCAGAGAACGACGACACCCTGGTCTATTTTGCCCATCTGGAAGGGACCTGTAACCACTCCGCACCGGTTTATCACCGATACGAGACCGAATTGCCTGTTGAATTCCCCGATAATCAATTCAGAGGCTAATTTTGTCGCACCATACAAAGAACGGTAGCCGGCGAGGCCAAAATTCTCACCGACGCCCCGTTCGCTAAGACCGGGGAGCGTCTGCCCGGCAGATAACGCAAATCGCGTTTCCGTCTCATGAATTGCAGCGGCTTCCAGCGGTTCTATGGGGTAGACCCGGCTAGTCGACAAAAATAGGAACTTCGCCTTATGTTCGAGGGCCAATTGTAAAGAATTCAGGGTGCCGGTAAAATTTGTGTTGACGAGGTAATCCCGGGAGCGTTCTCCTCCGTCTCCTGCAAGTACAGAGGGTTCCGCCGCCGCATCGATGATAAAATCGAGGGGAGCGGCGATATCGAGGTCTTCCCGGCACCGGATGTCCCCGTGGACGAATTCCACCCCGGCCTTCTGCACGCGTTGGCAATTGATCCCGGAGCCTCTTCTTTTCAGGTTGTCCAGGCTGAAAATGCGATAGTGGGGATACCTTTCTTTAAGCCTGATTGCGAGGTTGGAGCCGATAAAACCGCATCCGCCCGTGATTAGTACATTCGCCATGAGGTAAAAATAAAGAGTTTATTCTTAACCGGGGTTAATTAACTCCCTGGTTTTTAGGGGTAAACCGTCGCCCTCAATATATCCGATTGCGGAATTTTGCTTGTCAAAATCTCCTATATTTGCATCGCAATTAGCAAAGGCACGCTATCTGGCAAAAGGCAAGAGGGGCAGTACAGTGTTCACGCAGCCTTAAAACTATTTTAATCCTGTGAAGAGTATATCAAGAGTCGCAATAGTATAAAATATATGGAAGGGTATAAGAAGCATTTCATTGGAATGCCTGCTTATACCCTTTTCGATTTGACATGGATGTCAATTGCTTGAAAAACAACAATGTGACTGAGGAGGCGAAGCTATGCCGAACAGTGAAAAAAACTGGTATGCTGTCTATACAAAACCCCGGTGGGAGAAAAAAGTTCATGGACTGCTGGTTGAAAAGGGTTTTGAAGCATACTGCCCGCTGAATAAGGTGCAAAAAAAATGGAGCGACCGGGTCAAGCTGGTGGAGGAGCCCCTGTTCAAATCCTATGTCTTCGTGCGGGTCGCGGAACCCGAAAAGACGTTGGTAAGGATGGTCAACGGAGTTGTAAATTTCGTGTACTGGATGGGAAAACCGGCCGTCGTGAGGGATCATGAAATCGAGACTATTCGTAAGTTCCTGAATGAATTCAGAAATGTGATCGCCGAAACGCTGGAACTGACGCCCGATGCAAAAGTGAAGATCCAACGGGGCGCTTTTATGGATAAGGACGCAAAAGTGCTGAAGATCCAGGGAAACAGGGTACAGGTGGTCATCGAAAGTATTGGCTATTCCCTGGTCGCCTTCATCGATAAATCAAATCTCGCTATGATCGAAAAGCAATAATTTTGAAGATAATTGAAGATAATTAACTATCATATGTCCCATTCTTCTTCCTTGCGGGCCGGGTCGGTCTTTGCGTTAGCGGCTATCGTCTTCCTGTCATTGTTTTTCACTTCCTGTTACACGACCAAGCCCTATACCTACCTGCAGGGGCCTTTCGACACCGCCGCCCTGAGCAAAATACCGGTTATCGATCCCATCATTCGCAAGGGCGACGTGTTGAGTATCGTCGTATATAGCGATAACCCCGAAGCCACGGCTATGTATAATCAATCGATGCCGGGTACCGCTTCGGTCGTGGGGGTCACGGGCCCGGCTACCGGAGGCTCCATGGGTGGGGGAAGTCAAAGCGCCAACACCAATGCCAGCGGCTATACCGTCGATGAGAAAGGGAATATCGAAATGCAGGGGATCGGGCTTCTGCATGTGGAAGGGCTGACCCGATCCGGGGTCAAAGATTCCCTCGATGGCCGGTTAAAGAAATTCCTCTTAAATCCCTACTATACCATCCGGTTTGTGAACTATTTCTTTACGATCCTGGGTGAAGTGAACAGTCCCGGCCATGTCAATCTGCCGAGTGTGCGGGTCAATATATTGGAGGCCCTGGGGATGGTCGGGGATATGACTTTTTATGGTCGCAGGGACAACGTGCTGGTCATCCGGGACAATAACGGGACCCGGGAATTCGGACGGATGGACCTGACCAAACCGGAGGTGATGAATTCCCCTTTCTTTTATCTTCAGCAAAATGATATCGTGATCGTGGAACAAAGCAAGAAGAAGATTTCGGCCAACGACCAGACCCTGTACAGGAATATTTCGATCACCGCCACTATAATATCAATCGCCGTATTATTGGTCACGCTTTTCAGGAAATGACGATGAGGAGGGGTTGATCATATTTTAACCGATAGGCAGCGTTCATTCACCAATATTTTTATTCCCTTTATGGCCGAACAAAATCAAAACAGTTTCGCCGACGACCTGTTAAAACAGCAAGGCAATAAGCCGATGGGGCTGCGAGAATTCGTTCTTCGCTATCTGCGATATATCCCCTGGGTGCTGCTTTGTGTGGCCCTGTCCATGGTATTAGGGTATTTCAAGATCCGGTATACGGTCCCCACCTATAAGGTGGAAGCCTCCCTGCTTATCAGGAACGATGCCGAAGAAATGGGCGGAAAGGATGCGAAACTGGGGCAGTTATTCATGTCGGACAACACAAAGAACCTGAGCAATGAGATCCAGATCCTCCGGTCCAGGCCGATCCTCGAGCGGGTCTCCAGGGATCTCGACCTGTCCCCTCATTATTATAGCAAGGGGAAGGTCCGGTCCTCCGAACAATACAAGGGGGAAGTGCTCTTTCGCCTTGAGATTTTAAAGATGAGCGATTCCCTGAATGGGTTTGGGTTTTCGATCACGGTGCTGGATGAGCAGCAATTCACGCTGAATAAACAGAAACAGCCCTATCGTTTCGGACAGGTTTTCAATATCGGGAATAATCTCTGTATGCTGGTCAGGAACCCCGGAACCGCTATCAATTACCTGCAAAGCCGGGAATATGTCGTGAACTGGCTGCCTCCTCCCGTCATGGCCGATATCTTACATGGCGGCGTAAAAGTAACACAGGGCCAGGAATACGCTACGGTCCTGACGCTGAGTATGGAGACCGAAAATATTGCGATGGGCCGGGATATCATCAATACCCTGATGGCGGTCTATGACAGCCTGATCGTGGAAGATAAGAACCGGATCGCGGACCAGACCCTCCGGTTCATCGATGACCGGCTGGATACCCTGCGGCATGAGCTCGGTGGCGTACAGGGCGGTCTCAAGGATTTCATGGAAAAGAACAATGCGTTTGACGTCACAGGTCTCTCCACTATCTATATGAACAGTATCAAGGAGACTTCCAAGGATCTGGACGACCAGGAGGTGAAGATCAGGGTCCTGGATTTTCTGTATGATTATCTCAACCGTTCGGAGAACCAGTATAAACTGGTGCCTACCAACCTGGGGATCGTGGATCCGACCCTGACGGAGTCGGTGAACGGGTATAACCTTCTTCAACTGCAGCGCGAGACCAATCTGAAGACGACGACCCCGGACAATCCAATGATCCAGAAAATGGACCTGGCTCTTGATCATCTTCGTAGGGATATGCTCCAATCGCTCAAGAATGTGCGGCATGCCTACGAAATATCAAAAGACTATATAACCAAACGGGGAGAGCAATTCAAGGGGGAGCTGCAGTCTCTTCCGGGTAAATCCATGAAGGAGGCCGATATCACGCGTAACCAGCATATTCTCGAGGACTTGTATACTTTCCTGCTGCAAAAGAAGCTTGAGACTTCCATCTCTTCGGCTTCGACGATCTCCAATTCCAAGGTCATCGAACCGGCTTTGGGCAGTTCGCAGCCCGTGAAGCCCAATCATGGTTCCATCTATATGACCTACCTGATCATCGGGTTGGTGATACCGATCGCGATCATTGCCGTCATTGAAATGCTGAGTGATAAGGTCAATAACAGGATGGAGGTCGAAAAAGCCACGTCCGTGCCGATCCTCGGCGAGATCGGGCATTCCGACGACGACCAGGCACTGATCGTCACCCGTAACAGCCGCAAGTTCGTGGCAGAGCAGTTCCGGATCATCCGGACCAACCTACAATATATCACCGGCAGGAACGAGCGGCCGACCATCCTGGTCACCTCTTCTTTCAGCGGGGAGGGGAAATCCTTTATCAGCACCAATATTGGTGCCGTCATGGCCCTGACCGGTAAGAAGACGGTCATCATGGAATTCGATATCCGGAAGCCCAAGATCCTGGCGGGTCTCGATCTGAAAAGGAAGATGGGTATCACGAACTTTATTATCGGCCGTTCGGGCTTCGAAGACCTGCCGGTGCCGGTGGAAGGCATCGAGAACCTGTTTGTAATCCCTTGCGGCCCTATTCCGCCCAATCCTTCCGAACTCCTGCTCAATCCCAAGCTGGACGAGCTGATGAGGCTGGTCAAGGAAAATTTCGACGTGGTTATCATGGATACGGCTCCCGTCGGCCTGGTCAGCGATGCCATCAATCTTTCGAAATTCGCGGATTGCACCCTGTATATCGTCAGGAGCGGCCATACGGTCAGGAGGCTGCTCGGCCTCGTCGACGAATTATATACGCAAAAAAAATTGCCCGGTCTTTCGCTTCTTCTGAATGACGTAAAGCTGGGAGGAGGATATTACGGGGGATATTACGGAGGATATGGGTATTATGGATACGGATACGGCCACGAGGGAGGCTATTTTGAGAAGGAGGAGAAGGGCGCAACTTCCGAGTTCCTGGCCCGTCTAAAAAGATTCTGGAATCGCTGGTTCGTTTAGTATGGTGCGGAAGGGGAATGACAAATTTTAGACAACCTTTATAAAACTATTATTTTGATTAAGGAATTCGCAAAATCAGTCGTTCGGGCATTGCCAGCCGGGTTGCAGCGACAGATCAAGGCCGCCTATAGGACGGGCCGGAGAAATCAACTTATAAAAAAATGGAGAAGCGAAGGCAGCCCCCTCCCTCCCCCGCATGCCCTTAAGCAGGCGGTTATTGAAGAATATCAACAGAAATCCGGTATAAAGATATTGGTGGAAACGGGCACTTATTATGGCGATATGGTAATGGCCCAGAAAGACAACTTTTCGGGGGTATATAGTATCGAACTGGGCCTGGATCTTTGGGAACAGGCAAAAAAAAGATTTGAACCATACCGGCATATTGAAATTCTGCAGGGAGATAGCGGAAAAGTATTGTTAGAGTTGGTTCCCCGGTTAACTGGGCCTGCCATATTCTGGCTGGACGGACATTATTCGGCTGGCGTGACAGCGTTGGGTGAAAAAGTTTGTCCTGTATTTGAAGAGCTGGATGCCATTTTCAAGGACGGTTCGACAAGTCATATTTTACTCATCGATGATGCAAGGCTTTTTAAAGGTGACGGGGATTATCCCGCAATCGGGGATCTGGAGCAATATATGACCAGAAAGAATCCGGCCTATCATATGGAAATCAGGGACGACGTTATAAGATTTACGGTCCCCAAATAGAACTCCGGGACAAATCCATCTTACTTTATTTGAAAATTATTATGACACAGCATACGGATAAAACGCATTGGGACCTCGTGATCAAGCCAAAGGCCAGCTTATTCGACCTGCACCTGAAAGACCTGTGGCAGTATCGGGATTTATTAGCTCAATTCGTAAAGAGGGATTTTGTGGCCCAATATAAGCAAACTATTTTTGGCCCGATCTGGAACCTGATCCAACCGATAATGACTACCATCATGTTCCTGTTGGTATTCGGCAAAATTGCAAATATTCCGACCGATGGCATTCAGCCTGTCTTGTTTTATATGTCAGGGATCACCATCTGGAACTATTTTTCCGTGTGTTTTACCAGCACTTCCAGCACCTTTGTGACAAACTCCGGAATCTTCGGGAAAGTATATTTCCCGCGTCTTATTATACCCCTTTCGGTTGTTTTATCCAATATCGTGCGTTTCGGCATTCAATTTTTTCTTTTGCTGGTTATGATGATTTGGTATCACTTCCACAACTACCCAATTCATTTTGGTTTGAACTGGCTTCTTATACCCCTGCTGGTCGTTATCATGGGGGGCATCGGCCTCGGCCTGGGAATTATTTTGTCTTCCTTAACGACCAAGTATCGCGACCTTTCCATCCTTGTCGGTTTTGGAGTACAATTGCTGATGTATGCCACGCCGATCGTCTATCCTTTATCTTATCTGATGGGTAAAAAGTACAGATGGGTTATCGTCTCAAACCCTCTTACGCCCGTTACGGAAGCTTTTCGCTATGCCTTGTTCGGTACAGGGCATTTTACCCTGTCAACATTGGGGTATAGCATACTATTCATGGTGATCAGTTTGTTGGTAGGGATCCTCATATTCAGCCAGACGGAAAGGTCGTTCATGGACACCGTTTAAAACAACAGGTATCATTTACAGATAAAAAAGACATTCTGACAGGGGGCAATCCCAAAAAAATATATATCATTCATGAGCGATACGGTTCTACACATAGAAGATTTGTCAAAACAATACCGTTTGGGCGAAGTCGGAACGGGCACATTATCCCATGATATCAATCGTTGGTGGTATAGGTTAAGAGGAAAGGAAGACCCATACTTGCGGATCGGGGAAGAAAACGAGCGCACACAAAAAGGTAATAGTAATTATGTTTGGGCCCTCAGGAATATCAGTTTTGAAGTCAAACAAGGCCAGGTGCTGGGAATCATTGGCAGAAATGGCGCCGGGAAAAGCACCTTGTTGAAAATACTGAGCCGGACCACGACTCCTACAAAGGGAAATATAAAGATCAAGGGCCGTGTGGCAAGCTTATTGGAAGTAGGGACCGGCTTCCATCCGGAGCTAAGCGGAAGAGATAATATTTTCCTGAACGGGGCCATACTTGGAATGACGAAGACCGAGATCAGGCGAAAATTTGATGAAATAGTTGACTTTGCAGGGGTGGAGAGGTATATTGATACGCCGGTAAAACGATATTCGTCGGGGATGTACGTCAGACTGGCTTTTGGAGTGGCCGCGCATCTTGAGTCTGAAATCCTCATCGTAGATGAGGTCCTGGCAGTCGGCGACTCGGAGTTTCAGAAGAAATGTCTGGGGAAAATGGGCGATTTAAGCAAGGCGGAGGGAAGAACCGTGTTATTCGTTAGTCACAATATCCAGGCTATAACAACCCTCACAAAGAAGTCGGTATTTCTCGACAAGGGCCGTCTTGTCGACTTCTCTTCCACGCCCGAAGTGATAAAGAAATATCTTGAATACAATAAGGGGAATAAGGGAATGTACCTGGATGAATCGGATTCCAACGTTCCCAGGATTCGCAAGGCGATGGTCAGGACCTCGGAACCTAACTTCACGCATATATGCGGGGAGCCGCTCACCCTCGAATTCGAGTTTTTTCTGCCTCAACCCTTGAAAAACGGAGCTTTTGCATTCCAGGTAATGAACAACCTGGATATGCCTATCGTTCATTGTTGGGTTTTCAACTCCGATAGACCGGTATTCAGAGAAGCGGGGATCAATAAGCTGATTTGTACGATCCCGAAATTCAGATTGTATATCGGCTCCTACTATCTTAGACTAACGTTCGCCGATAACGCGGGCAATACGATTTTGCAGACTTTAGACGGGGTTTGTAATTTTGAAGTTGATATTTTTACGAGACAGAGGGATTACAAGTGGGAGCCCAATACTTGTACTTATCTTGAAGATTGTGAATGGGAAACCAAATAAAAAATCTTTAGTCAAATAAAATTCTTAAATAAGAAAAAATGCTAAACAAGTTATTTCCAAAAAAGGATTTCACCAACGTGAATAAGAATTTAGATATCTCTGCAGTCAGGGAATTCTATAAAACCAAGTATGGTCAGACTCTAAAAAACTGGTTAATATATCATCATAAGGATATTGTTTTTGATAAGATGTTTTGGATGGGAGTAAGGATTTTAAAAAATCCTATGGATTTATGGATTTACCAGGAATTAATTTATTTCATAAAGCCAGACATAATTGTTGAAATCGGCAGTGCTAACGGAGGCAGTACTATGTTCATCGCAAATTTATTAGACATTATCGGGAAAGGTGAGATTTTCTCTCTTGATATCAGTCGAGAAAATTATAAAGTAAAACATAACAGAATCACCGAATTCACCGGCGATAGTTTATCGGCTGACATTGTTAATAAGGTAACTTCTTTGTGTGAAGGTAAAAAAGTAATGGTAATTCACGATGCCGATCACACTGAACAAAGCGTGTACGATAACCTTGTAGCCTATTCCGGACTGGTAAGTGTCGGGAGCTATTTTATTGTTGAGGATGGCATAATTGATTTGTTTGAAAGCAGTGAGGGTATTGGGGGGCATTCAGGACCATTAATGGCAACGTTGAAGTTTCTTAAAACAGTCGATCATTTTGAAATCGACGATAATTGCGAAAGATATCATCTTACATACAATCCAAAAGGATTTCTGAAGCGGATCAAGTAAGACTTAATAAGTTTATATGCATTTAAACAGCGAACTCCTTTTTAAAAGATACGGCGCCTTACATTTTAAGGACAACATAAAGGTGCTTGAAATCGGGCCGGCCGGTCTTCCATCGGCTTTTCAAAAAGTAATAAATAATCCGACAATCGTTTGGCACACTATTGATTTTGCAGATACTACATTTATAAATTCTTCGGTAAATAACCTGACATACAGGCTGACTTCTCCTTATAGTTTCCCTATTGATGCCGACAGCTATGATATAGTATTGTCCGGACAAGTCATAGAACACGTGGAGAAAATATGGGTGTGGCTGGAAGAATTAAAAAGAGTTACCAAAAAGAACGGGTTGATTATTACGATTAACCCTGTGAGCTGGCCTTATCATGAAGCACCGATCGACTGCTGGAGGATATTCCCGAGCGGAATGGATGCGCTGGCGAACCACCTGAATGTAAAGAAGGAGTTTTCCCTGTTCGAGTCTCTTGAAATAGAGCAACTGTTACGCAAAGATCCTCTTTGCAAGACCATTCCCGGCAGGTCTTACAACTATGAAGTATCGGATGATAAGATCAACTCCATTGTGCGATGGAACAAGACCATAAGGCGCATCCCTTACCTGCGAAGGTTTGAAATCCCCATTGAGGTTTCCTATGATATGATTTCGATATTGAGAAAAGAAATTAATTAAGATGTACGCTGCTTTAAGAGGGTATTTTAATATCGCGGGCAATATCTTCGACAAAATTTATTTCGGGTTACATTATAAAAAGAAGTATTTGCCTATCAGCAGCGAAGTCGGGGAGCTGATGCAAAGGGGTTACAAGATCAGCAGGGTTAAAAGGGACAATAGCATTTGTGTCAGGGGAAGGGAGGGTTTTGGCAACTATAGATTCTTAATAAGGGTTTTTACAAGCGACAAGCACGTTTTAAGGCAGGTATTTGAGGAGCATGAGTACAGATCGCTTATAAAGCTTGTCTCCGACTTTTTCGAGCAGGAAAAGATAAAGGTGATAGTAGACGCCGGGGCAAATATCGCGTTGACATCCATATACCTTTCCGGGTATTTTAAAAAAACGGAGAAAATCATTTTAATCGAGCCGGACAAGGAGAACTTCAGAATCCTGTCAAAAAATATCGCTTTAAACAACCTTTTGGGCAAATGTATTTGTCTGAATGGAGCATTGTGGGTCGATGCAAATGAGAAGATATTCTTACACAGCAATTTCAGGGATGGCAATAATTGGTCCAAGGCTGTGGCCGCCAATATAGAGGAAGGCGAGAGCGTTCCTGTTACGACCCTTCGAGGCATTTTGGAATCCATCGACTTCGGAACGATTGATATTTTCAAAATAGACATAGAAGGAAGTGAGAAGAAGCTGTTTGAAAATGAGGAGTTTGTTCATTTGCTTGGCTCTCATGTAAGATTCATTGCGTTGGAGATTCATGACGAGTTCGACTGCAGGAGCGAAATTGAAGCCAAACTTGAACAAGCAGGATTCTCGTTCTTCGCGGACGGAGAAACCACATTCGCGCGAAACAAAAATATCTGAAATCGACCATAAGTAATTCAACAGATGACGAATGCGGCCCCTTTATTGTCAATCATTACCCCCTGCTACAATCACGGACAGTTTTTAGACGAGATGCTGGCAAGTGTGCATGATTTCTCCTGGCCGTTCGAAATAGAACAGATAATCATCGACGACGGTTCCACGGATGAATTTACGAAGCTGAAATGTTCGCGGGCCGGGGAACTCGAACGGGTAAAAGTAGTGCGCCAGGAGAACCAGGGATTGGCAAAGACGAGAAACCATGCGCTGGCGCTGGCCAGGGGCAAATATATTTTACCATTGGATGCCGACAACAAGATATTTCCCGAGATCTTTGCAAAGGCGGCCGGTATCATGGAAGGCGAGGAAGGAATAGGAGTGGTATACACGGACGCTCGGTATTTCGGGGAAAAAGACGGGATATGGGCTGTCGAGGACTATGATATCGGGAAGATACTTTATACCAACCAATTTGACGCCTGTGCACTGATCAGGAAGAGCTTGTTCGATTTGTACGGAAGTTACGACGAAAACATGCCCGCTATGGGGCACGAAGACTGGGAACTATGGGTAAGGCTGGGGCTGAACGGGTGTGATTTTTATCATTTCAAAGAGATTGGCTTCAGCTATAGGGTATTAAACAACTCAATGGTCAATACGCTTTCAACTCCTAACTGGAAGAAGAGCAGGAAATATATTTTTTCAAAACACGCGGCCCTCATTTCGGATAGTTATGACGACATATTCGCGAAAATGAGCAGCGAAAAAGAGGAAGCACAGAGACTGAATGCAATTGTTTCTTCTTTTAGGACTCATAAGATTAAATCGATAGCCAAACTGATACTTAACAGGGTGTGAAGAACTATGAACTGCATTGTAGTACCTGTCTATAAAGAATTCCATCTTCTTGAAGTAAAGGAAATCATCTCGTTAACTCAGCTTTATAAAATATTAGGAAGGCATGTTGTCTGCTTAATCGGCCCCGGCAATATAGGTTTTGAAGATTATGCCGGGCACGCGGGATTGAATGGTGTAACTATTAAGACCAAAACATTCGATGATGTCTTTTTCTCGGGATTGAAGGGGTATAACTCCCTGCTGATGTCCCTCGAGTTTTACCAATCGTTCGACGAGTTTGATCATATCCTGATCTATCAGCCGGACGCTTTCGTTTTTAGGGATGAATTGGAGTATTGGTGTAAAAAAGGGTATGATTATATTGGCGCCCCCTGGTTCGAAAATTTCCAAAATGCGGGCAAGGAGTCTAATATTATAGGCGTAGGTAACGGGGGGTTTTCCTTGAGGAAAGTCTCCTCTTTCATAAAGGGTGTCAAGAGACTTCATTTTTTAAGACGGTTGGGTGGCTTCTCCAGGTTTTTGGCCGGAGAAGCTGCGTATAGTATTTTGTTTTCTTCCGTGCACATGCAGGAAGACATCTTCTGGACCCGCTGTATGCCGCTGATTAGGAGCTCTTTTTCGGTTGCTCCCGTGACAGATGCCGTTAAATTCAGTTTCGAAGTACACCCGAACGTTTTATTTGAGATGAATAACCGGGATTTGCCTTTTGGCTGCCATGCATGGTGGAGATACGATCTTGATTTTTGGACACCTTTTGTAGAATCATACGGGCATAAGCTATGATTCCCGGCAATTGTAACCTATGCGGCCTTTGTTACCGTTAAATATCTAAAGTGAAACCCCCTGGTAGTTATAAACTCTCTGTTATCACTATTAATTTTAACAATAGGGCTGGACTGTCAAAAACTGTCAAAAGTGTGGTCGGCCAAGGGCATGCCGATTTCGAATATTTAGTGATCGATGGCGGTTCTACCGACGGGAGCACCGAAGTAATCAAAGAGAATGAGGATAAGATCGACTATTGGGTAAGCGAGAAAGACAAAGGCATATACAATGCCATGAACAAGGGGATAGCCGCTGCCCGGGGAGAATACCTCTTGTTTTTAAATAGCGGTGATTACCTCGATGGGGACGATGTGATCAATAAGGCGCTCAGTCTTACCGATGGCGCCATGATCTGTTCATGCGATATCCGGGTACATGATAGCAAGACCGATAGCTATTCCGTTTGGTATGCGCCCGAACAACTGACCTATTCCTTTTTTTTAAATACGACGCTGAACCATCAGAGTACGTTTATACACTCTTCGCTTTTCAAACAATACGGCCCATACAGTGAAAATAATATCGTGGGGGCGGACTGGGAGTTCTTCTTCCTGGTACTGGGAGTGCATGGCCATTCATATAAGAAGATACCGGTGATCCTTTCGGTGTATAACCTGGATGGCTTTTCCGCCAACCTTTCACCGGAAATGAAGGCTATTCAGAAGCGGGACGGCGATGCCGTAATCGACAGGTTCGTGCCTGCATTGTTAAAAGCGGAATTGTATGAATACCTGGAATTGAAAGAATATGCTTCTACCCACAGGTATAAGACATTGAGGACTATTGAAAAGAGCAAATTCTTCAGAAAAGTTACAACTGCTTATTTCTTCATGGTCAGGCAACTGATGAAACTCGAACAGAAATTTAAATAGTGGTCATTATTAAATTGCAGGGGGGCCTGGGCAATCAAATGTTCCAGTACGCTTTCGCAAAGGCTTTGGCGGAGGTCAATGATGAAGAGTTGCTGGTCGACGACAGTTTTTATAAGCAGGAGATCGGCAACGTGGATAAGAGGACCCTTGAGCTGGGTCTTTTCCCTTCCATAAAGATCCGGTATGCTTCCCGGTGGCTGGCATCCTCCTTTTATCAATATAGCAGATGGGACAACCGGCTCCGGAAATTGCTGGGTTTCAAGAAACGCAACCTGATCCGGGAAGAGAATTTCCGGTATCATGAGAGTTATCTGAAGACGGCATTTCCCGTTCTCCTCGATGGCTTGTTCCAGACCGAGCGATATTTTTGCGATCAGCGGGAACTCATTCATAAGATTTTTCAATTCCCCTCGTTTTCGGAGCAAGATCCGAACCGGTCTTATTTACAGAAGATCGAATCGTCCAACTCGGTTTCCGTCCACGTGAGGCGGGGTGATTACGTGAAGTTCGCGGTCACGCAATCGTTTCATGGGACCTGCAGTACGGCCTATTACAGGAATGCGATTCAATATTTCAGGGACCGCATCCCGGATTGCAAATTCTTCTTTTTTTCGGACGAGCCCGATTGGGTGAAGGAGAACTTAAGCTTTGAAGGCATAAACAGCGCCATCGTCTCTCTGAATAAGGGCACGGACAGCTGGAAAGATATGCGCCTTATGTCCTGCTGCAAGCACAATGTTGTCGCCAACAGCAGCTTTAGCTGGTGGGGCGCCTGGCTGAACAAACAGGAAGGGAAGGAAGTGATCGTACCGGCGCAATGGTTCCGGACCACAGATCCTTTTTTTGATACGACCGATCTGGTACCGGGTTCCTGGATGAAATTACCCAACGATTGAAACAGCCTGCCGCCACCCCTCCGCTCGTAAGCATCGTGATGCCGGCTTACAATTGCGCTTCCTATATACGTGAAGCAGTACAGAGTGTCATCGACCAGACGGAACAAAACTGGGAATTGATCATATTGGACGACCGGTCAACGGATGATACCGCGGCAATCGTGTCTTCGATCCGCGATCCCAGGATCATCCTGACCGGCAGCGAGGAGAACATCGGGCAGGCGAACCAGCTGAATAAAGGAATCGCAATGGCCAGGGGCGAGTTCATAGCCGTGGCGCATGGGGATGATATTAACGAGCCGACGCGCCTGAAAGAACAGCTTGCCGTGTTTAAGCAGGATGCCTCCGTCGGGGTGGTAGGCACGTGGATAAGATATGTCGGCGAACGAACGGGAACCTGGGAATATCCCGTCGGCTCTGCGAATTGTTTCCTCATGATGCTGGAAGACAGCCCGCTGGCGCATCCGACGGTCATGATCCGGAAATCTGTACTGGCGCGGTTGCCTTTTATATACCGGCAGGAGTTAGTCCCGGCCGAGGATTATGATCTTTGGGCAAGGCTGAGCGCTGTCACCCGGTTTGAAAATGTCCCCCGGTATTTGCTCCGGTACAGGGTCCATCATTTCCAGGTCAGCAAACGAAAAGAGGCGGAGCTGGCAAACAGGATTGAGAGGGTAAAGTCCGAATTCATCCGGTCTAATTTCGGCTTTTTACCCCCTGCCGAGACAGAGATATTGTCTTCGTTGATCAGGCTTGGTCCGGGCGCCTATCTGTCGCGTTCGCTGATAAAGGGAGCCAGCCGGCTGGCCCATTGGTTAGACGGGTATAACCAGATCACGGAACGGCAGTGGAAAAACAAGATCAACCAGCTGCTTGCCAGGGGGCTGATGATTACAAAAAAATATGAGCCCGGTACTGGAATTTATTTCCTGTTGCTGAATCCCGGCATGGTATTCCGGATCAGGCCTTCTCATCTGGCCAGAATCATATTGAGGTCGGTTAAAACCAAAACATACATTTCGTGAGGTTGGCTTTTGTTTCAACGATCGGATTTCCCTGGGGAGGCTGCGAGCTGTTATGGACAGCCGCAGCCAAAGAAGCGCTGCTGCAGGGGCACGAAGTGCTGGTTTCGGTGTTTGACTGGCCGCAGCAGCACCCGAAGATCGAGGAGCTTAAAACGCTCGGCGCTACCCTGCATTACAGGCGGAGATTTTTTCCTTCGCTTCCCGAGAGGGTCAGGAAGAAGATCATGAACAGGCTCCTTCCATCCGGCCGGAAGGCTACGTATCATGACTATCTGTTGCAATTCAAAGCGGACAGGATCCTTTTCAATTTAGCAGGAGGAGACGAGATTGCAAGATCCGACGATGATCTGATGGTTTTCATCAGGCAGTCGGAGATTCCCTTTTTTGTAGCCTATCATAGCCTTTCCGACAGACCGCAATTCGACAGCAGAACGATAGAGAACTATATTTTTCAGGTCAACAAGGCGAGGGTGAATTTATTCACCTCCCGGCTGCAATTGGATTTGCTCCAGCATCAGATTGCATCGAAGATTCCGCGTGCGAGCGTGATCGACCATCCTTTGAACATTTCGAAAGGGGCTATACCGGATTATCCCTCCGGAGAACCTGTCAATTTTGCGGTCGTCGGCAGCCTGGTTTGCAGGTGGAAGGGCCAGGATCTGCTGATGAGGATCTTGTCCGGGCCGCAATGGGAAGCCAGGCCCTGGAAGCTTAATATCTACGGAGAAGGGGAGGACAGGCAGTACCTGGAATCACTGGCTTCCTACTATGGTATTCGGCAGAGAGTATTCTTTCATGGTTATGAGAATGACCCGGGCAGGATCTGGCAACACAATCATGTGTTACTCGCCCCTTCCCGGCAGGACTCGGGGCCTATCGTATGTTTTGAAGCCATGTATTTTGCGAGGCCCGTCGTAGGCAGCCGGATGGGCGCCATGCCGCAATATATCACAGATGGTGAAACCGGCGTCTTGTCGGCAGGGATCTCCGAAAAAGACTATGAAGAAGCCCTGGAGAAGGCATGGGGAAACAGGGATCATTGGAAGGAATGGGGTGAAAACGGGAAAAAGCGTTTGGAACGGGAATATAATTTTGCCGCGGGGGAAACCCTGCTGGCTTTATTGGTTCAATAATTTTAGTAAAAGACCGGTATTTAATCACAATCAAATTTCAAATGGCGGATAAAGCTCCATTAGTGAGCCTGTTAATGACGGCTTATAACAGGGAAAAGTATATCGGGGACGCCATAGAAAGCGCGTTGAATTCTACTTATAGGAATTTCGAGTTACTCATCTGCGACGACTGTTCGACGGATGCTACGGTTTCCATAGCGCGTTCTTTTGAAGAGAAAGATTCCCGGATCAGGGTGTATGTGAACGAGGTCAATCTTAAACAGTTTCAAAACAGGAACAAGGCTGCCTCGCTGGCGAAAGGAGAGTATATCTATTTCGCGGATTCCGACGACACCCTGCTGCCCGATGGGCTCGAACGCCTGGTGGCGACGATGAATTCCTTTCCCGGTTCATCCTTTGGAATGAACTACCGGCAGTCTGATAAAGTCTTTGAGCTGTCGTCGAAAGAGGCGATTCATAACCATTTCTTCAAAAAGCCGTTCCTGACGATCGGTCCCGGTGGAACGATCATGCGACGCGACTTCTTCCTGTCGATCGGAGGATATCCAACGAAATACGAGGCGGTGAGCGATATGTATTTCAATTTGAAGGCCTGCTGCCAGTCGCCGATCGTTCTTATCCCGTTCGAGTTTATGAACTATCGCGTCCACGAGGGGCAGGAGTTGAATAATCCGTACAGCTATCTGTATAATGGATACCTGTACCTGACCGATGCGTTGAAGGAATTGCCGCTGATGCTGACGGAGAAAGAACTGGATTGGATAAACAGGAAATGTAAACGGCGTTTTCTTGTGAATTGCACCCGGTATTTTTTAAGAACGCGTGATTTTGAAAAAACGAGGGAATTGGTCAAAAGGACCGGCTTCGGCCCCAGGGATGTATTTCTTGCAATTTTCAATTAACCGGAACATACCTGTACGTTATGCACCAAAGGCTTAAAATATTGGACGGTTTCAGAGCCATTTGTATTTTGTCGGTCATTTTTTTTCATTTTTTCTCGAGATGGGTCGCGCGGGAGAGCGGTGTGCATATGTACCCTTATGATGATCAATATGATTATTTCAAATATGGATATCTTGGGGTGAGGTTTTTCTTCATTATCAGCGGTTTCGTGATTTTCTTCACGTTGGAGAACACCGTGACTTTGAAATCTTTCTGGATAAAAAGAATGATCCGCCTGGTTCCTCCGATGATCATCATTTCGCTGGTGATACTCGTTATTTTCCGGCTTTTCGATACGAAGGGGTTGTTCCCCGTCAGCCACTCGATCCGGAACCTGTTGCCGGGGATCCTGTTTATTTCCCCCGAAGCCTTTAATTTAGTGTTTCAAAGACCGGGAATCCGCTTCGACTATCTGAGCGGTTCTTTCTGGTCGCTTTGGCCGGAAGTGCAGTTTTATTTGTTTTCGAGTTTGCTGTACTATTTCAATAAGGAGAAATTCCTGCGAAATTTCCTCATCGGTTCTTTGCTGATGATTTCGATATTCTGGCTTTGGGTGAACTTACAAGGCGCCAATACCTTCCATATTCACCTCCCTGTAAATGTGTTCGACGGCTGCGTCCTGTTCATAGAGATTTTCAATCTACCCGTTTACATGGTCTATTTCGTCGTCGGGATGTTGTTCTATGCCCTGTATAAGAATCACCTGCAAGGATTGAAAAATACATTTTTCTTGAGGGCATTCTTTTTCATATTCATGCTTGTCTACCTGTATTTCGGGGTGCAGTGGCAGGTCCGCCTGATTTATGTGGCGATACTGGCCTTGTTTTTTGCGTTCATCTATTTTCCAAAATACTTGTCTTTCCTGGAAGGAAGCATTCTTGTTGAAATAGGGGTCGCGTCTTATGCTATTTACCTGATCCACGAGAATATCGGGGTGCTGGCAATCAATTTGTGGGCCGGCTATCTCATGCCGTTGGGGTTTGTCGTACCCGTTCTGTTGATCGTACTGCTCATCTCCGTGAGTATCTTCTATACAAGGAAGATAGATCTTCCCATCTCAGGATATCTGAAGAACAGTCTTTTATATTCCCGTAAAGCCAAGACAGGAGCCGTCGAATGAACACGAATACACCGTTGGTATCTATTTGCATGCCAGCCTATAATGCGGCCGCTTACATCGATGAGACGATTCGCTCCATCCTGGACCAGACGTATGCCCCTATCGAGCTCATTATCGTCAATGACGGATCGATCGATGGGACCGACAAAGTGCTGATGAAATATGCCGGAAAGCCGAATATCAAGATCATCCATACCGTGAACCGGGGGCAATGCGCGGCGGCGAATAAAGCGTATGAGCAGGCTACAGGGGAGTATATAAAATTCTTCGACGCCGACGACATCATGAACCCGGAGCATATCGAGGCGCAAGTTAAAAGAGTGATCGATCGCCCGAATTGCATAGCGGCGGCCCAGGTCAAACGGTTCTATAATGATGATCTTTCGACCGCCCTGCACGAGCCTCTCGGGAATTGGCGGGATCTGAAACCCGTGGACTGGCTGGTCATCGACAATGCGAAAGGATTGGGAATGATGGGAGCCTGCATGTTCCTTATACCCAGGCAGATATTGGAAGCTTCCGGTCTGTGGAATGAGCGTCTTTCGCTTATCAACGATTACGAGTTTTCGCCGCGTTTCCTGCTCCGCGCCGAGATGATCTTATTTACCCCGGACGCTAAGATGTTCTACCGGAGCGGTCTTATCGGCAGCCTATCTGTGAGTTACAGCCGGGAGCGTCTGGTTTCCGCCTTTGAGGCACTCGTATCGACAGAAGCCTTATTGCTGAGTTATGAAAATTCCGAGAGGGTCAGGGCCGCCCTCTCGCATATGTGGCATTTATGGATGTACCAGTTTTATCTGGACGCAATGGATCTTTACCGAAAGGGCAGGGAACACCTGCGCGGGCTTGGAAACGTTCCCGATACCTATTATAAGAATGCCCCCGGCAGGGTGATGAGACTGGTCGGATGGAAAAACCATAAAAGGCTGAAGAGGATAGCGGGAAGGCTAAAAAATTTTTTTCATTTATAACTATAATGCGGCTGTTTTGTCCCCGGGAATCCTGCTTTTGACGACTACCAACCTGGCCTGCAATCCGCGATGCCTGAAGGAAGTCAGGCTATTGCATTCCATGGGCGTTAAAGTCACCGTAGTGGCTTTTGATCTGCACAACTGGACGACTGAAAAAGAGCGGGAATTGAACGGCGAGCTGAAGGGTGTGAATTTTCATTACCTGGAATCGGGCAGGCGGCCTTTCATACCCTGGCTAAGGGCATCCGTGGAGGAGAGGATCGGCCGGCTTGCCGGACCCCTGTTCCCTTCGAACGCTTTTTTGTCGGCCCTGGCAGTGAGTAAAAGGAGCGGGCCGCTGTTGAGATGGGTTCGCAAAGAAAGGAATTCTTATGACCTGGTCATCGCGCATAACCCCGGCGCATTTTATGCAGCCGCTCACCTTTCACATAGAATGGGTATCCCTTTCGCCCTGGACATAGAAGACTACCATCCGGGCGAAGGGAATGGAAGGGCCGAGCGACAATGCGTCGGCTACCTGATGCGTATGCTGATGGAGCGGAGTGCTTATTGTAGTTTTGCATCGCCGCTGATCATGCGATATTCCCAAAACCTGCTGCATACCGCCGGCAAAGGGGATTTTTTCGTGGTCAATAACAGCTTTCCTCTCGCAGAATTCCAGCTGCCCCGGAAGGAGGGTCCTGCCGGAAAAAAGCTGCAACTTGTCTGGTTTTCGCAATTCATCGATTATGGCCGCGGACTGGAGAAGATATTCCCTGCGCTGGACCGTTTCGCGGGTGAGATAGAGCTGACCTTATTCGGAACTGCCAGGGATACATTTTTCAGGAATGAAATGCGGGACAGGGAATATATACGTTATGCCGGGTCTTTATCGCAAAAGGAGCTTCACCTCGAATTGGGAAGATACGATGCCGGCCTGGCACTGGAAGATGGAACGGTAGACCAGAACCGCAATCTCTGTCTGACCAATAAGATCTGGTCCTATTTACAGGCGGGGCTATATATCGTCGCCACGAATACGGACGCCCAACAGCTGTTTTTACAGGAGCATCCGGGTCATGGGATCAGCACATCCCTTTCGGTTGATGTTTTTGCGGAGAGGATCTCCGGGCTGATCAGGGACAAGGAGACGATCCGGGCCGGAAAGCCGGACAGATATGAGGCGGCGGCAAGGGTTTCCTGGGATCATGATGCCAAAGTCCTGCAGGAGCGTTGGTCAAAAATACTATCATGAAGAGAGTCCTCATCATATCCCCTCATTTCCCTCCCGTAAACGCGGCAGATATGCAGCGCGTAAGACAGAGCCTGCCCTACTTTAAAGAATTCGGGTGGGAGCCTGTCATCGTCACCGTTGATGAGTCGGATGTGGAATCCTATAGCATCGACCCCCTGTTGATGCACACGGTGCCGTCCGATATAGAAGTTCATAAAGTAAGGGCCTGGGATGTCAGGAAAACGAGAAAGTTCGGGCTGGGTAGCTTATCGATGCGCTCTTATTTCCATTTTCTGAAAATGGGTGACCAGCTCCTTGCCGGCCGGCCATTCGACCTGGTGTATTTCTCGACTACCGCCTTTCATGTCATGGCGCTGGGGCCCCGCTGGAAAAAGAAGTTCGGCGTCCCTTTCATACTCGATATCCAGGACCCCTGGCGAAACGATTTCTACCTGGATAAGCCCGGGAATGAGCGCCCCCCAAAATTCTTCATCTCTTATAACATCGACAAATATCTCGAAGCCCGAACGGTGCCGCTGGCGGACGGCATCATCAGCGTATCACAAGGTTATTGCGATACTTTTATCCGCCGGTATCCCGGCATGAAAAAGGGGCGATTTCGCGTCATTCCCTTCGGCGCCTCCGGCTATGACTTCGAGGTCATGGAAAAATACGTAGACCGGGTCGGGCGTGTGCCTCTCGAGAGCGATAAGATCAATATCGTTTATATCGGAAGAGGGGGACACGATATGCGGTTCGCCCTGGAAATTATTTTCAGGGCTTTTGCAAAAGGGCTGACTGAAAATTTTTCAATGTTTTCCCGAGCCAGGCTGTGGTTTGTCGGGACCAGCTATGCTCCCGCAGGCACGGGCGAGCAGACGGTCCGCCCGCTGGCGGAATCATTGGGCCTGGGGGAATATGTGACGGAGATAACCGACCGTATCCCCTATTTCGATGGTCTTTTCCTGTTGAAGAAAGCTACCCTGCTGCTCGTCCCCGGATCTACGGATACCAGCTATACCGCGTCTAAGATCTATTCCTGCATAATGGCCGAGAAGCCTTTACTGGCGGTCTTTTATAAAACCAGCAGTGTAGTAGATGCGCTGAGGGCTTTACAATATGGGCGCGTAATCACATTCGATCATTTTGCCGATACGCCTGAATCCTATGCGGACGAATGCCTGGCGGCGTTCGAGAACCTGTTGACTGCGGGTGGTAGCCGCACTCCCTACGACAAAAAAGTATTCGAGCCGTTTACAGCGAGGGCAAAAACCATCGAGCAAGTGGATTTTTTCAATATGATAACCGGAGAAATTGCAAAAAAATCAACTCAATAAAATGAATTCACCTTTAAAAAGGATCCGTTCCGCCAGGGAGATCTCATCCATCGAGTTGCTGAGGGGCATCGCTTCGGCGATGGTTTGCTATTTTCATCTGGCAAGAGGCAACGAAAGGTATCTTCCCGATACGAGTATCGTAAGACGAATGGGCGACTGGGGGTGGACGGGCGTGGAGATATTCTTCGTCATATCGGGGTTCGTCATTCCCTATTCGATGTTTGTAAAGAACTATTCCGCCGGAAATTTCCTGGCATTCCTGAAAAAGAGGATCATCCGGATCGAGCC
>JARLGZ010000234.1 GCA_031292515.1 Puia sp. | reverse complement strand
GGGATTCTGGAACGGAAGGCGGGAAGACTTGTGGTGAACGGCTATCCGACGGGCGTGGAAGTTTGCCATGCGATGGTGCACGGCGGGCCGTATCCGGCGACGAGCGACAGCAGGACGACTTCAGTGGGAACGCAGGCGATCTACCGGTTTGCGCGGCCGGTTTGCTACCAGGATTTTCCGCAGGCGGCGCTGCCGGAGGAGTTGAAGAATGAAAATCCGCTGGGGATTTTGCGGCTGGTGAACGGGGTTTATACGCGGGATTCGGTTTAAAAGGCTGGCTGCGACGTTTTTTGCTGAAAGCGGAGGTTTGGGGTCGATGAGGGTCGACTTTTGGGCCTAAAACATCGCAAAATTTGTAGTTTACGAAGGGGCTTGCATTGACTGCAAGCCTTTTTGTTTGTGGTGGTTAGGCTGTTTTTACGGGATTGGGTCCAGTGACTAGATGGTAACGGGGGTTCGGTGTGCAAGTGGTTTGTTTTCTATGGCTTTTTTGAAATGTCACAGTTTCACAGGGAATAGGGGGGTGGGGGGGGGGCTGTCCGAGGGGGCGGGAAACAGGGAATAGAAAGGCTGCGGGGTCAAGTTGATGCAGGCCGAGGCTGGCGTGGAGACATTGGATAGAGCTGTCATAGATTGATTGTGCGCTCTTGTGGGGTAATTTTCGGCAAAAGACGGGTTTGGGTTTTTGGGGGGGGATGGCGAGGATTCTTCATGGGGAGAAGGGCGGTTCAGGGGAGTAATCTGTGGCAGGGATGGGTTTGTGCTACCCCACAGGTCTCAAAAGCGGGACCAGGAGTACCCGCCCGCTCATCGCGATAAGACCGCGATGAACGGGGCACAGCTTTTCAAAATTCAAAGTGATTCTTCGAAGTTGATGAACGGGCCGCCTACCGTATGATTGGAAAATCTAAATTTCAATCAGCACTTTTCAACCGAAGAGGGGGAGCGATGGCAAACGTTGGAATACTGATTGGCAACACCGATTATCAAAAATTGGGCAAACTCGACTGTTGTCGTGAGGACGTCTCAGCAATGGAAGAACTCCTCGAAGCTACGAAGGAGTTCGACAGTCTAGAACTCATTGTGAATGTGGACTCGTTTCAGTTGAAAGAGCGGATTCGTGCGGTGATTGATGGACAAAAGGATATCCAGGAAATCTTTTTCTATTTTTCTGGACACGGATATCAGCGTGAATCGGACTTTTTCTTCTGCGCGACGAATTTCGACCAGAAAAGACCCAATGAAACGGGCCTGTCGATCAGCGAACTTCACACACTTCTTAGGGCTCCAGAAGCAGACCTAGTCGTGACTGTGATAGATGCCTGCAACTCCGGCTCCCTCTTGGTGAAATCAGAGGGATCATTCCTGCCTGCGACCAAGCAAGGGTTCAAGAACCTCATCCAGATAGCTTCTTGCCTAGATTCCCAGAACTCGCTGACGGGCGATCCCCTAAGTCTATTCACTGAGAGGTTCAGGACTGCAGCTTTGAGAAAGAGCGAAGGTGCGGTTTATTACACAGACATAATCGATGCTTTGAGAGACGAATTCTTGGACAACAATGATCAGACACCCCATTTTGTGTCTCAAGGAACTGGAAGAGAGCAGTTCGTTGGGGACGCTGCGCGCTTGGATGACCTTAGAAAAAGGCTCTTGGCGGGGGCAAATCCAGCAGAAACGCCTGCTGATATTTCCCTAGCCACTTCGCGAACGCCAACCGCCATGGAGGTTCTCGAGAGGGCAGAGCAACAATTTGCAAGCGTGACGGTCGCTCAGAACTTCATCTCAGCACTATTCGACGCGCTAGCTCAACGAGCCTCACGATCTAGCTCGACAAGTGACCTTTTTTCTTGGGAAATCGTCACCCACTCGGATTTCTTGGAACCCACTTCAAAACCCTTCATAGCGCGTGCACTGTCCGGTGAGAAGAGGCCGGACAATTTCGTGACAGCGGCGGTAACATACCCAACGGATCGATTTGGTATTGCCTCGATTGCTTCAATCATGGGCGGGCCGAGCCTGCAGGCAACGTACCAATTGACGTTGAACTGTTCGCTCGACAAAGCCCAAGTGAAAATAACCCTTACCCCAAAGTTCGTTTCGCTGAAGCAACTTGTTCTCGTGGTAACCTGCGCGCCGAGCCTTCAAACTTGCTATGTGTTTGAGATATTAACGCAACATTCGCTTCGCGACTGGGGAATCTACGATGTTGACGGGGAAGAAATTGTCCGTCGTTGGTATAAAAGGAACTGGACTGATAGCGCCGACCTGCTAGCTGACGGCATTTGGGAAAAAATCGAGGATGCAGCGCAGGAATGTATTGATACGGCTATTCAGGCTCTCCAAACCAAAGTCCCGTCGCCTCCGCTGCAGAGTGCCTAAGTGCTTTCCGGGATTTGGCATTCGCATTGGTAGGATTGGTCCGCCAGCCTCATCCCGGAAAGTAGGAGGAGCCAACACTACTGGGCAAGGTGTTCAATTCAATTTCCGAAGGCAGATCAGTCCTCAAAAGTCGCCTTATGGGATGACTTGCGTATTTTGGATTTAGTTCTGGGCGGGGTGTCGGTCATTCGGTGGTTGTTGTTGCCGCAACGCTCGTGCGGGGCTTGGAACCTGTCCAGAAACTTTGAGAAGACGCTTGAGATGAGACAAGAAAACATCCCTCAGGGGCTGAACAGGCTGCGGAAAAACTCGGAATGTCGGGTGCAATTGATGAAGTACATCCCGCAGGGGCTAAGAAGTTGTCCGTACATTGCGCAATCGAGAGCGTTGCTTTGCCGAGCGGGTTGCTTAAGCGGGGTTAACGCCATCAGATGCAGGGTGCGGGCGAGGACGCCCGCACGACAGCCGGTCTGGAGACCGACGGTACAAAAGGCGGCGGTGATTCGGGACGGGTTGCGGAGGCAGGGTTGATTTTAGTTTTTGGGTGGAGAAGGGTTTTGCAGGGGATGAAGCCCGGGGTTATCTTTTGCGGCGTTTGCGGCCCGATCCGCCGCGGCGGATCGGGCCCTAAAAAGAAACCAGTCGGTTGGTGCATCGAAGAATCCAAGCGGAATGAATTGGACAAAAGCAGCAAGTCAGCCCCCGCTGCGCGGGGTTAGCGAGTCAGCAAGTCAGCGTGAGAAACAGGACGGTGAGGTTTTATCGCCTTGTGGGTCGGCTTCGCCGGTGGACGACTGATACAAAGCCGCGAGGTTTTGAGCACTGGGCGAGCTATTCCGCTGCCAGTCGAGCCGTGGTTGTGGCGAAGAGGTATTGATGGGCCTGAACAGGCTGCGGAAAAAGGCAGATTTTGCAGGGCAAGCCCGAAAAACATACTTCAGGGGCTGAAGCCCACGTTGATTCGATTGGCGTTTTACCGGGGATGAATCCCCGGCCTACCGCCCCACGGACTAGGACCCGTCCACTGCGCTCCATGAACAAGGGGTTGAGTGCGTTGTATCCCACCCTTGCGCGAGGAAAAACGCGCAAGGGTGGGGCACCCGCAGTGTTTGGGGGATCCGGCGTTGGTTCATCGGTGGACGTAAGGTGCTGCGGCAAGTCAAGCTGCTCCTGATGAACGGGCTGTTTGAGTGGGTCGTATCCCAGGCTGAGAGGCCCGCGGCTAAAGCCGTGGTTGTGGCGAAGAAGTATTCATGGGCCTGAAGGCCCATGCTCCCTCCGGTTCAACACTGGACGTAACTTGTCGCGGCGAGTCAAGGTACTCAAGGTGAACGGCGGTTGAGTGCGTCGTATCCCACCCTTGCGCGAGGAAAAACGCGCAAGGATGGGGCACCCGCAGTGTTTGGGGGATCCGGCGTGGGTTCATCGGTGGACGTAAGGCGCTGCGGCGGGTCGGGCTGCGCAAGATGACAATGCAATTTTGATGCTAACTTCAGGGACACCACACCGGGTCTTCTTTCACGGATTTTGAATGGGCCGGGCGGTGCGGAGGGCGAGGATGATTCCGGCGGCGATTAAGAGAGACATGGACATGGCGAGGAAGCCGGCACGGGAATTGCCGGTGAGGGCCTGGAGCCAGCCGACCAACCATGAGCCGACAAATCCGCCGAGTGCGCCGAAGGTATTGATTAGGGCCATGACTTCTCCGGCGACGGAGTTGGGGAGCATTTCGGGGACGATGGCGAAGAAGGGGCCGTAGGGGGCGTACATGGCTCCTCCGGCGACGATGAGGGAAGTGTAGGAGAGCCAGAAGTGGCTGCCGGCGGTGGCGTAGGAGGAGAAGAGCGCGACTCCGGAGAGAAGAAGGAAGGGCCAGACGAAGATTTTGCGATGGAGCCGGCGGTCGGAAAAATGCGCGACGATGAGCATGAGAACGACGGCGAGAAGAAACGGGGCGGCGCTGAGCAGGCCGATGGTTTCAATGCCGCGCGAGGAGCCGGAGCGGATCATCTCTGGAATCCAGAGGACGAGGCCGTAGACACCGAAGCTCCAGAAAAAATATTGGACGCATAAGAGGAGGACGCCGGGGACGCGGAGGGCGGAGGCGAGATTGCGTTGCGGGGGCAGCGCGGTTTGCTCGCGTTCGAGTGCGGCTTCAAGTTGGCTGCTGGCGGCGGGGCTGAGCCATGAGGCCTGGTGAGGGCGGTCGCGGGCGACAACGATCCATACAAAGGCCCAGAGGACGGAGGGAATGCCTTCGAGGATGAAGGTCATTTGCCATCC
>JARLGZ010000233.1 GCA_031292515.1 Puia sp. | reverse complement strand
CAGCTGGAGACGAACTCGCCGCAATCCCAGAAGCTGCCGGTGGGTTCCATGGTCAGGATATAGACGCAGCAGGCAATCACGCACACGCTCCAGCCCACGATATTGTTCACTCTGTTAAAGCTCATATTCGGATTCTTTTTTAGAATGGACAAATATAAGCTGCGCGCATCAAGCAACAAGCTGCAAGACGGCATTTTTTGAGATCTACTTCACGATGATCTTAATGACCCGGTTCCCTCCGTCGGTTCCTACGCTCAGGAAATAAACGCCCTTTGCAAGGCTGCCGGGGTTGAGTGTATGCTGGAGCCCGCTGGTGCTGACGGCGCTGAGGACTCTCCCCTCTGCATCGTACAAAGCGATCCGGTTGCAATTGACGGAGGTATTGATATACAGGGGGCCTGTATGCAGCGGGTTGGGGAAGACGCTGATGCGAAGATTGGTCAGTGTATCGGTGATCGCTCTTATATATGAATAAGTGTAATGGCCGCCGGTCGCTACTATTCTCAGGCGATAATAATTTGTCCCGTCGATAAGGTTATTATCCGTATACTGATAGCCGGCAGTCTGGGTGGTATAGCCCATGGCATTCACGGAGTCCAGTGCGGAGAAATTGGTTCCATCCGTGCTTTTTTCGACTACATACCTGCCCGTACCCGTCTCCTGGTTTGCCATCCATTGCAACAGGCCGTTTGTGCCGGTCTTTGTAGCCGTAAACGAGAGGAGGTCCAGAGGGGATCCGGCGCCCGGGTTGCCGCTGTTGATCCAGCATTCCGCGGAGGATCCGAGCTGGAATTCCGCATAGTATCCCTGGTCGTAAGGGATGATATGGATGCCCTGACGAGGGGTAATGAAGTGCCAGTTGCCCGACTGATTGTCTCTGAGCGAACCATTCTCCTCCGTGGCGACGGGGCTGTTATACTGCGTTGCCCCAGCTTCGTAGGCATCATAAAGAGGAGTGCAATTGCTGCATCCCGATGCGCTGATCAGGCTTTGCGCCTCGGTGTCCAGGAAATAGAGCCTGACCGAAACAGAATCGGCAGGGGGATTGGCGGCCTGGATGACGATATTCCTGTTGAGATAATACTGGCTGAATGTATCCGTGACGGCCCCTGTGTTGAGAAACAGCGAGACGCTGGTATTGCCGAGGTCCTGGCCGTTGGGATTGATGGAGGCTACCCGGCCGCCACCCATATCGAAATTGAACCATCCGTTCCCGCTTACGGGCTGGGAGAGGCCGCTTGTAATATTCGGGCCGGTATAGACCGGTACCTTATCGAATATATGGATGTCGTCGATGCCAACCCCTTCATAAGTGGTGCCGGGGTCGCTGCTCATGACGATGCGGAAGCGTACTTTGGTGCCGGTCGTCGGTATGTCATAGCTCGATACGTGCCACCGTGTGCTGGATTGCTGCCAGGCTTCTTTCGCAGCATCGTCATACCAGTTCGTCCCGCTACCGACGACACCTAACCGAAGCCAGGTGACCCCGTCCACACTGTATTCCGCCCAATGGTAATCGCAGTCACAATCATCTTCCGTCTGGAAGATATGGCTGAACGAGAGGACAGGAGTTGTCAGACTGCTCAGATCGAAACAGGGTGAGTACAGGTAAGAGAGCTCGTTGTTGTTGTAGTCGCCCGTGAGGCTGGTGACCCAGGCTTTCGCCCCGTTTGCGGCTTTATTAATGACTGTTTTGGCAGGCGTTCCCCACTGCCAGCTGCTGTTGATCCCGCCGGTATACCAGCCGCCATTGCTGCTTTCAAAGCCTTCGAGATAAGGGTAGGTATTTATATAGGGAGTAGGCTGGAAGGCGATGTTGACGATGCTGTCGTTTTTATGATAGGTGTCTCCGCTGTAATTGACCCAGGCGTCGAGGGTATCGGGTTGAAACGCCGACAAATCGGCTTTGTGGGTGAACGTATAGGTGATGACGGTATCGGCGGGGACGGCGGGTATGGTTTCGGAGACGACGGCGCCGTTGATGCTGTAAAAAACGGGTACGTTGGAAATGGCGCCATGACTGTAATTCTTCACCTGCACGCTGACCGTCTCGCTATTGGACAGGTTGCAGATATTGGTGAGGTTGGGTTGCAGGATAGCCTGCATGGCCAGGTCATTGGCGGCTTTGGTGATGGTGACGTCGTCGAAAGAATACCCGTCATCCAGGTCGCCGTCGGGGACCACCGAGTTGGTGGAAGTAAAACCCTGCTCGCCGAACCGGACCTGGAAACTGCTGCTCACGCTCTGAGCGGGAGAGGCCGCCGCGAGCGTCTGCGTGATATCGATGCTGGGCGCAGCCCTGTAGACACTGAAATCGGCAGGATTATCAGGCAAGGTATAAACCGGGATCCAGGCTGCCTGATCGTTGCCCCTGACCCATACCTGGTTGCCGGGCAAAACGAAGTCGATACCCTGGTTCTGATAATAGAAGTCCAGCCAGATCTGGTCGCTGGCGGAATAATTGGACAGGTTGAAGGTCAGGGTCAGGCTATCGGCCGTAGAGCTTGCGCTCAAATGAGACTGGTCCAGGGTCGCGCACCGGTTTCCCGTCCGTGCAAAGCCTTCATCGATATAGGTACGCATCCTTCCGTTCGCATCGCTGCAATCGAAGTCGGCGCGGTCGAGACTATCCAGTCCTGTCACTGCAGCTGTATAAGTTCCGGGGATGGCGCTCTCGAAACCTTCCGTAAACGCCGGAACTAGGTTCAGGGGCGCGTTCTGCAGCTGCTTCACCAGGCTGTTCAGGGTATCGTTGGAGAGCTGCGGGTCACCGCTATAGTCTACCCATGTCCGTATGGCATAACGGCCGGGTGCTGAAAAATCATGGGGGGTCGTAAAAGTATAGACGAGGGCCGTTCCGGCTGGAATCGGGGCGGCGCTGGTTTCCGTAACGATACTGCCTCCGTTGACCTGGTAAGATATATTGTAGGAGCCGGCAGTCGGGATGGTTCCCAGGTTTTTTAATTCGACGCTGATGGGCGTGGCGGCGGTTATTTGGGTCGAGGTGAACTGTCTTCCGCTGACCGGGGTAACCAGGGAATCTATCGTCAGATCCTTGTCCAGGGCCGATAAGGAACAGGCGCCTCCGGCAGGGACAATATTGGCGGCAAGGGAGCGACGGCCCGGTACCGTGTTGTCTACCGCACGTACGGCCAGCCAATAGCTGCTATCCCTGTTGAGATTTCCCAGGAGATAGCTGTTGGATGCAGTGTTGGCGACGGCCTGCATGCTGTCTCCCCTTAGCATCATGATATCATAGCTGGTGGCGCCGGCGATGGCACCCCAGGAAAGTTGCGCATAGCCCTGGCAGGGGTTGCTGAGCGTGATGGCCGGCTGTCCCAGGATGGTGAAATCATAGTCGCTCACATCGCTGTAAAGAGTACCGTTGCGGGTTACGCGGACGAGGGCCTGGCTGGTGGCGGTAGCCGGGACTACCCAGGGATAGATACGGGACACCGCGGAGACCGTATTGCTGAGCGTATTCCAGGAGGCGCCATTGTCCGTGGAGTATTCCACAGTGAAGGTGTTGACATCGCCTCCGAAGGCCGTCCAGCGAATATATTCGGTCTCTCCCGGTACCAGTGTCTCGGCGCCAAAAGGATATTCGACCGTTACGGAAGGGTTGATGACCTGGTAGGCGATCGCATAATTCTGCGGACCCAGGGGAATTTCAGTGCCTGTGACGGTAATCGTATAATTCCCGGCCGGCGGGTTGTTCACCACGACCTGCTCTATATTGTTTGTATTGTCCACCCCCTCTGCCGCAGGGTCGTTCACATTGGCCGGGTTGGGATTCAGGATCATCGGGTGGTGCGTGCTGGCATCCGGAGAGACGACCGTCAGATCCAGGTTGTTCACCAGCGTGGTGGCTACGAAGGGAGCAGCCGGGACATCCGGCCAGTAGAGCATGATCTTTAGTTGCTGGGTGCCTGCGGGGATGCCGGTGATTGTGTAATTCACCGTTCCCGACTGGTTGACGGAGCCTGTGAAATATTGGTTTTTCTCGAGGGTCTCCACGGCACTGCGTGCGTTAAGCATCCCAAAACCATAGGTATAGTCGGGGCCTGCATTGCCGACGTCGATGGCGCTGTTGCAGGCAACAGCTTTGATCAAAGCGGCCGTGGGATCGGCTCCGCCATGTAACTGGCGATATCGTTCGTAAAGAAGGCCGAGGGTTCCGGTGACAGTCGGGGAAGCCATACTGGTTCCGGTTTCATACCCGTAGCGGTTGTAAGGATAGGTAGAACAGATAGAAGTCCCGCCCGCTACGATTTCCGGTTTGATACGGCCATCGGCCACGGGACCCAGGCTTGAAGAGTTATTGATCGTATAGTAGCTGTAATCAAGGTTGTCCAGGTTGCCTATCGTCAAAACGTCCTTGGCGCATTGAAGGCCCGATTTTACGGTTGCAAAGGAGGTTGGGTAAGGAGAACAGGTGGTTCCCCCGTCATTGCCTGAAGCAAAATTGTGAAGCAGGTTCGGGTACTCATTTAGTTGTGCGTCCAGGTAATTGCTCAACGCATCATATTCCCCCTCGCCGGGACAGCCTGCATCCGCATCCGTATAAGAGTTGTTGGTCAGCACCATGTCATAGTCTGCGACGTAGACCGGTGCATTGGTGAGGATATCCGTGAAATTCTGGCTCACGATGCTGGCCTTGGGCGCCATCCCCGTGTATCTCGGATTCAGGATTCCGCCTCCCGCCATCGTGCCTGTCGTATGCGTGCCATGGGTGGAGACTGCAATCGGAGCCCTGTCGATCAGCCTGCCCGTAAAATCGATGTGCGAAAAAGGATCCGAATTGTCTCCGATACCCAGCGTGACGTTCCTGCCCTGAAGATTCCTGCCGGCGGGAGCGCTCAGTGCATCCAGGGCATGAGCCGCCCGGTTATTGTTATTCAGCAGGTAGGGTTTTATCGGCTGTTCAGACAAAAAACTGACAAAGGGAAGTTCTGCGATCTTTTGAATGGCGAGCGGACCTGCTTCGATAAAAAGGGTATGGGCGGGCTGGATCTTCGTCTGAACGACATGAGCTCCTGCCTCTGCCAGTTTATCGGCCACTTCTTCTTTAGAGATCCTGCCGAAGAAACCGACGGCCACCAGGTTGTCTGTATTGGAAGCGTGCCTGTCCAGGTGAGCGGAAAGCCCCGTGGATATTTTAAAGGAGACGGGCATGCCGTATATGCCTCCAATATTGTATTTTTTTAGGTCGGCTACAGAGAAATTATCGGGGATTTCCGAGAGGAAAGAGTGGCCGGGCACATAATCGAACAGGCGAATGCCGAGGCCTTCGAGTTCTTTGCGTGAGCCCGCAGGCGGCAGTTTGTCGAACTGCAACAGGACATAATAGCTTTTCTGATAATGAACCGGCTGGAGGGAGTCCCGCTTAAAACGGCCGTTTGCGATATTCCGACCGGTGTTGAAGGCTCCGTTCCTGAAAAATAAGGTCGCTGGATTTTTCTGGCCGGCCGCCATATTGGAAAACAGCAAAATGCTAAAAAAAAGAAGACAGGCAAGGGCACGATAACGGGCCTGGGCCGGTTTATAAAGGTTTGAGGGCAAAGCAGCTGCGGTTTTCAATGAATTTTTGGAAGGGGTTTAATGTGCTTCACAAGTCGACAAAACATCCGTGCCTGAATGGCAAACGCAATTTTTATGAAATTATTGGCGTTTGCCCGATTTTCTCCCGTTTTCACAAAGATGATTACTTTCGCGGGCGATACAATATTTCAAAAAAAAACTTCTCCTTGCAAATGTACAAAGCTGTTTTCCTGGACATGGACGGTACCCTTTTGAAAAGCGATCACACGATTAGCGAAGCCACCAAACGGACGATCTCCCGGTTGACACACCAGGGGATCCCCGTGATCCTGGTATCCGCACGCCCTTTGGATGCGATCCTGCCATATGTCCGGGATTTGGGTACTGCCCACTATCCCGTGGTTTCGCTGAACGGGGGCTATATTGTGTTGGGGGAGGAACCGATCTTCCAGGCTGTCATCGATGCGGAAACGACCGCCGGCCTTGTGAGGGAGTTGAAACAGTTCTCCAATACGACGGCCTATTATCTCCGGCGGGAATGGTTCGCGGAAGTCGATGATGAATGGGTAAAACACGAGCAACGCATATCGGACGTCCGCGTCAGGATTCAGCCTATCGAAGGGCTCGTGGAGGATTGGGCCGGTCGCGGAACCGGACCAAACAAGTTGATGGTCATGAGCGACCCGCCATCCATCGGGCTTATCCAGGGACATCTGAAGTCGATCTATGGAGACGGGCTGAATATCTATCCCTCCAAGCCAACTTACCTGGAGATCATGAACCCGGAGGGTTCCAAGTCGAATGCCGTCCGGTTCCTGATCGGAAGAATGGGGCTTGACCGCTCGGAGATCATCGCGATGGGAGATAATTACAACGATAAAGAGATGATCCGTTTTGCCGGCATGGGGGTGGCGATGGGAAATGCGCCCGACGAGATAAAACAGGCGGCAGACTATGTCACGGAGACCAACAATGAAGATGGGGTGAGAAAGGCCCTGGAAAAACTGATCCCGGGGGAGGGCTAAAAAGACAAAAACAGATGAGGCCGCGTCCTGGTGAAGAATTTTCCTGTGCTTCCCTGTGTTTTCAGATGATCTCGTACAGACGGGCCAGGTTAATAAGCTCCACGGTATTGGATATCTTCAGTTTATCCAGGATCCTGGTCTTGTGGGTGCCTACGGTCGATTTATGCAGGCTGAGCGTATTGGCGATCTCAGAGACCGTACTGCCCTTAAGCATTTGCAGCACCACTTCAAACTCCCTGTCGGACAAGTCTTCAAAAGGGTTGTCTTTTTGTTTTTTTGTGAGTTCTCCCGACAGGATCTCCGCGAGATTGTCGCTGATATATCTTTTGCCTCCCAGCACCTTCTGAATGGCGTATTTGATTTCCTGGTCTTTTGAGTATTTGTTCAGATAGCCATGGGCGCCGATCTTGAGAAATCTTTTGGCAAAGAAGATCTCCTGGTTCATCGTGAAGATGATGATCTTCAGGGCGGGGTATTCTTTCAGGAGGTAAGCTGTAAGGCTAAAAGACTCCGTATGCGGCATATTGATGTCCAGGATCAGCAGGTCGAAATGGCCGGCTCTCATTTTTTTGATGACCGTTTCACCATCTTCCGCTTCTTCCAGGTGGATGTCCCGGATAGACGTACCGATCAGCAGTTTCAGGCCGGCCCTGACAATCGAATGGTCATCCGCAATTAAGATGTTTTGCATTTTTTGTCTTTTAGGAATAGAAAGAATACCAAATATAGATCATTCAATGTTTCCTGGCAGTGTCGGAAATCCCTTCTTTGTACGTTCTTACGGCAAGCATCCGTTTTTTATACTTATTGATCCGGAATGACAGCAGCAGGATATAGGCCGATATCGATAGAAAAGCCAGGATCAGGATCCTGTAAATAGTATTCTCACGGATCGATTGATAGAGACCCGCGTTAGATGATCGGAGAATGCATTCTAAAAGCATTTGTGCATAAAATCCAGCTAATAGACTGAGTATCTTGAATGAATGAATATATCTTTGAAATATATTTTCTATCCGGTCCAGGAAGGGCACCAGGCTGAGGGAAGCCAGCGAAGGATAGTCGGCGAAGAACAGGAGATGGATGTTGAAACCCATAAACCCGGCAAGGGTAGCTGCCAGCAGGAACAGAAAATAGGGTTCACCCCCGGTGCCGGCTGTTTCATTCCGGACCTGAAAGGCGACGACCAGCAGCAAAAGAAGACTCGCCGCGATCCTGAACAGGATTTTATTCCTGAGATAAAACTCCCGGGTAAAGGGACTTTTTACGAGCATATTTTCCATCTCTGAGATGAGAACGGGCCGTTCTTCCATGGAGACGACCGGGAAACCAGCCCAATGTTCGCGCAGCTTTTTCAGCTCCATATCAGTTTTTCTTTAATGAACGGTGCAAATTGTTTGTTATGCTTTTCTCCGCGTTTTTTATTTTCAGCGGTTGCCGCTCCCCCGATGTCTGCGATCTCATCCGGGAGGACGTTTTCGGCGCTTAGAAACAAATGCATTTTTTCATAATCGGAAAGGTCCCTGATGTCCGCCCTCAATTTTGTCATGCTGTGCTGGTAATCGGGCGATTTGTATCGTCCGGTTTCTTTCTCATGATCAGGAGAAAGCCCGTTGGAAATGGAATGGAGGGCGGCCATATTAATGCAGGCCCTCAGAAAGAGTGTGTATTTCTCTTTTTCTGTTTTGGAATGCTGCATGTTTTGTGAAGCAGCCGTCAGGATCGTTACAAAGAGGCCGCAATGTTGCCGGTAATTGTCTGCAAATAACCTGCAGACGTAGTAAATTTTTTTGTGGTGATTTTTTAGAAGAGCACGGATGTCTCCTTCGCACTCGGATTTTTTTTTGTCGCCGGGGTTCATGGGGTAGTAGGTTTTCAAGGGTATTGATAATCAGTAAATTTTTCAATTAATGGCGGTTTCCCTTCATCGCGTTTTTCATTTTTCCTGCGCAAAAGGACAATTCGGACCGGGCACCATGAAAAATTGACTTTTATTGAAACGACTACGCTTTATTTTTATTTTATATTGTAATATATGTTAATGTGTTTTAAGACGGTGCCGGTTCATTCCTCAGGAATGCCATAATTTGGCGGACTTCGGTTTTGTAGTTTTATAACTACAAATAGTTGGATGTTTTACTATGAAATCTGGGTATTTATGTTAATAACTTGTTGTCAATTTTAAATCCAATGAGCTATGTATCTCTTGAGAATTCAGAGCCGTTCCTGAAATGCTTTGAGTCGATAGCCCGCAGCAGGGCTTGTACGATCAGCGATTCGGTTCTCTATTTATCAGGAAAATCCGGAAAAGGCTTTATAACGGTTGCCGGTGTATTGCCAGGCGTCGAAGTGATGGTCGTAAATGTCTCTATGCTTGCGGATGATCTGTCTTTCAGCTTCTTACCTTCTTCCAATACTTCTTCTTATATCTTATCCTTTGACGAGATAGGCCTATCGGCCGAGACTGGAAATGATTGGATCTTATCGGACCCGGGCTGGATGCGCGGACAAGCCGATTCTTCGGTTTCCATAACCGATGCCGATCATGGCAAATACGTGGTCTATCCGAAGGGGAAGGTAGTCCGTTCGCTGCTTATAAGGGTGCAAAAATCCAGTATGGGGCAGTTGATGCACGACTGGGATGTCCTGAAGATCAGGTCCGTAGTGGACCCGCCGGGTAATGAGATCCCCCGCCTTTGCTGGCCGATGACTTTTAAGTACAGGCTCCTGATCGGAGATTTTATGGAGGGGATCATCGATCATCCTTTCCGTGAGTTGTTCGCCTTGCGGAATGTTTCGTTGCTGCTTGAATACCTGCTTCAACAGTTTTTGGTGATGGATAAGCTGGTCGCCGAAGGCTTGTCTTTCAACGAACAGGATGTCAACGGTCTTTCAAGGGTTGAGGAGCATTTGTGCAGGAACTATAAGAAAGAATTTCCCGGCATTGAAAAGCTATCCAGGATTTCGGCGATGAGCCCCACCAGTCTCAAGACAAAGTTTAAAAAATATTACGGGGATACGCTGTTCGGCTACTTTCAAAAGAACAAACTGGAGAAGGCAAAAAAGCTGCTGGACGGTAAAGTGCCGGTGAAAGTAGTGGCCACGGAGATCGGGTATTCGAACCCTTCTCATTTTACGTTGGCGTTCAAGAAAGAGTATGGCTTTTCTCCCTGGCATTATCTGAACCCGCAGTAAGCCTTTTTACGCTTTATTTCGAAATCGAAACGATAACTATGAAACCGCCCGACCTCAAATTCCCCCACGTGGAAACCCCGTTCGATCAATGGCATGCCGAAAAGCTGCCGGTTGGTATCGATCTTCTCTGCTTCAAACAATCGCAGACTGCCCTGGATCTTGTTCTTCCTGTTTTTGAAAAAGAAGGCTTTATACTGACTTTCCTGGATTATACGGGAGAGTTGGAGATCGCCACGCGGGACCGCGATCCTTTTTTTACGGCGAGTCCCGGAACCGGGCTGCTGACGGACGCAGCAGATCCGCTGATATTGAAGTCTTCGGGACCGGTAACCGTTTCCGCGGTCATGATCTCTATGCCGGGTCATTGGATCAGCCGTTTTATGAAAGGTAACGACAATTTTGCGAAGATTGCCGAAGCCGTTAGGACGCGGGGGAAAGCGGTAACGGCAGTCCTTGGAAGAAAGGAACTCCCTCTTTTATCGTCTCTTATCGACACAAAACGCGCGGCAAATACTGACGGCACCGGTCAGCAGAACCTGACGCTGCACCTAATAGAATATTTTTTATGCCATTGCCACAAGAACTTCTTTAAGGACGAATTGTCGAAAGTCATAAAAAATGATGAGGATATCAATCTCGTGCGCGAGGCTGAATCGTATATTCTGGAGGGTTATTGTTCGGACACTTTTACCGTGGACACCATTTTGAAAAAGACATATACGAGCTACCACAAGCTGAATTTTCTGTTCAAGTCGATTCACGGGATGACGATTTCCGAATATATCAGGAACAAAAGGATCGAGCGTTCGAAAGAGATGATAGCCGATCATGCCAAGTCTATCAGCCAGATCGCGTATGAAATAGGCTATTCCAGCATTAGTAACTATATACTGGCATTCAAAAAGATCTACCGGATTACGCCGGGGAAATACAAAAAACAGATGGAAAGGATAGCCTGATCAGACCATGACCGGCTTATTACTCTGCCTGGAAGCTCAATTTTACGGAAGTGCCCTTTTGGTAGCCACTTTCGATCGAAAGTCCGGCATCGATTCGTTTGGCGAGGTCGAATACGAATTTGTGGCCCAGCTGGCTTCCGCTTTTCAGGTTTTTTAAGCCGTCGTCTTTCAGGAACATATTGATTTGTTCATGGCTCATTCCCTTTCCCGTGTCATCGATGGAAATGACGGTCTGCCCGGCTTCCCGGTTGGCACTGATTGTTATGCTTCCTTTTTCGGTGTATTTGTTCGCATTGTCGACCAGGTTTCTGATGATCGTTATCAGGATATGCGGGTCGGAATGCAAGGTCAGTTCATCCGGCGCTTCGTAGCGGATCGTATTTCCTTTCAGCAGGACCTGTTCCCTGTAAAAATCATGGATCTCCTGCAGCAGGGGCTTTATAAAGAAGGTCCGCTTTACGAGATTGAAATTGTCTTTCTGGCTGGTCGCCCAAAGCAGGAAATCCTCCGAAAAATTATAGATATCGTTGGTTCCCTTTTTGATCCAGTAAGTCCTTTCTTTTTTCTCTTCTTCCGAAAAGCTGTTGATATGGTCGTGGAGATCGTTCGCAAGGAGGCTCAGGAAACGAATGGGTGACCGCAGATCATGGATAACGAGAGAAATCAGCTTTTCCCTGACTTTGTTGGTTTGAAGGAGTGCCCTTTGTGATTCCCTGAGCTTTTCAACCGTTTCTTCCAACGTGTTCACGGTTCCCCTGAGTTTTTCCGCTTTGACCTGCACTTCCTTTTTCTTTTGGATGAGGTTCAATCTCAGCTGAATAAACAAGACCAGGAACAGGAGTGCCGCGAGTGCCGCCAGTATCATAAACCAGTCCGTCTGGTAAAAATGCGGCACGATGCGGATACCGAGCGTCTTAAACGAATAGTTGCCAACGCCGAACCCGTTTATTTTCCGGATCCGGAGGGTGTGGTCGCCCGGGGAAAGCTGGTTGAGTTTTATTTTTCCGTCATTCGGAACGTCCAGCCATTCTTTTTGCGGTCGATCCAGGCAATACTGCAGATACAGGTTGTTCCTGTTGCCCAGGAACGGGCAGGACACCTCCACTACCAGGCTGTTATAGCCGGCATCAATCTTTACAGAATCCTTTTTCGGGTTGCTTTTTCCATTGACCTCGATGCCGGAAATGGATATCATTTCCGTGGGGAACGCCGGCTTCAGCGAGTCGGCGTAGAAAGATACCATCCCCTTCATGGACAAAAACACGGCAAAGCCGTCGCTTGTGATCAGGCCGCAATCATTGAACCCTCCATTAAACTCATTCGTTTCGAGTCCGTCCTGTCTGCCATAGTAATAATAATAGATCCCTTTGTTTTCGGGGGAATCACACCATGAATCCAGGTCGGGTTTCGATATTTCGAAAAGCCCTTTATTGCAGGATATCCATACATGTCCCTTATCGTCTTCCAGGAAACAATGAGCGGTCGACAGGTAGTCGTTTTTGTCCAGGGGCATCTTGTAGAAGCGGCTGCGGCGGTAATAGTAGTAACCCTGTCCATAGGAGCCCAGCAGGACGGACCCATCCCGGCATTTATGGATGGAACGCATATGAGCATCGCCGATATCCGGCACCAGTCTGGCTTTGCCGGTCTTCAGATCATATTCTATCAGCCCGTTGGCATTCGCAATCCAGCATTTACCCGGAATGGCCAGGCTAAGGGATTCGTTAGGCCCCTTCAGGGAAAGCTGTTCTCTATGGAAGAGAGGCTGGAAGCTGTCGCCTTTTAATTGCCATAGGGAGTTATCCGTCAGGCAGTACAAAGTTCCCTCGCCGTCCTCTGTAAAGTCCTCAACGCACGCATCGACAGCCGGGTAGGTCTTCACCTGTTTAAACCCCGGAGTATATTCGCGGACGAGGTTATGTATCGCACTCCAGACGTGGTTGTTATGATCCAGGAAAAGGCATTTGGGTTTCGAAGGGAACAGGTTCCCGAGCACGCTATACTGTCCCGCCGCATTGAAGATGAATCGGCTGGTAAGGATGGAGCCGTCTTTTTTGTTCAGGGCCATCGGCCCAAAGAGGTAACCCGATAAAAGATCTTTCAGGGGGCCGCTGAACCGGGAAGGGCGGAATTTGTCCTTGCGAACCATATAAAAGCCTTCAGTCTCCGTGGAGATAATGAGAATGTCCAGGGTCTCATTGTATTCGATATCGGATATATTATTCAGGAAGCCGAGATCGAGCAGGAATTCGGCCGCGAGTTTGCCGCCGGTGGTCTCCCTGACCCGGTATAATTTTTTGCCGATGAGCAGGTGAGCCGTCTTGCCGGGAAACACCCGGGAATCATTTCCGGCTGCTTGTCCCGACCGGTCCGGGTCTTTGCCGGTTTTAACAAGATCGCCTTCGATCTCCTGTCTTTGCAAAACTTTTATCCCGTTTTCAAACGCACAAATGACCTCTCTTTGCTTCAGCACATATAGCCTTTTGCCCAGCACCAGGAAATTCAGCGCGGCGCCTGCGGTTCTGATGAGCGTCAACAGCTGCCGGCCGTCAAAATAGTAAAGGCTGTCATTGTAACTGAGGTACGTGTGAATAGAGTCAGTTGGGTAGAAATCTTTGTTATGTTTGCCCAGGTCGTCGAAAATAGCGGCTCTTTTAGCCTGTTGTCCGGACGGGGCGTGCCCGGACAAAAAGCCCGTAAAGTCGAAGACCTGTTTTTTGTCGTTCAGCAGCAGCGACTTTCCGGCTACCGAATCGTTAAAGGAGGCTAACAGGCTATTGCTCTTCTCGCCGAAAAGAAACAGGTGGTTGTCTTCAGTCTGGAAATAGATATCCCCGTTAGCTCCGCTACTCAGGAAGCGGACCCTGGTGGATTCCATGGCAGGAAGGAGGGTTCTGTCGTAAACTTTGAAGGAGTTTCCGTCGAAACGGACCAGGCCGAGCTGTGAAGCCAGCCAGAGAAATCCATTGTCATCGAATAATATATTGGAGATGCTGTTCTGCGGAAGGCCATCTTCATCCGTATACTGCTGGACATGATAGCCATTATGCTCAGGTTGTGCAGAAGCTCTCCCTACAGGCAATATAGTAAAAGCAATAATCGCGAACCTGATCAATCTTAAAATCATGCCTTAACCTTAAAGGTTTAAATATAAAAGAAATAAAATGATATAGCCTTTCAGAGACGCTTGTTTTTTTAGTATTAATTTTTTTTAATATATGTAGGGGAGCTGCAGGAAACAGGAAGCCGAAACGGCAATCTGGAAACAGATACAAAAGAAAAGCAGACAGGAGTAAAAAAGTAAGACCCCTGACGGGGTCTTACAAGCTTATCCGAAGAGGTTCTTTTTCATTCATTCAGTAGTCTTCGGATATCGGATCCATTTTTCAAAAGGATATTGTCCTTTTTCTATAAGATATTGGACAACGTGGATCAGTGTTTGTTCTTTAAAGATATTTTATATAATTCTGTGATTTTAACGATTTATTGACCTTTACCGGTTAGAGAGGACATTTGTGATGCCGGGGACAATGAAAAATCCATAAACGGCAGCGATTCGTTAATAAGGTAGAATTTTTGCCTTCAGAATAGAATATTTACTAATTTTACACATATTGTTGGTAGCATATATCAGAAATGATATAGTTTTCGTTAATGGATAGGGTTCGGTTTTCGCCGTATCCATTTGATTTTTTTAGGGGAACTGCCAGGAAGGGTCCCTTGGTAATTGTAGTTTTATGTTAATCATGAACCGGTATCAATGAAATCTTGTTCAAGCAATAGCCATTCATGCTTGGTCTTATACGTCTCCATATGCCAGATTCACAATGAATCAACGATTGCAATTATTACAATGAACATGGGCAAAATAACAACCTCTAACCAAAAACATTGCGATGTTCACCATTGAGTTTACAGTTAATATCCTCGTCATATTTGCCATAGCCTTGTTCTCGGGATTTATAGGATTCAAGATCAAAAAGGGGATGGGCGCCAAAAAACAGGGCAAGATTAACCAGCTTGAAAAAGAAATGTTGAGCAATCATACAGAGATCCTTCAGCTGCAAAAGGAATATTGCCTGCTGGAGCAAAAGCTGAAGGAACTTACCAAGCCGGTCATAGCCATGAAAATTGCCTCCAAGGAGGAAGAACAAATTAACGAGGATCAACAAAGAGAACCTTCTTCTCTTATGAAAAAGCTCCCCACACGCTCCGCTTAGCCTTTCACTATCAATCTATTATGTTGTTGCGGCCTTGATGCAGCCCTGGTAGGCCTGCAATTCCCTTTCCGGGACGCATATTTTTTCCGGTTGTGACTACAATCCTGGAACCGCCCGGACGTTATAAAGGTTGAATTATCCAACATACTATTAAATCCCCGTGTTCATGAAAACCCTGCCCTACCAGCTATCAAAGATCATGTTCTTTCTGATGATCCTGACAGCCCCTGCAATGATTGCCGGCAACAATAAGATGGCCGGTTTCGAAGCCCCTGCTTCGGCTGGTCCTGCGAATCTGCCTTATTATTCTTCGGCGGTCATCAAAAAGTTTATCAAATACACTCCTGCGGCGATGCCCCTTTTCTCAAAGGGATCCGATAACCGGGCGGCTGAAGCCTTCACCGTCAAAGCCAGTCCTGTTTCCCTGGAATTGAAAAGTATCATCAACCAGGCGAATTCCCTCTATGACACCATGCACCTCGCCGTTACGGGCCTGAACCCCGAAGCCTTCGAATATGCCTGGAGAGGGTATCACAACCTCCTAAAAAAGGGTGTACTGAACAAGACCGGGGTCCTCTCCATTTGCGATTTTAGCCAATCTTCCCGTATGAAAAGGATGTATGTTATTGATATTCAGCATAGAAAACTTCTTTTCCGCACGTACGTGGCGCATGGTCAGAATTCCGGAGCCGAATATGCCAGCTCGTTTTCAAACATCCCTGAATCGGGAAAAAGCAGCCTGGGTTTCTACATCACGGGGAGAACCTATTACGGTAAGAATGGGCTTTCCCTCAAAATCCGGGGTCTTGATAAGGGATATAATGACCAGGCTTTAAAAAGAAATATTGTTTTGCATGGTTCGAGCTATATATGCAATCAGTACCTCCGGAATTTTGGTATTATGGGGACAAGTCTTGGATGTCCTGCCATACCTGCTCCGCTGAGCCCAAAAATCATCCGGGTTGTGAAAAATGGCAGTTGCCTGTTCATTTATCATCCCACACACAAATATCTGGCAGAATCGACGGTGATCAATGGGGGACCGGTGTACAGGAGGATCAATGGGTGACCTGTGTAAAAGATTCGCGGTAGATCAGGATACTTACGCGGCTTCCCTTCGATAGTTCGCTCTCGATGCTGAGACTTCCTTTGATGATCTTCAACAGGTCCTTGATGATCAGATAGCCCAGTCCGTTCCCTTTCCGGTTGTCCACGTTCGCGGACGAAATGATAAAATGATCGGCCATGATATTGTTGATCTGCTCGGTAGTCATGCCGACCCCCTCATCGGTTACCCTGATTAGTATTCCATCGGGTGTGAGGGAATGGTTGATGGTGATATCGCCGCCGCCTTCCCGGGTGAAATTGATGGCGTTCAGGACGAGGTTGTATAATACGATCTTTACCGGCTCGATAAATTGCCTGAGTATGAATCTCTCTTCCACTGTGTTGATCAGGCGTATTTGTTTGTGTTTGGCCATGGATCCCAATATTCCATAGATCAGGCCGACGAGTTGATAAAGGGCAAAACTCTCCTTCTCCAGCCTCCTTTCTTCGTTGCGGTATTTGATCCAGTTCAGGATATTGGTTGAGAGCAGCTCCAGTTCTTTGGAAGTATGCGTGATCTCCGTCACCATTTCGGTCTTCAGTTCTTCCGGCAACTCTTCTTTTTTCTCCAGGAGGTTTTTACCGGTCAGGTGCAGGAACTTAAGGGGGGTGACCAGGTCATGGCTGATGATAGAGATGAGACGGGTCTTTATCTGGTCTGTTTTTTCCAGTTCCTCATTTTTTAGGATGAGTTCATTGGTTTTGGCCGCTATTTGTTCCTCGAGCTTTGATTGCCTGATTTTGAACTGCCTGGTTCGTATTCTTATGATGAATACGATTCCGGTGATGAGCGCCAGAAAGGCCGCTACCCAGGTCCAGCTATGCTGATACCAGTGAAGACCGATACGGAAACGGATCTCCCGGGAACTGTAGTTACCCGGACCGAATCCATTCGTTTTGCGAAGGACCAGCCGGTAATCGCCTGATGGGAGGTTGCTGAACCGGATAGAAGATTCTGATTCGGTCTTTAACCGTTGCCAGCCATCCGAATAAGGCAAGAGCTGGTATTCGATATATATATTCTCTTTTGCGGCCCAGGCGGGGAAACCGATCGAGATGGCCAGCTCCCGCGTATTTACCGGCAGTTCGGAAATCGTCGTGTCGCCGTCACCCAGTTTTGTTCCGTCGGCATACAAGGCATCGATATAGACCTGTCCGTCCGGGGTCCGAACCGGGCTTCGCGGATCAACCCAGACCAGTCCGTCCATGGATGGGAAAGACAGTGTGCTGTCATTCAGCGCCAACGCGCAGGGGGTGCATCCGCCGTTGAGCTCGGTCATGTCCATGCCGTCGTCCGAGCCAAAATAATGATAGTAGACCTGGCTGCCGGGATCTTCGAAGGCCTTCATCATATCCTGCAACCTCGCTTTGAAAAGGCCCTTGTTGGTGCTTATCCAGCAATATCCAAAGCGATCGGCAATAAAACAATGGGCATACTGCAGATACCCGTTTTTGTCGATGGGAATGGGACGCATGATACCGTTTTTCCAGCAATAAATGCCTTTTCCGTAGGTTCCTATGAAAAGATACTCCTTGTAGCGCCATAAGGCGCGAACGCAGGCGCCATTGGCAGGCAGGAGGGTGTCCATGCGTTTTGTTCCGACATTAAACCGTAACAACCCGTTACAGCAGGCTATCGCCAGTACGCCCGGTTCGGACTCGATCATAGCAAAGGGCGCGTTGCTGTTAATATCCGGCTGAGGATAGCGATAGAGATAGTCGATTTTCCCGTCCCGTAGCAAGCCGATTCCTATCGCATTGGCGATAAACAAGCGGTCATGGGACTGAAGGAAACCGGTTGTGACGGATCCGTATTCCAGACCGGTCGAAGACGTTTTCCCGGTTTTATAATCATAACCGTGCAGGGTATTTTCATAACTGTACCAAAGGGTGCTGTCGGGGGCAAGAAGAACAAAATTGTCGAAGGGAGATCTTATCGGCAGAAAAGAGGGCCGGATATCCCGGGCGCCGAGGGTATAACCGTTGCTTGTGAGGACGTTTCCATCGGGCAGGGCGATCTGGCTATAACAAGAGTTTGATAGATCGTCGGGGGCATTCCTGTTTTTAACCGGCAGGATCGTATTTTTCCGGATCTGGATGACGCCTTTTGAAGCCGTGCCCAAAAAGAGGAGGCCTCTATCTTCTACAAAACAGGCAAAAGAGATCAGGGCATCCGTGGGGATAGCCGTGCAGATCAGGGCCGCCCTGATCTTTTCATGCTCGAAATAGAGTTTCCATGCCCGGCTGCCGGCGATGAGGATGGGATTCTTCATACCGGTCTCCCAAAAGAGCTTCCAACCTTTGCCGGTGCCGGTTTGTGCCAGGATCGCTTGCTCGTCGGCGAACCCGACAGGCCGGGGACGGAGCAGTGGGATGTCGTCCGGGATGGGGTCTTCCGCGGGGACGCGATGATGAGCGGCCGGCTGTCTGTCGAAAATATAAAAGAGGTGGGATCCGCTGCAGACGAATAGCCGGTTCTCCGATCTGAACAACCTTCCTCCCGGCCATACCGTGTTCAGCCAGACAGGTTCCATCCGGCCCAGGATATAGCTATAAAGCGAATCCTTGTGCAGGAGCAGCAGGTTGCTGTCATCGAGCGGCAAGGCCTGATCTGAACCGAAATTAAACCCGAAGTTCCTGGGAGGATGAAGGGAGGATTGGCGGAACAGCGCGGGAGAGGAGGCGATCCCGACCGGTTTGAAGGTCGAAGGTCTTGTGTCGAGAACGGTGTTGCCCATCAGTTGCAACCTGTTCCGGCTGACAAAAAAAATGTCACCTGCTTCATCGGCGGTATAGATCTCTCCAGACCGGTCTTTCGACAGGAACAGCATTCTCTCCGACAGGCCGCCGGGATTTGTCTCCTTCGAAAAGATTACAAAATCGGCTCCATTGTACCTGGCTATGCCAGCCTCCGTGGCAATCCAGAGAAAACCGGTGCGATCATCCCATTGAAGGCCTTTGATACCGTTGGAGGGGAGCCCGTTCTCCGTAGTGAACCGCCTGACCTGGAAAGTATACTGAGCGGGAAGAAACAGGGGTATCCCCAGCCAGGCTGCCATCCATGCAAAACGCCTGCAATATTTCAAAGGCCGGGATCTGATCATAACGCCGGGATTAGTCGTTTGTCTTAATAATTGACATTGTAAAGAGCCGCCAGTTCAATCAGTTCTTTCAGGTTTTCCGTTTGGGTCTTTTCAAATATTCTGGCTTTTAGCGTGGAAATGGTATTCATTTTGACATTAAGCGTTTCCGCGATATCCTTGGTTCCGATCCCTTTCAATATATAATGCAGGATCTCCAGTTCGCGGGGAGCAAGAGATGAAAAAGGGTTTTTGGGGTGTCTGAGGACCTGGTTGATCCTGGAAGGCTGTTCATTTTGCAGGAATTGCCGCAGTACCCGGATCGTCTCATCCTCGGGCGTCGTTTTTGAAAGATAATGGTAAATGCCATATTGTTTCAATGCCTCTCCATATACTTCGGCGGGTTGCATGGAGAAGATGAGTATGCTCAGGTCCGGGTAAAGCCTCCTGATATTGGGAAGCACTTCCAGCGTGTTTCCATCCGTTAAAATGATGTCGAGGACCAGGTGCGTATATTTTTTTTTCGAAAGCTCTTTCATCAGCTCGTTGCAGCTTACCAGCTCTCTCACGGCGGTATGGCCCAAATGCAGTTGAAGCAATAATTTAAGTCCCTTGCGGATCATACTGTGATCGTCTGCCAATAATATCTCAGGCTCTGCAATCATTTGAAAATTCGGAAATAAGTGTTTACATCTATGCCGTTTATTCGTATGCCATTCAAGATAAAAAAAGAAGTTCATGTAGAATTAGTTCTACATGAAGTTTTTTGGTAAGCAAGTAATATTGCAGTGATTCAGTCTGTCGCATCTGCTTTACAATGACCCGCACGCACAGCACACCTTATGCTATTTTAATGGAATGTTTTTTGTTAGATGGTGTCTGTTACTCTTTTATAATTCTTTGCCTTAATTCTTGACTATGCCTGGCTTTCGTTTGAAACTCAATGGATTGAAGAACATTGCATATGCTACCTTCCTGCAGGAATCCCTTCCCATCGATACTTCTTTCAGCACTGAATGTTTTTTTCGGGGCACCTGGAATGCCATCGTGGTAAAGCCGATGCTTGTCGGGAATATCGTGATATTCCTGGTACAATATGCCGGGGGAGAAGAATCGATGGCGCTGGTGTATAACGAGAAAGACAGTTGGTCTGATATCGGCAAAGAGTCGACGCGGCTGACGGAAGCCGTAGGCACTGCCATTGAAAGTTATTATGCGGACTGTTACTCTCCCTGGCCGGCTCTTGGGTCGGACGACGGGGCAGGCGATCCCCTCCTCAACTGATGGGCCTTACTGATGGGCCCTTACGGTCAAGCGCGCATCGATCGATCCGTGGCCGGGCAATCTCGCCTAAAAAAGGACCGATGGCTGCAGCGGGTCAAAATATTATTGCAGATATTCTCAAGGAATGGTATTTTCATCGGCGATGAAAGAGAGATACTATTCACTGGATGTTTTCCGGGGTGCGACCGTCGCATTTATGATATTGGTCAACGACCAGATGGGGGAGGCTTATGGGCCTCTTGACCATGCTCCCTGGCATGGGCTCACACCGACCGACCTGGTCTTCCCTTTTTTCCTTTTTGCGGTGGGTAACGCTCTTTCTTTTGTGATGCCCCGTTTGCGGCAACAGGGGGATGCCGTCTTCCTTAAAAAGGTGGGCAGGCGCACGCTCCTGATCCTGCTGATAGGACTGCTCCTCAACTGGTCTCCATTTTTCCGCTGGGATCATGACAGCCTGGTTTTTAAGAAATGGACCTGGCTGAATGACCAGGGGGGGCTCTCGGGTGTCCGGGTCATGGGAGTATTGACACGTATCGGGCTTTGTTATTTTTTTGCATCCATACTGGTCTATTTCTGCAAACCGCTTACTGCATGCCTGGTTTGCATATTCCTGTTGATTACTTACTGGGGGATGTGCGCCTGGTTGGGAAACCCGGGGAATCCTTATAGCCTGTCCGGGTATTTTGGGACTCCCGTCGATAAAGCCGTATTCGGTGCCGAACATTTATATCATGGAGAGGGCGTTGCCTTCGACCCGGAGGGGCTCGCCAGTACGCTCCCGGCGATCGTGTCGGTGGTAATCGGGTACTTCACAGGCGGCTTTATCCAGCGGAAAGGGAAAAACTTCGAAATGCTTGCGATTCTTTTTGCCGCCGGTCTGGGTTTGCTTTTCGTCGGCTACTGCTGGAGCCTGGCATTTCCCGTCAATAAGAAGATATGGACCAGCAGCTTCACGGTCACGAGCGGGGCGCTTGCCATGCTGACCCTCGGCCTTTTTATCTTCCTCATCGAATTCAAAGGTTTGAAGGGAGTCTGGAGCCGTTTTTTTGATGTCTTCGGGAAAAATCCGCTCTTTATTTTTGTGTTGAGTGGGCTTGTACCCAGGTTCACCGGGTTGTTCAGGATTGCAGACGGCAGTGATCCAACCGGCAAGACCCTGTACCGTGCTCCTTTTTCCTGGATCTATGAACATGTCTCCAAACCTCTCGCGTTCCATAACGAAAAACTGGCCAGCCTGCTGTTTGCACTCGGCATCGTGGTGTTATACTGGCTGACAGGCTGGTTGTTGGATCGCCGGAAAATCTATATCAGGGTGTAACTGAGACATCGGTAACGGAACTGATAGTGGCCAGGCCACCCTCATCGAAAAATAAAAGTCCCAAAATTTACAATGAATCGAATAAGATCTGTCCGAAAAAGAAATCTCTCTGTCCGAAAAAAAAGCCTCTCTGTCCGAAAAAGAATCGTCGCGAAAGTTTGGTTTTTTTTACTGTCTCTTCTGTTGGGGTCATCCATTCCGGTGGCCGCCTCCGCAGGCGATACTGTATATGTGAGCCGGTTCGGATTATCGCCGGATAGTCGTCAGAATGCCGTAAAAGCCGTGCAGCAGGCTTTGGAGGAATGCCGGAGGTATGCCCATCCCGTGCTGGTCTTTGCAAAAGGCAGGTATGATTTCTGGCCGCAGTACAGCGTGGAGAAAGAATATTTCGAATCCAACACGACCGCCATCAACCCGAAGCGTTGCCCGATCTGGATATCCGGCTTCAAAGAGTTGACGGTCGATGCCGGCGGGTCGTCATTCATCTATCATGACCGCGTGCAGCCTTTTACAATCGACCATTCACAAAATGTGTTCATCAAAAATGTAAGCATCGACTGGGATATCCCCCTTACCGCCCAGGCGGTCGTGACAGACACATCGGCGCAATACATAGAGATACGCATCGACGCGGCCTCTTATCCCTATATCCTCGAGGGAGGCAAGCTGGTATTCGTGGGGGAAGGCTGGAAAAGCGAATGGTGGGGTACGATGGAGTTCGATGCTGCCACCCATATGATCGTTCCGCAAACAGGCGATGCAGGTGTGCTGGGCGATGACTGGGACAAATACACAGCTGTTCCACGACCCGGAGGAGACCTGCGGCTGAAGTATCCTTTTGCGCGCAAACCCGCCATCGGAAATGTGCTCGTGCTTCGCCACAGCGAAAGAGACCATGCCGGTATCTTTATAACCGGCAGCACGAATAACCGGCTGGAGAACATCATCCTATATCAAACGGCGGGTCTGGGCATCCTGTCGCAATATTCGGAGAACCTCGTGTTCCGGAATCTCCAGGTGGTGCCGAACGCAGGAAAGGGACGGTATTTCAGCGGGCATGATGATGGTTGTCATTTTTCAAATTGCAAAGGACAACTGCTTGTTGAACATTGCGGGTTCGCCGGTCTGATGGATGACCCGATCAATGTGCATGGTACTGCCGTTCAGATAATCGAACGGAGATCGGACAGTGAACTGGTCTGCCGTTTTATGCATGAACAAAGCACGGGCATGGAATGGGGCCACCCCGGCGATAGTGTCGGGTTTATCGATCATGAGACGATGCAGACAGTGGCTGCCGGTAGGATCACCGGTTTTACCCCGATCAACAGGCAGGATTTTGTCCTGCATTTCAAACAGCCGGTCCCGCGCGCTATCGCGGTGAAAGATGCGCTTGAAAACCTGACCTGGACGCCTGACCTTACCGTACGGAACTGCCTGTTTTCCTTCAACCGTGCACGGGGCCTGCTCATCTCCACGCCCGGCAGGGTGGTGGTGGAGGAGAATACTTTCGAATCCAGCGGATCGGCTATTCTTATTGCGGGCGATGCCAATCAGTGGTTTGAGTCGGGAGCGGTGAAAGACGTGCTGATACGGAAAAATATTTTTCGCGATGCATGCCTGACGTCGATGTACCAGTTTTGCGAAGCCATTATCAGCATAGATCCCGAAATTCCCCGGTTGGATGCCCGGACGCCGTTCCATCGGAATATCGTGATCACGGAAAACGAGTTTCATCCTTTCGATTACCCGGTATTATTCGCGAAATCCGTTAGCGGACTCTCCTTTACGGACAATACCATCGTCCGGAGCGATCGGTTTAAGGCTTTCCATCCGCGAAAATATATGTTCACCTTCCAGGCTTGCAGAAAAGTCACGCTGTCGGGCAATCGTTTGCGGGGAGATGTGCTGGGTAAGAACGTCCGGTTGGAGAAAATGTCGCCGGGAGATCTCTCGATGCCGCAGGAAAATAATCAGCCGGCTTTCACGGTAGATCACGATTAACTTCGGGATTTACTATTTTGGATTATTTTGAGATCGTAATTGTACGAAAAAGATTGAGTGGTTTTGCTCTAGGCCGGTATCGATGCTTCGACTACATTTGTTGTATCCAATACCAATGAATTGACCGCATATCCAGAAAAACCAGCTTTTTGTTCCGTCCAACGAAAGCATTAAAATTCAAGTTCAATGAAAAGCCCCTGACTAATCTTGGGGGTTTTTTCGTTTTAGCCTTCGTCCGCTTTTCTCCGGCCTGTGCTGTGCCCGCCCCTTCTCCGCCGTACCCGACGACTTCCGTTATTTGGCCACTTCTATCTTCACCTTTTTGTTTTTTATCCGCTCGTTCTTGATCGACTGAAGGGTATGGCTCGCCTTCGATTTCCGGATGGCCGCAAAAGACAGGAAATCCTTGACCTCGATCAAGCCGATGTCCTCTTTTTTCAACTGTCCTTTTTTTGTCAGAAAGCCCACTATATCGACCTTATTCACCTTGTCTTTTTTGCCGGCGGCGATAAACAGCGTGGTCCATTTTGGTTTTTCCGGGAGGACGCTGATTTCCGGCAGTTGGATGGCTTCTACAGGATGATCGATATAGGGAGGCAAAGTCTCTTCCGGTCCTATGATCAGGATGGCCGTTCCGCTGGCTTCCATGCGTGCGGTCCTGCCGTTCCGGTGCGTAAAGACTTCTTCGGTATTGGGCAGGTGGTAGTGAATGATATAGCGGATATGGGGGATGTCCAGGCCTCTTGCGGCGAGGTCGGTCGTCACCAGGAAATTTGAAGTCCCGTTCCGGAACTTACAGAGTGCGCTGTCCCTTTCCTGCTGCTCCATGGCGCCGTGATAGAATACGTTATAGATGCCTTTTTCCGATAGTAGGGTGCTGGTTCGTTCCACCGACTCCCGGTGGTTGCAAAAGATGATGGAGGATCGGTTGCCCAGCAAACAGATCAACCGGAACAGGGTTTCCAGCTTGTCTTTGTCATTGCTTTTAACCATCTGTATTGCGAGCGCGGGGGATTTTTCGCCCGACAGGAATTGAAGCAGGACCGCATCTTCTTTCAAGCCTACGAAGTCCGGGATTTCGGGAGCTTCGGTGGCGGAAGTGAGTATCCTCTTTTTCAGGGCGGCCAGGGAACCGATCACAAATGACATCTCTTCTTCGAAACCCGATTCGAGTGATTTGTCGAATTCATCGAGGACCAGGGTCGTGATCGCCTCCGGATGGATATTTTTTCTCCGCAGGTGATCCGCCAATCTTCCGGGTGTTCCGACGATCAGGGCAGGCGCCTGCAGCAGGTTGTTCTCTTCCGTCTCGCGCAGGTGGCCGCCATAACAACAGGCTATTTTGAAGCCCGTTCCCATTGCCTTGAAGACTTTTTCAATCTGCAGGGCGAGTTCCCGGGAGGGGACGATAATCAAGGCCTGTGTTTTGCGGCTGTCGATATCGAGCGACTGCAGAATGGGCAACAGGAAGGCCAGTGTCTTTCCGGATCCTGTGTCGGAGAGCAGGATCAGGTCGTTCTCTTTCCCGCCCGCTTCAACCGCTGCCAGCTGCATGTCATTGAGCTTTTCGATTTTCAGATAAGATAGTATCTCAGGAATGGAGGGGATTTCTTTTTGCATCCGGCAAAAATACGTGAGTTAAAAGGAAGGATATTTTGTTTTTATCATAACATCCGATAATTTTACCCCCTTTTACTGGTCAAGGTGATGGTGTTCCACCTGTTAAACCGCCCCTCAAAAGGCTGATGGCGCCTACAAGTTATTAATAGCGTTTATTAGCATTAATCTATAATTTGTAGGAATGAAGCAGCGTAAGATCCCCTTCGAGCATTTTTTTATCGTTTCTCATCTTGTCCGGTGGACTTTGCTGGCAATCCCGGTCTCTCTGACCGTTGGTTCGTTGGTGGCTTTGTTTCTCTGGCTGCTGGAGAGGGTTACCGATACCCGGATCGGCAACCCCTGGCTTTTATTCCTTTTGCCCCTTGCGGGGGTGGCCATCCATTTTTTATACCGGTATTCAGGCAAGAACGCGGAGGCGGGGAATAACCTGATTATGGACGAGATCCACAAGCCGGGTGGGGGAGTGCCGGCCCGTATGGCGCCGCTCGTGATCGTGACTACCTTACTTACCCATCTATTCGGTGGATCGGCTGGCCGGGAGGGAACCGCCGTCCAGGTGGGCGGAAGCATGGCTAATTTTTTTGCCGCCCGGTTCCGTCTGCCGCCCCGGGATACCCGCATGCTGCTGATGACGGGCATGGCGGCTGGTTTTGGGGCCGTATTCGGCACTCCTGTGACGGGGGCCATTTTTGCGCTGGAGGTGCCGGCGCTGGGCCGGATCAAACACGATGCCCTGCTGCCCTGTCTGATGGCGAGCGTCCTGGCGGATATCGTCTGTGGCGCCTGGGGGATTCATCATACACACTATTCGATTCTCTTCAAGGATGTCGCGACCGGCTTTTTCTCTGTTTTCCATTTCGATCTCCTGATGCTGGTCAGGGTTGTAGCGGCAGGAGCCGTCTTCGGTTTTGGGGGGCTTCTGTTTGCCGAGACTTCGCATGTCATCAAAGACTATAGCAACAGATGGATAAAAGTGAAATGGCTGATCCCGGTTATCGGCGGACTGTTGATTATCCTGTTGACGGGCATCTTGGGTACAAAGGACTACCTGGGTCTGGGCGTGACCGCTAAAGATCCGCATGCGGTTACGATCGTCTCCTGCTTCCACAAAGGGGGCGCCACCGGCTTCAGCTGGCTTTGGAAGCTTTTGTTTACAGCCATCACCCTGGGAACGGGCTTTAAAGGGGGAGAAGTGACGCCGCTGTTCTTTATCGGGGCTGCCCTGGGAAATACCTTCGCAGGGCTGACCGGTGCTCCGGCGGACCTGATGGCTGGCCTCGGCTTTATCGCTGTATTCGCGGGAGCTACTAATACCCCTCTCGCCTGTACAATGATGGGGATTGAGCTGTTCGGCGCGGACAACGTCCTGTACTATGCGGTGGCTTGCTTTACCGCCTACTATTTCAGTGGTCACACGGGGATTTATAACACCCAGCGGGTTAGCGTACCCAAGATAGACGGCCTGTCTCTTCCGGCAAATGGCACCCTTCATGAAGTGAGGCAAAAACGGATCGTTAGCAGGAGGGCCTGGTTTGATAACAGGGGAACCGGGTTGAAAAAATAATTACCTTACAAAAGGGGGATCCCTGACTATCTGATAAAAAAATGTATGAAACACCTTTTAATCATAGGGCTGGGTGGAGGCATCGGGAGCATATTGCGTTACCTCTTGCAGATAGGGGTAGGCAGGTTTACGCCGGTGAGTTTCCCCTGGGGGACCTTTCTGGTGAATGTTTCCGGCTGTTTTGCGATCGGGCTGCTCTACGGTCTTTCAGAAAGACATTCCTGGATGACGACGGATTGGAGGCTGTTCCTGATAACGGGTCTGTGCGGCGGGTTTACCACTTTCTCCAGTTTCTCTTATGAGAACATGATGCTGCTGCGGCAGGGAAGTTATGTTTATTTTCTGTTGTATGCGATGCTTAGCGTGCTGCTGGGATTGTCCTCGACGGTTGCCGGGGCTGCTCTTATGAAATAGCTATCTGCCGGGGAACACGCCTCTTTGAAAGTGTTTTAAATCATTAATTTTATAATATGCGATCCCGCTATCGAATAAATTGCCCTCCTGTTCTCCGGACTTTGACGATGTTCCTCTTTTTTTCGGGGTTCCTTTTTTGCAATGCGCAGAATTTTCTGGTGGCGCCTTTTGATATAAGCGCGGGGGTGATCCCTTCCCCGGTGAAGTTGGCGGGAGAGACCCATCTTTTCTATGAGTTGCACCTGACAAACGTGGATAGTAAGCCCTGGGCCGTTTTGCAACTCGAAGTCTTTTCAGACAAGGCCGATTCTCCGCTTGCAAAATATGCCATCCCGTCGCTGCGCCGCATGTTCGGCCATCCCGGCCTGGAGGGGTCTCCGAACGATCCCATCCTGGTAGGGCCCGGGTCGCACGCGATTCTCTACCTCGATATCCGGGTGGACGGCAGACAGACTGTTCCGGGTTCTCTGAAACACCGGTTCCTGTTTTCTCCGATAGGAGGGGACAGCGCGAAGATGGCTCCCGTAGTCGTCGAAGCTCCTCTCCTGACTGTTTATCGCCAAAAGCCGCTGGAAATCCGGCCTCCGGTCAAAGGCGGCCATTGGGTTGCCGTAAATGGCCCTTCCGACACCTCCGTTCATCGTCGGGTATGGGCCGTCACAAATGGAAAAGGTCATATTGCCCAGCGTTTTGCCATCGATTGGGGAAAGATAGGCGAGGACGGTCATCCCTACCATGGCGATCCCACCAAGAACTCCAGTTGGTACGGCTATGGCAGTGAAGTGCTGGCCGTTGCACAGGCCAGCGTCGTGGAGGTATGGGACGGCATCCCGGAAAATACTCCTTTCCAAAGTCCGGCTGTCCCCATCACCGTTGAGACCGTTGCAGGAAACCACATCATCCTGGATCTCGGGAACGGACGATTTGCCTTGTACGCGCACCTGAAGACCGGCAGCGTCCGGGTGAAAGTGGGGCAAAAAGTAGACGCGGGAGATGTGCTCGGTCTGATCGGGAATTCCGGGAACGCCGATCTCCCCCACTTGCATTTCCAGGTGATGGATGCCAACTCGCCGTTGGGAGCCGAAGGATTGCCTTATGTTTTTAAAACCTTCCGGTTGGAGGGGGTAGCGGTGATCGCCGATCTCCTGGACCCGGTCAAGACCTGGAAGCCTGTTACCCCCGCGATCGAGCATCGCGACGAGATCCCTTTTGAAAACGCGATCGTGGCATTTTGACGGTGTACTCATACTGGCGGGCTCCTACGGGGAAATCGCCTGGTTTTCGACAAAGTTTTTTAGAGACTCACCGATGATATGAGACCATCCCTGCGAGAAATTCCCCTTCACAAAATCAGGATTGTTCTGTGGAAATGTTTCCAGTCCTTCGTGTGTCAATCTCACCTTCGTCTTAGCTCCATCGGCGAATAATTCGAAAGATACCAGGGAATCGCCGGCATATCCTTCATACCGCCAGGTATAGGCCAGTTTTTTGCCCGGGATCACCTCTTTTACGGTGCACAAATGATTGAAGACGATGCCGTCTTTTTTGGCCTCGAAACTGAACTGGCAACCCACTTCGGGGCTGAACGCCTTCATACCGAATGACCATTGTCTGATCTGGTCGACATCAGTCAGGGCTTTCCAGACTTTTTCAACGGACGCATGATACGTTCTTTCAAATACAAGCGGTTCTGTTTTCATTTTCTTTTCGATTTATTTGACGACTTGCTTTTGGCAGATGACTTGCGCTTGCCGGCCAGAGATGTTTTTTTTGCCTCGAACTTTCTGGGGATTTCCCGGATTTTATGAGTGGTTTGCCGGTCACTGGCGGAGGCCGCCTCGGAATGAAGAAAGTCTCCCAGCGAATCCAGTTGACGCGTCTAGAAAATACGGTATTGGTCGATCCATTCGGATACCTGGTTGAGGGATTCAAGATTCGCCTCGCAAAACCGCTCCCTGCCTAGCTGTTTGATGGTGACCAACCCGCATTCGGTAAGTATTTTGATATGTCTTGAAATGGCCGGCCGGCTGACAGGGAAGTTTTCGGCCACCGAATTGAGGTTTAGCTTCTCCCGGGCTATCATGCCGAGGATCTCCCGGCGGGTGGGATCCGCTATGGCCTGGAAGACGTCTCGTCTCATACTGAGGAAGATCGTTATTTAACCGATCGGTTACAAATATAAGTGTAACCAATCAGTTACGCAAATATTCAGGGGATAAACCCGGACGGAAGATTCCCGGGTTCATGGAGCGTAGGACCTTTATACCGGCGGTTTTCGCGGGCATATTCCTGCAACTGCATACTTCTGCGACTGCATATCACTGCGCGGGCATATCCCTGATTGGTGCGGGGCTTGAGCTTGTTTGCCTATCTTCTCCTCCATCCACCGCGGACCCACTGTTCTCCGTCACGGTTATGACGTCTCCAATAGCCGGCTCTCCACCTGTAACCGGGATGGGGAGGCGCAGCCCAATGACCGCCTGCATACCTGTAAGCACCGCCATTAGGCTCCCATTCTTCGTCTATCCATACGTGAGCGGGGGAGGGTTGTTGAGGCCTGACGATTACCGGAATCGAGGGGCGTATTTTTACATAAATTTGTGCGGAAGCCTGGAACGAGGCTGCGGACACAATCATAAAGAGGCACAGCAATCTGATGAGATTTTTTTTCATACCGCAAAGATGAGTTCATTAAGGCACAGGCTTGTTACAAGATTGGTGGCGGCTCTTATATCATTCACACATTCCAAAAAAAGGCCCTCTCAGGAAGAAGAAGACCCTTTCAAATAGAAGAAGACCCTCTCAAATGGTTTGAAAGGGCCTCCCCTGCAGTTTCTTCGGGATTCGCATTATCAGAATTCGGATCGGCTAATGGAATAATTGTATTCGGAAGGACGGGTATCAATTGGCTGAAGTGTCGCCATTCGTTTCCAGTAATTTGAACAGTTCGTCGAGTTTAGGCGACAGGATGATTTCGGTTCTCCTGTTCAGGGCTCTACCTTCCGAAGTGCTGTTGGTCTGGACGGGGTCATAAGAGCTGTGTCCGGAAGCAACGATCCTTATGGGGTCGACCTGGTAATCCTTTGTCAGGATGCGAACGATGGAATTGGCCCTTGCCGTGCTCAGATCCCAGTTGTCCTGGTACCTGCCGCGGATCGGGATCGAGTCGGTATGTCCTTCGATATCTACCGTGATTTCCGGGTTGTTGTTCAACACTTCCGCCAGTTTCCCGAGGGCTTCTTTGCCTTTGGGGTTGACGACGGCGCTGCCGGACGGGAACAGCAGATTCTCCTGGAGACTGACATACACTTTTCCGTTCTTGATAGATACGGTCAATTCGTTGGAGTTAAAGCCGACCAGCGCATCGCTCATTTTTTTGCGGATCTCGCGGGTGGCATTCTTTTGCTGGTCCATCAAAGCCTGGAGCTGCTCCAGTCTTTTCCGCTGTGCAGCCAGCTGTGAGTTTTTATTGGCCGCATCCGAGGAGAGTTCCCCTGTCTTATTGGTGAGGTCATTCACTTTATTGTTCAAATCCCCAATCTGTTGTTTTAATTGCCCAACGTTATTCTGAAGATCGGAAACCCTTGTCGCCAGTATGGCGCTGTCGTTCCTCGCTGATTGCAGGGCGCCCTCTGCAGCCTTGAGCCTTCTCGCAGGCACACAACTGGCTAAAAACAAATAAGTTGTGGAAACTAGGATTACTGAGCAGATTACTCTTTTCATAATGATGATTGAAAGAAATGTGAGAAATAGACAATACCCTCAGGTATTCAATGACTTAATCAGTCAAGCAATCATCGGACCATGAATATTTCCCGCGGTCGATTAAAGCCTTTCCTGTATTTTGTTGGCAGGGCCGACAGTATCAATAACTGCTTTCGTCATCGCCATACAAATCAGGCGGTAAATGATTATATTTGGTTAGGGAACCCGTATGATAGTTGTATTCCTTCTCCAGCCCCGCAACACATATCAAACATTCAATCCAAGTTCTGAAAGATGAAAAAAATTAAGGACTTTTTTATCGGCATATGTTCCATATCTGCGCTTTTTCTAAGTGCGCAAGCTCAAAATGCGGGTCCCGCCGATTCTTTTCCGGGCGTTACGACACCCAACGGCTTTTCATTGAAAAGAGGGATCAATGTCAGTTATGGACTTAGCCAGGTGAACGGGCGTCAGCCGGTAAAATATTATGAAAAGGATGCCGTTTATCTCGCTTCTCTGGGCTTCGATAACGTGCGTTTGCCGGTAGACGAGAAGGAACTGTGGGATGAAGCCGGGCAGCCCATCGAAGCCAACTGGACCATCCTATATGGTAATATCGACCAGAGCCTCCGGCACCATCTGAAAGCCGTAATCGACCTGCACATCGTCCGTTCTCATTATTTCAACGCAGCCAACGAAGGCAAGGGAAACACACTCTTCTACGATACCGCGGCCCAGCGCAGGTTTTTGGAACTTTGGAGTGAGCTGTCGGCGCGTCTTGGCCATTATCCTGATGACCAGGTGGCTTACGAGATCATGAATGAACCGGTCGCCAAGGATCCGGAAGACTGGAACCGCATCATGAACAGGGCCTTCGCCGTTATCCGCAAACGGGAACCTGGCCGTACGATCGTTATCGGCTCGAATCTATGGCAATCGGCGGCAACGTTCCCCGCGCTCAGGGTGCCTCCGCACGATCCGAATATCATCCTTAGTTTTCATTCCTATATTCCGATGATGATTACCCACTACCGGGCGAGCTGGGTAAAAACCACCGCCTACGACGGCCCCGTCCGGTATCCCGGTGTGACGGTCGATTCTGTCTACGCAAAAAAACATTATGACGCCGGGCTGGTCGACGCCATTCGGTCGTTTGGCGGTTTCAGGGAATGCAACCGGGAGACCCTTGAAAAAAATGCGCTCATCGCCGTAAAGCGGGCCCGGGAACTCGGTCTGCCGTTGCAATGCGGGGAATTTGGTTGCCTCCCGACGGCTGGCAGGGCCATCCGGCTCCGGTATTATCGCGACATGATTTCCATTTTTAAGCAATATAACATCGCTTACGCCAGCTGGGATTATCACGGTAGTTTCTCCGTGGTCGAAAATGAAGCCCATCAGCCCGATTGGGAGCTGATCGGGATCGTGACCGGAAAAAAAGCGCCGGAATAGGTCAAATTTCCTGCCGGCATTCATGAACCTTGGGGGAACGCCATTTGTTATCGGAAATAAACGACAGAAACCCATTACTATGCGGGATGCCATTCCACATACAGATCAGGATGCCGGGGTAAAAACGGACAACTCAGAAAAGAACACAGAAAAAACAGCCCTGTTTGGATCGATCGGTTCGGGCAAGTGGGCTGCCTCTCCCGGCCAGCAAAATGACAAGGTTTCGGATGGCCCGGTCAGCCGGCTCACCGATGACCCGATCGGTCAGTATGGCTATGAAGAGGAGATGAAGGGAAAGACCGGCGACATCGGGGGATTATTCGGCATGTAGAAGCCTGCAAAACCGGGTCTCGTCCCGATGTTTCCCGATTTCTCCTTATTTTTAGGAATATGTCCTCACCACCGAGATCATCAGGCAAACTCAGGCCTCTTCAATTGGCGGCGATTATTTTCCTGACCGTTTCAGGCGGCCCTTATGGGCTGGAACCTCTTTTCTCCTATGTCGGAGATCATGGCGCTTTACTCCTTCTGATTGTGACGCCTATTTTATGGGATGTCCCCACGATCCTGACTGTGCTGGAGCTAAACAGCCTGATGCCCGTGACCGGCGGCTACTACCAGTGGGTCAAACACGCACTGGGAATACGGTGGGCTTTCTATGAAGGGTGGTGGACCTGGTTATATACCTTCGTCGATCTCGCTATCTACCCGGTGCTTTTTGTCGGATATGCCGCCTTTTTCTTTCCCGCGATTGCAGTTTACAAGGTTCCGGTCTGTCTCGTCATCATCTGGTCTTCCGCGCTTTTGAATATCCTGGGGGTCGTCCCTGTGGGGAAAGCCTCTGTTTTCCTCGGCAGCCTGGTGTTGACACCGTTCCTCATTCTCTTTGTCGTACTGCTTGCCAGACATGCGACACCCCTGTCCGTTCCGACGCCCTCGTTAAAAGGGCTTGGTTTTTCTCCTTTGTCCATGGGGCTATATACGGTGATGTGGAATTTTTTGGGTTGGGATAATGCCACGACTTATGCCGGCGAGGTCAACAAACCTATCCGGACCTATCTTGTGTCGGTCTGTATCGCTTTTGTGCTCATTATCGCTATCTATATCCTCACGGCGTTTGCCGTACATCAGTCGGGCATCGATCCCATTGTATTGACAAATGGCGGGTTCCCCGTATTGGGTGTCCTGACGGGGGGGCGATGGCTGGGAATCCTGCTGGCGGCGGGAGGGATGGCGAGTGCCATGGGCCTCTATTCTGCCGTGCTTCTTTCGGTGTCTCGTGTGCCGCAGGTCATGGCAGACGATCAGTTGCTTCCTGTCAAGCTATGCGCGCTGCATCCGCGATTCGGAACACCGTATATCTCCATTATTGCCTCCTCGGCGATCGTCAGCATCCTCATTCTGCGGACTTTTTCGGACCTGGTGATCATGGATATCATTCTCTACGGCGCGGGTCTCTCCCTGGAGTTCGGAGCCCTGCTGACCCTGCGTATAAGGGAGCCTTTCCGGGAAAGACCTTTCAGGATCCCTTTAAACAACACCGGTCTTTTCCTGATGATACTACTGCCCATGGGAGTCTATTCGATCGCGCTCTCCGGAGCGGTCTATGCGTCTGAAAAAATGGCGATGCCCGTACTATTTGCGTTGGCGATGCTTGTCTCAGCGGAACTGGCCTGGCGGCTGATTCTTTTCCGGAATCCGGACCTGGCTTCGGCTAAAACCATAAAATGAGCAAACGACAGGATACCGGGGCAACCCATATTTTTATCTTATTAAGCGTTCCGGTAATTTCACAAATGAGAACCTTGCTGAAGAGTGGTTGCAAAAGGGAAATAATCCAGACATCTATAAACCTGTCATATGAAAAAAAGTCTTCTATCGGCGGTATTGGCTTTATCGGTATTCTTCGCCCATTCCCAGGAAAGAGTGAAAGTTTTATCCGGTGACAACCTCTCCGATTATTTCACTTTTCTGTTTCCTTCTTTTAGTGACGCCGTCGTCCTGTTTAAAAATGGCAGTTCGTCAAAAGTCAGGATGAATTTCAACACCTTTTTAAGCAAGATGCAGTTTATCAATCCTTCGGGGGATACACTGGTGCTCTCGGGTCCCGAGACCATCGAGTATATCCGGTTGAATGACTATCTGTTTTTTTATAACAGATATTATTACCAGATCATCGATGCTGCCGATTCGCTCAAATTGACTGTTTGCAGGAAAACGACCTTTGATCATGCTTCTACGGGGGCCTTGGGTACGACCACTCACGGAAATATAGAAAGCTATGACAGCTACATCACTCCCGGCGGCGACAAAAAATTGCTGGTCAGGGATGATATGGATGTAATACACGAGACAATCTACTCGCTGATTGGTAAAAATGGTGCGACTATCAGTGCTAACAAATCGGGTTTTATAAAGACATTTCCGGATAAAAAGAAGGACATCGAAAATTTTCTGAAAACGAATAAGGTGGATTTCAACAACTTCGCCGATCTGGATAAATTATTTCAATTTTGTAAGAGCCAGGGAAAATAAAAGACAGCCTCCTGGAAATAAACAAAAGAACTTTTGCGGGGTGGTGGGGCCGCACCAGGTGGGCGCTGACCTGACCCGGGAGTATTTGCCAGGGAGATAATTCGTACATTTATCATTAAATCGGGTATAATATGTCCTATAAGCTGAATAGGAGAAGATTGAAGAAAATATACAACAGGCTAAAGAACTTACCCCGCGGCGTCAATTTCTTTAAATATACTTTTAACAAGATCGATGGCTTTCTCCTGAAGGCAGCAAAGAGCACAAAAGTGCCATTTCCATCGTCCATTATGCTGGAAGTCACCAATCATTGTAATCTCGCCTGCATCACTTGTCCGCGTGAATATGCATATGGAGATGCCATGGACAAAGGAACGATCGACAGCGGGTCCATGTATAAGGTGATAGATGAGGTGGCTCCATATATCGATTCTATCGGATTGACGGGGCTGGGGGAGACGCTTCTGTACAAGAAACTGGAAGAGACCTTGCGTTATATCAAGGAAAAAAATAAAGGCATACAGACATTTATTTCGACGAACGCCCATATTCCCAACGCAGACGTATATATAGAGAAAATGGCTCCCTACCTGGACACCGTTCAGATTTCCATTGACGGGGTACACAAGATTTATGAGACGGTAAGGGCAAAGAGCGACTACAGCGCGTTTATCGAAACTACAAAAAAGATAGCCGCGGTCTGCAAGAGGCACGGCGTAGCCGTTATGTTCAATTTTGTGGCCATCAAAGAAAATTTCAGGCAGATGAAAGATGTCGTTGAAATCGCCTCCGGGCTGGGTATCGGCCACCTGAATATTACACCGGTGAATCTTGCCGGTATCACGGCCTGGGGCGCCGATTACTACGACCTCTTTTATGGGGACGATTTTAAGAACGAGATAAAGCAGGCGTATGAAGCGGCCCGGCGATCCGGTACCGTCAACCTGACGATCTGGGATATAAAAAAGAAGAACGAATTCAAAAAATGCCATCTGCCGTGGAACCATTTTTACGTCAGCTGGGATGGTTGGATGACACCGTGTTGCGCCAAACCTTTTCCAAAAGAATTGAACTTCGGGAATGTCTTTCAGACTTCTCTCATGCGATGTCTGAATAGTAAGGAGTACCGGGCTTTCAGACAGATGTGGTACGATAATACGACGCCGGACTTCTGTAAGAAATGTCATGTTGTGGACCTGAAACCGCTGGAACTCGACGTCGACATCATTTTGAATTAAGGATTGAATTAAGGAATGATTGCCGTACCTTATGAGCTCCTTCCGGAATCTCACAAACTCTCCGGGATCTTTGGTCTGTAGTTGACCGCCTCCGGCTCGAAAATCATAACGGGCTGGTTCCGGCATAAGCGCGACAGCCCATATTGAACAGGCCGGCTTGTCACCTGTTCCATACCGTCGCCAGTCCTGGCAGGCGGTGGGTTCCGGGTCGCCGTTTGTATTTTACCCGCAGACCCTACCCGCCTCAGCTGTTCTTTCCGTGCCTGTTCTATCTGCGCTCGTTCTTCCCGCATTTGTTTTTCCTGCATCCGCTTTTCCCGCATCATCCGTTCATAGGGCGTCATTCGTTGTTCACGCGTCAACGGTGCGGTCTTCTTTATTCCCGGCTCCCTTCTTATTTTCCGGATAAAAATTGACAGGCCGATGACAACGCACACCCCCAATACCATGCTTCCCCGCAGGCGAATAGTCTCGTACCCGGGGTAGGGTAGATAGATATCCGCATTGATTCCAAATGAGTTGATGCCATTCCGCACATTCCTGGGGAGATAATCCTGCGCCAGGTAATAGAGCAGCCCTCCCGATAATGTGCAAAGCAATAGAACCAATAACCCCGCAAAGACCGATCTTGCTCTTAGCAGGGCCTCCCGCCAGGATGGTGTTCCCGTTCGGGAAGGATATAGTAAAATGATGACCGGATAAATAAGGAAGAACAGAGCCGGTACCAGGATCAGGTCTATGGGGACCGGCAGGGGATTGGGGATGTCCAGGATGACCACGCTCGGGTCGATTCGTATGAGCCCAGATATTTCAGGAAACCGGCTGGTGACCCAGTACTGGCCCGGGAAAATACAGAGCAGGAGTAATACGGCCACGATGGTTACCACGGGCAGGGGTCGCCGCTGAGGGTTGTGCATATCCATAAAATAGATTTGTGTAAATAGGGTCAGCCCTCTGCTAAGACCAGATTAAAGATATTTATGGATATTGTCAGCGTATAGAAGAGGTGCAGATCATCCAAACGCTTTTTACCGGGTGATCGTATTGCCGATTTGCCAAAGAATCGTTAAAAGAAGGGGCATCCCGTCCCTCGCAGTTTCGGAAACGGGTTTGACTAGGGTCGAACCGCCCAGGCCAGACCGTCCGGCTCTCGGCCTACGTCGATATGGTTAATAATCTCGAGTTTTTTGAGATCTATGACCGCCACATAGTTGTCGGCGCTGCAGCCCACAAATGCCCGTGATCCGTCGGCTTCCACCAGGATGCCCGCCGCCCCATGACCGGTATTCAACCGCTTCAACTCCTTATGTGACACCGCGTCATAAATGAACAGAATGCCGGTTCTAAGACTCGATATCAACACCCGCTTACCATCGGGCGTGAACTTGAGCCGATTTGCGCCTATGACTTTCGCATCGATCGTACCTGTCAGTTTCATAGCCGTGACATCGATGATCGAAATGGTACCATCGTCGGCGCCGGCCGTCCATAACTCCCGGCCATCGGGCGATACGTCAAATCCTTCAGAGCCCTTTCCGACCGGAATCACCGTCTGTATCCAATCCCTATGCGGCCGGGGTCCCATGGGTCCTCCCGGAGGCATTTTCCCGGCCGGGGGCTTAGTGCCTGCGGGAGGCATAGCTCCTATCGGGGGCGCCGAAGGCTGCAGCATCGTATCAGCCAGAATGCTGACGGTGGCCGAAGAGACATTGGTCGTGTAGACCCTCCGCCCGTTAGCAGTCACATAGACCATATGCGTTCTGTTCTGACCCGTGCCCATGCTCCAGTCCAATTGGCCGCTTGCCGGGTCAAAACGCCCCACAGCCTTACTACCCTCTGCGGAAAACCACAGTTTGCCGTCCGCAAAGCTGAGGCCATGCGGCCCCATCAGAGGCTTTGTATCGAAATTGGAAATAGGCTTCTGAGCCACCAGGTCAATAATATTCAATTCATGCAGGCTGCCGCCGCCGTAGATGGAGACATAGGCCGTCTTTCCATCCGATGACGCAATAACTTCATGCGGATCAGAACCGACCGGTATCCGGGCGATGACTTTTAAGGTAGCAGGATCCAGAATCGCCAGCGTATGGTCTGCTTTTGAAAGCGCAAGCAGGGTAGTCTGCGGTGCGGACTGCGCGTTACAATTTGTAGCGGCGCAAGCTAAGGTTATCAGCAAAAAGAGTGCGGCTTTTGTCATGGTATTTACGATTAAAAAAACCTGCGAAATTTTGATTGGGTGTGAGACCGGTCAGCGGCAGGGGGAATACGGATTCCTGATACAAATATAGCTATAACTTTTATACCGGTCGCGGCGGCATCCCTTTGGTCAATTAAACGAATGCCTGAATTCCAAAGGCGAAAGGTTGGTTTTTGTCTTGAACAGTTTGCTGAAAGATTGCGGATGTTCAAAGCCCAGTTCATAAGCGATCTCGCTTACCGATAAGTCGGTTGCAGACAGCTTCTCTTTTGCTTTTTCAATCAATTTATCGTGTATATGCTGTTGGGTGCTCTGGCCTGTCAATACTTTCAACAGATCACTTAAATAATTCGGTGATACGTTTAGCGTGCCGGCAATGTATTGAACCGTAGGCAGTCCTTTTTGCAGGCGGGTGTCGTCGTTGAAATATGTCGTGAGAACAATTTCCAGGCGATCCAGGATTTTATGGTTGGTTATTTTTCTTGTTATGAATTGACGATGATAGAACCTTTCCGAATAGGAGAGCAGCAATTCGAGCTGGGCAATGATGATATCCTGGCTGAATTTGTCAATGTTTGCGCGGTATTCCTGCCCGATGTTCTGCATGATCCCCGAAATCGTTGTTTCTTCTTTCTCCGAAAGATACAAGGCTTCGTTTACTGAGTAGTCGAAATATTCGTATTGTTTTATTGTTTTTGCCAGTGGCGTACTCCATAAAAAATCCGGATGGATCAGTAGGAGCCATCCCGTATGTCTTAATACGGAACCTCTTTCAACCTCAATTCCAAAAACCTGGCCTGGGGACATAAAAAACATGATACCTTCATCGAAATCATATTTCTGCTGCCCGTATTTCATCCTGCCGTTGAAATTCCTTTTTAGTGAAATGGAATAAAAATTGAACACCACGCTTATCGATTCATCATGGGGCAAATGTTTAATGGATTCGAAATTTATTACGCTGATCAATGGATGCTCCGGCTTGGGAAGCCCCATCAACTGGTGGTATTCGCTTATCGTTTTTATCCGATGAGGGCGGAGGTTTGCCATAACACAAGTTAATCATTGTTGTTTAAAGGCGACAGCAAATTCTTTTGCGAAATCAGCCAGCTTCACATTTCCCATAACCTTTGGCCTGTTCAGATAATAATCGCGAAACAATTCTCCCCTATGCAAGCTTGCATTCATCTCGACCAAACCGGCGGCAATTTTTGGCGCCACCCCAAATGCTTCCAAACCGCTTTGCATTTGTTCGTTAGAGATAACTATCCATTTTAGATCTGGCTTTCCGATAGCTGCACCTAAGATACTTGCAATTTCGTTGCAGGTAAGTTCCTCACTTGCTACATATCGCACTTTTCTGCCGGCAAGCGGTGTTACTATTTCTTCGGCGATGGCGGCAGCAATATCTATGGGAGAAACCCATGCAAGCTTATCTTCTGCCCCATAGTTCGATGCGATAGTGCCTGTGTTTTTTATGGCAGGCAAAAAGCCATATAAATTGTAGTAGAAAGCAACCGGACGCATGAACGTGATAGCAACATCGGACAGAGGGTTCAGGATGCCCTCTAAAGCATGATGGGAGAGAATGAGGCCTGATTCCTTAGCTAAATGAGCTCCAATACTACTGAGGTGAACCACCCGCTTTACGCCCGATTCTTCAATGGCATGTGCAAAGTTGTTGCCAAGCAGACGACAATGCGTCATCAGGTCAAAGTCCGGTTCCGAAAAGTTGGGTGGGGGAACCATGGTATACACGGCATCCGAACCGGTAAAAGCCGTTGTGAGAAAATCGGCGTCTTCTACCGAGCCAATGGCGGCGGTCGCTCCCAATGCTTCGATGTCTTTTTGTTTTTCGGGTTTACTGCTGACAACCGTAACCGAATGTCCTTTTTTTACCAATTCTTGTGTCAGCGGTCTGCTGATATGTCCCAATGAACCTGTTACTGTGATTTTCATTTTGCTGTTTGTTTATGCAAAGTTCGGTGGTTGCAGATCAGCGGATGTAGCTGAATCTACTGTCGTTGTAGTCGAAAACAGGTTTGTGTGTCCGCCCGAACAGAACCTGGCCGACGAAACCTTCCGGAAAATGATAGGAGACCGTCGATGCGGGAAACCGGCCCGGGCTGAAATCGCTCAAAAGGGCCGGCCAACCGGACGAAATACCATGAACCGAACAGGGGGTGTATCAAAAACGGGCAATCAGAAGATGGGCCTTGCTGTATGTTTTTGATTGTCAATTGTTTGAAAATGGGGCATTTTTCTTGATTTCTAGCCGGCACAGGACACACAACCCTGTCAATAAATAGCTGCGGCATTTTTAACCCAGTTCATCCGACAATAATGATAAAAAATTATCTCAAAATCGCGTTCCGGAGCCTTGTTAAAAATAAAATCTTCTCTTTTGTCAATATTGGCGGTCTTGCCGTGGGCATGGCGGTGGCTATGCTGATCGGTCTGTGGATCCACGACGAATTCTCTTTCAACAAATATCACAGAAACTACGACCGGATAGGTCAGGTATTTCAACGGGGACAATCCGAAATCATACCTAATCAGTCGATGCCCCTGGCGGCTGCGCTCAACTCTTCTTTCTCCGACGACTTTAAATATGTGGTTATGTCCAGCGGGACGCAAAACCATATTGTTTCAGAAGGCGGGAAAAAAATAACGCAGGGAGGCAGGTTTATGCAGCCTTCGGCGCCTGATATGTTGACCCTCGATATGATCTATGGCACAAAAGAGGGTCTCAAAGACATGAATTCCATTTTGCTTACCCGTTCCCTGGCAAAAAAGCTGTTTGGCGATGTCGACCCGGTTGGTGAACTGCTGAAGATCGATGACAAGCTGAGTGTGAAGGTGACCGGCGTATACGAGGACCTGCCCGTCAACGACGAATTTCGGGACATGGCTTATATCATGCCCTGGGATCTGAACGTCGCGGTCAACAATGATTGGTTCAGGACCTACGCGAATGATTGGAATAGCAATACCTGGTTTATATATGCCCAGCTCACCCCGAATGCGGATTTCGATAAGGTTTCCGCCAAAATGAAAGACATAGCGCGTCCCGCGGCGAACGGCGGAAATCCCGAGGTGTTTATTCACCCGATGAGTAAATGGCATTTGTATTCGCAGTTTGAAAACGGCAAAGCCGTGATGAGCGAACCGCTGAAATTTTGCTGGTTTTATGGCATCATCGGTATTTTTGTACTGCTGCTGGCCTGTATTAATTTCATGAACCTGAGCACGGCGCGCTCCGAAAAAAGAGCCAGGGAAGTGGGCATCCGCAAGGCGATGGGATCCCTGCGCTGGCAGTTGATCGGGCAGTTCTTCAGCGAGTCCTTACTGGTAGCCATCTTTGCTTTTATATTGTCGATCGCGCTCGTCGAACTGACCCTGCCCTGGTTTAATGCCATAGCCGGAAAGTCGATCATCATTCCCTGGACAAGTGGTTCGTTTTGGATGGCGGGACTGGTCTTTTGTCTTTTTACAGGCTTGCTGGCCGGCAGCTATCCCGCTCTTTATCTTTCTTCGTTTAAGCCGGTTAAAGTATTGAAAGGGTTATTCCGGGCGGGCCGTTTGGCCGCCCTTCCACGCAAAGTGCTGGTCGTCGTGCAGTTTACGGTTTCCATCGCACTGATCATTGGTACGATCATCGTTTATCAGCAGATCCGGTTCGCCAAAAACCGGCCGGTTGGCTATTCCCGGGACGGCTTGCTGGCTTTGGAGATGGTATCCCCCGAATTCCAGGGAAAATATGACCTGATCCGGAACGAATTGAAAAATACAGGCGCTGTGGATGAAGTGGCTGAATCGGATGGAGAATTGATGGAGGTCGGCTCCACCCAGGGTATCCAGGCCTTTGACTGGAAGGGGAAGCCCTCCGGGCTGAACGGCGATATGGCTTATATAACCATTACCCCCGGGTATGGAAGGACGATCGGCTGGCAATTCCTCGATGGCAATGATCTTTCAGGAGGATCATCGGTCGATTCGTCCGAAATCATTATCAATGAAGCCGCCGCCCAGAAGATGGAGCTGCGCGACCCTGTCGGAGAGACCATCACCTGGAAAAACACACAAATCGGCGGGCGGTACAAGATCAGGGGGGTCGTGAAAAATATCGTAATGAACTCCCCGTATGAGGCGGCCCAACCTACCATATTCCTGTTGAAAGGCGATTTGAACTGGATATTGATAAAGATCAACCCGGCCATAAGCGCAGGGGCAGGTTTATCGAAAATCGGGGCCGTATTCAAAAAGCTGCTCCCCGCCGTTCCCTTCGATTACAAATTTGTGGATGATGCCTACGCCGCCAAATTCGCTGCCGAAGAAAGGGTCGGCAAGTTGGCTTCCTTCTTCGCCGTTTTGGCCGTCTTTATCTCCTGCCTGGGTCTGTTTGGCCTGGCTTCCTTTGTGGCCGAGCAGCGCACCCGGGAGATCGGGGTGAGAAAGGTATTGGGAGCATCGACGATCAATCTCTGGGGACTGCTGTCGAAGGATTTTATAGGATTGGTGGTTTTATCCAACCTGATTGCCGGTCCTTTGGCCTGGCTGGTTTTGCATCAATGGCTGAAGCAATATGAATACCGGACGCCGATCCATTGGTGGGTTTTCGGTCTCTCGGGTCTGGGGGCGCTGCTGATCACCCTGATAACCGTGAGCTACCAGGCCCTCAAAGCAGCTTTGATGAATCCCGTGAAGAGTTTAAAAAATGAATGATAGGGCCCTTGAACCAAAAGCTTGCTGTATGTACAAAAACTATTTGAAGATCGCGCTGCGCAATCTGCGGAAGAATAAGGTTTTTTCGGCTATCAATATCATCGGGCTTGCGGCGGGGCTTGCCGTCTGTTTGTTAATTACACTATATGTTTTTGACGAACTGAATTACGACAAATACAACAGGAATGCGGAGCGCATCTACCGGCTTGATGCGGACCTTTTTTTAACGGCACGCTATTTAACGCATCGACATCCCCCAAGCCTTTGGCGCCGACGCTTGTAAAAGACTATCCCCGTATAGAGCAAATGGTCCGGGTGAGTTTTCAGAAAGACATATTGGTCAGGAAGGACAATCAAAATATCCAGGAGCATCATGCGGTATTTGCAGACTCGACTTTTTTCAAGGTCTTTACCGCTCACATGATAACAGGAGATCCTCTAAAGGCTTTGAACGAGCCGAATTCCATTGTGATCGATGAGACTACTGCCCTTAAATATTTCAACAGTACGGACATCGTTGGCAAAACATTGCAAATAGACAACGCTGACAATTGCAAAATCACCGGAGTAATAAAAGATTTTCCCCGTCAATCTCATTTTCATTTCCATTTCATCCGGCCGCTGCGTGAAGGATATGGCGGAGCTGAAGATGACTGGTTGACTAATGGCATACATAGCTATATCCTGGTGGCTTCCGGAGCAGATAAGTCGTTCGTGCAGGGTAAGGTCGATGAGACTATAGACAACTACCTGTCGAAACAATTGGAAGGAATGTTTCATGCTTCCTTTCGGGATTTGAAAGTTAGGGGTGACCATTTTCGCTATCACCTGATGCCCCTTACGGATATACATTTGCATTCTGACAAAACATTTGAATTTGAGGCCAACGGGAACGTCAGCTATATATACATATTTTCAGTCGTTGCCATTTTCATCCTGATGATAGCCTGTGTAAATTTCATGAACCTTTCCACCGCCCGGTCCGCCAACAGGGCCAGGGAAGTCGGGATAAGAAAGGTGGCCGGCTCAACCCGGGGTGATCTTATCATACAGTTTCTGGCCGAATCTGTGTTAATGAGCTATATTTCATTGCTGCTTGCCCTTCTCCTGGCGGTCCTGCTTCTCCCATTGTTCAACCAAATCGCAGGAAAGCAGATGCAGGTAAGCACCTTGTTCTCTTCAGGGTTGCTCCCTGCGTTGATCGCGTTGGTTTTTGCTGTCGGTTGCGTGGCCGGCAGCTATCCGGCATTTTACCTCTCTTCCTTCAGGCCTATACAGGTATTGAAAGACGACCGGGGTTCTGTAGCTTCCGGTTTCAGAAGCAGCTGGCTGCGCAGCAGCCTCGTCATCTTCCAGTTTAGCATTTCAATAGTGCTTATCATCGGCACCATTGTCATTTATAGCCAGCTGGATTATATACGAAGCAGGAAAATCGGATTTAGCCGCGAGCAGGTCCTGGTACTTCATAACACCAATAACCTGGGCATGCAGATCCGATCGCTTTGGTCACGGTCGGTCTTCAGGCATTCAAGGCGGCGATAGCAAATCCGGTGAACAGCTTAAGATCTGAGTGAGGTCATTTTTTCTCTTTCTGCTCGGCTTTCCAGATAGACAGGTCGATCCCTGACAGGCCGGCCGGCGCGCCGGTGACTTCGTCCTTCTTTTCGGATTTTCTCTCCTTTATTGAAGGCTGTATAGACGGTGTGGAAGATTTGGTCTCACCCAATTCGCTTGCAAACCCTTCCTTAGCAGGCCGGTTGTTCTCCCAAAAATCCGAGAGGAAGTTGAGGGCTTGTTGTGGGGTTTCGATTTTTTCTTCTTCCTTTAATACTTCCAGTAATTTTAAATTGAATCTTACCGGGACCGGTTTGTTTTTTTCTTTTGCCATGCAGGGACAAATATATGCAAACGGAATATTGTCAGGCAAAAAATATGGATTTAAGTCAATTTCCTCTATCCAATCGTTCAGGCTTTTGGCCCCTTGGCTCAAAAAGTCAAAAACCCGTCGATTTCCTTTTGGTGCAGTTCGGCCATGAATACTGTAAGACCCCGCAATCCCAGGCAACAAATGAAAATGGCGGGCCTGGCAAAGTAATTCGATAAAGCCGGAGGACAAATTTCGAGTGCAGTTCTCCATCCAGCGGGATAGGAACCAGGTTTTCCCGGTCGTACCCGAGGCTCCCGGATTGGATTAAATGAATTTGTTCGGATACCACAGGGCGCGATCATCAACTAAAAGCCGCTATTTTTTTATCGCGTAACGTAGCTCCACTATTCCGCTTTTATAGGTTGTCACATCTTCCAGGTGCAACGCCTGTTCCCGCCCTATGTGGTCAAAAAACAGCGTCCCGTCGCCCAAAATGATAGGTATGACTGACAACCTGATTTCGTCCGCCAATCCCAGACGAATAAAATCCTTTGCAAGCATGGAGCCGCCTACGAGCCAGACATTCTTATAGTTTGGTTTTAGCCGTTCATTCACAAGTTTGTACGGGTCGCCTGAATAAATTTCGATGTTCTGTCTGTTAATTGGCAGGTTTCTGTGAGTTACTACAATTGTCGGCGTGTCCCCATAAGCCCATCCATACAATTTTGAAAGCTCCAGGGCGTGTTCATAGGTCCGGGAACCCATTACATAGCAATCTATAGTTTTAAGAAATTCCTCTGTGTCTTGTACCGTGGCCCCCTTCTCGTAGTAGTCAGGTGTCTCAAGCCAGGAAACACTATTGTCTTTTTTGGCAATCATTCCGTCAAGGCTTGAAACCATGTGTATGGTTATTTTAAATGTGTTTGCCATCGATGATAGAAGCCCTCCTGTAGCAAATTACATCAAAAAAGTGCAAGATCAAACCCGTTAACGGGGGCATATCGCCAGAACTTTTGAATTTTCAGAGTAAATGAACTGCAGAACTTATCACCAGATAAGGGTTGCTATGATCCCATGCGCCGCTACAACCTTAACAAAGCGCTTATTCTGATGATCAATGACTGTCCGCTAATTTGTAATAACCACGATTTGATCGGACAAAGTCATTATTGAAATGACAGATCATCTTACAGCTTGTCGTTCCCAAGGCACAAATTCGTTATTTTCAGACACCAATCGTATTGTTTCCGAACAGTCCTCACCATACCTTTACTCTAGCCTATTGATATTTAATGTCATAAGGAAGTGGCACTTTTGTTGGATTGCACTCGTGTTTATGAACTTACCCCTGTTCTATGGATAGAGAAAGATTGCTATACTTATTGCAACAATTTATAACCGACAAAGCCACCCGGGAAGAAGAGAAAGAATTGTTGGACCGCCTGGAATTCCCGGAGAGCGACAAAACCCTTACAGACTTTTTAAAAGAGAGATGGAATGACCTGCCATTGAGAACCCTCTATCACGTAACACCTGCTGAAGATCTCACATGGGACAAATTGAGGACCTATATACAGGCCGCTGCCACAAAGCATCCGCAGGAGCCTCCCGTAAAACCCAAAGAAGCACCCATTTGGAGAAGGCACACAAAAAAGACCGGAATCATTCCCGATATTTCAAATAAAACAGCCATGTTAAAAAACTATTTCAAGATCGCTTTCAGAAACATAGTCCGGCATAAGGCCTTTGCAACAATCAATATCGCGGGACTAGCCATTGGCATGGCCTGTAGCATTTTCATTTTGCTGTGGGTACAGAATGAGTTGAGCTACGACAAATTCCACAAAAACGCCGATCATATATACCGACTTTCTGCCGGGGGCGCCACAAATTCCGGCCCCATGGTCCCCGAACTGAAAGCAGAAATTCCCGCTATAAAAAACTTTGTCCGTCTCCTGTTTGTCCAGCCCACGACAACCGTTTTTGCAACGGGCACAAAACGGTTTGAAGAAAAAGCCGTCTACTATGCCGATTCTACGTTGTTGCAGGTATTTTCATTTCCCTTGACGGATGGAGATCCCGAAACCGCATTAGCAAGGCCCGATGCTGTTTTAATTACAGAGGATATGGCGAAGAAATATTTTGGCAAGGAAGATCCGATCGGGAAAATCCTGAAAAAGGATAACAAAGACAATGTGGTGGTTACAGGCGTGCTCAAAAATATTCCGGCAAACTCCCATTTGCAATTTGATTTTATTATGCCGATGTCTGCCAAGGTCTGCACGCCGCGCGAAAGAAGTGGGCTTGCGTAAGGTGGTGGGAGCGGGCCGCATGCAACTGATCGGTCAGTTCCTTGGCGAGTCATTGTTTATTTCTTTTATTGCGTTATTGATTGCTGTTGGTATTATATACCTGTTGCTGCCTGTTTTTAGTGACCTGGCGGGTAAGCAACTTTCCATACAATTACTGGATGGAAAATTAATAGCATTGCTGCTAGGCATCGCATTATTGACCGGACTTATCTCTGGGAGCTATCCTGCTTTGTTTCTATCCGGTTTTAAGCCGGTGGAAGTGCTAAAAGGAAAGATGAAGATGATGGGAGGCAATCTATATTTCCGTAATGGGTTAGTAGTAATGCAATTTGTCGTCTCGATCGTATTACTCCCCGGCACAGCCATCGTATACAGGCAGTTGAATTATATCAAAAACAGGGATCTTGGGTATAATAAATCGAACCTGCTTTATATGCCGATGACCGGCGAAATGGGAGACAGGCAACGGGCATTGAAATCGGAGCTCAAAGCAAACCCGCTTACCGCAAACTTTACTACAATCTCCGACCCGATAGCAAATTTGGGCAGCGATACTTACGGCCTGGAATGGGATGGAAGCACCCCGGCGGATAAAAATACCTGGTTTACAAAAACATGGGTGAATGATGATTTCTTCGATGTCCTGCAAATGAAGATGGCAAGCGGACGGCCTTTGTCTACTACTCAATTTGCCGACTCGGGTAATTATGTGATTAACGAAAAAGCGGCAGCAGCTATGAGAATGACCCCGGCAACTGCAGTTGGTAAGTCCCTCACATTCAACGGTGAGAAAGGAACAATAGTAGGAGTAGTAAAAGACTTTAATTACAAATCCGCGCAAACAGCCATCGAGCCCATGGTAATTGCGTTCAATAAATGGAATGTAGGAATTGTATTGGTGCGAAGCCAACCCGGAAAAACAAAAGCCACCATCCAGGAATTGGAGAAAATAAGCAAACGGCTTAGTCCTGCTTTCCCTTTCTCCTTCGGATTTGTTGACCAGGATATTAATAATTTATACAAGGGCGAGCAACAAATGGGCAGGCTGTTTAATGTATTTGCGATAATAGCCATTTTTATTTCCTGTATGGGTTTGTATGGCTTGTCGGCATTTATGGCTGAGCAGCGTACCCGGAAAATAGGCGTACGAAAAGTACTGGGGGCATCCGTATTGAATGTGGTGTATTTGTTGTCAACAGGGTTTACCAAACTTATATTCATCGCTATTGCAATTGCGATACCCATTGCATGGTTTGCCACCAATAAATGGCTCGGCAGTTTTGCTTATCGTATAAATATTGGCTGGGTCATTTTCCTGATCGCCTCGTTAGGGGCATTGGCGATAGCATGGATCACGGTTAGTTATGAATCTTAAAAGCAGCCATTGCTAATCCTATAAAGAGTTTGAGAACTGAGTAAATAGCTGCCGGGCACTGGAAAAGGCTTATTTGAGCGCTCGGTATGAAGATCAGTATGATGTACAGGAAAATGAGCTGGACGTTCTGTTTGCAAAAGTAAAGAAGCTACATGTCACCGCTAAGGAAATCGTAGAAAATAAATTGGAACAGGTATTATAAGGTTGCCCGTCACAATTCCATTTCAGAAGCCATCTTCGCATTCGGCACCTGTATTGTTATTTTTCACAGTTTTGCTTGTATTTGATTGGCTGTATCCTATAAGGGAAATTGCCAGCAATGAGAGAAATAAGACTTGTTTCATATTCTTAGTTAGTTGTTCGCGGAGCATAGAAAATAATAAAAACACCTATAAGGGCGACTAAAGCGCCTAAAATGTCGTAGCGGTCCGGCTTGAAATTATCTACTTTCCATGCCCAAAGCAGTGAGAGGACGATGAATATACCGCCATAGGTAGCATACACCCGGCCAAAATTTGCTGTTTGCAGGGTCGCTACCACGCCGTAAATGGCAAGGATAATCCCACCCGATATTCCATACCAAAGGGGCTTATCTTCTTTGAGCCAAAGCCAAACGAGATACCCCCCGCCGATTTCACAAATGCCCGCCAGCAAGAATATCATTAAGGATTTAACTATTATCATACTGCTGTTTTTAAGGATTATATTTACAAATGTAAAGCGTGGAGTATAGTCTACGGTCAAATAAAAAACTGCCTTTTTTATGTTAATAGGAGAATTAGTCTTAAAATCAGGTCTTTCCAGGGACACGATCCGCTTCTATGAAAAGCAAGGATTAATAAAAATCGGCTGCAAGCAGCGCCGGAACAATAATTATAAAGAGTATTCAGAGGAAGTATTAAAACGGCTGCATACCATTAAGCGAATGAAAAATTTCGGATTTACCCTGAATGAAGCAGCGGGCCTCTTGGATATGATAGAGGCCAATTGAGGCCACTTGTGACAATGTAAGCGATCTTATCGAAAAGAAGGTCGATTTACTGGATGTCAAAATCCGGGAGATGATTACGTTTCGTAACCAATTGAGTGCCGGTGTTCAAAAATGTAAAAATTGTTGTACCCCCGACCAGCCGGAAGATAATTGCCTACCCAGCGATATGGAACAGGCGGGGGTTCCAAACAACAACGCACTGTTTTCAATGTGGATGACCTCATCGGCATATTCAACTCTGTTCCGGCCGCGGATCATGCTGATTTTATAACAGGCCCTTCTGTTATAGGGTGTTTGGGACGTCCCTTTGTACCCTTTTACCAGGTCGGTGATGTCAAAAATATTAAAGTGCCCGATATCCTTTGGGATGCGATCAGACAAGGGTTGGATCGAATTGCCGTCGAAAAGCATGGAGACTTCCTTATAGAAATCACTAACGGTACTGATAGCCATATTGCTGATTTGCAAAAATCAAATATGCCGAAATGTGGTGGGACATGCTGTTGTATGTCAAATGGAGGGGTTTGATTTCTTCAAATTCAAAAAACTAATGTCACTAAAAGCAGTAAAAATCAGGTATGTACCTTTCAGGTCAAATATTATCCAATAGTTGTGATTTGTAAGGCCAAGTGGTGTCTATTTATATAATATGTAATAGCATTCTATTGTCCTTCCTTTTTTAGGTAAGCCAGCCACTTTTCAACCTGTTTCATTACTTCGCCTATTTCTTTCTTCGGGTAGTATTTCGCCATTGAATCCCGGAAACCTTCCTTAATATTGGCATCTTCCCATTCCATGACGGAAAGGCTTAACATGGCACATTTTGCGCCTTAGAGAAAGCCAAATGCAATGAGCAGCAAATGAGTTAAATTTGATGAACAAAAGCTCTTTTAAAAACCCATTTCACTCAGACTAAAGCGGTTCTGGTAAACACTGTTCCGTTTTACTGGCAAATTGCTGGCAAATTCTGAAAAGTAAAAGGGCCGCAGTAGCTGCGACCCTTGTAACTGATTGAAAATCAAGTGCCCGGAACAGGAATCGAACCTGCACTACCTTGCGATAACCAGATTTTGAGTCTGACGCGTCTACCAATTCCGCCATCCGGGCTTTTTGGTGTCTGGCATCCTTTTGAAAGCCAGTCACTTCGAAAAATACAATCTGGAAAAGATTGCCCAAATTCGGGACGCAATATTACACATTTGAGCCATCCTGTCCAAAATACCCTCCAACTATTTTTTCGGGCAATCACCTATCTTTATCCTTTCCGGATTGCAAGCAAATGAAACGAGCATGATTACAATTGGCTTACTTCGTGAGGGTAAGGTACCCGCCGACAACAGGGTGGCGCTGACGCCGGCTCAATGTAAATGGATCCACAAAAACTCGACCGCCATGAGGATCGTCGTGCAATCTTCCCCCGATCGCTGTTTCACGGATAAGGAATATGCCCAGGCGGGTGTGGAGGTACGGGAAGAGGTCCGTGGCTGCGATATCCTGTTCGGTATCAAGGAAGTCCCGGCGGGTGAACTGATCGAAGACAAGACCTACCTGTTCTTCTCGCATACCCGGAAACAACAATCCTACAACCGGCAGATGTTCCGGACCGTCCTGGACAAACGGATCACCCTTATCGACTATGAATGCCTGGAACACGAGGACGGTCAGCGGATCCTGGGTTTTGGCTTTTTTGCGGGCGTCGTCGGCGCCCACAACGGTATCATGGCCTATGGAGAACGTACCGGGCAGTTTAAGCTGGATCGTGTTCATAGGCAAAGGGATTTCCGGGAGCTTATCCATACCTATTTCGGCCTGAAACTGCCCACCGTCAAAATAGCTGTCACCGGTTCGGGCCGGGTGGCGCACGGGGTGCTCGAAGTGATGAACCTCATGGGCGTGATCGAAGTGGAACCCGATGAGTTCCTGGCAAGGAACTTCTCCTATCCCGTATTCACCCAGCTGAAAGGGAGCGCCCTCTACAGGCATGTCTCCCAAAATAACTACGACAGGGGCGATTTCCACCGTCATCCGGAGCGTTACCGTTCCACCTTCAGCCCCTATGCCGGGTCCGCGGACATCCTGATGAATGGCATCTATTGGGACAAAACCTATCCACGCCTTTTTGAATGGGAAGAACTTGCAGATAGTGGGTTCCGGATCCGGACCATCGCCGATATCACCGACGACCGGGAAGGCTCGGTGCCTTGCAACCTCGGAGATTCGAGCATCGAAAACCCGGTATATGGGGTCGACCGGATCTCACGCCGGAAAACGGAGCCATACCTGCAAGGCTCCATAGATGTGATGGCCGTAGGCAACCTTCCCAACGAACTTCCCCGGGACGCCTCCCGTTATTTCGGTGAACAATTGATCAAATATCTCATCGAGGACCTGGTAAAAGGGTATTCTCCCGTGCTGGAGAGAGCAACTATGGTGAGAGCCGGCCGGCTGACCCCGCTCTATGAATATCTTACAGAATATGCAGGGCTGTGAAGCCGGTCGCGGGCCGGTATAATAGTTGACCGGCGGCTTGTCCGGAAATGTCTTGGAATGGCCGGCCGAAGCTTCATAAATGCAGATAATAGTCGGCCAGCAGTTCCCTGAACTCGTCGGTATATTCGCCGGAGCCGTTTCTGATACTCATTTCTGTTACGGGTACAAAATGTTCCCGGTTCCGGGAGAAATACAGGATACTCCTGAAGAAATCATGACCGGGTGTCTGTTTGACCAGCAGTTTTTCCCGTATATGAAAGCGGCGCCCTGTTGCGAGCCCTTCAAAATATTGTGTACGGTGGTAGGGGAGGAGGATGCCAAAGGAGCCTGCACTCCCCAGGTTGCCGTCGATGACTTCCAGCAGAGCGGATAGCGTGAGTTCCGTGCTGTGCCGCGCGAGGTTTTTCTCCTTGGTGCCGGCATTCAGATCCCCCTCGAAAAAAGGCGGGTTCGTGATGATAAAATCGTATTTGCCCGGGAATGCAAAACTCCGGACATCGCCCGGAAAGGCCCGGACGCGTTCTTTCCAGTTACTTTCCGCGATATTCTCCTTCATCTGTTTAAAAGCGTTGAGATCCAATTCGATCCCGTGTATCTCCCCCTTGCTCTTCTGTGCCAGCATCAGCGAGAGCAGGCCCGTGCCGCTGCCGATATCGAGTATCCGGGAATAAGAAGAAATCTTTTCCGAAAACCAGGCCCCCAGGATGCAGGCATCCGTACACACCTTCATGGCGCACTGGTCCTGGCGGATGATGAATTGCCTGAATTGAAAATAGGAGTTCGACATAATATTTTCCTTACCATTCCCCCCTGGCGCTGGCGCTCTCGGACAAACCCGCGAAGTCACCGGCGAGGTATTTGTAGTAGCCCGTTATGGCGATCATAGCTGCGTTGTCCGTGCAATATTCGAAAGGAGGGATAAAGGTATTCCAATGCTGGTCCTGGCCCATCTGCAGGAAGGCTTCCCGAAGACCGCTGTTGGCAGAGACCCCACCGGCTATGCACAGGTCTTTTATCCCGGTCTGCACAGCCGCTTTTTTGAACTTGTTTAGCAGGATCGATACGATCCTCCGCTGTATGGACGCACAGATATCGGCCAGGTTGTCTTCCACAAAGCGGGTATCCGTGGCCGAATGTTCACGCAGGAAATAGAGGATGGCCGTCTTCACCCCGCTAAAGCTGAAGTCGAGGCCGGGAATCTGTGGCTCCGGAAAGCTGAATCGTTCCGGATCGCCCTTTCGGGCGTGTTTGTCGATCAGCGGACCGCCGGGATAGGGCAGCCCCAGGAGTTTTGCCGACTTATCGAAGGCTTCGCCTGCGGCGTCGTCGATCGTCTGCCCGATGGGCATCATCTTCAGCGGCGATTCGCATAGTACGATCTGCGTGTGTCCCCCGCTCACCGTCAGACACAAAAAAGGAAAGGTCGGCGTCGGCTGGGGATGGCCATCCCGGAAGGAGGGTATGAGATTGGCCAGCACATGAGCCTGCATATGATGCACGGCTATCAGCGGGATGTCCAGGGCCAGTGATAAAGACTTGGCAAACTGGGCGCCCACAAGCAGAGAGCCGATCAGCCCCGGGGCCTTTGTAAAGGCGATGGCATCTATCTGCTGCAGGGAGACACCGGCGCTTTTCAGCGCTTTGTCCACTACCGGGACAATATTCTGCATATGTGCCCTGCTGGCAAGCTCGGGTACCACGCCGCCATATTGTTCATGTACGGCCTGATTTGCGATGATATTGGAAAGGATCACCCCATCGCGGCAAATGGAGCAGGCGGTCTCGTCGCAGGAGGACTCTATGGCTAGAATGGTGGGCATCGGGCGCAAAACTAGTTATTTCGATCGAATTGCGACTACAGGATCCATCCTGGCAGCGATAAATGCCGGGACAATACCCGCGACGATACCCGTAAAAAGACAGATCCCCACGGCCATCAGGATGATATCGGCCGGAATGAATACTTTAAAACTGAACAGGGAGGAGATGATCTGGGTGAGAATAAAAACGGCCAGCAGGCCTATCAGCCCCCCGATGATGCAAAGAAAGGCCGATTCCAGCAGAAATTCCGTCATAATCACCCCCCGTTTCGCACCGATCGCCTTTTTCAGGCCTATCTGGCTGGTGCGTTCCCGGACAGTGACAAACATAATATTGGCTACCCCAAACATCCCCACGATCAGTGAGAGGGCGGCTATGGCCCATCCCCCTATATTCATTCCGGCGAAGACGGGGTTCAGGAAATTGCTCAGCGTATCGATGTCGTTCAGCGCAAAATTGTCCTCCTGCGTCGGGTTTAGCTTTCGCAGGGACCGCATAGCCCCTTTGAGCTCGTCCTTGAGCGCCTCGATCGGCATATGAGGGCCTGCCTGCACGAGAATGGTAGGATAGGCATTGTCATCCTTTATCATCCCTCTGAGGAAGCCGTAGGGCACCAGGATGGCATTGTCGTAGTCCCAACCGCCGATAAGGCTCTGGCCTTGCTTCTTAATGACGCCAATTACGATCCCGACACGCCCCCCTTGCAATTTTACCTGTTTGCCGACGGCTTTGGCGGCCTTGTCAAAGAGTTTTTCGGCGATCGTATAGCCCATAACGATGAAATTGGCGTTCCGGTCGAAATCCACCTGTTGGAAATACCTGCCATCCTCTATGACAAGCGGCTGGATGTTCTTAAAGTCTTCCGTAATCCCATAATTCATGACCCCCGAGAGCGAGTTGTCTTCAAAATCAATGCTCGACGTCAGATGGGTGTTATAGGCGATGTTTGCTGCGTCGGGAACTTTTAAGCGCAGCTCCTTCATCTCGTCATAGCGAGGGATCGGGCGTTTTATATATTTCCACCAGGGATAGTCGGGGCCACCTCCGTATTGCCACTTGTCGATATAAATCGTCTTGTTACCCAGTGCCTTTATCTCGTTCTGCACGGCCAGTTTCATGCTGCTGATGGTGGAAAGCACGCTGATAATACAGAAAATGCCAAAGGTGATACCCAATAAGGATAGAAAGGTGCGGAGCTTGTTGGATCGTAACTCCTCCAAAGCCATTTTAAAACTCGTCCAGACGATTGTCAGGTTGCGAAGCATGGTACAATTTACTCCTAAATAACTAATTTTGCCCCAAAAATCAGTCGTATGTTCACCATTGAGAACCCGGATCTGAAAATAGTCATCAGCCCCAAAGGCGCCGAATTGCAGAGCATTTTCAACAAAGGCTGCCAGCTTGAGTATCTCTGGAATGGAGACCCGGCGTACTGGGCCAAAAGGTCGCCGCTGCTTTTTCCGATCGTCGGCAGTCTGAAGGATGAGACCTATTACTACGAAGATAAGCCCTATCATCTAGGCAGACACGGCTTTGCCCGCGATTTGACGTTCGAAGTGGAAGACGCGCAGTTCGATTCGATCCGTTTCGTGCTGACCAGCGATGAAGAGACGCGTAAGAAATTTCCTTTTGAGTTTGTGCTCCGGGTCGGTTATCTCCTGAAGGGGACGAGCTTGCAGGTCGTTTATACCGTTGAAAACCCCTCCCGGGAGCCCCTCTATTTCTCCGTCGGCGGCCATCCGGCGTTCCGGGTGCCTCTCGTGGCCGGCACGGGATATACAGACTATCAATTGGTGTTTGGGAAAGAGGAGACGGCGCCGCGTTGGCCTATTTCGAAAGACGGGCTGATAGAGACAAGATCCGATCCTTTTCTTACCGCCGAGGCCACCATACCGCTTAAAAAAGAGTTGTTCAGCAAGGATGCCCTGGTGTTTAAGTCGCTGGCTTCCACAACCGTCTCCCTGCGATCCGACAGGACGCCGCACGGTCTCGATTTCGATTTCGGCGGGTTCCCTTTCCTGGGTATATGGGCCGCGCCAAAGGCGGATTTTGTCTGCATAGAACCCTGGTGCGGCATCGCCGACAGTGTCGATACAAACCAGCGATTGGCCGATAAAGAAGGGATCAATCGCCTGGCGCCGGGGGAGACTTTTGAAAGAAGCTGGCGTATTACGCTGTACTAGTAGACCCCGGCAATACCCGGATTTTGGACATATGGATCCTGGGGCTACGGCAGCAGGCAATATCGTGGGAACTTCGCTAGAAGTCGAAGGCCTTGACCGTAGGGTCTTTTATGATCAGCGATATCAGCCGGTGGTGACACTTCTCCGAGCCGGTCACCACCCATTCTCCCGTTAGAAGTTCCCCGGATTTCGTCTGCCTGTTGCGGATGAACCGGAGATGATGCTGTTTGAAAAGCTCCTCGTACCGGTGAAGCGCGCCTGTCTCGAAAGAACATACGATCTTATATTCCCTTACCTGGTTGATCCGGTCGATCATGATCTCCAGCCGGGTAAACCCAAAAAGCACGAGTAATATCAACAGGCAGGCGATGACAGAAGTCCAGCAGTATCCGGCCCCGATGCCCACGCCCAGGGCGGCCGTCACCCAGATCATGGCGGCCGTCGTAATGCCATTGACCCGGTAGTCGCCTTTAAAAATTACGCCCGCCCCTACGAAACCGATCCCGGTGACGATATTGGAGGCGATCCGGTCAGGGTTGCCGCTTCCGCCGATGGCCTGTGAGAACATGGTGAACATAGCGGCCCCGAGACAGATCATGGTCAGGGTTCGAAACCCCGCCGATTTGCTGCGATATTCTCTTTCGGCTCCTACTACGGCGCCCACCAATATGGCCAGGACCAGTTTCCAGATAATCTCCCCTAAAGATGTCATGGTAGTTGGCAGTTTTGATAAATTGACAAATTAATAAATTTAATAAATTGAACCGACCATGCAACAGATCATTTGCCGCTCATTTGTCGCCCTGCTTCCGGGACTTGGCTGCCGGCTTTTTGCCCGATTTGGGCCCATCAAAGGATCCTGCATTGTAAGCTTTTAGAAACTCCCGGTAGTCCTTTTTCACCTTCGCGGCGTATCCGGACGCGTATTCGAGTATGCCCGCCTGCCAGTGATGGTCATTACCGAAAGCGACCAGTTCATCGGCTACCGCGGAACCCCTTCTGCCGGAGCTCCTCAATTGCGCCGATGCGGTAAGGAGGGCCATGTCCCGGATCACCCGGCTGATATCCTCATAATGGTCTTTGATCAGCAGAAAATTGATCTTATCGTCCGCAGGCTGCATCTCTTTCACGACATAGGACTGCTCTTTAAACATGGTGGTGCTTAGCAGGGCAGGTGCGATGTTCTGCATATGCTCCTGGATGGTCACCACCCTTTCTGCCTCCGAAGACCAGGCAGGCTGTGGACCGACGCAATATGGCTGGACCGAAGAGGGTGGAGATTGCTTCATATCTATAAGAAGATGCTTTTTGGGCTCCCGCGTAGTCTTCAACAGGAATACATATCTCCTGACACCGATGCTGCCGGTTCCCGCAATACGAAAGGCTGCGTCAATGACCCGGTAGCGGCCACGAAGCAGGGGCGTATCGCCGATCCATTTCGTCAAATGAGCCGTGAGCTCCCGCTTGAGCGGTTTGTCCAGCGCAAAAAGACGTATCTCATCGATGAGGAGCTTCAGCCTGCCTTCCTTTTTTACCGTCCTCGCCCGAAGGAGCTCTTTCTGCCTTCGTTCGCAGACCTGGTCCAGGAATTCCAGGACGATGCCCCGGGCCGTCTGGGGCTCTATATAACGGGCCTTGCCTTTGCCGATCATTTCGGAGTAAGTATGGAGGAACAACCGGGCGACGCGGGTCGCCTCCTTTTTTTTTATACCCAGTGAATCCAGCCCGGTAAAAATGCTGGTGATCATCCGGGCCAGTTCCCAGGTGACAGGGGCCAGCACCGCTTCATCGAAATCGTTCAGGTCGAAATAGACAAGACGGTTGTCCCCCTTATAACTGCCGAAATTTTCAAGATGCAGATCGCCACAGATCCAGCTAAGCGGGTACTGGGGAATGGCATCGGATTCCTTAAGGTCCTCATAGAACAGGTGACAGGTACCCCTGAAAAACCGGAAGGCATTCTGCGCCATCATCTTATATTTTAGAGCCGTATAAACAGGTATCCTGTCGCTATTGAACTGCTTGATCCTTTCGACGATAGTTGCCACTATATTTTTTTTAGAAAGTTAACAGAAGTTTCAACAATATTACAAATATATTGAATGGGCAGGTAAGGCATTTCCCGTCGATCCACGTATCTTGCGTTATCATGAAACAAAGAAATTGGCAGGTATGGGCGCTCGTGGTTCTCCTCGGGACCCTGGTCGGTTGCCGCAAACCGGAGGCTCCGGAATACCAGGGATTTGAAAATATCCGCCTCAGCAAGACGAGTGGCCGGGAGACCCTGATCTCGGCAGACCTGAAGTTTTATAACCCGAATCATTTCAACCTGGAATTAAAGCGGGCGGAAGTCGATATTTTTCTGAACGATAAACCAGCCGGTCGTTCCAGCCTCGACTCTTCCATCCGCATACCCAAGACCGATACCTTCTCCATACCCGTCACGCTGCAACTGGATCTCCAAAGCCTTTTAAGCAATGCCTTTCAGATACTGCTCGACAAACAGGTGAATATAAGAATGGATGGCAGGGCATGGCTCAAGAGAAGCGGTGTGCCTTTCTCTGTGCCCTTTCATTATGAAGGAAAACAGCCGTTGGATTCCTTTATGCAGTAAGGCTTTTATTTCACGGGTATCCACCTGTTGACCGTGTTGTCCGGAGCTTCCAGGACGATCTTATAAAACGCGGAAGAATCGGATCCGGCCCCAAAAATAGCCGAACGCTGAGATACCGGCACCTCGCCGAGCAGCTTATAACTGTCTTTGCCCCCCTCCTTATAATGATTGGTCGTGGATACCCATATTTTTAGATGCCCGTCCTTGTCCACCGGCTTCCAGTGAATGTCGAACTTCCCCTCGGCCAGCCGGACGGCAGGCTCCGTAACGGATACTTTCCCGATCAGCGCCACCCCGTCCAATTCCATCAGGTTCTCCCTTGGTAGGGGAATATCCATAAACCTCGTTATCGTGGGCAGGATGTCAACGATTGCCGGTTCGGAATCCTTCCAATAGCTGTTTAACCCATGAGCGTTCGTCACGATCCATGTCGTCCTTTCCCGGTCGCTTTGTCCGCCATGATTCCTCCCGGTGACGGAATCCCTGCCATGATCGGTTGTGATGACGATCAGCCAGTCTTCCGCGAAATGCTGCTGCCGGTATTGGATCTCGTTCCAGATCTTGCCGACCTGCCGATCCATATAGCCGATGGCCTCGTTCATCTGCGGGCCGTCCCCATACCGATGACCCATATCGTCGGTATACTCGAGATAGAGCCACGTGAGGTCGGGGGCCTGGTTCCTGATGCAGTCGGCGGCCAGCCCGGTCACTTTCTCGTCGATCGCATGGATGTACCCGCTTTTCGGATCGTGGGGATACCCCAGCGTATCCAGCTCAAAGCCGTCCGCATGATAGTCTATGGCAAAATTACCTGTCTGGGGAAGGGAATCGCCGACCAGCCTGGTCCGGTTGTCTTGCCAGGTAGAGAAGATCGCCGTCTTTTTATCCGGGTAGGCTTCCTTAAGCAGCCGGAACAGGCTGGGGTAGTTGTAATCGGGATCCTTAATATCGTTTCCCCACACATTGTGTTTGTTCGCCCATACGCCCGTCAGCAAACTATTATACCCCACGGCCGAGATGGTAGGGGTCTGGGAATATCCGCCTCTCTCGCCACCCACATGGGCTCTTTTATACCCGCCGGTCTTTGCAATTGCGTTGATGACGGGAGGCTTTGCCTTCTCAATCATATCGGCGGGAATCCCGTCGGCGATGATAAAGATCACCTTTTTTGCGCGGTGCTGAGCCTCGAGATGGGAATAGCCGGTAATCAACAGACACAGAAATAAGTAGCGCTTCATAATCAGGGTGTTATTTAAGAGTTTTTTTCAAAATCAGGATAACTTACCTTTGCCGCCGCTTTAAGCGGATGTTGCGACGGTGTAAGTTGCAAATGTATAATATTAATGACAGGGCATCTATGAAGTATACAAGTGAGATCAATAAACGCAGGACTTTTGCCATCATATCGCACCCGGATGCCGGCAAGACGACGCTTACCGAAAAGTTTCTGTTGTTTGGAGGCGCCATTCAGACAGCGGGAGCCGTCAAAAGCAACAAAATTAAAAAGCACGCCACCAGCGATTTCATGGAGATCGAACGGCAGCGTGGTATCTCCGTCGCTACTTCGGTGATGAGCTTCCAATACAAGAATGACCTGGTAAACCTCCTCGATACGCCCGGCCACAAGGATTTTGCGGAGGACACCTACCGTACCCTGACCGCGGTCGATAGTGTCATCCTGGTGATCGACAGCGTGAACGGGGTAGAAGCCCAGACCCGCAGGCTGATGGAAGTCTGCCGGATGCGTGACACGCCGGTGATCGTCTTCATCAACAAAATGGACCGGGATGGCAAAAACCGTTTCGACTTGTTGGAAGAAATAGAAAAAGAGCTCAATATCCAGTTGCATCCCATGACCTGGCCCATCAACAGCGGAAAGGACTTCAAAGGTGTGTACAACCTTTATGAGAAGAACCTGGTCCTGTTTACGGCCAACACCAAGGGCGCAGACGAGGATACGTTAAAGATAGAAAGCCTCGGCAACGCTTTGCTGGATGACCGCCTGGGTGAAAGAGATGCGGCCATCCTACGGGAGGATGTGGAACTCGTAGATGGAGTACACGGGGAACTGAAGGTGGAAGATTACCTGGCGGGTCGGGTGGCTCCGGTGTTTTTTGGCAGCGCTATAAACAATTTCGGCGTCCGGGAAATGCTGGATACATTCATACGCATTGCACCCACTCCGCGCAGCCGGCAGACATCCTTGAGATTGCTGGATGTGAATGAAGACAAATTCAGCGGTTTCATCTTTAAGATTCATGCCAACCTGGACCCCAAACACCGGGATCGGATCGCCTTCCTGCGCGTCTGCAGCGGAAAATTCGAGCGTAATAAATATTTTCATCATGTCCGGCTGGAGAAGGAAGTCCGGTTCAGCAATCCTTATAGCTTCCTGGCGAGGGACAAGGACGTGATCGATGAAGCCTACCCGGGCGATGTGGTAGGACTGTTCGATACCGGCAATTTTAAAATCGGGGATACCCTCACCGAAGGCGAGGATTTCTATTTCACCGGAATCCCTTCTTTTTCACCGGAGATTTTTAAAGAGGTGCTGAACAAGGATCCGATGAAGACCAAGCAATTGGAGAAAGGACTTTTACAACTGACGGACGAAGGCGTGGCCCAACTGTTTACCCAATACGGCGGTAATAAGAAGATCATCGGTTGCGTGGGGGAATTGCAGTTTGAGGTGATTCAGTATCGTCTGCTGCACGAATACGGGGCTTCGGTCCAGTTTAACGCGTTGCCTTTTTATAAGGCCTGCTGGATCACCAGTAAGGATCCGAAGAAACTGGAAGATTTCACGCGCTTCAAACATGCCAATATCGCGGAGGATAAAGACGGATACCTGGTATATCTGGCGCAAAGCGAATGGTTCCTCAATACCGAACGGACCAATAACCCCGATATCGAATTCCATTTCACCTCGGAGATCCACAAATAGACGGCAATACAAAATGCTGCCTGGGTAGCGGGGCTAAGCCCATGATTGCGGGCCGGCTATCATCAAAATGACTGAGACACTCCCGTGTAGTTATGCGGACTGATTTTTTTCAGTTCTTTCTTCAGGGTCGCCGTAATCTTCAATTTATCGATAAAAGCGTGCAAAGAAGCCTTTGTGATGCCTGCCTTCCCGCGGGTCAGTTCCTTTAGCGCTTCATAAGGAGCGGGATAGTTTTCTCTTCGCAGGACGGTCTGTATGGCTTCGGCCACCACGGCCCAGTTGTTTTCCAGGTCGGCCTGTATTTTTTCCCTGTTTAGCACCAGCTTGTCCAATCCTTTTTCAATCGATTTCAGGGACAGGATGGTATGTGCGAAAGGAACGCCTACATTGCGCAACACCGTGGAATCCGTCAGGTCTCTTTGCAGACGGGAAATAGGGAGCTTGGCGGAAAAATGTTCGAAGAGAGCGTTGGCGACTCCCAGGTTGCCTTCCGCGTTCTCAAAATCGATGGGGTTCACCTTGTGCGGCATCGCCGACGACCCTATTTCGCCTTTTTTGATGCTTTGTTTGAAATAGTCCATCGAAATATAAGTCCAGACATCCCGGCAGAAATCGATCAGGATCGTATTGATTCGTTTGATCGCGTCGAAGTGCGCCGCGAGATTATCGTAGTGTTCGATCTGGGTGGTGAATTGCTGGCGCTGGAGACCCAGGGTCCCTTCCACAAACTCGTTACCAAGCTTTACCCAGTCTTTTTTTGGGAAGGCGATATGATGGGCGTTGAAATTACCGGTAGCCCCGCCGAATTTGGCGGAGAAAGGGACCTGGATGAGCAGTTCTACCTGGTTTTCGATCCGTTCTACGAAGACCATGATCTCTTTTCCGAGGTTGGTGGGGCTGGCTGCCTGGCCATGCGTTCTTGCCAGCATGGAAATACCGCTCCAGTCTTTTACCAGTATTTTTAGCTGACGGTTCAGGTTGAGCAATCCCGGCAGATATTCGAATTCCACGGCATGTTTCCACAATAGGGGAATAGCGGTGTTGTTGATATCCTGCGAAGTTAGGCCGAAATGGATCCATTCTTTGACGGCGACTGCTTCTGCTCCTGCTTCTTCCAGGCGGGTCTTCAGGAAATATTCGACGGCTTTTACGTCATGGTTGGTGATGCTTTCCGTCTTTTTGATTTGCATCGCGTCTTCCAGGCTCAGGTTTTCGGCGATGGCACGCAGATGTTTTTTTGTAGCCGCTGACAGCGGAAAAAACTTCTTTTGGGACAGGAACAGGAAATATTCGACTTCGACCAGTACCCGATACTTTATAAGGGCATATTCAGAGAAATAATCGTCCAGGTGTTGCAATTGCCGGCGGTAGCGCCCGTCAATAGGGGAGATGGCTGTCAGTGAATTTAGTTCCATGTAGGTGATTTAAGAATAAATTGAGGCCGTTAATTGTCCGCACCCTAATTTTGCTGCCAAAATTAACATAAAGGACTTGGACAGAAAAATACGAATAGGAGCCGTGAGCTACCTGAATACGAAGCCGCTGCTCTATGGAATATACCGGTCACCGGTGATTACGGACATCGATCTTACCATCGACTATCCTTCCCGCATCGCTTCCATGCTGGTAAATGACGAGATCGACATGGGGCTCGTGCCGGTCGCCGTTATCCCTTTTTTAAAGGAATATCATCTGAATACGGGGTTTTGTATCGGGAGTTCCGGCCCGGTCGCCTCGGTTTGTATTTTCAGTGAGACGCCGATCGGATCGGTGGACAAGGTATTGCTGGACTATCAGAGCCGGACATCGGTGCAACTGGCCAAGGTGCTGCTTCGGGAATACTGGAGGATCAGCCCTGTATTGGTCGACGCCCCCGAGGATTTCAGGGATCATATCAAGGGCCGCACGGCCGGCGTGGTGATCGGCGACCGGGCTTTGGAGCAGAGAAAGATATCGCCCTATGTATACGACCTGGGGGAAGCCTGGATGGCATTGACCGGTCTGCCTTTCGTTTTTGCAGCCTGGATCAGCAATAAACGACTCGATCCGGAATTTGTCGCCCGCTTTGACGTGGCAAACCGGCAAGGGCTGGAGCATATCCCCGAAGTTGTCAAAGAGAATCCTTATACCTTATTTGATCTGCACGAATATTTCACGGATTACCTGGACTACCGGCTCGATGGAGCAAAGCTCGCCGGACTGGAGAGATTCCTGCGGTATCTTCGGGAGCCCGTTCCGGCAGAGGCAGGGTGACCCGATTCGTCGACAGCCGGGTCCCTGTTTAGGAAGGGAGCCCGGGCTGCCCTTGGAACTTCCATTCGCCTTCAGCGGTTTGCAAAGCCAGGTCATCGTCTTCGGCGTGAAAGAGGCAGAGGTTATAGTAATAGATCAGGCCGTTTTTCCCGTTGGCATAGTTGTCAAGATCCCGGATCAATGCCTTGTTGGAAAGATCGGTCGTCAAGATATATCTCCCCTTGTCATCAAAGAACAGGATCTTCCGGTATCCGGATTTTTCCAGGTCGAAGATCGTTGCCAGGCCGTTCTCCTGAATGGCATTCATGTTATCCCTGTTGTATTCGAGAAAGATCACAGGCTTCACTGCCTTTATATATTCAGCCGCCCCACGTAGTATGATGGTATCGAACCCTTCGGTATCTATTTTTAGCATCTTCAGCTTCCCGGCGGCGGGTGCACATTCCTGTAAGACCCGGTCAAGCGTTTTTATCCCGATCGGGGTCCCGCTGTTTTCCGAAGGGACGATGGTCGTATTCCATCCTTTTTTCTGAAGATCGGCCTGAATCGATCCGTCGCGTTCTCCAAGAAATTGGTTGAGGGCTGTGACTCCTGAGAACTGTTTCACATTTTGCGACAGATAACGAAATGTCGTCTCGTCTCCTTCTATGGAAATGACCGGGATATCGGCAACCGATTTCACCCTGGCGGCAGTATCGCCGCAATTCGCGCCGACGTCCAGGAATAAAAGATCCGGGTACTTTTTTAGTACGGTCGTGGTAATCCGGCTTATTTCAGTGGCGAAATCCTTCTGTTGGCCATAAGTTAAAATCAGGGGGTTATAAGGGGGCATGACAAGATCGAATTTTCCCACCCTGACGACACGATCCTTTTTCGAGAGAGGGGTCGGCATCACTTTTATAAAATCGTACCCAAAATACCCCAATAGACTCCGTATGATCTTTTTCATCCGTTACTGTTTCGCGACTTTGTTTATTTTTAAGACCATGACGACATTATAATCGATCTCACGATCCTTTTCAAAAAGAGATTCGTAGCGGATGCCGGGTATTTCGCGCAACCGCTCATGCATAAATTTCAACCCCATATCCTTGTGAACATGATATTGGTTTAGCGGCTGACCGGTCCGTATGCAGTGCTCTTCATATTTCGGCTGGTCGGGAAAGACGAGGATCAGGTTTCCGCCCGTCTTTAATATCCGGATAAACTCTTCCAGGGCGGCCCGGGTGTCGCGGAAGTCTTCGATCAGGTGGCTGGTATATACATAGTCGAAGGTATTGTCATCCACGGGAATCTTTTCATTCATCACATCACAGGCTATGTCTACCTTGTCCTTTCCGGTATAGGCATAGGGGCTGGCATAGTCGATGCCCACGCAGTTTTCTTTTTTGATCTTGTCGCCGCCAAAGCCGATGTCGCATCCGTAACCGTTGCAAAATCCGATGACCCAATGCCGCACTTTGGAGGTTTCCGAGGGGTATAATTCCTTAATTCCCAGTTTGTTCTTGATTTTTCTTACTAGTTTTTTAATCATTGGAATCTTGTAGTCTGTAATCAGCAAATCTATGTTATTTAGTACGTATTCCGTTGTATGCAGTGAGCACTTGGGGATACCCAGATCTCCGACGAGCCTGCAGGAGACTTCGTGGCCGTCGGGAGACCGATGGTAACATCCCGCAAATTCGCAGGGTTGCTGGAGGAACCGGCCCTTGAATAATTGTCTGAAATGTCTCAACTCCGGGTTTACCGCCCCGAAGAAAATCAGTGACGGTATTCCCAGGCTGGCGGCAATATGACTCGGACCGGAATCCAGCCCGATAAAAAACGAAGCTCCATGTATAACGGAGATCATCTGGCGGATATCGGTTTTTAATGACTGGGTGCCGGCTATCTTCTGTGGTTGTTTGCCCAATTGGTAGACCGTAAATCCCAGGTCATTCAGGTAATGGGCCACGATGTCCCAATCGACCCCGTAGACCTTCCGGTAGTTTTTATCCGAGAAACTTTCCAGGTGGAGGATCACGTAAGGAGATTCATCCTTGCCGCCGGGCCGGAAAGCCGACTCCTGCGGGCTCAGATGTATCCGGGGGTATTCGGTGGTGCCGGGGAGCCCGGCCTTCTGCTGATTGGCGGACAACAGGTGTATGGTCGGCTTCTTCTCATAGGCCCTTTCCAGGTCGACGAAGAAGTAGGAAATGCTGAAGAAGACGGATAGCTTCCAGGCTATTTTTTCCAACAGGTTGAGGGAATTTCTGAAGACCACATTTGGCAGCGGGTAGTGCAGGAAAAGCTCCGGGTATTTGGTATATACAATCACCCTGGAGTACCGTTCCGCGAACTGTTTGATCACAGGCTCCACCCACAAAACGTCTCCCAATGCCCGTTTCCGAATCAGGTACACGAACGGCCTTTTCAAGTTTTTCACAAAGATATCAGAAAATATTGCACAGGGCTTTATAAAATTAAATTTAGATTTGCCACAATTTGAACCATTTATATATATCTTATTTATAATAGAAGAGAGCATGAAAGTCGTAATATTTGCAGGGGGGCTGGGCACCCGGATCGCCGAAGAAACGGAGACCCGCCCAAAGCCCATGATAGAGATAGGAGGCAAACCTATATTGTGGCATATTATGAAGATCTATGCTCACTACGGATTCAACGACTTTATAATTTGTCTTGGCTATAAGGGATATATCATCAAGGAATATTTCATGCATTATTACCTGCATAATGCCGATATTACTATCGACGTGGAAAACAATAAGGTGACCAGTCACTATTCCAATTCAGAATCCTTCAAAGTGACGCTGGTCGATACGGGCCTCTCTACCAAGACTGCCGGTCGTCTGCAACAGGTACAAAAATATGTCGGAAACGAGGCTTTTATGCTGACCTATGGAGACGGCGTCGCCGATCTGGATATCCCGGGTCTGCTGAAATTTCACCGGCTGCATGGTAAGATGGCTACCGTGACGGCCGTTCAGCCCGAACCACGCTTCGGTGGAATGTCCTTGAACAGGGAGGATGTAGTCGAACATTTTAAAGAAAAACCAAAAGAAGATGGCAAATGGGTGAACGGGGGGTTTTTCGTACTGCAACCCGAAGTATTTGGCTATCTGAACGGGAACATGAATAATACCATGTGGGAAGACGACCCGATGGAGGAGCTGGTAAAAGACCGGCAATTGGTCGCTTACAAACATACGGGTTTCTGGAAGTGCATGGATGCGATGCGAGACAAACTGGAGCTCGAAGCCTACTGGCAAAACGAACATGCAAAATGGAAAATCTGGTGACACTTCCGCATTTACAATCTTATTATAAAGGGAAAAAAGTCTTTATAACCGGTCATACCGGTTTTAAAGGAGCCTGGCTTTCTGCCGTGCTTCATCTGGCGGGAGCCCGGGTGATGGGATATGCCCTCGAGCCCGAATATCCAAACAGCCTTTTTGAACGCCTTCAGCCGCTGCGGATTACAGAAGGCTCCATTGCCGATATACGGGACAGGGAACGGTTGCAAAAAGAACTGCGGGCTTTTCAACCGGATTTTATCTTTCACCTGGCGGCGCAGCCTCTGGTGAGAAGATCTTATGAGATCCCGGCAGAGACCTTCGATGTCAATGTGACCGGAACTGCCAACCTGCTCGAGGCAGCTTCCAAACTGGAAGGCTCCTGCACGATCATCGTGATTACAACGGATAAAGTATACGAGAACAGGGAAAAAAATATTCTATATACGGAAGAAGATGCGCTGGGAGGGTTTGACCCTTACAGCGCCAGTAAGGCAGCAGCCGAACTGGTGGTGAACGCTTTCCGGAATTCATTTTTCCACCCCGGCCGGTTCGCCGTTCATAAAAAGTCGGTCGCGACAGCACGGGCGGGCAATGTGCTGGGTGGTGGAGATTGGAGCAGGGACCGCATCATCCCGGACATCGTGAGGGCGTTGCAGGAAAACCGGGAAGTCGATGTACGTAATCCCGGCGCGGTTCGCCCCTGGCAACATGTTTTGGAGCCTATCGGAGGATATTTGCTGCTGGGAGCCCGTTTGCAGCAAGGTCCTTCCGGCTTCCCGAAGGCATTCAATTTTGGCCCGCAGGCGGAAGACCACTTGAGCGTCCGGGAAGTAGTCGAACTGGCAATCGCCTGCTGGGGCGAAGGACGGTGGAATACCCGTGAGTCGCCAAACGCTCCCCATGAGGCCGGTCTGTTGCAACTCGATATCGGGAGGGCCCTGGCCGAACTGCAGTGGAAGCCGAAACTGAATTCGGCGGAAGCCGTACGATGGACGATCGATTGGTATCGTCAGCCGGCGGACCGGCAGGCCCTGTTCACCTTTGATCAAATCAAAACATACCTATCTCTATGATCTTTATTCCTACGGGTCTGGAGGGCAGTTATACGATCGATCTGGAACCTTTTGCCGACGAGAGGGGATGGTTTGCCCGGACGTATTGCAAAGACGAATTTTTGCAGATCGGTCACGACCGGGAATGGGTCCAGCTCAATCACTCCTGCACCCGCGAGCCGGGTATGATCAGGGGACTTCATTTTCAGCGCCCCCCTCACCAGGAGATCAAATTGATCAGGTGCGTCGCGGGGGCTGTTTTTGATGTAATGATCGATTTGCGCCGGGATTCTCCGACCCTCCTGCGGTGGTTCGGCATAGAGTTGTCCGCCGCCAATAAAAAAATGGTCTATATTCCGGAAGGTTTTGCGCATGGTTTTCAATGCCTGTCGGAAAACAGTGAATTGATCTATCATCATACACGGGCATACACACCGGGATCGGAAGGCGGCGTGAGATATGATGACCCCGCGCCGGGGATAAAATGGCCTTTACCCGTTTCGGGTCTTTCTGAAAGGGACAAACAGCATTCGCTATTACCTGACAATTTTAAAGGAATTTGATATGCAATGCAGATTTTGCAAGACTGAGCTGACAAATGTTTTTATCGACCTGATAAACGCGCCTGCGTCAAATTCTTTTCTTACCGAAGAACAGCTCAATGAGCCTGAGGTCTTTTACCCCTTAAAGGTCTATACCTGCTCTGTCTGTTTCCTGGTGCAGATCGACGAGTACAAAAAATCCGATGCGATCTTTAATAACGAATACGTGTATTTTTCGTCGTTTTCAAAGAGCTGGCTTGAACATAGCAGGAAATATGCCGGCCGGATGGTGGAGCGTTTTGGCTACGACCGGCAGTCCCGCATCATAGAGATCGCTTCCAATGACGGGTACCTGCTGCAATATTTCCGGCAAATGAACATCCCGGTACTGGGGATTGAGCCGACAGCCAACACGGCGCAGGTAGCCGTCGATAAGGGCATCGACACGCTCGTCGACTTTTTTGGCGTCCGGTTGGCCAGGGAACTCGCGGAACGGGGCATGAAGGCCGATCTGCTACTGGGGAACAATGTGCTGGCCCATGTGCCGGATATCGTCGATTTCGTAAGCGGCATGAAGATCCTGCTGAAAGAGACGGGCGTAGTGACCATGGAGTTTCCCCACCTGTTGCAATTGGTGCAAAATCATCAATTCGATACGATCTATCACGAGCATTTCTCCTATCTCTCTTTTACAACGGTCCGGAAGATATTCGCTGCCCGCGGGTTACAGGTTTTCGACGTCGAGGAACTGCCTACTCACGGCGGCTCTTTACGCGTCTATGCGAAGCATGATGACGATGATACGAAGGAGATTTCTCCCGCGGTCGCCGTCCTGCTCGAAAAAGAGGCTTCCGCGGGAATGACCGGGTTGGCCTATTATGAGGATTTCCAGCGGAAAGCCTTGACGGTAAAGCTGGAGATCACCGATTTCCTGATCAGGCAGAAAATGACCGGGAAAAAAGTGGCGGCCTACGGAGCCGCTGCGAAAGGAAATACGTTGTTGAACTATTGCGGCATCAAAAATGATCTGATCGATTATGTGGTGGACGCCAATCCGCATAAACAGGGGAAGTGGCTGCCCGGCAGTCATATCCCGGTGGTCGACGAATCTGTTCTGAAAAACGGCCGCCCGGACTATGTGTTGATCCTTCCCTGGAACCTGAAAGATGAAATCGGCGCGCAACTCTCTTATATACGTGAATGGGGTGGTCGGTTCGTGATACCCATCCCGGCTTTACAATTCATATAATCGCATATGAAGAAGATTCTGGTCACAGGAGCGACGGGTTTTATCGGGCAATATGTGATAGACTGGCTGCTCCGCCGGGAATACGCGGTCATTGCGACTTCGTCCGATGAACAGCGGGCCCGGCTTTTCGGCTGGTATGGAAAAGTTCACTATATCCCTTTTGACCTGGCCCGGCTTACTCCTTCCACAGACTACTATTCCTTTTTTGGCAGACCGGATAGCCTCATCCATCTGGCCTGGGAAGGATTGCCGAATTTCAGGTCGTCTTTCCACATGGAAGGAAACTTGCCCCGGCAGGCTGCTTTTTTGGAGAACCTGGTTTCAAACGGTCTCCGCGATGTCAATGTGACGGGCACCTGCCTGGAATATGGAATGCAGGAAGGATGTCTCCGGGAAGAGATGCCCGCGATGCCCGAAGTCGCCTACGCCCGGGCAAAAAATGAGCTCAGGCTTTTGCTGGAGAAGTGGCAGGACCGGTCTCCCTTCTTCCTTAAATGGATACGGTTGTTTTATATGTATGGGAAGGGGCAAAACCCTAATTCCTTATTTTCGCAACTGGACCGGGCTCTCGATAATCAGGAGACGGTTTTTAATATGAGCGGAGGCGAGCAGATCCGTGACTATCTGCCCGTTGAAAGACTGGCGGAATATATCGGCAGGATAGCCTTGCAGCAGACGACTGGCGGGATCATCAATTGTTGCAGCGGCAAACCCGTCACCGTCCTGGAAATGGTGAACGCTCACCTGGAGACACGCCATCGGTCGATCCGTTTGAATAGGGGCTATTATCCCTATCCGGACTATGAACCGATGTGCTTCTGGGGAGATACCGAAAAATTGAACCGGGCTCTCGGCGGAAGCGGCGGCGATAATGCCTGAAGAGGGCCGGAACGGGGTGAGGAAAGGAAGCATGGCTAAAAATATAAATGACCAAATATAGTATCATACTACCGGTTCGTAATGGCGGCGACTATGTGAAAACATGCGTCGCCGGCATCCTTGCGCAATCCTACCGGGATTTCCACCTGCTGGTACTCGACAATTGCAGTACCGACGGGACCCTGGAATGGCTACAGTCGCTTTCCGACCAGCGGATCCGGGTTTATCCCTCGAAAAAGCCTCTCAGCATAGAGGAGAACTGGGGACGGATCACCGGTCTGCCCAAGAATGAATTTATCACGCTGATCGGTCATGACGATCTTTTGGATCCTCACTATCTGACGGTCATGGACAGGCTCATCCAAAACCACCCGCAAGCCACCCTGTTCCAGGCGCATTTTCGTTATATCGATTCGGGAGGAAGCCTCATTCGCCGGTGTAAGCCTATGGACGAAAGGCAGTCGCCCGCCGAGTTCCTCTCTTTTTTCCTGGCTAATAATATCGATAATATGGGAACAGGGTATATGATGCGGTCGAAAGATTATGATGCCGCAGGCGGCATCCCTCCTTATCCCAATCTGCTTTTCGCAGATTTCGAATTGTGGACCGAACTGACGCTGCCGGGTTATAAGGCCACCGCCTTTGAAGAATGCTTTGCTTTCCGCCTGCACCAGAGCATGACGACCGGTTCTTCCGATTGGAAGTTCCAGCTTGCATTCGGGCGTTTTATCGAGTATCTTGAAAAGACCAGGGACCGGCATCCGCAAATGGCAGGCGCTATTTCCCGGTATGCTGTCGATTTTATACGGAATTACTGCAAAGGCTTGTCACACCGGCTGCTCCGGACGCCCCTTCGGAAAAGGAATGGCCAGACGATCGAAGATTTTACGGCAAAATGCAGTGACTTCGCGGACCGGCTAGTCCCTGGCAACGATTTCGATCCGTATAAACTGCCAGGTATGCGCCTCGCACGATCGATTGACCGCTATTGGTTTTTCCGGGCACTGTTTTTATTGTTTAAAAGGATCTATTCCAAACCTGTATTGACATGAGATCAGGCCCCGGAACCTTGCTCCGACAGACGATGGATCTTTCTATTATCATCGTAAATTATAAGACGCCGGCGCTACTTCTGGACTGTCTGAGGACCGTCTACGGGCAGACCTCCGGCATCAGTTTCGAAACCCTGGTCGTAGACAACGCTTCCGGCGACGATAGCCGGGAGCGGATCCTGTCGGCCTTTCCTGCCGTGAAATGGATACAAATGGACTATAACGCGGGTTTCGCCCGCGCCAATAACGAAGCCATGCGTCAATCCGGCGGGAAGTCGATACTCCTTCTTAATTCCGATACGCTCGTGGAAAAGCAGGCCATCTCCCGCTGCTTCCGGCTTTTCTCGGATTCAGGATACATAGCCTGTGGAGTTCAGTTGCTGAACGAAGACGGGTCTCCCCAGATATCAGGCAATTATTTTGTACCCGGCGGTTTGAATTATCTGCTCCCTCTTCCCTATGCCGGGGCTGCGGTAAAATGGCTGGCTACCGTGACCCGGGCGCAACGACCAAACGTGCCGGATTCCAAAGGACTCGTCGAAGTGGACTGGATCAACGGAGCTTTTCTTATGGTTAAAAGGACCGCCATCGACCTGGCCGGCCTCATGGACGAAGACTTCTTTCTGTATGCCGAAGAAGCCGAATGGTGCAGCCGTCTCGGCAGGTATGGTAAACTCTGTATCTTCGGGCAGGTGAATATCATACACCTGCAGGGGGGCTCTTCGGAAGCGGGTTTCGATTCCAGCGATAAACACAGCTATAATCTGTATGACCGGAAAGGCTACCAGATGATGGTCTCGAATTTCGTGAGGATCCGGAAGCAGTACGGCCCGGGGTGGTTTCTTTTGCACCTGGCTTTTTACCTCGCCGAAATACCTTTGTTTTTCACGGGTCTGCTGTTGACCAGCGTCGCGGGGGTTTTTAGCCGTCGGAGACCCCGCTATTCGTTTTTGCAGGCAGGACAGTATACCCTGAATGTTTTCCGGCTGACCGGCCTGGCGCCCACCATCATCCGCAACAGGCCTCATTTTTATAAGACGCTCTGAGAAGAAAACCCATTACATTTGGAATCCAAAAAAGCCATATGAATAACGATTTTAGATATGGAATCGACGAGCTGACGATTGGACAAACGATTCGGCTGGCAGATGGATCGCTGACCGGGATTCTCTCTCCGGAGGCCCTGGAAAGGATCGAGGCGAGCCGGCAATCCGTAAAGGATATAATAGACCATCATACTACCGTTTACGGAGTGAATACGGGATTCGGCATCCTGGCAAATACCCGTATCCCGGAAGATGACACGCTCACCCTGCAACACAAGATCCTTCAAAGTCACAGCGTCGGGGTAGGGGCTCCCATCCCCGTCGAAATCGCCCGGATCATGCTGATCACAAAATTGCACGCGCTCGCCAGGGGATATTCCGGAGTCCAGGTCTCCACCCTGCGGCGCATGATCTGGCATATCGAAAAAGACGTGATCCCCGTGGTCCCGGAAAAAGGCTCCGTTGGCGCATCCGGAGATCTTGCCCCGCTGGCCCATTTGTTCCTTCCCCTGATCGGTCTGGGAGAAGTGTTCTATAAGAACTTACGTTATCCTTCCCGCGAAATCCTGGAGAAATTTGGCCAGGAACCGATCCGGCTTGGCCCTAAAGAGGGGCTGGCATTGATCAACGGAACCCAGTTTATCCTTTCCTACGCCGTAAAAGCGGTTCAACGACTGCATAACTGCCTGGAGGCGGCTGACATTATCGGTGCGATGAGCCTCGAAGCACTTACCGGCACCAAGTCGCCTTTTGACGAACGGCTGCATCTGCTAAGGCCTTTTCGGGGAAGCCTGCTGGTGGCCAGGCGTTTGCGCATCCTTCTCAGCGACAGTGCGATCATGCAAAGCCATATCGACTGTGGCCGTGTCCAGGACCCCTATTCGCTTCGCTGCATGCCGCAGGTACATGGGGCTTCGCGGAATGCATGGCTGCATCTTAAAGAGATGGTGGAAATCGAATTGAACGCTGTTACGGACAACCCGGTCATCTTTGGTCCGCATGATACGATCAGCGGTGGCAATTTTCATGGTCAGCCGCTGGCCCTCCCCCTGGACTATGGCTGTTTTGCCGCTTCCGAGATCGGCAATATCGCCGATCGCCGCTGCTATCTGCTCTTGGAAGGGAAATGGGGCCTTCCCTTGCTTTTAATGAGCAAGGTTGGCCTGAACAGCGGTTTTATGTTACCCCAATATACTACCGCGGCGCTGGTGACGGAAAATAAGACGCTCTGCTTCCCCGCGAGTGCGGACAGCATACCGACATCGCTTGGGCAGGAAGACCATGTCAGTATGGGCAGTATCAGCGGGAGAAAGTTGAACCAGGTCCTCGACAACCTGGAATATATTCTTGCCATCGAGCTCATGAGCGCCTGCCAGGCTATCGAATTCAGACGACCGTTAAAAAGCAGCCGGATCCTGGAGGAGGCGCATGGCTACACCCGGAATTTTGTGGAATTTGCCAGCGAAGACAGGATCTTTGCAGCCGATATTGACAAACTTGCCGGCATCATCAGAGACTATTCCTTTGTAGGGAATCTGGACAGGGTGGCGCTCTCAGCGGGGATTGTCCTCAACGAAGGGTTTGAGGCGTTTACGATCTAAGCCGTTTAAGATTTGACCGTTTAAGATCTGACCTTTTACGATTTGACCTTTTACGATTTGACCTTTTACGATTTGACCTTTTACGATTTGACCTTTTACGATTTGACCTTTTACGATTTGACCCGGTTTACAACTTTCGGCGGCATTCTCTCTCCCGCAGCGTACTCTCTGTTGTTTGCGTCCAAATAAAGGCAAAATAAAAACCTTCCATATGAGTACGACAAATCTGAGGCGTTACGACCCGGTCAGGTATAAGACCCCAACGGGGAAAAACCTGCAATGCAAAGGCTGGATACAGGAAGCTGCTTTGCGCATGCTATTGAATAACCTCGACCCCGCGGTCGCCGAACGCCCGGACGAGTTGATCGTTTATGGAGGCCGGGGAAAAGCCGCCCGGAATTTCGAGTCGCTCGACCTCATCATCGGGGCGCTTAAGGACCTTGAAGAATATGAAACGCTGCTTATCCAGAGCGGCAAACCCGTTGGGATCCTCCGGACCCATAAGGACGCCCCCAGGGTATTGTTGTCCAATTCTCAACTGGTGCCACGCTGGGCCGACTGGGAGCACTTCGATGAACTGGAGAAAAAAGGGCTGATGATGTATGGCCAGATGACCGCGGGATCCTGGATCTATATAGGCTCCCAGGGAATCGTACAGGGGACTTATGAGACCTATGCCGCAGCCGCAGGGAAGCATTTTGAAGGAACGCTGAAAGGCACCCTGCACGTCACAGCGGGTCTGGGTGGCATGGGAGGGGCCCAGCCCCTGGCTATCACCATGAATGGAGGCGTCGCCCTGGTGGCCGAAGTCGAAGAATGGCGTATCGACAAGAGACTGGAGACAAAATACCTGGATCAAAAGATCCTCTCCATCGATGAGGCGATCGATCGCGCATTGGAGGCCAAAAGGAACGGGGAGGCCCTGTCCCTCGGGGTTTTGTGCAATGCCGTTCACCTGCTCGAACGAATGCTGGCCCGCAATATCGTCCCTGATACGCTCACCGATCAGACCTCGGCGCATGACCCTCTTATCGGCTACTGGCCCCACGAGCTGTCTTACGAACAGGCGAAGGTCCTGCGGGCGGATGACCCTGACCGGTATGTCGAATATGCCTATCGTTCCATGGTGACACATGTCGGTTTGATGTTGGCTATGCAGGAACGTGGAGCCGTGACGTTCGACTATGGCAATAACCTGCGGGCCAGGGCTTATGAGAAGGGGTTGAAAAATGCATTTGATTTCCCCGGGTTTGTACCGGCCTATATCCGGCCGCTTTTTTGCGAGGGCAAGGGTCCTTTCCGCTGGGCCGCGCTCAGCGGAGATCCGGCGGACATAGCCGTCACGGACGAGCTGATCGCAAATCTATTCCCTGAAAACACGTCCCTTTTACGCTGGCTGAAACTGGCAAAGGAGCGGATCGCGTTCCAGGGTCTGCCTGCACGGATCTGCTGGCTGGGACAGGGGGAAAGGGAAAAAGCCGGCTTGGCCTTCAACGAAGCCGTTCGCACGGGTATGGTCAGCGCGCCTATTGTCATCGGAAGAGACCATCTCGACACCGGATCGGTAGCCTCCCCGAACCGCGAGACGGAAAGCATGCTGGACGGCAGTGATGCCGTCGCCGACTGGCCCGTCCTGAACGCCCTTCTCAACACCGCCGGCGGCGCGAGCTGGGTCAGCCTGCATCACGGTGGGGGCGTAGGAATGGGTTACAGCATCCATGCGGGGATGGTGATCGTGGCGGATGGTACCGCCGATGCAGCGGTCAGACTTGCCCGGGTATTGCGCAACGATCCGGGGATCGGCGTAATCAGACATGCTGACGCGGGCTATGATATCGCAAAAGACGCGGCCCGTAAATTTGGCCTGGATATAACCAGCCGCCTGGCTCCGTAGACGACCTGCCGGAAGAATTGCCAACTCTTCATCATTGACATTCCATGACTTTACAGACACGGTCCCTGACCTCAGCCGGCGGGACATAGTCGCCTGATTTTCTGGCCTTATTGTTGGAATAGAGGAAAAGGAACTCCTTTCTTTCATAAAAAACTGGCACTATGGATCGATTGATTATTATTTCGAACAGGCTTCCTTTCTCATTGGACCGGCAAGGCGACAAGATAAATATACGGCAAAGCTCGGGCGGTTTGGTCTCTGCCATCAAAAGTTATTTCGAAAGCGAGGGATCGCAAAAAAGCGAGCTCACCGAAAGGCTGTGGTTCGGTGTGGCGGATTTTCCACAGGAGGACTGGGACCTGGTCGCGGCTTCTCAGGATCAAAACCAGGATTTTAACATCGTGCCCCTGTTTGTGGATAACGAGGTCTACGACAAATATTACAATGGATTCTCCAATTCGGTAATCTGGCCTCTTTTTCATTATTTCTCTTCGCTGGCCCGGTATGAGACTGCCTATTTCGAGGCTTACAAAAGGATGAACCAGATCTTCGCCGAAAAAATAGCGCCCTTATTGCAGCCCGGCGATAAAATCTGGATACACGACTACCAGTTGATGCTCCTTCCCCAGTTATTACGGACGAGGATCCCTGACATCACGGTGGGATTCTTCCTGCATATCCCCTTTCCCTCCTACGAGATATTCAGGCTCCTGCCTTCCGAGTGGAAGAAGACCTTGCTGGAAGGGGTGATGGGCGCCGACCTGATCGGTTTTCACACCTATGACTATGTGCAGCATTTCATCCAGTCCGTTAAAATGCTGCTCGGCGTCGACAACTATTTCAGGACCCTGCTCTATCAGGGGCGATTGGTGAAGGTCGACTTGTTCCCGATCGGGATCGACTATAAAAAATTCAACCAGGCGGCCTACGACCACGATATCCTGGAGTCCCGTAACGAGATCAGGAGGAATTTCGACGAAAAGAAGATCGTCTTCTCCGTCGACAGGCTGGATTATACGAAGGGGATGATGCATCGTCTGAATGGCTTCGAGTATTTCCTGGAAAACTATCCCGAATGGCGCGAGAAAATGGTGTTCATCCTGAATATCGTCCCTTCACGCGATACCATACCTGCTTATACGGAACGAAAGAAACTGATAGAAGAGAAGATCAGCGCCGTCAACGGAAGGTTTTCCACCATCAGCTGGCAGCCGCTTATTTACCGGTATAATCATCTTGCTTTTAACGAGCTGCTTGCTCTTTACCAGGCGGCGGACGCGGCCCTTATCACCCCTTTGCGCGACGGCATGAACCTGGTGGCCAAGGAATATGTCGCCAGCTGTGCGACACAACACGGTGTATTGATCCTGAGTGAACTGGCCGGAGCGGCCAGTGAGCTGAGCGAGGCGCTCCTGGTAAACCCGACTGATGTCACCGATGTCGCCGGTGCGATTGCCAGGGCGTTTACCATGCCCGTCTACGAGCAGCGCAACAGGCTGTCACAGATGCAGAGGCGCCTGCAGGAATACGATGTGCTGAAATGGGTCAATGATTTCCTGGAGCAGCTGACGCAGGTCAGGATCGAGCAGCAGAAACAAGAGGTCCGGCTGCTGGATGACAGATCGATCGTCCAAATGCGGCGACATTATCAACGTGCCAGTAACCGCTGTCTCCTGCTGGACTATGACGGCACCCTGGTGCCTTTTACGAGGAACCCGACGGAAGCCCACCCGGGAGCCGCTTTGACCGACCTGCTGCGCAGGCTCTCGTCGGATCCAAAAAACAATATCGTAGTGATAAGCGGTCGGGACGCTTCTTCCCTGGACCGCTGGCTGGGGGCGCTACCTCTGACGCTCGTGGCTGAACACGGCGCCAGTTTTAAAAAGAAGAACGATAACTGGCAGCAATTGGTTTCGGTCTCTGATCTTTGGAAAGAGGAGATCCGTCGGATCATGCAGATCTTTGTTATCCGCTGCGCCGGCTCTTTTGTAGAGGAGAAGGCCAATACGATCGCCTGGCATTACCGGAATACCGCGCCCGATTTTGGGTTTAGCCGTTCCAGGGAGCTGCTGAACAACCTGTCCTCACTGGTCCAGAATACTACCCTGCAGGTAGTCGACGGCAATAAGGTCGTTGAAGTGCGTCTTTCCGGTTTTGACAAGGGGATTACGGCTTTGAAGATTGTCAATGAAATGGACCCGGATTTCGTGTTGTGTATCGGGGATGATACCACGGACGAAGATATGTTCAAAGCCCTGGAGGGGGAGGCCTATACCGTCAAAGTCAGCGCCGGCGCTTCCGCTGCCCAATATTCCATCCTGTCCCAGCAGCAGGTGATCCCGTTCCTCGGAATCCTGAGTACCCCCAACGCTTTAACCGAAAAAGAATATGCCGGTTCATAAATACAATATGGGGGTGGTCGGCAACTGCTCCTATCTGGCCTATATCGATACCCGGGCGAATGTGAAGTGGATGTGCATGCCCCGCTTCGACAGCAGTTTCCTGTTCGGTTCCCTGCTGGATGAAGAGAAAGGCGGTCATTTTTATATCCAGCCTTCCGGGGAGTCTTACAGCGCGCGCCAGTACTATATTCCAAATACGAATGTGCTATGCACGGAGTTCACCTGTTCGGACGGACGTTTTGTTGTGAAGGATTGTGCTCCGCGTATGAGGATATATGAAAGACAATTCAGACCCCTGATGCTGGTTCGCAAGATTGAATTGCTGGAGGGCGAACCCTCTGTCAGGATCTCCTGCCAGCCACGGGGAGACTACGGCCTGCTGGTGCCGGAGTCCGTGATCGCCAGCAATCATATCCGCTACCTGAACCTCGATCAGCAGGTCAGGCTCACGACGGATATCCCCCTCAGCTATATACAAAAAGAACAGTCCTTTGTCCTGGACCAGGACCGATATCTCGTGCTGACCTACGGAGAGCCGCTGGAGGCGCCTTTGCAGCATACGGCCGAAGAGTTTATCCGTAAAACCGTTCAGGACTGGCAGGCCTGGATCAAGAGTTCCTACCTGCCCGATATCTATCAGGAAGAGATCATCCGGTCAGCGTTGGTCCTGAAGTTGCACCAATATGAGGATACGGGCGGGATCATCGCTTCGGGGTCAACCAGTCTGCCCGAATTCCATGACAGCACCCGTAACTGGGATTACCGCTACTGCTGGTTCCGGGATGCTCACTATACCTTGCGCGCTTTTAACCAGATCGGTCATTTCGAGGAACTGGAGAAGTATTTTGATTTTATCTACAATATTCTTCGTAATGCGGAGAACTCGCTGCAGCCTCTCTATTCCATTACCGGGGACAAAAAATTATATGAGAGTACCCGGGACCTGGACGGGTATATGGGAAACAAGCCGGTGCGCACCGGCAACAAGGCCTATATCCAATCCCAACACGACGTATATGGACAAGTGCTGGTGAGCCTGCTGCCTTTATACACGGACAAAAGGCTGGTGTTTTTGCAAAAGGACAGCTTTCGAAAAGTAGTTCCCTGGCTGCTCGGTCAGATAGAAAGGACTTTGTCGGAGCCCGATGCGGGCTTATGGGAATTCAGAAGCCAGGTGCAGGTGCATACCTACACGTTGCTATTTCATTGGGCCGGGGCGAAAGCAGCCTATAAGATTGCCGCCTTGTTCGGGGACCAGGACCTGATGCATAAATCACAACAATTGGCCGTCGCCGCCGACCGCCTAATCCAGCAAACCTATGATCCGCAAAAAAGATTGTTCACCCAGGCCATCGGAACGGCAAACCTCGATGCCAGTACCCTTGCCATGATCACGATGGACTACCTCGATCATCATTCGGAAAAAGCGAAATGGCATATTGAGGCCCTGGAAAAGGAATTGCTCACCGAGCAGGGCCTTTTTTACCGGTATAAGCATTATGACGACTTCGGATTTCCTGAATCTACGTTCCTGGTATGCGCTTTCTGGTATGTGGATGCGCTGGCTTGCACCGGCAGGGTAGAGGACGCGGTCAGGAACCTGGATCGGCTTCTCCGATATAGCAATCACCTGGGGATTTTTAGCGAAGACGCTACCGGCGACGGCTCTCAATGGGGGAATTTTCCCCAGACATACAGCCATGTGGGGTTGATTAACGCAGCCTGCAGGATCGCCCGGAAACTGGATAAGGCCGATTTCCTGTAGCAGGGTTATCAAAGAATTTCCAGTAATTTAGCCCCGATGAGCCCCCAATTGATTGTATATATCAGACAGCTTTGGAATACCCGGGAACAGTCCCGCCTGCTGAAGGGCAAGGAGTTGGCTATTCTTCCTTCCATTGAAAACGCTTATCTGTTTATTACCGATGGGAAGATTGCCGGCTATGGCCCCATGTCCGACCTGGAAAGCGGGAAGGGGATGCAGGAAGGTCTTTCTATTTCGAGCTCTTCTCCGGACTTGCAAACTATCGATGCTACCGGGCAGTTCGTCCTGCCGGCCTGGTGCGACAGTCATACCCACCTGGTTTTTGCCGGCAGCCGGGAAGGAGAATTCGTCGACAAGATCAGGGGGCTCAGCTACGCCGGGATAAACGCCAGGGGAGGAGGGATTTTGCATTCTGCTCAAAAGTTGAACGACATGGAAGAAGAAGATCTCTTCGATCAGGCATGGAACCGGTTGCAGGAACTGACCCGGCTGGGGACAGGCGCGATCGAGATCAAGAGCGGCTATGGGCTGTGCGTGGAAGGAGAGTTAAAGATGCTGCGGGTAATCAGAAAACTAAAACAGCGATCGCCCCTCTCTATTAAAGCTACTTTCCTGGGGGCCCACACCTATCCTTTGGCACACCGGCAAGTTCACCAGGGATATATCGATTCGCTCGTCCGGGAGATGTTGCCTGTCATCGCGGAAGAGCGGTTAGCTGATTACATCGATGTGTTTTGCGAAAAGGGCTTTTTTAGCGCGGCGGAAACAGAAACGATTTGTCTGGCGGGTATCCGTCACGGGTTAAAACCAAAGCTTCATGTAAATCAACTGAACAGCATCGGCGGCATTCAAGCCGGTATCCGGCTGAACGCGCTCTCCCTCGATCATCTCGAGACGCTGACGGGAGAGGAAATCGGGCTGCTCGGAAGGCATTCCTCAGGTTCGGAGATGGTCTGCACATTGCTCCCCACGGCCGCCTTCTTTCTGAGAATGCCGTTTCAACCTGCCCGCGATCTGATCGACGCAGGCTGTGCGGTGGCGTTGGCTTCTGATTATAATCCCGGTTCATCTCCCAGCGGGAACATGAACCTTGTTATCGCCATGAGTTGTATCGGCATGAAGATGCTTCCGGAGGAAGCCATCAATGCGGCTACCCTCAATGGATCCTATGCGATGGGACTGGGTAGTGAGACAGGAAGTATCACCGTCGGGAAACGGGCAAACCTGATCTTTACGAAGCCGGTTCCCTCCCTGGCGTACCTGCCCTATGCATTCGGCTCCAATCTGATAGACAAAGTGATGATCGGGGGGGAAATAGTGAGTGGCCAGCAGTGAGTAGTCAGTTGTGAGTAGTCGGTTGTGAGTACTGAGTAGTGAGTACTGAGCCGCTTGTATTAAAGGACAATATTGAATCATAAGCAGGGAGTAATCAATAACTGGAAATAGTTGGACAACTATTGACGGGCAGCGTGATAATGGTGCAAGGATCGAATTTTTGAAGCCGCTCACAACTCACCATTGACTACTCACTTAATGGCATAATCCTTGCCTCAAAGAGACGAACATGTTTAAACGCAGGAAAAAGAATAAGCCAGATTTTATCGAAACGGCGACGGCACGAAGCACCATCATCCCCATTACGGACAGTAAACAGGGGCTGGATTTCCTGGTTTCTTTTTTTTCCGCCATCAGGCCTTCAGCGGAGAAGGAGGATGCGAATGAAAACATGCAGTTTATCACGGCCGAATTGCACCGGCATCCTGTGCTGCTGACCAACCTGCAGCATGCCCTGTTGTCGCAACTTATCCGGACCGATCTTTATGCGGCCCTGACGGAAAGCGGTATCCCGCTTGCCCGGGGATTCTGGGAAGAGTTTTTCGGGAGGCTCAAGCACAAGCTATTGCCTTCCCTGCAATCCGAGCATGATTTCCTCTATGTGGTGAACCGGGTCTTCTTTCGCAGTACGGACTATCAATGGGTCGAACAGATCTCGCGGGAGACCTGGATATCTTTTTTCGAAAGTATTGGTCTTTCTCTCCATATCGATGACAGCCGGATCCTGCAGCAGTTGATGCCTTCTCTGAAGACCCTGGGGTTCCAGGTGGCCCAGTTGGGTCTGGAACGGAATGTGCTGGACTATATCTCTCCGGAAGACCGGGAAGACAATCCTTTCCTGCAGCAGAATTACCTGGTTCAGGAACTTGAAAAGAAATTGTCCCGGCGGCCTGCCCGTTCCCGGCTTCCGGAGAATTCCCGGAACACCGGGGAGGTTTTGCCCGGCATCGATGAGTTGGGTGATCCTTCCGGGTCGGACGATCCTTCCGTATCGGACGATCTTCCGGAGCGGATGGCGCATATGATGGGTCGTTGTTACGCCTGTATCGATTTTATCCGGGACAACCACTCCCTCCGTGGCGCCAGCCTCCGCCAGACCTATATCCTGGTGATACTCGCCAACCGGCTTGACCGCATGACGATACTCGCCGATCTGTTGGATAATGATCATGACTTCCCGGGGCAGACCACAGGTATGACGGCGGAAGGTCCATCACTAAACGTCATGCTGCGACGGGCTAAATTGTCGAAGAGACCGTCGCAGCATGACACCGGCAAATTTGTCGATTTCTTCCGGATGCTGGTCCGCAATGAGAACCGGAAAAACAGTATCCGCGAATTCGCGTCCCAGTGTTTCGGGTATCTCGCCTACCAGATCGCCGAACACAAGGGATCCAAAGGAAATAAATATATCACGTCTACGCCGGCTGAATACCGGGCTATGCTGAAAAGCGCCATGGGCGGTGGGGCATGGGTCTGCGGAGTGGTCATCATTAAAAATCTGATCACGAAGATCGAGATGCCGGTATTCTGGCATGGGTTCGCCTATAGCGTCAACTACAGTGTCGGTTTTGTCGCCATCGAGGAGACGCATACGACCCTGGCCACCAAACAACCGGCTTTTACTGCCAGCGCCGTTGCCGGCTCATTGGACACAAAAAAAAATGCGCATCAGCCAAACCTCTATAACCTTGCCATCACCGTGGCCAAGGTATCCCGCAGCCAGATCGCCTCGTTCGCGGGGAACCTTATCGTGGTATTCCCGGGAGTATGGGCCCTGGCCTGGCTTTATGAGAAGATCGTGCATGTGAAACTAGTGTCCGGTGCGGCCGCGGAAAAGATGCTCGAAGACAATCATCCCTGGCACAGTTTGTCCCTCCTCTACGCCTGCAATACGGGAGCCTTTCTTTTTTTGAGCGGTATTATCGCGGGATACGTGCAGAATAAGATCCACTATAGCCATATTCCCGAAAGGCTCCGCAGCCACCCTATCCTGCGCCTCTCTTTTTCCCCTGAAAGGCTGCAACGGATCGGGAGTTATATCGAGAAACATGCGGGATCCATCATCGGCAATATCGCCCTGGGTTTCTTCCTGGGTATGTCTACCATACTCGGAAGGGAATTGGGTATTCCCTTTGACATCCGCCATATCACGATCTCCGCGGGGAATACGTCCCTGGCGGTTTACGGCCTGGGTTTCGGACAGGTCCGGCTTCTCTACCTGGCCACCGTCCTGGCGGGTGTGCTGGGAATCGGTTTCCTGAATTTCGCGGTCAGCTTTTTCCTGGCCTTCCTGGTGGCCGTCAAGTCCAGGGGGATACGTCTGAAGGAATACCCCGAGTTCCTGGGCATCCTCTGGCGGTATTTCAGGAAAAATCCGCTGGATTTCATCCGGCCCCGCAGGCGTCCTTCCGAATCGGACTGACGAGGGTTCCCCGGGGATGATCTCCGGATCCCCTGTAAACCCGATCTAAATTTCCCTTCCGGGCAATTTCTTTTTCCGGGATCTTCTTTTCCCGTAGGTTTGTCCGGACAATCGTCCATATGAGCCACTTCATATTCTACGGCAAAAATGATATTCTCTCGCTGACAAGACTTCGGCGATACGAGACAAAATTGGGCGAACGCCTGGAATGTATTGCCGACAGGAACGAACTGGAGAAGTCATTGCAAAAGACCGCCGCCGAATATGTGCTCTTCGGTATCCCCGAGGACATCGGGGTCAGGGCCAACTCAGGAACGGGGGGCGCCGGTTCTTCCTGGACACCTTTCCTTTCCTCGTTTCTGAATATTCAAAGCAACGACTTCCTTTCCGGAGAATCCGTCCTGCTGCTGGGACATTTCGACTTCAGCGATCTGGAACGGGTCATCGAAGCAAACGCTCACGGGCCGGAAGAAAAGATAGAAGCCTATCGCCATGCCGTCAACACGATCGATGACGAAGTGGAATCGCTTGTAAAGGTGATTGCCTCGTGCCAGAAGATACCGATCGTAATCGGCGGAGGCCACAATAACGCCTACCCGCTGATTAAGGGGGCTGCCAAAGGTTTGTATAAAGCCGGGCTGATACCCCTGGCGCAGATCAATTGTGTCAATCTCGATGCGCATACGGACTACCGGCCATCGGAGGGACGTCATAGCGGGAATGGCTTCCGGTATGCGGAAGAAGACGGGTACCTCCAGAAATATTGCGCGATCGGTATTCACGAGAATTATCTGCCGCAGAATGTCTGGCTGGATATCGTCAACAACCCGTTCATGGATTTTATCACTTACGAGGATATCTTCATCCTGGAGAAGAAGAATTTTATTCAATCGGTAGCCCACGCTACCGGTTTTACCGAAGAAAATTACATTGGTCTCGAGCTTGATCTGGACTGTATTGAAGACACCCTTTCAAGCGCCATCACGCCCTCCGGGCTTTCCCCCCTGCATGCCCGGCAATATGTGACTTTTGCCGCGATCGATTCAAAGATCGCCTATCTGCATATTGCGGAAGGAGCTGCGGCGCTGAATGACGGCCGCAAGAGCGATACCATCGGGAAACTCATCAGCTATATCGTCAGCGATTTTATAAAGGCGAGAGAATAGAGGCTTAAAAGGGAATCCCGATATTTATATAGCCGAGCACGCGCCTGGATTGGTCGCTATACATGGCGCTTAGCTCCAGCGGGCCCAGGACGAAATTATAGGTCAGGGTCATCGCATAGCCCGACAGGAAATCGGGGATCGTAAAAAAATTGCTTTTGCTGATAAAATTGCTGAAGAGCACGTTGGCCTTGCCGGTCAGATAGGTGTTGCTGAATAATTGGTAACGGAGCCCCAGGAGTGCGACCGCGACATTGGGGGTGTAGAAGGTCCCTTCGCGCAATCCTGCAAAGGTCACCTGGTTGTGAAAAAGGCTGGTCATGCCTCCGATCGAAAACTCATTCATCACGTTGTTATTGTAGTTCAGGTTCAGCCCTCCCTGGAAATGAGTCAGCAGGGTATACCGGCTTGCGATAGGGAAATACTTATCCATATAGAATAAGACCCGGGGATAAGGTGCGGCAGAGAAAGTGGAGTCGGGCCCCCTGGTGTTGGAAGCATAATATTGCACATCGGGGTCCTGCTGAAAAACGTAATCGGCCTCGGCTTCTATTTTTGCGCCTCTTTTTGGATATACGGGCCTGTCGAGAGTATTGCTCCGGAGGAAGAAATAGCTCGTCATAAAATCGTTCCGTCCCTTGAATTCGAGGCTGGAACTCAGAGAGGGGTTATATCCGATCCACTCGAGACGGTCGCCAACCCCAAAAGTCAGATCCCGGTTTGTAGAATAACCGAATTTGCCGTCCACTTTGAAATAATTCTGGGTATAGAGACCGGCTTCCTTGTAAGAGTTGTTGTAGGTGGTGATGCTGAACTGGTCGAATTGTGTTCCGAGTGTGAAAGCAAAGTTTGCCCGCCTGCTGAAATATTGGAGATGTTCGGCCTTGAACCTGAAATTCTGCCCGATGTTAAGGGTCACGAGACTGCGGGAAGTAGGCGTGAAAAAGTTCCGGCTGGTGAGGTTGATGATGGCGCTGATACCGCTGAACTGGTTGTAGTTCAGCCCCAGCTTTGCAAAGGTCAGCGGATTTTCTTCGACGTCGAATACGATCTTGCTGGTCCCGTCATCCTGGGGAAGCAGGGAATAGGTGATGCGGGTATAGTAGCGGGTGCCATAAGCCCTTCTTACCATCCGCGAGAGGTTATCGGCTGAATAATAGTGATTGGTTTCGAGGTTCATCGTCTGGATAAAGAACTCCCTGTTGGTATGATTCAGGCCTTTGACTTCGCAACTGGATATTTTTACGTTTTGTTTGTTCGGAAGCCGGTTCTTCACGATTGTTTGAGGACCATAGATCGCGTTGAGAGAATCTGCCAGGGCCTTGAAGCGCGGGTAAAGTTTCCGGCCGGCGTCGATACCGGCTTGCAAAATATCGCTGGTCTCTCCAAAACTTCCCATGCCGTATTTGTCGAGCGTCAGGGGAACGTAGATATTACAAAGGGGGACCTCGGCGCGGGTGTCTTCGGCTTCCCTGAAGAAAGCCACCTGCAACAGCACCTGTAAGGCGTTCGTCACTTTGTCCGAAGTCAGCAGCGGGCCCGATACATTGCTGCCGATCACGAAATCCGCTCCCATCTCCTTGACGTCTTTAACCGGGAAATTCCTGACGACGCCTCCGTCCACCAGTTTTCTACCGTCATACTCCACGGCGGTAAAGATGGAAGGAATGGCCATGCTGGACCGCAGGGCAGAAACGATCTCCCCGGTGTCCAATACCACCGCCTCGCCGGAGGAAATATCGGTGGCGATGCATTTAAAAGGGATGGAGAACTGGGAGAAATCTTTAATATTATAGACCGGGCGGAACAACTCCGAGAATTTCAGCCACAGTTCCTGGGCTTCCAGCACGCCGGTGGAGATCCGGAACCAGTGGTTGACCCAGGGCAATTCGACGATGTATCTGCCGTATTCGTCTTTTTCTTCCATGATGATGCTTCTCATGGAAGAAAGATTGGACAGCAGCAGGTCCCAGTCTATTTTACGGGTTATCTTCTCTATGCTGTCGGCGGAATAGCCTACCGCATACAGCCCACCGATAATGCTGCCCATGCTGGTCCCGGTTATATAGTCGATTTTAAGACCTGCCGAATCGATGGCCTTGAGGATGCCGATATGCGCCAAACCCTTTGCCCCGCCGCCGCTCAGCGTCAATCCTATTTTCGGGCGGCCCGTTGAAGAGGGGGTTTGTGCATGTGCCGTCGCCGTAACGAGCAGAAACAGTAAGCCGTAGACAGGGAAATATTTCATCAAAATGGTTATCGCAAATATTTACAGGACCCCCACAATTTAACACAGGATGACAGATATGCGATAATTATTTTAGGGATTTTATGAGTTTTCCAGTCCCACGATTTTTTCAAATATCTGCTCGTATTGGAGATTTGCCTGGCTCAGGTCATTGGTCGCCTTTTTATAAGCGGTTTCTGCCTGCACGAATTTGTTCCGGTCGGAATACGTTACAGGATCCGATAAGGATGCTTCCAGTTCATTTTTTTCTTTCGTCAGGACAGCGATCCTTTCTTCGAGTTCCTTGAAGATCCGTTGCTGTTTTTGGAGCTCTTTTTTTGCATCTTTATTGATGACTACCGGGCTCGCGGAGACGGGAACCGCGGTCTTGGCGGGGACTTGTTGCCCCTGGGCGGGTGATTTAGCGGCCCGGCCGGTGCCGGCGGCGGAGGGGCCGTTGCCGGTCAGCCCCGATTGCCCGCCAGCCGAAGCGCCTGACGATCCGGATCCCTGGGTCTGTGGCTTGGAGTTTGCCGTCTGTGACTTGCTGAGGCCGCCTGATTGCTGTTTGGATCCGGAGGCCTGTGCAGCCGCCTTGAGGCTCCTTTCCTTCCAGTCCACCCATTCTTCATAGGTGCCTTTGAATTCGCGGATGATGTGGTTATCGATTTCCCAGATCTTATTGGCTGTCTTGGAGATAAAATAGCGGTCATGGCTGACCAATAGGAAACTGCCTTCATACTTGTTCAGCGCGTCGATCAATAAATCGCAGGAATGCATGTCAAGGTGGTTGGTCGGCTCGTCCAGCAACAGGAAATTGGCTTTGCTGACGATCGTTTTGGCCAGTGCGACCCTGGCTTTTTCACCACCGCTGAGTATTTTGATCTTCTTGTCGACGTCGTCACCGCTAAACAGAAAGCATCCGAGCAGTACACGGAGTTCCAGGTCCGTCTTCTGGCTGCCGCATAACTTCATCTCATCGAGGAGGGTATTGTTGACATCCAATGCTTCCATCTGGTGCTGCGCATAAAAACTCTCTTCCACGTTGTGCCCCCAGATACGTTCTCCCGGCGCGGGTTCCGTGCCGGCTATGATTCTAAGGAGGGTGGATTTCCCTTTCCCGTTGGCGCCGATCAGCGCAATCTTATCTCCCCGGTTGATCTCCGCCGAGGCATTTTCCACGATCGTCAGTTCGCCGAATTTTTTTGTGATGTCTTTGAGGGTTACCAGCACGCGGCCGGGGGTCTTGTCGATCCGGAAATTGATCTTGATATTCGGCCGTTCGATCTCTATGTCTTCTATGCGATCGATCTTCTCCAGTCTTTTCATGGCGCTTTGCGCGGCGGCAGCCTTGCTGGCCTTGGCCTTAAAACGCTCTATAAAGCGCTCCTGCTGGCGGATATAGTCCTGCTGGTTCTCGAAAGCCCGCTGCTGCAGTTCCACCCGCTGTTCTTTCTCCGTCTCATAGTAGCTGTAGTTGCCATTATAGATATGCAGCTCCCGTTGGTATAGCTCGACGATCTTGGTGACCATCCGGTTGAGGAAGTACTTGTCATGGCTGACGATGATGACGGAGCCCTGGTAATGCTGCAGGTATTTTTCCAGCCATTCGATGGAGGGAAGGTCCATATGGTTGGTAGGCTCATCGAGCAGGAGCAGGTCGGGCTGCTGGAGGATCATCTTCGCCAGTAACACGCGCATCCGCCATCCCCCGCTGAATTCGCGAAAAGGTCTTTGCAGGTCCGCATTGGCAAATCCCAGTCCCTGCAGCACTTCCTCCGTGCGGTGATGAATTGTGTAACCGTCCAGGGTATCCATTTCATGGAGTTTGTCGGTATATTGGTGGAGGAGGTCCACGTTCTCAGAGTCCTGTTCCAGGCGTTTTCCGAGCTCGTCGATCTCTTTTTCCAGTTCCAGCACCCTGGCGAAAGCCGTCATAGCCACTTCCAGGATCGAACCGTTCGTGTCGAAGCTGAGCAGGTCCTGGTGCAGATACCCGATGGTGGTCGACCGGCTGCGCTCCACGGTGCCTTCGGACGGCAGATATTCCCCCGCAAAAAGTTTGAGCAGCGTCGATTTTCCCGTTCCATTATATCCGATAAGGCCTATTCGTTCATTGGGCTGGATATGCCAGGTGGCATCTTTCACGATCGTTCTGGCCCCAAATTCAAAAGTTACATTCTGTAATCCTGCTAACATGATTCCCGCTAAATTTTTTGTTAAATGACCGTGCAAAAGTACTACAAAGAGACCGTATTGTTTTTATCTCCTAACTTCGCGTAAAAATTTCTGTATGAAGAAGACGGTCTTACTGCTTGTGGTCATCATACTGGCGGGGGTCCTCGCTTATAAAATGCTCTCGGATAAAACAAAAAAGGACGAAGAAAAAAAGGACCAGCCGCTGTCAATTGGTAAGAATTCGGACTTTTTCAACAGATCTTTCTCAGGGGTCATGGACCATTATTATACCCTGGAAAATGCCCTGGTGGATTGGGATTCGTTAAAAGCTGACCAGGCGGCCGTGGATCTGGGCCGGGCTGCCGATAGTCTGCCTGTAAAACAGATCAGGGGGGATTCCAACCTCGTCCTTACCATTCAAAGCCTGGCGGTCGCCCTGAGCAGCGATGTGAAGGATTTCCTCGGGGAGACCACCCTTGCGGGCAAAAGGAAATCTTTCAATACGCTCACCGATGAACTGTATAACCTTGTCCGGGCCGTCAAATACGACCGGGAGACGATTTATCACATCAAATGCCCGATGGCCCTGGGCGATTCGGCGGAGGGTTACTGGCTGAGCAATACGGTAAGGGTCGTCAATCCCTATCTGGGCAAAAAACATCCCACCTTCAAAGATAAAATGCTGGGTTGCGGAGAGGTGGACGACTCTCTGGACTTCTCAAAAAAATAACCGCTTGCGGGGCTGGTTTGTCCGGGTCCGCGCTTCAATCGGGCTTGTACATGAATTTTACCGCGGCACTCTCCCCGGTCCCCGAGGATAGGAATAGCTCGATTCGCCGTGTTCCCGTTTTTACAACCATCAGCGCCGTATTGGGTGGGATAGTGCCCAGGTTGTCCGCATACATTACCAGTTCGTATTCGATATGGGGAAAAGCGTTAAGCTCTATGGACACCGGTTTATCGGTGAGACCCTGTCTGTAAAGGACCAGTTTGTTATTGATCAGCACGGTGATTGTGTCATTATCTATCTCGGCATTGTCAAAAAAATCGATTTTTAACCGGGGAGAGTCGACGAGGATCGTTTGCAGCAATTCGTGGGGGCGGGGCTGCAAACGCAGGGTCTGCTGTAGCCTGATGAGCGTGTCGCTCTGTTCGATATCCACGGGGAAATCGGATCGGTGGCCTTTTTTCAGGAAGATCTTACCGGGTGGGCAGGGACTGCTCCGTTCCAGGATATGCCCTTTCCAGTCCCCGGAGAGCATTTCTTCCGCCCCTTTCGGGGAATAAGTGAGGTAATAGGTTTTAAGACAGGGGATACAGTCTGCGGGCAGGTTGGCCTGGATCACTTTGTTTTCGATCAGCACCAGGCTATGGGTGCTGGGATTATAGCGACCCGTAAAATCCATTCTGACATAGCGTGTAGCGTCGAAATAGTCATAGGCGATCCCTTCGACCCGGTCTCCCGTTACATGAATTTGAAGTTCCAGGGAATATCGTGGATAACAGCCTCCCGCCTCCTGTGTGAGACTGCCTTTCCAAATGCCATTCAGCTCTTCGGCCCCGGATGAACGGGCTCCTGAGCCCCCTGACGAAGAAGCCTCCGACGAAAAAGGGCAGGCTGCCAGCAGCAGGAGTAAACATCCTATCGGAAGACGGTAGCACATCTGACTTATTTGTTTTTTTCATATTGGAATACCACGACGGCATTCTTCTGTTCGGTGGAGGTGATGCGTACCTCATATTCCTTATCGCCGGCTTTGACGATCATCAGCGAAGTATTGGGAGGGATTTCGCCTTCGTTTTCGGCTACCATGACCAGTTCATGGTAATCGTTATTTTCGTCAAGGTGCAGCTTTACGACGATGGCCTGGTCCGTGAGCCGGGCGTTGGAGACGATGAGTTTTTTATCCAGGTAGACCGAGATGGTGTCGTTGTCGATGGCTCCATCGTCGTAGATGTTCAGGACGACATCATTGGTGTTCAGGGTAATGGATTGAACGAGTTGGTTGGCACGGGTGGCCAGCACCTGAGGGGTGGGGGTGGAGAGGATCCTCTCCCGGGCTTGATCTTTTAACTTACCCGCAAGCGTCGTATCGTCGCCGGTGGGATGGACGGCGGGCATGGGGACAGGCGTTATTTTTGTCAGGCCGTCTTTGGATCGTGGGACAGGTGTATGGACGCTGGCGGTAGGGGCAGACCGAAGTTTCTTCTTCGCGGCAATTGTCTTGTCCGTGGTCTTGTCCAAAGGTTTGTCTGCGGGTTTAGTGGCGGTTTTGGCCGTGGATTTGTCCGAAGGTTTGTCCGCGGGTTTTGGAGCGGGTTTTGCGGGCGAAGCCGCAACGGTGCTGGGTTTGGGAAGGGGATGCGGGGTGCTTCCCGGTTTGGCGGAAGGGGTCGGCGTATGAGCGAGGGGATGTGGCGCCGGCTTTGCCTTATTTACCAGGAACGGCTCCTCGTAGAAATCGGAAGTGGCGGTTCGTCTCAGGAAGACGGTACCCTTGCCGCAATTTGAGGAGTCCCTGGTATTCATGCTGACATAGGTGCCTTCCAGGAATTCGTCGTTTCCCGATTTTGAATATTGCAGGAAACAGGTCATGATGCAGGCGTCGCTGCTACCCTGCATACGCATTTCCGTGATTTTCAGCTCTTGTAAAAGTACCTTGCCGGTTTTGGGGTTGAGCGCCCCCTCTGCATCTGCTTTGCCGTAGAAGACGGTCGACTGATAAGAATAAGTGACCGCTTTCAGGGATTTGTTGTGTTGGGCGATCTGCACTTCAAATTTATAACGTGCTTCATCGGCGAAATATCTTTGGGGCAGATCGCTTGAGCGAAAATGGCCTTGCCAGACGCCCGTGACATCCTGGGCTCGGATGTAGGTACAGGTGGCCGTCAATAGACATAGAATCGTAAAAATTCTCCGCATATTCATCTTTTCCTGATGGGAAATTAGTCAAATATTCATTGTTATCGGGTAAGTTGATAAATGATTATCTGGCAAGAGTTTGTTAATTTTGCAAACTATGATCAAGATCAGTTTTCCCGATGGGAGCATCAGAGAATACGAAAAAGGGGTCACCGCTTTGGAGGTAGCAAAGTCCATCAGTGAAGGGCTGGCCAGGAAAGTATTGGCAGCCAATGTCAACGGACAGGTCCGGGATGCGACCCGGCCTATCACGGAAGATGCAACCCTGAAACTACTGACCTGGACGGATGGGGAGGGGAAATCCACCTTTTGGCATTCTTCCGCCCACCTGATGGCAGAGGCTGTGGAATCTTTATTTCCCGGCGCAAAATTCTGGGTAGGGCCGGCTGTGGACAACGGGTTTTATTATGATATAGACCTGGGCGGACGAGCCATCGCGGAAGAAGACCTCAGAAAGCTCGAGACGAAGATGGCGGAGCTCGCCCGCAAAAACGATGTCTACCAACGTAAGGAGATAGGTAAGGATGATGCCTTGAAATATTTTGCGGAAAAAGGTGATGAATACAAGCTCGATCTCCTGCAGAATCTGAAGGATGGGGAGATCACTTTCTACACCCAGGGCGACTTTACGGATCTCTGCCGCGGGCCGCATATCCCGAATACCGGATTTATCAAAGCCATAAAGCTGACGAATATTGCCGGCGCTTACTGGAAAGGCGATGAACGGAACAAGCAGCTGACCCGCATATACGGTGTCTCTTTCCCCTCGCAGAAAGAGCTGGATGAATACCTCGTGCTCCTCGAAGAAGCCAAAAAGAGGGACCACCGGAAACTGGGCAAAGAGCTTGGGATTTTCACCTTTGACGACGAGGTAGGTCCTGGCCTTCCTTTGTGGATGCCGAATGGCGCGATCGTGATCGAAGAGCTGGAGAAACTCGCCAAGGAGAGCGAAGAAAGAGCCGGGTACAAGCGGGTTGTTACGCCGCATATCGCCAAAGAGAGCCTCTATCTTACCAGCGGTCACCTGCCCTATTACCAGGATAGTATGTATCCGCCCATGGAGTTGGAGGGGGTGAAGTACTATCTGAAGTCCATGAACTGTCCGCATCATCATAAGATATTTGCCGCTGAGCAAAAAAGCTACAAGGACCTGCCGTACCGGCTGGCCGAGTACGGGACTTGCTATCGTTATGAGCAAAGCGGGGAACTGTTTGGACTGATGCGGGTACGGTGTTTGCACATGAACGATGCGCATATCTATTGTACCAAAGAGCAGTTCTACGAGGAGTTCAAGGCGGTGAACGAAATGTATCTCAAGTACTTCAAGATCTTCGGTATCGATAAATATGTGATGCGGCTGAGTCTTCACGACCCCGCCAAACTGGGTAAAAAGTATATAGACGAGCCTGAATTGTGGAAGGAGACCGAAGCATTGGTAAGGGATGTGCTGATCAGGACCGAGACACCTTTTGTCGAAGTGGAGGATGAGGCGGCATTTTACGGCCCCAAGATCGACGTACAGATATGGAGCACTATTGGCCGTGAATTCACCCTGGCCACCAACCAGGTCGATTTTGCGCAGGGCCGGCGCTTCAAGCTGGAATTCACCAATAAGGATAATCATCCGGAGACCCCGCTGATCATTCACCGGGCTCCCCTGGGTACCCATGAGCGCTTTATCGGGTTCCTGCTGGAGCACTATGCGGGTAAGTTCCCGGTATGGCTGGCTCCTTTACAGGTCAAGATCCTCCCGATCAGCGACAAGTTTCTGGATTACGCACAAAACCTTTTGCAATCGCTGAAAAATGCGGATATTCGTGCAGCAGTCGATGACCGGAATGAGAAGATCGGCAAAAAAATCCGCGATACCGAATTGTCCAGAACGCCTTATATGCTGGTGATCGGCGAGAAGGAAATGAGTGAAAGCCGGGTATCGGTCAGGAGACAAGGCAAAGGAGACCTCGGTACAAAAAGCATCGACGAGTTTGTCAGCGAACTCAAAGCGGAGATCAGGGAAAGAGTATCCGAATAGAAAGATCCTCTGCCGGTCCCTACCGGCAGAGGGCGTTCATGAAAGACAGTTATTAAACATTAAACAAATTAAATCCTTGTAGGGGAGGATCACTTAAAAGTAGTAAATGGCATTTCCACCGAGACAACCGAGAGGTAATTTTAATCCACGTTTCAGAAAAGAACAACAGCAGGAACACCGTACCAACAACATGATCAGGGTACCCCAGGTCAGGTTGGTAGGCGACAATATAGAAGTCGGCGTTTATTCCATACAGGAAGCGCTCCGCATGGCACAGGAGCAGGCGTTGGACCTTGTAGAGATTTCTCCGAACGCGGATCCTCCGGTCTGTAAGATCATAGATTATAATAAATTTCTCTACGAGAAAAAGAAGAAGGAAAAGGAGATGAAGGCCAAGAGCAAGGCCTCCGAAGTAAAAGAGATCCGGTTTACGCCTAATACCGACGATCATGATTTCGATTTTAAGGCAAAGCATGCGGAGAAGTTCCTCAAAGATGGCAATAAGGTAAAGGCATATGTACAGTTTAAGGGCCGCGCTATCCAATTCAAGGAGCGGGGTGAGTTATTGTTATTAAAATTTGCCGAGAGACTGAATGAATCGGGTGTGCTGGAAGGCATGCCAAAGATGGAAGGAAAGCGGATGCTGGCCATCTGGGCGCCCAAACCCCAGAAGAAAAAGGAAAAGGGTGCGGCTTCCTGATGCCCCATTTTTTCGAAATCTCGTAAGACGTTACATAATTTGATAAAAACAAGGCCGTCCCCAGGGGCGGTTTTGTTTTGGGAGTCTTTTTTTTGGAAAAAAACACCAGTTTTATAGGTGGCTAAGAGGGAAACAATTACCTTTGCGCTCCATTTTATAGCCCACACGGCTCCATAAGTGGTCCGCCTGTGCGGGCCCGCCAGCAGGGTGTAATCCAAAAAGGTACAAAAATGCCAAAGGTAAAGACCAACTCAAGTGCCAAAAAGAGGTTTAAAGTGACCGGCACCGGCGAAATCACCTATCAAAAGTCCTTCAAACGTCACATCCTGACAAAAAAGTCCAAAAAACGTAAGCGCAATCTTAACAAAAAAGGGATTGTAAGCGGGCCGAATACAGATTTTGTAAAGCGCCTTCTGAGACTTAAATAGCTTCCCCCGGGCGATCCGTTTATTCGTCCATTTTGTGATTTCGAGTTAACAAATTATTAATTTTCAACTATTAAGATATGCCACGTTCAGTAAATGCTGTTGCTTCCAGGGCACGCAGAAAACGCATCCTTAAGGACGCAAAGGGTTTTTATGGCAAGCGTAAAAATGTGTATACCGTTGCCAAAAACGTGTTGGAGAAAGGATTGATCTATCGTTATGTCGGTCGCAAGCTGAAGAAAAGGGAATATCGTACCCTCTGGATCGCCCGTATCAACGCGGCAGTTCGGGCAGAAGGGCTGACTTATTCCATTTTTATCCATAAGCTGAATCAAAAAGGAATCGGCCTGGATCGTAAAGTGCTGGCCGACCTGGCCATGAATGAGCCTGAAACTTTCAAGTTGCTGATCGCAGCCGTAAAATAGCTTTTTTTCGAATAGTATAAAAGAGAATAAAACCGGGATGTAAAAACACCCCGGTTTTTTTTTACCATTTTGGTGTAGGTTTGCACCTGAATTATTAAAAGTCTTTTTTTTACCCATTAATATTGTGAACCATACATGAAGCTCAATCCGGATCAGTCAATGAACAATACGTACACCGACCTGGTGACGCAGACCTTTAATTTTCCGCAGGAAGGGTTCGATGTAAAAGATAACTATCTACGTTTTAATGGCCTGGATCTGAAGGCGCTAATCGATAAGCACGGGACTCCAATGAAACTGACCTATCTTCCCAAGATCGGCCAGCAGATCATGAAGGCCAAAAAAATGTTCGCCAATGCGATCAAGCGTCATCATTACGAAGGGAAGTATTATTATTGTTATTGCACCAAGAGCTCTCATTTCTCCTTTATTGTGGAAGAGGCGCTGGCTAACGATATCCACCTGGAGACATCCTATGCCTATGATATCGAGATCATAAAAAAGCTGTATGCCAGGAAGAAAATTACAAAAGATATTTTCATTATATGTAATGGATTCAAACAGAAGACATATACAAGCAGGATTGCCTCATTGCTAAATAGTGGTTTTAAGAATGTGATTCCTGTATTGGACAACATCGAGGAATTGCAGCAATACAAAAAATCGGTGAAAGTGCCGTTTAAGCTGGGTATACGGGTGGCGGCGGAGGAAGAGCCGAATTTTCCTTTCTATACATCCCGTCTGGGTTTCCGCGCACGCGACGTACTTGAATTCTATGTGGATAAAATCGAAGGCAATGAAGATCGTTTTCAGCTGAAAATGCTCCATATCTTCCTCAATAAGGGGATAAAGGATGATATTTACTACTGGAGCGAATTGAATAAGGTCATCAACCTCTACTGCCAGCTCAAAAAGATCTGCCCCGAGCTCGACTCCATAAACATTGGGGGGGGCTTCCCGATCAAGCATTCCCTGGGATTCGAATATGATTACCAGTTTATGATCAATGAGATCGTAAGCAATATAAAGAAGGCCTGCAAGCGGAACAATGTGCCCATGCCGCATATTTTTACCGAATTCGGCAGCTACACGGTGGGGGAGAGCATGGCGCATATTTATAGTGTGATTGGCCAGAAAATGCAAAATGACCGTGAGATCTGGTATATGATCGATTCATCTTTCATTACGACCCTGCCAGATACCTGGGGTATCGGGGAACGCTTCCTGATGCTGCCGATCAACAAGTGGGATGTCGAATACCAGCGGGTGGTATTGGGGGGTATCACCTGTGACAGCCATGACTATTATGATTCCGAGGAGCATATCAATGAGGTATTCCTGCCAAAGATGAATAACGGAGAGCCTCTGTATGTGGGATTTTTTCATACCGGCGCCTACCAGGATCAGATCAGCGGGTATGGGGGCATAAAGCACTGCCTGATTCCTTCTCCGAAGCACGTGATTGTGGGATACGATAAAAACGGTAAACTGGTGGATTGGGTCTATGCAAAGGAGCAAACGGCCCAAAGCATGCTAAAGATACTGGGGTATATGTAACCGGGGTGATCCTGACGATGTAACCGGGGAGATGGCTATCGCGCGCTATTCATCATCCCGGATGCGTTCTCTTCTCTCAGCCGCCGTTCTTCAGGCGATATTTCTTGTTGACTTTCGGGTTGTTGAAGTAGTCATTCAATTGTTCCTCGGTCATATTGGTGTTGTCGTCGATGGGGACGTCGATCAACTGTGTCTGGGTTTGTTTCAGCTCATTCTTTAGGTTCGTCATTTTCTTGACGACATCCATGTCTTTTTCTCCCATCAGGGTATTGTCCCGCAAAGTATATTCGAGGCGTTTGATCGAAGAACGAACCAGGGAAGCCTGGTTCTGCTCGGTGGTCTTGGTGGGCGCCACCGCTTCTTTAACAGGGACAAGCGCGACACCTACACTGGGAAGGATGGTTCCGGTGCGTTGGGCGGAGGTGGTTCCCTCGGAAGAGAAGACGGTCCCACCCAGCGCAGAGCTGGCGGAGGTGAGATCGAAAGTGGTCCTTGATTTTTTGTTATGCTTAATCGCCTTATCCAGCTGGACGAAGGCATATTTCAGCTGCAGGATATATGTCCTGAAGCCTTTTTCCACCTTACGATAGTCTTCGAGGGCGATTGGATAGTTTAGTGCGTCTTTTACAAAGATCTTGATGGTGGCCGTATCTTTTGTATAGAATTTATTGGTTCCGACAAAGCTTAAGGTGAGCAGTTTTTGTTTCCCGGAATCGCCATCCCTTACAAAATCGAAGGGCGGAGACCAGGTGAAGTCGTCATCACATTTGCTGACGCCAGAGATAGGCTTGATGGGAATACTGGAGTAGAAGTTGATGCTTTCTATGGGGAAGCTGCCCGTTTCGCACTGCACTTTAAAGCTTATTGTATCACCTTCGTCGAGGAAGAGAACATTGCTTACGGTGGGTTTAAGACGGGAAGGCACGATCTCCGTGGTAAAAAAGACGATAGTAAAGGAGGTGTCGATATGTTCTTTGGGATTGTTCAGGTTCTGTACCCCGACATCCACTTTATAATTATAGTCGTATTTCAGTTTTCCCGAGAGAAAATAGGATTTGTCCGCTTTGAAAGTCAGCAGTCCATTGTCTTTATTAATCTTGAGACCGACCGGCGAATTCCTGATATACCAGAAATAATTTCGTTCGTCCTTATTGATCTCCAGGTCGTAGTTAAGGGTTGAATCAACGTGGAGGGTAAAGTAGGGGTTGAGATTTCTGATTCTCAATGCGCTATCCTCCGAAAGACCCTGTTTTTTGGTCGAGTCGAGGGGAAGGGGGAAGTGAAAGATAGGGGTCTGTGAGAAGCAAGAGCCCGATAACGCCAATGCCAGTAATGTCAAAGCCCATCCTTTTGGAATGCCAGTGGTTTTATTCATCTTCTTGGACAATAGGTTAATTAGCGGCGAAATTAAGCCAAACAGGGCAGAAATGGCCATTCTAATTTGAGTTTTTGGGTGAAGGGTGTTAAAAAGAAATCCTCTTAGGAATAAGGGCCCCGGAAAAGCGGCGCTTTTCCCGGACATCAGAAAAAGAAAGGCCGGCTCAAAGATTTAACCCCTTGAGCCGGGCCCCGGAAAAGCGGCGCTTTTCCCGGACATCAGAAAAAGAAAGGCCGGCTCAAAGATTTAACCTCTTGAGCCGGGCCCCGGAAAAGCGGCGCTTTTCCCGGACATCAGAAAAAGAAAGGCCGGCTCAAAGATTTAACCCCTTGAGCCGGGCCTTTCTCAACCAAAACCAACTGCTAATTAGAGAGAAATGTTCACAAATACCCGAAATTTAATCAGGTGGTGAAATAAATTCGAAGGCATGGGCGCCGATTACTGGATATTGATCTGCCTTGCGCTCTCTTTCACTTCTTCTTTCTTCGGCAGCAATAATTTCAGCACGCCATTTTCATATTTTGCCTGTATGCCGGCTGCGTCGATCTTCTCGTCAAGGTTAAAGCTGCGTTTGAAGCTCTTAAAGGAGAATTCCTTGCGGATCGTCTTATAATCTTCTTTTTTAGCTTCTTCCTTCTTTTCGAAACCTACGGTCAGCAAGTTGTTGTCCACACTCAGGGTGAAGTCTTCCTTGCTGCGTCCGGGGGCGCTCAGCTCCAGGTGATAGGCTTCGGCCGTTTCGTGAATGTTGACAGGAGGAAAGCCATAGTTCCCGCCATTTGAATCTTTGCCCCAGCTGACCGGGAAATCATGTAAGAATTCGTCGACCAGGTTCCTGTATGCAGGATAGTTTCCGTTGAATTTTACGAGTGCCATTTTGATCTTTTTTATTTGAGTTATTAAATTTTGTTGGACGGGATAGTCTGTTCAAACCATATACCAGTCAGAAAAAAGCCGTTTTTTCCGGAACTTTCGTCAAGGTGAACCGGTTTTTGATGACATTATTTCATTTCGAGCCTTAAAATGGTGACATAATAGCCGATCGGGTTCCGTCTTAACGACCGGGAGGCTTTCCTTTTACGGTCGGAAGGGGGCAATTTTGCGTCCCAATCAACTTTTTATGTAATTTTGTGTTTCTATTGGTGCACCCATTCGTGTACTTTAAAAAAAACTACTAAAATGTATCCAGCAGAGATCGTTATACCGATGAAAGAAGAGCTGACCGATCATGGTTTCAATGAAATGCTGACGGCGTCAGAGGTTGACGCCCAGCTGAAGCAGCAAGGAACCACCCTGGTGATGGTTAATTCTGTTTGCGGCTGTTCGGCGGGTTCCGCCAGGCCGGGCGTTTTGATGGCTGTTACAAATGGCAACAAAAAGCCGGATCACCTGCTCACCAGTTTTGCGGGTTTCGATCTGGACGCTGTAAAAAAATTACGCGAGCACTTACTTCCTTATCCGCCTTCATCCCCTGCAATAGCTCTTTTTAAGGACGGACAGCTGGTCCATATGATAGAAAGACACCAGATTGAAGGACGTCCGGCGCAGGTGATCGCCCATAACCTGATTGCGGCATTTGATGAATATTGTTAATTCGGCAAGCCGCAGATAACAGTTGCTGAGATTGATCAGCTTTGTTCATTGTAGCCCTTCCTGTTTCCAGGAGGGGCTTTTTGTTTTCGTGAAAGCGGCGCTTCCTGCTTTCCCGGAAGACACCGTCTCTGTTTCCCCGAAGGGGCTGTCTTTATTTTCCCGGGGAGAGGTTTTCTGTTTGCAAGTGAGGCGTCTTTGGGTCCTGCGAGGTCCTGTACATGGACGGTGAGGGTTTTTCTGTTGAAAACCCGAAATTTTCGGTGATTATGGTGTGAATAAGCCGGCGCCGCGATCCTTATTTTCACATTTGTGGAAAATCGATGAAATTCAATATTGGCCTGCATTTAGGAGAAACGATGTTCCCCGTGGAACATTTTTGTGGAACGAGAATCCCCTGGTTTTAGTATATGTGGATAATTAATTTCTGAAAATTCATGCAAATTCGTGATCGACCTCGATCTAAAGGGCTCAGTGTCTATTAGTTCTCTCCGAAGCTGTATTTTGCACTTTTATATGTAGGTTTGTGATCTTATGAATTCTGTCCTTTATTCAGCATGTGAACCCATTCTATATGTATCCTAACCTTTATTACGCTTTTAAGGATCTTTTTGGTATCGGCGAAGGCTGGAGATTTTTGCGATTCATCAACTCTTTTGGTTTTTTTGTGGCTTTGTCCTTTATAGGAGCTGCCGTTACGCTCTCTTTGGAGCTAAAAAGGAAGGAGAGGCAAGGACTTATGCAAGGCAAAGATGAAGTGATCGTGGTAGGGAAGCCGGCCGGTTTTCCGGAATTGTTCCTGAATTTTATACTCGGATTTCTGCTGGGATACAAAATAGTCGGGTTATTTATCTCAAGCAGCCCGTCTACAGCAAATCCCCAGGATTTTGTCATGTCCACGGAAGGGAGCTGGCCCGCCGGTATTATCCTGGGTTTGCTTTTCCTGGGTTTGAAATGGTATGAGAAGAATAAACAGAAGTTGCCCGAGCCCACAGAACGGACGATCCGGATCTGGCCGCATGACAGGGTAGGCGATCTGACCATTTTTGCGGCTGTTTTTGGTTTTTTAGGGGCTAAAATCTTCAATAGTCTCGAAAATTGGGGAGATTTTGTAAAAAATCCCGTCGAGTCACTGATCTCATTCAGCGGTCTTACCTTTTATGGAGGATTGATCTGCGCGGCCCTCGCCATCTGGTATTACGCAAAAAAGAACAATATCGGCTTTTGGTATCTGAATGATGCCGCGGCGCCCGGGCTCATGCTCGCTTATGGGGTAGGGCGTATAGGTTGCCAGGTCTCGGGGGACGGGGACTGGGGAATCCTCAACAGCGCCTACTATACCACCGCGGATAGCAAAGTTGCCCTGTCTTCGCCCGATCAATTCTCTTCCGTCCTGGCCCAGAACAAGGAGCTTTATATTTCGCAGTTCGGCGCCCTGGATAAAGTTCCGCACCTGAGTATCAAGGCCCCTTCATTTCTTCCCGATTGGTTATTTGCCTATTCCTATCCTCATAATGTGATCAATGAGGGAGCCCGGATAGCCGATTGCAACGACTCTTTTTGCGGACATCTTCCCATACCCGTTTTTCCTACGCCGCTCTATGAGACCGTCATCTGCCTGATTCTCTTTTTTATTCTTTGGTCCAGCCGCAAAAAATTTACCGTTCCCGGTACACTCTTTGGGTTCTACCTGGTCATTAACGGCGTAGAAAGGTTCTTTATCGAGAAGATCAGGGTTAATACAAAATATGATATTTTCGGTTTCCATCCCACACAGGCCGAGATTATCTCATTCCTGCTGATCGTTTCCGGTGCCGCCATCTGGTTTGTCAGGCATAGACAGCCTCCTTCCATTCCGTCACCGGAAAGCTTGGGCTGATCTCTTAAAATGTACGGCTTTTGAGTGTTTCGGGCCTATTTTACGTCTTTTTCCTGTTTTTCCGGGGCTTTTTCCTGCTTTTTGACCTTTCCTGCATTACAATACATTCTTTGATTCTTGATCTTCTCGCTTCATTTACGCGGATTTTTGTTTCGTTTCCTGTAACGATTTACAATAGGGCGCGTCTACTTCCTCCGACTTCCCTGCTGGTATAAAGCCGGCTTTCTTTGGGGCCCTTGCCGGTCATCAATAAAAATAACCGCTCCCAACAAAGCCATGTTCTATGTAATGCAAAGTACCAATCTTTGTACTGTAATATTTAAAAGATAGTACTAAGCATACGGTAACTCACAGTAATTCAAAATAACTTTTATGAGACCTCTAATCAAATTACGGGCTTTCTGCTTGTCCTGCCTGGTAACGGTTTTTAACCTGTTCGTTGTTCTTTCCGGGCATGCCCAGGATGGCACCGGGACCATAAGCGGTTTCGTGCAGGACGAGCATCGCCAGCCTCTCGGATCGGCGACAGTCAACCTCCTGCATCCCGGGGATTCTTCCGTAATCGGAACGACGGTCACCGATAGCAATGGCCGGTTCCTTTTTGAAAAAGTGAAATCCGGTGACTACCGGGTCTCCGTCACTGCCGCAGGACACGTCAAAAACAGGACGTTACCCTTCGCCGTATCGGGCGGAAACCTATCTGTTACATTGGAAACCATTGTTTTATTAAGCCAGGCGATGGAAATGCAGGCCGTATCGGTAGTCGCTTCGAAGCCTTTTATGGAGCAGAAAGCCGATCGCATGGTCATCAATGTCGATGCCTCCCCTTCCAATGCCGGTGCAAGCGTTATGGATGTCCTGGAGAAATCCCCGGGCGTTACGGTGGACAAGGACGGCAATATCAGTCTGAAAGGGAAACAGGGAGTGATTGTAATGATCGATGACCGGCCTACCTATATGTCCGCTACCCAGCTCTCGGATTATCTGAAAGGGTTGCCCGCCTCCGCCATCGATCAACTGGAGATTATGACCAATCCTTCCGCGAAATATGATGCCGCCGGCAATTCGGGTATCATCAACCTGAAGACCAAAAAAAATAAAGCAAAAGGTTTTAACGGAAACCTGATGTTGACCAATAGCCAGGGTGTCTATCCCAAACCCGGCGCCAGCCTCAATCTGAATTACAGAAACGGGAAGTTCAACATCTTCTTTAATGGCGGATATAACCTGTGGAAAGGGTTTCAGACCCTTGACCTCACCCGTAAATACCTGGACGCCAATCAGCAGGTCACTTCGATTTTCAGCCAGACAACTCACATGACTTTTTCCAATCCTTCCGCAAACGCGAAATTCGGCATCGACTATTACCTGAATAGGAAGACTGCGATCGGTGTCGTGTTAAGCGGGTTTCAGAACGACCAGCATTTTAACTCTACCAGCAATATCCAGCTAAAAGATGCCGGTAACAAGATAGATTCTATCGTATATTCTCCCAGCACGATCAGGGGCAAATGGCAGAGCGGCTCTGTGAACCTGAATTTCAGACGCCGGTTCGATTCCACCGGCAGGGAACTGACCGCCGACATGGACTATGTCAGGTATGCTTCGGGGAGCGACCAGTATTTTAACAATACCACCTATACACCCGAGTATAAGGAGTTAAGCGGAAGCATACTCTCCGGACATCTGCCCAGCGAGATCGATATCTATTCCTTTAAATCCGACTATACCCATCCGTTCACAAAAGACTTCAAACTGGAAGCGGGCCTGAAGACGAGCTATGTCGCCACGGATAACACGGCCGACTATTTTAATATCGTGGACAACACGCCCCTGGTCGATACCACGAAGACCAACCATTTCCTGTACCGGGAAAATGTAAACGCTTTATACCTGAACCTGAACAGGCAGTATAAGAAGTGGAGCCTCCAGGCAGGCGTCAGGTTGGAGAATACGAATTATTCGGGGCATCAGCTGGGCAACGGGGAGACTGTGAATAACAATGACTCTTCCTTCTCAAGATCTTATGTCAATCTTTTTCCAACCGTTCATATCGGTTACCAGGCAAATCAGAAGAATCAGTTTTCGATAGGCTATGGACGCAGGATCGACCGGCCTGACTACCAGGATCTGAATCCTTTTCTGTTCTTCCTTGACCAATATACTTATCAGGCCGGAAACCCCTATCTGCAACCGCAATTCACACAAAATATCGAGTTTTCACACACGTATAATAATTTTCTGAGTACGACGCTTAACTACAGTTACACGGAGAACTTCTTTACGGAGACCTTTGAACAGGAGGGACAGGCTACCATCGTCCGGAAAGGGAACATCGGGAGCCGCCAAAATGCCGGTATCGCCCTGAACGCGCAACTGCATCCACTGAAGTGGTGGACGGCTATCCTCTACACGGATCTCAACTATAATAAATTCTCGGGAATGCTCTATGGCGAAGAGATCCATATATCGGCGACGACCCTGCTCCTCAACGTGAACAACCAATTTAAATTCAATAAAGGGTGGGGGGCGGAATTATCCGGGTTTTATCGTAGCAGGGGCGTCGAAGGACAGGTGATCGTTGACCCGATGGGAGAGCTTTCCGCAGCCTTGTCGAAACAGGTGTGGAAAGAAAAGGGAACCCTGAAACTGGGCATCCGCGATATCCTGTATACCCAGCAGGTACAAGGCTACATCAATTTTCAGCAAACGGAAGCCAGCTTCCACAATACCCGTGATACACGCCAGGTCAGCCTCTCTTTTACCTGGAGATTCGGGAAACCTTTGAAAGACAACCCGGTTTCCCGGAACCATGGTGCCGGCGAAGAACAAAACAGGGTAAAAGCGGGCGGCGGGAACTGAGCCGGCTTTGCGGATGATAAGCTTCTCAGACTGTGAGTTTGTTTTTACCGGGCCTCCTTTCCAGGAGGCCTTTCTTTTATGAGATTGTTATTTACCTTTGCCAATAATCTTTATCTATGGCATCCTTCGATATCGTAAGCAAGGTCGATCCGCAAACATTGGACAACGCGGTAAACGTTACCAAAAAAGAGATTACGAACCGCTTTGACTTCAAAGACTCTCCAGTAAAAATAGAGCTGAACAAAAAAGACATGAAGATCGAACTTGAGGCGGAAAGCGACATGAAGGTAAAACAGATCGTGGACGTGCTGATCAGCCGTTCCATGAAGCAGGGGCTGGATCCGCTCGCTTTCGACATCAGCAAGGATCCCCATCCGAGCGGTAAAATTGTAAAGCTGGAAGTACCCGTACAAAACGGGCTCAAGCAGGAAGACGCTAAAAAGGTCACGAAGCTGATCAAGGATTCGGGTCTCAAGGTACAAGCCCAGATCATGGACGACCTGGTGAGGGTGACCGCCAAAAAGATCGATGACCTGCAGGCCATCATTCAGTTATGTAACCAGGCTGGCCTGGGCTTCGCCCTGCAATATGTCAATATGCGCAGTTAATAAGGGCGCTCCTCAATGGACCCGGAATTATTTGGAAACCAGCCGACTAATTCCTAATTTCGCACTCTTATTAAAAAAAACTGTACGGCCAAATCCGTACAACCCTCAAATACAGTAAGTTATGAAAAAAGATCTGCATCCCAAAAATTACAGGTTTGTCGTTTTTAAGGATATGAGTAATGGAACCTCTTTTTTAAGCCGTTCTTCCGCTGGTTCCAGGGAAACGGTGAAGTGGGAAGACGGTAACGAATATCCCCTCATCAAATTGGAAATTTCCAATACTTCCCATCCTTTCTTTACCGGTAAGAATATGCTGGTGGATACGGCGGGAAGGATCGACAAGTTCAAAAAGCGTTACGAAAAGAAGACAAAATAATAAGCCCTCCGTCGGACGGATTCCGGTGGAGCAGGCGGTTTTCAATCATATTTATTCCCCTTCCTTGCACAAGGAGGGGGTTTTTTATTGTAGTTTTAGCCCATGAATAGGATCGTGTTGGACGACATCGCCTCCGCGGCTGATCTTTTCCCATTCACATTGACCCGTTCGGTTCTCGATATTCGTTTGGGAATTCTCACGATTCGTGAGAAATGGGAGCGTTTTTCCGGTTTTCCGCCTGTTTTACGATCTGCCGGCCCCGGTTTTTCCGGGTTCAGGCTGCCCCTGACCCTTATTCCCGACAGCCGTCTGGCGGCGATTCTCCGGGAAGGGGCTATGGAGCGGGACCTGCGGGATTATGCAGATGCGGCTGACCGTATTTCCCGGCCCTGGGACTTGTTCAGGCTCAATGCCCGGGCCATCCGCGCCGATTTTGAGCTGCTTACAAAAGGCAGGCTTTCCGCGCCGATCCCTCCCTCGAACCAATTCGAGCACCCCGAAAATATCTTTCTTGAACCAGGTGCAAGAGTGTCCTGTTCGGTCCTGAATGCTTCGGACGGACCGATCTATATCGGGCGCGATGCCGAAATCATGGAAGGATCCCTGATCCGGGGACCCTTCGCCTTATGCGAGGGAGCCGTCGTGAAGATGGGGTCAAAAATATATGGGGCGACAACCGTCGGACCCTTCAGCACGGTCGGGGGGGAGATCAAAAACTCGGTGATCCTGGGCTATTCCAATAAAGGGCATGATGGATACCTGGGTGACTCGGTGATCGGCGAGTGGTGCAACCTGGGCGCCGGGACCTCCAACTCCAATCTGAAAAACAATGCTTCGGATACCAGGGTATGGCAGCCTTTAGCGGAAGAGCCTTCGAAGGAAGGACCCGCGAGGGAAGGGGTTATGGAGGGTGAGTATGTTAACGCAGGTATGAAGTGCGGTCTGCTGATGGGTGATTATTCCCGTTGCGCCATCAACACCTCCTTTACTACCGGTTCGGTCGTTGGCGTCTGTTGCAATATTTTCGGAGAAAGCCGGCCGCCAAAATATGTCCCCAGCTTTACCTGGGGACATGACGGATCGGTGCGTTACCGGTTCGAGACGGCCCTGAGGGATATCGCTAACTGGAAGAGATTAAAAAATCATGTGCCCGCGGAAGAAGAAATACAAGTTTTGAAACATATTTTTGACAGATTGTAAAAGGAAAAAACAACCCATAAATGAGAAAGCAAATCGCCGCCGCTAACTGGAAGATGAACCTAACGTACAAGCAGGGAGAACAATTGCTGGACGATATCCTGGAAGAGAGGATCGCCCTGGCCGATCATCAGCAGGTGATCTTTGCCGTTCCCTTTCCTTACCTCATCATGACCAGTAGCGAACTGGCCGGCGAGGCCAACTATTTTGCCGCCGCACAAAACTGTTATCACAAGAAATCCGGGGCTTTTACCGGCGAAGTCTCCGCTGAAATGCTGGAGTCGGTCGGTATAAAATATTGCGTAGTCGGGCATAGTGAAAGGAGGGAATATTTCTCGGAGACCAACGCCATGCTCGCCGAAAAGCTGGACCTATGCCTGGCAGCCGGTATCAAACCCATTTTTTGCTGCGGAGAACCCCTGACAATACGTGAGGCCGACCAACACAACAACTTTGTCGAAACACAGTTAAGGGAGTCCCTGTTCCATCTCTCCGCCCAGCAGCTCGGTGATGTGGTCATCGCCTATGAGCCTATTTGGGCGATCGGAACCGGGAAGACGGCCACTACCGAACAAGCACAGGAGATACATGCTCATATCCGCTCGGTAATCGCCGCAAAATACGGTAAAAAGGCAGCTGACGGGATCTCCATTTTGTACGGCGGAAGCGTAAAGGCCGGAAACGCGAAGGAACTGTTCTCCTGTCCGGATGTCGATGGGGGTTTGGTCGGAGGGGCTTCTCTCGTGGCAGCCGATTTTACGAAGATTATCCGGGCTTTGTCCTAAAGCCTGCCGGATTATCCGGACTCTGCCTTGAATCAGGGTCCGGATGCATATAAACCGGCATCTGGGGGAACTTGCTCTCACACGTCATTGCCTCTGCCATTGAAGAAATAGAAAATCCGTTTAATTGATTGGTAGACAAAATAGTGCGGGTTCAGGAGTGAGCGCTTTAGTCTTGCAAGCGCGAGCCTGACGCTTCCATAGTTCAATTTGCTATAGTAATAATTTTCATAGAATTTGAGTACGCGGGAGCCTGGAAAAAATCCAATCAGCCCTATCTTTCTGCCAAACCAATGGATGACGCGGGGATAATCTTTTTTTTGTTTAATATCCTCAAGGTTGTAGTTCTCCGCTTCTTCGCTGTGTCCCCAGATCTGCAGGGGGAGGCTTTTGAAGGAGATTTCATTCCGCGCGATTTTTTTAGAGAACAGGTAGTTTATGATCCCCTGATCTTCGCATAGAAATACGTTTTTGACGCGGAATTCCGGATTGTCTTTCCAATCGATGATATGCCGGAAGTCTTCTTTCTGAAAAATCGAAGTATCGCAGGCAAAAAAACCGGAATTAAATAAAAATCCCGGATACCTGTAAAGGGCATCATATTGATACAAACGGTCCGTGTTGAAATACCATCTGTTCATTTCTTCTTCCGCCAGTTCAGGAGAGTATCCGTCAACGATGATATTTTCCGTATACTTATCCAGTGTTGCCGCCATATCTCCCAGCCAGACCACGTCTGAATCCGAGAGTAATATCCTTTCTCGCAGACCGGATATGTAGGGCTGTAGCTTTATATAGGCGTAGAGGTTTTTATAATCCGCAGTGGCGATATGCACGTTAAACATTTTTTCGGTCAACGAGGTATCGAAATAACCCTGAGAAAGATCCTTCAGGAGATACACCGGAACGGTCTCGTTCCAGTATCGTATGCTCGCGATGCCTATTTTCGCGAAATAATAGTCTTTTTTGCAGCACACTATGTAGACCCCCAGTTTGTTCATCTGCCTGCCGATTTATAAAGGGAGAAAAACGCCTCTTTCAGTTTTATGGTTTTTGAAATTTCCGTCAATGTAAGGTTATTTATTTTTTTGAATTTCAGCAGGAGATAAGCAAAATAGAACAAACCGGCGAGACTACTTCCGGCAGCTGCTCCAAAAATCAAATAGTGCGGTAAAAGGAGAAGGTCTGAAATTACCATAATTATGATGGAAAAGGTAAGTGCAGAGATGTTGATGCTGTTCCTGTTGATCCCCGAAAAATAAGCCGTAAGCGGATAGGTTCCCGCTAACGTTACCAATCCGGGAATGAGGAGTAATACGGTATGATTCATTTTTTCAAAAGTATGCCCGTAAAGAAACGGGAATATCAGGAATCCAAGTAAAGCGATCGGAGTGCTGATGATCACTGCGAAAAGCATATATATTGCCGACAACCTGATGACCTTCGCTTCAGAATCCCTTTGTTGATGGATGGACTCCACCAGCAGGGGATAAAGAGTGAACGAAGCAAGTGATGGAAATAAAAGGATCAGCTGAATGATCTTCGTCGATTGGATGTAGTTTCCCATATCGCCTGGCGTGCAGAACCTCTCTACCAACCAATAGTCGCTCCGTTTCAACAGCGTATAAAGCCCTGCAAGCATGAAGGAATGAAAACTGTATCTCAAAAGCGGGCTGACCATGCCGCTCCCCAAGCGCAATCTTCCGAAATCGGTCCCTTTTTTGAACAGGATCAAAGCCATCAGTAAGCCTGTCAGGCCATACACAATAAAATAATAATTTATAAACGATTCAACCCCGATGGGCTTTCCGGTCAACCGGTATTTCGCCAGGACTATTATAAGCAAGGTGTTGGCACCTGCAACGAGCAGATTCGGGGGGGCGTTATCGTGACTGGAATAGAAAAGTGCCCCCAGAAACGTTATCAATAAGGAGCCAAATATATAGACGGGAATAAACGGTGTTTTTTCCGGTACAAGAGACCGGCTAAAAAATCCGGATCCGTAGAACAGAAATGTGAAAAGGACCGATGCGGCTATGCTCCAGCAGACGGCTATTGTAAACAGCTCACTTCGCGGAATCTCCCTTCTCGTGGCGTAATAGCTCATTCCTGATTCCATGCCAAATCCAAGAAACAGTATGATAAATGACAGATTGTTGAGCTGGAAAAGGAACCTGCCGCTGTCCGCGGCCCCCAGACCATTTACGAGAATAATATTGAAGACGAAAGCTGAAACTATGTTTACTAATCTCCATAGTACGCCATTAAACAGCTTTTTTTTGAAATCAGCCATTACATCATTTATACAGTTTCCTTTTGCTGCACATTAATCCATATCCGTCAATGCAATGATCGCATTCGCCGGGAAGCTTGTTGTTCCTGTGTTTTTTTCGAAATGCATGCGCCCTGGCCGACCTGTAAACGTCCAGGACATCCTCTGTCAGGACATTG
>JARLGZ010000232.1 GCA_031292515.1 Puia sp. | reverse complement strand
TACGGTTGAAATATCCGCGGCTGTGAGCTCGTCCAGTTTCTCAGAATCAGTGATCTACAGAGTACCCATACAATATGGATCTACGGGTGGTGTATGGCAAAGTCTCACCCCAGATAAATATAGCCCAAGTTTTGGATCGTACAGAGTTGATGTACTCAGCCTGGCCAATACTACCAACTTTCGCTTAGTTCGTGTAGCTGGATCCGTTTCTGGAGTTTGTAATATTTCAGTAAGGGTTCTCGCAGGGAGTGATCTGACATTTACATTTCAGAGTATAGTTTCAACGGATACTACTATCCCTAGTGTTTATGATGATGGAAGACCTGGTAAATTATATTCTAGTATTGTACCGTCTGCCTCTTCAGTTAGTGCAACAGGTACTTATGGACAAGTTAATATAACTTATATCAATCTGCCTGTGGGAAATTTTGATATCTGGGGAAATGTATCCGTAAACTGTTCATCTGCTATTATGTACCAAGCAGGAGCTTGGGTTGAAGCTCCCGGAGGTACTACTCCAGATCAATGCTACAGAGCATATTCAAGTTCTTCTGGTACAGCTAACATAAGTTTAACTATTCCTACTCGAAATATTACTGTGACTACTCCCATATCAATTTATATGGTAATTTCGTATTCTACTACTGCTTCGACCACAATTACAATCTGTGGGTCATTGTATGCCAGACGTTTCTAAGGGATTCGTTTCCCGAAAAGATTTCTCTCACCATTCTCCATCCCGATTCCCACCACGTCTCCATGAAAAGATAAAGAATTTTATATTTATCTTTTTACGCGAACCCCACCCCTATGAAGTTTTTCGGAAAATTCGGTGGCGGCTTTCGGGGCATGGCTTATACTGACTTCGATCGCGATCATGAATAATGCGTTCCAAGTCTGTCCGTCTAATTGTATGCATTTGCGTGTTCGCAGTCGACCGCCGCCCAGACGATAGTAATCGACATGGCGCGGGCGGTTTGTGACAACACAAGGGCAAAGGGAATTTAGAAGCGGGGCAGGCCAGTGGAGGTTCGACCGCCGCACACCACACACACGCAGCTGTCGACCATGGACACACTGGCACAGTCGCCTGAGGCCAGTCGTGGATGGTGACGGTGGTGGTGGGTGGGTGCGACGGTCGAAGTAGAAAGGTAGAAAGTACCAGCGAGCAGCGGGCGAAGTGAGCGAGTGCGAGCGAATCGCCACCGACCGACCGACGACGAGGGGGGAGGAATAGGCGACCATGGCTCGAGTGCGAGGCGCACGATGGCTTGGCTCTCCCACCCATGCCCGTCGGCGATCGGTCGGAAGGAGGGAAGGCGATTGGCACGAAAAAAGACAAAGAACAAAAGGAGCAGAGAGAGGGAGAGAGAGGAGACAGCGAGCGACCGTGGCCCGAGGAGCGTGCAAACCACGCCAGCACGGGGAGCGCACGCGAACGATCCCGAACAAAGAGGGGAGACAAACGAGAGAGAAGGGAGGAAGGGAGTAGAACAGACGACGACGCCCCGCACAGCTCTCGTTCCGAGATGGCGCGGACGACGCACGTCGATGGGCTAGAGTGGTGGGAGAGAAGCTGCACGCGGTAAGCGACCGCGCCGGTGGGGGGGGGGGGGGGGGGGGG
>JARLGZ010000231.1 GCA_031292515.1 Puia sp. | reverse complement strand
AGGCAGGCTCCATGTCTACCTGCCTCCCGATTACGACAAAGGCAAGAACTACCCCGTCCTTTACCTGATTCATGGCAGTGGTGACGACGACGAGGCGTGGCCCGGTGTTGGACGCGCCGGCTTCATCCTCGACAATCTCATCGCCGCCGGCAAAGCCAAGCCCATGGTGGTTGTATTTCCGAATGGCGGCGACCAACCGAAGGTTTCTGACCCGGAAAAGGATCCCTTCACAGCAGAACTTCTGACCGTCATTATTCCCTACATTGAGGCTAAGTTTCGCGTCTCAAAGCTGCCTGAAGATCGCGCTTTGGCGGGCCTTTCTATGGGAGGAGGCCAGACGCTCAACATCGGATTGACTCACACTCAGCAATTTCGCTACCTCGGCGTCTTCAGCGCTGGCTGGAATTCGAACAACCAAAAGTTTTTCGAGGAAAAGTATGGAAAAACTCTGAGCCAGGATGCTGCCCGGCTAAAACTTATCTGGTTCGGTTACGGAACCACAGACCAGGGTCGGCCCAATGCACAGAACGTAGAAAAGATGTTTGATGGATACGGGATTAAGTACCAATCGGAAGTCACTCCCGGTGGCCATGTCTGGGCGAACTGGCGACTCTACCTGAGTCAATTTGCTCCGCTGCTATTCCGCTAGTTTGCTGAATTCGTTGTTGTGCCAATGCTATGCCTCAGGTTTCGATTCTTACGTGTCTCGGCTTCGATCATTGAGCTAAAACCTTGAGGACAAATACGTCAGGTAAGTAGCCCTATTAAGGAGAAATCCCATGAAGATGTTTCGTACGGTTGCGGCCACCGCAGTGCTTCTTGCGTTTGCTGCAGGCACCGGGACGGCTTTTTCGCAAACACCGCAAGAGGCCCCGCCTGCTGTTCCCGAACCTCCTGCGGTCTGGAGTAAGCCGCCGAGCACCCCGAATGACTCGCTCGTCTCTCCCGAAGTGAGTCCAGATGGCCGCGTTACTTTTCGCCTGTATGCGCCTGAGGCCCAGAGCGTGACGGTCCGTGTGAATAGCGATTTCTTCAAGACTCCGCTCCAGTTTGTAAAAGATAGCCAGGGCGTCTGGTCTGCGACAACAGAGCCGGTTTCTTCCGGCGCCTATCGCTACAACTT
>JARLGZ010000022.1 GCA_031292515.1 Puia sp. | reverse complement strand
TTTATCTTGCGGTCAAGGAGAGTTTTGCCCGCGGGCATTACATCCACTGCCGTTGCGAGGTCGGCCATCAGAAATCACCACGGCGTCCGGAAACATTCCGGGTGCGCCTGGGCCTCCAGGTTTGTAGCTCATCAACGGGGGGAAGGGGGGGGGCAAAAAGGGAATAGGGAGGGGATAGCTTGAGGCTGGTGTGTGAATAGCCGGTTAAGAAGGCGTCCATAAAACCCCAACAATCGCATAAGATCGCGATTGTTTACCCGGCGATTTGGGAGCCGGTGCCGGGCTAAACTCGATTCTACACCGGATAGGCGTAGCAGATGAAACTGGTTGCGGGGGTTCGGTGGAAAAGCGGGACGGGCGGGCGGGCTAGCGGATCAGGAGTCGGCTAGTTGCCGCAATGTATCGCTGTACTTGTCCATTACATGCTCCGCGGCGTCCAGCATCCGGGCAAGTTCCGGGTCGTCCTTTGCTTTTTCCTTCAGTGCCAGCCATTGGGGGCTGTGGCGATTTTCTCTAATCTTTGCCTTTTCTTCCATTATTCCAGCTCCGCATTCAATCCTGTGTTGTGCCAACTCAGACGGCGAGCAACTGATGCTGAAACCCTGTTTCTTCCTCGATAGAAACAGGGTCGCCGCGGAGGATGGCTGCGTGCAACTCCCTTATTCTCCCGACAGGAAGCCCTTTGGGCACGAACCGGAGTACAGAGGCGGCAACGTAATCGCGATTCAGCTCAAATGCAAGCCAACGCCGCCCCTCGGCTTCCGCCACCATGCCTGTAGTGTTGGACCCGGCGAATATATCAATGACCAAGTCGCCTGGATCGGTTAGCAGACGAATGAAAAACTCAGGTAACCTGGAGGGAAAACGAGCAGGGTGTCCCTTAATTCCTAACTCTTTGCATGCTCCCAGATAGACGCCGTTGCTTTCAGAGTTCGAAATCTGCAGCAGGTTGGAAGGGATCGCGCCACCATTGTCGGTCGCGAAGGCAAGGCCTATCTCGTGGCCGGAGGGCCGCTGTTTGGGGGTGTAAAAGGCCGCGGGATCTTCAAGCAGTTTCTTCATCCGCGGGCTATATTCGGTCAGGACATTGGAGACATTTGCTTTGGGCCATTCCGAGCGCGAAAACCACCAGAGCGTGTTTACGGTGTCCTTGGCCCTCAACTTACGCTTGTTGACCCACTCGATAGGACTAGGAAGTTTAGAGGGATTGTGCCAGAAAAATTCCTGCGCCAAGTGAAAACCCAACTCGTCGCAGAACCGCAAAAGAACACGGAACTGGTAGAGGCTGCGCACTGGAACGCCCTTCCGATACGCCCCGCCAAGGTCGAGAACAAAGCTGCCATCTTCGCGTAGTTTCCGATGCACCAATCGCCCAAACTGCATTAACCAATCCACGTAATCGTCCTGATCGAGATTGCCGTATTCCTTTTGGCGCTGAAGTGCGAAGGGCGGGCTGGTCATAACCAGGTTTACGGATTCGTCCGGCAGGTCCGCCAGCAGCCTCAAAGAGTCGCCCACGTAGGCGGCCCCAAGTTGCGTCGAATAGGCGGGATTTGCCGAGACAATGGTTGCCGACATCGTTACCTCATACAGTCTATAGACTGTAGATTTCAGCTTAGCACAGGGCCAGCATGGAAGAAGATGAAACCCTCGAACTCTCAGATTACCGCTCGTGCGCGGTTTGCGGTCAACCTGAGGTCTGCTCGCCTGGCACATGGATTATCGCAAGAGGAACTCGCCGC
>JARLGZ010000230.1 GCA_031292515.1 Puia sp. | reverse complement strand
TGTTCCTGCTTCGTTTTTTCCAAGACATTACCCATGCCAACAGAGGCTAATTTCCCCTGTCGGAGCTAATGTCTTAGGCCGTTTCTCTATGGCCGGTTTTGAGGTGATAATCTATGGCCGCTTTTGGGTGATTACCGAGGGCGAGTATTCGGGCATCTGCTGGCAGATCGCCCGGAGCTTTTCGGCGGATATCATTTCCGGGGTGTAGACGTAGATCGTGTAATGATCGAGCTCCGTGGAAACCTTGGGCGCTGTGTATTCGTGCTTGCTCAAATCGACGGTAAAGACGCGGCGTTGCCCTGACCCAATAACTAAGGATTGCCGCCTTATATCCTCGATCTTGCCCCCCAATTCTTCAAATCTCTTCCTCTCAATCAGCTTGAATGAAACCTGATATCCACCCCACGTTGGCGGCTGGTGCTCGCAGAGGGTCTTGGGCTTGGCCTCGAATTTCTCATCAAAAAGAACAAAGCCAGCGGCATCAAATCTGTCGCGCAACGCACGGAAGATTCGATCCTGCGCGTTGGGGAGCTCCGCAAGATCGCCCTCCATGGAAAAATCAAGGTCAAACGAACTGCGCGCCGTCAAGCGGTACACGAGGTTCAACGCATTGCCACCCTTCAAGACCAGCCTTTCGAACAGCTCGTCATCTGAAAACAAAGCGACAATTGTAAGCTTTCTAATCTGATCGAAATCCAACGGCGTGCCCTCGTTTCAATGCCGAAAAGTGCCACGATTCTAAATCGTAAATGCTTGAGGTCACTCAGAAAATTTCGTCCGCGCATGAAACACGGGGGCTTCCTGTCTTTTCCTCTTTGAGCGTCGGGACGAAAAATGTGTCTGTGGACCTCGGCGCTGGTAGGGGAGAACTACGCCGCGCTATCGCTGGAGCGTGGTTTAGATTTGCAGAAGGGGGCGGTCGTAGGTCAAAACTTATCCTTTGCGGGACACATTGCAGTCCATCAGGACGAAGCCAGGCAGGGGATTTCGTGGAATTTTATTTTGAAATATACCCGCATGTGATAGATATACATATCTATCACAATTGAGTCTATATTTCAAGTATCTTCT
>JARLGZ010000229.1 GCA_031292515.1 Puia sp. | reverse complement strand
TTCCTTTTGCTGCACATTAATCCATATCCGTCAATGCAATGATCGCATTCGCCGGGAAGCTTGTTGTTCCTGTGTTTTTTTCGAAATGCATGCGCCCTGGCCGACCTGTAAACGTCCAGGACATCCTCTGTCAGGACATTGCCGAAGATGACGGGTTTCGATGTTTTCTTAGAGCCCAGATATTCGAATGGGGTGGATACTGCCAGGTAGTCGCAAGGCGCTACGTCCCCGTTATAGTTGATGAAGAGCATCTCCGGCTGCGTACAGCCACTGACCTCCGGGGTCAGGCCGGGAAGCCATATCTGCTGCTTATTTTTTTTGACACGTGAGACCGTTTCTTTGAACAATTCTTCGACGTGGGGATTGCCGTCCTTTGTGTAGAGATACTTGCCCGTGTAGAGGCCCGTGAACGACATCAGGTTATTAGAATATATTTTTTTCACGCCCAGAGAGTTCATGAAATTAACATAGTCGGGCAATTCCTCTATATTGTCTTTGTGTGCCACAAATGTGACCGCGACCTTATCCATCATGCCATGTTCCTTTAGCCTGGTCAGCGTACGAATGATTTGGTTATAGTCTACTCCCGTTTTGAATTTCTCCACCGTCTCTTTATACAACCCGTCCACGGAGATATTGATTTCTGTGACAGGTCTTTTCTTCAGCTCCAAAATCACCTCGTCGGTCATTAGCATTGTGTTGGAAAGAAAAGGAAACTTTATGCGTGGGTTTATTTTCAACACGGCGTCCATCATCTCAAAAAGATGCTTGTTCAAAAGGGCTTCGAAGGAGGAAAACATCATGTGGTCGGCCTTTTTCACCGCTTTTTCGATGCGTTTCAATAGCCTGTTAAATTCTTCCATCTTCATGATATTCTTCTTCCCGTCCGGTATCTCTATGCCGTAGTTATTGATGAAGCAATGCTTGCAGGGAAGGTTGCAGGCGGCAACGGTCTGCAAGACAATCATGGTAGGGTAGTTCCTTATATAATGTCTGTACCCGGATTGTACCCTGTCGAGGAATTCCGTGCGGTCCGTGTTGAACAGTTTGTATAGGAGATAGCTTGCTTTCATTCCTCAGGCCTTTAGTTTATTGACCATATCCACATAGCGCGTCATGGCTTCTTCCCTGGAAACTCCTTTTAATTCCGACCAGGCCTCATATTTTGCCTTGGCTACAAAATCAAAAGGATTGGAAGGAGGATCGGCGGGTGTATCACCGTCGGTCGCCTGTTTATAAAGCGAATACAATCGCAAAAGGGTCTCGTTACTGGGCTTTTCCGGCAGGTTTTTACTGTCAGCCGCCGCTTGCTCGAATAATAGGTTCAAATTTTCTGCCATCCCTTATTTTTTTTCGAAAATTAGTTTTTTTTTGGCTAATGTGACTAAGTTTTCGGCTCCCGGATGCTTCGTGCCTAAAAAACTGTTTAATTGTCATTGTCGCCTGCCGCTTCCAGCCGGGAATTGCTTACTTTTGCAGCGCACTTTTAAACGGTCACCGACGGAATGAAGAATATCAGAAACTTTTGCATCATCGCTCATATCGATCACGGAAAAAGCACGCTCGCGGATCGTCTTCTTGAGATCACCCACACGATCTCGGAACGCGATATGCAGGCACAGGTACTGGATGATATGGACCTCGAAAGGGAGAAGGGCATTACAATCAAGAGCCACGCCATACAAATTAACTACCAGCAGCCTGTCGACGCCGGTTCTTCAAACCACGTAAAGGGTGATGAATATATCCTGAATCTGATCGATACACCCGGCCATGTGGACTTCAGCTACGAGGTAAGCCGTGCATTGGCGGCCTGTGAAGGCGCCCTGCTATTGGTGGACGCGACTCAGGGGATACAGGCCCAGACCATCTCAAACCTTTACCTGGCTATCGAAAACGATCTGGAAATCATTCCTGTGATCAATAAGATCGATATGGACGGCGCCATGGTCGAAGAGGTAAAAGACCAGATCGTCGAGCTGATAGGCTGTAAACCGTCGGAAATCCTGCTCGCCAGCGCCAAGACCGGATTGGGCGTACAGGGCATCCTGGATGCTATCGTGGAAAGGATCCCGGCTCCCGAAGGGGATCCGCAGGCCCCCTTGCAGGCGTTGATCTTCGATAGCGTTTTCAACTCTTTCCGGGGCATTATTGTCTATTATCGTATCCTGAACGGAAGCATAAAAAAAGGGGACAAGGTGAAATTCGTGTCTACCGGGGTGGAATATGAGGCAGATGAAGTGGGGGTGTTGAAGCTGACGATGGACCCAAAAGCCGAGGTTAAGACGGGCGATGTAGGTTATATCATTACAGGGATCAAGAATGCCAAAGAAGTCAGGGTGGGGGATACCATCACGCTGGCCAGCAACCAGACGCCTGCAATGATACAGGGGTTCCAGGAAGTGAAACCCATGGTCTTTGCAGGTATTTTCCCCGTCAATACCGACGATTTTGAAGAGTTACGGGATTGCATGGACAAGTTGCAACTGAATGACGCGTCCCTGACATATGAATTGGAGACTTCACAGGCGCTTGGATTTGGATTCCGTTGTGGTTTTCTGGGCATGTTGCATATGGAGATCATCCAGGAACGGCTGGAGAGGGAGTTCAATCAGACGGTCATCACGACCGTTCCGAACGTTAGTTTTATAGCCCACACAACGAAAGGCGAGGAGATCCTGGTGAACAACCCCGCGCAAATGCCCGATCCTGTGCGGATTGAAAGGATTGAAGAGCCCTATATCAAGGCTCAGATCATAACAAAGCCGGACTATATCGGCAATATTATGACGCTCTGTCTCGGCAAACGGGGGATCCTCATCAACCAGAGCTATCTGACCACCACCCGTGTGGAACTGGTTTTCGAGATGCCGCTTACGGAGATCGTCTTTGACTTTTATGATAAATTGAAGAGCCAGACGAGAGGCTACGCTTCTTTCGACTATTCTCCCATCGGATACCGGGAAAGCGATATTGCCAAAATGGATATCCTCCTGAACGGAGACAAGGTGGACGCACTGAGCGCATTGATACACCGTAGCCGCTCACAGGATTTTGGCCGGAAACTGTGCGAGAAGTTGAAAGAGCTGGTTCCCCGTCAGCAGTTCCAGATAGCCATCCAGGCAGCGATCGGCGCCAAGGTGATAGCCAGGGAAACCATCAGCGCCATGCGCAAGGATGTTACTGCCAAATGTTACGGTGGTGACATCAGCAGGAAGCGGAAGTTGCTGGAGAAGCAGAAAGAGGGCAAGAAACGTATGCGGCAGATCGGAAATGTCGAAGTTCCCCAGGAAGCCTTCCTGGCTGTTCTCAAACTGGATGATTGATTTCTTATCTATCCATTTCTTTTTTATAACTCCTTTCGCATGGACAGACACTTCTTATTGACGGTCGTCATCCTGTTTGGCGCATTTTCAGCGCGTCCGCAGGACATGAAGATAGTCAGACTTAAACAACAGAAGATGGCCGCCAGACCCGCCGGCTATTTTGTAGACAGTGTCAAGGACGACCGCTCCGATACCAGCGATATCGGTTCGGTCCGGGCAAGCCTCTTAAGCAAAAAGATGGCCTCCATCAACCTGCCCGGCGGTACGGCCGGCGGGCTCCGCCAGTTTCTCCGCGACAACCTTGTGCAGGATACGGTGCACCGGCTGCCCCTGACTTTGCATATTTCCCGGTTCGAAGTCGCCGAACAGACGGGCGGCTTTCATTCAGAATTGGAGGTCACTTTGACTCTCGCCTTCTTTGCAAAGGGCAATAAGCTGGTGGAATATAGTATCAACAGTTCGGTGAACGCCGGAGCGGACGCCTTTAAATACATCGAGGGGTTGATCCGGCAGAACCTTGACACCATCTTTTTTCAGTTTGACAAATGGTTTTTAAAAAACAGCAAGGACGTGCTCGTATCGCTGAGGGGACCGTCGGTGGTGGTAAACGTGCTCTTTGCCAAAGAGGCCCCGGACACGGGAATGATTCTGTTTTCAAGGAAGACCCCCTTATCACTGGATGATTTCAGGGGCAAGCCGGATAGTTATCTTCCGGCCGCCGCGGCCACCTATAGCGGGATAGACCTCAAATATGACTCGGAAACAAAGTACGGGCAGACCCGTCTCTCTGTCACCATCACTTCCTTCTTTGACCGGAACAGATCCTGGTGCAGAACCGCCAGCCGCAATGAAGCGACCCTGCAGCATGAACAGCACCATTTCGATATTACCGCCGTCAAGGCCTGCGAACTGGCTGAGGCAATCAGGGCGGGGGCCTTTCGGTCTGCGGATTATGTAAAAGAGATCGACCGGCTTTACACCGCGAAACAGGCTGAGACGGAAAAGATGCAGGATCAATATGATAATGAGACAAGACATGGCCAGATAGCCGCCGAACAGGAAAAATGGAATACCATGGTAGGGAATTTGCTGTCACAACAATCTTGCTATTAAAACAATATTTGTCTATGCGTACACCCCTTCAAAAAGGCGAGAAGGTCCTGCTGGTCACCTATAGCAGCTGGACCTCCCTCATAGTTCCGGTATTGATAGCCATTGCGGGCCTGGTCGCGGCCTGGTTTCTGCGTTCCTATCCCTGGACATGGACTATAGCCGTGGCGGGTATCCTCTATTTTTTACTTCGTTATTTTACCTGGAAAGCGAATGTCTGGGTGGTGACCAGCTCTCGTGTCATTGACGAATCCGGCCTTCTCAGCCATTTTGCCAAAGAGAGCCCGCTTGAAAAGATCAATAATGTATCGTATGACCAGACTTTGATGGGCCGGCTGTTTAATTATGGCCATGTAGAGATACAAACGGCGGCCGAAATAGGAGCCACCGATTACTATAATGTAAATCATCCGAGACTCTTAAAGGATACGATCACGGCCGCCCAGTCGGATCACAGGAACTGGCAGTACAGCAGCCAGGCTATGCAAATGGCCGCGGCCCTGGATGGTTCCCGTCGTTCCGGCGCTTCCGGTCCGGGTTCCCAGGGAAATGCGTTGAGCCCCGGTACCGCCGCCGAGCTGGAGAAATTATTCGATCTTAAGCAGAAAGGAGCTTTGTCGGAAGAGGAATATAACAAGGCGAAGAGCCGGCTGCTGGGTTGAGGTTGGCCGGGCCGTCAAGGTACTAGGGCTTTGAGTTGGCAGGGCTGCCGCTGCCTCGGGTTTGCGGACAGTTACTGCGTGGAAGGCTTCTTCTTTTTTTGAAGGTTTTTCTGTGTCTGTTCCATCAGTTTCTCCTCGTTTGCATTCCCGGATTCATCCAGTATCTTCTCGTCCTGCGGGAAATCGCCGTCTTTTAATTTGTAGTGAAAGACCTTTTCCACGTGTACCCAGGCGCCGTTTTTCCATTTAAAGCCTTCATAATCGCCATCCGGGATATAGGTATCCAATCTTAGGGTATCATCGTCCTCGGGTATCAGGTGATCATAAATGATCATATCCATGGCGGGATCGTAGTTAAAAGTCGTCACGGCCTCTTTCTTGTATTCGATATTAAACCGGGCATGCCCTTGTCTTTGCGCGGTGTCCTCCCGGAATGAGATGAAGGGGCCTCCGAAAAGAGGTTCCTGGTCCTCATTAAAATGCAGTACTTCCATCCATTTTTTATTGCTTTCCAGGGAATAATCGTCAAATCCCAGTAGCGTATAGAAATTTTGGCCGTTGTACGTTTTCTCGATGATCCGGTAGTAGACGGCGCCGATCCAGTTCCGGTTCGACCTTACCGAGTCCGTCGGCTTGCCGGTAAACATGGATGCGTCGAACAGGGGGAACAGTTTTAAGGAGCCATCCGGCTGCCGGACCTGTATTGCCCCTTCCTGGAGATAGAGATGTTCGTCTTTTTTGTATTGCCAGGTCATTATCCGGAAAGTGCTGTCCGGCGCGTAGATCCTGGAAATCGGCAACAGCGAATCAAAGGGGAAAAAGAATGAATTCTTCAGCTTCAGAGCCCTTACCAGCGTCTTTATGAACTGGCTATCAGACCTCAGCCTGATGGCCGGGTCTTCCGCAAATACGAGTTGATTGGAAAGCACCTTCAACGAATCCTGCCGGATCTGGAACTCCTTTTTTTCAGCTTTGCTGAAGACCGGACGGTTTACAGGAGGAAAGGCCTGACCGGTGGCGGTTCCGGCCACTAATAAAATGACCAGCGTCACCAGGAGGGTAGGCAGCGTCGAAAATGTCCGTTGTGAGCCGGTTGTCTGACGCCAGGGTGAGGGGGCTGTTATCCACCTCTTCCAACGATGGGTTGCGACAATTTCCGCGCTGTAGCTGTAAATGTACATGCTGTAAATCTATTAAAGTCTTGTTGCGACCGGATGAAGGGATCGGGAATAGTATGAAACGGGAAAACCACGCCAAAATTTTATAAACCCTGCAAAGCTTTTGCAAAATCCTGCAGGTTATCGTACCAAAGATCGACGGAAGGATGCGGCAGCGGCAGCTCCGGGCTGGTCGTCCTCAGAAATACGGTGAACATACCGGCATTTCTGCCAAATTCCATATCACTTAGGTTATTGCCTACCATAATCGATCGGGACAGGTCCAAACCCGGAAAATCCTTTTGGGCCTTGAAGGCCATCCCCGGGTTCGGTTTCCTGTCCGGGTGATCGTTTTGCAAAGAGGGAGCGAAATAGATCGCGTCGATCCTTCCACCCTCCTGCAGGATCTCCCGGGTCATATGGTCATGGATGGAATGAAGATCCTGCTCCGTCATCAGTCCTTTCCCGATCCCTTTCTGGTTCGTCACCAGGATGATCCGGCCAAACCTGCGGCCCAGGAATTCCAGTGCTTTTTTTACACCTTCATAGAAGACGAATTCCCCATAATGAAATATATAGCTTTGGTCTTTTTCGCGGTTTATGACCCCGTCCCTGTCCAGGAAGAGGGTCCAGTTTTTATCGACCGATCCTAAATCCAATGTTTTCATCGTGCTGGTTAATGATCGTTTATTTACTGCGAAGGTGATGGATCTCTTTTTGCGCCCGCTCATAGTCTTCCGGGATACCGATATCTATAAAATAGGCATCCTGCACCTGTCCATAAAGCTTTTGTCCCAGGGGAACATGCTCCAGGTAGTCCTTTTCGAAAGAGAATTTTTCCGGAAGGGCCGTTTCCAGGAGAGCCGGGACCTCCAGGGCATATACTCCGCCGTTGATCAGGCCATTCTCGTAGAATTTTTTTTCCCGAAATTCCCGGATCGTATGGTCTTCATTGCAGGTCACCACTCCGTAGCGATCGAAGTTTCGCATGGGTTTCAGGCTGAGCGTGCAGGAACCGTTCATTTGACGATGGAAATCGGATAAAACCGGCAAACGGATACGAAAAAAAGTATCGCCGTTCAACACCAACACCGTTTTTTCGGTGGCTTTTTGACAGGCCAGCCTGATCGCCCCTCCCGTACCCAGCGGCTCCTGCTCTATCGAAAGCTGATAGTCTCCGGCCGGGAGTTTGTCCTGAAGAAAATTTTCAAAGTCTTTGCTCTTATATCCCAACGCGAAAATATACTTTTCGATACCCTGTCCGCTGAAATAGTCGATGACATAGGAGAGGAAGGGAATCCCCCCGACGGGCGCCAGGCATTTTGGAAGATCTGGAACGGCGCTGCGTAACCGGGTTCCCAGCCCTCCCGCTAATATGATGGCTTCCCTGATCAATGGGGAACGGATTCCGTCCTGTCAAAATATTGTTCTTCCACCAATTGACAGATGATATGGCCGATGAGGATATGAGATTCCTGTATACGGGGTGTGTCCGAAGAAGGCACGTTTAAGAGAAAGTCGCTAAGTTCTTTTAGCTTTCCGCCGGTTTCGCCGGTCATGCCGATGGTTACCACACCTTTCTCCCGCGCGGTTTCGAAGGCTTTTACGATATTGCCCGAATTGCCCGACGTCGTGAGCCCGATCAATACGTCTCCGGGGTGGGCGATGCCTTTTACAAGCCGGGCATAGACCAGGTCATAACTGTAGTCGTTCGCTACGGCGGTCAGGTAGGAAGTATTGCAATGAAGGGCCTCCGCGGGCAGGGCGTCCCGGTCAATATAAAAACGTCCGGAAAATTCTGCCGCCAGGTGTTGTGCATCTGCAGCACTTCCGCCGTTGCCGCAGAAATAGATCCTGTTGCCCTTTTTCAGAGCAGCCACGATCAGCCGGGTGGCGTCTTCTATGGTCTTTATAAGTCTTTCGTCGCCGAGTATCTTCTTCTTGATCTCCGCCGATTCATGGATAATATGTTTGATCTTGTCTTTCATTGGTTGTTTTTTGTCTGCGATCGGGCACACGGCCCTTATTTTCCATCCTTTTGCAAGTTCTTTTTTTTGCTCGATATATTTTTTGCCCTATTCGTTAATTTCTTCTTATAATCCGTGAGAGATTCGCCAAAAGCGTCCGAAACCGTAACAGTCCTCTGGTCTTCGCGCCGTAGGCACCCGGTTCCGGTTCCCATGGTCTCCGTTTGCGTTTTCTGCCTGTTTAGACGGTTTAGACGGTCCAGCTCGTGAGGCCGTGATCTACAAACTGGTAGGGTTTGCAATAGCCGCCAAATGCATGAAGCGCTTCCATGACGTTATATTTGGAGATAGCCGGGCAGTAAAAAATCATGAAGCCCCCACCTCCCGCGCCGGATATTTTGCCGCCGGTCGCCCCCGCCTTTTTAGCGGCCTCGTAGATGTTTTCCATCAGCTCGTTTGAAATGCCTTCGGCCATCTGTCTTTTCTGGTGGAAACCAAAATCCAGTATCTCGCCGATCTCGTTCAACCTGCCCTTCAGCAAGGCTTCTTTCATCAGTTGGGCCTGGTGTTTCAATTGATGCATAGCCTCGATGGACTTCGCTTTTTTATTGACGACGTTTTCGGTCTGCTTACTGATGATCTTAGCCGACTCACGACTGGTGGAGGTATAGTACAATAGCAAATTATTCTCCAGTTCGAACAGGTATTGCTGTTTCACACGCAAGGGGTTTACGATGACTTTGTCATCTGCATAAAACTCCATGTAATTGACGCCGCCGAAGGTTGCCGCGTATTGATCCTGTTTTCCACCGGCCATTTGAAGGTCTTTTCTTTCGACGTCATATGCGAGCTGGGCAATATCGTATTCACCCAGGGGCAGACGCAGCATCTCGGCAAAGACACCGATGATGGAAACGACCAGTGTTGAAGAGGTCCCCAGCCCCGATCCCGCGGGGGCATCCACGAAAGTCGATAGCTTAAACCCCGCGCGGGGCAAACCGTAGTCACGTTGTATCCGGTTATAGACGCCTTTTAACAGATCGAGTTTCCCGTCAATGGGCAATTCCGGCGCCCAGTCGAATTCCTGCATCTCCTTTCTGTCGATACCCTGCAGCACGATCTTGTCTTCCGCCAGGGGTTCGATGTTGGCGCACGCATAGAGCGATAGGGTGGCGTTAAGAATTGCGCCTCCATAAAGATCGCTGTAGGGGCTCACGTCCGAACCGCCGCCCGCCAATCCGATCCGCAAAGGGGCTTTACTTCTATATATCATAATTGGATATCCGTTTTCATCGTTCGATCACTTGTCTTTCCCTGTTCCGCCAGAATCCTGTATCGTGCTGAGCTGTTCAATGGTCTCCAGCAGCTTCGGCCAGGAATATTTCTCTTTTTCCCTGCGAAGATGGGGAATAAAATAATTTTCACCTAATTCAAAGAAACGAAGGATCGCATCTGCGATGGCCGTCGGTTCGGGCTCTGCTACCAAACCGGCTTTTTCATGCGGCACCAGGGCGGGAAGACCTCCGACATTGGAGACGATCATCGGTCTCTCAAAATGATAGGCGAGTGGGGTAACACCGCTCTGGGTGGCGTTCCGGTAGGGCTGAATGATGACATCGGCCGCGCAGATATAATATCTCACGTCATTATCGGGTATGAACTCCGTTGCCAGGATGAGTTCGCTCCCGATACCGGTTTGTTCTATTTGTTCCCTGTAAGGCTTTTCCTCTTCATAGAATTCACCGGCGATCAACAGGCGTATCCCGGAATTCCGTATCCGCTGATCGCTCATGGCCGTAAGCAGGATATCCAGGCCCTTGTATTTCCGGATAAACCCGAAGAACAGAACGATCTTGTCGGTAGAACCTGTCGGCAGTCCCATTTTCCGGCGGAGCGTGTCTCTCGCTTCTTCTTTTGAAATGGGTTCGCCGAAATTGTCATACAGGGGGTGCAATACCTGCCGGGCCGGTTTGTCCTTTTCGAAGGTCCGCAGATCTTTCATGACTTTTTCGCTCATGGTGATAAAGGCATTGCAGGATCGCAGGAAATACCGTGTAAAAGCCGTATCGCCGGGGCGCTTTTCGTGGGGTTTGATGTTGTCGGTGATGGCGATGATGCGCGTATGCCTATTCTTTTTTACGATCCGCAGGATAGTTCCCAGTGCGGGCCCCATCAGTGGCAGCCAGAACCTGACGACGATGGTATCGGGTTTCATCTTCTTAAGTGCCCGGCCGGTTTTCAGCCAGTTAAACGGATTGATGGAATTGATACAGGTGACAATCTTCAGACGGGACGGGGCGGGGTCGGTGGAATATTGAGTGGTTCCCGGGAACAGGAAGGACGGATATTGCAGAGAAAACGAGTAAAGAGTGCAGTCATATCCCTGATCCAGGAATTCCGTAGCAAGCCGCTGATCGAACGTGGCCAGCCCGCCTCTCAACGGGTGTGCCGGCCCTATAATGATTACGGTTCCTTTCATCTGGAAATTTGTCTTTCTCTTATTCAGTAGATCTATCAATTCAATGAGTCCGTCAATTCAGCAACTTCGTCTAGTCAGTCGGTCTAGTCAGTCGGTCCATCGCCACGGGCGGAGGTATAACCAAGTTTCTCTTCGATTAGGTAGAAATTCCGTCCTGGTGAATTGCGGGAGATCAATTCGGCGATAAACCCCGTCAGGAACAGCTGGCTGCCGATGACCATTGCCGTCAGTGCGCCATAGAAATGAGGTTTGTTCGTCAGCCCGAATTCCCTCATATTGCTGAGTTTGGCAATTAAAAGATAGACGGATAGTACGAATCCTACCAGGAAGCACAATACTCCCAGCGGGCCGAAAAAATGCATGGGGCGTTTCCCGTATTTGCCGACAAACATGATAGAGGCTAAATCCAGCAGGCCTTTCAGGCCACGCCCAAGACCCCCGAACTTGGTGTAGCCGTATTTCCTCGCCCGGTGCTGCACGACCTTTTCCCCGATCCTCCTGAACCCTGCCCATTTCGCGATCACGGGAATATAACGATGCATCTCGCCATAGACCTCGATGCCTTTTACGACTTTATTACGATATGCTTTTAACCCGCAATTGAAATCATGCAGGGGAATCTTCGTGATCACGGCGGTTGTCCTGTTGAAAAATTTAGAGGGCAGCGTCTTTGATAACGGATCGTGACGGACTTTCTTCCAGCCGCTCACCAGGTCGAACCCTTCATTCAGGATCATGTTTCGCAAGGCCGGGATCTCGTCGGGACTATCCTGCATATCTGCATCCATGGTAATCACGACTCTTCCAAGCGCGATCCTGAATCCTTCATTCAGGGCGGCGGATTTGCCATAGTTCCGTTGGAACCGGATCCCTTTTATATTCGGATCGGAATGGTGCAGCGAGGTGATGACTTCCCATGAGTTATCCGTGCTGCCATCATCGACCAGGATGATTTCGTAGGAGAACTCGTTCTCCCGCACGACCCTTTGTATCCAGGCGCATAGCTCCGGGACAGATTCGTCCTCGTTAAATACAGGTATGACTATTGATACATCCATGCTGGGTTACTTAGTATTCGTTTCAAAAGGAGAGACAGGATTCTTCCTGGTGACGGCGGCGCCGACCAGGGAGCCCAGGGCTCCAACCAGGATCGTACCGAACAGGGCCCCCGCGATGGCGAAAGGGACAAAAAATTTACGGGTGATGGACAGACCCTGGTTGATCGCCTCTTCCGTCAATTTTCCGTCTCTCTCCATTTCAGACCTGGCCTGCTGCAGGGCTATTTCTTTCGTTTCGGGGAAAAGGACAAAAATGGAAAGGAGTGTATAGAAAATAAGCAGGCAACCAACTACGGCGGTCGTCTTAAAACCGTAGGCGAAAAGATCGCCGAAAGAGACCCTATAATTGTTCTGCGATCCATAGTGTATAGAGGACCCGATCACGGCTGCAAATAATACGAGTGTCGGAATCCATCTGAACCAGGAAGCAAGCTTAAAGTCCCAGATGCCGGCTACCACGTCAAGCAGGGCCAGGATCAGGACTATAAATAGCCCTTTCGTGATATGGGAAGTTATTTTTTTTTCCATAAGAAGCAAATTTTAGAGAGGATTGGTGGGTTGGTTGTTGAGTACATGCTTGTCTCCACTGACGATCCCGATTACCCTTCCGCTGAGCTCTTTCCCGATAAAGGGCGTATTCTTAGACTTGGAACGGGTTGTATTTTCCTGTAGCAGGCTCGTCGCAGCAGGGGCAAAGAGGGTGAGGCGGGCAGGCTGGCCTTCCGCGATCGGCGCCCGCTCGAAACCGAAGATTTTTGCGGGGTTCTCGCTTAACAGGGCCGCCATGCGATCGCTGCCAAGATCCGGCAGCACCGTTCTCAATACCGAGTAGGTAGTTTCAAGCCCCGTCATTCCGTACCTGGCATATTCGAATTCCAGTATCTTGCTATCATACTCATGGGGGAAATGATGGGTAGCTATGCAGTCGACGGTACCATCCATCACGCCGTTCCGCAAGGCTCTTACGTCAGCCCCGGTTCTCAAGGGCGGGTAGACTTTCAGGTTGGTGTCATACCCGGTAAGATCGGCATCCGTGAAATACAAATGATAGGGGGTCACCGAACAACTTACGCCCAATCCTTCCTCTTTGGCGCGTTTGATGTATTCAAGGGACTTTGGCGAAGTGACGCCGGTGAAATGGATCTTTGAACCGGTGTAACGAACCAGTTCTATGTCCCGGGCGATGATCAGTTCTTCGGCCATCATCGGTTTTCCGGGCAGCCCCAGCCGCGTTGAAACGACGCCTTCATTGATCAGGCCGTTAGAGCCGACGGTCTTGTCGTCAGGGATCTGTATGATGACGCCTTCAAATGTCTTTATATATTGGAGGGCCTTTAGCAGCAGGCCCGGGGATTGTACCGGCAGGGTGCCGTCGCTGAAAGCCGCCGCTCCGCTATTGCGCATATCGTACATCTCCGCCAGGTCCTTGCCCTGGAGACCTTTTGTGACGGCGCCGATCGGCCATATCGCAACCGGCAGCAACCTGGATTTCTGCCGGATATATTCCACCTGGGATTTCGTATCTACGACCGGCAGGGTATTCGGAATCACGAATACGTCGGTATAGCCGCCCGCGGCCGCGGCGGCCGCTCCCGTTTCAAGATTCTCCTTGTATTCATAGCCGGGGTCGCCGAAATTGGAAAAGATATCCATCCATCCCGTTGAAATATGCAGCCCGGGATGATCGACGAGAATGTCCGCCGCTTCAGAGATCGATGGACGGATGGCGGAAATGACGCCTCCTTCAATAAGGATATCCTGGATTGTTCCGTTATGAGGGGACCGTTGATTTGTTATAAAAGCCTGTTTTATAAGGATCTTCATCGAGGAAAGAATTGCGCGAAGATAAGATATGTTAAGTTATTATAAAAAAGCTATTTCCCTTGAAACGGCCCCCCATCATTAAATATCCATTCGATATATTTGCTCCTTCCCCGACCGCCGCTGATCGTAAGAATCTGTGAAATATAATATCATGAACACTCCAAGAAGATCATGCTCCGCCTGGCTGCTCCCGTTCTTTTTTCTGCCTTTTCATGCCGGTGCCTGGGGCCTGTTAGGTCATCGGATTGTAGGCGGTATCGCCGACACCTGGCTAACGCCAAAGGCAAGGGTGGAAATTCAAAAGATATTGGGAACCGAGACCCTTGCCATGACATCCAACTGGGCCGATTTTATAAAGTCGGAACCTTCGTATAGCTATCTTTCGCCCTGGCACTATGTCGACATGAGAGATAGTCTGAGTTATCCGGACGTGCAGGCATATTTCAAAACGGACACGGCCACGGATGCTTATACAAAGATTAATTTCCTGGTCCGGGAACTAAAGAACAAAAAACTGCCAAAAGACAAACAGTTGTTTTATCTCCGTCTCCTGGTCCATATCGTAGGGGATATTCATCAGCCGTTACACGTCGGCAGGCCCGAAGATCAGGGTGGCAACACGATCAAAGTGCAATGGTTTAACGAACCGGCAAACCTTCACAATGTATGGGATGAGAAGCTGATCGGTCATCAGCTCCTGAGTTATACGGAGTATATTGCCGCTATCAACCACGTGAGCCCGGCGCAGCGTCTCTCCTGGCAAAAACAGCCGCTCTCCGAATGGATATTTGAGTCTTATACCATCAGCCGTCAGTTATACAGAGAGATCAACGAACCGGGTCAAAAGCTGGGTTACCGCTATAATTTCGATCATCTCGCCACGCTGAACGAACAATTGCTGAAAGCCGGCGTCCGGCTGGCCGGTCTTCTGAATGAGATCTTTGGCTAACCCTGCATTCAAAATAGGATCAGCTCTCCAGCCAGATCACTTTTTGTTCAGACTGGTGGGCTTGCCCGATGATATCCTTGTAAAGTTCGGGCCTCCTGGCTTTCCGGTACCGGTATCCGCCGGCTTTTGTCAGTTTGTCCGGCGTACAGACAGCCGTCACCAGTCCGTCTCCCAGTTCCCTGCATTCTGCGATGATATCGCCAAACGGGTCGATAATCATGGAACAGCCATTCTTCAGCTGGTCGTCATCCATGCCGATCGGGTTGGAGAAGATCGAATAGACGGCATTGTCATAGGACCGGGCGGGCAGCCATTTCATCAGCCAATCACGGCCTTTCATGCCATCGAACTCAAGCCGCAGCGACGTTGGATCGGTTTCCCTCCCGGCCCATAGAGCCGGATCTGCAAATCCTGCGCCCGGACGGGTAGAAGGGGTGCACATCGTGACATGCGGCATGAAGATGATATCTGCTCCCAGCAGGGCCGTCGCCCGCACATTTTCGATGACATTATTGTCATAACAGATCAGGATCCCGCATTTCCATCCATGCAGATCGAACACGCAATATCTATCGCCCGGTGTGAGATACGGGTTGATAAAGGGATGAAGTTTCCTGTATTTGGCAACCAGGCCGTTGCCGTCTACGCAAACATAGGCCTTGTACAATTTGTCGTCCCTGTCCTTTTCAAAAAGACCGGCCAGGACCGTGATCCGGTGTCTGCCTGCAATCGCAGCAAGCTTTCCAATGCTTTCTCCCTCTGGGATGAGCTCGGCAAGACCGAGCATCTGTTCCCGGGACAGCTTCCTGGCAAAACTATATCCCGTAACGGAACATTCGTGAAAGGCAATCACCCGGGCTCCCTGCAGCGCCGCTTTAGCGGAGAGATCTTCGATCACCCCGAGGTTGTAGTCTTTGTCTCCGCTCCGGTTCTCGAACTGAGCGGTCGCTATTTTTAGATTCTCCATTAGAGGTTTTGCTTTTTTAGTTCACTGACCGCATGATTGGCGGCCCTGGCGGTAAGCGCCATAAACGTTAGAGAGGGATTTTGATTGCCGGTAGATGCCATACAGGCGCCATCCGTCACAAAGACATTGGGGCAGGTATGGAACTGATTCCATTCGTTAAGCAGGGATGTCTTCGGGTCCCTTCCCATTCTGACGCCCCCCATTTCGTGGATATCCAACCCCGGAGCCTGGTGGCTGTCGTTCGTATGGATATCCTTGCAGCCCGCTCTTTCCAGGATTTCTGCCTGTTGCACCAGCACGTCCTTCAACATCTTTTCATCATTTTCGTCATAGCCGATCGAGGTGATCAGTTGGGGAATTCCCCATTCATCCGTGTGGTCTTTACTCAGTCTGACATGGTTTTCATATTTCGGAATCGTTTCGCCCTGCATGCCGGAGGAGATCACCCATTCTCCGGCTTCGCTGATCCCTTCTTTCCAGCCTGCGCCCAGTCCTTCTTCCCCCGAACCCTGTCGCCAGCCTTTGCGGCTCGCGCTGAATGTGAGCATATATCCCCTCAGAAAATCCATATGCTGTTTCTTTATATTCCGGAATGCGGGCATAAAAGCCTGTGTCGGTCTGCGACCGTAATAATAGCTGTCCAGGAATCCCTCTATCCGGGCGCCGGCGCTGCCCCGGTACAAGTGGAAGGCGATATACCTGCCCAGCAATCCATGATCGTTGCCAAACCCGTCGGGGAACCGGTGCGATACCGAATTGAGGAGAAGCAGGTTTGTATTCAGACAGGCCGCGTTTATAAAGATCACTTTTGCAAAAAAGCTGAGCACCTGTTTGGTCTCCGCGTCTATCACCCTGACACCTGTAGCCTTGTTCAAACGTTCATCATAAATAAGGGAATGAACGACGGAATGGGGCCGGATCGTAAGGTTTCCCGTCCGCTCCGCCCAGGGAAGGGTCGTGGAGTTGGAATTGTAATAGCCCCCGAAAGGACATCCCCGGTAACAGAGATGTCTTGCCTGGCATTGACCCCTGCCTTGTTCCAGATGGATCGGGGCAGGTTGTGTCAGATGGGCGCAGCGCCCGATAATGACCTGTCGATCGGCATACCGCTCACTAACCGTTTTCTGGATATGTTTCTCCACACAATTGAGCTCGAAAGGGGGCAGGAACTCGCCATCCGGTAAATGCTCGATCCCATCGGCATTGCCGCTGATACCGGCAAATTTTTCAACGTAGCTGTACCAGGGCGCCAGGTCCTTATAGCGGATGGGCCAGTCAACAGCGAATCCGTCCCTTGCGGGTGCGTTGAATTCATAGTCGCTCCATCTTTGGGTTTGCCGGGCCCAGATCAACGATTTTCCTCCCACCTGGTAGCCGCGTATCCAGTCGAAAGGCTTCTCCTGTATATACGGATGTTCCCGGTCTTTTACAAAAAAATGCCGCGTACCCTCGTCGAGGGCATAGCATTTTGAAATGATGGGATTTTGATCCCTGAATTCCGCGGGCAGCCGGCCGTGATGCTGGAAATCCCAGGGATTCATAGTTGCGGTGGGATAGTCGGTCAGATGCTTCACCATTCTGCCACGCTCGAGGACCAGCGTCTTCAGTCCGTTCTCGCACAGCTCTTTGGCGGCCCAGCCACCGCTGATACCGGAACCGATAACGATGGCATCATAGGTATTTTGACTTACCGCATTTCTGTTATTTTGCCTTATTGTATCTCCGCTTCCCATTGTTTTATTTTGTTGGACCGTCTTATTTATTTTATGGAGGGCTTCATTTATTGGCGTCCCGTTCAATTCTGTTAACCCGTTTTGTTCCGATTCCCCGTGTAGCTTCGAATGTTGTACTGGTGGCAAAGTGTTGTGTGAATTTCGCAATAGGGCCGGGGCGGTTTTTCTTTTGCCGGTTTGTTTTGCCATCTGACAGGCCGGGTAAGTAAATGTAAAGATAAAATGCATTGAATTCCGGCCGGGGAATCAGCGCAGATACAGGACATCTTATTCTATTTTGGAAATATTTCCCATGATGGGAATGGATTCTGGATTTGTGGTTTTTTAAAATGTTGATTGTCAATTTTTTATCGTTTGGTATGGGCATTGCCTTTACTGACACAAATCCCCAAGCTCATGAAACTCTTTAAAACTACCCTTAGCAAACTTTCTCTTCTCTTGTTATTCATTACGGGTCCGGCCATGTTCGTACATGGAAATACGGAATCTTCGAACGAGACACTGGGTACAGCATCGGCTGCCGGCTATCACACCGCCGATCTGATCCGCAATATCATTCATTACCGGATCGCCGCGATGCCGTTGTATGCCAACAACAGTGCGGAAATGACGAAGGTGCAAGCGGAAAAGGAAGCTGCCAGGTTGAAGATGGTTGCCAGGAGAGCGGAAATGGCGGCTGCCCAGAAGGCGGAACTGAGAATGGTGATCAGCCAGGCATCAGTGATCTACAACGATATGGAATTACAGGATTCCGGTTTGAGCCAGAAGGCATTTGAATATGGAATGATCGGGTACTACAAACTCCGCAAGAAAGGACTTCTGCAGAGGACGGATGTATTGTCTATCTGTGATTTCAGCCAGTCTTCCAGCAGCAGGAGAATGTATGTCATCGACATCCACAGTCATAAGCTTCTTTACCGCACGTATGTTGCTCACGGTATTAACTCCGGTGAAGAATATGCAAACTCCTTTTCCAACAGGCCCGAATCGTGCAAGAGCAGCCTTGGTTTTTATGTGACCCGGAAGACCTACACTGGTGTTAACGGTCTGTCTCTGAGGATAGAAGGTCTTGATAAAGGGTTCAATGATCACGCAAACGAACGGAATATCGTGATACACGGTGCTTCTTATGTCAGCCTCAGGATTTTGCATAAATATGGCGTGATGGGTACGACCTTCGGTTGTCCGGCCGTTCCCGAAGAAATGAGCTCCCTTATCATCCCGGCCGTAAAAAATGGTACTTGTTTCTTTATTTACTATCCCTCTAAAAAATATTTAACTCAATCTACCGTTCTTAACGGGTAAAAGGGCTAGATAAAGAGCGGGGATTAAATGGAAGGAAAAAATAATATTTGAGTTGAACAGTTGAACAGAGTTGAATGAATAGCAGCCGGCATTGAATAAGCATTGAAATCAATTTGACGAATACAAGGTGGGGTCCATAAGGGCCCCAACCTCTTTTTAAACAACTTACTATGAAATCCACTATCCTGCTCCTGCTGTTTTCTATGGCTTTTGCTGCTTTTTCCCAGAAGGATTCGCAGCGCGATGATGTGCATGCCTCCTTGTTAACGGGTAAAAAGAAGTCACTGCTTCTCTATTCGGGGAAAACCCGTTCCTATACGATGGATATTATGACCAGGTCAGTGAAGCCATCCGATCTCCCCGGCTTTGCCAATATCGACAGACAGATCGTACAGTCCACGCTTGTACCCGTTCCCGAGCACACTGATCTTACAAATCTGACTCCCGAAAAAGAGAGAGAGGTCCTCACAAAATATATGAATTACGAGTTGGATTTCTACAAGAAGAAGTTGCGGCACGGATACACCAACCTCCAGACAGAATGGCTGAACCTGAAAGGGCATTTATTCCTGGTGTGGTATTTTGACATGCCAAAGGATTACAAACTGGTGAGCCGACAGATCTATTTTTCCACCCTCTTCTTCGACCAGGTCGTCGACATCAATGCGCCTGTCTTTAAGTCAAACGATCTTCTCCACGCGAAGAGTATCCTGACAAAATTGGCGGCTTCCCTGAAAACTTATAATAGCCCGCTGGACATGGCCCAGCTGACAAGGCAGGTAAACAGATAACCGGTAACCGGTAGCCAGTGGACAGCGGATAACCAGATAATTTATTTTATCTTCGGGCCCTCGGAATGGTAATGATTCAATGAATCATATAATACCACTTATCCGTGTATATTTATGAAGGGATTCTTTTATTTTCTGGCTGGTATCTTATTCCTTTCCGGCTGCGCGGCTCCTTTGGTGAGGGTGATCGATGAAAAGGAGGTCCCCAGGCCCTTTAAGAACGTCATGGTCGTCTATGTGGATGGGAATATAGACTTCCATTTCCTGGATTCGACGACCTACAATATCTGCGTCCGGCCGGCTTTCTCGGATACGGGTAAATTCGTCGCCAGAAATGATGCGGAGAATCTGCTTTCCGAATATTTGTCCAGTTCCCATACAAAAATCATAAAGTCGGGCGATCTGTTCACCTACGATTACAATAGTTACGCCGACTTTACGAATCAGATCGACAGTCTCAGGATAGAGGCCGTTTTGCTCGTCGACTTCACCAGGTATTCCCATACAGCCTACAATACGGGCACACGGCTCAGCACCTCGCCTTATTATTTTAACCACCGGGACAAATTCAAAGCTCCCACCACGGCAAAATCGATGTTCCAGTGTTACCTGGTAGATCCAAAGACGCGATTCTCTGTATGGACCGCTCAGCTGGATGCCAGGGGCAAAGGCAAAGATCTGACCGAAGGCAGCGGGAACACGCGTCTCACTTTGCGTTCCTCTACGGTGAAAGATATTTCAAAAGGCCTGGTGGATGGGGGATATATTTATGCCTATTAAGCCGGGATTTGAGCTTCCCGCGCTCTTTTAGGAGGCCGATTCCTTGCCTATTACGGTCCAGTCGTCGTTCCCATGCCCCTTTTCGATCCAGCGATCCATTTCGGCGGCCACTGCGGGAATTACGGCTAAATTTGTTCCGCCTTGACGGGCAGCTTCCATAAACAACCCCACGTCTTTTCGAGCCATACTCAACTCCCAGCCTGGTTGATCATAACTGCCTGCCGTCATTCTTTTGATCCGGGCGGGCAGGAGGGTGCCAGGGTTCCAGGAATCGAAAAGGGTCAGGATATCGCTAACGGGAATATGCAAGGCTTTCGCCAGCGACAGGGTGTCCGCAATACCGGCGGTAAAAGCCACCAGGAAGAGATTGCCGATCAGCTTCATCCCGGCCGCCCGGCCTTCTTCGGCGCCAAAGTTGAGGATCTTTCCCGTCATTTTGGACAATTCCGGTTCCATCCTGCGAATGGTATCCTGATCGCCGGATACCAGCATAAAACCGGTAGCCTCGAGCGCATTCTGCGGCCCCATAAATACCGGCGCGTGCAGGTAGGTATACCCGTGATCCTTCCACGCCCGGGTCCTCGATATTGCTCCTGCCGCCGAAGTGGTAGTATGATCGATGATAGTGGCTCCGGGGCTGAATCCGGGGCTTGCTTTCGCAAGGATCTCATCGACAGTGGCATCGTCTTTTAGCGCGAGATGGATGGTGTCCGCTCCTTTTACGGCATCGGCTGCATGTTCAAATGCTTTTGCTCCGTATTGTTCGAGAGCCAGTGCCTTTGACGGTGTGCGATTCCATACGTGGACCGCGATTCCCCTGTTCCTCAGGGCTCTCGTGAAGTTTGAACCCAGAAGACCCATGCCTAAAAATGCTACCATTGTTTTTTTTATAAAGATAGGCAAAACCCTGCTTTCATGATGTTGGTTGCCGGCCTACTGCATTCCGCGCAAGGCTTTGATAAATAATTTGATAAATAAATTATTGAGGAAATGAACGGCGACAGGTAGCTTCGGATCATCCGTGGTACGGCGGAGTTGGAGCCTTCCCAAAAGAAGGCAGTCCTATCAGGAAGACTACCCGTTCCTGCATGAGCATTTATTGAACCGGCCGCTGCCGGATGATTTCCGGAGCCCTGGCACATGAATTAGCTGACAATGTGAGCCGGATGGAACAGGGATGACGATACTTCGAACGGTCTATAAATGTGCCGCCACCAGCCTGTTTAGCAACAGCAGGTAGGATTCCAGGCTCGTCGTCCTTTCATAGTCGCTTTTGGTTTTCAAAGCAACGACCAGGTCCAGTTTAGGAAGTACGGTTATAAAGTTACCGTAAGACCCCATCGCCGAATAAGCGCCTTCGAAGGCGCCGGTGTCGAAGGGCTTGTCCCAGAGCCACCAAAGATAACCGTATCCGAATATCGAATACTCATCCTTGTTTTCCACGGCTTGCTGATGGGTGGTGACCATGGTGGTTATTTTGTGAACCCAGTCAGGAGATAGGATTTGTTGATCCTTCCACCGCCCGTCGCGAAGCATCAGGTATCCGATCCTCGCCATATCTTCCGTAGAAAACCACATATGATAGGTCGGGTAAACGGATTTGTCCGAGTCGCCGGCAATGTGTTGTTGTATGCTGCGGTTCCAGTCCTGCATTTGCAAAGGCCTGGCCAGCATGCTGTCTACCAGGTCATAGATACATTTGCCAGACAGTTTTTCCAGTATGAAACCGGCTACGTTGAAGTCCCAGTTGCTGTAAAGCCAAAAAGTCCCAGGTGTTTTTGTTCCTCTTTCAGGAGCAAGATAGAGCGCATCCCCTCCATTGCTGGCAGGGTGGAAAACTCCTGAACGAGCCGTTAAAATATCATCGATCGTCGCCGTTTTCTCGATGGGCAGCAGACCCCCGATATCATCGATTCCCAGCTGGCCGATGGTCATTTTGAGGTTGATGGTCCCATTCCCCACAAAGGGTCCATACAGCATCGAACAGATGCTTTTCCGGCAGGAAGCGATATAACTCAATTCCTTTACATCTCCATAGTTAAAGACCAGTTTTCCGTCGTCGATGACCATCATGCCGGAAGCCCTGGTACTGTCAATGACAAACTTCATGATGCCATCCAGTTTTTTGGGATCCCAGTCGCTATAATCGTCCGCCTTTTGCCAGGTTTCGGAAGGATATAGGGATATTGAGTTCTTCTTTTTTGATCTCGCCGGTTTTGTCAGAGAGGATGTCTGCCCGCTTCCCGGCGTGGAAAAGGGAATACCCATAAGGGCGTTCAACCTTTTGCCGAATTCATTTCCTTTGTCGCAGTTGGTCATAAAGACATACCCGGTTTTCCTGTCTCTCAGGTAGGAGTAGCCCGATTGGAAATCCCCGTTGTTGCCACCGTGTTCGTAGGCGGTTCCATAACGAGTGGGCCGGATCGCAATGCCCAGGCCCCAGGCTGTATAACCTTCTTCGAGATAGATGTCATTATCACGGGGTACGGGCACCTGTTCCCTGAGCATTTCGTCAAGGCTGGCCGCTCCGATACCTTTGTGCTCCATCAAAGCGATCAGGAAACGGGCATAATCCATCGCCTCGGTATGCAGACCGCCTGCGGCTCCGAATACCGAGGAGTCCTGGGTAGGGAAGGATATCGGCCAGGGTCTGCCCACGCTCCGGCCTTTGACATGGCCGTTGACCTTGTGCAGGCTCACGTATCCGTTCCCTGAGAAATAAAAATGGGTTAGTCCCAGGGGCCTGGCCACGACCCGTTGAAATACTTCATCAAGGGTTTTGAGGTCCCTATGATTCAGAAAGGCGATGACTTCGGCCAGATAATGATATCCTTCCCCCGAATAGGCGAATTGAGTGCCGGGGGTGAATTTCAGCCACAAATCTCCATATTTGATGTGCAGCGAGGTATCGGCAGGCTCAAAATACCTCCAATTGGGGAAACCGGTCCGGTGACAAAGCACCATCCTGGCGGTAATCAGCTTATATCGTTCATCCTGCGCGATATCGGGGTAAGGCATATACCGGTACAGAGGAGTATCCAGGTCCAGGACGCCTTTTTCGACCATCTTCATTACAAAATATGCAAAGGCTGTTTTCGACATTGACGCAACTTCGAAAATAGAGGAATTGTCTACTTTTTCAGGTTTGCCGATGACCGTTACTCCCAACGCCCGATGATAGACGACTCTGTCATTATTGATGATGGCGATAGACAAACCTGGCATCCCCAGAGAATCCATTTGTCTCCGCAGAAACCCGTCCAGGAACCCCGGAGATATATTTTTGCCGGCGGAGGTTTTGATCTGTGCCGATGATGGGTTTACGAGGAGCAGCAAAAAACAATACAGCCAGCAAAATCCGGTGCTTCCTCTCCTTGCAATATTGGTGGATTTCATGGTCATCGTAGATGTTTTTCCGAAGATAGGAACCGGTTTGAAACCCGAATAGCATGAAATTAAGGTTAATCTGGTGCTATTTTCCCGCTGAGGCGGTCGCTACTTTTGCCGGGTCAACCGTCAAGGTTTATCGCATCAAAATATTCATACAATGCCGGGGACTGTTACGATTATAGGGGGCGGCGTGATCGGCCTTTGCTGTGCGTATTATTTGCAGAAGGAAGGTTTTGAGGTGACGATCATCGACCAGGGGGACATCACGCGGGGAACCTCATTCGGAAATGCCGGGTATGTTTCACCGAGTCATTTTATACCGCTGGCTTCTCCCCATATAATCGCGAAAGCCCTTGTCTGGATGTTGGACTCCTCCAGTCCTTTCTATATTCAGCCGAGGTTCGACAGGGATCTGATTCGCTGGTGCATGGCATTCTGGAGATCGGCGGCCAGGAGAAACATGGAGCGCAATATCCCGCCCCTGCATGCCATTTTACAACTGAGCCGGGAACTGATGAACACGCTGCGGGATGATCTGGGCAATCATTTTCGTATGGCGGAAAATGGCTGCTTCATGCTCTACAAGACAGAGGCATCCGGCAAAAAGGAACGTCAATTAGCCGGAGAGGCCAAAGCCCTGGGGATCCGCGCGAAGATCTGCGATGCCGGCGAAATCAGCGCTCTTGAACCAAACCTGGAGGTGGATGTGCTTGGAGGCGTCCTTTATCCCATAGATTGTCATTTGCACCCGGGGGATTTTATGGAGACGTTGAAGACCCGGCTGGACGCAAAAGGGGTGAGGTTCCGGTTGAATACACGGGTGATCGGTTTTCGCATGGAACAAAACAGGGTTTTGTCTGTAATCACCGACCAGGGGGAATTTGAGGGAGAACAGTGGGTGCTGGCCGCCGGTTCCTGGCTGCCGGAGATCGCACGGATGATTGGGATCAGACTGCTCCTGCAGCCCGGGAAAGGCTATAGCATAACCTATCCTGAGATCGGCGCAAATCTTTGTCATCCGGCCATCCTGGTCGAGCGGAGGGTGGCGGTGACACCCATGGGAAGAGATTTGCGACTGGGGGGCACGATGGAACTGACCGGGATCAATGACCGGGTGCTCCCAAACCGGGTGGATGCCATTTATGAAGCCGCGAAAGCCTACTTTCCGGGACTGGAAATCGATCCTCCTGAAATGACCCGCGTGTGGAAAGGGCTTCGCCCGTTAAGCCCCGATGGACTGCCCTATATCGGGAGGCATCCGGCCTTTGCAAACGTTGCATTTGCGGGTGGCCACTCCATGCTCGGTCTTTCGCTGGCCGCCGCGACCGGCAAGCTGGTGAAAGAAATCATAGCAGGGGAAAAAAGCAGTATAGATCTTTCTTCTTTTAATATAAACCGGTTCCGTGTGAAGTAAAATTGCAATTATTTTCAAGCGAGCCGCTCTGCATCAAAAACTTAGATTTGTTCTGCAAAAAGACGTACTTTCATTTACACATAATACAAAAAAAGCTACTGATATAAACCTCTTCACACATGCAGGTACTGGAAAAAGGGGAATATGTGGGCGTCGTCCGGAAAGAGATCCGGGATGAAGGGATGCTGGCCAGCGTGAGTTCTTACGATCAGCACGAATTTTTTGACGCCTGGCATTGTCACGTGAATGCACATGTTAGTTTTGTTCTCCAGGGCGGTTGTTCGGAAAAGAAAAAGGAATCCTATGAACGCCTGCCGGGGAAAGCGACCTTTTATATGGCCGGCGAGCCCCACCAGATCCTGAATATGTACAATTCCACGCATATCAACCTCGAGATGGATGATGCCTTTTTTCGGCAGTATGGATTGTCCGACGATCTCTTCGGTGCCATCGTCACCCGGACCCCGGATGCAAAGTTCCTGATGCTCAAGGTGCATAAAGAGATTGTCGCAGACGATGGGTTCACCTCCCCCTCCATACATATGCTGTTGCTGCATTTTTTGCAGCTGGCGGAATCCTGGAAAGATGCCGGCAAAATACCGGCATGGCTGAAAATCATTTATGAAGTGCTGAACGATCGCTGGAACGAGACACCAAGCCTGCATGATCTCTCCCTGGCTACAGGAATACATCCGGTTACCATCTCCCATTATTTCCCCCGGTTTTTCTCCTGTACCCTGGGCGCTTATATGCGAAAGCTGAAGGTGGAAAAGGCTTTGCACCTGATTAAGTCATCCGATGCTTCGTTGACGGACGTCGCCTATGAATGCGGTTTTTTTGACCAGAGCCATTTTATCCGGACATTTAAACAATTGACAGGCTATTTGCCTGCTCAATATAAAAGGATATAGCTCTTTCTCCCAGCCAGTGAAAAAACGCAGCTATGAATCGCGATAGCCATCTTATTCTTCTATGCCTTTTGCTTTCTTTGGCTTGCAACCGAAGGCCAGGACAGGCGACAAACGCATCTTCGAAAACGGCAGCCCTTATGGGCATACCGGGGTCGGCTACGCATATCAGGCAGGTTACAGGACCGATCGATGATGATCGGCTGGTCCACGCAGGCGACCGGCAGCAGGATTGGCTGACATATGGACTAAATTATGCGGAAGACAGGTACAGTCCGCTCACACAGATCAACAAAGACAATATCAGGACCCTGGGATTGGCCTGGTCGCTTGATCTGGGCACCCAGCGCGGACTCGAGGCGACTGCCCTGGTGGCAGACGGCATCATGTTCCTGACGGGGCCGTGGAGCATGGTATACGCGATCGATACCCGAAAGGGATCAGTCATCTGGAAATATGATCCGCAGGTACCTCGTTCTTATGGTGAAAAGACATGCTGCGATGTCGTTAACAGGGGTGCTGCGCTGTTTAAAGGCCGGGTATATGTCGGTACACTGGATGGGAGATTGATAGCGTTGGATGCGTCTACAGGCATACCCGTTTGGAGTGTGATGACGGTGGATACGACAAAACCTTATAGCATCACGGGGGCTCCCCGTATAGTGCAGGGGAAGGTTATCATCGGGAATGGCGGTGCCGAATATGGTGTTCGCGGTTATATTACCGCCTATGACGCCCTGTCGGGAAAGCAGGTCTGGCGATTTTATACCGTTCCCGGCGATCCAGCAAAACCATTTGAATCAAAGGCCATGAAAGATGCGGCCCGCACATGGACCGGGGAATGGTGGAAATACGGCGGCGGCGGTACGGCCTGGGATGCCATGGCATATGACCCGGCTCTTAATCTTTTGTACGTGGGTACCGGAAACGGCTCTCCCTGGGACAGGAATTACCGTAGCCCGGGAGGTGGCGACAACCTCTATCTTTCGTCGATACTGGCCATCAATCCGGAAAACGGGCAGTTGGTATGGTATTATCAGACTACACCTGGCGAGTCCTGGGATTTTACCGCTACGCAACCTATCATCCTGGCGGACCTGATCCTTAAAGGACAAAAAAGAAAGATTCTGATGCAGGCTCCGAAAAATGGCTTTTTCTATGTCCTGGACCGGACCAACGGAGCATTTATTTCGGCAGATCCTTATGTATACGTGAATTGGGCAAAAGGCGTCGATCAGACCTCGGGGCGTCCTCTCGAGAACAGGTCTGCCCGTTATACAAAGGAAAACAGCGATGTCGCCCCGGACTATGACGGGGGCCACAACTGGCATCCGATGGCTTATAACCCCAGGACAGGGCTTGTCTATATTCCCGCGAGAGAAAACATAGCAACCTATGGCCATGATCCAAACTGGATATATAACAAAAGGGGAGGTGGTGTCGGCAATGGCTGGAATGTCTCGATCGGCTTTGACTCCTCTGTGCCGACCCGAAGGGATACACTCGCTTCCCGAAAAGACCCCAGAGGCATGCTGATAGCCTGGGACCCGGTTCAGCGAAAGGAAATCTGGCGCGTCGATCAAAAAAACAACTGGAATGGCGGCGTATTGGCGACGGCTTCCGACCTGGTATTCCAGGGAACCGCCGATGGCTTCTTTGTGGCTTATGACGCGAAGAACGGCGCTGTCGTCTGGCAGGTTTCCGTAGGAGGCGGTGTCATTGCGCCGCCCGTGACCTATATGGTTGATGGCAGACAATATGTGTCACTCGTGGCGGGTTGGGGAGGTGGGGTAGGGATGAAGTTTAAATCCGCTCCTTTGCAACCGGGCAGGGTATATACTTTTACGCTGGGTGGCACAAAAGAATTCCCGGAATTTAACAAATCGATCGTCACGTCAATACCTGAGATTCCTTTCTCCGCGACAAACGAAGAGATCACTCATGGGAGGGAACTGTTTCGGAGTTACTGTTCTACCTGTCATGTCATCGCGCATGGAGGAGGCGGGTTGGCGCCCGACCTGGCCTTTGCCTCTCCGACGACACACCGGAACTTTTTGGCCATCGTCCGTGATGGGGCCTACCTGCCCTTCGGGATGCCGCGTTTCGGCAATCGTTTGAGTGAGAGAGAGACGCTGGATATTCAAAAATTTATCCTGTCTTCCGCAAAACGGGCCAGGTATCAATCAAAATGATTTACCCAATGAAAATAACGCCTCCTCAAACCGGGAAGTAGTGAAGTCCATGTCTTATATTTATGGCTCGTAAGACAGGAAAAAATATGAAACGATTGAACTCTTGCCTTTGCCGGTTCTTAGCCTGCACCCTCGGTATACTGTACACCCTGCCCACCGCCGCTATCCCCGTCTTTTTTATCCCCCGGGATACGTTTAACACCTCTTCGATGACGCTCTGGTATCGCCAACCCGCCATCAAATGGCTGGAGGCCATGCCTATCGGCAATGGCTATATGGGCGCGATGATATTCGGCGGAATTGCCAGGGAGCGTATCGCGCTCAACGAATCCAGCTTTTGGTCAGGCCGGCCCCATGACTATAATAAGCCCCACGCGATCGAATATTTTCCCATGATCCGCCAACTCGTAGCGGAAGGGCATTTCCAGGAGGCCGAGAAGATGGCGGATGATCACTTCTTCGGCGAACCCAAAGCGCAGCAGGCATACCAGCCTCTCGGAGACCTGCTCCTGTCATTTGGAGGAGAGGCGCAGGCCGCCGGTTCCGGAGGACGGGAAGAGCCGGATGAGGTGACGGACTACCGCCGCGAGCTGGATATGAAGACAGGAATCGTAAAGATTCGTTATCGGGTCAAAGGAGTCAACTACACCCGGGAAATATTTATGTCTTATCCGGACCATGTCATGGTAGTACGGATAACCGCAGACCAGCCGGCCGCGCTATCCGTGCGAGCCATGCTCACAAGCCCTTATGTCGGCAAGGTGAGCGCCCATGTCAATAACCTCGTTATGGACGGAGCCTGGCGGGGACCCATAGGTAATTACTGGCTGATAGCCCCCGTTGAAGGGAGGGGGATAATTTTCCGCACCTGTTTGCAGGCCCGTCCGGAAGGTGGGCGATCTCGTTTCACGGACTCTTCGCTGAATATCGAAGGGGCCGATGCGGTGACCTTCATCCTCACAGCGACGACCAGCTATCGTAACTACCAGGACATCAGCGGACGCCCGGGGCTGACATGTGCGGCCATCCTGGCCGCTGTCAAGAGCGAAAGCCTGTCCCGGTTGCGCCGGCGACATCTGGAAGACTTCAACGGCCTCATGGGACGGGTCAGCCTGGACCTGGATGGCGATTCCGCCAAAACCGCCCTTGCCACTGACCAACGCCTTGCCGCCCTTAAACAGGGAGCGACCGACCCTGGCCTGGAAGCTCAGGCTTTTCAGTTTGGGAGGTATTTACTCGTGTCCGGGAGCCGGGCGGGGGGGCAGCCCGTCAACCTGCAGGGAATATGGAATGATACGACACTCCCGCCCTGGGGCAGCAAGTATACGATCAATATAAATACGGAAATGAACTACTGGCCCGCAGAGGTGGTAAACCTTCCGGAATGCCACCAGCCGCTTTTCGCGCTTCTGAAGGACATTTCCGTTACCGGCGCGGAAACGGCAAAGAAATACTATGGGCTGGATGGCTGGGTGACGCACCATAATACAGACTTATGGCGCGGCACAGCGCCCACCGACGCGGCCAGGTATGGCATGTGGCCTATGGGTGGCGCCTGGCTTTGCCAGGATATCTGGGAACATTATGCGTTTTCCAATGACAGGACCTTCCTGAAGGAATATTATCCCATTCTCAAAGGTGCCGCTACGTTTCTCCTCCGCTTTCTTGTTGTCGACTCTGCGCATGGCTGGCTCGTGACGCCTTTTTCCATGTCCCCGGAACATGGCTACTATGATAATCATCATCAATTGTCGTTTTTGTCTTCTTCTCCCACGATGGATATCGCCATCATGCGGGAATTGTTTTCGCATTGCCGGGAAGCGGCCATCCTGTTAGGCGTGGATACGATCTTCCGGGACCGGCTCAAAACAGCGCTCGACAGACAGCCTCCTTACCAGGTCAGCAAAAGGGGGACCCTGCAGGAATGGATCGAAGACTGGGATCCTGCTCCCTCGGGGCATGTCGTCTCTCCCAATTTTGCCTTTTACCCCGGTTCCTCGATCCGGCTGCACCGGGACAGCCTGCTGTCAAAGGCAGTGGAAAACGGGATGATTGAACACGGCGAAAACGAAGGCTTTCCCGATGCCTGGGATATTGCCGTATGGGCCCGGCTCGAACGGCCTGACCGGATAGCTCCGGCCATCCGGGAGTTTGTGGCGCATTGTCTCGCTCCTAACCTCCACAATGCGGGAGAAAATCAATCCGATGCCAGCTTCGGATTTACCGCAGCCGTGGCCGAATCGCTCGTGCAGAGCCATGACGGGGAGATTCATCTTCTTCCTGCGCTCTCTACCGAATGGAGGAATGGATCCGTAAGGGGGCTTCGCGCCCGCGGTGGATATGAAGTAAGCATGGAGTGGAAGAATGGGGAACTGGTGGCTGCCGTCATCCGTAATGTAAACGGCAGTGCAAGTTGCCGGGTTCGCTATGGTTCGAACACGGTGGTGCTCACCGTCAGGCCCGGCACTTCCCGACGCCTGGAAGGGCCAGGTTTGCATTATCATTCAGCAGTGGTAAGCCTGGTAAAAGTGATAAGTTTGGTAAAGCTTACTCGTATGGAGCCCTCCTGGAACGCTATTGTCACTGATGATGGCCGCCGCCCGGTTCAGTCTTAAAGTAGGCCTTGTATGCGACAAGTCTTTTCAATAGATCTTTGCCTTCATCGATTATTATTGCCTTTTCTTTATCGCTTGCCGGTATAATGACGTAACCATAGGGGCCCTTTCCGTCGCCCAGGATCGCATTATCCGGATTGGCCAGCATCAGTCCGTCCGTCCCGTGTTTGTACCGGGCATTCTCTTCAGTCAAATAGGGAGCGTACAGCATATAATGGGGCATATTTATCGTGATAGGTTCTTTAATATCCGGATTTCCGGGGAATACGCGCATAACAGGGGCAAGCATATATGAAATGCCTGGTTTCGAGGGTGCCTTGTATACTCCGGCAGTGATCCCGTGTATTATGGAATCTTTGATCTGAGTGGCCGTATATTTTCCAGACGCACGCATCGCTGCTACAGCCAGGTACACCGGAAAGATCACCCTGGCACCCTCGGCGTCATAGCTGATGGGCGTACAAAGGTCATTCCTGTAGTCGCTCCATTCCCACTCGGTGCGTGCAATGAAGCAGATATACCCATTTGATCCCTGACGTCTCACATAGTAACCTTTTTGGGGATTCAGCAAATAGACGGTTGCGTCATTGCGCAAATGGGGAGGTAAGGCACTGAGTGCATAGTCTGTCTCCAGATCGACCGGCATTTTCTCAAGGTGCCAATCGGCGGTCCCCTGAGCAAGATTCTGTAGGGAGATAAATAACATGACAGTGAACAATAATGTCCTTTTATGATTTTTTGCCGTCTTGGTTATGCATGTCATTTTTCAGGATTTAATGAAGTAAATGAGCGGCTGGTGGCAATACGAATTTTCGCATGTTTGGTAATAAAGGTAAAGGTCGCCTGCCTTTTCTGAAGGGGTCGGGAGCGCCAATTTAGAGGGGTGTTTGCGACAAAGCCTCTCTGTAAAGGCGAAGTGACGACCTGGCTGTACAATTGTCAATCCAATTCGTCGCTGACCTGAGACGATTAGCTAATCCAGCAATTTGAAAACCAATATTTTCGGAAGCTTATTTCGCGCCCCCCATTCCCTCCATTGGCTATTCGCCAGGTAACCGCCAGCAATTAATCATTAAATTGGGAAAAACCCTGGACGATAGTTATGAAAATCTTATTTGTCATGATACAAATCTTCTTCGGATTAAACTTTGCTCTCTTTTTTATCAGCTGCAACAGCCATCAGGCTACTAAAGCCGGTTATTTGCAATCATAACCGACAGAGTGAACATAGACGAAACGATTTCCGCTTTAACTAATTCAAGAATAATTTATGACTTCAATTAAACAAATCGCAAGGCACTTCCGTGACGTTCATTTTGGTGGTAATTGGACAACGGTTAATCTTAAAGATACCATAGCCGATGTGACCTGGCAACAAGCTACAACTAAAGTTTATAACTTAAATTCCATTGCAATCCTGGTTTTTCATATTAACTATTACGTAAACCCGGTTTTAAAAGTGTTACAAGGAGAGCCATTAAATGCAAGCGACAAATTTAGTTTTGACCTTCCGCCCATAACCTCAGCCGACGACTGGCACAAATTAGTAACCAAAACCTTGACAGAAGCAGAATTGTTTGCCGAGCAAATTGAGAAAGCAGATGAGGCAAAACTATTTGAAGATTTTGCGGATCCCAAGTACGGTAACTATTACAGAAACTTACTCGGAATCATTGAACACACATATTATCACCTCGGACAAATTTCTCTGATAAAGAAAATTTTAAATGAAATTAGTGCTGAAAACTAAAAAGCGATAAAAAGGATAAGATTACAGTATGGGAGAGGAAGAGAAAAGCAAAAAAGGGCCAAGAAACAAGTATGAAGACGATGGGATTAGAACCGAATAGCATAGTATTTGAGCATATTATAACAGCCCAAAATTTCCATAAAAATGAAACCCGTTACCAGAGCGGGTTTCAAAATTTGGTCGGGACGACAAGATTACCTGCGGTGATCTTGTCACCCTCCTTCGGGTGTATTCCATAAAGTGTGTCAGGCTCGTTGGCAAATGATGTTTTGACGATATGTGGCCTGGCTATATTCTAACGATGCTGTGCAAAAAATCATTTGACTACGAGTTGTTGTTTTATATATTTAATTTCAGGCGATC
>JARLGZ010000228.1 GCA_031292515.1 Puia sp. | reverse complement strand
CTGGAACCGCTAAAAGCAGTGACCGACCGCAGAAATTGCGCGGACATCTGAGGGGGAATATAAGCGATGATAAAACTCAATCTGGCGACGGGGACAGTGGTAGCGGGCGGAAAGTACAAGCTGCTGGCCAGTGTCGGAATGGGCGGCTTCGGCGAAATCTACAGCGGACAAGACATCGCCACCGGCGAGCTTCGTGCTGTGAAATTGGTACTGTCCCCTTACTCACCCATAGGAACACATGAGCGCCCCACGGCCCTCCCAGCTTTTTCACGAGTCCCGTGTCTACGAGCTTCTGGGCTCAGCTGGTAAGGAGAAGACACAGAGAATGAGTGCCGATAGTCGGAATACCGAAAGTGTACCACTGCGGATATGAGGGCGAGTATAACGTGATGGTGATGGACCTACTCGGAGAGAGTCTCGATCAGACGCTGAAGCGGCTGGGAAAATTCAGCCTCAAGACCGTGCTGCTCCTTGCCGATCAGCTAGTACAACCGTGTTACGGAGACACAGCGTAGATAGAGCGAATCGAGTACGTGCATTCCAAGGGGTATCTCCACCGGGACATCAAGCCGGAGAACTTCCTGTTAGGAACCGGAACAGCCGCACACACGGTGCATATCATAGATTTCGGGCTGGCGAAGTCGTATGTCGACCCGAAGTCTGGAAAACACGTGCCGTACCGGGATCACGACGGGAAGAAGCTGACGGGGACGGCCCGGTACGCGAGCATAAAGGCACACATGGGAATTGAGCAAAGTCGTCGCGACGACCTCTTCTCTCTTGGCTACGTCCTGGTCTTTCTCACCGCAGGCTCGCTCCCCTGGTTTGGCGCAAAGGGCAAGACCAGGAAGGAGCGGTTTGAGAATGTGAGAGACCTGAAGCAGGCGATGACGTTCGGGGCGCTGTGCAGAAACCTGCCGGAAGAGTTCGGACGGTACCTGGAGATTTGCTACAAACTCTCCTTCGACGCGAAACCCGACTATGCTAATCTGAGAAAGTTGTTCCGAGATCTGCTGCTGAAGCAGAAGGACTCTGAAGATCTGCGCTTCGACTGGGAAATGGCGGTGGCAAGCCCGCCTGCCGGAGCGAAGAAGGAGGAAGAGGAGAAGAAAAAGGACTCGGCCAAGGCGGAAGATGGCAAAAAGTCCCCCGAGGTGCCACAATGATTTTTTTCAACATGTAGTACGAATCGTGCGGATTCTTCCAGCGGGGTTTTGGGGTTTTGGGGTTTTGGGGTTTTGG
>JARLGZ010000227.1 GCA_031292515.1 Puia sp. | reverse complement strand
TGGAAGCTGGTCACCCTTGAATCAAATGTGTAACCTGTAACCAACCTAGTGTTACCCATGTATTGAACCATATGTGTTACCTATGTTCTGACTGCGCCCTCTATTTCGTCATTCGTCATTCGTCATTCGTCATTCGTCATTCGTCATTCGTCATTCGTCATTCGTCATTCGGTTTTAGTCATTTTGCCTGTGGCCGTGCGGTTCAAAGCCCGCCGTGGTTGCCCTGTTCCGCGCGCCAAGGTGGCAGTACGCCAGTACTTCTGACTCCTGTTTTCATTTTTTGGTTGGATTTGCTTGGATTTACCTGGATTCGGTCGGATTTGCCGGGTTTTTGGAGCGCCGGGCACCGCCCCGGCAAGTTGGGCACCCAGTCTACGGAACGCCTGCCAGTTCGGCTTTGCGTCCTTTTTGCCCTTTTCCTCGAGCCGCTCGTAAATCGTCCCTCGCATATCGTAAATGTTAGAGGTTTAACTTGGTTTAATTTGGTTTAATTTTTTCGTTTTCATTGGCCTTTTTGCAAATTTCAGGATTCATCATGTTTGCGGATTTCATGTTTGCCAGCGCGTCCGGCTCGGACCGTGCGCCGTGGTGGCGGACACCAGTACCGCTTTAATTTTTTTGGTTGGATTTACTTGGATTTACCTGGATTCGGCCGGATTTGCTGGGGTTTTGGAGCGCCGGGCACCGCCCCGGCAAGTTGGGCACCCAGTCTACGGAACGCCTGCCAGTTCGGCTTTGCGTCCTTTTTGCCCTTTTCCTCGAGCCGCTCGTAAATCATCCCTCGCAGATCGTCAATTTTGGTTTAACTTGGTTTAATTTTTGCGTTTTCATTGGCCTTTTCACAAATTTCCGTTGCGCGAAAACCGGATTGGATGCACCCGGATAACCCGCGAAATGAGATATGCCCTCTCGCCCCGCCCAACGGGGAGAGAGCCGGAGAGAGGGGGCTGATCCGCGTATTCCCATCGTGCCCTTCATCTCGGGGATTGCGTAAATCCGGCATCGTAAATTCATCAGTTTAATCTGGTTTTCATATGATTGCCCGGCGGCTCGCACTTTTTAAAAATTCTATGGTCGGATTAGGTCGGATTTACCCGGATAAACTTGGGTTCCATCGTCGTTCTCGTTCTCGAAACCCCGGCCAAGGTGGAGTTTGTCGCGCGGCTGGCACTTTGTGGTGTGGCCACCCCATGACATGCATCTCGCATTGCGCCCCCCCGTTCGATATTCGAGCTTTGTCATTCATGGTGGCACGCTGGTGCCATTATGGTTTCGTCATTCGTCATTTACACATCCCATCCTGCCCCAACCCGATCAACCCTCATTCCGAATGGATTCCGGATCTAAAATTAAACTCAGCGACAATATCAGCCCCCACGCCTTTCCGGCAACCCCCGCCCCGCAAATAAATTCAACTATTTTTTTGAACATTTTCCCAAAAAAATTGTCTCAGACTCGGGCGACGGAAAGCAAACAAGCGTCCGGCAATGCTGCTTCTTGGAACAGTTCACGCCGGAGACATCAGGTTTTGCTCGAACCAGTCATTTCGTCTCGCCGGTTCCGGCCGCATCCGCTTTCTCTCATCAATTCTCAAACCGATGCTGCCTCATTCCCAAAAACATGTCATGTAGCCGCTACACCTATTTTTTGCCATCCTCCATCTTCTATCCTCGTTTTTTCTCTCGCCCGCCCCGTCCCCCGGTGGCCGTACGCAAGTACCGCCCCGGGCGCTGATGCTGCTCTGTAGCAAAGATCAAAAATCGCTGCGCAACTCATGGTCGTGCGTTCCCATCTACTCAACGCGGTCCCCTCGCCCCTCGGAGGGGAGAGGGTTAGGGTGAGATTTCCCCCAAAAGATTTCGCTCATTGAACCCATGAACCAAGACGCC
>JARLGZ010000021.1 GCA_031292515.1 Puia sp. | reverse complement strand
TTAATAGCGATAGTATTCCGGTTTGTAGGGTCCTTCCTTGTCCACCCCGATATACGCAGCCTGCTTATCCGTTAACTCCGTTAAATGGGCTCCGATTTTCGTGAGATGCAGACGTGCCACCATCTCGTCAAGTTTTTTAGGCAGAAAATAGACCTTATTTTCGTATTTGCCGGGATTTGTCCAAAGTTCAATCTGGGCAAGAACCTGATTGGTGAAAGAATTGCTCATGACAAAACTGGGATGGCCAGTAGCACAGCCCAGATTGACCAATCTCCCCTCAGCGAGAACGATGAGCCTCTTCCCGTCGGGGAAGATCACATGGTCAACCTGCGGTTTAATGTTTTCCCAAGGCAGTTCTCTGATGCCTGCGATATCTATTTCAGAGTCAAAATGGCCTATATTGCAGACGATGGCCTGATCCGGCATCAGTTCCATGTGGGCCCTGGTTATCACGTTGAGATTGCCAGTGCAGGTAACAAAGATATTACCGATGGCTGCCACTGTATCCATGGAAACCACCCTGTAGCCTTCCATGGCTGCCTGCAGGGCGCATATAGGATCAATTTCAGTAATATAAACAGTAGCCCCCATTCCTCTGAGGGCTTGAGCGCACCCTTTTCCCACATCCCCATATCCAACAACAACTGCATTTTTTCCGGCGATCATTACATCAGTTGCCCGTTTTATGCCATCGATAAGGGATTCACGGCATCCGTACAGGTTGTCGAACTTTGACTTTGTCACAGAGTCGTTCACGTTAAAGGCAGGGCACTTCAGTTTTCCCGATTTGGCCATTTCGTTCAGTCTGTGAACCCCCGTTGTTGTTTCTTCGCTGATACCCTTAATTGAAGCCAATTCAGTTTTGTACTTTTCATGCATCACCAGGGTGAGGTCACCGCCGTCATCCAGAATCATATTGGGCCGCCAACCATCCGGTCCAAAAATGGTCTGGTCTATACACCACCAGAATTCTACTTCATTTTCCCCTTTCCAGGCGAATGTCGGTATGCCTGCTGCAGCCATTGCGGCTGCGGCATGATCCTGGGTTGAAAAGATGTTGCACGAAGACCAGCGTACCTCGGCGCCAAGATCAACCAATGTTTCCATTAAAACCGCCGTCTGAATTGTCATGTGAAGACAGCCGGCAATGCGGGCTCCCTGCAAGGGCTTGGTTTTTCTGTATTCACCGCGGATGGACATCAATCCCGGCATTTCTGTTTCGGCGATGGCGATTTCCTTTCTGCCCCATGATGCCAGGCTGATGTCGGCTACCTTATAATCACTGTCCGTTTTCGTCATAATATATCCTTCAGTATTTTTTAAAAGCCGGTTTGTTGCCGGATGTAGGGTGTCAGGATAAACCAGCTGCAGCTCTGAGCTCTAAGGACTTATCAGTATTTTCCCAGGTGAAGTTCTCATGTCTTCTGCCGAAATGACCATAAGAGGCGGTTGCCTTATAGATGGGGCGAAGAAGATCCAGATGTTGAATGATTGCCTTTGGCCTGAGATCAAAAAAAGAAGAGATGAGATCCTTGATCTGCATATCGGGTATCTGGCCTGTCCCAAAGCTGTTGACATTGATGGAGACGGGTTTGGAAATACCTATGGCATATGCTACCTGCACTTCAACTTCTGTTGCAATGCCTGCGGCGATAATATTTTTGGCGACGTAGCGGCCCATATAGGATGAGGACCTGTCAACCTTGGACGGATCCTTGCCGGAAAATGCCCCGCCGCCATGAGACCCTTTGCCTCCATAGGTGTCCACGATGATTTTTCGCCCCGTGACGCCGCAGTCCCCGACAGGTCCGCCGATAACAAACCGGCCGGTAGGGTTTATGAAAAATTTCGTCTGCGCATCCAGCATGGAAACAGGAAGAATCGGCTTGATAATTTCCTCCATAACCGCCTCTTTGAGCTCGTTATAGCCGATATCAGGACTATGCTGGGTCGATAAAACCACCGCTTCGATACGTTTTGGCCGATTGTTCTCATACTCTATAGTAACCTGGCTTTTAGCATCGGGCCGCAGCCACGGCAGGCGAAGAGATTTTCGCACCTCGGATTGCTGTTTTGTCAAGCGATGGGCAAGCGTGATGGGCAGGGGCATAAGGACATCCGTCTCATCGCAGGCGTACCCGAACATCAGACCCTGATCTCCAGCGCCTTGGTCAAGATCCAGCCCTGAGCCTTCATTAACGCCTTGGGCAATATCAGAGGATTGCTTATCTATTGATGAAATGACAGCGCAAGATTGCCAGTCAAAACCCATATCGGAGGAATTATAACCAATATCCCGGATAGTATGACGAACGACCTCAGGGAGATCCACCCAGGCGCTGGTGGTAATCTCACCTGCAATGATCGCCATTCCGGTGGTAACCATGGTTTCACAGGCAACACGTGCATGCTTATCCTGTGTCAATATGGCATCCAGGATAGCGTCTGAAATCTGATCGGCAACCTTGTCAGGATGTCCTTCAGAAACGGACTCCGACGTAAAAAGATAATTCGACATGTACTCTCTCCC
>JARLGZ010000226.1 GCA_031292515.1 Puia sp. | reverse complement strand
GTCGGAAACAAGGGCGAAACAGTAGGTCAAACCATCTTCTTCGACGACTTTACCGGCAAAGAGCTGGACAGGAGCAAATGGAATGTAGAGATCACCGGTAATACGATGAATAAAGAACAACAGGCTTATGTGGATTCATCAGCAACCATCTTTATAGTCCATGGCGCCGATGCCGATGGGGCCGCAAACGGGGCCCTGGTCCTGCAACCCAGATTTGCCCCGGGTTTTAAAACCCCGGAAGGAAGATCCTTTGATTTCATCTCGGGAAGGATCAATACGCGGGAAAAAGTGGAGTTCACCTATGGCGAGGCTTCCGCCAGGATCCGCATGACGGAGGGGGCGGGTCTCTGGCCGGCCTGGTGGATGCTGGGAAATGGGAACTGGCCCGATGCGGGGGAAATCGATGTGATGGAATATATCGGAGAACATGACTGGGCGAGCGCGGCGGTACATGGCCCCGGCTATAGCGGCGAAACACCGTTTGTAAACAGGCTCTATTTCGCCGGCAGGGATGATGTCACCCATTGGCATGTCTATGCGGTAGATTGGACGCCGGACAGCCTGCTGTTCAAATATGACGGCGCCCCCATGTTCAGGGTTACGCGTACGATGGCAGAACATTATGGAAAATGGGCCTTCGATAATGCGCAATTCCTTGTCCTGAACTTTGCCCTGGGAGGCGCTTATCCAGTGAAGATCAACGGAGTGAAAGAGCCCTATTACGGGCTTCCCTCCCCTACCGTGGAGGCGATCAAACAAGGTCATAGCCGGCTGATGGTGGATTGGGTGAAAGTGGTGAAAAAAGCCCCCTGAAGGAGCTGAGGTCATTTAAGCCTGCCGAAGACGAAGTCATGGTTCGCGGCGCCCTATTGCTAACTTCAAATTGTCGCTTCGTGACCTGGATTGGATCATGCAATTTTGAATAACAGGCTATTTTTCAACCCATTATATTTATTGATTTTTGATAGGACACTGAAAGGACACTAAACGGTTCATTCCGTCGAACTCACCATTTTAACGAATTTCTTGTACGAAATCCCAATGATTAAACTCCAAAGGAGGAGCTAATTTCATATTTCAAATCCGGACAGAAGACTATAGAAAGAACTAGTATAAACATATCGATTTTTACTGTTGACACATTGGTTATTGTGTGACACATTGGTTATTGTGCCGTTCACGATCGTTATGCCCGCCGTCTAAGCTGAATGACACAGCCGTACCCTCCAAAGTATAGCTAAAATTGGGATCAATTGAATAGAGCAATTGACTAAGGATTGTATATATCCAGACCCTCAAAAGACCCCTGGGGGCGATTCTGCTTTGCCCTAACTTCCTCAAAAATAGGGTTTAAATACGGGGGTACCCGAGCCTGATTTTTCGTTTCTTTACAAACAAAGGGCACGAGCCCATCGCACCATTTTTCGAAAACCATTAATCAGATGCCCCATTGCAGCGCCGCAATTATACACGGTGGCATTGGCACCGTTGCCGCCGCCCTGCACAGCGGCACCCCGATCATCGTCGTATCGATACTCGCCGACCAGCCCGTCAACGGCAAAATGATCGAATAGAAAAAACTGGGCTTCCATCTGCCTTTCAGCAAACTTTCACCTGAAAGGCTGCTCCGGGCCATTGGTGCAGCGCAAGACGACTTGATAACCGGAACTTGCCTTGCCGTGGCTGCAGGCATCGCGACCGAAGATGGCTTGAGGAAGGGCGATTCAGCTGATTGAAGAGTATTTCAGAAAGTATTGAGGATCCTTTTTTATTGAATTGTTGATCCTAGCCATTACATTCGTTTCAGATTTATGATCGAATATGTTTCATTAGATGATGCCCGGTTAGTCGTTCTTCTGAAAAAAGACGATGGGGCGGCGTTCGCGGAGATATACCGCAGGTATGCCAGCGGCCTTGCGGATTTTGCCGGATCAAGACTGTTTGGCCTGGAAGATGCCAGGGATATTATCCATGATCTTTTTGTTGCTCTCTGGGAAAGGCGCAAAACAATCTCGGTCACCGGCAACCTGTCTGCCTACCTGTTCGCTGCCGTTCGGTACAGGGTTATAGACCAGATCCGTAAAAATATTACGCGGGAAGAATATGCACAGGCAGTACAGGCGCTTTCGACGGATGGCGCGGACACTACAGGGCAGACCCTCGCCGCCAAAGAACTGGAGCAGGCACTGGCAGACTCCGTCAGTCAACTGTCTCCTGCAGTACGGGAAGTTTACCGGTTAAGCCGCGAAGAAAACCTAAGCACCCAGGACATTGCATTAAAACTCAGTCGCTCGGAACAGACCGTCAAAAATCAATTATCCACCGCCTTACAGCATCTCCGGAAATCACTGCCCGGCCTCAGTGCGACGATCTTATTAGTTTGGATCGGCCGCTAAATTTTTTCTCCTCCCATAGTACCAACCACCCGTTAATACGACAACTATAAAATCAGTATTGTATGTCATCAAACGATATCGCCGCCCTGCTTGAACGGTATCTTACCGGCCACGTATCCCCCGAAGAACGCGAACGGGTGGAAAACTGGCTGCAAAACCATGAGCTTGACCAGGCTGCCTGGAAAAAATTGCCTGAACAGGACAGGGAGCAATGGGTAGCGGACGTTTTCAGCAAAATCCGGGCTACTATCCATACCAAAGATGAAAAGGTCGTCAGGATGAGCCCTTACAGGCGTTCGTGGCTGCGTATTTCGGCGGCTGCTGCTGTGCTGATCGCCGTGGCGCTGACCTACGCCTTATGGCAAGGCAGGCAAGGCAAACAGTTTGAAACGCTCACCGCCCTGCGGGTGCCTGCTCACCAGAAGAAACAAATCACGCTGCCTGACGGCAGCATGGTATGGGTCAATGAAGGTTCGGAGCTACAGTATCCACAGGCCATTAGCAGCGGCCCCAGGGAAGTGTACCTGTTCGGGGAAGCTTATTTTGATATCCGCCAGGATGCATCCAGGCCTTTCATCATCCACACAGGCAAGGTGATTACCACCGTACTGGGCACGGCATTTAACATCCGGGAAGATAAAGGCCTTCATACCGTCGTGGTAACCGTCACAATGGGCAGGGTAAAGGTATCGGGTAGCAAAGGCGATTTGGGCATCATCACGCCCAACCAGCAGATCAGCGTCAACGAACTCAGTGAAGTGGCTGTCCGAAGCAATGTTGATGTCTCGCAAACTATAGCCTGGAAAGAGGACGACCTTCATTTTGAAGATATCACTTTGGCAGAAGCGGCGACAAAGCTGGAGCAACGTTTTCATAGAAAGATCGACTTTAGCAATAACAGGATTTCGAACTGTCGGTTTACCGGTACTGCTTCATCAGGCGAAGGGCTGGATAAAATATTGAAAGTGATCTGCACTTTTAACAACGTCACCTACCAGACGAAAGCGGATGGAAGCATCCTGATCGACGGCCCCGGATGCGACTGATAAATAATACCCCCCTAAAAAAAGTGTATGAATAATGCTGCAAAAATGCGGAAGGGGATGACTCGTACCCCGACGAAAGGGAATCGATCGATGAGACCATTGCTATGGGTTGTCTTTCAGTTATTATTCTTGCTTCCTCTTAAAGGACAGAATATAGCTTCGGACAGTGTCACCTTAGGCCTTAAAGATGAGAACATCGAAGCCGCGATAAAGAAAATAGAAGAGCAGACTATTTTCCGTTTTTATTATCGCAAAGCGGATATCGGTTCCCTGGAACATATGTACCTGCCATTGGCAACGCGAACCATTGAAAAGACACTTCATGAATTGCTGCAGAATAGTTCTCTTAATTTCCGCCAGATCGACAATCATATCCTGCTGGAGCGGATCAATCAGAAGCCGGTGTATGAAATTACAGGCAGGGTGGTTGGCAGTGATCAACAGAGTATTGAATTTGCCACGATCGAAGTCGAAAAGACGGCACCGGGCAGGGTCATTCAGCCCGTTATGGCGGATACAGGTGGGTATTTCAAACTGACGATAGCGGAAAAAGGCAATTACCGGCTCGACGTTTCCGCAACAGGGATGGATAAATTAGTGGTCGGCGTGGATTTAGATGAGGTCAGATCCATTCAATTGCCAACTATTATCCTGACCCCGGCAGGCAAGGAATTAAAGGAGGTGTCCGTGGTCGCGAAAAAGCCTTATATCGAAGAGAAGCTGGACCGCACGATTGTCAATATAGGCTCCCTGATCTCCAACACGGGCGGCAATGCCCTGGAAGCCCTGGAAAAATCGCCGGGCGTGATCGTCGATGGGAATGGAAACATAAGTTTCAAAGGGAAATCCGGGGTATTGATCCTGGTAGACGGCAAGCCTACCTATCTTTCCGGGGACAACCTGGTCGACTATCTGAAATCGCTGCCATCCTCTTCATTGGAACAAATCGAACTGATGGATAATCCGCCTGCAAAATATGATGCGGCGGGAAACGCGGGTGTGATAAATATCAAGACCAAAAGGTCCAAGGCCGAAGGGTTCAATGGTTCTTTATCGGCAAGTTATGGAGAGGCGCGCTATGGCCAGACCGATGAAAGCGTAAACCTGAACTATAAGACGGGAAAAATGAATATTTTTGCCAACGCCACCTATGGCATCAACCATAGTTACCGGACCCTGGACCTGGATCGCCATTATTTTGACAGCAGCGGCAACCTAAGTGCCGTTTTTAATCAGATACAGTATATCAACTCGATCAATCACCATTCCAATGCCAGGCTGGGTATGGATTACCTGTCGTCGGCCAAAACCACCTGGGGGATTTTGCTGACGGGCAACCTCTCTCTGGGATCGGGTAACAATCCTTCCGGCAATAATATATATGATGGGCAAGCTGACCTGGACTCGGTAGTGGACGCCAAAAATACAACCAGGAGCCATAATAGTTTTGGCGGTGTCAACCTGAATTATAGCCACCAGTTCGATAGTTCCGGTAAATTGCTGACGTTCGACCTCGATTATTTGAAATACCAGCTGCAAAAGGACCAATCCTTTTTAAACAACGCTTATGATCCGCAGGGAAACTTGACAAGTGAGCAGGATATTACAGATCATCTGCCTACCGGCATCGATATCTATTCCGCGAAGACGGATTTCAGCATGCCACTGGCGGGCAAGGCCAAAATGGAGGCGGGTCTGAAAAGCAGCTACGTGAATACGGATAATTCGGCCAATTATTACAATGTCAACAATGGGGTCAGCGCCATTGACTATGAATTTTCGAATCAATTTTTGTACCGGGAGAACATCAATGCGGCCTATATAAATTATAATAAAGTATTTAAGCGATTCGAGTGGCAGGCCGGTCTGCGTTTGGAGAACACCAATGCCAACGGGCACCAGTTGGGAAACCGGGTCCATGCCGATTCTTCTTTTGAGATGCATTATACCGATCTTTTTCCTATCGCCTATATATCGTACAAGCTGGATAGTGCCGGGTCTAATTTACTGGGCGCGTCTTATGGCAGGAGGATCGGGAGACCCTATTACCAGGACCTGAACCCTTTCGTGACGCTATCGGACAAGTTCACCTATTCCGCAGGGAACCCTTATCTGAGACCTCAGTTTACTGACAATTATAAACTTTCTTATAGTTATAAAAGCATGCTGACAATGGCGGTTTTCTATACTCATACCACCGATCTTCAAAACGAGGTCATCAGGCAACAGGGAACTATTTTTATAGATGGCACAGGGAATATTGGGGTGGCAACCTATTTGGGGGTATCGGCGAACCTTGCCCTGCAGCCTGTCAAATGGTGGAGTTTGAATATATATGCCCAGGAACTTCATAGCCATTTCAAGGGGCAATTGTATACCACATACCTGGACCAATCCTCGACCAACTGCCAGGTAAACATGACAAGCCAGTTTACTTTGCCCCGTGGTTGGACTGCGGAGCTCGACGGTTATTATGTCAGCCGTTTTGCAAACGGGCAATCTGTCATCGATCCGTTTGGACAGCTGAATGGCGGCATTCAAAAGAAGATATTGCATGATCACTGTTCACTGAAATTCAGTGCCAGGGATATTTTACATACTTATGTTGCGGACGGCGTCACCAACTTTATTGCCGATGCCACTTCTACTTTCCGCAATCGGTTCAACACGCAGACCTTTACCCTGGGCTTCTCTTATAACTTCGGGATATCGTCGAATAAGCAGAAAAGGGATACCCAGGGTGCGGGGAGTGAACAAAACCGGGTAAGAAAATAATCATACTCTAATTTAATTCATTAATAATTTAATTCATCAACATGAAAAAAATAGCATTTTTACTGGCCGCCTTTCTGCTTTACGCCGAGGCCGGCTTTTGCTGCACAATTGTTTCCTGTTCGAGAAAAGGGAAGGTTTTCGCAGCCGCCAATGAAGATGATTATACCTCTACGCCCTACGCAAGGATATGGTTTAACCCCCGGACCAGAGAGCGGTACGGAACCGTGTGTTTTGGCCTTCCCGACCTCCAGGCACAGGCGATTATGAATGAATACGGCTTATATGTCGATTTTACAGCCCAGGAGGGAATCGATCCCTCCAAATTTCACTTAAAACATCCCTATACCGGTGATCTGTTTTTTGAAATACTGGGCAAATGTAAAAATGTAAAGGAGGCCCTTGAGTTTTTAAAAACACATGAGTATACCTTTTATTCGCAGGCCCTCCTGGCCGACGGGGAAGGAAATTCCGTGGTGATCAATGCCGGCGCAAAAGTCATCAAAGAGGGAGACTTTCAGATCAATACCAATTTTAATATTGCTGACTTAAAAAAGGGAGTTACCGACAGGAGATATGACCTTGCCAACCAAATGCTTGCTGCAAACAAAGTAGTCTCCGTCCCTTTTTTAAAGGAAGTTTTGGACCGAACGCACCAGGAGGGCGACCTGACAACCCTGTATTCTTATATATTCGATATGAAGCAGGGGTTGATCTATGTTTATTTTTTCCATAATTACGATCATGTCTATATCATCGACATCAAAAAAGAGCTAAAAAAAGGATACAGGCTGGAAAACCTGGCAGACCATTTTCCTGCCTCTTTTACTTATGAAACCGTCATCCAAAAAGACCCGGGCTATAAAAAGGAACAGATCCTTTCAGAGATCGAAAAAAAAGGCCTGGATACCACGGTTGACCACTACCTGTCCCTGGTACAACACCCAGTCACAAAACAAGACAGCACACTACGTGGGAGCATGATCGAGGTCGCCCTGCAGCTCATCAAAAACACATGGAACCAGCACGCGGACGGCGGCATGTGGGAATACTGGTTCAGCCTGCCCGGCGGATATACGATCAGGCATTTCAGGGACCAACGGCTGGACGCGGCGGATCGTATCTTCAACCTACTGATAGGCCAGGATAAAACGAATCCCAAATTGCGAAATTTTATGACAGAGATGGAGGCGTACATCAGCCTCGTCCAAGGTGATAAGGCAGCAGCCAGGTCCCTGTATGAAACAGCCTCTGCCAGCCAACAAGACGCCTACCCGGTATCTTATAACAGGGCAAAAGAGATGCTCAGCAGGATAGCAGCAGGAAGTCAAACTTTTTGATTCACTCCTCCGCAACCCTGGCTGTCAGCATATATTCCCAGACCCGCACATATTCCGGATCGAGCACCGACGAATGCGGTCCCCTCCATTGACAGCGGAACGATCAGTGACCAGAATATGCTGATGGTCTTCCACGGCTTGCCGGGGCCAGACATGAAGCGTACTGGCCTTATTCATGCCCATCATTTTCATATCGTTCGCCAGTTGATTATGCACGTTAAACGGATCATTCAGGTTCAGGAAAGAAAAATAACGGGAAAGAGGCGTCTTACCCTTAAAAGAAAGCCAACCGGCCGGGTGGTCGAAATGAGCAAGGTAATCCTGCGGCCCGGCAAATAGCAATACCCTGTCCACAGCCACTAACTTGCTCAAAAAACCGGCATTTCCGACACATTGGGAATGACCGGCCAGTATAATACGGCTACTAGCTTTACTTTTGGGCAGGCGGCTATAAAGCCAGCTTGCCAGTTTATAATTATCCATAAAATAGGACAGCGAAGGTGCTTTACAGGCATTGTATACAAACAAGGGCATATGGGCTTCGTACACGGAGCCATGACTTCTGTAGGTGGCGGGCAGGTCTTCCGATTCTCCGTTCTCCAGGTGCCCGAAAACAGTAGCGCTGTCGGCGAGCACCATCAGGTCACCGATACGTTCCGGCATGAGGTGGAATCTTCTTACAGCCTCCGATTTCGAGATCACCTCTTCTACCCCTTTGAAGCCTTCCAGCAGGTGTATGATCCGGGAGGAATCTTTCGGGTCGTTCAGGTAGATGTATGCCGATCCGCCCATGCCCAGGCGATGCTTAGCAGCATGGTTTTGCCCGCCTCCATCGCATCCAGTAATTGAGCTTTAATTGCTTTTAGTGACCCCGTGGTGGCCTAAAGATAAAGGACACTAAAAGGACACCAAAAAGCCACTGGAAACGTGCTGAAATGAGCCAAAAAATAGACAATAAATTACGCGGGAATGCAGTGTGGACGAGGCTTTCAGCGGAATCAATGAAAAAAGGCGCCGAATCCCAGCGCCTTTTGATAATCAATGAGTTACAATAAAAATGACCCGGATTGG
>JARLGZ010000225.1 GCA_031292515.1 Puia sp. | reverse complement strand
CTGCAATATTCTTTACATCGTGGGGACGAGTATGGATGTGCAAGGCCCAACGGACGAAATCGAGAAAGAACTCATCGAACATGCCCTTTCAGAAGTTTTGGATAGTCATATATTTCGGTCGAGCAAGCAATGCCAGTTTCTTCTCCGCTATATCGTGGATCATAGTATTGCCCACCAAGATGACCTCTTGCGCGAACGCGTTATCGGTGCAACTGTCTTTGATCGTCCCCCCGATTACGACACCGGCAACGACCCGGTAGTCCGCGCCCGTGCCGCGGAGGTTCGAAAGCGGCTCGCCCAGTATTACCTTGACCATCTGGACGACTCGACGGTTCAGATTTCGATTCCCTGCGGATCGTATCGGGCCATTTTTTCGCACAATCATCGATCGCACCTCGTGGAAGAGGCGAGCGGCATCTCTGACAATGCTGAATCTGAGGATGCAACTTCAGTTCATGCAGCCCCGGAACAGATCGATTTTGCCGTCGAAGAGGATCAGACTGAAGCAGATTCAGCTGGCCGGCGACTTGTTAGGGGGTCAAGGGTCTGGTGGACCGCCCTTATCGCTTCTCTGGTTATTGCCGGTGGTTTTTGGGGGTTTCAGCAATGGCAGCTACAAGAACAGAAGCTCCTGTTTAAGCAGTTCTGGGCACCGTTCTCCAGAAGCTCGAAGCCCACTCTTATCTATATTGGCACGAGCCCTTCTCTTCGCTTTTCACCCGGTTATGTGGAGAACTATCTCGCTCATCATCCTGAGCAGGATCCCCATGGCGGGACCTTTCTCGGTCTTCCCTCGTCCGGCAGCATCTCGGCGAAGGATCTTGTTCCCTATAACGGCTCAATTGGCTTCGGCGATGTGGCGGCAACCGCGCGAGTCGCCTCGCTGCTCATGAGTCTAGGGCAGGATTACGATCTGCGGTACGGGAGCGATATCAGCATTTCGGACATGCGTTCTGCTCCTGTTGTTCTGATTGGCGGATACACGAACTCATGGACAAAACAGGTCACACGCAACCTTCGCTTCACCCTTGAGGAGGGGGGCAGAATTGTCGATCGTAAAGACAGTTCCAAGGAGTGGCGAACGAAAATCAATTTATCAAGCCTGCCGCAGAACGACTACGCCTTGGTTTCGCGCCTGATGAGCTCCGAGACAGGCGGTGTAGCTCTCGTTATCGCAGGGCTCCGAGGACCAGGCAATCAAGCTACGGCCGATTTCCTAAGTGATCCCCATGAAGTAGAGAAGATACTACAGAATGCCCCTTTGGGATGGGAGAAGATGAACATGCAGGTTGTGCTGCAGACTAAGACTATCAATGGGGTTCCCAAGGGCGCCGATGTTCAGGCTATTTATTTCTGGTAGGCCCTTTTGACACCGAACCCTTCTGCCATCAAGGTTCATATACAGCAGTTGTGAACTAAGGTATCCCGTTGCGGCAAAACCCATAAATGCAATCCTCGGGAGATCGGTCGCTGAGGTAATGCACCTTCTTCTCGTGGTCACCTTCCCGTACAGAACCCCGACAAAAGCGGTTGATATGAAACATGTTGCCGCCTCTACAGCTACCGTGCACCGTAATCTACCTTACCCGGCTCCCCGTCATCGTTATCTACTGAATCTGGTTCTGAACTAGGCCTAGCCTATGAGAAGGTAAGGGCCCGTTCAAGCGAGTCCGCTAGCGAAGGCAAGGAGAAACTTCATGAGTTATGTTCCGGATGGAATGCGGTATGAGGGAGCGCAGTTTCGGCGGTGTGGACGGTCGGGATTGCTGTTGCCGCCAGTGTCGCTTGGGCTATGGCAGAACTTCGGCGGCACGAACGTCTTTGAGACCGGACGAGCAGTCATCCGCCGGGCCTTCGACCGTGGGGTAACCCACTTCGACCTTGCGAATAACTAT
>JARLGZ010000020.1 GCA_031292515.1 Puia sp. | reverse complement strand
TTCCTCTCCGAAAATGTAAAGCACTGCACTACGGCTTCGCCTGTGTTGGCGCTTCGCGTTTCAAAAACAAAATCTCCACACTCTATTCCGCTTCGCTATAAGGATGCCCTTCGGGCTATCTTTTGAGGTAGTATTTTCTTTTCTGAAATCCTTGACATTTCCTCCGATGAATTAGTAAATGCTAGTCGCTACGGGTGAACGGAACGAGGCCTTGGGCCGAGTGATCCTCTTTTTTTATTCATCCTTTTAGCATTTACGTTATGGACAAACCAACTTTCAAAAAACTTACCCTTTCTGACATGAAGGGCGATCTTGGTATTTACTTTAACTGGTCGGCAAATGAATTGGAGGGCGATCCCCGTGCCACGGACAGGTATCTACGGGAAAACAAATCGGCTATCCTGCGTGTTGCGCAGGAATTAATGGAGCGCATCCATTATGTTCCCACCCCGATTTTCCGGGGTATCATCCTACGGCAGCCCGTCGAAGTGATCGACCCTCATCCTGGCTTTACTTATCTATCGTTTTCAACGGAACGGAAAGTGGCAGAACATTTCGCGGACGTCAATGGATTTGGCTCAGATTATCTTGATGTGTCTAAGCAATTGGGGTCCTACGGATATGTCATCAGCTATACTCCGGCGATGAGTGAAGTACTTTTTCACCACGATCTTTTTTCTTATCTGCCTTACCAGGAAGCATTCTCTTTGCAAAGAATGGGTGGAATCGGGAAAGTTGAATTTCTTAAAGCGCAAAAGGAAGTCGTGATCCTTCAGCCCGCCGCGCCGTTTAAGGATATTTCAAAAATGTAACTGTAAGGGCTGTGTTCAGCGCAGCCCTCTTTTTTTTATCAGTAAAATGAATGTCATGAACTTTAAGAATGCCTGTTTGGAATTGGAAGAAAAAGCCTATGCTGAAATCGAAACGATCCTAAAGGAAAAAGGCTTTGTCGAGTTGCTACCGACCCTGGATTGTTATCCGCCGCAAATAAGTACCGATTTTTTTCAAAATGCAGTGGAATTTATATACGTCGATGGAGACGACCGGCGCGAATTTGCCGCTGTGGAAAGTATTCAATTGAAAGAGGGAATCCTTCTTTTCAATGGTATTTTACTAGGTCGATCCTACCCGTCAAAAGTGACAGTTGGTTCGGACGATTTGACGATTTTTGAATTTCTTTGTTCGGCCGATAAACTGATAGAAATGGCCGGACTTTAAAAAATCGGCGCGGACCGGATGCTCCGGTCCGCGCCATCCTTTTTGCTCATTTTTTCTTACCGGTGGGCTGTATTTTATACACGACTCCGTTATTCAGAAAGACCTTGACAGAGTCATAGTCCCATTCGTCGTCTTCGCCGGCGGCAGTAATCGTCGGCAAGGGGGTAGCCGGTTTCCCCAGCGCAGCTTCCACTTGCCCGGCGGTCATTTTCAATGTCACCTTTCCCTGGCATATCGAATTCCAGACCGTATCTGTGATTTTACCCAGGGCTTTTCGGGGATCGTCTGTTTGAAAATAGTCGGGGAACATATGATCCTTCCAGTAGACTGCCAGTACGTTCGTTCCTGTTGTTACGACATCTTTCCACCCGGTCTCATTGGTTTTTAATGGTTTGTATGTCACTCTTATGGGGGTGTAGGGCGTCCCGGATGTAACGTCCGTGATGACAACTTCCTGATAATTTAAGGCATTGCCGCCTGACTTTATGGAGAAACGGGTATAAAAATGCTTCCCCTTTAAGTATTTTCCCGCTTTCTCCACGTCGTCTATCAGAATAGCTCCCGGCAGCACAAAGGATTGCTTTTTCTTTTCGAGATCTTCCATTCTGGAAGTCTCCCTTGCTCCATATACGGGGAAAACATAGGATAGCGTGTCTCCGGGAGTAGCGGCCGTTGTCTCGTCGAGGCCGATGAATCTGAAATAGTAACTATATTGCTTGTCGCCAAATTCATTGTAGACGGCTACGGTATCTGCAGAAATTAGGCGATATGTTTTCTTTGCCAAACGATCGTAGTGGTCATAGGTTCCGATATTGTAGACAATGACCCGCGTCTTGTAATGAGAATAGCCAGGCATCAATATTTCCGAAGCCTGGACGAGAGTATCATCCGGAAAATAAAAACGCATACCCGCTTTGTACAGGTAAACCGGGATGGGGTTTAATTTAATAGACGAACTGTCGGAATTTTGTGGCAGGGAATTTTGGGCATGAAGGCTCAACACTACAAGAAAATATTGCGCGCATAAGATCCACACAGGCTGTTTATATTGAAGGAATCGTTTTTGCATTGTGGTTGGGATTTGTTGTCTGGATATGGTCTTGTGTATTGGACTCAACCTCATTAAAGTCCTGGGAGGCTGAACCAATAGGATGCTTTTCGGTGTAACAGTACGTGATCCACAGTTTAATCTGCCCGGGATCACCTCCCTGGCCTCCGCCGCCAGCCATCACGGCCCTTTCTGTCGGACGATTTCCACCTCCACCAGCGTTCCTGATGATGGGGTCATTGAGCGCTTTTTCCGCCGCCCTTAGTTTGCTTTTGACCAGCGCAACGGAAATCTTCGCAGCTCCCGCTGAATTCTTTGTTGGGCCGGATTTCTGTGCCTCCTTTTTTGCGGTCGCCGCCTTTTTCGGAGTATTGCCTTTTGAAGCCGTTTTCTTTGCAGCATTCTTTTTTGAAGTTGATTTTTTATTGGGTGCCATAGACATGGTTTTTATTTCATAAATAAATTAACAGGCACAGTAAAACTGAGCCCAATCTGACTTCTTTTCCATAGGCCGGTCGTCGATTTCTGCTGGTTAAAAATGTCCTGTCCGGTGACATAGAGTTCGGTATTTAAGATAGGTTGGTCCTTATTGCTGGTCTTAAATCCGAAGATAAAACCAAGCGTTAGGTTTGAAATAGTAAGACCGTTGTCCTCGAAAGTCATCGAGGGTGACAAATGCAGCCCTAGTGGTTGTTTGTTCCATATATAATAGGCCTGGCCGGTCCAGTTCGTGGCCAGATAGGTCGTAATCGGGCTGGTATAAACATTAAATTTGGTCGTTACCATCCGTGTGGTGTCACCGGCCGCATTGGCGGTCTTTTTTGTCTGGTCCAATTCGCTGGTCGAGAGCGAGGAGAGGTTATTGTCCCGCAGGTAGGAAATGGTCGAATTGAGAAATAAGGTATAATTTCTGGCGTGATCGATTTTCATATAGTTTAAACTGAAACCAAAATTAAAGGTAGTCAGGCTGTTGGAGTTGACCTGCGATGAGAACGGCTGGGTAGGGTCGAAAGTATAAAAACTTTTTTTCCCGATTCCCGATGATAAAGTACACCAGGTCACACTCACTTGGTCCAGGGGAGTGGCTTCTATGGTGGAATCGAAGTCTTTTCTGATCTGCAACCTCAATTTGTGACGCTTGTCGTCATATACCGCTCCCCAATAAAGTCTCGCTGCAGTTTGAAGGGAGTCGAGGGTTTCTTTTGTCTTGCCAAGCGCCTGGGTTTGGTCCATTATTTTTTTTTGCGCCGCAACATATTGGTCGGCTAACTCCGGCTTCCCCTTAACATGCCAGCCGAGGCTATCCAATAATCGGGCTAATAGTGCGCTGGTATCTTTAGCAGCTTCCAGTCTGGTTTCATCGGCCTCCAACTGTACCCTCAGCTGAACTACACGGTTTTCGTAATTGCTTGCATCAAAAGCCTGATCCAACGCTTTGGCTCTATCGTGATCGGTTTTGTTGAGGAGGTCACGTTTAAGAATGGCATTTCCTGCTTCGACAGCGCTTAGGGACCCTCGCTCGCCGAGTTTAAAATTGTATTGCATCTGGGCACTAATTCCTGAATTCAGGGCTCCTTTCGAGAATAAAGTGGCGTAGCTTTTGTCGAGCAGATTCCCGGAAGCAGAAAACCCAAGGTATGAAAAGGAACCACGAGTGTTTTCTAGTAGAGCTACTGTGGTATCAGGCGGCTTTTTTCCAAACCGGAGGGGGAAAGAGGCTTTCAAGGAAAAACTCGCCGCAACCGGGTCCAGCGATGCGTTGCTGGATATTTCCGCTGGGTTTTTGTTGGAAGTAATCAGATTGCTGAACGCGCTGTTCAAAATCTTGTCCATTTCATCAGGGTAAAGATACCGGCTAGTGTTTTTATCAAAATTGTGACCTTCCAATTGCGCGAATGAGAGCTCCGGCCTTAAAATAAGGCACGCGAAAGTACCCGCGAAAACTATCAAACAAAGGGCTCTGATTGCTCTTTTCATCATAGTAATTACTTTAATATCCCAAAAAATGAATAGCGGCTTCCAGCTGGACATCAATGCCCGCATTTACCGAATCCTGGTTGTAGGGCACATATTGGTCAGGCGGGAATCCTTTCCCCTCGTAAATCTTCCCATTCTTGTACATATATTCGGCTGACGAGGTGTATGCATACCCATACCCGGCAAAATCAAACTGTCCGCCGCCGTACAACGGGACGTCCGGATTTAGCGGACCATTGGCGCCCCAGGTGGTGTCCCCGATGGTATGGGTATTCGGCAGTCGTTTTAGGGCCATCGTAAGCATTTCCGCCATGCTGATGGAATGTTGGTCGATTAACACGACAATCGGGTACGTATAGGCGGTAGCCGATGCGACAGGTGTCATGGTGGCATCGGCCCAGGGAGTATAATCCAACCTGCCGTTACCGCTTTTCTCCCGCGTATAAGCAAAATTCAGGGGGCTGCCGATCAGTTCCCCGCCGACATAATTGAGGTCGACAATTTCGCCGCCGGAATTACTTCGCATATCGATGATGAGCGCCGTTGCCAGCCCTGCCGTGTGCAGGCTTGTCAGGAACTGATTCCATCCCTCCGCCAGTATCGTGGAACCCTGTACCTGAATCCCATTGTGAAGATAAAACTGGTTTATATGCAGGTAGAGAATGTGTTTTTTGATGATGCCGGTCACTAACCCCATCTTCGTAGTGTCGTCTTTTTCCGAAAAGACGAACGGAATATCGGTCAGCGCCCAATAGGAGTTATCAAAATATTTTTTGGTGATTGTCTGGGAAAAAAATGTAAAAGGCAGCTCCGGCGCGATATGCCCCTTTTTTCGGGCGTTCGCGGGACTAAATACCGAATCCAACAGCACCGGGTCAAAAAAACTGAGCTGATAGTGACTGTCCACAAGGCCCCGGGTCATATCGGAGAAATACTGAAACGCTTTCAGCTCGTCCTGCGGGTGTTGGATATTTAGTTGCGCGAAGAGCGGCTGATAAAATTTGTACTTCGCATCCCAGTCCACCGTATCAATGCTCCAAAACACGTAGTTCGTGTTCATTTGGCTCCAGAAATCCTGGAAGACCTGGCTAAAATCCGAAGCTGGGTACTGTGTTGGCAGGGAGATGGGGTTTGTCTTTTTGCAACCACCCATGCAGTATATCATCAACACAATGGATATCGGTAATCGTATCGAACGTACACTATTCATTTTTTACCGATTTTGGTTTTAAATCCGAGCGCGAATGTTAGGGTCTCGTTATAGCGGGGGACCTGCTGCAGCATATAGTCCTTTTGCTGATCTGAGAGTGACTGATAAATCCGGACGGCCAGGAAAGGCATGCAAAAATCCCCGGCGTCCAGGCCAATACGAATACCCGCCTGCCAACCCCATTCCCATCTATTATCTCTTCGATTGTCGAAGGTATAAGCCTCGCTATAGGTATAAGTCTGTGGATTTGGCGCCGCCGGATTCAGGAGATTGGCCAATCCGCCGTTGACATGACCATCCACCCAATAGCCCCGATAGAGCCCGGCCCATGCAGCAATGTTCATCAAATGCTGATAGGTCAAGGGCTGTTTTCCTATTTTAAAGGCATAGTGGGCGCCCAGGCTCAGCGACCCTTGCAGGTAGTCGTTGCGGTTGTGTTGGTTTAGGGCTGATAGGCTGTCGCTTGTTTGTTTTAAGGTGTAGGATTTCTGAGCCCAGGAAAGACCCGGCTGAATGAAAAGGTATTTCCACAGATAAATTTGCATATCCGCATCCACAAAAAGGCCATTTCCAGGTTTATATTGCTGCCAGGGTCTGTTGTCTATATTGGTTCGCAGTTTGTTGTAGGCGACGCCTGCCTCGAAAGATCCCCCGATTTGTCCCCTTGCCGTGGACACAATGACCAACAGCAGCGGGATGGGTAGCAGCCGGGATGGTATCCGCATGGCGCAACGAACGGCGTTCAAAATGGTCGGTGGCCTGAATCCGGCGAATCTTGGGACAGGAATGAGAGTGGTAGGCATGTCAGCGATGGTTTTGGGGATAAAAGATCCCCGCCGAAAGGTACCCCTGCAATCCGGATCTGTCAACCGTGAAAACACCCATTTTACCGGGAACGCTGCCGGCGTTACAATCCCTTTATCCACGGCGGATCAACATGGGTGATTTCACCCTTGTTTGTCTGATCCCTTTTCTGCATATTGCCGGCACTATGCCTTTACGAATTCTAGCCGCCGCGGACCTTCACCTGGGGCGGGTTTCTTCGGGATTGCCCGGGGATGCTCTTACATTGAGTACGATAGCCGCCTGGGACAAGATGGTGGAGTGGGCAATCACTAACCAGGTCGATGCCATTTCCCTGTCCGGGGATGTGGTCGATAAAGACAACGGATACTATGAATCGACCGGTCCCCTGCAAAGGGGATTCACTCGCCTCGGAGAGGCCGATATTCACGTCTTCCTGGTCGCCGGCAACCATGATTACCGGGTCCTCCCTTCTCTAATCGGGTCGCAATATCAGCATGTACATTTACTCGGGCGAAATGGAACCTGGGAGGTGTATCCCTTTACCCGCAAGGAAGAGACGGTTCAGTTTCTCGGCTGGTCATACCCCAGTCAATACGTCCCTACTTCGCCGCTACCATTGCCCGGCACGATGGCCCTCGACCCCAATTCACCGGTAGTGGGGCTATTACACGGCGATCTTGAAAACATTGGAAGTTATTATTGCCCGGTAGGACATAACGAGTTGGTGGGGGTGGGGGTGGGCACCTGGATACTCGGACATATACATATGCCGGGTGAATGGTATCTCCCGGGGACCTCCATCCATTATCCCGGATCCCTGCAGGCGATGAGTGCTAAAGAGCCCGGCGCACATGGTTTTCTCTTGCTGACATTCGACAAAGGAAATAAGACCGTTCAAAAGATTCCATTCTCGACGGTTCGTTACCAGTCCCTCGACGTCGACATCACCGGCGCGGAAAGACAGGAAAATGTCTGGGAGCTGTTAACGAAAACCATCGCCGACGATACCCGGGGATGGCTCCCGGAATTGGACGGCGTTACCCACCTTAGTTATGACCTGCGGCTAATCGGGGAACATCCCCAGGAAGCCCTGGTCCTGAAATGGGCTGGCGATAGCCAGCGAGAGATGTTTGTACCGGTCCGCCCCGGGACAAACGCCTTTGTCCGCAGTGTGCGATCCGATATCGGACCCGTCGTCAACATGGAAGAACTTGCCAGGGATCCGTCCCCAGCCGGTGCCCTGGCGTCGATGATCCTTGCCATCCGGGAAAAAAGGTCCAGCCCCTTGCTGAGGCAATTGGAAACGCAATGGGTGACCCAGCAGGGGTTATTACGAACCAGTGGCGTTTATCAACCTTTGTTGGAAACGCCTGTAGACAATTCGCCGGATGCGATCCGCAAAAACCTCTTGCGGGAATGCACCCGGCTGCTGAATGCCCTCTTATCACAGGTAGAAAAAAAGAACTAATGGAAAAGCAGACGATACGGCTGGACGAACTGAGGATCGAGAAAATGCCCGGTCTTCCCAAAGGGCTGCCCGCGTTTGCGGGGCTGAACCCTCATATCAATATCTTTTTTGGTAGGAACGGCAGCGGAAAAAGTTCGACAGCAAGAGCCATCCAGGCATTGATATGGCGTAATACCCGGACAAACCTGCAGGCGGAGACCCGTGCGACCATCGGTAATGAGCAATGGTATATCCGCCTGGAAGCCGGCACGCCCTTTATCCAGCGAAAGGGTATGACCGTCGAAGCGCTCCCGGTCATCCCCGCCCCGGAAACGGCGAAGCGTTACCTACTATCGCTGGATGAGCTGATCGCCAACAATGACCTCGACCTGGCGAAAGAGATCATCCGGCAGTCGGTGGGAGGGTATGACCTGGACAAGGCGGGTATCGACCTGAAATACGCTTACGGTGCAAACACGAAAGCTGCCAGCCCCTATAAAGAATGGGAATATGCCAGCCAGGAGTATGATCGGCTCAACCGGGAGCAACAAGCCTTACAGGCCGAGGAGGGACGGCTCAGTGGATTGTACAAAAACCGTGAAGAAGGGGAAAAAGCCAAACAGATGGCCGGCTGGTACGAGAAAATAGCCGGCTGGTTCGATACAAAGCAGAAACTGGACCAGGCAACGGGTCATATAGCGGAATTTCCAGTGGAATTGGAAGTGATGAACGGCGACGAGTACGACACGCTCCTGGATCTTAACCGCTCAACGGAGCAGATCGACAAAAGCATTGAAAACGCGGGGGATGAAATCCTCAAAAATGAATCCATCCGTATAAAATCAGGCTTCCCCGCTACCGGGCTTCCCTCTACACTTATCCCCGAATTGGAGAAAAGCATTGCGTTGTTGCTGGATAACGAAAAAGAATTTCGGGAAAAAGAAAAAGAAATGGCTGGGGCCGCAATGGACGAACAGGAGATGCTTTCCCGGCTGGGGCTGGGGAAGGCGCCGGCGGCTTGGTCGGGGGTTCTCCCCGCAGACATCGACATCCTGGATGAGGAGCTGCGAAAACATCATGAGACCCTGAGTGATAAACAGGCATTGGAATCGCTTATCAACCTTTTTACGAAAGAGATCTCTTCGGCATCCGGGGCTACTATCGAGCAAATAGATGCAGGTATCCGTATTCTTAGCGCCTGGCTGCAGGAGCCGCCGTCGGCGAACCCTCCGAATGGGGTATTCTGGTTGTTTATTGGCCTGGGTTATGCCTGCGCCTTACTGACCACTGTGCAACTTTGGATAGGGATATTGAGTATTTTGCTGTTGACCCTGGCAATTTATTGGTCTATCGGGCGCAGGCGGGCAAATTCGAGTGGCAGGATCGGAGATTATGAGAAGCTTCCCCTGCCGAAGCCGGCAGCTTGGGATCGCGAGTCGGTATCGAAGACAATGGAGCAGTTAATCGTGGACTGGAGGAGAATGGCTTGGAAGCGGGAAGTCGAGACCGGTCTCACTTATTATAAGGACCAACGCAATAGCTTGGAAATTCGGATACAGGCAGCGCAGGAAGTTCGTACGCGGTTGAACGAGCGATACAAAGCGATCCCCGAAGCCCCCCAGGAAAACTATTTAAGAAGTTTTGATGCCCTGCACTGGTTTTTAAAACGGGTCGAGGCGTGGGAAAAGGCGCGCCTGCTCCGTCTCAAGCTGGCCGCCGAAAAAGAAGCGATTTCCGTACAGGGGGAACTTTTCCTCAAAAAAATCAATGGGTTATTTGCCGCTGGTAGTTTCGGGAACGCGACGGACGGCCCGTCGGCCGCGGCACTGTTATCCCTGTTGAAAGAAGTCGACAAAGCGTGGCGGAGCGCGGAAACGGCGATCGCCCACGCCCGGGATAAACTTGTTTCTGCCCAGGCCGAAAAAGGAGTGCTGGAATCAAAAATACGATCCCTATACAGCAGGGCGGGTCTGCCCGAGGGCGATGATCAGGCTCTTCGGCAACGGGCTGGACAAAAGCGGGCGTTTCAAGAGGCTGTTACCGAAAAACATAAGCAGACAGCGCTATACAAGGAAAAGCTCGACGAACTTCAAATGCATTCCTTGTATGCCTCGCTAAGCACCGATATCGATAATTTGTATCCGGACAAGGTCCGTCAAATCAGGGACGAGCTGACAGTCAAAATTGAAGACCTCAAAAAGGTAGAAAAGGACATTCACGAGATCGAGTTCAAGATTGGCGCAAAGAAAAGGGAAGCTCACCTGCAAAATGCGCTGTCGAAAAAGACGGAAGCCGTACAGGGATTGGAAGCGCTGTATGAAAGCAATCTCGCGGCCATTACCGGCAAAATGATCCTGGAAGCCATCAAGAAAAAGACGGGGGACGAAAACCAACCTGCCGTCTTCAAACGGGCAAAGACGCTGTTCAACACGATAACGGCCGGAAGATATGAACTGATCGAACCGGAGTCCGGCGGAGACCCGTTGTTTCGTGCGCATGACACCGTCCTGCGCCGGGGCCAGTCCCTGGCCGAGCTCTCGACCGGCACAAGGATCCAGTTACTCTTGTCGGTTCGGCTGGCTTTTATAGAACTCCAGGAACAAGGGCTTGCGTTGCCCATCCTGGCGGACGAGCTGCTGGCGACGACCGATCAGCAGCGGGCGGAGGCCATCATTCAAGCCCTGGCGGAAATTAGCCGCGAAGGTCGGCAGGTATTTTACTTCACCGCGCAAAAAGAAGAAGTCAATAAATGGCTGGCTTTTGCGGAACGTCACCCCGATTTAAGCGTGGGGGTATGGGAGTTGGATCTCGGAGGCAGTGAGGGACATCAACTATCCACGGCGCCGACCCCGGAAATACCCGTATTTCGGTTCGTCTCGGATGCACCCGATCCATTGGGTCGCAGTCATGCCGAATATGGCCTGGACCTGGACGTAGCGCCTTTCGACCTTTTGGCCGACGACCCGGCCTCTTTACCGCTCTGGTATATGGTCGAAGATCCGCTGCCCTTAGCTGCAATGCTGCGGCGTGGATTCAGCCGCTGGGGGGAACTTTCCAGTTTTATCGATATCAACGGGGTCTTACCGGATGGAGTGGGCGACCTTATCCCTTCTATCAAGGCGCTGGCTGGCCTGTTGCAGCAATACCAGGCGCTATACCGCCAGGGCCGGGCAATACCGATCGATCGCAGCGTACTGGATGATTCCGGAGCCATCACTCAGCGATTCAGGGAAGAAGTGGCCCAGCTGCTCAAGGCCCAGCGCAACAATCCCCGGGAACTCCTGCGCCATCTTAGAAACAAAGCCATAAGAGGCTTTCAGGCTGCCAACGCCGATTTCCTCGAAAAATACTTATTGCAAGAAGGATACATCGATGAACGACAGGTGATCCCGCAGGATGATATCCAGCTGCGCCTAAAAGTCTTTATTATAAAAAGCGATTTAGATCCGGCGTTAGCGGAACGCTTTCTGGAGAGAATCAGAACACACCGGCCGATGAAGAATGCGTAGGGTAAATGGACCCGCTCATCTCCAATGTCTTATCGTCAACTTACAAGTTTGACGCATGCGGCTTTATAGGGCCGCCTACCATCCAGCTAACCGAGCCCTCCACAGACCATAGCTCGCCACGGTCATCCATCTGAGGCTCTTCGGCCTCATGCCCCTTCCCACCCATCCCCATGCTCGTTGCCATCTTCGGCCTCATGCTCCTTCCCACCCATCCCCATGCTCGTTGCCATCTTCGGCCTCATGCTCCTTCCCACCCATCCCCATGCTCGTTGCCGTCTTCGACCTCATGCTCCTTCCCATCCTCGTTCCCGTCTCCATCTTCATTTCCCTCTTCAGCTTCCTATTTATTCCCACTCCCATTTAACAAGCCATCCTTGCTTTAGGCTTGTCTTTCTGTTTTGACCTCAGAGCGGTCAAAAAATCCTCTGCCTTTTCGGCTTTTGAATTCCACTCAGCTTAGGGGGTTGACTACTCGTGAAAAATAGCACAAATCTACGGGTGGAACGGGAACCTTTTTGCGCAAGGAGTTCGGCATAAAAACACGCACCCCGCGCACGATCCCCTCTTTTATATTCCGCTCCTCCTTGGCCTTTTCCCGATCGAACCCGTGTACATGGGTTAAAATTTTTCACTATTCAATTCAACATTATGAAAAAGATCGAAGCCAGGGTATTGGGCGCCATTTGTGAAATCATGTACAGCCATTCAAAAAACCGGAAAATTCAGCAGGTCATGTTTGCCATTCAGCTTTTTACCGGGCTGGTGGTGCTTTGGGAGAGAGGCCTGTATCTGCTTTTATCCTTCACCGCCAATGCGATTCAGGTTGGACTCATGTACAGCAGTGATCGGTTTAACAGAGCGAAATTCAAAGCAGAATCCAGCTTACGCGAAGAAGGCCTGGCCAGTTTGGAATTCATACCTGAAAACATCCGGAGAGCCCGGCTATACAAATTACTTTGCTGTGTCTCCTACTTGCTGGTATTGTTGTTGTCGTTGTTTCAATTGTTGATCGTTATATCGTTTCTAACGAACACGGGGCCGATTTGATCGGCCTTCCCTTTTTGGAGGATCCGGTCTTGATCGTTTGTCGGACTCTGATAAATCATAGATCGTTAGCGTCAATATGGGCGCTTGACCTGAAACCAAACGGTTATATAATTTCCAGCTTTACCCTGCACACAAAAATTGTGTTTTTGGGAGTATTTACCCTGATCGATTGCATTTGTCACCGGCCCGGTGTAAATTATAGTTGACATTTAACCTTCCGTCTAACAACTATGAACGAGCTACTATTTCCTCCTTTCGAATCGAAAGAGGCAATCTATGAAGAGGACAACCTGGAAGATACCGATCAACCTTCCAATGACAGTGCGAAGGCTATGGGTTTCCGACAGTTGTTAAGGGAGATTCTCCTACCCGACGCCCTCAATCCGGATTCTGAATTTGCCGAGATTCCTTTTCTTCTTTACAAACGACGGACTGAATCCGAGGAGGAAGAACCTACTGAAGCCACGATCTATATGGTATGGTATCAAATAGATCTCACCGCACTGAATGTGAATAACAAGCTATTCCGGGAAACCCTGGAAGCATATCTGTTGTGTTCACGTTGGTGGGATAAAAAATCACTTGGGATGGCTATGGGGAGAGTTCTGCGAAGGCCGGAATTGCCCGAAAATCGCAAACATCGGTATGTCTTGAATGCTTCCTCTATCTATACTGAATCGGTTTGCCTTGAAAATCTTGAGACGAAACTGAGCGGTAACAAACCCTTCACACTTTGGGAATGGTACATTCTGCTCGTAATGCTGGGATTTTACGGCATCTCTTATCCAAGCCACATAGGATCTAGCATCTCCTCAAGCATCATTTGGCGAAACATCCGTTTTAAATCCTCCGACGGCGGATAAATGCCAAATTCACGAATCTTTTGACCAACATGACCTCCTTGTCCCCCAGGAAATGGTCGGCAGCCAGACGGATCATAAGAAATTTATCGGAAATAGCGTGGTGCCGCTGGTAGTGAAACATTGGGTGGAGGCCATCCTCGAAAAGCTGATACCTTCCAGGCGGATGGCCGCCTGAGATCGGAAAAGAAAAGACCCGGTTCGGTCATTTGCGCGAGACAAACGACCGAACCGATTTATTTTAAAACGGCTCTCCGTTTAGCAATCAGCGGTTCTTTCATTTTCTTTTTCCTTTCGGATCTATTCTGCTTATTGCCAGGGTTTTCCAACTCTTCGTGTTTGACGAAATCTGGCTCCTCGGGAAAAAAATAGTCCCTGGAAACAAGGGAGATACACTGTTTGATATTTCTCTTGAAGGCGCCCCCCAGGGGCAATGAAAGGGCTTCCCGGCGAAAAAATAGTTTGACCCGACTATTATCGAAAGAATCGAGTTTGGAAATCGAAACGATAAATCCCTTGTGGATTCTGCAAAACTCTCCTTCCGGGCATAACTCCTTTTCAAAGGCGTGGATCCCCGCATGTACAAGATGCGTCTTTTTTTCAGTAAAAATTTTTGTATAATTTCTCGCGGCTTCCAGGTAGAAGATATCCTGGACGTCTATTTTTTTAAAGCATCCGCTTTCCCGGATAAAAATATATTTTTTCATAAATCGACATGAGTTTTGTCAGGTCACACGAAATAACCGATGATAACGTGGCGACCCACTGTACGTAAAATTACTGGATGGATAAAATACACGTGCCCGGTTGTTCCGGTCAGTAAACCACATCACAGAAATGAACCTGCCGTCGTCGGAATTGTCCGTAAAGACACTGCTGATCGGCGATTTGTTATTTACTCATGTCTAATGAAAGATGCGAAACATAAAGTTATGGGTAAATTTTAAAAAAATGGAATCCAAACGGAAATATATTACGGAATTACAAAGGGGACGAAAAGTCTCTTGCACCGCGTTTTAGGCCCGGCCGGATCCTTTTTCCTCTTAGTCGATTTAGAATGGCTATTTTGAAAAGCCCCCTTTTATGATTTTCCGATCCCCATTTTGTGTGCTGCCCGAACCAGATCTACCGCCGTGTGCGTACCCAGCTTCCGGCCGATATTTTCCCGATGCTTGCCGACGGTCTTGACGGATCGGTGTATGGCACTTGCGATTTGGCGGTTTGTTTTTCCCAGCATGATCATTTCTAAAATTTCCCGCTCCCGCCTGGTCAGGCTTTTGTCCGGTGGCGCAGGGACTTGTTGGGAATGATCGATCAATTTCAGGGCGATCTCATTTGAGTAATAGATGCCGCCTGCCAGCACGGTCTTAATGGCGGTAACCAGGGTGTCCGGGCCAATGTTTTTCAGAACATACCCACTGGCCCCGGCTTTTCGCATTTCTTCCACCGCCGAACGTTCGTCATAGGAAGAAATACCCAGTATTTTTATGATAGGTTTCCGCTCCCTTATCAACCTCGTGGCGGTTGGGCCGCCTCGGCCGGGAAGCTTGTAGTCCATCAGGATGATGTCCGGGAGCGGCACCGCATGAAAGGCCACCCGCATGGCATCTTCCGTGCTTTCAGCTTCCTCGATGATAAACTGGACGCCTGCGGATATGCTTTCCAACGTAGCGCGTACGCCGGCCCGCAGGAGCCGGTGGTCGTCGGCGATTAAGACACGGATAACGGGTAATTCAGGTTTTCGCATGGGAATGATTTGTGTCATCTAGCGGGACCATGATCTCTATACACACGCCCCGGCCTGTCTTGGAAATAAGGTTGAACGTTCCTCTATGTGCCTTTACACGGGAGCGCATGTTTCCGAGTCCCATCCCCTGGCGTTTGGGAGGGAGTTTTTTTTCGGACAGCCCCATTCCATTATCGGTCAGCTTTACTTGGATACAATTATTCGTAAAAGAGAAATTCATTTTTACCAGGCTGGCGCCTGCATGCTTGAGGGTGTTGGTTACAAACTCTTGTACTACGCGGTACAGATCGACTTCAAGGGCATGGCCAAGAAGCGGGAATTCTTGTGAATACAGGACTTTGAACCGCAATTTCCCCGTCAATTCTACCCGGTACACCAACTCCCGGATCGCATCTCGCATCCCAAAATCCAACAAACTACGGGGTGAAATTCCAAAAAGGAGGTCACTCAGGTCCGAAATCATCTCTGTAAGTGTTTTATCGACGGTTTCCAACCGTTCTCTATCCAAGGCATCCTTGTTAACCTGTGCCACCGCCGCTAAATGAAACTTTACTGCCGCCAGTTGCTGACTCAGCGAATCATGTAGTTCGGCCGCCAGGATCACCCGTTCCTTTTCCAGACTGTCCAAAATTGTCCTCAATTCCTGGCTTTCGGCGGCAATGCGCTCCGTAGCTTCCGTTGCGGTAAACAAGAGCCGACTGAGTTGGGGAGCCCGCCGATCGATCAGGACGTTCACCGTCAGGTCGACCGGGATCTGGCGTCCGTTGACGGTAGTGAAAACCAGATCCTCTGCCCGGGTAGCTTCCCCTTTTAGTGCTTTGCGGATAAGTCTTCGGACCAGGTTTTTGGAGTTTCTGCCAACCAGGATATCGAGTGGTTGATTGACCATCCCTTCTACGGTATATCCAAGCATCCTGCTGGCGGAGCGATTCGCGTCTTCTATTAGCCCTTTTGATGATACGACGACGATCATATCGGACGCGCAATTAAAAATGAGGTTGAAATAGTCACGGGAAATCGTCATATTCTTCAATTCCCGGCCCAGCATATGGAGCCCTCCAATCACCGCATCGGTATCATCCAGCCGCGTGGATAGACTCAATCGCTTATCAAACTCTCCGGCAGAATAGGCGGACAGAAGTCGGGCGATTTTTTTAATGCGTCCATCATTTTTTATCATAGGTATTTTTCCAACCATTTTAATGCTTCACTCTCCTTGAAGAATCCCTTGACGGGTATGGGAGGACGCTTGATTTTGAGAATGAAGGACATAATGATCGTCGTGGAAGAGTTGATTAAAAAGGCTGAAGCACAGATACCTTCGACCCCTTGGGGTCCTGCCAGGATCTCCTGGGCCTCCCTGTCCATTTCGATAACGCCGAGGTTGTAAAGCATTACAGGAACTGGCTTCTCCAATCCCACGAATTTTTTCCGGGTCTCCAGAATGTGCAGGGCGATCTCTCCGTCGATAATGACATTTGGCTGATAGTAGGCTTTCAAAATTCCATTGGTTTCCATAACAAGTTCGATGTGGGGTGTCTTTACACTTCTTTTATTCATATGTATATAATGGTTCGCGTCACGAAACGTGACGGTATTCGGGGATCCTAAAAGATCCGGCAAACAAGTTGCAATTGGTGGCTGGTGTTAAAGCGTATAGGAGGAGCAGTTAGAAAGGTACCAATCAGAGCCTTAATTTTGAAATTATCCTATTTACAACGTTGGAACAATAAAAAAGCATAGTGGCCAGTGATTTCACCTATAAAATAACTAAGTGTAAACTCTTATGTAGTTTCAAATATGAAATTTTGACGACTGACCATAGACTTTATATGAACGTTGTAATTCTGTATGCAAGCGGTATTTTTGGATCACGGGATCATGTCTCGGTCGTCTCACCCTTGTTCCTGCCCGTTTGCTTTTGACGTCTGATCTCGAAGCCGCCCGCTTCATGCGCCTTTCCCGTTTTATCAAACAAGTTTGTCGTTTGGATTCATACCTGTTTGACAACATTCAAAATTACCCAGCCAAACAGGCATGCGCAAGTGAAAATTCCCCGTTTTTGAACTATTTTTCTCCTGTTGTCCGGGGAAAATTCCCTTGTGTCGCCAAGCGTATGATGATAACTTGCCGCAAAACTCACAATCATGCTTTCAGGTGTTTACCCCTTGTCCAAGGAACTTGGTATTGCTGTCTTGTTCATCCTGTTCCTTTTTTCACTTGGGTATTGTTTCAGGAAGGATAGACCTGTATATATGAAAACGATACCGGTCTATACGACCGTCAATCTCCTCTCGGATCTGTTGGTCTTTCTACGGCCGAAATGGCAGGTGCCGGTTTATACCTTATATACTTTTTTTGAAGTGATCTACTTTTCGTGGTTTTTATCGAGGATCATTACAAACAAGCCGATAAGATTATCGATCCTTTTGTTTGATATCATCTTTTTCTTGATGATGCTGCTCGCCGGCCTGGATATAAATCCAGGTTTTTATCGCTGGCTAATCGTTATAGAGGGCGCCATGATGTCGGTTGTGAGCGCGGTTTATCTGATAGAAATGACTGTCAGTCTCCGAATCATTAAGCTCTTTGAGAACGCAGCATTTTGGATGGCAATCGGAATTTTATTTTATTTCTTTTGCCTGATTGCGATCAACTGGGTTTATAACCACTACTGGGACGAGCATCAGTTTCAAACGGCCAACCTGGTATATTCTTTTAATAACTATGCGTTGATCTTTAGTTCAGTTTGTTTTATAAAAGCTATTTTATGCAGGAACAATTTTCAATAGTGAACCTAATAGTGGCTTTGCTGATGTTTTTATTTTTATTCAGTCTGGTTTTGACGATTCTTTTTGTACATGAGAGAAAAATCCATCGGTTAATGGCCTTATTGGAAAAAAACAAAAATGAATTCGAGGAACGAACCATCAAAGCCATCAATCGTGATAATCACGACTTTATCGGCAATCGCATCGTCCATGCCCTGTCTCACCTATATGCTATCGACTTTGAAGAAGGAGATGATCGGGGCAAATCCCTGGAAATTGCCCTGGCCAAACTTGATGAAGCTATGCAAAGCATACGGGAAGGTGTAGATTATACGGGTACGTATATCCTGAAGAATGAAGGGCTGGAAAAAGCTATCCGTTCTTTGTTGCTTGAATTTGAATCCAATGGAAAATACAAAACGAGTTTTCAAGTCACCGGAGACGTGTATTATCCTTATGATGCAGAGCTTGAGAAGGAACTGTTCCGCATTCTGCAGGAGGCGACCCGGAATATCCTGCAACATGCCGGGGCCAGATCTATTACCATTATACTGGAATTCCGGGAGAATGGAAATACCTCTCTTAGCATTCGGGACGACGGGATCGGTATTGATCCGGTCATAATGCAGTCATTGAAAAGAGGAAGACATACAGGCCTGGAGAACATGGAAACAAGGGCAAGACTGCTCGGGGGGCGACTATTGGTGGAAAACCTTAAACCAACGGGCACACTTGTGAAAGCTGAAATACCCAAAAGTACAAAATCGTTATGACCGGTAAGACCCCCATAAAAGCGGCCATCGTGGATGACCACCTGGCTACTTATGAGCCACTGATGAAGCGGATTGAAGAGTACGGCACCATTCAATTCACCTTTCTGGCAGAAAGCGGTGAGGTACTCAAGGAGCGGCTGACGGCAGGAAACGTGCCTGATGTCCTGATTATGGATATTTATATGCCCGATATCGACGGATTTCAACTCGTGGGTTGGTTAAAACAACATTACCCCACCATAAACGTGGTAGCCTTTACCATCCTCAGTTCCGAGTTGGCCATGATACGACTCTTGCTGTTGGGCGGCGACGGATATATTATCAAAGGAGTGAGACCCAGGGTTCTTGCCGATGCAATCGAAACCGTTGTTCAGACCGGTTCTGCTTTTACACATATTTCCGCGGGCCTGCTTGTCAAGTTTATACGGGACGATGGTTTTGATGTACAGAAATTTTGGCTCCAGCCCGAAGGGCAAAACTTTCAGTTCATAACGCTTGCTTGCTCAGAACTTACTTACTGCCAGATCGCCAGCATTATGAAAGTCCCCCAGGGCACGCTGGAGAGAATCCGGGAACGCGTTTTTGAAATCTTCAAAGTTAAAACACGCGTCGGGTTGACCCTGGCCGCCATAAGGCATGGAATCGTGAGTCCGGGATATGAACAAAAGACCCCTTTTACTTTTATCTAAAATTCCTATCTCCAGCCAATAATAAACGGGTGATCTTCGGTTTGTCCGCAAATATTTATCCCGACACCAACATAAATGGTCTCCTGAGATCTTCTCTAAGAGCCTTACTGAGTATGTCGACTTTGTAGCATTTAAATAGCATTTGGTACTGCTCGATTGTTCGATGTCCCCAGGATTCTATTCATCATAAGCTCAGTCCTGTCTTTACTTGGGCCCGTTCATTACCTGGATCGCCTGGAAAAGCCCTTGTGGAGTTTGGTTAACAACGATTTTTTGTACAGACACCTTCGTCATGTACGCAATGACCCTATGTGGTAAATGAATAGTATGGGGCTTTAGGACGATCGGAGAGGAACTTATGCTGCTAAACAGATTGACAGTGAAATCCGTACAATTGTTGGTTTGAAAATGATAAGGCTGCCGGGAAAGTTCGAGCGCAGTTTGGCGAAGGAGTAGGTATTGTTGAAAACTGACCTGCATCGAAAAGGTCGCGCTGGTCGCCGCTTCGGTGTTCTCTCTGATCACGGAAGGAATGGGAGCAAGCAGGAACCAGGGAAGAGGTATTAACCGGGGATAAAAGCCAAATGAAATCCACCTTTTCTTTTCCCCGCGCTGAAAGGAAATGCTGACAGAGCTATGCCCCAGCGTCATTTTCTTTATGAAAGAGAAGGTGGAATAGGGATCTTTTTCGTTGGGGATATAAGTCCGGAGATCTACGGAATAATGGCTGTCCGCTGTGGCGAGCCGGTCGATGGTCTGGAAGGTATCCTTCAGGTTGATGACAGGGGAGTAATTTTCCATAAGCGATCACTGACCCGTAAAATACTCGTAATAGTAGCGAAGGTGTTTTCGCAAAAGGCAAGGAAAACAAGATTCAGTGGGCCTTTTGCCTTCTTTTACCTAATAAATCAAAACAATGAAGACCTTATTTGCCTACCTGGATTCGATATACCCCTTATCGGTGGAATGCCGGAAATACTTGTCCAATCAAATACATCGCCGCCACCTGCGACGGCATGAGATACTATTGCATACCGGAGACTGTTGCCAGGATCTCTATTTCGTCCGGAGAGGTATGCTTTGGTCCTTTCGGTGGGAGAGAGAACGCCAAACCTGTCAATGGTTCATGCGGGAAAATGATATCGCCACTTCCGTGCACAGTTTTTTCTTGCGGGAACCCAGTCAATTCTGTATCCAGGCCGTATATACAACGGACCTATTTGAGATAAATCGCGAGTGCCTTGAAGAAGCCAGCCGGAGATTTCCCGTGCTCATGGAATTGTATCTGCGGATACTCCGGCGATATTATTGTCTGGAGGTGGAGAAAAACAATATTCTCCTAAAACCTTCCATCCGGCAACAATATCATTATATACGGGACAAGCATCCCTGGATGGTCAGGGATCTCAGTTCCCGGAAATTAGCGGCCTGGCTGGGAACGACCGAACAGCACCTTAGCCGCATCAAGAAGCTACCGGGATAGGTCGGCCCCCGATACGAGCACCCCAGGGCAAAGCAAAGCAGAATATTCGACGATTTTATTGTCCTCCCGGCGCCTCCCAGGGCCAGATTTCTCCGATTTCGTCTACCGGGGACGGCCGCTTTCTATGCTCGGTTACCATCCAATTTTTTGCGTGAATTGGCGGCCTTGCAAAGGCAATGCCCGCGGAAAGAGTGAAATAAATGAGCTAATGGAAAAATAAATAAGCCACAAACTTATGGGTTCAGCCGGAACAGAAGGGCGCAAGGAAGTACGGATGAAAACACAGCCCCCGTCCGCAAAGCCATCCTTTTAATACCGTCTCCTCCTTGGCCCGTTCCGGCATTCACCCATGTCCTGGTTAAAATTTATTTTTTAACCATTTAAAGTTTTGCAATGAAAAAGAACAATGCAACGGCGTTTGTGTTTCCCGGGAAATTCAGATTTCACGAAGATGCTGGTCATGGTTGGCTGGAAGTTCCCTATCAGGCTTTGGAAGAACTCAAAATCGTGGAAGCCATTACGGAATGTTCGTATATAAAGAGGGACAGGGTTTACCTGGAGGAAGATCTCGATACCCTAACATTTATCGAGGCCTGGCTGCAATATCACGGTAACAGGCGGGCCGACTACAAGGTGTTTTTTGAAAAAATGGAAACGGTTTGGGATGGAGACTGTTCTAAAATCAGGACCTACCGGCATTACCTGCCCCGGTGATCCGTACCGGATAGCGCCTCGCTCAAGGGGCGTTTTTTTTATCAAGCTTGGCTCGCGGCGCAGTTAAGAACCGGCAGCCTAAATCCAGCCCTCGCGCCATTCAAACAACACAACCTGAAAATAAATTCTACGCCAGGTAAGTAAAGGCCTTCCCGACGCTTCGCTTGGTCGCGGGTTACATTAAAAAAATCTCCACCCGCCGGCTGCATTTTGAACGAAAGTTGGTACCGCCTTCGGGCGGGTCGTATTTTTTTCTCGTAAGCCTTGACTTCCCCTCTGTAGAATTTAATACGCTGGTCGCTACGGTTGATTGAACGGCGGCGGAGACCGTCTTTACAGAAGTAACGTCTATGGTGTTCCACAAAACGGTCCATCTGTGGTTTTTCTAAATGACACTCCGGTCCGTATTTACGCATCCTTTAAAATATTTCGTATGACAAAATTTATTCGATTCGAGCAAAAGTTGGAATTCGCACAGGCATGGTTCCATCAGACGACAGAATCCGGCCTATGTGACCTTCTGTACTTTCAGGGCCTGACTATCTTTAACCGCCTTCCGAGTTCTCCGGTGGTGAGAATGCACGGAGATTTGGTCTTTGTGATCGACAACCCGCGTCAATTCGATTCCGATGAAGGCAGAGAAATTATCCTTTCCCTGATTGGGTCCAAGAATATACTCTATGTGCCGTTTATTCCAAAAGGCGATGACCCGTTGAACGACCGTAGAAATCAGCGGTTGAATTTTGCGGTGTGGAAAGAGCGGTTAGCGGCCTTGGCTGAGGCTTATGCGAAAGCTCCCACGAAACGGTCAATACGATTTCGGTATTTGCGGATTCAACTGCAAGTTCGTCGCTACGTAGCCGGTGTAGAACTTCCCCCCGCCGATGATTTTTGGGAGATTATCTCGAAAAATGACATTCATCAGATGGCTGCACAAATCGAGTCGGAAAAAAGGGAATTGGAGATCAAGGAAACACGTGCAGCGGCCAGAGCATTAAGAGCCTATCTCAGGAAACTTCATAAATGGGAGACCACAGGCGGAAAGTCCGTGGACTGCCATAGGGTTGAAGCGCCGCATGCCTTTATTGCCTATTTGCGATGGAATGAAGACGATAAGATGATTGAGACTTCTAAGGGGTGTAAAATCAAGGAATCCGATGCTTACATCAGCTGGCTGGATATTCAACGCAGGCTTCGTGGTGATATCCCTCTATCGGGTTACATTAAGGGTGTTGAAGTTGATTCGGTTACCGCTTTAGGCGTAAAAGTCGGCTGGCATCATATCCCCATGGCTCAGATCAATAAAATTGCTGCTCAATTGAACTGGAAGGTGCGGTAAATCGGGACGAAGGCGGCCTGCCAAGACAGGTCGCCTTTATCACATCCTATTGGGATACTCTTGACTCACCGACAGTTTGGAGGGACTCACAAAAAAGAACAACCGCAACAATAAAGCGAATAATGATGAAAATAATAACAGGCGGTCAGACAGGCATCGATCGGTACGCTTTGGAAATAGCAAGGGATTTGGGTTTTGAAACTGGTGGCACCGCCGCCCGAAACTTTATGACCGAAATCGGTCCAGATCCCAGCTTGGCCTTATTGGGGCTGATAGAAAACGATTCATTAGACTATCCGGTGCGAACATTAAAAAACGTGCTCGATGCGGACGGTACGCTTTTATTGGGAAATGTGAGTAGTTCCGGATCCTCCCTCACCCGCAGGCTTTGCCGGGATCATGGAAAACCGATTCTTATAAACCCGGGGATCCCCCAGTTCCTCGTTTTCATCCGTTTTTATCGGATCGAAACCCTGCACGTAGCCGGTAACCGGGAAAGCAGACTAAACTTGGAAGATGCTGTAAAATACCACAATTGGCTAAGGGCCGCTTTCCAGGCACTTTGATGCGTCCTTTAAGATTATCTACACCAGAAATCGCTGTATTTGATCCTGAACCCGTGACAAGCACACAGCATAAATCCTTTAATTAAACATCATGATACTTACTGACAAGCAGAAAATAGATAGGCTTGAGGCTCTCATCTTTCAAATGGGATCCATCATCCGCGGTTTCGATGAAGATGGCGCCTATATCGAATTTTGGTTAAATGATGGTTCGCCGCTCCTGGAAGGGGATTCCCCGCACCTTGGATATGTGCCGGCGTTAAATGAAATATATCGCACGGTTGAAGGGACGAAGTAGCCCTGGCTTCACAGTCTTATTAAAGGCGCCTTCGGCGCCGCCCGTTTTAAAGGTAGAAAGCAACCTACCCAGGCTCGGGGCTATGCCCGGAAGCTTTGTCATGTGGACCCGCCCGCCCGGGGCTATCCTGCAATATTTTTTCCAACTGCAGTACTCCCTACCTGTCTTTTGAGACAGTCAATCGGCATTCTCAACCGAGCCGGACAACTCCTAAAAATGCCTGCAGATCGAATACAGGCATTTTTTGAATACGCCATCTACGGTGCTACTATCGGCAGGGAAATATACGCTTCACAAATTTATGGGTTGCGGTGGAACGATCAAAGCCGGCGGGCGCATAAACACAGTCGGCGCACGGCCATCCTTTTTACCACGGGAAAGTCGACCCGCCTGGCGGCAGGTCGTTCACAGGTGGCACAAACACAAATCTATATAGGCCCTCCTTTATCGGCCCGCAGTCTTCTCCCTATCCATCCTCACCCATGACTCGTTCCGATATATTTTTTAACTATTAACAAATCAAAATGAAAAAGATTATCGGAGTTGTCAGCAAGGTTTACAATTTGTTCTCTACAGAATCTGGTTACATGGAACTGACCTTTGGAGTGGAGATATTAGGAAACGGTGAACACGACAAAGAGTTGTTTTTAATGTGTCGCTATGGTACGAAGGATTTCGCGATCATTGAGAGCATCAAGCCTGGCGTCAAACTCGACATTACTGGCAAGATCGAAGTGCGGAATTTTAAAGTCCGTGGCAGGATTGCCTGCGGGCCGATTTTGGAGATTACCCAGTTGGTAGTTCAGTTCTAAACAATTGGCCAATCATCGGGTCCGGTTCATCACCGGGCCCCTTTTTTTGTACATCGGATTGGAAGACAACGTATGAATGCTTTGGTCTGATTGCGCGATGCCTCCAGGTCGGGTGCTTCCGGTCTGTTTCAATTCTCCAACATTCCTCAAAGGAACAGGCAGTCTTGGGTACTGCAAACCCTACGGCGGGTAGTAGACTTCAGCGGCTATTGCTGGTCCTGGCAGGAAGAGAAATTGTCGTCATATCGAAAGACGACAATTTCAAATGGACCCAGCTGAAGAACTACTAGCGGCTTAGAAAAATCAATGAAGGCTCAAAGTTATGGGTTCACGCTGGAATGGTTGAAAGGGCGCGCGTCCCATAAACACAATGCCTTCCACACGCTTTCCATTATAGCCTTTGCAAAAGTCAATCCGCAGGCGGATTGTGCATATCGGCCATAACCGCGGATGCCTTCCACGCCCTCTTTTATAGGGCGCGCCCTTCACCATGTCCAGGTTCACCCATGTCCGGGGAGCATTCATTCATTTTTTAAAATTATCAATTATGCAATTCTTAAACAGCAAGAACCGGGATTCACTTTCTCATTTATTGCAAATTTCACTCTATCCGATGATTAAAAGCGTCTTTCCAATTAATCCTAAATTGGTAACGATCGAATTTTTAGGGCATCGATCTACGAGTATGGCCGAACATACCGAGCTGTTGTGCATCAATCAATATACTTTGGATGATGCAGGTACTCGCTTGGATCATCAGATATACATGTTAGCCTTTCTTGATAGCAACGATACTTCGAAACGGGAATTTATACCCGAAACGCTCCTGATCGGTGAGGGCCGCATTTTGAGAGCTTTGACATTAAAGGCTAATGGGGAAATTGTGGCACACAACGAGATCCTTCTTGAATGTATTGCTTTTGTCGAGCGATTTCTTGAAGAATTTGTCGGGAATTACATATGATTTTTGAAACCGCCTCCGGGCGGTTTTTTTATTTTTCACAGATTTGGCGATTTCCCTGAATCGATCCTAGTGCTAATTTTCAGCGGCACATCAATGAACGAGTCACAAGCTCATCTGAATCCTTGCATACCCAACTTGGCAATTAACCGATGCACATCATATGGCCAGCCATGCTTTTGTAAAAATGCCGGCATATCGAATGCCTGCATTTTTTAACAGACCAGCGGCGGTGCTACCAGCAGCTAGAGGAAATAAATAGTCACGAATTTATGCGTTGCGCCCGGAATGCGGTCAAGGAACTACGGCATAAAAACACAGATCCTTCGCACAGCCCCATCTTTTATATTCCGTTCCTCCTTGCCTCATATCCGGTCTCACACATGCCTTGTTCCATATTTATTTAAAAAAAAATATCAGTTATGAAAAAGATCGTAAAGAACAAGAACGTCGTGGCTCCCGAACAAAAAGTAAAGAGCGCTACTGAATGTATAACGGACTACCTGGTTGAAATCGGATTTTCTTCTTATGGCTTATCGGGAGAACACCAGGTTCTTCGCAAATCGATAGCCGTTGAGATCGATAACAACTTATACGCATTTGTGAAAGATGCGTGTATACGAATTTACCAGGGAATACGCACCGGGATGAAAATAAGTGCGAAACTACTCCACACCTGCACGATCGGCGAACTGGAAGAAACAATAGTGTTGCTGGCCGAGAAGAATTATATCTGAAGCTGGGCTCGGGCTCTGCCGGAAACGGCGGAGCCTCTTTTAGTATTTTCCCCATTTTTCAGGCTCTCCGCTTTGCGATGCTCGCTTCGGGATTGAGAAGGAACTGGCCGCTCGTTTCGCTGCGCGAAACATCGGGCAGGGGAGTCGCCGGCGCCTTTGGCACCCGGCCGCTGCCCACCCAATCCCTGGTCGGTTTGCCGCTTCTCGTCCCGCCGGGCGGGACATCGAACCGGTTGGCCGCCCGCGCCTTTGGCACCGGGCGGTCATTCCCAAAAACCAGGAAGAATCTGCCCCCTTCGTTCCTCTCTTTATCTGTTACAATTTAGGATATGATAACTGAGTTGACTGATTCCTCTCTCTGATAGAACCCAACTGCCAAAATGCTCCGCGTAGTCCGGGGTGGCTTACCGGTATGATTGAATTGCAAACATTTTGAGAAGAGGTCGCCATCTATTCGGTACTCAGCATCCTCGACGCTCCCTTCGAATACATAGATAGCCACTGTTGAGATTTCCCAGATATCCATTCGACGCTTTTGATGTAAGCGTCGAAAATCCCAAATGCCATTTTACCCGTGGACTGTCTTATGCATTATTGAATACACCCCCGCACATCTTCTCCGCCACCACACCCTTAAAATACTATTCCTCTCCGAAAATGTAAAGCACTGCACTACGGCTTCGCCTGTGTTGGCGCTTCGCGTTTCAAAAACAAAATCTCCACACTCTATTCCGCTTCGCTATAAGGA
>JARLGZ010000224.1 GCA_031292515.1 Puia sp. | reverse complement strand
TGGCGTCACCTCGTAAGTGGCGACAATCTCGAAGCAGTCAAAATGAAAATTTGGTGGAGCTTGAGCCGCCTTGCGGGCGTCTGAGCCCGCAGGCGAAATCCTGAGTGCCGGAGCACCAAGGATCCGCTTTTGCTACCCCCAAAATAATTTGGTGGAGCTGACCGGGATCGAACCGGTGACCCCCTGCTTGCAAAGCAGGTGCTCTCCCAGCTGAGCTACAGCCCCACTTATGGGCAACTGCGGCCGAGATGGTGGGCCTGGGTAGATTCGAACTACCGACCTCACCCTTATCAGGGGTGCGCTCTAACCAACTGAGCTACAGGCCCAAGTTAGAGCGGCTAATGTGACCGCAGCTGGCCGGCTCCCGCGCCGTATGACCCGGCGGCTCTCCAAAACCTCATTCAATTGCTAAAGGGTTTCGAGGACAAAGGTTGAATATGCTGGGCAGCTAAGCCGCCCATTACCATCGTGCGAAGGTCAACCAGGAAAAGAAGACTTGTATCGAACTCCCGAAACGGCCGTCAGGTAAACGGCACAACGGGGTAGATGAACAGAAGCATTCTCTGCCATCCGATTCACATCGGAAACAGTCCGCTATCGCGGAACAAATGCCCTGCCATCCGGTTCTCTTTTAGAAAGGAGGTGATCCAGCCGCAGGTTCTCCTACGGCTACCTTGTTACGACTTCACCCCAATCATGAATTACACCTTGGGCGGCTGCCCCCTTGCGGTTGGCCCACCGACTTCTAGTGCAACCCACTTTCGTGATGTGACGGGCGGTGTGTACAAGGCCCGGGAACGTATTCACCGCGGCGTTCTGATCCGCGATTACTAGCGATTCCAGCTTCATAGAGTCGAGTTGCAGACTCTAATCCGAACTGAGGCCGGCTTTTTCCGATTAGCTCCCCCTCGCGGGTTTGCAACGGTTTGTACCGGCCATTGTAGCACGTGTGTAGCCCTGGACATAAAGGCCATGAGGACTTGACGTCATCCCCACCTTCCTCCCCGTTATCCG
>JARLGZ010000223.1 GCA_031292515.1 Puia sp. | reverse complement strand
GCTTAAGCTTGCTACTGAGACTAACTCGCTGACCCATTATACAAGAGGTACGCCGTCACCCCATAAAGAGGCTCCGACTGCTTGTAGGCATCCGGTTTCAGGTACTGTTTCACTCCCCTTATCGGGGTGCTTTTCACCTTTCCCTCACGGTACTGGTGCACTATCGGTCACTGAGGAGTACTTAGGCTTAGAGGGTGGTCCCCCTAAATTCAGACAGGATTTCACGTGTCCCGCCCTACTCATGGGTCCCTCACTTCATGTCGCATACGGGGCTATCACCCACTCTGGCCGGCTTTTCCAAACCGTTTTGCTAATCCGTGAAGAACCACTGGCCTGGTCCGCGTTCGCTCGCCACTACTAACGGAGTCTCGGTTGATGTCCTTTCCTCCTGCTACTGAGATGTTTCAGTTCGCAGGGTTCGCCTCAACAGCCTATGTATTCAGCTGAAGATCACCCAGAAGGGTGGGGTTTCCCCATTCGGAGATCCGGGAGTCAAAGAGTGCTCGCCTCTCGTCCCAGCTTATCGCAGCGTGCCACGTCCTTCATCGCCTCTCAGTGCCAAGGCATCCACCAGATGCCCTTATTACGCTTCATCACTAATTACCTGACAGTTTCCCGTCGCACGCAGGGACAAAACCCTCGGGATTACCAAGACCAGGCATCCCGAACCCTTGCGTGATACGCAAAAACCCATTCTCATCCAGACCTTTTCAAGTCCAGACATGTGAAGATACTCAATTCCTAGCAGACAGCCCGATCCGACTACGGGTTACCCCGCATCCAGAACCGGAACCTATCGCTAGGACCCTTTGGTTCACACCATATCCACAATGTCAAACAACAAACTCCAGAACACAGATGCCTGCCCCGGGAACCGGGTCCAGACAACTATCTTCAGGATTCACTACCAATTCCCCGATCATCAGGACTTCATCGCCAATGCCGACAACTCTAAGACACCAGCAAACTGGTGGAGGTGAACGGAATCGAACCGATGACTTCCTGCTTGCAAAGCAGGCGCTCTACCAACTGAGCTACACCCCCAAACGGATGAGCCCAATCCAGTCTCCAGCGCATCGCTGCTCTCAATGCTGGTGGGCCAGGGAGGATTTGAACCTCCGACCTCACGCTTATCAAGCGCGCGCTCTAACCAACTGAGCTACTAGCCCGCGAGAACCACACCAGACAACCAGCATCCATCAAGGACACCAGCCCACCTGGGCAGATCGATCGGGGAAGGGATGCGAAGACGGCGGCATGTCTAGATATTTCGGTCATTCTGACTGAATGACCTGTCTATGGTACCCCCGAGCCCCTGTGAGCAGGGACATACCGGCGGTATCCTTAGAAAGGAGGTGATCCAGCCGCAGGTTCCCCTACGGCTACCTTGTTACGACTTCACCCCAGTCACTGACCTTACCGTGGTAGGCTGCCTCCTTGCGGTTAGCGCACCTGCTTCGGGTAAAACCAACTCCCATGGTGTGACGGGCGGTGTGTACAAGGCCCGGGAACGTATTCACCGCGGCATGCTGATCCGCGATTACTAGCGATTCCACCTTCATGCACCCGAGTTGCAGAGTGCAATC
>JARLGZ010000222.1 GCA_031292515.1 Puia sp. | reverse complement strand
GATGTCGGAATACGGCATGAACCCCACTCTAGTTGAAAACCCCGTTCCAGGCAATTGGAAACGCGCTCGCCCGTTGAACCCCATTGGATCTTCGCTCAGGAACCGCCCTGTGGTTGCATCGTCGTATCTGGCGCGGTAGTACGATGATTCGGATGAATTCACTATGGCCGCGTGCCCGTGGGGGCCGCCCACCCTCATTTTTGTTGTGGAATTAGGAGCCAGCCTCCTGACCAGTGAGCAATCTGGAGTTCCTCGGGAGCCTTGTAAGCCCAAAACAGGTGAACGTCTGACTTCTTTAGCGCTTCGCCAAGTTCAGGTATCAGCTTTTGAAGATCGATCTTGCCGCTTATAGTGCCGTTTGCTTCGATTGGGATTTTTTCGTACTCCGGATATTCCTCAGCAAAGTATTTGTTGTCGATACATTCTCCGTCACGGCTCACGGGCACAAGAAGCATGCTTCGCTGGTTCCCCCACGGTAGACGCCACTTCGCTAGTGCAACGCGGACTTCAGCGCGGGACCGAATTGTAACATTCAGCGAAAGAGGGTTTTGACTATCAAGTCCAACCTGGACGTCAGATGGATTCTCGCTTCCTCCACTAGACAAGGCAAGAACGAGGGCAGCGGCTAGCGCAATTAAGCACCTTCTAATGTTTGTTCTTGAAACCATCGCGGTAAGCCTCCACATCTCCAATACGATTCAGAATGATCTGTTTGCAGCCTTTGCAACCCTCGTGGTATTTCTTCCACAAGCAGTCGATTTCAGCATTGGACGCTGTAATCTCGGAGGCTGCGGTCGTTGCAGGAGGAAATTTAAGTGTTACTCCATCGGCCTTGCCCTTGCAGGCCTGGGGATTAGCCGCCAAAGTGTCCGCGATGTGACTCTCTTCGTGAACCCGAGCACAGTCTATTAGGCATTTTTGTTCTTTCGGCCCACCGAGCGTGCCGGGAAAGTCAAGCTGTACGCGGATACTATCATGCCCATTACAGACGATTGTATTTTTGCCCGGGTCGGGGGGACCGTAACTAACCTGCAATCCAGTGGGATCAACGAAGATGGTCGGGTCATTGCGAACATAGCTATAAAAGTTTGGTCCAGTACCGAACGCAACCGGGTCTTCCGAAATAAAGCGTCCGGATTGTGGGTCGTAGTATCTGGCGCGGTAGTAGGATG
>JARLGZ010000019.1 GCA_031292515.1 Puia sp. | reverse complement strand
GACATGCAATCCATCTACCTGTACCCCTCCCTTTGCTTTTTTGAAGGAACCGCCGTCAGCCTGGGAAGAGGCACCGACAAGCCCTTTCGCCAGTTCGGACACCCCTCGTTCCCAAAAAACCTCTACAGCTTTATCCCGCGAAGCGTGGAAGGCGCCAAACACCCGCCCCTGATGGACCAGACTTGTTATGGATACGACCTTAGCAAAAGCGACCCGCTGAAAGAGACGGGTCATTCCTTCACCCTGAAATGGCTGCTGCTGGCCTACCGGCTCTTCCCGTCCAAAAATGAATTCTTCCTGAACAAAGGCTCTTTCTTCAACAAGCTGGCGGGCGGAGACGCCCTGATGGCGCAACTCATTGCCGGCAAGAGCGAAAAAGAGATCCGAGAGAGCTGGGAGCCCGCCCTCTCCGCCTTCAAAAGGATCCGGAAAAAATACCTGCTGTATACCGATTTCTAAAACCGGAACGACACCAGATAAATAGAGAATCACACAGTGTAAACACAGAATAACGCCCAGCCATGAACGCTCAATCATCTTCATCATCCTCCTCGTCATCACCGTCCTCATCCCCACTCACCACTCACCACTCACCACTCACCGATCTGCGTATCGTCTTCATGGGAACACCTGAATTCGCCGTCGCGTCCCTGGATGCCCTCGTCCAAAAAGGCTGTAATATCGTCGCCGTCATCACCGCACCGGACAAACCGGCCGGCAGGGGCATGCAGATGACCGCGAGTGCGGTGAAAAAATATGCTCTTGAGAAAGGCCTGCTCATCCTGCAGCCCGAAAAATTGAAGAACCCCGCTTTCCTGGAGGAACTGAGGGCTCTACGCGCGGACCTGCAAATCGTCGTAGCCTTCCGCATGCTGCCGGAACGGGTCTGGAACATGCCCCCCATGGGTACCCTCAACCTGCATGGGTCCCTGTTGCCCCAATACCGCGGAGCCGCCCCCATCAACTGGGCTGTGATAAACGGAGAAAAGGTCACGGGTGTCACCACCTTCAAATTGCAGCAGGAGATCGACACCGGAAACATCCTGTTGCAGGACAGCTTCCCCATCGGAGAAGACGAGACGGCCGGAGAAGTGCACGACCGGATGAAAGAGATCGGCGCGCGGTTGCTGATCCGGACAGTCGAAGGCCTCGCCGCCGGCACTCTGAAAGACATCCCCCAAAACCTTATCGTCCCACCAAACGTCCCCAACTCCTCAAATACTCCCGAAGCCACCCCACTCCCCACTGGCCACTCACTACTCACTACTCACCACTCACCACTCACTCCCCCTCTCAACCACGCCCCGAAAATCTTCACCGAAACCGGCAAGATCGATTGGGGCAAGGATACCCAAACCATCCACAATCTCATCAGGGGCTTGTCTCCTTTCCCCGGGGCCTACACCTGGCTGGACGGAAAGTTGCTAAAGATCTATCGCTCCCGCAAAGAGATCACAACCCCCGCCGTCTCACCGGGCCAGTACGAGACCGACAAGAAGAGCTTCCTGCGTTTCGCCGCAAAGGATGGATATATCTACGCAGAGGAGATCCAACTGGAAGGAAAAAAGAAAATGAAAACAGAAGACTTCCTGCGCGGGTATAAAAATTTTTAATACCTCACATCGACATTGAATTTGGGGTCAGTCTGCGCAAGTTCGCTGGCGGCCGCATTGCTGATCCGGATCGTCATGCCGGCACTCTCTTTCATATCCGGCAGCTGCCCGAGTACTTTCGCATAAATCGTCTTATTGTTAGCCGAAGCCGTGACCCTGATGATGGTCCCCACGGCCACATTATTCATCAACGCATAATATTTGCCATCCTGCCAGCCGCTGGTGCTCTTGAACACACCCGCCACCCCGCTGGCCGAGAGGTTTTCGTCATTATAGTCCGTCTTGAAATATCCTCCGTTAAAATGAGCGGCCCCGCCGCCGGCGGTTCCCGGTCCTGTACCGCCCGTTCCTGTGCCAGCGGATCCCGTTCCCCCTGATCCTGTGCCAGCCGTTCCCGTAGCACCCGGGCTCTTATTACCCGAGCCGGCTCCTGTTGTCGTCCCTGTACTGCCCGTCGTCGATCCCGTGTCGCCGGAAGCCGATCCAACACCTGTATTGGATCCGGTACCACCGCCAACCCTGCCCCCCGATACACTATCCGCATGCATATTCGCCGGTTTGCTCTTAGCAGGGCCGCTAACCACCCCCGTGCCGGTGGAAGTGCCTGCAGAAACACCCGTGGAAGCGACCACCTGCCTGGCTTTAGCCTGGCTGTCGGCGGCATTGCGGACCACCGCTACGGGACTGGCACCCCCGGAAGCCAGGGCCGACAGCGCCGTCTTCACTTTCAGGTACCCGATAACCAGGTGCATGCCCGCTTTCACATTATCCTTGCTGATGCTGTTCCACTTCTCCAGGTTCTCGACAGGGACTTTATTGTGGTTCACGCTGATCCGGTACATCCATTCCTTCTCCTGGACGATATGGTATACAGGAACCAGGGTCTCCCCCGCCGCGGCCTTCGGCCCGCTCTGTGAGAAATTAGCGGAGGTCAGGGGGATCTGAAGAGACTCCCCGATGTCCAGGGGCTTATCCATCGTGAGATGATTAAAGGGAGCTATTTCTTTGGGGCTCAGGTTGAAAAGCCTTCCCACACTATACCAATTCTCTTTGGGAGCCACCGTATGAAGCAGGTACAATTTGCCGGTCTCCCCCTGCACTAATAACTCGGAGGATTGGCCATAGGAATGATTGATAAACAGAAATCCGATCAGTAGAAATAGGGCTGCTGGTTTTCGCATAGTACAATTTTAACCAAATTCAGGGCAAAGATGCAAAATTATTGTCATCTTTTTAGGATCCGCCAGTCTTTGGGATAGTAGTTATTGATACGGTTGGGCAAGACCTTTATCCAGCCCAACGAATACCCCTCATATTGAACCAGCGCCCAACCCTTCCGGGGCTGGCCGGGCAGCGGTCCGATCTCCTCCTTTCGAAGGTAGCGGATCGCCTCTTCCAACGACAGGGTGACTACCGCTATCTGCGGGCTTGCCAGCGGGCTCATCGCCAGCTCATGTTCGGGGATGAATTCCTTCTGACCCGCTTGCCCAAGCGCCAGGCCGGCCTTTCTGAGATAGAGCTTCGAACGCAATAGCGACAGGTCTTCCGCATGTTCGCCGGGCAACAGGTGAATCAGGTCGGCGTGCCGGAAGAAATAAGCAGACTTTACGGCCTCCGGTTTTAGCCACGCCGAAGCCGTGTCCAGCTCTGCGCCATTCAGTTTATCCGGAGCCGTCCGCTTACCGCCGGAATGCTTGTTCCCGAAATGTTTTTCCCCGGAATACTTGTCCCCTGAACGTTTCCCGCTATCCCGGAAACCAGTATGCGGAGAACCATTATCTCTGGAACCACTAGCCGCAGATTCCCCCGGCTTCTGCACACAGGCTATAAACAACCCCTCCCCATCCAGTTTGTCAGGGTAGAAGCGATATCCGCAACCACCCCCCTTCACTTCAGATTCGACGATATTCCAGTCCCGCTCTACCGTGAGCCGCATACCAGCAGCAGCTGGATCCAGTTGCGCCATCATCCATTCCAGGATCTCCTCATCCTCCTGCCGCGAATAGGAACAGGTCGAATAAACCAGGATGCCGCCGGGTTTCAAAGCCGGCCAGCAATCCGCCAATATCCGTTGCTGACGTTCGCCGCAAAGCTGTACGTTCGACAGGCTCCATTCACCGATCGCCGCCGGATCGCGCCGGAACAGACCGCTGCCACTGCAGGGAGCATCTACCACGATCACATCGAAGAAATGTTCGAGGGCGCCAAAATCGCGGGGATCGTTCTGGGTCACGATCGTATTGACGGCGCCCCACTTTATCATATTTTCCTGCAGGATGCCCGCCCGGGAACGGATGACCTCGTTGCTCACGAGCAGGCTTTCGGCGGAGATCAGTGACTGTATCAGCGTAGACTTGCCCCCCGGCGCCGCACAGAGATCGAGCACCCTCAGCGGCCGCGAAAGATCCACGGTCTGTCTCAGCGCCTGCTCGAGAAACATACTGGAGGCCTCCTGCACATAATACGCACCGGCATGAAAGAGAGGGTCCATCGTAAAAGACGGCCGCCTGGCCAGGTAGTAGCCAAAAGATGACCAGGGGACGGGCCGGGTGACGTCTTCCCGGAGCAGCGGCGCGCCGGTCGGATATTTTGCAGGGTTGAAGCGGATAGAGACCCCCTGTCCGGGATCTTCATGCACTTTCTTAAAAGCAGCGGCATCGAAGCCGGCAACCCCTTCCAGGGAGTTCAACAATTCCTGCGGTAATACAAAGTCCAATTCGGGATCCCGTTTGATGATGAGCGTCAAAAATAAGCCAAAAATATTTATCCGGTCTGCCACTTCACTACTGCGGCCTCTGCGCTCCGGCCAACAAAAATGCTGCTCCATTCAAATTTCAGCTTCATTATTCCAGCGGGATCTTCTCATCCCCCTCTTTATAAGGCGCATAAATCAGCAACAAGGTCATCATCTCGTTGGTAGAGCTCATATCTCCAAGCGAGAAGACCCCCTTAGGCGGCGTATTGGGATTAGCCGGGTTATTCGTCGTATTGTCGTAGGTGCAGTCCATATTGATTACGGACCCCTTCGGGATCTTGACCAGCGTCTTCATCTTATACAGCTCCTGCCATCTGAAATCCCAGTTGGGTATATGCACCAGCCGGATCGTGTCATTCTCGGGCGTGACGGCATAGGCATAGAATTCCTTGCCCAGCAGATGCATATGCGGCCATACATACAGGATAGACTGATCTTCCTGGGTCCTGACACTCAAATGAAAAGTGCTTACCCGGTTCGCCGGTATGAACAAAGGCGGGGTGATATCGTTCTCCGCGACACCGCCCGAGCCCAGGCTAATGATCTGGACGGGCCGCGCGATAGGATCCTTCCGGAAAAACAGGTTGACCCCTACGATCGACTCTTCGTCAGCGGCAGTAGCCGTATAGTGTGCCGTGAAGATCAGAACGCCCCGCTTTGGCAAGGTCCAGCCAAATCCCTTCGGATAGTCTTCATAAGAAGATCCCGGAATCCAGCCCGTATAATAGATCATCTTCTTTTTCATGGGACTGAAGGGGTCCGGCTTGCTTCGATCGAGATCCTCGGAGTTGACGATGCTGCGACCGCCAAAAATGGAAGTGGCGCTATCCGGCACCTCATAAAATCCATAATTCACATGATGGACAATCTTCTTGTTATTGGTATAAAACTCGATCGCTTCTATATTGTGCACCTGCACAAACTCGAAAGGCACTTTAAAATCGATAAACTTTTCGACATTATCGCCCTTAACCGTAAAAGACGAATCGATCTTTAGCACGAGGTCCGGCTTGCGGTTATAAGCAGTAAGTTTTAACAACGCCTCCTTGTTGCCCGTCACCGCTTTGTAATCTCCCTTCGGCGCCTTATTGTCTATCCATTGCAGGATCGTCTTTTTCTCCTCCTCGGAAAGGATACGGGTATTGGCAAAATCCCTGTAGTGAGTATCCGCCCTCCAGGGCGGCATATAAGACTTGGTGATGACCTCTTTGATAAAAGACAGCCGTTTCGTGACCTCTTCGTAGCTCGTCAAAGGGAAAGGCCCCGCATCACCCGGCCGGTGACAGGCTACACACTTGTTGAGAAAGATCGGCTGTACCGTCTGGTAAGTAATGGTCTGGCTATATAAGACCTTAGAACAGGAAACTGACAGGAAACTGACGAGAAGGTATTTTTGAAAAGTTCTTTGCAAGATTCGCATATGCAGGATTCGTATCAGAATGACAATAGAATAACAATATAATATTCAGAGCCGGTATTATTCAGAGCCGGTATTGCTTTTCTTTCGACGATCGTTCAACGGTCGTTTATAAAACAGCCAATAGCCTTCACTTCTTTTACCCGTACGGTTTCCCCGCTCAGATAGCTGGCAATCCCATCTTCCAGGTAGTTTTCCGTGGCCTTGTTTCTTTGTTTACCCAGGGCGGCAACCCAATTATCGATAGCCCCCTGATACAGGACATTCCTGTCTTTGTCAAGCAGGAATACTTCCGGTGTGATCCTTCCTCCCAGCGTCTTTACCAGTTCCATTCGTTCGTCCGTCAGCAGCAGGAACTGTATATGGTATTTATCCTGAAAGGCCAGGCAGGCTGCCGGCGTATTGGCCTTGCCCGGAAAAACACCGGCGATATCCAGGTCTTTACCGAACCGGGCCTGAAGTTTATTCAGTACCAGCGAATAATTCTGACACAGCGGGCATTCCGGCGACAAGAACACGATCGCCGCAAGTTTTTTGTGAAGGTTCGGGAGACCATAGACCTTTCCATCCAGCGTGCGCAGCCGGATCCGGTCCCACCCACGCCCGTTTGCAAACCGACCGGTAAAAGACACCGCCAGGATCCCCAGGCACACAAGCCCGATATGTCGCCATTTACCCATTCTCCAAATTTAATAAAAACAATTTGGGGTCGTGTAAAAAATCAGGTTTTTACACGACCCCAAAAAGGCAATTAAAGACAATTATTCGTTTAGTTATTTCAACGACTTGCAAACGAATTACTAAGGATTCGGTGAATCCCACCAGACCCTGCCGGTCATATCGGTCGGAGCTCCGTAATTCTTATCCAACGCCATCGAGTCGATTGCATTCACCTCGTTGGTATAGTTCAAATCGCCGAGGGACGGGAAAGTCGCCGCATACCTCCTGGGCATCGCGGGATAAGCGCTCACATCCTCGCTTGGCATGATCACACCCGTTGAGCTGGGGTAACCGGTCCGCTTGATAAGCGCCCAGCCCTCATTGGCATTGACATAATAATTCAGGTACTCCTGGTCGCAGATCTGCTCGATCGCATTGACCGGATCGTAAGCCACACCGGGCTGCGCCAGGTAATTCGAGATTTCGCTGGCCAGTAAAGGCGTATAATTCAACTCACCGGTATTGCTGGCCCAGGTATCGTAGTTCTTGAGGGAAGCCACGACACCGCTGTCATACAGGGTAGCCGCAGGAATAGGGTCGCTGGTCAGGTTCCTTGCCGCCAGTTCCGCGCGCATCAGGCAGACATCCGCATAAGTGATCACCGGAAACATATTCTTTCCGCCTGTCCCCGAAGGAAGATTCAGGACATAGGAGGTGAGGCCGGCCTGAATGATGGAAGGATAGGACAGCTGTTGTTTCACTCCCTTATAACTGAACGTGATGGTCTGGAAATAATAGGCCCTGGTAGGATCTTCATTGACGGCCGGGCTGGCAAACTGTCCGCGGTAGGGCTGTCCGTCCCATAAAAGGGTATCAGGTAACGCCCCCTGGGCCTTGGCCGAGTCGAATATATCCTGGGTGTTGATACCGCTCTGCTGGTAAAAGACCCGGATCCGGGGATCCTGTGTCTTCCACATGAAATTCACGTGATTGTATTCTCCCGAATAGTTACCCTGGTTGATTGGGTTGGAGTTGCCGCCATTCCCAAGTGTGCTCGAATATAAAATCCAGTCATCCGCGATGGAACCGATCAGGCCCACCTGTTCGTTGATCACTTCGTTCGCAATGGCGGTCGTCTTCGCAGGATTCTGTTTCATCAACCTCATCGCGATCTTCAACCGAAGACTATTGGCAGCCTTGATCCAATGGGTAGGATCTCCGCCGAAATAGATATCCTGTGCACCGGGAGAAATCTGGGTGACGCTCGGTGAAGACTCCAAAACGGCTACCGCTGCTTTCAATTGGGCATCCAGCGTGTCGTAAAGGATTTCCTGGGCCTGGTAGTGTGGAGTGAACAAAGGCGGAACGGTATACCTGGCCTTGAAAGCCTCGGTATAAGGAATGCTTCCGTTGGCATCGGATACATAGAAAGCATAGTAAATCATCGGGATCGTCGCGATGGCCCTCATGTACTGATACTGCGCATTTTTTGCAGCGGGCATATTGTCGATGATGTGCAACACATCCGCGAGGTTATACCCTACACCCCCGTAGAAAATCCCCCAACGGTTATTGATATTACCACCGGACGTCGTGAAAGTAGCGAGGTTGCCCACCGTTCTCACATAGGTCTGGGTCCAGGGTTTGATATCCCTCACAAAATCATAGAACACTTCAAAATCACTGCTATGGATGGACAGTTCTCCGGGCGTGAGTTCCGTTGACGGATCGATGGTAAGGACCGCATCGGGGTCGGTATTCAGTTGCGCGAATTTCGACCGGCTACACGAGAAGAATGCGATCAGCAAAAACCCAAAGAAAGCATACCTGTATTTGAAATTTAGTACCGTATACATAATCTGTTTTTTAATGTTAAAATTGGTTAGGATCGATTTAGAGGTTTGTGTTCAACATGAAACCATAGGTCCTCACATAGGGAACCCCACCATCTTCAAAGGCGCTGCCGGCTCCGGTATCACCCGAGTTTTCAGGATTGATATGGTTGGGTGCGCTGTTATACAGGTATACAAGGTTTCTGCCGACCAAAGACACCTTCAGGTTGTTCAGCTTGATCTTATGGGCAAAAGAAGACGGCAGATCATATCCAAGACTCACCTGTCTCAGGGAGACCCATGAGTTTTCGAAGATGCCTGCCTCACGGATACCCGCGCTCCAGCTAAATTTCTTGACATAATAGTCTGCCGCATTCACGGGAGTAACATACCCCAGCTTATACGCCTGATCCCAGGTCATACCTGATACGTCATGCTGAACAAGGTCCGTACCCACGCTGGTAGAACCCGCGGCGAATATGCCTTTGAAAACCATACCGTCGTTCCTCGGCGCAGTACCTAACGGGAAACCCAGGTATTGCGAAGTAGCATTGGTAGGAGTATAGGTCACCCCGCCATGCGCGGCATCCCTGCCGAACAGCGTACCCTTGATAGCCCCGGTCTGGCTGCCATAGAAATAGGTAGTGGACCACTCGATACCGCCAAAGCGGGCATCCAGGAATATACCCAGAGAGAAACCCTTGTAAGTGAAGGTATTCTGCAAGCTACCCAGGAACCACGGATTGATGGAACCCAGCGCAGGTTGTTGTGTAAGGGGAGTAGTGCCGTAGTTGACAGCCCTGATATAATAAGTCTGCGTGCCGCTGCCGGTCATACCGAGTACGTGCTGGCCGTTAAGCGCGCTGGCCGTATTATTTCCACTATTATCCTTGGCCTGGTAACGGGCATATCCATAAGAAGCGACCATTTCTCCATACTGACCGTTTTTCACGGCCACCGTCGAGATGCCATCCTCGCCATTCAAACCGATGTAGTTAACACCGAAGGGCAGCGATAACACCGTATTGGAGTTATGACTGAAAACAAACCGGGCATCCCACCTGAAATCTTTGTTTTGAATCGGGGTACCGCTCAGGCTCAACTCAATCCCCCTGTTACGCACCAACCCACCGTTCAACAAGGCGGCAGTCACGCCGGAAGTAGAGGGCACGGAGAAATTGATGATCTGATCTTTCGTATCCTGCTGGTAAACCGTTACATCGGCTCCCAGGCGGTTATGGAATAACCGGAATTCAAGACCCGCTTCGATCTTGGAACCCTTTTCGGGGATCAGCGCCTGGTTGGCGAGAGAGGTTGATCCATAAGAGTACTGGTTGACGGAAGTAGCCCCGCCGTTGTAAGCGCCGCCCGCGGTATAGCTGCCGGTATTCGTCGTATAATTGTCGGTACCATTACCGGTAGTAGCATAGGACATCCTCAACTTACCAAAAGTGATAAACTTTGGCAGGTCCCTTATCAGATCGGTGAATACGAAGGCCGCATCGGCGCCTCCATAAAAATAGGCATATTTACCGTGGCCGTCGTTATACACCAGTGAAGAGTTCCAGTCTTCCCGGCCGTAAAGGTTGAGGGAAAGATAATCGTGGTAACCTAACGTAGCCTGTGCATAGGTTGAACTCAACTGGGATTTGTTCGGCTTGTTTTCCGTAATGCTGGGAGGACTTGACGAATTGGACAAACGGTATACACCGGGCAGCACGCCGCCGTTCGTGTTCCAGCTCGCCCCCGTCTGACCGGAGGTGAATACTTCACCGCCCAATCGGAGAGACGCGCTGAAGTCCTCGATCCTCTTCGAAAAGGTGAAATCACCACGGTACCGGGCCTGTAACAGGTCCGTGACGGATGCATTATAATAGGGATTGTTAAATCCGGGGTTCTGACCGGGATGATCGGCCTCGTAATTCCTGTTATACAGGTTCATGCTGGCATTCCCGTTGAAGACAAGCCAGGGCTGGATATTCGCGACCAGGTCGATACCGGCCCGCAGATTATCCTCATTCTGGAACTGCTTGTTTTCATACAGAGGCCATAAGGAATTGGAGACGACGCCGCTGATATCCCGGTTATTGATACCGCCAACCGCTGAATCGGCGTAATGCGTCGACCAGTATTTGGTGTCATAGTTGCGGGGTGCATCATACGCCAATTGATACATCGGGCTGGCTCCTCCCTGTCCGGGGGGATTCCTGTTATACGAGTGGACATAGCTCGCGTTCCCGTCCAATGTGACAAAGGAACCGATTTTGTGGGTAGCCCGGACGGTAAAGCTATTCCGGTCAAATTTATTAATCGGCAATACGGTATTGGAACTGAGCCTGGAATAAGACATGCGGATCGTGCTGGTCTCATTGCCACCCGACAGCGAAAGATTTGTATTGGACAATTGGCCGGTCTGGAAAAGATCCAGCAAACCATGCGGATTCGGATTGTTGTTCCTCATCCAGCCCGTGAGATCCTGGAAAGGCTGTCCGGTCATTTTCGGTCCAAAGCTATATCCGTAGTAGCCTTGGTCGACCTGGTTTATCCCGCCGGGGCCCGTGACCCAGTCATCGAGATAGGCGCCGTTTCCGTATACATTCTGGAAATCCGTCGTTTTATAAGCCTTGTCGAAAGTCAGGGTCTGCGACAACGAGATACCGAGTCCCTTCATGGCCATTCCTTTCTTGGTCTTGATGAGCAGTACTCCATTACCGGCGCGGCTGCCATACAATGCGGTTACGGCGCCACCTTTCAATACGCTGAGCGATTCGATGTCGTCGGGGTTCAGGTCCTTCAGGATATTCCCGAAGTCCGTCCCGCCGCCACCGGCAGGCGTAACGGACTGATCGTCCAGGATCACACCGTCCACGACTACCAGGGGTGTATTCTCGTAAGTGAGCAGGGAGTTAGCTCCTCTGAGCAGTATTTTTGGCGAAGAAGCTTGTCCTGCAACGCCCGGCTGTACCTGCAACCCGGCTACCATACCCTGGAGGGCATTGATAGGGTTGATCTGTGCGGTCGAACGGATAGTTTCCCCGCTAACTTGCGTAACGGAATATCCCAGTGTCCTCCTGGCACGGCTTTCGCCGAAACCGGTAACAACCACTTCGTTCATTTCCTGGTGGCTGGTCTTTAAAGAGACACTCAGGAAACCGGCCTGACCGACCGTCATTTCACGCGCAGCATACCCGATGCTGGAAAATACCAGCACAGAGCCCGTGGAAGGAACATTGATCTTAAATTTTCCTTCCGCATCGGTAAGCGCCTGGGTCTTGCCGCCCTTTAAAAGAACGGTCACTCCCGGGAGCGGCTTGCCGGCTGAATCGGTCACCACCCCGGTCACCACGATGGGAGGAACCGGGTTTTCGATGGTGGAAGCCTCTAACGGCTTGATGATCACCGTCTTCTCGACGATCGTATACACGAGGGGCTGGTCTTTGAAACACTGTGCCAGCACTTCTTCTACGGATGCATCCTTCGCATCGAAACTCACTTTTTTTGCATTTTGAACCACTTCCCTTGTGTAGAGAAACAGGTAATTCGACTGTTTCTTAATTTGTTTGAACACGCTTTCAAGGGAAGCATTTTTTTCGGAGAGGGTGATTTTCTGCGCATACCCTCCCTTGGCAGACACTTGCAGACAGACCGCAAGTGAGAAGAAAATGGTTAATTTCATAACCAGCAGGGTTTTGGTGGACAGCCCCAAAAAATTCCGGGGCTTACAAAAAGTCAATTTCATACTTTTGTAAAGTTTGGGTTAAACAATAAGCAGTTACAACTCGCATTATGGGTTGACCTAAAACAGGTTCCGGTCTTGACCGGGACTTCCGCCGCTCCGACTGGTACTCGGGGCGGCTTTTTTTTATTCAACCACTATTTTATTTATTCTCATCATACTCCCCATGATGAGGCTATCTATTCTTTGCGGGTTCCGGTCGGGCTCTTCACGCTCCCATTCCCATGGCCCGTGGCGGATCAACTTCAGGGATTTACCACGATCTGTTTACCCTCAATATGAAAATGAACCCTGCCTGTAAGTTGTAGCATCTTGAAAACCTCCGATACATTGACCGCCCGGGAAATATTCCCGTTAAAATGATCCGGAACCTTGCCTTCATAAACAATATCTACATCATACCAGCGAGCGATCTGCCGCATGACGGTATGGATGTCATCATCGTTAAAAGAGAACAGATTGTTTTTCCAGGCCACGGCCTCTTCGGTATCGGCATCCCTGATCAGCTTTATTCCCCCATCCGGGCTCAGACGACCTTCCTCACCCGGCTTGAGCAGCAGCGAACTGTTTCCCTGACTCATTTTTACGGCGCCTTCCACCAGCGTCGTGCGAACCGCAGCCTCGTCGGAATAGGCCATGATATTAAAGCTGGTTCCCAATACCTGTACCTCCGCATTCTTCACCTTGACGACAAAAGGACTAGCAGAATTCTTTGCCACTTCGAAATAGGCCTCGCCAGTGATCTCTACCTTTCGCTCCTCCGGCGTGAAATTGGTGGGATAAGTCAGGCTGGAGGAAGCATTAAGCCACACTCTCGTTCCATCGGGCAGCATGAGCGTATATTGGCCGCCGCGCGGCGTAGTGAGCGTGTTATAGGAGATTTCGACATCGGCCGGAGCAGAGTCATTCTTATTATACGCCAACTGGCCGTCAGCCAGTTTTAAGACCCGGCTATTGCCCTGCTCCGAAATGGCACCGTTCTGAGCAGTATCCAAGATTATCTTTTTGCCATTGGAAAGGGTGAGTACTGCTTTGTTCCCACCGGGAGCAATGTCATTCTGAAGAGCGGGAATGGTCGTTACCTTAACAACATCTTTGTTCTCGTGCCGGGTCATCCTGAAATAGATAGCGATCCCGGCCCCGAGCAGCAATACTGCAGCAGCCACCCGGAACCAAGTGCGGTCAAATACCCTTCCGCGTCGCACGGAAGGCCCCAGACCCGATTCAACAATCCTGACCAGGACCTCCTTTCTGGCGGATTCAGGGTCTTCGTTCCCTTCGCGGGAAACAGGTTCCAACTCAGTCAGACGAGAATAGTACTCTTCCACCAACGACCGCTCCGTTGGAGTGGCCGTTCCGTTTAAGTATCTATCGATGAGTTGTGTAAAATCTTCTTTTCTCATGCAGTTATCTTAATGTAAGTACCAAAAGCAAAGGATTACCCTACGGGAAAATTAACTTTTTTTTAAAACCGGCACCTGCCCTGTTTTTAAAATAGGATTCAAACGGAGAAATTTTGACCTCAATGGGAGATTTCTGACTTGTGCAAAGCCACGCGGAGATATCGCAAGGACTGCGACATCTTTTTTTCGACGGTCTTTACCGAAATATTCAATTTGTCGGCGATCTGGTGATAAGTAAGGTTCTGCTCCCGGCTCAGACGAAACGCCTGCCTGCAATCATCGGGGAGGGACTGAACAAGTTCATCGACAGTCCTTTGTAACTCTTTATAAGAAAAAGTGTTTTCTACCACCATGTCCTGGGAGACCTGAGCAAGCCGTTTATAGAATTCGGAGTCTGTTTTGTCCGCACGGATCGCCTTTAATACCTGGAAACGGACAGCCTGTTGCAAATAGGCCTTCGGGTACATAATCTGAAGGCGCTCCCTGTTCTGCCAGACAGCCGTAAATACCTCCTGCACAATGTCTTTTGAAACGTCCGGCGAGCGAAGAATGTTTTCTGCAACGGTATATAAAGATTTGAAATGCCGATTGTAAAGTTCGGTAAACGCAGCCACATCACCTTGTCGCATAAAGGTTAGAAGCCCTTCGTCATTATATGCAGCGTAGTTCTGGTAATCCATCTCTTAAGCCCCAACTGATAGCAAGATATAAAAAATCCACCACCCGCTCAACACCTTAATAAGTTATAGAAAATTTATTCCCCGCTCTATATTTTACAAAAATACCAAAATAGTTTGCATGTACCCGCAAAAAAATAAAGAAAAATTAATCCGGCGAAGGAGATCTACCTGTGCGCAGTCATTTCCACGTCCAATCATTTGCCTTCCTTTCACCACTTCAATCATTTCTTTTCATTGGAGAACAACCAGTGCAGCAGATCCTTTTCGGCAAAGGCATTGTCCCAACTGTTGTGGCCCACACCCGGGTACTCGGTATATTTCACCCGCGCATGCAATCGCTGCAAGGCGCGAAAATACGCCCGGGAATTTTCCACGTTGACGGCAGGATCCTTGTCCCCGTGGAAGATCCAGATCCCGGGTATCCTGCTAAATCGGTTAGCCATCAACGTGTCCCCGCCCCCGCAGATGGGGATGGCGGCCGCAAAGAAGTGGGGGTACCGCTCCAGCATATTGAAGGTGCCAAAGCCGCCCATCGACAGCCCCCCGATATAGACCCGCTTTTTATCAACCGCTTTTGCGCGTATCAGGCTGTCCATCAATGCCTTTACCAGACCGGCGGGAACCGTCGGCTCCGACCGGAAAGGGAAACCGAACGACATCTTCTTAGCTGCCGAATCATAATGATGTTCGACAAAGGCCCAGCTGCTGTCCTTCGGACATTGCGGAAAAATCACGATCGCGGGATAGTTGCTCCGCAGGCTGTCCTGCAGGAAGAGACTTCCCCCATGCAGCAATTGCGCCTCATTATCGCTTCCCCGCTCCCCCGATCCATGCAGGAACATCACCAGCGGATATTTACGACGGGCGTCATAGTTCAGCGGAAACAAGACCCGGTATAACAAGGTATTCCCGTCCCTGACAAACTCCCTTTTCGCATACTGGCTATAATCCTGGGCTTTTGCCGCCAGCCCGGACAAACAAAGAAAAAAAATGATGGATTTCATATGCCTGTGATTGATAATTCCCGAAAAAAATCTCTCAAAACCGGATCACAAAATCCTGCTTCCTCTTGAACTCCTCCCGCAAAAACACCAGGCCGACAAAGAACAGATCGACTGTCAGCAACACGCGCGGATCCCGCCTGATCGTCTCCCAGGCCTCTTCCATGCCAGCGCTCCAGTGAATATCGTCAAATATCAGCACCGCCGGCAAAACGACCCTGCCCATTAACAAATGGAAATAACGCAAGGTCGGCTCCTTGCGATGGTTCCCGTCTATAAAAGCCAGCTCGATACCCCCCAGCCTGTCGAGCACCAGTGGCAGCCAATCCTCAAAATTCCCGGTGACCACTTCTATATTATGCAGACCGAGATCGCGGAAATTTTTTTCTGCTTCGTCGGCGATGGCAGGCGCACCCTCGATCGTCAGCAACTTAGCCTTAGGCGCCCCATAAGACAGATAAGCCGTCGATATCCCCAGACAGGTGCCCAGCTCCAGGATCGTCCGGGGCTGATAGTAGTGCGCGATACGGAACAGCAACTGACCCAGCTTGCGCGATTTGGCGGCGTGCACGGCGAGTTGGGAGACGCTCCGAAACCGTGTCCTGGCCTGAACCGCCGCCTTCCCTTCGTTCTTTTCGTTCTTTTCCTTCTTTGCGTTAACCGCTCCGGCTGCGATCCCCTCCTCATCCCGGTCGGATACCTCCGCCACAGCCCTCCCCACGTCCCCGCGGGTCTCCCCTTTTGCGACCCACCCATCCTCCCGAATACCCCCCACACCCCGGATCAGCTCATCCTCACGAACACCCGGCAAACCCCGGACCGTCTTATCCTCCCGGACAGCCCTCTCATCATGGACCGTCCTCTCTTCCCGCACCGTTTCGTCTTCCACCGTCGCCTCCCCGTCCAATACCGACCCGGCCCCCCAATCCTCGATCTCCAGCATCCGTCGATCCGCCGACAAGCGGGCCCTCATTTTTTCAACAGCATCATAGGCCGGATAAACACCGTCATCATTCAACACATTTTTCACAAACGCATATACAAAAGGAGAATGAATCCCATGCCCCTTCCCATTGGAAGCAGTGAGATAATAATGCAGATACTTTCGGGCCAGCCGTGCACGGGAATACATCAGGTTATTTTTTTCGCTCCCAGACCTGGAAGCTGTAGGAGTATGCATGTTTTTCATCGGCGGGAAACCCCCTGTCCGACCGGAGATCCCACTGCTTTTCATCGATCACGGGAAACCAGGTGTCACCTTCGACAACGGCGTGCACACGGGTCATGTAGATCCTATCGGCGATGGCGATCGACTCCGCATAGATCTCACCCCCGCCAATCACGAAGACCTCCTTGCAGTCGGTTTCCCGGGCCGCCTCCAACGCCTGTTCCAGGTCTGGGACGACCTTAGCCTTCTCGTGATGGGGATCCCATCCGGCTTGACGGGTGACGATGAAATTGAACCGGCCAGGCAGCGGGCCGCCGGCCAGGGATTCATAGGTCTTCCGCCCCATCACCACGGGCATCCCCCAGGTGGTGTTCTTAAAGAACTTCATATCGTTGGGCAGGTTCCAGAGCAACTGGCCTTGCTTTCCGATCACATTATTGGTGCTGGCCGCTACGATAAGACTGACAATCATAAACCGATCCTTTGTTTGTTACATTGAAAACAGCCACTCTCCTCCGGCGGCCGCACCAATCCCACCCTGGCCGCTATACCGCAACAGATGCCTTGATGGCCGGATGGTGCTGGTAGTTTTCCAGGGTGAAATCCTCAAAACGGAAACCGAAAATATCTTTCACGGCGGGGTTCAGCCGCATCACCGGCAAGGGATACGGCGCCCGGGTCAGTTGCAGACGGGCCTGTTCGATATGATTATTATAGAGATGAACATCGCCGAAGGTATGGACGAACTCGCCGGGCTGCAGGCCGCAAACCTGCGCAATCATCAGGGTCAGCAACGCATAAGACGCGATATTGAATGGAACCCCCAGGAACGAGTCGGCGCTGCGCTGGTAAAGCTGGCAGCTCAATTTCCCCCCGGCGACATAGAATTGAAACATGGTGTGACAGGGCATCAGCGCCATCTTCGGAAGATCCGCGACATTCCACGCACTGACGATCAGCCGGCGACTGTCGGGAGTCTTGTGGATCTGCTGTATCAGCTGCGAGATCTGGTCCACCGTCTGACCATCGGCCCCTTCCCAGCTGCGCCATTGTTTGCCATAGACCGGCCCCAGCTCTCCGTTTGCATCGGCCCACTCATCCCAGATGCTGACGCCATGCTCGTTCAGGTATTTGACATTGGTGTCTCCCTGCAGAAACCACAGCAATTCGTAGATGATACTCTTTAGGTGCAGCTTTTTCGTCGTCACCATCGGAAACCCTTTGGCGAGGTCGAACCGCATCTGGTAGCCGAAACAGCTGATCGTCCCCGTGCCCGTCCGGTCGGTCTTGGACACCCCGGTGTCGAGAATATGCCGAAGTAGCGTATGGTATTGTTCCATGCCCCAAAGTTACGAAAAGTCCGCCCGGACGCTCCCCGGAAAATGAATTGTGGGAAAATGGTGAATTTGCAAGATCCCTCATTTTCTACCAACCGTCAGTTCCCCAACAACCCGTCCACGATCTTATAAAACTCCTGTTTCGTCTCCTCGTAATGCACGCCCGTCCCCGGTCCGCTAAAGCCTGTGTGGACCTTCTCGATATTCCCCGTCTTCCCGACAAAGAGGGTCGTCGGAAAGCCCACGATCGCCTCCAGCTGCGGCAGGGTCTTTTCGGCACGTAGCGGATCCCCCACCGTCACGCCGGTGATCAGCATCGGGTACTTTACGTGGAATCGTTGCTGGAAACTGCGCAAGCTATTCTGAGAACGGGCAAAATCGGTCGTCCGCTCATAAGCCAGGCCGATGATCTCCATCCCCTTGTCGTGGTATTGATCATAAAAGGTGCTGAGGAAGCCCGTCTCGTCCATACAGTTCGGGCACCAGGAACCCATGATCTGTATAAGCACTACCTTCCCCCTGAACCGCGCGTCCCGGATCGATACGGTATGTCCGTCGATATCGCGGAAGGAGAAGTCGAGCGGACCCGCCCCCGCCCTGATTTTAGTCAGGGTGAACTCGTCAGGCAAGGCCGCCGCCTCATCCCTGTTGGCCGTCCAGGTCTCATAACCGGCAGCTCCCGAAAAGAGTTGCCCTCCGGTGATGGCGCCACCCTCAACCCTCGCGGTGAACAGAAAGGCATGCCCGCCGTCGAAACAGGATAGCCTCAGCGAGTCGCCGTCCATCACACCCTCCAGGAAACGCAGATCGCCCGTAGGATCCAGGAAAGTCCCCTTCACCACACCGCCCGTCTCTTCGAATTCCCCCACCCGCAGCGAAGAATCCTTCCCGCCCGCCGACCGGAACACCGCCTGCCAGCGACCCGAAATAGCTGGCCCCCCGGGCCTCCGCGAAGTCGCAAACCGTTTCCGCACCCCGTAAAAAGCGCTGAACGGAACCGATTGATAGGTGTCGGCACCCCGCTTCAACCACACCCCTTCCAGGTCACCCTTATCCGTGAGTACGGCCCGTAGCTGGGATTCGAAGAAAGGTAACCGGATGAGAATCGAATCACCCTCTATCGTGATATCGTCAACAAGCAAACGCTCTCCCGCATTCCGGATATAGAGCACCTTCTTCCCCGCGCTGTCCTTCACCTCGAAATTGAAGACGATATCGTGCCCGTCTTTTCTATGCAGCTGCGCCTGCCACCAACCGTTCCGAAAGGCCGGCGGATGAAACCGCGACGCCCCCCGGACAGACAGGGGCGATAGCTGCGTATATAAAAAGGCGAATACGACGACCCGCTGAAACAACCGCATCGGTGCATGCTTAAAGAGAGATGATTTCGACATAGCCGGCAAAGTTACAAAAAGTCTATCAAACGAGTAGGCTATCTGTTTTCCCCAGGTTACTCAGCATCTCAGCCGTCATACGGGGAAGATCGTATTCGTGCTGCCACCCCCAGTCCTGCCGGGCTACGGAGTCATCGATGCTTTGAGGCCAGCTGTCAGCGATAGCCTGCCGGTAGTCAGGAGCATAAACGGTCGAAAAGGAAGGAATATGCTTTTTGATCTCTTCGCTGATCTCCCGGGGCGAAAAGCTCAGCCCGCTCACATTATAGGAAGTACGGACCGAAATCTTCGAAGCCGGCGCCTCCATCAGCTCGATGGTCGCCCGGATCGCATCGGGCATATACATCATCGGCAGGAAGGTGTCTTCCCGCAGGAAACAGGTATAGCTGCCGTTCTCGATCGCCTCTGTGAAAATCTCCACGGCATAGTCGGTCGTCCCGCCGCCAGGAGAGGATTTATAGCTGATCAGACCCGGATAGCGGATACTCCTCACATCGACACCATATCGCCCGTAGAAATAGTTACACCAGAACTCTCCCGCATACTTACTGATGCCATAGACCGTGCTGGGTTCTATAATCGTTCGTTGAGGACAAAGTTTCCGGGGAGACGTCGGCCCGAAAACAGCGATACTGCTGGGCCAATAAACCTTCTGGAGCTTCTCCTCGCGGGCGATGTCCAGCACATTCAACAGCCCCTGCATATTCAGGTGCCAGGCCAGGTGCGGGTTCTTTTCACCGGTAGCCGAAAGGATCGCCGCCAGCAGGTAGATCTGCGTGATATTCTGCCGGATGACCTGCACATGCAGCATCTCCTTATTCATCACATCCAGCGAGACATACGGTCCCGTACCCTTCAGTAACTCATTTTGCTCCCGCAGGTCCGAAGCCACTACATTGGCATTGCCGTATATTTTGCGCAAAGCCTGGGTCAGTTCCACGCCGATCTGCCCGCTCGCCCCGATCACCAATACTTTTTCCTTTGCCATAACAATCGTTTAAAGACTATAAATATAATCGAAAAACCGGGGCCGCCATACGCCTCCCCTGCCCCGTTGACAGACAGGCGCCGACTATAGACAAATGGACAAAACAGCAAACAAAAAAGGTTTGCGTCTATTTCTTCAGAAGAGACCGGTCCGCTAAACGGTTTGTCGCTATTTCCTTAGCTTTGCCGGATGGAATTTCTAGACCATCTCTTCAAACACCAATCATACGACAAAAACAATTTCTTCCTGATCGCCGGTCCCTGCGTGGTGGAAAGCGAAGGCCTCGTCATGGAGGTGGCGGACAAAGTCTCGAAGATCTGCAGCAACCTGGGGATCCCCTATGTCTTTAAAGCATCCTACCGTAAGGCGAACCGCACCAGCGCATCTTCCTTTACGGGGATCGGAGACGAAAACGGGCTGGCCCTCGTAAAAAAGGTAGGCGAAAAATACAAACTGCCCACGACTTCCGATATCCATGCACACGACGAAGCGGCCCCTGCCGCTCAGTACGTGGACATCCTGCAGATACCCGCGTTCCTCTGCCGCCAGACAGACCTGCTCCTGGCAGCCGCTGCGACAGGCAAAGTCGTAAACGTAAAAAAAGGCCAATTCCTCAGCGGACTATCGATGAAATTTGCGGTGGAAAAGATCCGGAATGCAGGCAACGATAAGATCCTGCTCACGGAAAGAGGCACCACCTTTGGTTACCAGGACCTGGTAGTCGATTACCGGAATATACCCTGGATGCAGGAACACAAGACACCCGTCGTTATGGATTGCACCCATTCCCTGCAACAGCCAAACCAGACATCCGGCGTGACCGGCGGCAATCCGCAACTGATCGGCACCATCGCCAAAGCGGCTATCGCGACGGGTGCGAACGGCCTGTTCATAGAGACCCATCCCGATCCGGCTTCGGCCAAAAGTGACGGAGCCAATATGCTGAGATTGGATTTGCTGGAGCCATTGCTGCAGCAATTAGTCAAAATCCGGAAGGCAGTCGTTTAGGAGGGGGCGGTTGTTCCCCGGAAGTATGCAAGGGGAAAAACGAATCGGTTGTCTTCTTCTGTTTTCTTTATGTTTTCCTCAGGGTTTGCGATCGTAGATTTTACGGGCTTGTAGTCCACAATTTTCGTCAGGATAGTGATCCGCTATTTTCGTCAGGGTAGTGATCCAAAGGTTTTTCTTGGAAAAAAAGGAATTAAAAACGGGATGCTGGCAGATACGGTTACGGTACAAATACCATGCAAAGATAATGCTGTTTGAAAGATTTCTATACCTGCAAAAGAGATAAAGTTAGCCGCAAAAAACCCTTTATCCTGCTTCTTCAGCCCGGATTCGCTACCCGCCCAAAAGATACCCGCCACTCATCCGCGCCCATCACCATCCATCAAACCGGGAATTTGCCCGCATCAGCCATGCACGAGTTTGCTGGGCAACAGCCCGAATTCTTTTTTAAATGCGATCGTGAAATTACTGAGATTGGAGTAGCCCAACTGCATCGCCACTTCCTTGACGGAGTGATCACCGGATAGCAGCTTGTCCTTCGCTATTTGCATACGGGCTTTCTGAAAATATTCATAGACGGGAGACCCATAGACGATCTTAAAATCCTTTTTTAACTTCGATTCGCTGACGCTTACCATCTTCGCCAGTTGGCTGATCGTCGGGGCAGGCTCGAAAATATCACGTGTCAGCGCCGCCTCCACTTGCATCATCCGGTTGATATCCGTTTTTGACAAGGGGACATCGAAGAAAGAATTTTTCTTCCTCTCATACAGACGCAGGAAGAAACGCTCGATCAGCAACATGATGCGGTTCTGCACGATCGCCAGCCGCATCGGCCCTTCCGTAACGGCTGCATCCATCACCTCCTGGATCAGTCGTTTATATTCGTTATCCAGCGGTTCCGTATTCACATTTTCCACCTCCAGCGAGAGGTAAGCCGATAAGACATCATCCAGGTTGGTGATCCCCAGATATCCCGCGAGCCAGGAAGAATTGAGCAGGATATCGATTCCCTTGAAGGTCACACCGGTCGTACCCAGATAAGACCAATCGGACAAAGTACTGGTGAGATAGCCTACCGCCTTGATGGTATCGGATTCATGCATCCTTTCCTTGCCGATCCGGATCTCCAGTTCTCCGCGGATCGAAAGTTCATGAAACCGAAGCGTATAAAACTCCTTGCCCGATTTCCGCCTGTGAACCAGCCAGTCCTGGTTGAAGGTAAGATTGACGAGGTTGACATGTATCCCGTTGGACAATTTCACAAAGATGAAGTCCCCGCTGGCCACCGATTCAGGAAAAACAATACGATTTTTCTTCACCGGCGTATGGAGCCTTAGAGCCAGATCATTGATGAACTGCTCGTAGTCCGTATAAGAATAATCAAACTGGAACAAGGACGGGACATTTCCTGTAAGTTACAAAAAAAGCAATACGGTATCGCTAAATTCGGATAGACCCCGGACCAGTGATGCAACGGCGCAGCTGGAATCAGAGATAACGGTACAACGGCATAGCTGGAATAAATAGCCGGAACAAAAGGCAACAGCACAACAATCATCCGGGATCAGAGGTAACGGCAGACCGACATATCCGGAATCAAAGATATTTCACTGGATTGCGACGCGCCGAAAGGATATACCGTTTTATATTCATCCAGAAAGCCAGCACAAAATAGATAATGAGCGGAGAGCCCATCGTCAAAAAGGAAATATAGACGAACCAGGTGCGGATCCTGGAAGTGGCAATGCCCATTCTCTCCCCGATCGCTCTGCACACACCAAATGCCTGCCATTCGATGAATTGCTTCAGTCTTTTCATACTGCTAATTTAAAAAAAATCAACAAAACCATCCCGGTTAATATTCTCACATTAACGTATTTTTTAGGTAATTTCGCGTCTCCAATAAAATAATATATCATGGTTTTCGATCTGGATCTTATTAAAAAACTATACGCAGAGATGCCTGCCAGGGTAGATTCGGCCCGCAAGCTGGTGGGCAAGCCCCTCACATTAGCAGAAAAAATATTGTATGCCCACCTTTACGCTCCCGCAGCGAAGGCTTATGAGCGTGGAAAAGACTACGTGGATTTTGCACCGGACCGCGTTGCCATGCAGGACGCCACCGCCCAGATGGCGTTATTGCAATTCATGACCTGCGGACGCGCTACCGTAGCCGTTCCCTCCACGGTCCATTGCGACCATCTTATCCAGGCCAGGACCGGTGCCGTCGCCGATCTGAATGCCGCCCTGGATACCAATAAAGAAGTCTATGATTTCCTGGCCTCCATCTCCAATAAATACGGAATCGGGTTCTGGAAACCCGGAGCCGGCATCATCCACCAGGTAGTGCTGGAAAACTACGCTTTCCCCGGGGGTATGATGATCGGAACGGATTCCCACACCCCCAATGCGGGCGGTCTCGGGATGATCGCCATCGGTGTAGGCGGAGCGGATGCCGTCGATGTGATGGCAGGTCTTCCCTGGGAACTGAAAATGCCAAAATTGATCGGCGTGAAACTGACAGGCCGGCTGAGCGGCTGGACCTCTTCCAAGGATATCATCCTGTGGGTAGCCGGCCAGCTGACGGTCAAAGGCGGCACCGGCGCCATTGTCGAATATTTTGGGGAAGGCGCCGACAGCCTCAGCGCCACCGGGAAAGGCACCATCTGCAACATGGGCGCCGAAATCGGCGCAACCTGCTCCCTCTTCGGTTATGACGGCAAAATGTCCGCTTATCTCAAGGCAACAGGCCGTGAGGAAGTGGCCGTGCTGGCAGACGGCATCAGGGACTATCTCCGCCCCGACAAAGAAATATACGAGGATCCAAAGAAATACTACGACCAGGTGCTCGAACTCGACCTGTCGACCCTCGAGCCCTATGTCAACGGCCCCTTTACGCCGGATCTGGCCTGGCCTATCAGCAAATTTGCAGAGGCCGTAAAGACCAATAACTGGCCTGAACGCCTGGAAGTAGCCCTGATCGGGTCCTGTACCAACTCCTCCTACGAGGACATCAGCCGCTCCGCTTCCCTCGCGCAGCAGGCTATCGATAAAAACTTGAAAACCAAGGCGGAATTTACAATAACCCCAGGTTCCGAACAGGTTCGCTTCACCATCGAAAAAGACGGTTTCCTGAAGACCTTCGACCAGATCGGCGGGGTAGTCCTGGCCAACGCCTGCGGCCCCTGCATCGGGCAATGGGCCCGTCATATCGACGACCCTAATCGCAAAAACTCGATCATCACCTCGTTCAACAGGAATTTCGCCAAACGCAACGACGGGCTGGCAAGCACCCACGCCTTCGTCGCCTCCCCGGAAATAGTGACGGCCTTCGCCATCGCCGGCAGCCTGACCTTTAACCCCCTCAAAGACAAGCTGAAAAACGAAAAAGGCCAGGAAGTCATGCTGGACGAGCCGACCGGGGTCGAATTACCCCCCAAAGGCTTCTCCGTCGACGACGCCGGCTACCAGGCGCCCGCAAAAGACGGCAAAAGCGTCCAGGTAGTCGTTAAAGAAGACTCTCAACGCCTGCAATTGCTGGAGCCTTTTGCCGCCTGGGAAGGCACCGATCTGAAAGGACTAAAGCTCCTGATCAAAGCCAAAGGCAAGTGTACCACCGATCATATCTCGATGGCGGGTCCCTGGCTGAAATTCCGCGGCCACCTGGACAATATCTCCAACAATATGCTGATCGGCGCCGTAAACTACTTCAACGAAAAGACCGACTCCGTAAAAAATGAGCTGACAGGTCAGTACGGTCCCGTGCCCGCAACGGCCCGGGCCTACAAAGCCGCCGGCATCGGCTCCGTCGTCGTTGGCGACGAAAACTACGGGGAAGGCTCCTCCCGCGAACACGCGGCAATGGAACCACGCCATCTCGGCGTACGCGCCATCATCGTAAGGAGTTTTGCCCGCATACACGAGACCAACCTGAAAAAGCAAGGGATGCTGGCTCTCACTTTCGCCAATAAGGAAGACTATGACAAGGTGCAGGAAGACGACAGCATCGATATCACCGGTCTGGCCCAATTTGCTCCCGGCAAACCGATCACGGTTGTCCTGAATCATAAGGACGGCAGCAAAGACTCCATAACGCTGAACCATACCTATAACGAACCCCAGATCGCCTGGTTCAAGGCCGGCGGAGCACTGAACGTGATCCGCTCTGAGTTCGCCAACGCAAAATAATAAAGGCCCCGAAGCAGAAAGAGGGTGTCTCCTGACAGGAAGACACCCTCTTTTTTTCACCAGTTTTTTGGAGTTTCACGATTTGCTTCAGACACCAATCTCTTATACCCACCACTTCAGAGAAACTCCCGCCTCAGACAGACTCGCGCTTCACAGTACATCTCGCATCACTGTACATCCCGCCTCTCAGTATATCCCGCCTCAGAGAAAGCGGAACGCTTCGCCGGAAGGCACATGCGTCACCCTTACACCGGGCACCTTTGGCTCCAGCCAGGATACCAGCCATTCCATCCCCGGCTCCTCGCTCACAGAATGCCCCAGATCGACCAGGGCCGTCTTACCGCCTTGATAACGAAAATCCCTGATATATTCGCTCGTCTCCCACTCGTTGAGTTCCCCGCACAACAGCAGGTCCGGCTCCTCAGCCCGGATGGCCTTTATCTGCGCTGTCCCGCCCGCGGCCCCCGGCATCATCAGGATGCGCTTACAGACCTGCGACAGGTCTCCGATGACCTTTACCTTTTCGATGCCTAACCCCTGTTTGGCCGTTCTAATAATATTCTCCAAAGAAGCCGGCGGAATACTGACTATATGAGGCTTTGAAGCATCGTAATATTTATCCCATCCCATAGCTACCAGCACCCCCATCAGGATACCATCGGGCCGGTGCGAATGCCAGGAATCGTGAAAGCGCCAGACGACGATTCCATGTTTTTCCAGCAGATCCTTTTTATACTGGTATACCGGATCACCCGCCAGCCACTCCGTCTGGTCCAGGTGGTTATAATACGTCGGCTCATGCGCGATGATGAAATTGGCATTCAGCCGGATCGCATCGGCAATCACCGCATCGGTGGCAAACATCGTGGTGACGATCCCCTTCACCGGCTGATCGGGGTTGCCCGCCTTGATCGTATCGACGGTCTGCGGAAATGGCGCCCCGGGTATTTTTGCCAGGATCAGGTCAATCACCTGCCGGATGGTAAGCGCCTCCGGCCCTCCGGGCCCTTTGGGAATCCCGCTCTCCCGCGCCCCGGCAAAGCCAAACCCACCAGTCCCAACAGCCCCCTGAGTTCCCTCAGCCCCTCCCGGAGACAACAGGGACTCGCCTGCAGCCAATCCCTGTAGGGGCGAAAAAGCAGCAGCTCCCAGCGCCGCCAGCACACCGCCTACAAAATCCCTCCTCCCCAATTTATGTAGAGTCTTCTTGTGTTGAGTCATTTTGTGTTGAGTGATCTTGTGCAGAGTCATCTTTGGCATAGTTTGCTTTTTTATTGTCTCAGGATATTTTGTCTCAGGACATTTGAACAGATCTTAAATATAAACCTTAAAAATTACTTAAATCGACGCTAATTGACGGAAAGGAGCTTGCAATCCATGAACGGAATCAATAGATTGCAAACCTGAAGCTGCGCAAAACCATACGACTCCTGCTTACCTTCTATGGCAACTTCTTCTTGCTCAACCTTCTCGTCACGCTCGCGTGCGCCTTTCTTTTCGGGGAGTATGGCAATCGCATTTTTGCGGTCCTCTTCTGGTTTAAGATCGCCACCCTGGCGCTCGTCTGGTATTTCACGGAGCAATATAAAAAGGAGGAATTCTATTATTACCTGAACCTCGGGGTCTCAAAGACGTTTTTGTGGACCACGACCCTCGGGTTCGATCTGTCTCTTTTTCTTTTCGGGTTAATCCAGGTCCACAAATTTTTCAAACCCATTTAACCGTCCCCCATGATCTCGCCGACCCCGCCGATCTCGCCAACCCCGTTGACAACTCTTCCAACCATCCTTCCGACAACGGCTCCGGGCATTCCTCCGACAATTCCCCCGGACGCCCCTCCTGCCACCCCTCCAACCGTCCCTCCGGCAGCTCCTCCAACAATTCCCCCGACCGTCCCTCCGGAGGTTCCTCCGGCAGGCCCCCCTCCGCCGCCTGTCGCCTCCCATAAGCTCGAAGCCGATGGTATCCAACTGCAATTCGGAGAGCGGAAAATCCTTCAAGACATCTATTTGCTTTGCGAGACCGGAAGGATCACCGGGTTGCTCGGCAGAAATGGGCAAGGCAAGACCTGCCTCATGAATATTATTTACGGCAGCCTGCCCGTCGAAACGAAATCTATCCGTATAGACCACCAATCCTATCCAAAAGCCTTTAAACGCCCGGACCTGCTCGTCTACCTTCCGCAATTTCATTTCATCCCCGGATCCCTGACCCTGAAAAGGTTGTTTCCCGACTTCGGTCTCGACTTCGGAGACTTTGAAAAAAGATTCCCCGAATTCAGCCGGCTATACCGATCCCGCATCAGGCAGTTGTCAGGCGGGCAGAGACGCCTCACCGAAGTCTACCTGATCGCCAGGTCCCCCTCCCGGTTCGCGATGCTCGACGAACCCTTCTCCCATCTCATGCCCCTGCATGTGGATACCATGATTGAAATACTGGCCGAAGAAAAAAAACACAAGGGGATCCTCATCACAGACCATCTCTACCGCCCTATCGTGAGTTGTGCCGACAGGCTATACGTTCTCTCAAATGGCAAGACCCGCCTGGCCAAAAAGATGGACGATCTTGCAGAGCTGGGTTACCTCCCCGTCGACTGACGAAGAGCCCCATCGATATCGATGCTTCTTTCAAAAGGTTTTAGATAATGATCGATTAGCACAGCCACCGCCCGTCTGCTCAATACGGTGTCTGGTGAATAGCCTTTTATCCTGCTCAAAGACATCTGCATGTCTCCCTTGCTCACCGGCCTGCCCGCCGCCAGGAATATCCTCCTGAGCAAATCGGGAGTGACCGATTCATGCTCCATGGCATCTCCCACCATCATATCTTTCAGCCCCGCCTCTTTCAAGCCGGGATAATAGGAAGCCAACCCCTCCATCAGCTCCGCCCATGCTGCCGGCTTCTCCGGGTAGAACCAGGTTTCGTTTGCCCAGTTGTGCGCCACCCCCACCCCCTTCAGGATGCCCGTCGCCCCGATCCGCTGGATCGCTATAAATTGCGGGTCGTCTGCCTTTACGTCGAGATAAGGCATCAGGTACCCGCCGGCCTTCAGCAACACCCCCTGCACGGACCGGACGTCGAGCGCCGAAGGTTCCCGGTGCTGTCTGACACACAAGGCCGCCATAGCGCCCGCAGCCTGCCCCAATTGAAGGACCACGGGCTGTAACCGCGTAGCTCCATTGACGAGGTTGGTGACGCTGATACTTTTCTCCGCAACGAGCAGGTCTTTTACTCCTGCAGGCACCAGGCACCCCATGGGAATATTATAAGAGGGCACTTTGATCTTCACAAACCCGATCTTCGGAGCCGCAGGATTTTTTCCGTGGTGATGATCGATGGGATAATCGCCGACGGCTATCCCCGTTCTGTATAACGCCAACGGCTGTGAAAACGGATCCTTTATATAAGGCAGCGAGAGCCGCACCACTCCCTCACACCGGCGTGCCTCCCGGTAGTAGGCGATCATCGGTAACCGGTCGGGCGTAGGGTATTCGTCATCGGCAAGACCCAGCCGCTTAAAACCCAAAGCCGTCTGGATATAATAGACGAAACGAAGCGTATGAAGCCGCGCTTCCCGCAGGAGCGAATCCCGCTGCTGCCCCGTCTTTTCGATCAGGTCCATATAGAGATCATTCCCGCAAAACGGCCAGTTGATCATAAACTTCTTATTGGGCAGTCGCCCATATTCTATCATCTGCGCACAGTCATGGACCGGTTTCTTGTCGGAGGCAGGGTCGGCAAACTGGCAGCAGCAGCTGAATTCCGAAGAATCATAGCCCGCCGGCCGGGGAATCGTCTTATCGGAACCGGCCCCATAGTCCTTTAGCGTCGCCACATAAGTCAGGTCCTGTATGATCCCGTTGGCCCGCTCGGGAGCCTGCTTCTCACCCGTCGAATCCCTGCTGTCCATTCCAATCCGATACCGGGCGCCGGCCCTCGCCAATACATCGCCCAATTCCGTCGCATCGACCAGGATCGCGGCGACGACGGTATCGATACGCCCATCTCTTTCCACTGTCACCCGCCAGCGCCTGTCTTCATGAAAAAGCCCCTTCCACCTGCACCGGTACCAAACCTCCAGGAGAGGCTCCGCCGCCACCATATTTTTTAAGATCCTGTCGCCAACCGAAGGCTCGAACAGCGTATTGCTCACCCAGCCCGTCTGCACGGCCGCCGCACCTCCGTAATGATCGTACAGTCGCTGACGGAACTCTCCCCACAGACCGGCCGGGAGCTGATGATCTCCATCGATCGCCGACACCCCCGCGGCCGTCAGCATGCCTCCCAGCCACTCCGTCTCCTCTACGATCAGCACCCGGACCTTCATCCGGGCCGCCTGGATACCGGTCGTCACACCACTGGCCCCTCCGCCAATCACCAGCACATCGGTATAGACGGTCTGTCCCCGGTCCCGGATCCGCTTCTTATCCTGGCTCCCTTCCTGATCCCCGATCGATCCCTTATCCCCGGTACGAAGCTGCCTCCCATCCTGGAACCACCCCTTATCCCGGGCGCGATCCCTCCCTCCGGCGGCCAAAGCACCGGTCAGCAAACCCAAAAACAAGAGTATACGTATATACATATTAGTGAGTATCTGTCATCGCCCGGTCATCCACGCTTCGATCAACCGGCTCTCCTCGATCAGTCATTCGCTTCAACCAATCAACACGCACCGATTAGTCATCCGCACTTCCACCAATCAACTCTTATCGATCAGTCATCCGCCCCTCAATCAATCATCTCCGGTCTCAGGCCTTCATTAACGAGCCCCTACTTCCTCGGTCGTCTCCAGCAACTTAACCTTTATACGGACGGAGATATCCGCATCCGCGCTAAACTGACAATCGAAAAGAAGGGGATGCGCACCCTTTGCCAGCAAAGGCAGCCCCTTCTCCAGGACGATATTCTTCACAAACCTGCCCTTATTGTCATACAGGACTGCCGTCGACGAACCATCGATGACCAGGCTCTGCCCCGCTTCTATCGGAACCGGGATTTCGACACGGAATGAATTGTCCAGTTCGATCACCGGATGATCGATCCTGCCATTCTTCCCCGCGGCAAGCAATACCATTTGTACAGATTGATTGGCCGACTTGTTCTCAAAGGACCATTCCGAAGACGTCGGCTGACCGGGCTGGAGGACCTTCATCGCATGCTCGAATACGACGCTCTTGTACTTATATATTTTCCAGGCGGAGGAAGAGGCAGCGCCCGCCCTCTCCAGGTGGGCGTCATAAGAAGTGTCCTTCAGCCACACTCTTTGAGAGGAACTGAAAGCATGCTTTTGCTGCGCCTCCGTCCAGCTATGGATAGACTCAATCACTTCACGCATACGAGGGTTGTTCCGGGCATCATCGGGTGGAACCACCAGCGCATACCCCGCGTTATAACCCGCGGCTCTCGCCAGCATCCAATCCACATCTTCCGGCTTCGTCTGCGGGGTTATCAGGAACCAGCCCAGCATATTGGGCAGGTAATTGGCCTCGTAAAATTTTTGATTGTCGATGCGATAGTCGGACTGGCTCTCCCGAAAGCCGCCATACCAGGGCTCTCCCCAGTTGAGATAATCGTTCATGTGCCAGAAATAATGGGCGCTGCGGCTCGACCCGAATACCACCGGGTGCTTCAGCAATTTATATACGTCTTCCGCAAATGCTTCCAAAGCCAGATTCCCCATCCCCGTCATATACATCCCTTCGTGACCGTCAAAATCCATCTGGTCCGCGCCCGTCTCGTTGAGGAAGCGGGCGATGTTGGAGGCGATCTCCTTTTGCAACGTCCAGTCAGGAAAAAAAACTTTATAAGGATGATCGATCAGCCGCCCGGCAAGATCACCTTTTTTGTGGGCAGCCGCCGAAGTCCCAAACGCGCCTCGAACACAACCCAGCAGCCTGTAAGGCGCAGCCGGAGAAACTTCGCGGAAACGCACGATCTCATCGCCGATACGTACGCCGTTAAGATCGCTCCTTCTCGTAAAACAATCGGGTGACTGTACGGGTATCTCCGTGTCGGCGGGACCGATATCGCCCGCAAGGACGCTACTGCCCGCCATCGCCAGGTGTGGATTCGGTTTCGGCGTCACATAAGCATCGTTGGTGGTGATAAAATCGGTGAGCGTGTGAAAGCCCAGGCGAAGCCCGAGGGCATGCGCCTTGTCGACACAAGCCTTAAAACCCGCCCTTCCATGCGGGAATAAATTTTTATCCAGCTCAAAACTCCCCCAGGTGCTGAAGGGCCCCTCATGATAGAGACCGTCGAGACCCATACTCTTCGCATAACTCAGCAGTGTGTCGATATTCTCCTCTGAAAAAGAACTAATCATATAAGGATGTCCCGGGAATTCCGATTGCTTGATCCACTCGTTTCTCCAGATCGGATGCGGCAGTCCCTCCGATTTCTCGATGGACGAGATCGTGGGAAGCACGTCCGCATTCCTGCATCCGAAAACGGCCAGGGCGGAGCCTTCCATATTTCCGCCGGCGATGCCTTCCACCGGTACGTTCTTCCAGCCCGATACGGTAATCACACGGGGATGAGAGCGGTTCACCGTGAAAGCCTGCAATGAAGACCCGAATACCTCTTTGGTCGCGGTCGATCCCCGCTCGAAAACAGCGCCCTCCTCATTTTGCAGCACCCCACCCGTCGTCTTTACATTTAAAGTCTGCAGACCAATGGCAAAGACCGCGGAACGCACAATCCCAACGGTATTCCCGATCGTATCGGAAAGAGAAGTGTTGAAAGGCCCCCATAGAACGGCGTCGACCCCCGGATCATCTGTCCCTGCGGCAGTCCCCCCGGGACCCACCACCCCCGTCCTCCGGGCCAGGCCCACCAGCTCGAAACGCAGATAATCGGTTCTGCCGCTCACCTTCACCTTTGCCGTATAGTGATCCGGATAAAACAACAGGATGAAATCCTTGCCGAAACCCGCCGAATCGGAAACAATTCGCCGGTCTCCCTTTACTAACTGCAGCAGACTGCCGGGATGGTCTTTCGGAACATAGTCTTCGCCCCCCGGCAGGGAACGAATACCCATGATCCATCCCCTTGTGTCGATTGTCAGGGAGAAATCTTTTGTCGAAAACACCTTTGAGAGCGTCTTTGCCGAAGAAACCTTTTGCGCCCGAAGAACATACCCCGCAAAGAATGCGGGTAACAGAGCCAGCCATTTTAACCTTTTCATATCGTCCAGTCTTTTAAAAGAGTAGGGACGAAAGTAGAAAATAATCTCCAACTGCAACATACTTCAACCGCAACATATCCCAGCTGCAACACCCCTCAACCTTAACAAACCGCCCCCTCAACCTACCCAAACTTCAACATACCTCAGCTCAACCTCAATGCACCTCAACCTCAACGCAGATAAACATAGGGGATATTTTTAAATACCCCATTACTCACGGCTAAGGTGTCGATACCCAGGTTGATCGAATCGAGGGTCACAACCCGCGCGGTAAAATTGAATGTGCCGGAGATCAGCTTCCCGATGCCGTCGCTGGCGGTGACCGTTGCCGTCCCGCTCTCAGCCGCGCCCTGTATCCTCCATACTGAATCCCGCCCCACCAGCGCTTTCTCGGATAGATAGACAAAGGCCGCATCCATCCCATGATTATTCACAATATATTGACCGGTAAGCAGCGTGCTGTCATTCGATGTATAAAAAGAAGTGTCCCTCAGGCTGATAGAAATCACCCTTCCCGAGGTATAGCCGTTTATCGTAATAATTTTAGCATACCCCGGGAACTCATGACCCATTACCGCCGTTACAGAATCCGTCTGCCAGTTGACGCCTCCGATCGTAGCGGAAAACGAGGCAGAACTGTCAGAGACAGTGGTCACCGGGTTACTCCTGACGCCGTCTTTTCGGCAGGATAATAAAAGACCCGTCATCAGGTAAAATCCCAGGGACGCCAATAAAAACAGGTTCACTTTCATGATCGTCGTTTTGCAGTTTAAAACAATGGTTTCGCACACAATGGCAAGTACGCAGTGATCACTCCGCGATGGTCAGTACACGCTTACAAAGGATACGTGCGGAATTTTAGGAGAGTTGTCTGTTAAAAATTTTTTCACCGGTAAAAATGACGTCTTGATCGGTTAGGCGGTTTTTCTCTTTTGTTTCTACATTTAACCCTTTCGCTTTCTTAATTTTGAATCATTATGAACTTTGTTATGAATCGTATCAGTCCTTTCCTCCTGGCTGTTCTGCTGACCCTCGTGGGCGGCAGCGCCCGGGCGCAATCCGCACCCCAACAAACGGCTGTAATAGGCTACTATGCCGGCAGAATCAACGAGATCGATAGTTTTTCCATCGAAAAACTCACCCATGTCATTTTCAGCTTTTGCCACCTGCAGGGGAACATCATGCATGTCGATCGCGCAGCGGATACCGCCCTTATACAAAAGCTGGTATCGCTGAAAAGCAGGAACCCCCGCCTGAAAGTCATGCTCTCCCTCGGCGGATGGGGCGGGTGCAAGACCTGTGCGGATGTATTTGCCACCCGTAAAGGACGCAGACAGTTTGCCGCCTCCGTAAAAGACCTCACAGACTATTTCCACACCGACGGCATCGACCTGGACTGGGAATACCCCGCCCTGGTAAACGTCCCGGGCTATCCCTTCTATCCCTCCGACAAACCTCATTTTACGGCCCTCATCAGGATACTCCGCAAAAAACTGGGCAAAACACCCGAAATCAGCTTTGCCGCCGGCGGTTATACCGACTACCTGAAGACATCCATCGAATGGAGCAAAGTCATGCCGCTCGTCGATCGTGTGAATCTCATGACCTACGACCTGACGAACGGATATTCTACCGTCACCGGGCATCATACGCCTCTATACAGCACACCCTCCCAGTTGGAATCGACCGACCACGCCGTGAACTACCTGGATTCGATCGGAGTTCCCCGGAGCAAAATGGCCATCGGAACAGCCTTCTATGGCCGTATATTCGAAAATGCCGACAGCATTAATAACGGGCTCTACCGCCCGACAAAATTCAAAAATGGCGTCTCTTACAGGAACTTTGAAAAAGCCCTGCCGGCCGACAGCGGTTTTGTCCGCCATTGGGATCCGGTGGCGCAGGCGCCTTTTATGTACAATGCGGCTAAGAAGCTCTTCGTCACCTATGACGACTCCGTGTCGATACGCCTCAAAACAAAGTACGCCGTCGACAAGCAATTGAATGGCGTCATGTTCTGGCAACTGGGTGAAGACAAATTCCATGACGGGCTGCTGGATATCATCGACGAGACGCTAAAGGAAACAGGAAAAGGACCGGGGAAATAGAACCAAAAAATAATTTCGCCTTTTCAGACACACCGTTAATTTTACAGGGCCCCGCAAGGGCCCTTAAAATTTTTATCTTGACCCAAAAGACACCCCCGCCTCAGCACGCTCCCCAGCACACTCGTTATACCCATTTCGCAATGACGAGACTCATAGTGGGCGTCTCCGCCTGCTTATCGCTTCTTTTTTTAATAGAATCCTGCTCCCCCTCTCATAAGCTTGGCAAAAACGGGAGGGCCGCTTCCTCCGCCGCGTCCTTGGCTGGCCCGGGTTCTTCGTCCACTTCCGCCCCCTCGTCGCCGGCCGCTTCTTCACAACGCCCAAGCCCTTCTTCAACCGTTCCCGTACTGCCGGATACCCTGCCCGCGCTGCCGGTATCAGAGATCGATATCCCTCTGAAGGTCGTCGGCCACGCCCTGCTGGCGCGGATCGACTCTACCATCCCCCGCCAATTCACGTCGGACGGCTGGCCCAACTACCTGCAGCCCTCCTGCGATTTTCGCTATAAATACCGCTTTGTCCGCTCGGGTCTCCAGATCACCTGTGTCAACAACAAATTCGGAGTGCAACTGACCGGCAGCTACCAGATCGCAGGAAGCCGTTGTCTTTGTGCGCTCGGCAAACCCGTATCCCCCTGGATATCCGGAAACTGCGGATTCGGACAGGAACCTATGCGAAGAGTGAACATCAGCATGAGCTCGCAATTGTATGCCCTGCCTGGCTACCGGATCCGCACCCTGACCCGGCTCGAGCAGCTGCAGGCCCTGGATAAATGCACGGTCTCGCTCTTCTCATCGGACGTAACCCAGCAGATACTGGACAGCATCCGTTCCTCGGCGATGCTCTTCTGCTCGGCAATGGATCAGAACATGAACGGCATGGACTTCCAGCCATTCGTCCGGCAGATGACCGCGGTGTCATACAGCAAGACACCCTTGTCCCAATACGGATACCTGACGATAAACCCCACCGCCATCCGGCTTGGCAGGCTGAACTACACCCGGGACACCTTCGCGCTTTCGATCGGTCTCTCCTGCCGGCCCCTGCTGACATCCGACAGCACCAACGGCAAAATATCCACGCAGCTGCCGCCGCTGCAGACAGTGGACAACCGGGATGGCCTTTCCCTCTACCTGAACGCCTTTTACGATTATCGCTTTATTACAAAGCTCATGGACGACTCGCTCAGGGACAAAGTCTTCACGATCAAAGGCCGCACCATCGTCATCAGAGATGTCGTCATCAGAGGCATCCCCGCACATCGCATAGAAGTCATGATCGAATTTGCCGGCAGCAATTCAGGGCGGATATTCCTGCGCGGCACACCTGTGCTGGACGCGGACAAACAGAGCCTTACCATACCCGATATCAGCTATTCCCTCGAAAGCGGGGACCTCATGCTCAAAATCGCCCGGAGCCTCTTCAAAAACAAGATCCGGAAGTCGCTGGAAGGGAATTCCTATCTCGACCTGGCCGCACTCATAAAAACCAACCAGCCTATGCTGGACGCCCAACTGAACAGACCTCTCTCCGCAGGCGCGTGGACAAGCGGCAAAATAAAGGATATCAAGCTCATAGGCCTGTTAAGCCAGGAGCAGGGGCTGCAGATCCAGTTACATGTTACGGGGAATTTGTCGGTGACAAGCCTGGGAACGCTCAACCGGTAAATGCACCACAAAACGTCTTCTCAAAACCGGACCGGCCCCTCTCCGGCTGGCATTGACCGGAATATTCCGCCTATTTATCCGGAAAAGGCAACCATTAACAAATCGTTTGCGTACAGTTCGGCAGTGTGAAGGTAGTTTGCGCATATTATAACCTATACAAAACGGACCTTCAATTTGATCCCGGGCAATACGCAAATAAGTGCTTTGAT
>JARLGZ010000221.1 GCA_031292515.1 Puia sp. | reverse complement strand
ATTGATCTCATCGTGGGGAAGCGCGAAGTCATAGGGCTTTCCCGGGTCGACGGCAACCGGCTGCAAGAGCAGGCGGTCCAGCAGATAGTAAAGGGCGATGCCCATCCCGCACTACAGCAGATTAATGACTTTTAGCCACCGGACGAGTATTTTCCGGTTGGGCGTATGGGTTTTGTTCATTGAAAATTTTTTATGACGGCTGTCTTACGGATCTTTCGGCGATTACCAGTACCTGCAAAAGTACTTTTTATAATACAATAACCGGCAATCAGGAAAGAGTGGTATGACGAAAGAACGTGTATCGGGAAGGAAGGTATGTAAGGAAGGAACGCAAGTAAGGAAGGAGGGTGTGTAAGGAAGGAGGGTGTGTTGGGGAGGAACCTGTATCAGGGAGGAACCTGTATCGGGAGAGTGCCTGTATCAGCAAGGCGGCTATCGGGAAGACGGGTATCCTGAGAAGACGCTATTCCCGAAGGATGTCCCTGATAAAATTGTGGTATTCGGGGAAGGTGGGGAGGTTATTGTGCCGGCCTCCTTCGATGCGGATCAGGGTGATCTTTTGCGGATTGAGGGCCTGGAGTTTTTCGCTCTGGCTGATCGGGATGAGCCGGTCGCGGGTGCCATGCAGGATATAGGTATGACAGCGGACCCTCGGAATCCAAAGGTCTGCCCGGAGATGGTAGCGCAGGACATATCGCACCGGCAGGATGGGCAGAAAGCGCTCCGCGACTTTCCGGAAGCTATAGTAGGGTGCATCGAGGATAAGGAAGCGGGGCGTGTTGTCGGCGCCGATCTTGACGGCGAACCCGCTTCCGATGCTTCGGCCGTATACGATCATGCAGTGTTCTCCATATTGAGCCGCCAGCCGGGCGTAGACGAACTGGATGTCCTGGAGCATCGCCCGCTCCCCGCGTTTTCCGGTGCTTTTGCCGAATCCCCGGTAATCGACCAGTACCACGTCATAATTGTAGCGATAAAAGTCCCTGGCGTAGCGGGCCCATCCCTTGATGCTGCGGCTATTGCCATGCAGGTAGAGGATCATACCGGCCGGTTTTGGCCGGTAAAAGTGCAGGCCATTGATGCGGACTCCTTCCGCGACGTCGAAAAACAATTCTTTAAAGGGGATATCGTATTTGTATACGAAGCCGGCCGGGAGTTTTTCCGGTTTAAAAATGAGCGAGTCCTGCACGAACCAGGCGATCACCAGCAACGTCGCATAACCGAGGGCGATATAGAACCAGACAGACATATAGTGAGTAGTGAGTAGTGAGTGGGATGAAGCCACTGCTAAGTTTTTGGCGGGGGCACGAATCACTCACTGCCGATTTTCCGGGTGACCTAGCTACTCAGTATCTGCCCCCACTCACAGCTGACCACTCACTACACTAGTCCTGCCCGGTCCGTTTCAGGTTGAAGTCCGGGACCGGTGAGACGATCAGGGGGAATTTCTCCACCGTCACGTTGGAAGGATCCAGTCCGAAGCCGCGCTCTTCGGAAAGGCTTAGCTCTTTCAGCCAGAAATAGAGCTTCATGACGATCCGTTCGAGAAAGGGCAGCTCGTTGTCCTGGCTGAGGTATTTCTCCATCACGATAAACTGGAAATCTCCTACCACATTGTTGCGTTCGAGCGATTCATAGCGGCTGGTGATATTCACTTCCCTGTTGTTGACCAGGTCTTCCACCACCTTCCGGAACATGAGGTTGATTTTTGGCTCGATCCGGAAACCCAGCCGGAACTCCACGCGGATGATGTCGTTCGGGATGATATGGTCTACGCTGTATTCGGCCGTATAGGGATCGTCGACGGTATCGACATGCACGAACCAGTAGATATCGGCGCGTTTCGGTTTCTTGTTGAGGATGGAATAGATGATCTTATGTTCGATCTCTTTGGGATTGTTGGCACTGGTCATATAGACCAGGTGGGTGGCATATTTCCCGACGGTCCGGTCGTTGCTGAGTTCCTGGATCTGGGGGATATAGTGTTCCATCCTTACAAACTCTACATAGCGGTTTTTGATCTTGCGGGCCCGGTACCAGACATACATGACGACGAACAGGCCGCCCCCGACGATCAGGGTGACGAAGCCTCCGTGCGGGAACTTTTCGAGATTTGCGGTCAGGAAACTGAGTTCGATCGTCAGATAGACGGCAAGGTACAGGTATATCAGGGCGGAGTTGGCCCTGCGTGCGATCAGGAAATTGGCGAAGAGGATCGAGGTCGCCAGCATGCACAGGGTAATGGCCAGGCCATAGGCGGCCACCATGTGTTCGGAGCTCCTGAAATAGAGCACGATTCCGCAGCAGCCGAAGAACAGCATGAAATTGATGGCCGGAATATAGAGCTGTCCTTTTTCCTCGGTGGGATAGCTGATCCGGAGCTTGGGCCAGAGGTTTAGCCGCATGCTCTCGCTGATCAGGGTAAAAGAGCCGCTGATGAGCGCCTGGCTGGCGATGATCGCTGCCGCCGTGGCGATGATGATACCCGGGACGACGAACCAGACCGGCATCATACTGAAAAAAGGGTTGCCTGTGGCGGTATTAAAGTTGTGGCCCCGGTATTTGGAAAGGAGCCAGGCCCCCTGCCCCAGATAGTTGAGGATCAGACAGGTCTTCACGTAGATCCAGGAGATGCGGATATTCCCCCGGCCTATATGGCCCAGGTCTGAATAGAGCGCTTCCGCCCCGGTCGTACAGAGGAAGATGGCCCCCAGGATCCAGAAGCCTTTTGGATAGGTCGTGAGCAGTTCGATCGCGTAATGGGGGCTCAGGGCACGGAAAATCTGCAAGTCGTCCACGAGGTGGGTGCTGCCCAGAACGGCCAGCATCCCAAACCAGAGAAACATGATCGGGCCGAAAAGCTTCCCGATCGATTCGGTGCCGAATTGCTGTAAAAAGAAGAGGATCACCATGATCCCCAATACGATGTAAACGATCCTGGATTCTTCGATGTTTCTCAGGGAGGGCATCAGCCGGAGACCTTCGATGGCGGATGTCACCGAAATCGGGGGGGTGATCATTCCGTCTGCCAGCAGGGCGGCGCCCCCGATCATGGCGGGCAATACCAACCATTTCCGTTGCCTGCGGACCAGGGCGTACAGGGAAAAGATGCCTCCCTCTCCCCGGTTGTCGGCTTTGAGTGTCAGCCATACATATTTTATCGTGGTTTGCAGGGTCAGGGTCCAGATAATACAGGAGAGGGATCCCAGGATCAGTTTGTCCCCGATGATCCTACCGTTGATTATGGCGTTGAGAACATACAGGGGGGAAGTACCGATATCTCCGTAAATAATCCCTAACGCGATGACAAGGCTCGCGGAGGTTACTCTGTTAATCTGTTTGCTCACGACTGAGTCAGTTAAAAAATTGAGTTGTCAAAGGGTTTTTTTACCTTCCCGGCGAAAGGGTCCGGCCGGGGCACCCAAAAAAGGATAACCTTAACAAAGGTATAAGTAATTAAATAAAAGAGTCCGCTAATTTTGACGGAACGTGGCATCCGCTTTTTGGCGGAAGCGTATTTTAATTAACTTAGAATCACAAAAGATCGAAAAACCGCTTGTATCCGCAAACGAAAGAACACATGAAACGAATCCTGTCTGCCTTATTTCCCCTCGTGCTTGCTTTCTCTCCGCTTATAGGATGGGCCCAACAGATCATTTACTCGGAACCCGAACGGGAGGACAGCCGACGGACGAATTTCGACATCATCGGGAAAGTCGGCGGCAACTACCTTGTCTTCAAGAACAATAACTCAAACGGCGCGATTTCGGTATATGGTGAAGACATGAAGCTGATCCAGCGGGTAAATCTCGATTTCCTCCCCGACCATTTTAACAGCGTGGAGTTCGTCTCTTATCCCGACTTCTGTTATATGATCTATGAATACCAGCACAAGGGGATCGTCCATTGCACGGCCGCCAGGATTGACGGGAAGGGAGAGCGGATGGGGCCGCCTATCGACCTGGACACCACCCAGCTCGCTTATTCGTCCAGCAACAAGATCTACACGATCGCGGTCAGTGAGGACAAACAGAAGATCCTGGTCTTCAAGATCAATAGCAAGAATCCCCGCAATTTCCTGTTTACGACCTTTCTTTTCGACAGCGGGTTAAAGCTGATCGACCGTCACCGGATGCCGCTGGCGATGGAGGAAAGGAATGAGCTGTTTACCGATTTCCTCGTGGACAACGAGGGTGCGATGGTCTTTGGGAGATTCCTGCGGAGCGGGGGCAACGACTATGTATCGCGGGTGGCCATCGTCACGCACCCTGCCACGGCAGACAGCTTTGACGTCAAGGATATAGGAGCCGGCGACCGGCTGCTCGACGAGATCCGCATGAAAGTGGATAACAACAACCATCGTTATATCCTTTCGGGGTTCTATTACAAGCAGAAAAGGGGTAATATCGAAGGTCTTTATTCCGTCGTTTGGGACAAGAACAGCGACAGCCGCTTCAAGGAAAACCTCTATGTTTTCTCCGATGAGCTGCGGGCGGCCGCCAAGAGCTCGGATTCCAACGTGAAAATGGCTTTTAACGATTTCTTTATCAAACATATCATCATCAAGCGCGATGGCGGCTACCTGGTGGTCGCGGAGTCCCTGTATACCACTTCCCGGGGGAGCATGTTCAACCGTTGGGACTATATGGGTAATCCCATGGGCCCGGGCTATGGTTATTATTCGCCCTATTACAGTCCTTATTATAATCCCTGGAACCGGGGATATATGGGTAATGCCGTCCGTTATCATGCTGAAAATATCCTGATCCTGTCTTTCGACAAGGAAGGGAACCTGGCCTGGAGCAATATCGTTCCCAAGAGCCAGTTTGACGACGATTCGGAAAACCAGATCTCCCACCAACTGATGAATACCGGGGGGGAGCTCCATTTCCTGTATAACCAATACGAGCGCAGGAACCTCCTGTTAAACGATCAGAGCATTGCCCCGGACGGAAAGCTTACGCGTTATCCCACGCTCAGGAACCTGGACAAGGGGTATGATTTTATGCCCAGGTACGGAAAACAAGTCAGCAGCACCCAAACAATTATACCGTGTATGTACAGGAATTACCTTTGCTTTGCAAAGATTGATTTTTAAAAAAGATTGATTTAGAAACTATTCCTGGTGCTTATATTCCTGGTGCTTAAAACTATTTCCGGTGGTTGGTATTTTTAAACAGAAGAACCCGGCTAACGCCCTGCTTTTGCTGGTCTATGCGCTGATCCTGAAATTTTCATTGTTTCTGCACCCCGTCGTCCCGGTGCTCCATCCCGAGGACAATTATCTCTATAGGCTGATCCTGCGTGCGCTGGACTCCTTTTTCCACTACCTGCCCATCAGCTATTCGGTACTCAGTTTTTTGATCCTTTTCACACAGGCGACCCTGTTCAACCGGATCTGTAACCACCACAAGATATTGCCCAAGGCCACCTATCTGCCGGGCATGTCCTATATCCTGATCACCTCGCTGCTTCGGGATTGGAACGATTTTTCGGCTCCCCTGCTCATCAATTCCATCATGATCTGGATCTGGTACCGGATGATAGAGCTTTATAACAGCCCGCGGCCAGGCTCCGCCATTTTCAATATCGGGGTCTTTACAGGCATCATCTCCCTGCTCTACCTGCCGGCCATGGTGTTCTTGCTGATGGTGCTGTTCGCCCTCATCACCATGCGTCCGTTCCGGATCAGGGAGTGGCTGGTGGGGCTGCTGGGCTTCACGTCGCCCTATTATTTTCTTTTTATCGTCCTGTATCTGTCGGGTCATTGGAGCTGGAAGGAGATGTTGCCGCGGATCGTGCTGACCATGCCCGGGATGCCTTCCTCTCTCTGGGTTACGCTGGGGATCGCCCTGCTGGTCATTCCCTTTATGATCGGCGGGTATTTTGTCCAGCTCAACCTGAGCAAAATGCTGATCCAGATCCGGAAAAGCTGGAGCCTGCTGCTCCTGTTCCTGCTCGTCGCTGTGATCATCATCCTGATCAATCGCGCCAATTCCTACGAGAACTGGATCGTGACGGCCGTGCCTTTTGCCGCCTTTCATGCCGCGGCCTATTATTATCCCACGAAGAAGACTTTTCCGCTGCTGCTGCACTGGGTGAGCTTTGCCTATGTGATCGCGATGAATTACCTGCTTTGAGCCTTCGGGCGGGCGGCCGGGAAACCGTCCGTTTGCAAAAAAACGAATGGCTGCCGATAGAGGCCAATAAAGCCGCAAATCAAACCGGCAAATCAAATTGTCAAATCAAATTGTCAAAAGTGAAACAATCCGGTATTCAGAGGTCTTCCAGCATGGATCGTCGTTTGTCCTTTAATTTTTTAAAATGGGAAGGCGTCAGGCCGGTCACTCTTTTGAATTGGGTGGAAAGGTGGGCGACACTGCTGTAATGCATATTAAATGCGATCTCGGTCAGGCTGAGTTCGTCGTAGATCAGGAGTTCCTTCACCCGCTCGATCTTGTGCGTGATAAAATATTTTTCGATGGTGATGCCTTGCACTTCCGAGAACAGGTTCGCCATATAGGTGTAGTCATGCTTTAACTCCTGGCTTAAGTAGACGGACAGGTTGATGACCAGGGGTTCCTCGGAATAGTGGACGAGTTCTATGATGAGTTTTTTGATCTTGCCGATGAGGATGCTTTTCTTGTCGTCTATCAGCTCCAGACCCGACTCGTGCAGCGCAGTCCTGATCATTTCGAATTGCAGCAGCGAGAGCATTTCGGGCAGGTCCGCCTCGCCCAGTTCCACCGAGGTGTAGGCGATGCCCAGCTTGTCCAGTTCGGATTTCACGACCAGCTTGCAGCGGATGCACACCATATTTTTTATATACAGCTTCAAGGAGACAATTGTTAAAAATTTGCGACACCGACAAAAAATGGCAGCATGGAGAAAGAGCTGATAAAAAGGAAAGGTATGACAATTAAATCAGGGACCTCTCCTTTTTCTTTTTGTGGTTCCGGGCATTGGAGGCCGGGATGAAGGAATCGGGATGAAGGAAACGGGGTGCCACCCGGTGAGGGTGGCGCCCGATTGGGCTACTAGGAAACACTTATTGGTCTCATTCAGAATTGTCGGGCTGGCGTCGTGCCGGTTGGATCTCGTCTAGAAAGCAATGGAAGCTTCCAGCATCGTTCCATAGAATTTCCCTCCGTTCAGGATGTCGGTGTCGGGGTAGTTCTTATAGACCTGGTTGACATATTCCGCCTTCAGCATGATGTTCCGTGTCAGGAACCAGCCTGCCGAGGCGACTTCCCGGTTGATCGTGATGTCCCGGGCATATCCCTGTACGGCGGCTGTCACCGTGTTGTAACGGACGCCGATCCAGAAATTCTCCGTATGGGCCGGAAAACGGTAGACGAGGTCGGCCGCGTACTGGGTGGCCTGTCGTTTCGTAAATTCCGAGATCGTCCGGCCTTTTGCATTTTCGTATGTGCCGAACAGTTCCAGGCCCTTATATTTCAGGAAGGGGTTTACCATGAAGGTGGTCACTGCTTCGCTGAAGCCGGGGTTAAACCGTCCGGAAAAGGGACTGTAGTCGTTTTCATTGGAGAGCACCGTGCCCTTTGCGATATTGGCGTTTTCCATCACATCGAAATAATGCGACCCGGTGCGGTCTCCGCCGAATAGCGTATTGCTGTTCGCGCTTTTGACCGAGTAGAAGGATCCGGTGAGCCGAAAGCGCAAGTCCGGTGTGAGCTGTCTGTCGAAGCCCAGCTTGCCATGAAAGGCTGCCGGGTAGTGATTCACCTGGCCGGTCGCCGAGTCGATTTTCGTGGCGGCGACGACCGTGGGATCCAGTTCGCCGTTTGTGATGCCGCCCATCAGGAACAGACCGGAGGGATGATGATAGTAGACCTCGCCGCCAAGTTCTGTGGCGAATTCATCCATGATATAGTTCTCTATGAAGGGATTGTAGATTGTGTTGCCTCCGTCGGTCCGCCGGTAGTGCTGGTCGCCATAGTCCACGTCGAACTGACCGATCTTGATGGTGAAGCTCTTCATTATCTGGTCGACCAGATCGCTGTGAAGAAAAAGCAGCTTGTCGAACTGGATATAGCCGCCCTTTACCCAGGTGTCTTCATGGTGCCGGGATGCCAGGTAGGTCGTGAGGTTCACGCGGATACCGTCGGCCAGTTGCGCGTCGATATTCAGGTTGGCCATCGCCAGGTCGAACCCGTTTGTAAGGGTCAGGAGGCTGTTCACATTCCCGTTGAACCCCACCTCGGTCATTGGCGCCGCGGTGTTTTTATCCCGCAGCATCTGGTAGCTCTGTTCGAAATTGCCCCCGACCTTCACCTTCAGGTGATGGAACGAGGTGGTATCGTCTTTCTTCGTCTCAAATACATTGAGCCCGGTTTTGTCGTTCGGCCGGAAGAATTGCATTTGCTGGTGCTGGGCCATGACCGAGGAGCCCGCCATGAGCAGGCAAGGGGTCAGGATTCGTTTGAGGGAAAAGCCAGGTTGCCGCCCGGTTGCCTGTCTGATCTTATGCACGATCGTCTGCTTCATTGCGCGAATGTTGTTTCTTATTTCGGTCATCTTATTTTGTATAAACGAGTTTAAAATTCAAGGTGATGGCGTCGCCGGTTTTCATTGCTCCCAGCATAAAAGTGGGCGGCTTGACCTGGTAATCGGTCATTTCCAGTTTGTAGGACCCGCTGCAGGAGACCGTTCCATCCTTGTTTACCACGCAATAGACATCCATATTCACTTGTTTGGTGACGCCGGCGATCGTAAGGTCTCCTTTTGTCTTTAACAGGTATTTACCACCTGATTCAGGACCGACCGCGGCCGATATCAGTTTATAGTCGATATCCTTGTACTGGCCCGTCTTCAGCGCCTTGTAGGCATTTTTATCCAATCCCTTCTCGCCGCTTTTCAGGTCCTGGACGGCCAGTGAAAAGCTGAGAGCCTTCAGCGAGCTGAGCTGGCCGGCATTGCCCGCCGCGAAGCCGAATTGGGCTTCGCCGGTAAAGGTTTTTGCGTCCATGGTCCAGTTGTGGAGGGTGGACGTTCCGGATAACTTCATATCGATATCCTTCGAATCGTTGATTTTATAAATCGTTTGGGCCTGCGAAGAGACACAATAGCCGGTGATACAAATGAGTATCATTAGTAGAATCCGCCTGACGTTCTTTTTCATTTTTTGTTTTTTATAATTTTGAAGGGATGCGACCGATCGATAAGGGTGCCGGCTCCTTTTAGTAAAATTGAGGCTGTATCGACAAGTGCAGGCAAATCTCAAAGCTTTCGGATGATTTAGCGTTACTCAATTCTGTTTATAAATTGTATAATTCACACCTTTCGGAATTGTATAACAATGGCGGCGAAAAGGGTCCCAACTTTGTATTAATGATCTCTGTATTAATGATCCGGGGTTTCGTTGAAATAGCGGGACCTGCAAAAATGTTTTTCGTTCATCCTAAAAAAATTACAAAAGATGAGAGTAAATTCAGACTTACAGAAAGATGTGCAGAACGCCATCCGGTGGGAACCGTCATTGAATGAGACAGAAATCGGCGTTACCGCCAAAGACGGCATTGTCACGCTATCGGGAACCGTCGACAGTTTCTGGAAGAAATCGCAGGCGGAGGAGGCCGCCAAAAACACCGCCGGCGTGAAAGCCGTCGTTGAAAAAATAGAAGTCAAGCCTGGCAATGGCTCGTTCAAAAAAGAGGACAGCGAGATTGCGGCGGAGGTATTGAACGCCTTTAAGTGGAATCTCGTAGTTCCATCGGACAAAATAAAGATAAAGGTTGAAAAGGGATGGGTGACCCTGGATGGAGAGCTGCAGTGGAATTACCAGCGGGAAGCCGCGAGAAACGCGGTCAGCAATCTACTGGGAGTAACGGGCGTATCGAACAATATAAAAATCAAGTCGGTGACGCAGGATGAGATCGAAAAAAAGGATATCGAGAGTGCCTTAGCCCGCAATTGGTCTTTACAAGACCTGGATATACAGGTGAAGGTCTCGGGGACGAAGGTGACTCTAACCGGCAATGTCGAGTCCTGGTATCAAAAAAACGAAGCGGGACGAATCGCCTGGAATGCGCCCGGCGCGCTCTCCGTCGATAATGAATTAATCATCGATTATCAGTTTGAACTGGCGGATTAAAGTCCGAATTCGATCAGTCGGAATCAGGCTGAGTCAGTTTCCCCGCCAAAGGGATGATTGCCGTCTTTAACCGGTCTTACTATGAAGATGTTCTTGTCCCTTTCGTTGGGAAGGAGCTTTCCCGGGAGGACCTGGTTCAGCGGTGCCGGTTAATCAACGACCTGGAGAAAAATCTAGAATCGGGTGGTGTGAGGGTGTTGAAATTTTTCCTCAATGTTTCTCATGGGGAACAGCAAAAGCGTATCAGGGAAAGACTGACGCAGCCTCATAAGCGATGGAAATACGACCGGGAAGACCAGGTGGCGGCGGATAAGTATGACGATTATATGGAGGCATATGAAATGATTTTTGCGGAATGCAAGGTTGCTGAGTGGCATATCATTCCGGCCGACCGGCGATGGTATCGGAATTATACGGTCGCAGGTATCCTCACGGAGCATCTTGAAGCCCTGCCGCTGCAATTCCCGGAGGCTAGAAAAAATTAACCAGCTATGGAATATCAGTACCGTCATATCCCGGGATGGACCCCGGACCCTGCCCCGGCCCCGATGCCGGAGATGGATCCCAACGCGAAAAACCAGCCTGTCGGTCAACCCGGTTGGGGCGGAAACGACGGGCAAAGCGGCCACAACGGTTATAACGGCCACAACGGTCATAACGGTCGTGATGGACAGGAAGGACCCAATGAGCCAGACGACGAGGGGGGACACAAAGGGCATGAAGGACACGAAGGGCATGGCGGCACAGGCCCTCATGCGGGGATGATCGCCGATTTCAGGCGACGGTTTTACGTCGTGCTGATCCTGACTATTCCCGTCCTGCTGCTTTCCAAAGTGATCCGGCAGTTTACGGGTTTCGCCTGGGCGTTTAGCGGGTCGTCTTATGTATTATTCGCGCTATCCTCCCTGGTATTCTTTTATGGCGGCTGGCCCTTTCTAAAAGGATGGGCCCGGGAAGTCAGGCAGCGGAGTCCCGGAATGATGTTCCTGATCGGCTTTGCCATATCCGTGGCCTACGTATACAGCACGGCCGTGGTGTTCGGGCTGCCCGGGATGGATTTCTTCTGGGAACTGGCCACCCTGATCCTTATCATGCTGCTGGGGCATTGGATCGAAATGAAATCCGTGGCAGGAGCTTCGAAAGACCTGGATCTGCTGGTCAGATTGATGCCATCGAATGCGCACCGTGTGTTGCGGGAGGGGGTAAAGGAAGTAAAAACCGATACCCTCCGTGTGAAGGATCTTATTCTTGTAAAGCCTGGCGAAAGGGTCGCGGCCGATGGATTCATACTGGAGGGAGAAACCTATGTGAATGAATCCATGCTGACGGGTGAATCGAAGCCTGTCCGAAAGAGAAAGGGGGATAAAGTAATGGCCGGGGCGATCAACGGGAATTATACCATCACGGTATCCGTATCCCACACGGGAAAAGACTCTTACCTCGCCTCGTTGATAAAACTGATCGATGAGGCGGCAAAATCGAAGTCAAAAACACAATTGCTGGCCGATACGGCGGCAAAATGGCTGACGGTTATTGCGGTCGTATCGGGGATCGCAACATTTTTGTATTGGCATATGACCGGTTACCCGCTGGGTTTCTCCATGGAACGGATGGTGACGGTCATCGTAATCTGTTGCCCGCATGCACTTGGGCTGGCGGTCCCCTTGGTTGTGGCAAGATCTACTACGCTGGCTGCCAGAAGCGGCTTGCTGATTAAGGACCGGTCGGCGTTTGAAAATGCCAGGAAAATAACGACGGTCGTATTCGATAAGACGGGTACTTTGACAGAAGGCAGATTCGAGGTATCGAAGATCGTGCCCCTGCAAAAAAATCTTACCGCCGGGGAAATCATACGCCTGGCCGGCGCCCTGGAGCAGAACTCCGAACATCCGATAGCTGCCGGGATTTTGCGGAAGGCAAAAGATTTATTGATTCCGGTTCCGGTGGCAGGGAATTTCAGGGCCCTCCCCGGGAAGGGAGTGGAGGCCACCGTAGAAGGTAAAAAAGTAACGGTCGCCGGTCCCGGCTACCTGGAGGAAAATAAAATGGTCATTCCGGCAGGGCTTGGGCTCAACGAGTCGGAGACAGTCGTATTCGTCATCGTGGACAATAGCCTGGCCGGTTGTATTGCATTGTCGGATAAGATCCGGCCGGAATCCGCAGAGGCCGTCCGGATCCTGAAGCGGAACCATATAAAATCGATACTGCTTACCGGCGATAACGGCAAGGTGGCGAAGATTGTCAGCGACAGGCTGGGGATGGATCAGTTCATCGCGGGGGTATTACCGGAGGAAAAATTGAATAAGATAAAGGATTTGCAGGCCGGGCGCGAATTTGTGGCGATGGTGGGAGATGGTGTCAACGACGCACCGGCCCTGGCGCAGGCGGATATCGGGATTGCCATTGGCACCGGCAGCGATGTGGCCGCAGCGACCGCGGGTATCGTCCTGGTGAATAGCAACCCGAAGGATATCGTGAGCCTGATCCTCTTCGGCAAGGCTACCTACCGGAAGATGATTCAGAACCTGATTTGGGCGACGGGGTATAACCTGGTGTCGCTGCCCCTGGCGGCAGGAGTTCTGTACAAGCAAGGCATCCTGCTCAGTCCCGCGGAAGGGGCGGTGCTGATGACGGCCAGTACGATCGTGGTAGCGATCAATGCGGGATTGCTGAAGATCCGACCTGCGCGAATTTTGTCTTCATCCAGTCGTTGACGAGAAACCCGCAAAGCGTAAAATACAGCAGGGTGGAGGCGGTCACAAGCGGTGGAAGGGCCGCAAAGCCGGGTATGCCCAGGGTCAGGATGGCGATCGCGAAGACCGCATCGGCGATGATGGCAAAAAGCAGGATCTTCCCGATGGGCTGCCGGTAAAAGCGCAGGGGAGTCCGGACGACCAATATATTGATGATGCCGGTAAAGAAGAGGATGGCAAAGCCGAAGGAGTGCATTTCGTCGATTCCTGCAAGTGGAAAACAGCGTCTTCCGATAAAGAACCAGCCGAAAGCTTCGGCGCAATTCAACAGCCCCAGGATGAATCCCAGTTTTACCAGCGGGCGTATTCCCCAACTGCCGGGTTTTTTCGATCCGGCGACATTATCGGTGGACAGGGTCAGGGCGACAAAATCTACGATCAGCAGCAACAGGATCATATCGAACGCGTCTACGATAAAGCGGCCGGTAAGGAGATAAGAAGTGCAGACAAAGACGACGGTAAACAGTGTTTTTGCGATCTTGCTCGTTACCCAATTGGTGATCCGGTGATGGATGGCGCGGCCGGAGGAAATGAGGAGGATGATGCTTTCCAGCCCATCCTGCAAGAGGATCACGCTGGCAGCCTGCTTGGCGACATCGGTCGATGCTTTTACGGCGATGCCCACTTCCGCCTGTTTTAGCGCGGGTGCGTCGTTGACGCCATCGCCTGTCATTCCCGTGATCTCCTGATGTTGCTGCAGGGTTTTTACGATATCGAATTTGTCTTCCGGCAGTACTTCCGCGAAACCATCGTGCGACAGGATAACCTGCCATTTTTTGTCGACGGCCGTCTCGTCGCGGAAAAGATTCGCGGGTGCTATATTGGCGCCGATCCCAACCTTTACGGCAATCTCCCGGGCGATCGGCAAGGCGTCTCCGGTCAGCATCTTTACGGTTACTCCCAACGCTCTTATTTGCGTGATCATCCCTGCGGAATCTGCCAGAGGCGGATCGGTCAGGGCGGCGATGCCGACCCATCGGGTCATATTGTCCCGGGTAACGGCGACGGCCATTGTTTTAAATCCTTTTGCCCCCCATTCTTCCACCTTTTGATCGAAGCCGGTTTGCGGCGTGGGACATAATTCTTTGATGGTATTGTAAGCGCCCTTACTCACGCTGAAAGATTTTCCATCCTGAGAGAGGAGGGCTTCAGTCCTTTTCAGGGCCGCGGTAAATGGCGTGAAGGAGACCTGTCTAAAGGAGCTAAGGTCTATATGCTCTTCTTCCAGCTTCTCCAAAAAGGCCATATCGATGGGATCCTTATCCGCGGCTACGGAGGCCAATGCCGCATATTGGAGAACGGTTGTAACGGTAAATCCATCGGCGGCAACCGTCTCCTGCACGGATAGTTTGTTTTGGGTGAGCGTTCCTGTCTTATCGATACACAGGGTGGTCAGTGTAGCGGCGTCTTCCGTCGCGTTCAGGCGGCTGATCAATACGCCTCGTGCCGCCAATTTCCGGGCGCCCATGGCCATGCTCACGGAAAACATCGCAGGAAGGGCCACCGGGACCGCGGAGATCAGCAAAATAAGCATGAGCGGTAGGCCCGACAGAAAGGTCTCCCCGCGAATCAGGGATACGGTGATCGTGAGGGCCAGGAATACGCCTACGATGGAGAAGAGGATCTTCACCACGCTGGTGACGACCTGATCCATGTGCAGGCGGGGTTTGGCTTTCTGGACCAGTTCGGCTGTCTTGCCAAAAAAGGTCTTACTGCCCGTCGAGATCACCACGGCGGTGCATTCGCCGCTTTTGACGGAAGATCCGGCATAGAGGATATTCCCCTCTTTTTTATCGATCCGTTCGGATTCGCCGGTAAGAGCGGATTGGTCTGCGGTCGCCTCACCGGTGACCAGTTTTGCATCCGCCGTGATAAAATCGCCTGTACGGATCCGGATGATATCGCCGGGTACCAATTGATCGCCGCTGATTTCCTTCCACTTTCCCTCCCTGAGCACACGCGCCATCACCCGGAGGCTGCCCTTCAGCGCCCTGACCGTTTTTGCCGCTTTGCGTTCCTGGATAAAACCGATGACGGCATTGAACAGCATCAAACCGCCGATGAGGTAGACATCCATGTACTTATGCAGGAAGAGGGATACCAGGATGGTAAATTCCAGCATGAAGGCGGTCAGTCCCCAGAAGTGTTTCGCGAACACCCATAGCAGGGAGGGGCTGTCTTCCGGCACTTCGTTCAGTCCATAGGTTTTCTGGCGTAAGGGAATTTCCGACAGGGGCAGGCCGGAGGCAACCTGCACCCTGAATTCCGACAAAATATCGGAGACTGATCGGACCTCGTAAGGATTTATTGCATTTGTCATATTGTTTGCAGGACTTAAAAGGATGGTTGTTTGATGGTTTGCTGACTGGTGGTTTGCTGATTGGTCTGACTTTGTGGTCTGATTTTGTGGTTTGCTGTTGTGGTCTGATGTTGTGGTTTGATGTTGTCACTTTATAGGTGGTTTGATGCATTGTTTGATCTGTTTCGGTCTCATGGATTTCGTTCGGCTCGATAGACTTCGTTCTGTCTGATAGATTTCGGTCTGATCGAATGGGGGCAGACGTATTGTAATTTAACGTAAGCTGTTTATAGGGCCCATAAAGCTGTGATCCCTTTGCCGATTTCGTCTTACAGGGTTCCGTTTTTTCGTTATAAGATTCACACGTGTCTCAAAAGGTGTGAATCTTATAACTATCCGGCCGCCACGTGTAAGGGTTGTGGCGGGAAATGATCAGACCTTCACGACAGGTTCAAGGGTCCAAAGCCGATTTGCGGGATCAGGCCAACTCATTTGCAACAGATGATTCCCGATAAAAAAAGCCTGCCCATAAACAATAGACCGATACAAGAAAAAAATACACAAACATGGAAAAATCAATTTCGCACAAAGAAGTGCCGACGGCAGGTAAACCTTCGACCCCAAGAATCGTTTCGCCCACAGCCAGTAAGATGCATGCGTTGGTCTATCACGGCGCCGGCAAGAAATCCTGGGAGCAGACGTTGAAGCCTGTGATCATGGAGCCGACGGATGCGGTCGTCAGGATATTAAAAACGACGATCTGCGGGACGGATCTGCATATCATGAAAGGAGATCTCCCAGAGGTCGAGGAAGGGCGGATCTTAGGCCACGAAGGTGTCGGCATTATAGAAGAGACCGGAGGTGCCGTGAGTAATTTCAAGAAAGGGGATCATGTCGTCATATCCTGTGTCACATCCTGCGGTAAATGCGAATTCTGCAAGAAAGGCATGTATTCGCATTGCGAAAAAGGGGGATGGATACTCGGCTATAAAATTGACGGGACCCAGGCCGAATACGTTAGGATCCCTTATGCGGACAATAGTTTGTATGCCATTCCCGCGGGATCCGATGAGGAGGCTCTCGTCATGCTGAGTGATATACTGCCTACGGGGTTTGAATGCGGTGTTTTAAACGGGCAGGTAAAACCGGGCGATACCATCGCAATTGTCGGCGCGGGTCCGGTAGGAATGGCTGCCTTGCTGACCTCGCAGTTTTATACACCGGCCACCATTATCTCCATTGACCAGGATGATAACCGACTGCAGACGGCAAAGATTTTTGGCGCCACGCATACCATCAATAGCAGCAAGGAAAATGCCGTCGACAAAATAATGCAGATCACGCATGGTAAAGGTGTCGATACCGCCATTGAAGCCGTGGGCGTCCCGGCGACCTTCGAACTGTGCGAGGCGATCATTGCGGCCGGCGGTCATATTGCCAATATCGGCGTTCATGGAAAAAGCGTATCGCTGCACCTGGAAACCCTATGGTCCCGGAATATAACCATTACCACGAGGCTGGTCGATACCGTGACGACGCCCATGTTATTTAAGACGGTTCAGTCAAAGAGGATCGAACCCCAAAAACTCATTACGCATCGTTTCAAGATTGGCCAGATCATCGAGGCTTATGATACTTTCGAGCATGCCGAAAAGGAAAAGGCGTTGAAGGTGATCCTGGAAAATTAGGTTCGGTATTCCCGATAGCGCGATCAATCAATAAAGTAATATGCAAAGAAATATAAACAGCTTAATCGGTTTCAGGCTCGATGCCACGGATGGGGAGATCGGCAAGGTGGAGGAATTTTATTTTGACGACGACACGTGGACCATCCGTTACCTGATCCTGAAGACAGGCAACTGGTTGTCTGGCCGGAAATTGCTCATTTCTCCGCAATCGCTGATCAGCGATCCGCGGGAAAAAGGGATGTTCTCCACCACGCTCACAAAAGAACAGGTGCGAAACAGCCCGGACATCGATACGGATAAACCGGTATCGCGCCAGCAGGAAATCGAGCTGCACGGATATTATCCCTGGCAGAGCTACTGGGGAAGCGGCTATTATCCGGGAGGTATCTGGGGGAATGTCGATTTTCCGCCGATCGTCAGGAAGGAGGCAACGGAAGAGGCCGGTTTGGTTACCAGGAGGAGGGCTGGCGACGACGTGCATTTACGGAGCACGTACCGGCTTACCGGCTATCGGATGGAAGGGGCGGATGGTACTATCGGCCATGTCAGGGATTTCATCCTGGATGACCAGACCTGGCAGATCCTTTACCTGGTGGTAGACACCCATCAGCGGTACGGCGGAAAGAAGGTGTTGATAGAGGTCGGTCATGTCCGGGAAGTTCAATGGGATCACTCCACTTTTGTCACTGACGAAACGATCGATTCGGTAAACAGCAGCCCTTCGATGGAAGTATGGGCATTTAAGCATGCGGGGCCGTCCCATGCGCTCCGGGACGATCATAGCATTCATTTGAAATAGGAGGCGCGGAAGCCGGGTGTGATAACGAGGGGGCCTTCTATCCGACGAAATGTGATATCTTGCCGGCGATAAAAAGAATTTCGGCCGGGCGGAGCTTAAGATCACCCGCCGGCGGGAAAAAGGAGGGATCGCCAAATGACACCTGTAATGGTATTGCTGCTCATCTTAGCCCTGTCGCTGATCGTAGTGTTCTACAAAAAACCTTTGAAAAAGGTGAGTTTGCCGGAAGGGTATAAGAATATATTGGCGGAACACGTGGCCTTTTACCGGTCTCTCGACGAGGTGGGAAAAACCCGTTTCGAAGAAAAAATAAAAGAGTTCCTCGGGTATGTCCGGATAGAGGGAGTAAAAACGACGGTCGACGATCTGGACAGGCTGTTGGTAGCTTCCAGCGCTGTGATCCCCATCTTTGGTTTTCCGGAATGGCGATATTATAATCTCAGGGATGTCCTGCTATACCCGGACACCTTTAATGCGGACAATTTTTCGACCGCCGGCAACAGGCGTGATGTTCTGGGTATGGTTGGGGAGGGTGCGCTGCAAATGGAGATGATCCTGTCCAAGCCTGCCTTGCGCCAGGGATTTGCCGGTTCCTCAGGCCGGGAAAATGCCGGCATCCATGAGTTCGTACACCTGCTGGACAAAGAAGACGGGGCCGTCGATGGATTGCCGGAAGCTTTGCTGGACAAAAAATATGCGATTCCCTGGCTGAACCTGATGGCGGAAAATGTATCGGCTATAAAGGCCGGTCACTCAGATATCAATATCTATGGAGCTAAGAACAAGGCCGAATTCTTTGCCGTAGCCGCGGAATATTTTTTTGGCCGGCCGCAGCTCTTCAAGCAGAAGCACCCTGCCTTATATGATCTGATGACCCGGATATTCCACCAGCAACCACTCGCGTATCCGGCGTATGCCGGGTCTCGCGAAGCTCCAGATACCCCGAAAGCCCCGTAAACACCAGATACCCCGAAAACCCCGAAAACCCCGAAGGCCCCGGAAGCCCCGGAAGCCCGCCGATCTCCTCCTATTCCTGCTTTGCCTTTATACGATCCGATGGACCGCGGTCGGCACGCCTATACCGGGTGCAGGTGTGAATCATATAACAATGGACCGGAACCATGTAACCGCCATGTACAGGGGAATACGCACTTTTGAGCATGACAACGAATATCTTATCCGGGCCGTCGATGGAAACGCCGTCGGACGAATCGGACGAAGTTACTATTCCGGCGGCAATGGCTTTTGCGGCGGAAGCCGATGTTTCGGCGGAGGCCGGTGATTTGGCGCAAGCCAGTGGTTTGGTGCACGCCGGTGATTTGGCGCAAGCTGGTGTTTCGACGGAAGCCGGTCTTCCGGCGAGGCTGGCTTTTTCGACCGAGGTGACTTTGTTTGCGGGCAGAGACCGGCCCCTGTCGAAGGAGCTTCTTCAAAAAATCAATGCGTATTGGCGCGCCGCGAATTATCTTTCGGTCGGCCAGATCTACCTTTACGACAATCCGCTGCTAAAAGAGCCGTTGAAGCTTTCACATGTGAAGCCTCTTGTAGTTGGGCATTGGGGCACCACGCCAGGCCAGAATTTCATCTATGTTCATTTAAACCGTGTGATCCGGAAATACGACCTGGACATGTTCTATATTGCCGGTCCCGGGCATGGTGGGCCGGCCCTGGTAGGGAATACCTACCTGGAAGGCAGCTACAGTGAAATCTACCCCGATATCAGCAGGGACGAGGCCGGCATGAAGAAATTGTTCAAGCAATTCTCCTTTCCCGGCGGTATCTCCAGCCATGTCGCGCCGACCACGCCCGGTTCGATTCACGAGGGAGGAGAGCTCGGTTATTCGCTAAGCCACGCATTTGGCGCCGTGTTTGACAACCCCGGTCTGATCGTGGCCTGCGTTGTTGGCGACGGGGAGGCGGAAACGGGGCCGCTTGCAACCGCCTGGCAGTCCAATAAATTTGTCAATTCCGTTACCGACGGGGCGGTGCTTCCCATCCTCCATCTCAATGGTTATAAGATCAGCAACCCCACGGTATTGGCGCGGATAGAAGGGGAGGAGTTGGAGCAGTTCCTGCGTGGCTGCGGCTGGACCCCTTATTTTGTGGAGGGAGACGATCCCGAGAGGATGCATCAGGCGATGGCCGCCACGATGGAAAAGGTAATCGAGGAAATCCGCCAGATCCAAAATGATGCAAGATCCGGTCGTCAGTCAGGCAATCTGCCGGTGAGCCAGTCGCCCGGTGAATCAGGAAGCCACTCTGCGAATCAACCTGTCCGACCGCGCTGGCCGATGATCGTCCTGCGATCGCCCAAGGGCTGGACAGGTCCTGCGGTCGTCGACGGTTTGCAGGTCGAAGGCACGTTTCGGTCACACCAGGTTCCGCTGCTGGTCGATGCCTATCATCCCGATCATGTCAGACTGCTCGAAGAGTGGATGAGGAGCTACAAGCCGGAAGAACTCTTTGATGCGCAGGGAACGCTTCTGCCGGAATTGGCGGCACTCGCTCCTGCGGGGAGCAGACGGATGGGAGCCAATCCGCATACCAACGGAGGCATCTTGCTGCGCGCGCTTCGCATGCCGGATTTCCGGATTCATGCCGTGACAGTCCCTTCTCCCGGCGCCGTAGAAGCCCAGGATACGCTCGTCCTGGGGAAGTTTCTGCGTGATCTGATCGAGCGAAACCAGGATCAGCGGAATTTTCGTCTATTCGGTCCCGACGAGGCGCTCTCGAATTTCCTGGGGGCCGTTTTTGAAGTTACCAACCGGCAATGGGATGCCCGGCAAATAAAAAATGATGAGTTTCTCGCACCCGCGGGGCGGGTGCTCGACTCCATGCTCAGCGAGCACCAGTGTGAGGGATGGCTGGAGGGATACCTGCTCACCGGGAGGCACGGGTTGTTCAATAGCTATGAGGCTTTTATCCGCATTGTCGACTCGATGTTCAGTCAGCATGCCAAGTGGCTGAAGGTCACAGCCGAGCTTCCCTGGCGGCGAAAGATCGCCTCCCTTAACTACCTGCTGACCTCGCATGTCTGGCAACAGGATCACAACGGGTTCACCCACCAGGATCCCGGCTTTCTCGACCATGTCATCAACAAGAAGGCCGATATTGTCCGTGTGTATCTGCCGCCAGATGCCAATTGTCTGTTGTCGGTCGTTGATCATTGCCTTCGAAGCAGGCATTATGTCAATGTAGTCGTCGCCGGCAAACATGCGCTCCCTCAATGGCTGACCATGGATGCCGCCGTCATTCACTGCACGCAGGGGATCGGTATCTGGCAATGGGCCAGCAATGACAGGGAATCCGAGCCGGACGTCGTGATGGCGTGTTGCGGAGACACGCCCACGCTGGAGGTCCTGGCGGCCGTGTCCATCCTCCGGCAGTATCTGCCCGATCTCAAGGTCCGGGTCATCAATGTCGTCGACCTGATGAAGTTGCAGTCCAGCAGCGAACATCCGCATGGGTTGAGCGACAAAGATTACGACTCACTCTTCACGAAGGGCAAGCATATCATCTTTGGGTTTCATGGCTATCCCTGGCTCATCCACCGGCTGACCTACCGCCGGACCAACCGGAACCTGCATGTCCGTGGCTATAAGGAAGAGGGCACGATCACAACAGCCTTTGATATGCGGGTGCAGAATGACCTCGACCGGTTTCATCTTGTGCAGGATGTGATCGACCGTGTTCCCGATCTGGGCGCGAAAGGAGACTACCTGAAGCAGATGATGAAAGACAAACTCATCGAACACAAATTATACATCGACAAAAACGGCCAGGACCTGCCGGAAATCCGCAACTGGAAATGGAGCAACCGGCGATGAATATAGCCTGACCACGCAAAACCGCACGATGGCCGACACGAAAAGATAGGCTATCAGGGGCGCCGTATAGATGACCCAGTGGGTATTAAGGACGAGCGCCACGGTCGGTATTAAAATCGTGAGGCCAAACCTGACGCAGTCTTTCTTCTTCTACTGCTTTTGTTCCTTTGCTGTCCTGATCTTTTCAAATACGGGGCTTTGCCGGATCGATTCCACAGTCATATCGATGAAAACCCTGGCGTTTTCCCATTGGATTTTGCTGATATGCCGAACGGGTATGAGCACTTTGGCGCCGCCTATCCAATTATGCGTATCCACGACCAGGAAAATAATTTGCCAGGTACTGGTGTCTATCATAAAATCATTCACATGTCCGATGTCATCGTCCGTCGCGTGGATATGATAGCCTGTTACCGTCCGAATGCTTCGCAGGTGAGAATCTTCACGCGAGGCCAAGCCGAGGACGGTCTCTTCGATTTTTTCCTGTTCGGCAAGGGAAGCCAGGGTCATCACGGGCGTAGGCGGGATAACACCCCAGGCTCTTCCGGGAGAAAAGCCGGTTCCCCAATAGGCCTCCCAGGGGTAGTAGTTGGCCAGTTGTGCCTCGTGTTGCCGGGAAATGGGTTCGTCGGTCTTACTTTCAGGGCTATTGAGGACCTGTTCCCGGGTAAGGTTGACAGGGAAGGTCGCCGCATCCCGGGAATCTTTTATCAATGCTTCGGGAGAAATCATCGCCGTCAGCGAGATCAGCACCTTACGCCCCGACAGCCAGGTTCCCGTGTTGACGACCAGGTAACGGATCGTCCAGGTCTTTTCGTCGAAGTAAAAATCCTCCACTTTGCCAATGATCCCATCCCTTGCTCCCACGGAGTAGCCCATGAAACTATTAATGTTCTTTTGCATAGACCGCATTATTCCACTCAAGATAGCGAGAGCCGGCAGGTGGCTAGTTATATGTCTGCCGGGAAAGCTTATATAATTCACACGTTTGGCGGTCCGGGGGAACCCTAAAAAAAGCAAAGGGTGAATCCTGAAAGGTGTGAATGATGTAACAAAATACAGGAATGCTGTAACCGAAGCTGTTCGGGGCAGGCTATTTTTGACGTGGATTTCAAAAGAATTATTGAGGGTTTTTTAAAGTATTAGAGGTAAAACGGGAATGGATTTCCATCCGATCCCGTTATTTTTTTTAGGGGTTCTATCCCATAAAGCTCCAGTAGCCATATACTTTCTGCCGTCAGATTATCTTCCTTTTCTGTCATGGTTTTTTACTTTTTTAGTCCGCGGAGGCTTTCGCGATGGCGCTGTTCTCCTTGGCAGTCTTATCCTGTCCGATTCCCATTGTCAACGCTGTCAACCCGGCCATGCTACCCAACTGCATGGTGTCTATGGCCGAACTCGGGACGATTACGATGGTTGAGTTCTGCTTTAACCCTTCATAAAGCATATTCATGGCTCTCAAATGGAGGGCGACCGGGTTATTGGCGTAGGTGAGGGCTGCTTCCCCGAACTTCTCTGCCACCTGTCTTTCCGAATCCCCGAGAATTACACGCGCCTGTCGTTCTCTTTCCGCCTGGGCCTGCATGGACATAGCATTCTCCAGTGCGGGGGGAATCAATACGTCTTTCACTTCGACGGAGTTAACGTGGATGCCCCAAGGCTCGGTGCGCTCGTCGATAATCGTCTGCAACACGTTGCTAATCTTATCTCTCCCCTCCAGCATGTCGGATAACATGGTCTTGCCGATCACATCGCGCAATGCGGTTTGTGCCGCCCAGCTGATCGCGCTGAGATAGTCCGCAACTTCGAGGGCGGCTTTCTGAGGATCCATCACTTTCCAGAAAAGGACGGCATCCACGTCGACGGGCACGGTGTCTTTCGTAAGCGTTTTTTCGGCTTTGAAGGAGGTTGTGATCACTCGTGTGTCGATCCAATAGGGGATGGTATCCAGGATAGGGATGATGAAGAACAGTCCGGGGCCTCTCAAAGAGTGGAAATGGCCCAGCCGGAGTACCACAGCCTTATCCCAGGGGTCCGCAACTTTGATTGCAGAAGAGATCAGAATGGCTATCAGGAAGGTGGCCACCCCAATGCCCGCGGTTTTCCCGACGTTTGAGACGTCGTATACGGCGTAGGCTGCCGCCAGGCCGATCCCAAGAATCAGGACAAATATGAAGAAGGAGAATATGCTTTTGCTTTTCATGGGGACAAGATAACGCAATCGCTTCCTGGCCGTGTTACATGTTACTCCGCGGGGCTTATATGATTCACAGGTCCGGTCTTATGCATCAACCGGGATCTGGCCTGGCATTCATTGCTCTTTTGGTTTTTGAGCCCCGATGTGTGAATTATGTAACTTATTCCGGATTAGATGTAAAACCTTACACGGGTTTGGCCTTTATCTTTAATGCGGGCCTAGAGTATAGAGGAATATTTAAGGGACTGGATTTTTATCCAGTCCTTTTTTTGCATTAGGGACTATTCCTCAGCCTTATATTCCTCAGCCTTATATCCCTCGGCTTTATTCCTCAGTTTTATTCCTCGGGCTTATTCCTCAGGCTGTCCGGTATATGAGGGGTGGCCGGGTCAGCGCAATTCGCGTTTTGAAAAATACTCTCTCACGAAGGCGTGCTGCTGGTTCTGGGTCATTTTGTCCGCCTCTTCGATTTCAATCCTGATTTTTTCAAAATGACGATCTGCCCTCAGGAGGTTTAGTAGTTCTTTTTTTGCTTCGGTGGGGCCGAAAATGATCACGTCTTCATAGTCCAGGATGGCATCTCCCAATTTCTTGTAGTAGGCGGATTGCTGGTGCCGTTCCGTGTGGTGCATCAGTTTCTCTCCCTTACTCAGACTGTGTTCCTTTTCCTGGTGGGTGAATTTCGAGGTAATGATCTTCGTCGTAATGGGCTCCGTCGTAAATTCCATCAGATGGGCGTTGGAGTGGTCCATCCAGATACCCAGTTTCTTCACTTTTAAAATAGGGTTGATGATTTCTTCGTCCATTTTGTTTGTTTTATCCGGCATGGTTATATTTTTTCAGAACAGTTCTTCAATTCAGTCTCTTTTATCCTGGAGTCTATCCCCTCGTTCTTTATGTCGGTACGGATGAACAGGAAGAGGCTCATATAAATATTGGCGATCCAGATCAGCGAAAACCCGGCGATCAGGTACCCGCGCCAATCGGCGAATAACAGCCGGTATCTGGTGATGAACAGCAGCAGCGCGGTAACATAGAAGCTGAAACAATATTCGCAGGTGAAAAGATAGAAGAATTTCCTGTGCAGGAGGGTCTTCCCCGTCATACTTTGCCGTTTGCAATAGGCGCGGGGTTCGGAGAAGATCTCCTCGTGCGTGACGGTCCAGGCGATACAGGCGACCGGGATCGACAGGATGAAAAGCCAGATTATCTGCAGGTGCAGGGTCATGAGGGAATCGGTGGTCATAAAAGATAAATTTTATGCTATTTCCATTTTTCGCCCAGTACGACGGACAGCATATAATAAATATCGTCGGGAAAAGTTGGTTTGGTCATGAAATGCGCCGCGCCGGATCTGATCAGTTCGGCCGATTCCTCGCTTTCCCTGGAAGTGGTGTATACGATCACGGGAATGGGTTTCAGTCTGCTGTCTTTTTTTATTTCATGCAGGCATTTTTCACCGCTGATCCCATGCATTCGGAGGTCCAGGAAGATGAAATCCGGGAGGGTGTTGTGCTCGTCCCGCAAGTAAGTCAAGGCATCCTTTCCGTTGCTGAGGCCAATGCCTTTTATCGTCTCATCGACCTGTTTTACCGCTTCAAAAAACAGTTCCCGGTCATCGGCGTCGTCGTCCACCAGCAGGATATTTAGTTCTTTTTTCATGCGATTGTATATTTAACAGTGTGTATGTTTATTGTTGATTTTGCCGGTCAGTCTGTTGGTCAGGCGGAATGTTTACAAACGAATTTTATTGCGATAGGGGAAGGATTACATGAATTTGGGCCCCTTCTCCCTCCCTGGAAACCGCGTAGATTTCGCCATGATGAGTCATGATGATGTTTTTGCACAAGGCGAGGCCGATGCCCGTGCCTTCGAATTGTTCCCTTGCGTTCAGTCGCTGGAAGATCAGGAACATCTGCTCCGAAAACTGCTCGTCGAAGCCGATTCCATTGTCCCGGAATACGATCTCACAATACCGGTTCTTGCTGTTCAGTGCCGGGAATTTTGCAGTTTCCTCCGGTGACAGGGTCCTGGAAGAAATGTCGATGACCGGATCCAACCCGGGCTTGGAGAATTTCAGCGCATTGCTGAGTAAATTTCCGAAAAGCTGGTGGATCTGCAGCGGAATGGCTACGCAATGCGGCAGGGGTTCGTGTGTTACGGTCGCGTTTTTTTGGGCGATCTGCAAATCAAAATCGGTTATCACATGCAGGAGGATGGCGTTCAGGTCGGTCTTTTCAAAGGCGGCCTTCGAGTCCAGTATTTTGGAAAAATTGAGCACGTCTTTGATCAGGGCGGACATACGTTCTGCCGACAGGCCAATCTTTTCGATCAGTTCCCTGGCTGTGCCCGTTATGTCCTTGCTATACTTGATGTTCAGCAGGTTTGCGAAGGTCCTGATCTTACGCAGCGGTTCCTGGAGATCGTGGGATGCGATGGTTGCGAATTGTGCCAGGTGCTCATTTGATTGTTTGAGAGAGGCGTTGGCTTCTTTCAGCGCCAGGGTCCTCTCTTCAACCTGTCTTTCCAGCGCAAGTGTGAAGTCTTTCAGGTCGGATGCCAGTTTTTTCACCTCGGTGATGTCTTCGATTGCCAGCAGGATCAGCTGTTCCGCGTTGTCCTCCCGGTAGATCCTGCTGGCGTTCATCATCATGATGCGTTCGCCGATATGCGGGAAAGTTTGCTGGATCTCAAAACCGGTTATCTTCTTTTCCTCCAGCAGGATCTTTTCCAGGGCCAGGCGGAGGGCGGGTATATTCCACTGGTCTTTTCCGATCTGGTAGAATAATTTCCCTTCTGTCGCCTCTTCGGTGGTATTGAATTTCTCATAATAGGATCTGTTGGCGGTTTTGACATACATGTTTTTGTCGATGATGATAAGGGGTTCCCGGATCGTTCCTACAATGGACTCCGCGTACATACGGGAAAGATTCAATTGCTCGTTCCGGTCGAAAAGCTCGTGGTTTAAGGTGGTCAGCTCTTCGTTGGTGCTTTGTATCTCTTCTTTTGAGGTCTCCAGTTCCTCGTTCAGGCTTTGCAGTTCTTCGCTGCCGGATAGGAGCTCTTCGTTCGCACTCTGCAGTTCTTCATTGATCGCTTCCTGGTCTTCGGTGACGCTTCTCATGTCTTCGCGGAGCTGCCCCAGCTCTTTTTCCAGTTTTTGCAGTTCTTTGCTCCTTTTTTGATCCTGCTGAATATCCGGGGGATCCTGCCGGGTCCCGTCAAGCCCTGTGTCCAGGGGGGCAGGATGATCCTGTTCTTTGAACAGGACGAGGTAATGGGGTTCGACCGTATTGGTGAGCGGATGGACTTCGAGACTTACCGATCGTTTTTTGCCTGCGATCTGGAGGCTAATGTTCTCTTTAATCTGTGATTTTTTACCTGTTTTCACTTTATGCAGGATATTCCTCAATTCGAATCCCAGGCCTTCCCGGGCCATTTTCAGCACATTCAGGCTGGGCTTGCCAGGCGAAGGCTCCAGCCAGGGGCCGGTGGACCCCCTGAATTGTACGATGTCAAACTGTTCGTTTACAACGACGCCGGCAGGGCTGTAATGGGACAGAATGATATCATCCGCATCCTTTTGAAAGTCTTCCCGGCCTGTCTGTTTGACCAGGGACCGGTTCCGGTCTTTGACCTGGCTCAGGGTCCGGCCGGCTGACAGGGGCAAACGCTTCCCGGGAGTCATTTTTTTTGTATATAGCCGGTCGTTTTTGTCAAAAGAGGCGAATAATTCAGCGGCCGGGCCGGAGGTTTCGGATTTTCCGAGCAGCAGGAAGCCGGTCTCTTTCAACGCATAGTGAAAAGTCGTGAGCGCTCTCTTTTGCAGGAAGGGTTCCATGTAGATCAGTACATTGCGGCAGCTTATGAGGTCCATCTTTGCAAACGGCGGGTCTTTTAGCATGTCATGATGGGCGAATACGCACGTTTCCCGGATAAACTTGTTGATCTGAAAGTTTCCGTTCACGCGTGTAAAGTATTTTTCCAATTGACCGGCGCTGACCCCGGTGACAGCCGCTTTTGTATAGATGCCGCTTCTTGCCTTTGTGATGGATCTTTCGGAGAGATCGGTGGCGAAAAGCTGTATCTTATAATTCCCTGTTATGGTCTCCTGGTATTCGCGGAGACAGATAGCCATCGAATAGGCTTCTTCGCCGGTCGAGCACCCTGCAATCCAGATCCTTACCGGGCTGTTCTCGTCCCTGTCCTTAAAAAGGAGCGGAAATATCTTGCTGTTTAGGGTGTCGTATATCTTCGGATCGCGGAAAAATTCCGTAACGGGGATCAGCAGGTCCTGGTAGAGTATGTCCTGTTCTTCGGGGTTTCCCGTCGTGTAAGAGAGATAGTCCGAGATGTCCTTCATCTTGTTCAGGCCCATCCTGCGCAGGATCCGGCGGCGGATGGTGGATTGTTTGTAGTAGGTAAAGTCTGTGCCTCTCCGGATTCGCAGCAGGGACAGCAACTGCCTGAAAATCTCCTCGTTTTTTTGTTGGAGGTCCGCCGTGTCCGGAGTGTGCGCGGCTTTGAAAGTCTGGTTTAGAGATACCAGTTGCAAGGGGATCTCTTCGGGGGGAAGTATGAAGTCTACGACCCCCGCGTTGATGGCGCTTTGGGGCATCCCTTCGAAGGCAGCCGATTTTTGTTCCTGCGCGAAGGTAATGCCCCCTAAATCTTTGATCGCTTTTAATCCCAGGGTCCCGTCGGTGGCGGTGCCGGACAGAACGACGCCGATCGCATGGCTTTTGTGGACTTCCGCGAGGGAGGTGAAGAAAACGTCGATGGGCATGTTTTTCTCATTTCTTGGCGGCCGGGGACTCAACTGGAGGACACCGTCATTGGCCGTGAGCATCTTATTGGAGGGAATGATATAGATCTGGTTCGGTTCGACCCGGACGTTATTGGTGATTTCATGGATTGGAATAGGCGTCACTTTTTTCAGGAGTTCCGCCAGTATACTCTCATGGGTAGGTTCCAGGTGTTGTACCAGGATATAGGCCATGCCGGAATCGACGGGGATGGCCCTGACCAATCGTTTAAAGGCTTCCAGTCCGCCGGCGGAGGCGCCTACCCCCACTACCGGGAAGAGGTTGGATGAGGGAACCTTTACCTTGTCTTTATTCTGTTTTTCGGGCATGTTTGTATTTTCAATGAGCTTTTCTGCCGACGGGTTTCCCTTGACCGGCCCGCTCCCGCATGCGTACAAGGTACTACTTAATCTCTCTTCGTTAGAAGAATGTGTGAATTGTACAATAATCGCCTTCAATTGTGTAAAGGTTGTTTCAGGGGCGCGGGAATGATTTGGCAAATATGTGAATGATATAACTTTTTTTTGGAGGTGTATAACAATCCGATGAATAAAGGTCATCATTTTTGTGGCCTGACAGGTGAATGTTGATGTACACGTTAACAGCAAGGACGGGAGTTGATGACTTCCGTCCTTCAGTTTTTAAACTATATGGCTATGCAGTCTTTAAGAAGTTTACTCATTGCCGACACGCATGAAAATGACGGGGACCCGGGTTACGGAACGGGTGTGTGGATGGAAGACCTGGCGGCGCCGTACTATGTATTGAGAGATGCCGGGGAATGCATTACGATTGTCAGTCCGGACGGCGGCCATATTCCTGTCGATGCCTCTTCTCCTGTCCCGGGGTCGGCTCCGGACTGTGTCCTTCGTTTCCGGCAGGACCCGCAGGCCCTGTATCACAGTACACATATGCTTCCGCTGAATGAAGTGCGCAAGGAGGATTTCGACCTGGTGTTTTTGGCCGGGGGATATGGGGCCCTATGGAATTTTCCAAAAGATAAACGATTACAGCAATTGGTCGGCTATTTTATACGGCAGCAGATCCCGATAGGCTTCGTGGGTCATGCGCTGGCCGCGATGATCTTGTTGACAAGATATGACGGCCGTCCCCTGGTTGCCGGCAGGAGGCTGACTGCTTACAGCAACGAGGAACAAGAGAGTTCCCGGTGGCCGGAAATACCCCCTCTCCTTTTAGAATCGAAGCTTGTCGAATTGGGAGCTGTCTACAGCAAGGGGCCCATGGCGTCCTGTCACGTGGTGACCGACCGACGCCTCGTAACCGGGCAGAATCGGGCGTCGGCGACCGAAACAGTAAGACAGGTGTTGCTGCTGGCGAGAAGTAAGGACAAGGAGATGCAGTTTCGCATGGATCAGAAAATACATTGAAAGAAAGTAGGCAAAAAAACGATCCCAGGCGGCCAGGGGTTTTGATCGGAATAATCGGGATTTTGGCGTAATTTTGCTCTTCAAGCAACTATCATTTATGAAGTTTGGCGTCGTCGTTTTCCCGGGTTCCAATTGCGATCGTGACATGCAAAATGCGCTGCAATACGATCTGGGCCAGGAAGTCATCATGTTATGGCATAAGGATACGGATCTCAGCGCCTTCAGCACGGAAGACTGCATCGTTCTGCCGGGAGGGTTCTCCTATGGGGACTATCTCCGGTGCGGCGCGATTGCGCGATTCAGCCCCCTGATGCAAAGCGTCATCGAATTTGCGGGGCGGGGCGGTAAGGTCCTGGGCGTCTGCAATGGATTCCAGATCCTTTGCGAGTCGCATCTTCTGCCAGGGGTTCTCTTACGCAATGTCAATCAACAGTTTATCAGCAAAAATATATATATGCGCGGGGAAGGGGACGGCGGGAAGGCGCTGAAGATTCCTATTGCCCACGGTGAGGGCAGGTATTACGCGGATAAGGAAACGCTCGATGGACTGGAGAAAAACGGCCAGGTGATCTACCGGTATTGCGATGCAGCGGGGAATGTCAATGCCGCCGGTAATCCCAATGGCTCCCTTCGTAATATTGCGGGTATTTGTAATACGTCCCGGAATGTCTTTGGCATGATGCCCCATCCGGAAAGGGCTTGTTCTGCCGCGCTCGGCAATACGGATGGCCGATTGATCCTGGAGGCGCTGTTTATCCACTCCAAACAGGGGGCCGCGTCCCGGAAAGCGGAATTGGTCAATATTTAAACTTTTATTAGCATTTCAGTGCTGACCTTTGAGCGTTCCTCAACGTTTCTGTAACTGTCAGACCGGTTAATCAGAGAGCAGCTGCCACCGTGTGGCTGGGCATTGTTGACCGGTGATTGTCACTGAATGAGTCACTGAACGATCTTATAAGTATAACCAATGAAAAAAGTACTCTTATTTGCGGCCCTTATAACGGGTGTTTTCAGCGCGGCGATCGCCCAGTCCAGCAAACAGGTCACCTGGGTCTATTCCGCCAGGAAAATTGCCGACAAGACTTACGAAGTTCATATGACTGCGACTATCGGCGGCGATTATCATATGTATGCCCAGGATGCGGGCGGGGACGGGCCCGTGGCTACAAGCTTTGAGTTTGTAAAGAGCCCCCTTTTCATCCTGGATGGAAATGTGAAGGAGTCGGGCAAGCTGATAAAAAAGTTCGAGAGCGCCTGGAACCATGACGTCAAATACTACGAGAAGACGGTGGATTTTGTACAGGTCGTCAAGCTGAAAGGCAACCTGAAGACGAATCTTGCGGGAAAGGTGTCTTTTATGGTTTGTAACGACCGCCAATGCCTGCCGCCGGCAGATGTGGATATTAAGGTGAACGTAGGGGGATAGTGTGATGTTTAGCCAGCCGGAGACGGCAGTTTTTTTAGTAGTCGTCCTGTAGTCGTCCGGCTGACAAACAAAATAAATTTAAAACGGGTTCTTTGTAGAGGGAACTCGTTTGTTGTTTTTGGTATCGGATGGCATTAATATTATTTTATGGATAAGGGCTTTTTGCGGTTCGCGGTAACCATATCGGTTTTTCTGTCGTCGGTCTTTGGTGGAGTTATATGCGTTCGGGCGCAGGGGCCTTCGGCGCCGGCCAACGCCGATTCTGCTAAGGCTCCCCCCGATGCCGCGTCTCTCGTGAATTGGGATTTCAGCGCTGTCCGGGTCAGCGGTGATAAATATACGCTGATCCTGAAGGGGCATATCCCGGCCGGATGGAATTTCTTTTCGACTACGCTGAAGGATGATCAGCCTAATACCAGGGTTTCCCTGGACAGTGGTCTGGTCGCGCGGGGAGCCAGGATCCTCGGTATTACGGAGAAGGGCACCGCGATGACCCGGAAAGATACGCTCTTCGGCGAGATCAGATATTTTGAGAAAGAGGTCGAACTGGACGTGGACATACAATGGCCGGTTCCGGAGAAGGGGGATATCAAGGGGGTAGTCACGTTTATGGCTGCCCGCGGAAACGATGTGGAAGGTCCTCAGCCGGTCCCATTCCGTTATGGGTATACTGCAGACGGCGGCCTGGTCGCCAAGTCGGCTAAACTCAGTGAATCCGCCAGCGCCGCCGGCAGTCTTAAGAAAACCTCTATCGACCTTTCCAATCCGGTCAATACATGCGGGGGCATGGGCACCGAGAACAATGGTCTCCTAAGCATCTTTTTCCTGGGTATCCTGGGTGGCCTTGTCGGTCTCGTTATGCCTTGTACTTTTCCTATGATCCCGCTGACGGTTTCATTCTTTACCAAAAGATCGGCCTCCCGGTCGAAAGGTATAGCCAATGCCTTCCTGTATGGATTTTTTATTTTCTTCATCTATGTTCTCATCAGCGTTCCCTTTTATTTTCTGAAACAGAACGACAACAATATCCTGAATACGATTTCGACAAATGTCTGGCTTAATGTGGGTTTTGCGGTGGTCTTCCTGGTCTTCGCCTTGTCTTTCTTTGGGCTATTCGAGATCACGCTGCCTAGCAGCATTTCCAATTCCGTGGATTCAAAGTCGAATATCAGTAGTGTCGGCGGTATTTTTTTTATGGCGCTGACGCTGGCTATTGTTTCTTTCTCCTGTACGGGTCCCATCCTGGGCACATTCGTCGCGAGTGCATTCGGACAGGGCGGCGGCCCGGTAAAACTAACGGTGGTGCTGGCCGGTTTTGGTCTGGCGCTTGGTCTGCCCTTTGCGCTTTTTGCCCTCTTCCCGAGCTGGTTACAGTCATTGCCAAAATCCGGCGGCTGGATGAATACCGTCAAGATCGTCTTCGGTTTTGTCGAGCTGGCCCTGGCGTTGAAGTATTTATCCAATGCCGACCTGGTTACGCACTGGGGGCTGATAAAAAGAGAGACCTTCTTTGCCATTTGGATCGTGGTTAGCCTTGCTTCGGCGCTCTACCTGTTAGGCATCATCAAGTTTCACCACGACCCGCCACCTCAGAAGCTGAGTAAGGTCCGGATTGCCATCGCACTGGTTTTTATAGGGTTCGCACTTTATCTGTCTCCCGGCCTGACCAATACGAAATATGCCAATATCTCCCTTGTCAGCGGTTTCCCTCCGCCTTTGTCCTATAGCCTGTATGGTGCAGACGCTGCCGGCAAAGGAAAAGGGGTCGAGGCCAACGTGATCAACGATTACGATCAGGCACTGGCCCTGGCTAAAAAAGAAGATAAACCTTTGCTCATCGACTTTACGGGCTGGGCTTGTGTCAATTGCCGGAAAATGGAGGAGAATGTATGGCCGCAGACCGAAGTGAAGGGGTTGATCACCCAGGACTATATCCTGGTGTCTTTGTATGTGGACGATCGGAAAGCATTACCCGACGATCAGCAGTTCCTGTTCACGACCGGCGACGGCAGCAAAAAGGCGATTCGTACGGTAGGTGACAAATTCGCTACGCTGCAATCTGAAAACTTTAAGAACGTTTCTCAGCCGTTGTACGTCGTCATCAGCCCCGATGAAAAATTATTGAACAAGCCGGTAGGGTATACGCCCAGTTCCAAAGAATACGCCAGCTGGCTCAAATGCGGCCTGGCTGCTTATAAGGAGGCGTCGAAGAAATAGCCATCGAAATAGCCATTGAAATAGGCGGGAAAACAGCCATCGAAATAGCCGGAAAATAGCCGGCGAATCTGCCGTAAAGTTGTCGAAGAGGAGTTTTCGGAGGCAGCCGTATAAGCAGTTGAGGAAGTAGTCAAAGAAGTCTGCAATCGATTGTAAAGGAAAATGGGTAAACAATAAAAAAACTCCACCATTTATAAAAATCCATTTCTACGGGAAAAGAATTTGACGTATTCTTACTGAACGATCTACGCCGACCTGACCTTTCCGTTACGGTAATTAGTATTGTCGACTCAATGTCGGCCCCGTTCAATTTTCAATGGCAGAAACTATATTCCCATATAAAGTAAGCACCCATGACCAGCAAACACAGCTTCCTGATCCGGTTCTCGGCCGGCTTCTTCTGTTTAACCCTGCTCTGCTGCCAGGTTCTCATCGCACAGAAAGAAAAAGGCAAGGAGACGGCTACCCCGCCGGATACTGCAAAGAAGACTGCTCCCAAGATACCGACGATCGCCGATAAGGTCAAGAGCAGCCGGAAAGTGGAGGGTCTCTTTACGCTTTACCAGGATACGAGCACCGGCAGCGTCCAGCTCTATGTTCGAAAGGATCAGCTCGGCAAGCGGTTCATTTACCAGAGCTTTTCGATCAGCGGTCCGAATACCCTGGGGCTGAACCAGAATATGATTCGTGTCACCTGGGTTTTTACGATTCGCAAGGCATACGACAAACTGGAATTTTCGCAACTCAATACGAACTTCTGGTATGATTCGACCAATGCAGTCAGCAAGGCTGCCAACGTAGACATTCCCGAGGCCATCTTTTACAACGATAAGCCGGCGGCTGAGGACGAGAATGGCTATCTTGTTTCCGGGGACGGTCTCTTCCTGAGCGAGAAACTGGACCAGGTGAAGCCGGTCCCGACGCCGGGGCTTCCGCCTACGGCGTCCTTTAGCCTGGGCAGTCTCAATCCTGCCAAATCGAAATATGATAAGATCCGGTCTTATCCCAATAATACCGATGTGATTGTCGATCTGGCTTATGACAATCCTGTCCCCTTCAATGTCGGTGGAAGAGATATCACCGATGCGCGTTATAACCGGATCCGCCTGCAGCATAGCTTCCTGGAGGTTCCCCGGAACGATTTCAAGCCGCGTCTCGACGATCCGCGCATCGGATACTTCTCCGAAGAAGTGGATAATCTGACTACGGTCGATGCGCCGAATTACCGGGATCTGATCCACCGGTGGCATCTGAAGAAAAAAGATCCTGCGGCAGCGCTGAGCGAGCCGGTCGAACCCATCGTGTGGTGGGTGGAGAACACGACCCCGGTCGAATACCGCCAGACAATCGTGGAAGCCGGTCTGAAATGGAATGAGGCTTTTGAAAAGGCGGGGTTCAGGAACGCGATCGTCATGAAGATCATGCCGGATACGGCCACCTGGGACCCTGCAGATATACGATATAACGTGATCCGCTGGGTCTCTTCGGCGAAGCCTACCTATGGGGCTATCGGACCGAGTTTTGTCAACCCGCTGACGGGTGAGATCCTGGGTGCTGATGTGACGGTGGAATGGTTCACGGCCAGCGCTCCGAGGGTCTTTGAAGAATTGTATGGCGCAAACGCCGCCGGCGGATCCCTGTGGAATGGATCCATGGGAAATGGCGGTATGAGTGCAGGTTTGCCGGGAGCAGGCAGCATGAGGCGGGGAAAATATGTAGAGTGCAACCTGGCTGCCGAGATGGCCGGTCAATATATGACGGGTCTGACCGCGCTCGAAACCGAAAATGCCTCCCCCGCGGAGGTAGGCAAGATGCATCAGCAATTTCTTTATTACCTGGTGCTCCATGAGATGGGGCATTGTCTTGGGTTGAATCACAATATGAAAGCCAGCACGATGCTGAGCCCTGCCGACCTGAACAATACGGAGATCACCCACAAGCAGGGGCTGATTGGGTCGGTCATGGACTACCCGGCGATCAATGTGTCGTCCGATCCCGCACGGCAGGGGGATTATTATACCACCAAACCGGGCCCCTATGACCTCTGGGCCATTGAATATGGCTATACCGAATGCCAGCCTTCGGAAGAGTCGGCCGTGCTGAGCAAGATCGCCGGCCGGAGCAATGAGCCGCAACTTGCTTTTGGGAACGATGCGGATGACATGAGGACTCCGGGGGGTGGTGGCATCGATCCCCGCGTCATGATAGGGGATCTTTCGAATGATATCGTATCGTATGCGGAAGACCGGTTCAAACTGGTGAACACCCTCATGGGCCGGTTAAAGCAGAAGTACAGCAAGCCGGATAAGTCGTATGCCGAACTTCGTTCCCGCTATGCGATCCTGTTCAACCAAAGGGCGGCGATGGCAGCTGCGGTGAGCCGCTATGTCGGCGGGATCTATGTGGACCGGAGCTATCCCGGCCAGGGGTCGCCGGAGAAGCCCTTTACGCCGGTGCCCGTCGCCTATCAGAAAAAGGCCGTCCAGTTGCTTGCCAAATATGTGTTTGCGCCTGCCGCATACGACGCGGACGCGCAGCTCTTCCCTTATTTGCAGTTGCAGCGCCGCGGTTTCCAATTCTTTGGCGTGACCGAGGATCCCAAGCCGCAGACTAATGTGCTGGGCCTGCAGATGAGTGTGCTTGCCCAACTGTTAAGTGCCAATGCCCTGCAGCGAATCAACTCGACTTCTCTCTATGGGAACACATATAGTGTGGCGGATGTAATGAATGATCTTACCCGGTCGGTCTTCGATGCGGACCGTGGTGGTAAGGTCAATCTCTATCGCCAGGATATCCAGACGGAAACTGTCAAGATGCTGATCGGCATCTCGGCTCCCGGTTCCGGGGGCTATGACGATCCTTCCCGGGCGGCCGCGCTGAGTACGATCAGGAAGATCAAGACCCTGCTGGCCACCACCGTCTCTCCCGATGAGCAGACCCGTGCCCACCGTGTGAATTTGAATTTCCTGATCGACAAGGCGCTGGCGGTGAAGTAGTGAGTGGTGAATAGTGAGAGGTGAGTGGTGAGTGGGGTGAAGATATTAAGAGGTGAGTGGTGAGGATGGGGCCGACGATGAGTGGGGGTGATTAAATTCATACTATTCAAAGGGGGAGGACTTGGTTAGTTTGCGGTTAAATAGGTCTCGTATGAGAAGAGCCAACTACACCGCGCTTTTTGCTGTTTTTGTCGGCTGTGCATTTTTGCTGGCTTGTGAATGCGTTCATGGGCAGGGGTCGAACCCGCAGGATCGCGGAGAAGCAGGCCGCGGAATATCCGGTCAGGCCGGCGAGAATCCTGGTGGAATCAATCCGGGTCAGCAAGACGTTTTAAGACAGTTGGATAGTGTATTTGAGCGGCAGTTCCGCAGTATTCGAACATGAATTATTGTCTGCTCGGGTTGCTGATCGAGAAACTGAGCGGACAGACCCTGCAAAACTATTTCATCAAATACATCTTCCAGCCCGCCGGGATGCGGCACACCTATATTGAGAACCTGATCCTGACAAGGACGAACTCCGACCGCACGGTCAATTACGAATATCCTGCTCTCTATGACTCTGCGCTGGTCAAGGTGGATTCCATCGCGAATAATCATCGCATGATTTATAACCTCGGTGGATTTTACGGACAGGGTGGTCTCACCAGCACTTCGGAAGATCTCTTTCGGTTTGATAAGGCGTTTTTTTCCGGACTACTGATCGGGCCGGCGGAGATGGCAGAGGCGCTAACTCCCGTAAAATTAAACAATGGCAAGATTGCAGAGGCTTCCAGTGACGCGGATTTGGGCCCTTCCGGATATGGCTTTGGGTGGTTTGTTGTTAACGATACGACGCGGGGAAAGATCGTCTGGCATCCGGGCGGCCGGCCGGGTATCTCATCGGTCCATTTGCATAACCTGCGTACCGATCAAACGGTGGTCGTTTTGCAAAATACACCCAATCCTTCGACCAGCTCGGCGATTTGTGCGTACCACGTTTTGAACCGACAGGCATTTACACCCTTGCGTGGTTCCCTGATCCAGGCGTATGCCCGGACACTTGTAAAGGAGGGGCCGGATGCCGCTATGACCCGGCTAAATGTTATGCGTAGCGACACGACCTATAAAATGCCCGATGATTATTGGTGGCTGATCCTGGGCTGGCAATTGTTTGAAAAAGACAACTATGCCGGTCTTTCGGCAGAGACCTTTAAAATCGGCTGTCTGTTGTTCCCCAACGCCTGGTATATGACCCAGGGCTATGGGGCTGCCTTGGAGAAAGAAGGTAAAAAAGAGCTGGCCATTCTGATGTACAAAAAGGCTATTGCGCAATGGCCGCAGGCGGATTATGCGCCTGGGCGGCTGAAGGTGCTGGAGGCGCGGTAGGTCGGCGGAGACCGGGCAGAGAGATTGGACATGGGACTGGACGTGGAGATTGGAACCGAGACCGGGAGAGTCTGGACACGGACACGAAGACCGGACAGGGCCACAGAGAGGGTGAGGGCCTATTCGGAGCGAAGACTTATTCGGAGCGAAGACTTTTCACCGGGTTGGCTCTTGCGGCGTTTATGGCCGAATGCCCGACGGTTAGCCATGCGATCCCCATCGAGGCGAGCAGGGTTCCGACAAAGAACCCGGCGCCCATTTCGATCCGGAAGCTATACTGCTGCAACCATTGATGCATGTAATACCAGGCGACCGGGCAGGCGATCACGAAAGAAAGCAGGATGAGACCCGTGAATTCGCGGGAGAGCACCCACAAAATATCCGCGACGGACGCGCCCACCACTTTTCGGATGCCGATCTCCTTATTGCGCCGGACAGCCATGAAAGAGACGAGGCCATACAATCCCAGACAGGAGATCAGGATCGCGATCCCTGAGAATATTTTATAAAGCTGCGCAAGTTTGTTCTCCTGTTTATAATAGTCCGCGACCGCCTGATCCAGGAAATGATATTCGAATACGAAATCGGGGAAGGTCTGGTTCCAGAGGGCTTCGATGGCGGTCAGGGTCTCATGGACTCTTCCCGGCTGAAGCTGGACATTGGCTGTGCTGTAAGCATCCTTCAATGTCATCATCGCAATGGCATCGACCGGGTCACGCAGGGAATTGATATGGTAATCCCTGACCACGCCGACGATCGTGCCCGGTCTCCCTGCGATCCGGACCCTCTTTCCGACGGCCTCCTGTGGTTTCCCGAGGCCCGTCCGGTTGAGAAAGGTCTCGTTTACCACAAAATCCCGCATGGTGTCCGATTCATTATAAATATGTCCGGCTGCCATTTGCAGTTTATACAGTCCGAAATAGTTCGAATCGGCCGGTTCCATGGTCACGGAGAGATCCGGTTTCTCCGTGTGGTTGGTTATAAATTGCATGCTGGTAAACCATCTCCCGCCCCCGGTCGGCGGGGCCAGGCTAAAGCTGACCTTCCCGATCCCAGGTTGGGCGAGCATCCGGTCGCGTAACGCATCGAGTTTTGTCCGGCTGACGCTGTCCCGGGGGAAAGGGATATTGACGACCGAAGTTTTGTTGAACCCAAGATCGGCGTTTTTGAAAAAATCCATTTGGGAAACGACTACCAGGGTGCCGATGATCAGCGCCTGGGCGATCACAAACTGGACGATGACCAATCCCATTCTGAGTGAGACACCTGTTCTCGTCTGGGTGGCAAACCGGCTCTTGAGGGCGTTTATCGGGTTGAACCCCGAAAGGACCAGGGCCGGGTAAAATCCAGATAATACGATAATGACGGCCAGCATGGTCAGCAGGAAGAGGAGGAGGGCGGGGTTCTCAAAAAGGCGGAAGTGCAGTTGCGTTTCAAGGAGGTTATTCAAAAAGGGCAGGGCCAGCGCCGCAACGGCCATGGCCAGCAGGAGCGCCAGCAAACAAATCAGGCCGGTCTCCCCGAGAAACTGCAGTACCAATTGCCGGCGGCTGCTCCCGAGGACCTTTCTGATGCCGACTTCTTTTGCCCGGAGGACGGCCCTGGCCGTGGAGAGGTTGATAAAATTGATACATGCGATGATCAGCAGGAAAAGACCGATCAGGCTTAGGGCGGTGATGAGGCCCTTGCTGAAAGTACGGTGGTTAAAATTCCCAAACCGTTCGTCGTAGTGGATCTCGCCGAGGGATTGGAGATATATTTCGTAGCCCGAATGATCGGGCGATATGTGTTTCGTCACAAAATCCCGCAATTGCGTGTTGAACTTCGCGGCGGGGTATCCGGGTTGCAGTCTGACAAAGCAATAGTTGTTGTCCGAGATGCTGCCCCATTCATTTTTATTGACCTGTGCCAGCAGGGTCGCATAGGAGATCACGAATTTTAGGGGAAAATCGGTATTGGACGGCGGGTTGTCGAGGATGCCGGTGATCTTCATATCCATGCCGTCGAGCCGGATCGGTTTGCCGATCGCTCCGCGCCAGTCCGTGAAATATTGTTCGGCGGCCGACCGGGTAAGCATCACCGTATTTGGCTCCGAGATCGCGGTGGCAGGATTCCCGATCAGCATTTTGAAGTTGAACAATTCGAAAAAAGCGGGTTCGGCGATAAAGACGCCGTTGTCTTCCTTGAATTTTTTCGGCGCCGCTCCGGCTACCGCCGGCAGGATCAGTTGTACGTTCGGGTCCTGAAATATGGCAGCCACTTTCTCCAATTGGGGGTATTCGGCCCGCAGCGCGTCGGGGACAGGAAAGGGGACCCCGGTCCGGTATTCCGTAACGCCGGCGTTCCGGCCTTCCCGGACGAGCCGATAGATGCGATCGCCCCCCGGATGGAAATTATCAAAGCTTTTTTCAAACTGGAGGACCAGGAAGATCAGCAGACAGGCGGCGACGCCAACCACGAGCCCGGCTATATTTACGATCGAATGACTGCGGTTCTGGAGCAGGCTTCTGAAAGCGGTCTTGAAATAATTTTTTAGCATGGGCGATGGTTTGCGGCGATACTGCGGGACCGGTAGTCGGGATCTTTTCTCCCGTGTTTCCCCGCAAAAATGGTGTCAGATTTATGCGGGTTGATTATCAGCAGATTGAAGATTGAGAAACATTGAGGGTGTCCGTTTTCGTTACAGAACTGTTCGCTGGCGGGTAATTGTCCGCCGGAATAGGGGAGTGTATTCAACTATCGATTGGGGTGGGCCTTAGGCGCCGGTGGCGACTGGGCCGGAGGCCGGCTGGCAGGATTGTCGTTTACGAATAAGCTGGATCCGGGGGCTGGAATAGAAAAACCCGCGCGAGGCGGGTTTTTCAGTTAGGCGTCATTCTGTTCCAACCTTCCGAAGGGCAGTGGTGATATTTATCGGAGGGAGGGCCAGAATGACAAAGCATTAAAAAAGGTTCCCATCTCAGGATTGAGACGGGAACCTATAATATTTTTAGCGGATCTCTTCACTCATTAAAGTTAGCGGTTTGTCCGTTCCCCGTTTGTTTTATTGTAGTTAAAGATTCTTAAAAATATCGTTCGCACTTTGTATTGTTTCGTACTTACGTCCGTGCATCGATCTTTTCTTTTTCTAAACCTTCTTCTTTTAAACGCTGATCTGTGGGTAAAATTTTCTTTTTAGGCTAAAATTTTTACAGATCAGACATTACAGTGCGATTTTCTTTTCGGTCATCATCTTGCGCAGATTGATGAGCCCGTAGCGCATGCGGCCCAGTGCCGTGTTGATGCTGCAATTTGTCAGCGCAGCGATCTCCTTGAAACTGAGGTCGGCATAGTGACGCAGGATGATGACTTCCCTTTGGTCTTCGGGGAGCATATCCAACATTTTACGTACCCGATCATGGCTTTGGCGTTTCATCATTTTTGTATCGGCGCCTTCCTCGCTGAACTGGATCACTTCGAAAATGTCACGGTCGTCGCTGGTTTTGATAGCGGGCGTACGTTTGACTTTCCGGAAATGGTCCACACAGAGGTTGTGTGCGATGCGCATGGCCCAGGGAAGGAATTTTCCTTCTTCTGTGTAGCGTCCGCCGCGGATGGTGTCGATAATTTTGATGAGAACGTCCTGAAAAATATCCTCGGCAAGGTATTTGTCCTTAACCAGGAAAAGGATGGAAGTGTACAGTTTGTCTTTGTGACGTACGATTAAAGCTTCCAGGGCATAGAGATCTCCATCTCTGAATTGATGGATTAATTCATGGTCGGTTTTTTTGCGTAGCAATGTCATAAACTTCTACGGGTTTTAAAAGGTGATAGGATATTTGTTTGGATTTTTAAACGATGGTTTGGATTTTCAGTGTAGAAGTGCTTAGTCGATAGGCGAAATGGGTTTAGTTAATTAAATAGTTTTTGTGGTAGTGTACAAATCAGGATTTAAAGATATACAATTTTTGGAAAAAACAACATTTTGGGAAATTTTTTGTTCTTTAATTCTTCATTACCTGAGTAAAAGGTAAGGGAAATACTTAATTCAGGCTAATTTGGTAAATTTGTTCCTCTTATAAATTGTCTCCTTTAGTATTATGGGTGTAACAAAAAAAGGTTCTCCGGGTAAGAAAGTGATCCCCGCCGTCCCTTCCGTCCCGGATTTGGAAAAAGACCAAATCAGGATAAAGGGCGCCCGGGTGCACAATCTGAAAAATATCGATGTCAATATTCCGCGTAACAAGTTGGTGGTCGTGACAGGCGTATCCGGCTCCGGGAAATCGTCCCTGACCATCGATACGCTGTTTGCAGAAGGCCAGCGCCGATATGCGGAGAGTCTCAGCGCGTATGCCCGGCAGTTTATGGCCCGCATGAATAAGCCGGATGTAGATTATATAAAGGGTCTTTGTCCTGCCATCGCCATCGAGCAAAAGGTCGTTACGCGAACGCCCCGTTCCACCGTTGGGAGTATGACCGAGATCTATGATTACCTGCGGCTCCTTTTTGCGCGGGCGGGAAAGACCTATTCGCCGGTTTCGGGCCGGCTGGTGAAAAAAGACGACGTGGCTGATGTGATAGAAGCGATCGCCCGGTTGCCGCATGGGGAGCGCGTGCTGATCCTGGTCCCTTTCAAGCAGCATAAGAACCGCGATTTGCGGGAAGAGCTCAATATATTATTACAGAAGGGGTTTTCCAGGATGTATATCCCGGCGATGGATTCGGCTGCAGCCGGTCCCGGGCCCAGACAGGCCGCCGGAGTCGCCGCGGGCGGGGGTACTAAAAAGGGAAAGGCTGCCGTTCCGGAGGCGACGGGTACCGCTGTCCCCTCGACAGCCGAGACGCTTCGTATCGAGGATCTGCTGGCGATGACTGACAAAGACCTGCAGCAGAAACTATCCCTACTGACCCCCTATGTTCTCGTCGACAGATTGGTAGTCAAGGCTTTCGATGAGGACGACCGGCACCGGATCTCCGATTCTGCCGGTACGGCTTTTTACGAGGGGGAAGGGGAACTCCTGCTGGAAACAGGGGGGCAGGAGCGGTTGTCTTTTTCCAACCGTTTTGAAATGGACGGGATCCAATTCGAGGAGCCGGTGCCCAACCTGTTCTCTTTCAACAATCCTTTTGGAGCCTGTCCTACCTGCGAAGGATTCAGCCAGGTGCTGGGCATCGATGCGGACCTGGTGATCCCCGACAAACGTCTCAGCGTTTATGAGGGCGCTATCGCCCCCTGGAAAGGAGAGAAGCTGAGTTGGTGGAAGGATCAATTCATAAAGGCGGCAAAAAAATTCGATTTCCCGATCCATAAGCCCATCCTGGATCTTTCCCGCACGCAATACGATACGCTGTGGAAGGGCAACGAATTTGTACAGGGCATCGACGATTTCTTCGACGAGGTAGAAAAAAACCTCTATAAAGTACAGTACCGGGTGCTCTTGTCCCGCTATCGCGGGCGGACGCTCTGCCCCGAATGCAAAGGATACCGTCTGCGAAAAGAGGCCCTCTATGTCAAAATCGCGGGTCGTCATATCGGAGAACTCTGCGAGATGCCGGTCAAAGACCTCGCCCAATGGTTTGAGACGCTTGAGCTGCCGGAATATGACCGGAAAGTGGCCAAGCGGATCCTGACGGAGATCGGGAGCAGGATAAAGACCCTCCTGGAAGTAGGGTTGGGCTACCTGACCCTGAACCGGCTCGCGAACTCACTCAGCGGCGGCGAGAGCCAACGCATCCAACTGACGCGCAGCCTGGGCAGTAACCTTACCCAGTCGCTCTATATACTCGACGAACCCTCCATCGGTCTGCATGCCCGCGACACCAGCCGGCTGATCGGCGTGCTGAAGAATCTCCGCGACCTGGGCAATACGGTGGTCGTGGTCGAACACGATGAGATGATGATGCGGGAGGCGGACTATATTATCGACATGGGACCCCTGGCCAGTCATCTCGGAGGAGAAGTCGTGGCAGCGGGTAATTATGATGAGCTGATCGCCAACCCGAAGAGTCTCACCGGGAAATACCTGAAGGGGGAGCTGGCGATTGAGCCTCCAAAGAACCTGCGTAAATGGACCCGGTCGATCAAGGTGGAAGACGCCCGGCAGAATAACCTCAACAAGCTCGACGTCGTTTTCCCGCTCAATGTCCTTTGTGTCGTCAGCGGTGTCAGCGGCAGCGGCAAGACGACGCTGGTTAAACAGATCCTCTACCCTGCACTGCAGAAGATGAAGGGTGAGTTTGCGGAAAAAGTAGGCTTGCACAAGGCCATCACGGGGGACACGGACATGCTCTCGCAGATCGAGATGGTGGACCAGAACCCGATCGGCAAATCGTCGCGCAGCAACCCCGTCACATATATCAAAGCCTACGACGAGATCCGGGATCTGTTCGCCAAACAGCCGCTCAGCAAGATGCGCGGGTTCCAGCCCAAGCATTTCTCTTTCAATGTCGATGGGGGACGCTGTGATACCTGTAAGGGAGAAGGAGAACAGATTGTGGAGATGCAGTTCCTCGCCGATGTCCATCTGACCTGCGAAGTCTGCAAAGGGAAACGGTTCAAGGAAGAGGTGCTCGAAGTCACGTACCGTGAAAAAAATATATTCCAGGTCCTGGAGATGAGCGTGGACGAGTCGCTGGAGTTCTTCCGCGACGAGAAAGACATCCTCACCAGGGTCAGACCGCTCAGTGATGTGGGGCTGGGTTATGTAAAGCTGGGGCAGTCTTCCGACACCCTTTCCGGGGGGGAGGCCCAGCGAGTGAAGCTGGCGTCTTTCCTGGGCAAGGGTAAGGCGCAGGGGCATATCCTCTTCATCTTCGATGAGCCCACCACGGGTCTGCATTTCCAGGACATCAAAAAATTGCTGGCTTCTTTTAATGCATTGATAGATCAGGGACATTCGATCATCGTGATCGAACACAACACCGATGTTATCCGCTCGGCGGACTGGGTCATCGATCTGGGTCCCGAAGCCGGCGACGGCGGGGGCAACCTGGTTTATGCGGGTGTGCCGGCGGGGTTAAAAAAGGTAAAGGAAAGTTATACGGGGCGGTATGTCTAACGGTATATACAGATTGCTTAATCCTTAACCGGTTCGTTTCACTATCTCAGCCGGTCGGTGCTTTTCACCAGTCTTTCGTCTCTCATAATGCCCCCGGCGGCGAAGAAAAGAAACACGGGGATCGCCAGGGAGAAGACGGCGCCCAGGTTGTAACTGCCTTCGGTGTAGGGTGGAACACCGCTTTTCCACCAATACAGAACAATATTCAGCAGGGATAAAAAGAGCAGCCCGATGGTGATCCAGAGCTGTTTCTTTCTTGCCTTGTAGTTGAAGATATTGATGAGGGTGCCGGCAATGAGGATCGCCGTGACGATCAGGATCAGGACGCTGCCCGACCCGGCGCTGTCCCTTCCAAGGCCGAACACGGGGAGCGCCTTCAGTTCCAGAAATACGTGTCCATTGGCTCCTACCGCCATATTCCCGCTATAGAAAGCGAATTTAAAAGTCAGCGCCGCGCAGATGACGGCGAGGAGGGCCCAGAGTGTTTGTTTTCTTTGCAGCATAGACTATAATTCAGGATATAAAGGAAATTGTGTCATAAACGTATTGACTTCGCCCCGCAATCCTTCGAGCACGTCTTCCTTTTCGGCGTTGACCAGCACCTTGTCGATCATTTCCACGACGGTGGCCATGTGCGTTTCTTTCATCCCTCTTGTCGTCACGGCCGGGACACCGACACGGATACCCGATGTGACAAAGGCGCTCTTGTCGTCGTAGGGGACCATATTCTTGTTTACGGTGATCTCGGCTTTTCCGAGAGCTATCTCTGCTTTCTTGCCACTGATGTTTTTATTCCGCAGATCGATCAGCAAAAGGTGGTTATCCGTGCCGCCGGAGACGATGTTGTATCCTTTTGCCAGGAAGGCGGTTGACATGGCCTGGGCGTTGGTGAGGATCTGTTTTGCGTAGACCGTGAAGTCTTCTGACAGGATCTCGCCGAAGGATACCGCTTTGGCTGCGATGACATGTTCGAGGGGGCCGCCCTGTGTACCGGGGAATACCGCCATGTCGATCAGGTTGCTCATCGGGCGGATATTGCCTTTAACGTCCTTGAGGCCGAAGGGGTTGTCAAAATCCTTTTTCATTAGTATGATGCCTCCGCGGGGGCCCCTCAGGGTCTTGTGGGTGGTGGAGGTCACGAAATGGCAGTGTTCGAAAGGCGAGCTTAGCAATCCTTTTGCGATCAGACCGGCAGGATGGGCCATGTCACAGAAGACGAAGGCGCCGATCTCATCGGCCACCTTGCGGATGCGTGCATAGTCCCAGTCGCGGCTATAGGCGGATGCGCCGCAGATGATGACCTTCGGCTTTTCGGCTCTTGCCTGTTTCTCCAGCTGGTCGTAGTCGATACGGCCGTCTTCTTTTTTCACGCCGTAGGATACGGCACGGTAGAGCTTGCCTGAGAAATTCACGGGAGAGCCGTGTGTGAGATGACCGCCCATGCTGAGGTCAAGCCCGAGGATCGTGTCACCGGGCTGCAGGATGGCCAGCAACAAGGCGGCGTTGGCCTGGGCGCCGCTATGCGGTTGGACATTGGCGTATTCGCAATTGAAAATTTCTTTTAAGCGATCGATGGCCAGTTGTTCCACCTGATCGACAATTTCACAACCTCCGTAATATCTTCTGCCGGGATATCCTTCCGCATATTTGTTCGTCAGCACCGTACCCATCGCCTGCATAACGGGCAGGGAGGTGAAGTTTTCCGAAGCGATCAATTCTATCCCGTGGCGTTGGCGTTCCAGCTCTTTTCTAATGAGATCAAAAACCAAAGTATCTTTTTGCATGGCGCAAAAATAGGCCAACTATCCATTAAATTCACTATTTTCACACGCATTTTTGAGGTAAATTAGTAGCGGCGGCGGCTGAAGAGCTATAGAAGAAAAATAAATCTACATGAAAGCAATCATTCCTGTTGCTGGAGCAGGCACGAAATTACGTCCGCATACCTATACGCAGCCCAAAGCACTGATACCCCTGGCCGGGAGAACGATCCTAAGCATCATCGTAGACCAACTGATGGAAGCGGGGATCAGCGAATTCATCTTCATCGTAGGATACCTGGGCGAAAAGATCCAGGATTATGTCAAACAGAAATATCCACAGTTATCCGCTCACTTCGTCTATCAAAACGAACGACATGGTATCGGTCACGCGGTCTTGCTTACCAAGGGGATTGTGGCTGATGATGAGATCTTTATCGTTCTGGGGGATACGATCTGCGAGTACAATGTCCGGGAGTTGCTGGAGATACCTCATTCCATACTGGGCGTCAAGCGTGTCGACGACCCGAGGAATTTCGGCGTGGCCGAACTCGAAGACGATGGCGGGATCGGTCGTGTCGTCGAGAAGCCCCAGATCCCCAAATCGAATATGGCCCTGGTGGGGATTTACCGTATCAAGGAGACTGCCAGCCTGTTCACCTGCCTGGAGAACAATATCCGGAACCAGCTCACCAGCTATGGGGAGTACAATCTTACCGACGCCATCGAGTGCATGATCCGCGGCGGTGTACGTTTTCAGGCGTATAAGGTGCAGAACTGGTTCGATTGCGGAAAGAAAGAGACCTTGCTGGATTCCAATGCCAAGTTGCTTAAGAAATTCGGCGGCAGCATCGCCGAAGACCACCATTTCGAAAACACTATCATCATACAGCCCGTCAGCATTGCTGCCGGTTGTGATATCCGCAATTCCATCGTAGGGCCGAATGTCGCCATTGGGGAAAAGACGCGTGTAAACTACTCCATTATAAAAGACTCGATCATCGGTTCCTTTGCCGATCTCTATGACATCGTCCTGACCCATTCGCTGATCGGCAGCGACACGGAGGTCAAGGGCGAATCCCGCAGCCTGAATATTGGGGATAATACGGAAATTGATTTGGGAGAATCTTAACGGGGGCATAAAGCTGAAGAGCCGGCAGGCTTCCGGCTTTTTAGCTTCGCAGCAAAGCGAGCTTGCTGGCTGTCGCGGGAGGCTAAGGAGCCGCGGACCGCGATAGCGGGCCGATAGGCTTTGGGTAAGACCAAAGCGGGAGGATCACCGAAGGTAATCTTAATGGAGTCCTACCGGAGCTAAACCTGAAATCCGCCCGGGCGCGCTGATAATCAAATATATAATAAAGAATTAGAATATGTATTTTCCGAAGGATTTTGTAGTATAAGTTCCAGGAAAAGCCCTGTGGGATAATTCCGGGGTTGTCCGGCTTGCTTTTTTCTAAAAAATCGGTATCTTCATGCATGAAAGTATCAGATAAATCTGGTTTATGCGAAATAACAAAAAACAATTCCTGATTTTCTTGTTGTTTCCGATGATATTTCTCGGTTACAAGGCTCACGCATGCAAGGGAAAGACAGACGGTTCCCTGCATGGATATGTAACGGATGCAGTAACAAAAAAACCGCTTCCCGGCGTTGTCGTTTCAGCGATCATCCCCGGCACCAACAATTTCAGGGAGGTGCTGACAGATTCCGATGGATACTTCCATTTTCCCCCCTTACCGGTAACGCCTGTCACGGTTCAGTTCGACAAGAAAGGATACCAGGGTATCAAGAAGCCTGGCATCCAGATCAAAGACAAGGCGACCATTAAATTGAACGTAGAATTTCTCCCCGAAGGCGTCGATGCGGAAGATACCGAAGAGCGCGAAAGCGAAAATTCGGAATACCCGCTGCTTAGGATGCTGCAGTCGAATTGATCGGAAATGTTTTACCAGGTCCAGGTTTGAGGTTCCGAT
>JARLGZ010000220.1 GCA_031292515.1 Puia sp. | reverse complement strand
GGGCCTGTTGACAAATAATTCAATTTAGGAAAATGGTTTTAAAGAGTCCATGCAGAAGATAACTGTATGGACTCTTTATTTAGGTGGTGGAACTATGCTTGGGAAAGATGAGGAGAAACAAAGCCAGTTTATGTTCGTCAATCTGGACGAATACGTTCCGCAGGACCATCTGCTTCGGACAATCAAGCGTACCATCGACTTCTCATTCATCTATGATAAGGTAAAAGACTTATACTCGCCAGTCGGCCGCCGGTCCGTCGACCCGGTGCTTCTGGTCAAGATGCTGCTGGTTGGGTACTGGTATGGAATTCCCTCTGAACGCAAGCTGGAGCAGGAAGTGAAACTCAACCTAGCCTACCGGTGGTTTCTAGGGTTGGATTTAGCTGAATCTGTTCCGGATCATTCCACGATCAGTCAGAACCGGAGACGTCGATTCAAGAACAGCCCGCTATTTCAAGAAATTTTTGACACTATCGTTTCGCGTTGCGTAGCCGAAGGGTTGGTAACAGGCGAGGTGATCGTGACGGACTCGACCCATATCAAAGCCAGCGCCTCCCGGCAACGGGTCGAGAAGATTTGGGTTGAGAAAACCCCGACAGAATATATGCAAACACTGGAGCAAGAAGCCCAGCGCCTTGAGGCTGAGCTACAAAGTAGACGAGATGCGGCAGGGAAAAAGAAATGCGGAAAAAAGCGGCAAACGAAAGAAGGGAAGGTGATGAACGAAGTTTTGATGAGTAAGACCGACCCGGATGCAGGCTACATGAACCGGCCCGGTAAGCCGGTAGGCTTTCACTACCTGGGTCACACCAGCATTGATCCCAAGCGCGGAATTATCACCGACATACACGTAACAGCTGGCAATGTAAATGATCATACCCCTTTTGTAGAGCGGGTAAAAGCACTAAAAAGCAGACTGGGGTTGCCCATCAAAGCAATCGGTGCCGATAAAGGATATGATCGTTCGGAAGTTCACTACGGATTGGAGCAGGAGCAGATTACCGGTTACGTTACCCCCTCGGAATTATCCGAGGCAGAAGCTGTTATTGAAGCCGACTTTTTGTATGACAAAGAAACCGACACCTTTACCTGTCCGGGGGGTAAGCAACTGAAATGGACCCACATAAGGCGCCTGAAGCAAGCTCATATTGATAAGGTGTATGCGGCCAAGACTACGGACTGTAAAGTATGCCCGAATAGAAAAAGTTGTTTTGGACCTAAGCAAAAGTTTCGGATACTCAAAGTAGCTCTGTTTCATGAGTCCGAAAAACGGAACAGGGACCGGGCATCCACTGAGGATTACGCCCGAATTCAGCGTTTACGACGAATCTGGTGCGAAGGGAGTTTTGGGGTTCTCAAAGCGCAGCACAATATGGCAATGACGTATAAACGGGGCCTTGTTAATATACAAGAACAATGCCTCTTATCTGCGTCCGCCCTGAACATCAAGCGAATGGTGAAGGCGTTAGCGTAACAACTCACCCAAAGAAATGGACAGCTAGATTTCTTGCTGGTCCCAGTTTATAGGCGCAAACCCAAAAGGGTAGTCGAGAAAAAATCTCGACTACCCTTTTGTCAACAGGCCCTTATTGCGATGCCTTTTATGCTTTGGGCCCGGTGAACCGGATGAACAATGCTTTTCGCTTATCAGTTCTTTTTGAAAACCACCTCACCGCCGACAACAGTCATCAAAGGACTGATATCCTTGATCTCGCTCTCGGGGCAGACCATATAATCGCGGTCAAGAACTACGAAATCGGCAAGTTTGCCTTCTTGCAGTGAGCCTTTGCTGTTTTCCTCGAACTGACCGTAAGCCGCCCAGATAGTGAACGACTTCAGGGCTTCCTCCCTGGTCATCTTCTCTTCGGGATACCAGCCTCCGGCAGGCTGCCCGTCGCGGTCCATACGGGTGACAGCGGCGTAGAGGCCGTGATAGGGGTTCACAATCTCGATCGGAGCATCCGAACCATTCGGAAAGACCAGGCCGGCTTTGATAATCTTACGCCAGGCATAAGCATACTTCATGCGCTCAGGCCCTATCCGAGTTTCGGCCATGTTCTTGTCGGAAGTCGCGTGAACGGTTTGGATCGCCGGAATGATTTTCAGCTTGGCAGTCCGCTCGATATCGCTGGGCGTGGTTATCTGGAAGTGCTCGATACGCCAGCGATGATCCGGTCCGACATTATATTCCTTCATTACTTGC
>JARLGZ010000219.1 GCA_031292515.1 Puia sp. | reverse complement strand
CAAAACCCCAAAACCCCGCACACGCATTGCTTTTTCGTACCATAGATCATTTTCGCCCTAAGTATGATATGAGGCTGTGCGCATATCCGCATATAAACCCAAATTCAGCATAACCTCAAACGCTCCAATCCCCCTGGAGCGCAGCAGCATTATCCAGGTCAACCACCTTCACCTGATCGAAGCCCAGCCCCCGCCCCTGCGTCATCCCAAGGATCTGCATCACCCTCGTGGATGCATCCTTCATGTGGAACGGCCCCGTAGCCAGCCCTTCTACGCATAGCTCATGCAGTTCCTCTTTGCCCTCGGGTCCTGGAAGGAACATCTGTTGCCCGTCTCTCACCTCCAGTCCGAACGACGTGCGAATTTCCGTTTTCACTCTGAGGATTGCGTGAAGTTCCCGCATGAGAGCCGACGTGTATAGCCTCACGTGATGCTGCTGGAAGAACGGGAACTCTGAGATAATTCGTGCCTCCGCTGCTCGGTCGCAGGTCACAACCAGCCAGACATCTTTTGCCACAACCCTGATCTCTTTCTCCGGGTTTTTAATGCGCAGCTCGCACCCCGCGTTTTTCAGTCCCTTCATATCACACTCAAGTCGTGTGAAAAGCTGCCTCTCGAGCATGCGCTGAAGCTGCTGTGTGTCCTGGGTGCAAACCGCGGCCAGCATTGTCTTGTATGTCAAAGCGATGCTGTTGAGCATTGCAGGAGATGTGGAGAGACGAGCGAGAAGCAGCGGGGCAGGACTGGATGGCCACGGGGTGATGTCCCGGGTGTTGCCAAATCTGTACGCGAAGTGTTCGAGCCAGGTCCTTGCGGCGGATCGCGTTCCGATCATTTTTATGGCTATGATTTTATAAATTAATGCCTGCAGTCAAACTATACCTACTCTCTGATCTGGAACAGGCCTCGCTTTTACTATCGACAGCAACGAAAGCATCCAGTGCTGCTTTTCTTTTCGCATGCATGGGAGCAGGGCCTGAGAAGCGGTATCGTATCACACAGCCTCATCT
>JARLGZ010000218.1 GCA_031292515.1 Puia sp. | reverse complement strand
GGTGTCTTCATTTCGGCCGCGGAGACGCAGCGCCTGACGACGCTGGCAGAGGATTTACGCTCGCAGTTATCTGCGCTCACCGCCGAGTGGGAAGAGCTGATGATGCAACTGGACGGGGCCTGACGAAGCATCCAGAGCAGTTTCCCTGATGGTATAGAGGGAACAAACATCTTCTCAGGAGCTTTTCGACACGACTGAAGTCGTGCCCTGTTACAAGCTTGCGCCGTCCCTACGGGACTCGATAGGGAATTTGTGAAATTCGGTTTCGCCACGCTACCACCCCAAGAAACAAAGACCGTTTCTTGGGGACCCCGGTGAAGCGCGGGACTAATGAACTCTGCGCCTCCGGCGCGGCCGTAAGGACATTCCTTATGCGGTAATCAATAAAGTCCAGGTTGATTTAGATGCGCCTGCGGCACGACTGAAGTTGTGCGCGGTTACAGAGCGCGTAGGCAGATGAGTTTTTCAGCCAGACGTAAAGTCGTGCCCGGTTACAAAACCTTCCCATTTTTCTGCGGGAGAGAGTTTTTCCGCAGCCTGCGAAGCCGCGACCTTTCAAAACGAGACACGAAAATAGGCTACCAACTTTAGAGACACCACATTAGGTCTTTGACCGCATGAATTCGTTCCTTTAAGTTCGTGCTTTCCCGGGTTTCAAAAGCGGGAACTCCACCCCAAGGATAAAGACTCGTCCCTGGGGCTCCCGCGGGAAAAACAGGGATCGAAAACTCCTTGGTTGAGTGTTGTACTATCCCACCCATCGCAAAGTGCGCGATGGATGGGGCACCCGACTGAATGGAGGTAACTGGGTTTTGGGAAACGCAGTTCATGGTCTCCCAGGCACTCGCAGTTCAAAGTTTCAATTACAAAATCATGCGGGCCACGGTACTAGTTGGCAACCAGTAGCTACTTCTCTTTGTATCCCTGCCACACATACTTCAGCGCTTCAGGCAGCGTTTGCTCGCGCACTCCGCGGTCCACATGGACAGCATTGCGGGCAAACACAAACTGGTAGGGATAATGCTTTGCGGCGAGCACCTGCGCCATGCGCTCGTTGGCCACGACCCAGTCGTGCATAT
>JARLGZ010000217.1 GCA_031292515.1 Puia sp. | reverse complement strand
TCCTGGTTAAGCCGTGAATCGAGACGATCATATTTCCGGAAAAGTTGATCCCTTCACCGTAATCGGAATCCACTCGTATTCTATTTGTTACTTTAACAATTCCATCCGAATAGACTCTCTTTAATTTATCACCTGTCTTAAGCATTCTTCGAGGCGAGCGGAGGTAGGTCAGTTTGAGGTGATGGAGTTCGCCGTTTACTCGAATAACCCTTTCATCGGGATTCTTTGATGATGTCGCGAACACAAATTTGGTTGCGGTTGAACCGAAGGATTTACTGAGTGAAATGGACTCTCCGCAACCCGGAGCAGAGTCAGTTGGCTCTAGCAAATCCACCCTAATGCCGGGCTGAGCTCTTTGGATTGGCTGATCGCAATGTCCTGGGAAGGCCAGGATGCTGATAACAAGGGCTGTCATCGTCCATGTCATGGTGAGAGGCCTAACGATGAAGCTAACCGGCCCCGCCTGCACCGAGAAGATGAGCGAAGCCGAGGAATCGGAAAGAAGAGAAAGAGCGGAAGACACTGCAGGCGGGGTCCGAGTTGAGCGGAGGGTTAGGTCGGATGGGCCTGTTTCATCAATGGTTCTGGGAAAAGGTAAAGGAAGTGAGGCAGGAATTTTATCATGTGATCTTGATCGATGAGGGAGCCTGACCCACCGAATAGGACGGAACCCTTGAGAGATGATTCCAATTGGTTATCGAATCTTTCGGAGCTTCGACCAACATGCGTGAACTCGCTGTCAAAAGAGTACATCTCTCGGAGCTGGGAAATATCAACACCAAGCTTTTCAAGGCGGCGACGGACCTCGACTGGACGAGGTACCTTTTCTGTTTCGTATTCGCCCGCTGCTGTTGGATCCACGCAAACCAGCCAATGAAACGCAATGGATTCTAATGCGCTTCTTTCGCAAATGATGGCATCTACAGTGAGCCCCGACTCGATAAGGATGATTCCAGAATAGACATGGTTGAACACTTTGCATGCCAACATCAGCTTCACATTGCGCTGAAGTGAGGGTGGTTGTTGCTCTATCTCATCAAGGTGCTTGCTGAAATCAGAGAAGGCTTGATTGAGAAATGAGCGGTGCTTGCGAATAATTTTTCGTGCACCGAGCCGGATGGAATTTGTATGTCGCTCAAGGTTGTTGAATGTGTATCTCGGAGAGCTCATGGATACGGCCTAACGAAAGCAGCTAAGCGGCCACGCCTGCACCGAGACGATGAGCGGAGCCGAGATAGCGAAATGTTGAGAGAGAGCGGAAGGCAATGCAGGCGGGGTCCGACTTGAGCGGAGGGTTAGGCGCTGGCTCATTGTGGGGTTGCCCCTGCTTTCTTGAGCATTTCCCTTACGCCAGCTTCCTGTTGTAGGAAGGACGGTCTCACCCGGTAAGTGGACACGACTTTAAGCGTTTGTTTGGCAATTTCACCGGCTTTGTCGTTTCTTGTCGCCAAGAATTCAGCCTCGACTATGGAGCTTGCCAACTGACCTTCCAGGCGTTTCTTGACCTCTTCGACATTGGATTGTTCCAACTGATCAAGCGTTTCGAGGGTTGATCTGCTGATGCGATAACCACGAAAGGTACGAGCAATCAATTCGTTCTGCTTTAACCGGTACTGCATGATTCCGGCGCCAATGAGGCCACCAGCTACCAGTGAGCAGGCGACAAGTAGGGTGGTCTTTGCTCGGGACATAGGCGCCTAACGAATGAAGCTAACCGGCCCCGCCTGCACCGAGGCGATGAACGAAGCCGAGGAAGCGAGACGAAGAGAAAGAACGGAAGGCCGTGCGGGCGGGGTCCGAGTTGAGCGTAGGGTTAGGTGTCGGGATGCAATCACGGTTTGCGACGCCACTGTTTAAGCCAGAGGTTCAAGTCAATGGATTCGTTACCTGGAAATAAGGCTGTAACAGTATCGGCAATCATAGCTTCCAAGTCGGCTATCACATCACCTCCAGTCATCACCCCAACGATGGTGCCCCCTGTTCCTGGACCTTCGGGCTCGTGTTTGGCCCAGTGGAATTTGAATCGATCTTGGATATATTTCCTGATGAATACTTTCGGGTCACTGCCATCGAAATGTTTTGCTGGATAAAATTCTGCCAAACGGATCCAGGATGATTCCAGAAAATCGATAAATTCGTAGCTTGCCTGCCTCATTTCGACTGTTGTGCCAGTATCCCAGCCTTCCTGGCACATCTTGTACATAACCGATCTCATTTTTGGCATGGCCTTAACGAAGCGAATTTCCCACGGTTCATCAATGTAACGTTTGGTGTATTCTTCTGCCGGAGTGGTTATTGGCTTGATGCTCGGTTCATCATTAGAGCTGGCATCTCGCTGTTTATGGAGATAGACCGCGTAAGAAGCAAGCGCGATAGCCACAATGATAGAAAGAGTGAGAAGTTTGTACTTGTTGAGTGACAAACAATACCAAATTGAGCCTGTAGCAAAAATACCTGAGCACCACCAAGTCAATTGGATTTTCCACTCAGGGATGCGAGGCATGAGGGACACCTAACGAATGAAGCTAACCGGCCCCGCCTGCACCGAGGCGTTGAGCGAAGTCGAGAAAGCGAGAAGTTGAGAGAGAGCGGAGGACAGTGCGGGCGGGGTCCGAGTTGAGCGGAGGGTTAGGCCGATCGGGAGCATGGTAAGGGCCATGACGAAGGCTAGTGCCAGTTTGGAGTGATGAACCATTTGTAAGCAATCAGCGCGAGTAGAACCGGCCCGAGTAGTGCACCGCAAGCAATGACGAACCAAAATCGGCGTGGTTCATGTTGTCGAGTCATAGGTTTGATGAACAGAAAATCAACTTCACTTGTGGCGTACCAATAGAATGTTTGAATCAGAATGAGAATCGGAATAATCGAAAAATAGACGGGAACCGTGTTTGTGAACAGGCGGGTTTGTCCCATGAATCCTCGCGACTTTGGTGAGGCCTAACGAATGAAGCTAACCGGCCCCGCCTGCACCGAGGCGACGAGCGGAGCCGAGGAAGCGGGAAGCTGAGAGAGAGCGGAAGACAGTGCGGGCGGGGTCCGAGTTGAGCGAGAGGTTAGGCAGGGCGCTGCGTTTGATTGAGAAGGGATTGAACCGTTGGTGCGATGGTGCTGCCGTTGGGACGAAGCTTACCGCCGGGTGGTGTTCGTCTAAAGGAATATGCCGCTGAAGTGGCCGAACCGTAGGGGAAATGCCGCTGAACGGTGCCCGGGGTACCTGCGCCCTAGCCCCTGCGCGGGTGCGGCTGGGCGGAAGGGAGACGGATGATGCGCTGCGGCGGGCCGACTGAGCGCGAAGGGTGCTGAGGCAATCTGACGGGGCGCTCGGCCTGGCAGGGCCTCTGAGCGAAGCGAAACCGTTTGAGACGAATCGCCGGAGAATGCCTAACGAATGAAGCTAACCGGCCCCGCCTGCATCGAGGCGATGAGCGGAGCCGAGGAAGCTGGACGAAGAGAAAGAGTGGAAGGCAGTGCGGGCGGGGTCCGAGTTGAGCTAAGGGTTAGGCCGATGGTGGTTGAGGGTCGTGATTTTCGCAAGGAATTCGGTGAATATAGAGCCCCTTGGTGGCGTTTGAGGCGAAGAGAGAACTCCCCGCCCCGCTAGGAGAAATCTGAAACCCGCAGTCCTTTTGGAACTTGGCCTGGGCGATAAGAAGATTGCCAAGGAACATCAGGGATTCTGAGTCACCTTCGATCAGAACCAGGTCTTCATCTATGTTGCGAATGGAGACCTTGGAGGAACTTATTGAAAATTCAGAACAGACCTGATCTGGCGAGATTGGAAGGGAATGTCTTCTGGGCATCGGGAGGCCTAACGAATGAAGCTAACCGGCCCCGCCTGCACCGAGGCGCTGAGCGGAGTCGAGGAAGCGGGAAGCTGAGAGAGAGCGGAAGACAATGCAGGCGGGGTCCGAGTTGAGCGGAGGGTTAGGCGAATCGACATGAGGCCCTAATGCTGATTGCTTGTAGGAGCGAGAGGCTTTGTTTCCCAACGAAGCTCACCGCTTTCGAGATGAACATGGAGTGACTGCCGAATTCGATCCCCATTAATTGTTAGGTCTACCAAACCAAAGTAGTCATGGCCTTCTCTGCTCTGAATCTGGACGGAATTGACAGAGGAAACTCGATTGGTCGGATTCTGCTTGAAATAGTCTGAAATTACCTGCTGAGATTCGGTTGCGACGTCCTCGATTGCTGGGTTTGAGAAGACGAACACCCCCAGGCTTGTGGCCCCAAAAAAAGCAAGGAGCCCTAGAAATCCAAGAGCCAATGCCTTGGGCCAAGGCCGCTTTGAATAATTGCCAAGACCGGATTCTTTGAGGAAATCCCTCTGCCTTCTCCCGATGCTGAAACAGAAGCCAGTAAAGGCAATACCAACGATTTTGGATACTCCCTGGACCACTTTGTCCGTAGCTTTTGTGGTGTCGGCGAAGGCATTGATGATCATCAATAGTCCGAAAATCCCCATTGCCCACATCAAGAACCGAGTTTGGCGGGCAGAATCCTCCTTCCCTAGTTCACGCCAATTACGGTCCAGGAGAGTGGCCGCAAAGAGCGGGGTGAGGAGGAGAGACCACCACGCTGCTGACATTGGATTCCATATAGCAGGCCGATTCCCTTGCACCAAGGGCAAGGAACTCTCTTCAGATTCAGGTGCTGGAAAGTGCTCGGGCATATTCGCCTAACGAATGAAGCTAACCGGCCCCGCCTGCACCGAGGCGATGAGCGGAGCCGAGGAAGCGAAACGAAGAGAAAGAGCGGAAGACAGTGCGGGCGGGGTCCGAGTTGAGCGGAGGGTTAGGCCGATAGTTCCTTGCTCTTGGTCGCGTTACCTTTTCTTGAAGGATTTGGGGTCAGAAAGAGGCCCTCCATTCCAATATACTTCCCAGCACTTTTCCTGATCCACGATGTCCTCGGTCTGAGGATCTAATTTGGGATCACTAAAGTAAGTGTCGAAGCTTTGAAGCAGCCTCGGATTCAGGTTTTTCAGGGAATAGATTGAGAAGTATCCATATGTTGTCTGGTGCATGGCTTCTCGATGAAACAAAATCTCTGTGGTTCCGTCTTTATCGAGGTCCACTGCTTGGATTTCCGATGAGCCCCATAAACCGAAAGGCATACCTTCAATTTCCATAGGGGTGATTTGATTGTCGCGAAGGAGTGCGTAACCGAAATAGCCTTGGCCTTCAGCCATGGACAAATCAGCATAGAGGTAAGCGATCACAAATACCTCATGCTTATGAGGCCCCGTGAAACTTCCTGAAACAGCGACTCGCATTTCGGGTGGTTTGGTTCCCTTTTTGCCCGAAAACAGCACTTTGAAAATGGCCTCCTTCTTGGCATCTGGGAGATCCACATTTTCCCCGCATGATCGCAGCAAATTTTCGGGTAAATCTATACGCCCACAGCCCGAAGTTAGCTTCATCCACCTTCGCTGCTTTATGGGACCTGCATGAGCTTGGATGACAATAATGGCCAGCGACAATCGCAAGGTCATGGCGATTAGGTTCATTAGCCAATCCTCTGTTGGAAGCGAAACACAGTAATGGGAATCGAAGGGTGTACGGGCGGCCTAACGAATGAAGCTAACCGGCCCCGCCTGCACCGAGGCGCTGAACGGAGCCGAGGAAGCGAGACGAAGAGAAAGAACGGAAGACAGTGCGGGCGGGGTCCGAGTTGAGCGGAGGGTTAGGCTGAGCCCTTGGCATGGGAACGGTGTAGTGCTCCCCTGATTGTTGGACAAGTTTGAGGGTTATCAGGCAGCGGGTTGAGGGTTGAGGAACGCCTCTCGAGGCGTCCGGTAGGCCAGGGCGTGGTGGGGGCTCTGGGTGTTGAAGTGCTCATTGTAGCGGGCGACGACGGCACGGGACTCGCGGATGTCCTGGAATCGTTGGAGCCAGGCGCATTCTTCTTTGAACTAACGGATGAACCGCTCGCACAGGCCGTTCTGCTCGGGGGTATAGGGCGT
>JARLGZ010000216.1 GCA_031292515.1 Puia sp. | reverse complement strand
ATTCTGGCGCTGGTGCAAACGGTCTCAAGCAAGAACGCGGTGGAGCAGATGGCGGCTCAGTCGACGATCAAGATCGCTGAGGTAAAGCCTTATCTGAATGAAACGCAGGCGGCGCAGATTGTGGCCGAGCATTATGGGGAGCCGATTGTGGTGGCCCGGATGCAGGTGGCGCAGGTGGAGCAGAGTGAAATGTTGGCGGGGTTCTAAAGAGCGGTTGTCAATTAAGATCGGGCGATGTAGAGTCACAGACTAGAGACCTGATGTCGCCCGACCTTGGCCGCTTAAGCAATTGAAAGGTATGGCCTTATTGCTGAACCTGATTTTAAGATTGGGCTGGTCGGTTGATCTTGGCCTTTAGGTTACTGATGATAAAATGATTACTAATCCACGGTTACTTTAGTTGCAGATAGAATTTCCCTTGCCTTTGGTGTAACTCATGAAGTACAAAGGGAAGCCGATGAAAATAGGGTGAGTCTGCGAACCCTATTTGGTTGAAGCGCGTCTAAAGAAGACAAGGGTGTCGTGGTCCTGAACGTGCTGGCATCCATCTCGTATTAAGAAATATGGGAGATCGTACTCAGGGTACGATGGATTATCCAGATTGAGCCGCTGTAACTAGGTGGTTCGGGAGGAAGGCAACGAACATGGAAATGGTTGTGGTTGTTCACCCCACACTGGAGGATTATTCGGCCCAAGTTCACGCGATAGCAGAGAAATGTGGATATGAGACGTGGCTTGATCTGTTCGAAGATCCACGCAAAAAGATGAACGCGGATGATCGGGATGACTTTTCCTTCATTACAATGGCAGTTGGGGATCAATTGATCCACCGCGAGTTTCTTAACCCGGAGCGATCTCCGGGGGGAGACGATATTGATGGTATGCAGATTGAACCCGGGTTTAGCCCGGGTTCAACTGTTTTACTGGGGGTGAGGATTGAACGCCCAAGACTATGCAGAGCTGATTGATAGATTTCTTTGTTCGTTTCGATATTTAGAGAATAGACCGCACCGCCAATATCAGATTGAGAATCCCAAGACCAATCCCTCATTTATGAGATGGAAAGCGAAGATACCTCTGCGAGACAATCTTTGTCTATCCGTCAAGGAAACCGCCATCTTTGATGATGACAAAATGGTTGAGCGCGTTTTTTCCTACGACCTTCGGGATAGTGGCACAGGACGAATGATATGGCGGATTGATAATCATGGCAGGCGCCAGTCCATTACCAGTCCCTGCCACGTTCATCCAAATCCAGACGACGAGAACGCTAGAAATGAGTGCTTTGCCGACTCTCGAACAACCACCTTCCCCTATGCAATGCAATGCGTACGAAAGTACTACGAGCAGGAACCCCAAGATTGGGAGGTGAATCTCGATGACGCGACAGAATAAGGTACAGTATTTTGAATCTGAAGGCAGAGAACACTTGCCAGAAGTTGTCAAGAGTATCAAGGCATATTTACGTCTCGTAGACGATCATCGGAGACCTCGGAAGCTCGTCTTCTTGACGCGGGAAGGAGAGGGGCCTGTCCTTGCTTACAATCAACTTGATACAGAGGAAATAAAGATCATCGCTGTGACCTTTCCGCCTTCTTATGCCGGAAAACGTGCCGATGGTTCCTTCTTCGTTCCTGAGATACCAGAAAGAATTAGGAAGTTTTTCAAAGGGGTAGGCATTGAAATTATCACCAATCGTCTTCCCTTTGATGAAATATTAGGAGCCGAGGCCCATAACAGGGAGATGAGTGTTCTGCGTGACGCTTTAGCGCTATTTGGAGCAAGCGTCCCTTTGGCAATTCAAGCGGTGCTACAGGCTACAGACGCTGGCATGGTTGATGCTGGAGAACATGTGATTGTTGCGACTGGTGATACAGCTCTGCTCGTGACGGCATCGACAACGCGGCTTTTTTTGATGAAGGATGAGCGCGGTCTTGCCGTAAATGAGATCATATGCAAGCCACGTATCTTTGATCGGTCACGTAAGCCGTTACCACCAAGGTTAATTGCCAGTGAGCCGCACGGAATGCAGATTGAAGCATCTACTGGAAATGCACCGAAAGAATGATCCTTTCGCGTCAGCCTGGGTCATCTTGTATCCACTGTGCAACTGCATAAAATCTTGCTTACGAGTTGTCGCCGCGCGCTTCGCCTAGCATCAGCTTCAGGGTCATCTGGCGCTTGCCGCGGAGGATGGTGACGCTGATGGTGTCGCCGGCCTGGTGCTTGTCCATGAGGGCGCTGATGTCTTGCGGGTCGGTGACTTGCTGGCCGTCGATGGCTACGATAAAGTCGCCGCCGAGCATGATGGGCGTGTTGCCGACATAGGCTTGCTGGTTGCCGCCACGGAGGCCGGCCCGCTCGGCTGCTCCGCCGGGAATGACGCGCTGGATGAGGACGCCGGTGTCGGCGGCGAGACCCATTTGCGAGGCGAGATCGGGGCCGATGGCGTAGGAGACGATGCCGAGCGAGGGGCGGCGGACGCGGCCGTAACGGGTGAGGTCGGCCAGAACGGCTTTGGCGGTGTTGATTGGAATGGCAAAGCCGATGCCGGAGCTTTGGTCGGCGCCGTTCGAGGCGATCATGGTGTTGATGCCGATCACTTCTCCGCGGGAGTTGAGCAGCGGGCCGCCAGAGTTGCCGGGGTTGATGGCGGCGTCGGTCTGGATGGCGTCCTCAATGGGCGCGCCGTCGGCGTTGCGGATGGGGCGGATGGCGCTGATGATGCCGGT
>JARLGZ010000215.1 GCA_031292515.1 Puia sp. | reverse complement strand
GGAGCCAAAGCGAAAGCGAGTCTGAAATGGGCGTTGGTATCTGGGGCTGGACCCGAAGCCGAGGCGATCTACCTATGGCCAGGTTGAAGCGTGCGTAACAGCGCGTGGAGGACCGAACCGTTGTGGGTTGAAAACCGCTCGGATGAGCTGTGGGTAGGGGTGAAAGGCCAATCAACCTCCGTGATAGCTGGTTCTCCCCGAAATGCATTTAGGTGCAGCGTTACGTGTTTCTTGCCGGAGGTAGAGCTACTGGATGGCCGATGGGCCTCACCAGGTTACTGACGTCAGCCAAACTCCGAATGCCGGTAAGACAAAAGCGTGGCAGTGAGACGGCGGGGGATAAGCTCCGTGCGTCGAGAGGGAAACAGCCCAGATCGCCGACTAAGGCCCCTAAGCGTGTGCTAAGTGGAAAAGGATGTGCAGTCGCGAAGACAACCAGGAGGTTGGCTTAGAAGCAGCCACCCTTGAAAGAGTGCGTAATAGCTCACTGGTCAAGTGATTGTGCGCCGATAATGTAGCGGGGCTCAAGCACACCGCCGAAGCCGCGGCAATCAACTTTTCGTTGATTGGGTAGGGGAGCGTCCTGCATCCAGTGAAGCAGCCTAGTGATGGAGCTGTGGAGGGTGTGGGAGTGAGAATGCAGGCATGAGTAGCGAATAGGCAAGTGAGAACCTTGCCCGCCGAAAGACCAAGGGTTCCTGGGGCAGGCCAGTCCGCCCAGGGTGAGTCGGGACCTAAGGCGAGGCCGACAGGCGTAGTCGATGGACAACGGGTTGATATTCCCGTACCCGTGTGTGTGCGTCCGTGATGAATCCATTGTGCTAACCATCCAAATGGCACGTGATGATCCTTTCGGGGATCACGTGTTGCCGGCTGCGTGGGACCCTGGTGGGTAGTAGTCAAGCGACGGGGTGACGCAGGAAGGTAGCCGTACCGGTCAGTGGTAATACCGGGGTAAGCCTGTAGGACGAACGATAGGCAAATCCGTCGTTCATATGTCTGAGAGGTGATGCATAGCCGAGTGAGGCGAATTCGGTGATCCTATGCTGCCAAGAAAAGCCTCTAGCGAGTGCACACATGGCCCGTACCCCAAACCAACACAGGTGGTCAGGTAGAGAATACTAAGGCGTACGAGTGAACTATGGTTAAGGAACTCGGCAAAATACCTCCGTAACTTCGGGAGAAGGAGGACCTCCTACTGTCAACACCCTCGCGGTGGGCAGCGGTGGGGGGTGGCACAAACCAGTGAGAAGCGACTGTTTACTAAAAACACAGGTCCGTGCGAAGTCGCAAGACGATGTATACGGACTGACGCCTGCCCGGTGCTGGAAGGTTAAGAGGACCTGTTAACCCTTCGGGGTGAAGCGGAGAATTTAAGCCCCAGTAAACGGCGGTGGTAACTATAACCATCCTAAGGTAGCGAAATTCCTTGTCGGGTAAGTTCCGACCTGCACGAATGGCGTAACGACTTCTCAACTGTCTCAACCATAGACTCGGCGAAATTGCACTACGAGTAAAGATGCTCGTTACGCGCGGCAGGACGAAAAGACCCCGGGACCTTCACTATAGCTTGGTATTGATGTTCGGTTCGGTTTGTGTAGGATAGGTGGGAGACTGTGAAACAATTACGCCAGTAATTGCGGAGTCGTTGTTGAAATACCACTCTGATCGTATTGGACACCTAACGTCGAACCCTGAATCGGGTTCACGGACAGTGCCTGGCGGGTAGTTTAACTGGGGCGGTTGCCTCCTAAAATGTAACGGAGGCGCCCAAAGGTTCCCTCAACCTGGACGGCAATCAGGTGTTGAGTGTAAATGCACAAGGGAGCTTGACTGCGAGACTTACAAGTCAAGCAGGGACGAAAGTCGGGATTAGTGATCCGGCACCCCCGAGTGGAAGGGGTGTCGCTCAACGGATAAAAGGTACCCCGGGGATAACAGGCTGATCTTCCCCAAGAGTCCATATCGACGGGATGGTTTGGCACCTCGATGTCGGCTCGTCGCATCCTGGGGCTGGAGCAGGTCCCAAGGGTTGGGCTGTTCGCCCATTAAAGCGGCACGCGAGCTGGGTTTAGAACGTCGTGAGACAGTTCGGTCTCTATCCGCCGCGCGCGTCAGAAACTTGAGGAAACCTGTCCCTAGTACGAGAGGACCGGGACGGACGAACCTCTGGT
>JARLGZ010000214.1 GCA_031292515.1 Puia sp. | reverse complement strand
CCAAAACCCCAAAACCCCAAAACCCCAAAACCCCAAACGTGCACGACGAAGAGCAGCTACGCTAGCGACAACACCCTATAGTTCACTTCATTAATTGTGAATGAGATCAAGCATAACGATGAGGAGTTATTTCGGCACTCCGATGATAATCTCCTCTTCGAATAGATCGATTATACAGGGCACAACCCTGAATTCGGAGAATTTTCCGTTCCATTCCGCTGCAGACTTCTTGCACATAGTCTTGCCATCATAGTCATTGCATTCAAATCGAAGCTTGAGCTGTTTTCCAGCCCCGCTCTGCTGCAGCAGATCCAGACAAGAATCAATCTGTTCTTTGCTAATCTCGCCAATGCAGAGATTCACGTTTCGGATCATGGTGCTGGCACCTGCCATATTCTTAAAGATATACACCGCAGTCTCTCCTGATAGCGGATGGCCACATAGGCAAAATGCTGATAGCAGAGGACAGCTTTTGATCGCATCCGCCACCTTCTTGGCGCCTAAATCAGAGATGCCGTCGCTATATAGGCAGAATGCGGATAGCGTCCTGTCGCATCCACCAGATAATATCTCTGCCACCATAGCAGTTGCCCCTACATCTGAGATCCCTCCGCTTGCAATTGAGAACACAGATAGTAGGTGGTCCTTCACCGTCTTAGCAACAGTTATGGCTCCTGCATCCGAGATCCCTCTGTCACTCCCAAGTGAGAACACTGATAACGGACAGTTCTTCACTGCCTCGGCGACAGCTATCGCCCCGGAATCTGAGATCTTCCAGCCCCCAAGATATAACGCAGATAGCGGACAGTCCTTCAGCGCCTCAGCCACAGCTATCGCCCCGGAATCCGTGATATTATGGCTAAAGAGGTAGAACCTGGTGAGCGAACGACAATTCCGGGCCACCTCAGCTATCGCCTTGGCCCCTTTGTCGGATATGCAGCCGCTTCCAATGCAGAACGCGGAGAGTGACTTATTGCGGAACGCGGCCTGAGCCAACACTTCCACGCCAGAATCAGAGATATCGTAGCCTCTAAGGTAGAGCGCAGACACGGATTGAACTTGAAGACGGGACGCGAGCTCTGAAGCGATGCGATCTGCAACCTGGAACAAAGAATTGATATACACTGCTTTAAACTTTGACATATCCGCACTCTTCAAAGCAAATAATGCATCTCCTTCCTCTTCTTTTTCCTCTTCTTTTTCCTCTTCTTCTTCTCCCTCTTTCTCTTCCTCCTTCTCTTCGTCTCCTTTTTCCTCTTCTTCTCCCTCTTTCTCTTCCTCTTTCTCTTCATCTTCTTTTTCCTTTTTTTCTACCTCTTTCTCTTCCCCTTTCTCTTTCATTTCCACTTCCACTTCCACTTCCACTTTCTCTTCCTCTTCCTCTTCCTCTTCCTCTTCCTCTTCCCCTTCCTCTCCCACTTCCTCTTTCACCTCCATTTCCACTTTCTCTTCCTCTTTCTCCGCCTCCTCATCTTCGCTGGATTCATCCTTGAACACAAACACTTCACCCTTGTCGTACGCATCAAACAGCGGGTTGTACCGTGGAGCCGTCGTCTTGGCAATAATCTCGCCTCGCACCTTCTCGAATCCGGATGAGACTTTGTCAATCATACTCATAAGTCGTTTGTTTAGTTTCTGCTTATTCGCTTCATTCTTCGCACCACCCGCGGGCAAACCCTTGACGTAGAAGTACAACTCAGCGTATCTTCCCTCTCTCTCCAGCTTCCGCATCTTGCAGAATTCCTCCTGTACGAAGCTCAACTGAAATCTGTCAACCTCCTGCAGAACCCTAGCCTCGAGCTCCCTCAAGCGCATTATCAGCCACTTAGCCAGCTCCTTTTCCTGTCGCCCGTCCATATCGTGGATGCGCTGACGCATGAGCGCTAGCCCGACCTCCTTGCAGTTCAGAGGCGCATGCCCTGTCTCGTCCGCATGATCTCGTTTGCACATCTCGCACAGCGGGAGATTCTTGCAGGCTGGGCATGCGTACCCCGCCGGCCTTTTGCGGTGGATTATGCAATGAGCCACGTCTTCCATATTTGCTGGAATAAATAAATAATTTATACAACATGGACAAACGATATATAGTCGCCGAGGACTGCGATGATTGCTTCACGGCGGGCCGCCAACGGTGAATCTGCTGGTTATCCATGGCTTTCAACTTAGTGCTGCGATGATGTTGAGGTTGCCACTCCGTTTGTCCGGAGCGAGACAGAGGGATCGAAATCTAGAGAATAAACAGATTATGTATCGATGTGACCAATGACATGGCTATTCTATTTTTTAGATTGGCGTCGTTATACGTTCTGCTATTGTGTGCTCATTATGCATCTCCCCCTATCGCACCCTTTCCTTGCT
>JARLGZ010000213.1 GCA_031292515.1 Puia sp. | reverse complement strand
TTCGAAAGGGCTACTGGGGAAAGGGACTCAAATGCCGTCCCCTTCCCCAGACCCCTTCTCCTGCTAGGAGATGCAAGAATCCCTCTATGAAAGCGGAAACTGTGTCCAAATAATTTGTGCCATCCAAGGGGTTCACCCCACCAACTGGCGTCCAACTAGCGTCCAAAACCCCACATTTTATGGTGGTTTTTGGGGGTAAGCAAACTGTAAGGGCAATTGAATCATCAAGACTTAGGGTTTGCTCGTCAAGCTCATAACCTCAAGGTCGCCATTTCAGATCAAGCCCGGAAGTTATCTATTTATGTTCAAAATTGTTTTAAAAGCCGATCGACATTTTTCCATCTGCAATGTCGCGGCATTCCTCAGTCAGGCAGCCCTCGCGCAACCGTTCCTGTTCTCCAGGTGTAAGCTTCCAGTTCGCGCTTCTGACCAGCGCGGAAACAAGGGCCTGCTCAAGCTGCACCGTTCTTGCCCGCTCAAGCTGCGCCGCCTGTTCCCGTCCCCCGCCATCTAAGATCCTCGTGTCCGCTCCGCGCAGCTCTGCCGCCCGCTCCCGCCACTTTTCTCGGAGCGTCTCGAGCCGCTGCCATAGTGTCGGCTCTACCGTAGCCGATCCTCGAAAGCCGAGAAAGGTAGCCGCCATTCCCGCCGATCCAAGATCGCCTGAATTAAGTGCCTTCGCGGCCAAGGGGACTAGTTCATCGGAATAGCGGACCGTGTCCAGGGTTCGCAACAATTGGCTCGCACAAGGATGATCACCATTGCCGGTCTCCTCGGTGAATCGATTCGTAGCGTCTTCCACTGCAGTTCGGAACAGGTAGCCGATCAGGTAGCCCTCTATCTCGCAACCGTACCTTGGCTGAGCCACGTATTTGTCGAGAAACTCGTCTACGGCTGGCCGTAATTTTCTGCTGCCAGCTCGGAGAATTATTGCCGCGGCCCTCTGCGATTCCCAGGAATCTTGCGTCATCCCGGGATCCTTCAGCCGCGCCTCCAGAATCTCATCCAACTCCGGATGCTCCGACTCGGCGATCATGAAAACGGCATTCTTGCTCGTCGGCGTGCCTGGGTGGATCGCATCAGAGAGAATGGCACTGCTGCACTCTTGCGGCCACCCCTCACACCAGAATTTGTACCCTTCGTCTAAGTAAAAACTGTCTTCTTTACGCCGACTCTCCGCAACACTTACCACAATGGACTTGAGCTCTCCATGCGGCTGCCTCGGCCACATCGAATAAAGGATCTGCACCCTCTCGCCGGGTCCCAGCTCCAGGGCCGTCGACAGCACCTCGGAACGCACCCGCGACAAAATTTCAGAGTCAACGGGCTTCGATACGTTTTGACGCTCCGCTGTGAACCATACTTGGTAAATCGCCGCCGCGCGCTCTGGTCCGCTGCGCCGCTTGATGCTCTGGAGGACAAGAGCGTTTGCCTTCGCGAGGTATTCCTGAAAAACTTTGGTACGTGCGTCGTACCGATCCTTCCATTCTGTCTGTCCGATGGGGTCTTGAGGCCTCGGGGGCAGAACTCCCAATTCCTTCCGCACCTGGAGCCCCGCGAGAAGGTCGGTCATGCCCTCACGCGGCTCGACCTGCGGATCAGACAAAGCCGCCTCGAGAAGAGGGATAATCTCGTCTATCTGGGATGACTCACGCAAGCCGCGATACACGACACCCCCGGAATTGTCAGTGACATCTGCTTTGGACAAATAGAGGTGAACAAGTTTCCGGACCGACGCGGGCGTATCGAGCAGGATCAGGCGATGCAGCGCACGATATCGCTCAGGGTCCTCCTCGTTCTTGAGCACCCGCTCGATCTCCTCAACTTCGACCATGCTCCAGGCGGGATCTGCCACGATGTTGAATTCCAGCGGATTGGACTCCAGGGACAGGCGCTCCTGTCCACCACCTTCCTCTCCCCCCTTTGCCCGCGAGACCTCACCGCTCTGGACAGTCACGGCATAGTGTCCCGGTTTCTGAAATCGATACCAATCCCCCAGATCTAATCGCTGAATAACGGGTTGAGAACCAAGAAAGCCGGTGCTGGAGAGAATAGAGCCTGCAAAACCCATATAATCTCGCACGGCACGGAGATCGAGCACTCCATCTGACGGTGTGAGAGTTGGGGTTACGCCCTCGAGCCCTGGACTGGGTGAAGTCCAACTCCCGAGATATTTCTTTTCAATCTGGGTAGAGTACGAAATCTCGATTTCGATCGGTTCGCCGATGTGAAAGAGGGACTGATCCCCAACAAACCTTATTTTGAACTCGATGTCGTCCGGATTCGATCCATTAAAGACGGGTGTTACCCACAAACCCACAAGAATCAACAAAAAGCCAATTCTTCTCATAAGGCCCCGCCTGCCAACACGCTTACGGGATACTAAGCCTTTCTATGCCAGAAATGTATCGTCGAGTTGCCTCGCCATCAAGAATTCTGATCCCGTCAAAAAGCTCGATAGCCGGACGGTGGAGTTCCTCGTGCAAATTCCAGCCGACGGAGAGAAAACGGTGAGCTACAAAGTCCACTATAGCGTAAGGAGCCGAGGCAAGTGAGGGCCAGAACTCCTCGTGGCCGAGGCAGCATAGCGAATTCGGTATAACTTCGGTACAACTGGGGGCGAGATTTCGGGAAAGAAAGCCTGTAAGCGACGCTCAGCAAAGCATTTAGAATTTTGCCTTCTTTGTTAGAAGGCAGGTGCTCTATCCAACTGAGCTACGGGCGCAATTACATTCATTCTAAAACATTTGCGGCTCGCAGACACACAGTTTTAGATGCGGTAACCCTCTGCGCAAAGGGCAGACTCTCGGGCCTAATGAGCTATGATCACACGCTCGATAGTGTCCAACAACGAAGAACACTTACGGGAGAAGTTCCGCTGGCCATTCATTTTTTGCGACTGTCCGACCGACGAAGCGCGTTACCGGTCAACTTCC
>JARLGZ010000212.1 GCA_031292515.1 Puia sp. | reverse complement strand
CGAAGTGGAGGTTTTTGCTTACCAAAGTGATGCTCTAGGCTTATCAAGGCAAAGGCTCCATGCTTATCAAAGCAAGACTCCAGACTTATCAAAGCAAGAAAGGAAGCAGGAACGCATAGTCAGCACGCTACAGGATACGCGAGAGTGGATACATAACCTCACAATAGTGGCATAAATAATGGAGCCCGAAAAGGAGGAATTGCCACATCACTAAATTCTCCGGTATCTCTACATTTCGCAAGCAGCCTGTTCCGCTGCCTCAGTCCCTCCGGCTAGGCGGAGTGGCGGCGCTACATCATCGCAGCACTAAGTAGAGAAGGACAAAAGATTCCGGAAGATCGGCCCTGGCTACCTGTCTGCGCGACGATGCTTACGATTCCCCTGTTGACTATATATTACCGTCCCGGGAGTATAAATTATTCGTTTATATATATACCAGCAACCATGGAAGAAGTGTCTCATTGCATTCTACATCACAAAAGAATGGTGGAGTGCATGTGCCTGGTCTGCAAGAATTTCCCTATGTGTGAGACATGCAAACTGGAGCATGAAGCTGAGACAGGACATGCAACCGAGAACTTCAAGGAAGTCGTATTATCGATCCTGCAGCAGCACATCCAATGTGCGGGTGGAAGCCTGGCGAAGGAGCTGGCTAAGGGACTGAGAAAGGTCGTGAAGGAGCTCGAGGCTGGATTGCTGCGGGAAATCGACAGGTTCCATGAGAGCTGTGTGCAGACTGAAGAACTACGCAAGATGCGGAAGCTATACAGCGAGGAAAGATACGCTGAGCTGTACTCATACGCTAAAAGTCTTCCCGTCGGCGATGCTAAGAACGAGGCTGCGACTGGCGACTGGGGAGCTGGACAAACGACTTATGAATATGCTTAACACAGCTTCTGCCGGACTGAATAAGATGCGGAGCAAGATTGCTGCTGCGACACAGCACAAGCCGGTGTTTGCCACATACAGGAAGGATGAAGTGCTTGTGCTCGAGGGTGATTCCTATGATGCGGAAAAGGAGGTGGTATCTGCCTTGCATAGCGCGGACATGTCGACGAAGGTTAAAGCAGTATATATCGATCTTCGGTCCGACGTTGGAGACCTCGTCGCTTCAGAGCTCGCATCCCGTCTTCAAATCCGCCCTGTGTCCGCGCTCTGCCTCAGAGGCTACCATATCTCCGATACTGGCGTCGAAATGCTGGCTCAGGCTGCGTTCCGCGATAACTCGCTCTCCGCGTTCTGCATTGAGAGCGGCAGAATATCCGACACAGGGGCCAAAGCAGTGGCTGAGGCGGCCCGGAATTGCCGTTTGCTCACCACGTTCTATCTTATCGTCTATAAATTCTCAGACTCCGGAGCGATAGCTGTGGCCGAGGCGGTGAAGGACTGTCCGCTATCCGTGTTCTATCTTGGGGGCTGCTGGATCTCGGACTCCGGGGCGACAGCTGTGGCCGAGGCGGTGAAGGACTGTCCGCTATCCGCGTTCTGCTTGTGGAGCGGTGAGATCTCGGATGCAGGAGCGATAGCTGTGGCTAAGACGATGAAGGACTGTCCATTGTCCGTATTCTGCCTTGGGGGCAATAAGATATCAGATTCCGGGGCGACGACCGTGGCGGAGACACTATCTAGTGGTGGATGTGCCAGTACGTTATCCGCATTCAGCATGTGGAGCCGCGATATCTCTGACTCAGGCGCCAAAAATGTGGTGAATGTGATAAGAGGCTGTACGAGGCTATCTGAATTTTACCTCGATAGCAATCCGATATCAGGAGAGACTGTGACGTACATCTTGGAAGGTATGGCATGCGTCAGCACTATCCGAAGCGTGAATCTCTACATCCACGATGTTAGCAAGGAGCAGATGGACTCTTGTCTGGATCGGCTGCAGCAGAGCGGGATTGCAAAACAGCTCAAGCTTAGATTCCGATGCTATACAGAGACTGCCAAGAGTGTGTGCAAGAAGTTCGCAGCTGAATGGAATGCGAAATTATCCGAATTCAGAATTGTAGACTTCATCGCCGATCTCGTCCAAGATGATGTGATTCTAAGAATGTCGAAGTAATTCTATACGTTCACATCCGCTTGATCCGATTTACTATAATCGCTTGCTTGATGGGCTATAGGGTTTTATTGCTTTCCGCTAGCATGATTGGGGGTCGTAATGCGAGTCCTTTGGGGTTTTGGGGTTTTGGGGTTTTGGGGTTTTGG
>JARLGZ010000211.1 GCA_031292515.1 Puia sp. | reverse complement strand
CCCCAAAACCCCAAAACCCCAAAACCCCAAAACCCCAAAACCCCAAAACCCCAAAACCCCATGGGGAGACTGGCTTCGAGCAGTGTATTCACCGGGGGAAAAAATATCGTTCAGCACACTAAATAAGGATGCACGTTATATATATATGACAAAGAGAAATCATCGCAGGTGACGCAACGCGAAATATCTTTAGCTCATCTCGCATTCCGCTTATTGGGGGTCGCAGTACGTGTTATCGTAGGTTTCGATGTCGGTGCCGCCGTTGACAACGATCCTGATTCCGCCCTTCTCGCCCCAGGTGGGCCCCCAAGAGTTCGTGCAGAGCCAGTGGGCCTCAGGCTTGTCGCTGTAGCCGTAGCACTTTATGATGTGGGTTCCGAGCCTCCGCGTCTGCTTGTTCGCGTGGTAGATGCCGCTAACGTAGTACGCAAGGTCCATGTAGGCGTTGAAGAAGACCGAGATCGGGCCGGTCTGCAGGCACTTCTTCATGCCTTCGACGCCTTTGCAGATCACCTTGCCCTTGCACTTGCACACGTGGGCCTTAGCCCAGTCGGACCCGTCCACACACCTGGTTGGGCAGGTCTCCTGCTGAGCCTTGTACGGGTAGCACGTTTCCGGGACGATGCCGTGCGCAATGCTCCAGGCGTAGACATCAGTCGGCATTCCGCCCTTGCATCCCTCGTGACTCCTATCGCAGGAGATCAGCTCCTGGACAGAGAGCCAGCCGTAATCCTTGACTCTGAGGCAGCACCGGTCAGAGATGGTGCCGACCGCGGAGAAGGCCAGGCCGAGACGCAGGTGCCTTGGCTCTTCACCTCGTGGACACAACCAGCCCGCAGTTCGCTCTAATCCAACTTGGCGGGGAACTTCTCGCCTGGAGCGACGTGCTCGAAGCGGGATGGCATCTCGTCCGAAGGCAGTTCCTGAGAAAACATCGAGGCTGCCTCGCTCACGGCCCAGCCGCGGAAGACATTGTTCTCGTAGTCGGCCACCTCCCAGCTGGAGTGCTTCTTGAGATAGTCGGTATATTCCTGGGTCACCAACATCTCGTCGCACAGCACTGCGGCTGCGAGACAAGCCACTAGCGTTATTGTTGCTGAGATTCTCATTATCTGGATTGCTTTTTATAATGTTCCACCTCATATATATGCGAGTGAAGATTACGATATATATGATATCAGAATGAGTAATGTTGTCTCCGCAAAGTCGAGGACATCACCCGGGCGCATACGATATATTCCTTTGTGCCTGCATTTGCTAGCAACTGGCTATATCTTCCCCCGCAAACTTCGGGGGTGAGGTATTGATTATGTTCAACAGCACCAAAGTGCACAACATCAAGCCCAGGGTTTTTGGGGTTTTGGGGTTTTGGGGTTTTGG
>JARLGZ010000210.1 GCA_031292515.1 Puia sp. | reverse complement strand
CCAAAACCCCAAAACCCCAAAACCCCAAAACCCCAACGTCAGCGTGCGAGCGCGTAACAGCAATAAATCGCATTGGGCGCGGCAAAAGTGGCTTTGAATTATAAATGACTAACACTATGTACGCCTATCATAAACAAGCTTACCAAATAATATTGGCCCGCCGCCAACTACAATCTGTGCATAACACGTTTGCTTAGGCAATTTTCGAATTCAGCTGACCACGTGGTGAAAATTCTTCTCCGCCCTATAAAGCCGGGCGATCCGATTATCAATTATTAAGGAAAATCCTGCATGTTCCGGCTCCTGAACGTCGATTCGACTGCCCTGCAACAGTTTATGCAGCAGATAACTGCCGAGGAGCAGCTTGACGAGGACGCGAAGTCGCGCTTCTACAACTTCAACTTCGCCCGTTTCGCACCGCGCACTGAAGGCTCGCGCTTTCGCTGGGAGTCCCTGCCCGCCCTTGGCCGGAACCACGCCGAAAGGAATACAAACCGGATTCATCCCGAGAACAGGCCCGCGACCGACGATGCGATCCGCCGAGAGGAGCGTCCAGCCGACGTGGAGAAGCCGGGGAAGAACTGATCGAAGCAGCTGTACTGTAATTAATAAACGCTCGCGATCGTCTTGGATCCGAGCCTCTCATTTAATGAATGTCTACACCCCGTGTCGCCAACGTCGCTGGTAACGCTTTTATACCGGCATTGTTCGTTCCCATCTTCTTGCATTTTTCCGCCGCTCTTACTGTTGCTGAGAGGATACTATATAGCGAAAATAATAATGGCTCTTTGCCATATCAGTATGACACTGCATCGCCGAATGAACTCGGACCGTCTCGAGTGCAGTCTCGCCATGAACAAGTCTCCAGCCCACCAGCCGCTCATCCACTCCTTCTGAGGGTCATCACCCCACCACCACGCTTAGTAGCAAGAAGTCAGAAGACAATTCGCCACTTCGGTCTATCACTCTCATGGGAGTGCGATATCACTCCCGGGCAGTGCTAGGGGTTTTGGGGTTTTGGGGTTTTGGGGTTTTGGGGTTTTGG
>JARLGZ010000209.1 GCA_031292515.1 Puia sp. | reverse complement strand
TCGACGATAGTTTCGATTTCAGCCTTCATACCACTTCGCTTTCTATCTAAAATTTGCTCGACATGCCTCCTCGGCATGCCTGACCTTCTGGAACGCCTCCGACAACCATCCCATCACCGTCTTCATGTGGTTAAGATCCACCCACATTTCCCCCCTCTGCATCACGTAATCGAAGCCGCCATATCTAAAGGTCGTAGAGTTTGGATCGAAATCATGGAAGGCGGTCACAATATCAATAAACCACTGAGGGAGGTCAGAATTGAGCTTTACCTTTACCATTGTTTTGAACTGCTGCAGTAGCCGAAGCAAATCGTGATATTTCTGCAAGTCTTGAAGGGTGGATTTGAGATACAGCTCGGTCGCATGCCTGTAGTTGTAGATGATCGGATAGATCAACTCAAACGCTTCATCTGTGGAAAGCGCCGCATCAATAAGAATGTCTCCGGCAAGCTTGTACGACTCCGCAAGCACGTAAAGGTCTGCGATGGGTGCCATTCCCCCGATAATGGTTCCATGTCGCCATGTTTCATCCAAAGCATCTGGTGGATCTTGGAATATAGGCGTCGCAATGGTTACCATGTCCTCGAAAGGCTTCTCGAAGTGGTCTCCTGAATTGAGTCCAGCTTTAATGCATTCGAGGTCAGGGTTCTCCTCCCAATACATATAAACATACGACATCACCCGCAGGTCATCAGCAGTGAACGTGCGAGGTGACCCTTTCGGCGGATTCGCCTTCGGTCCCAAATAGTCGGAGAAATGGTATACCCACGCGATAACCATCTTCCTGTCTACCTCGAGCATGCGAGCAATATCTGAAATGCCAAATTTAAGGTCGTAGTTTGGCATTCCCCTCACACCCGCGCAATACCACCCGCCCCGCCCACGCCCCCCCCCGCCCCCCCCCCCCCCCCCCCCCCCCCCCCCCCCCCCCCCCCCCCCCCCCCCCCCCCCCCCCCCCCCCCCCCCCCCCCCCCCCCCCCCCCCCCCCCCCCCCCCCCCCCCCCCCCCCCCC
>JARLGZ010000208.1 GCA_031292515.1 Puia sp. | reverse complement strand
CTATCTCATTTAAAACTTAATATTTCTGTTTTATCATTATTTTTAGCAAAAACCAGCAGTTTTTTCTTACCTGCTTTGATCTCTGTAATATCGCGTACCGCGCCTTTAACGACGATGCCGCTATTTTGCGGGCTGACGGACTTAAAATTACCTTTGCCGTCGCCTTTAAGCAGCAAGCCATAGCTGGCATCATAGATGCCTACCTCAGGTTTCGACTGGTAAAAGTTGCCCCCCAGCAGGATGTCTTTCCTGCCATCCCCGTCAAAGTCTTTAATCACCAGCCCAAACACTGTTGAAAACTGTGCTTCTGCGGGTAATGGCTTCATCGTAAATGTGCCGTTCCTGTTATTCATGATCACGCTGCTCCGCATTTCGTAAGCCTCCAGCTTATCCGCCTTTTGCAACTGCTCCTTCCCAAAAATGTCTTCCATGGTTTGTTCTTTATATTGTGCATATCTCAGGTATTTCTTCTTCAGGTAGGGCAGTTCGCCCACCAGGTCATGCCTTAATGCCATGGGGTATTGCTTGTCGCCGTTATAAGTGCATACAATCTGTTCTATATTACCATTTCCGCTAAAATCCCCCATATACATCGTTACCGGCTTCTGCCTGCTGGCTTTGAACCTGGAGTTTAACCCGTGATTGCCTGCCACGATATCGGGGTAACCGTCTCCGTCTATATCGGCTATCTGCAGCCTGTTCCACCATCCGTTGCTGTTGTTCAGCCCGGCCTCCCTGGTTACTTCCTTTAAAAACCCGCCTTCATTGTGGAAGATCCGGATTGGCATATACTCCCCGCAGACCACCAGGTCCGGTTTTCCGTCTCCGTCATAGTCAAACCATTTCGCATCGGTCACCATACCCAATTCTTTTAAACCCGGGGCTACTTTATCGGTCACATCCGTAAAAACGCCTTTTCCGTTGTTCTGCAGGATATAGCCCTTACACGGATAACCATACTTGCCCGGTTTTAAACGAACACCCACAAACAAATCCTGGTCACCATCTCCGTCAAAGTCGGCTGCCGTTACGCAGGAGCTGCTCTCAAACTGAAAAGAGGGAAGTACCTGCGGCGATTTGGTGAAATTGCCCTTGCCGTCATTGAGGTATAAACGGTCGATCAGTTCGGTGGAGTTTGCCGAAAATTCGTTCCCGCCGCTGCATACATATAAATCCTGGTCCCCGTCACCATCTGCATCGAAAAATAAACAGCCGGTATCTTCACTGCCTTTATCCTGCTCAAACAGTTTTTCATTGCTCCGCTTAAACCGGCCTGCTTTGGTCTGGATATACAGCGCTCCCGGCTGTCCCGCAGCGCCGCAGATATAAAAGTCTTCCAGGCCATCGCCGTTAACATCGCCTTTTGCTATCCGGGGGCCATCGGTGGAGTGCATCTGGAATAGTAATTTCTCCCTGTCGAAATCCGAAAAATCATCTTCCTTATGTACAAAGTCTATCCCATAGTTATCTGCGCTTTGCTCAAACAGCGGTTTGGCCACGGCGGGTTTGTTACCGGCCTTCTTCGGCAGCATCGACTCACTTTGCTTTACCGTGATAATCTGGTTGGGCATTACCCCCTTTAATATTTTCTGTTTGCCATCGGGCCACTTAACGATCACCGAATCAATCACCTTTGTTTTACCCAGCCCGAAGTTTAAGCGCGGATCTACGCTCGACTCAAAGCCGCGCGAAGGCATCTGCTCCTGGTAGCTTAGGGTATGATTATAATACACGGTTACCTGCGCCCCGATCCCAAACCGGTTTTTGCCTTCTCCCTGCAGGATCACTTTCAGAAACGAATTCCCCGGATAAAGCTTCCTGCTATTGTTCCGATACACAAAGGCCGGCATGTTTACATTATTTACCACTAAATCCAGCGCTCCATCGTTATTCAGGTCTCCGTATGCCGAGCCGTTTGAAAAACTTGGCTGGTCAAGGCCCCATGCTGCCGCTTTATTTGTAAATGTCAGGTCCCCGTTGTTGTGGTACGCATAGTTCGGTATCGCCTGCGAGGGCATACTATCTATCAGCTTTTTG
>JARLGZ010000207.1 GCA_031292515.1 Puia sp. | reverse complement strand
CCCAAAACCCCAAAACCCCGAGTGCTAACTTAAGATACTATCAAACGGAAGACCCAAGCAAAAAACAATAAAAGAGGGCAATCCGACTAAATCATTCCGGGAGCAATCTCAGAGTGGACACGCAGCTGCCACACACGCGACTTCCAGCTGCAGGCATATAGGTCGTACGAGTCGCTCATCACGTACAGGTGTTCTCCAGAGCTGAGCGCCTGTCCATACTCTAGATCACATGGCGCAGGTAGCCTGGAATTGTTCCGCACAGATCCCCCGCCGACGGTATCGAGCAGGAGAGTCTGAGATTGGGGGACGCCGCGACAGTCCCCCAGAAAACGAGGATGTCGAGTTCTCCCCGCGGGATTGCCAGGAACGAGCTTCGTGCGGTCCACAGTCTGTCGGGGTCATTCTCGAACCGCACCGGCTCCCACCCGGACTCCGGCGCTATCAGATCCATTCTCTCAATCGCCCCGGTGTAGGCCGACTGGGGCCAGAAGTTGCAGCCGCCGAAAACGTAGAGAGCCAGTGGCCAATACCGCAGGAGGCGGCCATGGCGCGCAGCTCGTTAAGTGGTGGGCAGTGAGTCCACACGTTTCGACAGATGTTGTAGCACTCACAGGCTCCGGTCGCTGGAAATGGGTTCGCTCCTGTGTGGTATCTGCATGTGGCGTATATGAACTGGTTCCGATATACTACCAAAGAAATGCAAGATCGGGCCGTTATCATCGGGCAGAGGGCACCACCTTTACGGACCGATCTGGGATTGATAGGACAAAGAGAAGCGCCGGAGCCGTGGGCAGACTGTCGGGACCAGCTCCACCGAAGGCGTAGATTGCCTGACACACGTGTAGTTGGACATCATGAACTCGACGTAGACCAAGAAGTCCGCCTCCTTTCTCCCCGGATTGTACACAAACAGTACGCCGCGGGGTCGTGTCGAGAATATCCATCTCAGCGCCGAAGAGGAGGCTCTGGCCCGGGACTGCAGGTCGGCCTGCTGAGAAGCTGAGGCAGACCGGAAAAGGAGCTGTCGGATTTCGCGCTGCAGTTTTTGCGGTGCAGCGTCTTTTCCATGTGGAACTCGGAGCGGAGGATCTCGTCGGTGATGTCCTCAAGCATCGACTCGTCCAGGCCGTACTCGAGGAACTGCTTTTGCGGCTGGCATTGTTTTGAGTATTCGGGGAGACCGATGCTGGCGACCCAGGCGGCCACTGCGTTTCTGTCAATTTTCTTCCTGATCATATGGGTTTTATTTGCGGACTGTCTGTTTGGTG
>JARLGZ010000206.1 GCA_031292515.1 Puia sp. | reverse complement strand
CCAAAACCCCAAAACCCCAAAACCCCAAAACCCCAAGACTGCGGCTGCTGCTATTTCAAGGAGATCTCCTCGGACTCAATTCGATACTCGGCGTCGTTAAATTCAATAAATAATAATATATTTCGAAGCATGCACTCGCTCATCCCAGAAGCGACAGTAACCCCTCATTTTCACCTCGCGATCTCTAGAACCCGGACGCAAAAGACTCCTCGATCCCTGCGCCGCCGCATGCCGATGTATTTTCATCACATTCCCGTGTTGGTAGGCCGGCACATCCACAGCGGCAGCTCACGACACAGCCCCCGCAAGAAGAGAGACGCCGCATAAGGACCATCATCATCATCAGCAATTCACACAGCCTCGGAGACAGGACGCGCCAGAGTGCTTCGCGAAGGCTACCCTGAACCATGCGAAGCCGCTAAAAGTCGCCAAGGATTGTCCAGAGGAAGAGCCGTTCCTCCAGCAGTTTCGTGCTAAGGAACAGCAGCGGAAAGAGCAGAGGTCGAAGGCAAATCGGGACATGCTCGAGCTGTGGAAGAATCAGATCACAGATAAGGAGCGACAGCGCGAGATATACCGGAAGGAATACTTGCATCGAGCGCAAGAGAATGTTGCGTACACGAGCGAGTACCAGACGCACGTCGAGAAAATGCGACTCGATAAGCGGAGACGCGAAGCGACCTACAGGAGCGGTCTCGACGCCCAGGTTAGGTCTATGGCTCCAAGGCCCTGCACTCTTCGTAGAGCCGACGGCGGGCCGCTGGGCTTAATCCCGGGAATAAATAACTTGCAAACGATCGGCACTCGGCCCACTTGTCGAGTTGGTCACACTATAGCAACAGACATACAGAACTACGCGGTGTACCTTCATTCATACGGACAGCAGCCGCCGGCCGGGAAGCCAGAGTCCAGGGCCGCTGTTATCCCCCGGAAGAATGAATGTGCGTGGATGAGCTACAATCCTATTACCAACCCTATACCGTGCTGCATGCAGAATCCTTATCTCCGACCGCGCAAGGCCCGTTCCATCTCTAACAATTAGCCGGCGAGATAGCCACTCGTTTTACGTTTTTTTAACACAAATACATAGATAGTCAGAGAGAGTGACAATAGGGGTTTTGGGGTTTTGGGGTTTTGGGGTTTTGGGGTTTTGG
>JARLGZ010000205.1 GCA_031292515.1 Puia sp. | reverse complement strand
TTTGCCTGTCCTTGTATTCAATGCCTGGCGTTCCTCGCAGTGAAAAAGGTGCGCGTCACATTAGCAATTTCTACTCGAGCGCTGAGAATCTAGGAGACATGAAGCTTGACGGGCTGATTGTAACCGGAAGAGAGCCTCGGGCTCAGATTCTGGAGGACGAACCGTATTGGGGAAGCTTCAAGAGTATCCTTGATTGGGCCAGGGACAATACCTATTCAACTGTATGGTCCTGCCTTGCCGCTCACGCTGCAATTCTCTATCTTGACGGCATCGCTCGAATCAGGAATGACCGCAAGTACACCGGTGTATTCGATTTCGAAAAACTGTTAGACCATCCACTCATTGCAGGGACTCCATCGCGATTCAAACTTCCGCATTCACGGTGGAACGGAATCCAAGAAGACACGTTGACGAAATGCGGGTACAGCGTTCTTACCAGGGCGGAAGATGCCGGTGTTGATACATTTATCAAGCACTTCAAGAGCCTGTTCGTTTTCTTTCAGGGGCATCCGGAATATGACTCAAATGCATTGCTTCTTGAATATCGCAGAGATGTTGCGCGGTTTCTTAAAGGGGAGATCAACGCATATCCCGCAATCCCGCAGGACTATTTTGACGATGACACTACCCTTGCATTGCATACAATACAGCAGCTTGCCTCGACTCGGCCGAGTCTAGGACTACTGGCCGAGGTAGCCGCTGTATTGGACCCTAAGGACATCAAAAATACCTGGCATTCGACTGCCGTGCGAATCTATAAAAACTGGCTCCAGTACATTTGGGCGCAGAAGACGCAGCAGCCGAAAATCACCCGGGTTGGATTAGTGCCGCAGAGGGTCGATGCTTCGTTGCCTTATTGCGTAGCTGCAGGTAAAGTGCCTGCGTGAGAAGTTCATTTATTCGGCGCTGCTTGGCCAGTCGCCAGCTGGACGGCTCTTTCGTTGCATACCGAAATACGGACCCGAGGAAATATACGCATGCGATTGGAAGAAAAGGGGATAGTTCGTGGTTTGAAGAACCGTATATTGCAGCACATTGCCAGGTCCGCTCCGGGGGCGGGATTTCGCGTGTTGCTCCATCGTTTGCGCGGAGTGCGCATCGGAAAGGGCTCTTGGATTGGATACGACGTGGTCCTGGAGACAGCGCGCCCCGAAATGATTTCGATAGGAGACGGCGTTTCGATCAGCATGCGTGCCACCGTGATTGCACATTTCAAGGAATCGATCGGCGTAAGAATTGAACAGAATGTTTTTATAGGCCCAGGGGCAATCATTCTCCCCGGCGTCGTGGTGGGTGAAGGCGCTGTCGTCACCGCAGGAAGTGTTGTTACGAGCTCGGTATCTCCTATGACTGTTGTTCAAGGAAATCCAGCACGCCCAGTCGCCAGATGTGGAGTACCACTGGATGATAAAGTGTCTTTTATCGGGTTCTCTGCACGGCTAAAGCCCATTAATTCCAGAGCACGGACCGACAACGAGTCAAGTGAGAAAGATGCCGTTGAGGCCAGATAGAGGCCATTGAAGGCTCGAAAACAAACAAGGGAATGTGAACCTACGCAATGGCGAGCGAAATCGCAGGAGCCGGCACTCTTGTGGAGACCGGAATATGACACGAAAAGCAGTTGGTTTGGCTCAGACAGTGTCTGCTCCTGGTCCATGTGATCGCCTTCTGTGCCCCCTTGAGTGATCCTTCGGGCTGATCGTACATACCCCAGCACGATCACCCCTGCTTTTGCTCATGTGGTGTCCCCTCAAAGTTTCCTTTCACATTAGTATCTATCCCGCCCTGAAAAGAAAGCCCGAGGCGTGATGCCCCTTTTCACCATAGTGATCACCTGTTACAATCAGCGCGACTTCATTCGCGATGCGGTTGAATCGGCTTTGATACAACCTCTTTCTCTTAGAGAAATCATCGTGGTTGACGATGCATCCTGCGACGGCTCGTCTGAATTACTTCTCCAGTACGGAAATTCAATTCAACTGGTCAAGTTAGCTGAAAACCAGGGCGCAATTGGAGCTCGGAATCGAGGCGCTTCCTTGGCCACCGGAGACTACCTTGTCTTCTTAGATGGAGACGACGTTCTAGCGCCACATGCACTTTGCATTTATGAGCGGGTTATCCGAGAGTGCCATCCTGTAATCATCTGTGGAAAGTTGAGCTACTTTAGCGGAGATGTTCCGACGCTTCATTGCGCTGACGCTCCGGGCGTCATAGAGTACATCGATTATGCGAGCTTTCTGCAAAAGGACCGTCCATGTGCACTGAGCGCGAGTTCATTTGTCGTTTTGAAGCGTGCGTTCGAGGATGTGGGGGAATGGACCGATGGTATCTTCCATTTGGATCTCGTGGATTTGGCAACCAAACTAGCATACTCGGGCCATTTGTTAATGATTTTCAATCCCGTAACTGCGTTTTATCGGCTTCATTCTGCAAACAGCATCTTAACTGTGCTACCGTTTCTCCAGATGGCTCGCCGGATCATGGACAAAGAGAGATCGGGCGAATACCCCGGAGGGAAGGAACATCGCTTTGACCGCTATGCGTGGCTTGGTGGAGTTCTCTTCTTCTGGATGAAAAGAGGAATTCGGGCCGGTCTATACAAACATACCTGCGGCATGGTTATTTCAGGTTGTCCGATGATTCTATCAGCAGTCATTCAACGTTCTTTTGCATGGATCAAGGGTCGGCGCCCTATGGATTTCTCGGTGTACGAGCCGTAGAACACATCGGGAGCAACTCTCACACCTTTTGCAAGCCGCTTGTGGCCTGCTTTGAGGTCGCATAAATTTCAATTGGAAGCAGGAGTCATGGTCGATAGGAACATCTGCGAATCGGAGTTCCGGGCATTCATAGACTCTTTGCCTCAGATGAAAAACCAGACAAGGACAATGGCGAACCAAGGGGACTTTTTGACACCGGGTCGCCACGCGGACCAGAGAGGCTGACACCAATGACGGTGTACACGGTTGATCCTCTTGTAGACGAACGCTGGGAAGAATTCATAACTCACCATGCCCGATCCAGTGTATTCCACAGCAGGAGTTGGCTGCGAGCATTGTGGGAGACCTACCGGTATAGGGCTTCTGTGTTTACTACCTCCAACCCTGACGAGGCCTTGAGAAACGGCTTAGTATTCTGCGATGTGAAGAGTTGGATCACCGGTAGACGCTTTGTGTCGCTACCTTTCTCCGATCATTGCGATTTGCTAGCCGATACTGTGGACCACGGGTCCGAGCTACTAACGCACTTAGAGGAAACTGTCGGTCGGGGGATAGCGTATGCAGAAGTTCGGTTCCTGAACCGACTCCTAGAGCCGACTTCGACGAAATGGAGCCAAACCGAAGGCCTCTGCTGCCACGAACTGTCCCTGGTTCCGCCTTTGGAGGAACTCTTTCGTAATCTTCATAAAGATTGCATTCAGCGGAAAGTCCGGCGAGCAGAAAAGGAAGG
>JARLGZ010000204.1 GCA_031292515.1 Puia sp. | reverse complement strand
CGAATCAGGGCGGGGGACGGGTTGACGGGGTAGGGGTTGCGCGCGATATCAAGCATGGCCAGGTCGTGGATGGAGTTGCCAAAGACCGCGTCCGGGGTGGGGATACCGGCGAGCTTGAGAGCTTCCGCTTTGCCTTCATCGGTGGGGACGGCGAGGATCTCGGCGGAGATGACACCGTTTTCGACTCGAACTTCGGCGGCGAGGACGCGGGAATCGGGGATGCCGAACTGGCGGACGCCTTCAGCGACGACCCAGCGGTTAGTGGAACTGACGGCCCAGAGTTCGACGCCTGCATTGCGAAGGCTTGCGAGCAGGGCGGCGACCTCAGGGAAGATGCGGGGCTGGACGAATTCGTTTACGTACTCGGCGGCGGCGGCACGAAGTTCCTGCTCGCGGAGGCCGGCGTAGATCTGGACCATTTCGCCGCAGATTTCGAGTTCGCTGACGTGGCCGGTGAGGTAGGCGCGATAGCGGGTGTCGATCCAGTCGCTGGTGGAGCGGGAGACGAGGCCCTGTTCGAGCGACCAGACCATGAAGCCGTAGCCGGAGTCGCCGCTCCAGATGGTGCCATCGCAATCGAATACGGCAACTTTGGGGTTGGTGCTTAGAACCAGCGGCTCAAATTCTTCTGCAGTCCAACGGGGAATTTCAGTTTGTGTCATTGCCATAACAATCTGTCCTGTTTTCTCGAAACTTATCCAACTCTATTCTTAACCAAAGCGGGGGTGGAATGCATGTGAATGTTTGACGCGGTGCCTAAAGGGTCACGTTGGGAGGATTTTGCCGAGGTCAGTTCTCAGGGCTGGGCTGGCCGCGAAGCGGCTGCGGAAAGCGTGAAAAAGGGGTGAGCTTTCGCGGGTTTTTGACGGAAAGCAGGCTGTTTTCGGGCTAAAACGGGCTGATTCCGGCGGTTTCTGTTTACTATCTGGTATGATTATCCCTTTGATTGAGGATGGTTGGGACGGCTATAATAGCGCACGGTAGGAGGAATGAACCATGCGGAGGGTTTATTTCGTTTGCCCGAAAACTCAAAAGCTATTCAGTGCCACGTTTGATATTCCCGGTGAAGAGCCATTTAAGGGCATGGCTGACCTGCAATGCCGACAGTGCGGAGAGATGCACCGCGTATTCGGGAGAGACGCTGTAAAGTCTAGCGCCGCGAAGAAGACAGTAAGGGTGAAGAAACATCGAGTCTAGCAATAATCGAATCGCCACACACATAATTCCTGCCGCACCGCTGGCACTTAAACTTTCCAGTGTAAGCGAGAACGTTCGTGCTCATTGTGTAAAGACGTTTTCTGCAAACACAGAAAAAAGAGACTGTCGGATAAGATTCCATAGACGCACCTCATGGTATGATTCGTTTAGGTGCATCGAACCTACTCCAGCCCTAGTAGGCTGGGAACTACTTAATCTAAGTATTACGCTGGATTCATAGCTTTCAGAGTAGCCGCTCTGTCCGCTCATCCTCATGCGAATCTTCGCACAGGATGCGTGTCGATTGCAAGCTCCTCCCTCTGTAACTACTGAACACGACCTCTCGGAGTCATTTTTGCGAGCACTGCTTGAGTATCGGCATCCAGACACCGTTTCAGACTTTCTTCGCTTACTCGCCGCAAGGCTTGCGCGCCAGTTTCGTCTAGTTCCGGCTTCTTCAAAAGACGCCTCACTCTGCTCTGAATTGCTCGGTCGGATAGACCCAGCTTACGCAAAATACTTCTCAAGGCGTTATTCTCTTGCCTGCAAAACTCAGCCATCTCGAAAATGTTGAGTCCTATTTGGATATGAAAGGGAAAATCTCTTTCGTCTTTACGTTTACGTGCCATCAGAAACACTCCGCTAGGCGATTTTAGGAATGCGTTATGATAGACCCCATGGACAAAATTCCCCCGGAACCTCAAGAAATAATGGTAGATAAAGACAGGTTTGATGCTGTGCTTCGGAAGATCATCAACACCAAACCCATGCCACTTAAAGACGTTATCGGCACATCTCCACGCCGCAAACGTGCCGAATCTGCCAGCGGCTAGAACGGGTCATCCCCGCCTTTCAACTTGGCATAGGGGAGCGGTTCGCGGGTCATGTTGGATAGAGCCGCGTCAAACATCTCTAACTGTTCTCTACGGCGATTGAATCGCCAGCAAAACTCGCCCAGGTATGCGTCCATGTGCTCTACGCCTAGCTTGTGATAGCTGCCGACTACGCCACGTTTGAACAGGCTAAACGCCCCTTCGATGGTCTGGTTTGAAAGCGAATCTCCCGCCTTAATCTCACGTTCATGGTTCCCGCGAACGTGCTTTTCCTTGGGAAGCAGGTTGACATAGCGGGTCGATCCGTCCGTATGAATCTGTGAGGCGTTCTCGCTAATGCTGGCTTCCAGAATCGGGGTAATGGTCTCCAATTTCAGGTTTTTGATTTTCTTGAGATGGACCCTGCCGCCCCGCTCCGCAATGCCCAATACCTTTACTTTGCGCCTATTGGCTTCGGGTAGGCCAGCGCGGGAAACCTTGCCGCCAACAAAAGACTCGTCAATCTCTATAACCTGCCCCTCAGACCCTAGCGGCTCAATGGACTCATCTGACATAGCCTTGCGGATTCGATGGCACATGAACCACGCTGTTTTGTACGTCACTCCCAAGTGCCGTTTCATCTGGTTTGCGCTGATTCCCTTTTTCCCCTCGCACATCAAGGCAATAGCCGCAAACCACTTTTGCAGGGGCAAGTGGGAATCGTGGAATAATGTTCCCGCCGTAGGAGAAAAATGTAGCTGGCACTTTCCGCACTCAAAGATCAGGGAAGGCTTGCCCGTCTTCCCTACCGTCTTAATCCGATAGACGGTATCGTGGTCACATCCTACGCAGCGCACTCCGTCCGGCCAGCGCGTAGCAATCCAGTATTCGATTGCCGCATCCTCGGTAGGGAATTGTTTTGCGAGTGAGAAGAGATTCATATAAATACCCCTGTAAATATAATTCTACTTTTATTCTCCTATGTCAAGGGGATAATCGTACTGAATGGTAAACATATTGATTTATCAAGCTGTTTATTATGTGCATCTTGCAGCGTGTCTATCCAGAGAAGAGGGCTATTCAGAGGAGGGGGGGTGG
>JARLGZ010000018.1 GCA_031292515.1 Puia sp. | reverse complement strand
GGGGGGGGGGGGGGGGGGGGGGGGGGGGGGGGGGGGGGGGGGGGGGGGGGGGGGGGGGGGGGGGGGGGGGGGGGGGGGGGGGGGGGGGCGGGCGCGGGGTGATGGTATCAGATAGTAACATATAAATAAATTAAATAAAAAAATAAAAAAAAAAAAAAAAACACCCCCCCCCCCCCCCCCCCCCGCGCCCGCCCCCCCCCCCCCCCCCCCCCGCCCCAAAACCGGCGACAGTCCTCTCTATTCATCCCCGTAATCACTGCCAATTCCCGTAATCACTGCCAGGATTTGCATGATGGAATAGAATTGGCAACACTCCACCAACAAGTTCGTCGACAGTCGGCGACTGATCGCGCTACGGAGTTTCGGAGGCAATACTTTGAGACATACCTGGCGCGGATCTGCCCCCCGGCTCATGCTCGTGGCTCTGGTAATTCTTATCGCGGAATGCCAGGCCACCGCTCAGACGAATCCCCCGCTCTATATCTATTCCACCATCGATGCACTCTTGGCTGGCACATACGACGGCGACCTCACCATTCGCGAGCTAGGCGCAAAGGGCAATTTCGGCATCGGTACTTATAACCGCCTCGACGGTGAATTGCTCGCGCTCGACGGCGTCTTTTATCATGCCTTGGCCAATGGCTCTGTTGTCGTTGCCGGCCCTCAGGAAAAAACTCCTCTAGCTTACGTAACATGGTTCCATCCCACCCAATCCTTCAGCCCCGAGAATTCCCTTCCTCTGCCCGAATTCGACAAGTGGCTGGACGCCCATTTGAAGAATCTCAATCTCTTCTATGCCATTCGCATCGACGGCACTTTTCGCGATGTTTCTGTGCGTGCCATCGAACCTCAGAGCAAGCCCTACAAAGAGCTTGCCTCGATCGTCAAAACTCAATCGATCCATGACTACCCCACTACGCGAGGCACTCTGATCGGCCTGCGCAGTCCAGCCTTCAGCAATGGAATCAGCGTTCCCGGTTACCATTGGCACTACCTCACCGACGACCATCTTCACGGCGGACATGTGCTCAAGTTGATTTTGATTAAGGGAAACGTCCGCGTCGAGACAATCTCCGCAATCGACCTGCAACTCCCCAAGAATGATGCCTTCGCCAATGCCGACCAAACCAAGGACCGCACCAGCGAAATCAAGCTCGTTGAAGGCAAATAGCTGATAATTCCGGTCGAGGACTCCGCTTGTGTAAACTAGAGACAACTCAAATCATCAGGAATTCAGCGTGGATTCTCTAGAGCAGCAGAATGCCTTGTCACTGCTGAGCGGTGACGAAGCGGTTGCAATGGCCGCCTTTGACGCCGGAGTAGTACTCGGCACGGGATATCCGGGAACTCCCTCGACGGAGATTCTGGAAACCTTCGAAAAGCTGGGTGGCAAAGCCCAGTGGTCTCCCAACGAGAAAGTGGCTCTCGAAGTCGGAGTCGGCGTGGCCTTTGCCGGTGCGCGTGCCCTCGTCACCATGAAGCATGTCGGGCTCAACGTGGCCGCCGACCCTTTGTTCACCGCGGCCTATACCCGCCTCGACGGCGCCCTCGTCATCGTCTCCGCCGACGATCCCGGAATGGCTTCCAGCCAGAACGAGCAGGACAATCGCCGTTACGCGCAAGCCGCCGCCGTTGCCATGCTCGAGCCCTCTGACTCGCAAGAGGCCTACGAATTCACCTTGCGCGCCATTGAAATTTCCGAG
>JARLGZ010000203.1 GCA_031292515.1 Puia sp. | reverse complement strand
TACCTGTTTTGAGTTGGGCAAGTGCCTTATTCTTCACCTCCTCATAGTCGAACTCGAATGGCTTGTTTGTCTTTTTCATATTTACTGTGTTTAAAGTTCCTCTTATTTAAGGACTTTGACACAGTTTACTTTACAGCCTCGGCATCGCTAATCCCATCCCTTGTTTTCACCGTATTTACAATATCTTTGATCGACCCTTGGCTTCGGACAAGGTCATAATTTCCCTCTAGCAGGTTATGATAGTCTTTTAGACTGCCCACAGGAATGGCGGGTACGAAATAATCTTCTAATTGTCTGTTCACCTTCGACTTGGTAATTTGGTCGTCGCCGTTAACCATTCTCGAAATATTCTCCTCCAGGGTTAAAGTACGATCATAGAAAGGACTGGCCAGTATCTGCCGCCAGGCTAATTTCCCATAAATATTGGAACGGTTTTGTTGTATATAAGCCGCCATTCTCCTGCTGATGTCGAAAGGGACTCCCATATCCTTGGCCTCGATTTCCTCCCTTATCTTCTGCTCGAGTGCACCGTATTTTTGATGAAATTTCGCCATCCTTCGCTCATTTTCTTTTTGCGCCGCAAGGTCCTTCGCCGCCTGAGCGGCAGCCTCCTTTTGTTCCGCCTCGATTTTTTTCATATTTTCCTGCCAGACAGTTTTCCGTACATCCATTTGTTGAAGTTCGTTTTTCACATAATCGTCATCCTCCTGTTGTAGGGCCGGCCCATCCTCTCCGACAATGGAGTGTTGCATCTCGCAATCTGCAGTGAAAGACTTGCCCAGAGGAATCTTTTTTCTTATATGGCCCAGCAATTTTACGGTGGCCCCGACCGCGCATTCTTTATAACCGGCTTCCAAGACCAGTGAAGCTATCTTTTTAAAGATCTTTGGCGGATCGATATGGAATATCTCATACAGTTGATCCAGTCCGGCGTCCAGCCCAAAAGAGAATAGCAGCTCTAGAATTTTTTTTGTCTTTGTGGCCGTTACATTTCCCGTGTTTGCCGCAGCAGCTTCAACGGCATCAACCTGTTCAAGAGTAGCCGTTCCCTCCTGTTTGTTCCAGTCAGTCTTATGGAGAAAATAGCTCTCGAATGCCGGATCGACCTGGTCCTCTTTGATGGTTTTCGAATAGTTGGCAAGAAATGCCTCTTCTGGCGCGACGGCGTGCTTGAGATGCGGCTCAGGTGCGGGTGGGGACCCGTCGGAGTTATTATCGGCCGCTTCAGTTGATGTAGTGGCAGCCTCGTCAGTCGGGGAGACAGTGATCAACTTATCGGCCCGCCAGGCATTATCTGCGGGTGGAAATGGATCAAAAGAAAAAACGCTGAGGGTATTTTCGGATCGCAGTTGCGAAACAAGCCGCGCCAAGTCGAAAATCAACGGATTAACGATCGAACTGTCCAGTGACGGGTTCCCCTGCTTTTGGGAGATCTCATCTATCCGCGCGGCTTCCCGGTTATAGACAGTTTCAACCTGGCTTAGATAGTCATCTACAGGTCTTATGGCCACCGCGACTGCCGCATCGACAAAAATTTTGTTGTGTATTTCTACAATTTCAAGCTGGAGTTGTGAAAGCTCCTGTCGTGTATGGATTACCGAACCGGCTATCCCGGCGGCGAAAAAGGAAACATTGGTAAAAATAGAGAGCCAGACCAATGAGATAGAAAAATATTTCTTGAATTTTTTCGCCTTCGCCTCCATACCTGCTTGTGCAATAAGCAGGACGGCAAGTATACTATAACCCAGCAAAATCAGCGCCTTGTGTTTGGTAAGCCACACGACAAAAGGAATCGAATGAATAAACGAAAGCTTTTCCTGAATCTCTCCAAGTGTAATGGTCAGGGGAGCATAAAACACCCTTGTGGCAATCCAAACTCTCAACACACAAAAAAGGAGAGCGGCGATCAGGTAAGGCTTCAAAAAGGTAAGCAGCCCATCCAGTATTTCCAGCCTTTTCTTTATGGGTGAGTTTTCAATCACCGGCCATTCCGCTTTTTTGTACCGGAACAAGTAGATATAAGTCAGCTTATGCAGCGTGGGGCCAGAGAAGGCATCCCGCCAAAAGCCAGGGGAAAAATGCCGGAAGGGTTTGGTTTCGTCCGCCCTGCTATTCAGGATCATCGGTTGAACCCTTGCCAGAATATAAACTTTGAGCAGACTCAGAACATAAAAAAAGGCCAATCCTGCCAGAAACCATAGCGAACTCGCCAATACCAGTTTGGAAAAATCAGGAATATGCATGACCGGATGATTTGAGGTAGATAAAATACGCCATAATCCGTCACCCGTCAACCGTGAAAATCACCCTATTTTTCTATCAAATGCCTGGCTTTCTTTCCACCCGGACAAGGAAACCCGCACAACCATTATTTATTCCTAGAATTCCAGGCAAATTTCATTGTTGTTACCATGTGTGCATAGCGACTTGATCTATTCAATCCATTTGTATGTCAATAAGATAGGTTTGGGCGAAATGCGGACTCCGGTACAGGCAGCCGCAGCCGATCAACGGGACAATGAAGCCGGACTCCCGTACCGGCTTTGGCCCCCCGGTGGTGATATACGATGAACTGGTATCCACCAAACAGCTTGCACCCGCCGATTTCCGGGACATGAAATCGAAGTATACTTGGAAAGACTTAAAGCCCGGCTGATGGCACGGGAGCAGGATAATGATTTGTATCTTGGGTTATGAACAGTTCGGCAATATACAGCGCAATCAAAAAGACCGTGCAGGCTTGTTTGCCTGGTGCTCGTATTGTCCTATTTGGCTCCCATGCCAGGGGTGACCACGATCGCCATAGTGATTATGACCTCTTGATCATAACCC
>JARLGZ010000202.1 GCA_031292515.1 Puia sp. | reverse complement strand
GGGTTATGATCAAGAGGTCATAATCACTATGGCGATCGTGGTCACCCCTGGCATGGGAGCCAAATAGGACAATACGAGCACCAGGCAAACAAGCCTGCACGGTCTTTTTGATTGCGCTGTATATTGCCGAACTGTTCATAAGTCAAAGATACAAAATAGGTTGGACAAATGGAAGTCATGCAATGCTGGCCGCAATTTGCCTCAAACCCAGCCAAAAATGGTTCGAAGCAAGTACAGCCAGGTCGACAATGAGTCTAAAGCTAAAGAAGACGTGAAGCCCGTAAATGCTGAGTTTACGGGCTTTTTTATTTTTTTCCAGCCCAATTCAATACATCTGATATCATCTGGGGGCTATTCCGTAATAATTTTATCACTCCATTCTGTCAGGCCAACGAAAATCTGGGGGCTACCAAATTTGGCGTTTTTATTGTCCAGGTCGGTGGCCACAATGCCTCGGGCCTTGCAGCAGGCGCCGCAAGCATATATTTGGATTTTATTGGCCAGCACCTTTGGCAATATTTCTTTCAGGGGAGGCCAGCCGACGGGCGTGATGGCATTCAAGGTGCTGTCCCGCATGAGGCTCACCCCCTCGCCCAGTAAAAATATTTGTACTTCGTGACCGGCTTCGGCAAGCGCATTCCCATGGAGGAATGGGAAGGAGGCTCGCGTAGGATCATCCGACCCCCAGGCGCTTTTGATAAAGATCTTTAATTTTGCCTCTCCACGTCTCCGAAAGGAAACACTCCCAAGAAAAGGCAACGGGAGCAGGTTTTTTAAAAAATCTTTGCGGATCATATTTTCGGTTTTATCTCCTAAGCCACTAAATATTTGAAATACCGTCCCAGACCTCCTACCGGTGCATCCCTCCTTCAATGGCCTCGACTATCTTTCCATATCGGGGTTGCGGCCTGTGCGGTACTGACGGGCGACGTCGCCCCAAGCTCAAGCACCGTGCCCAGACCCGCATAAAGATATCGGTCGCCGAAGGCTTGCTTCAATGCGACGAAGGCCGGTTCGCCGGTGCAATGGCCAGGTGCGATCCAGTCCACCTTCCACTTGTCCTTCAGCGACGTAACGACCTTCCCGACCACTGAGTCGGGCGCCGCCACGAGGTGTAAGCCGCCTGCGATGAAATGGATGTGCGGATTAATCTTGGCCGCCTCCGTGACAATACCGTCAATGCCCGGATGCGAGCAACCTACTATTAGTACGATGCCCTCCGGAGTATTGATCGCCAGCGACAGCTCTTTAAGCTCCTTGGTTCCCGGCGCATCAGAAACCAAGGCGATGAGCGTCATACCGGGCGAAACTTCGGTTGTCTTATCGATCAGCCCGAAATTTGCCCCAGGCCACGCGCTGCCGAAGTTCATCACTGCCGGTGGGTTGCCATCGAAGTAACGCATTTCCGGCGGCAGCACATCGGCCTTGCGGTAGAAACTGCTCGGCAACGACGAACCGAATACGCCGCACAAGCCCTCCACGGGCGCATATATCTTCACGTTAGGATTCGTTTTCAACAAATACGTAAGACCACCCATGTGGTCGCCATGGCGATGGGACATGACGACAAAATCGAGTCTCGTCAGATCGACGCCCGCCGCTTTGACGTTCTGCGCGAGGATATCGGGGTTGTCGCCGGCATCGAAAAGGATGCGCTTCCCATTCATTTCGATGAGCGCGGAGAATCCCCAGTCCTTCTTCATCGACGCATTCTTGCCGAATGCATCATATAGGATAGTGATGCGGGGTATCGCAAGAGATGTAGTAGACATCTCTGCAGTCCTAGAGGTGCTGGCACAATCGATCTGCGAAAGTGCAAATACCGGCGCCACAACAAGGGAGACCAAGCCGCTCAATACAGTACGCCTGTTTAAGTGGTTCATGACTTTACCTCCGTTTTTTCGGTAATGTCCATAGCCCATTAAATTTAGGAATTTAGCCGCCAACGCTTCTAACATTTCCTTAACTTTTTTAGCGGTGTTCAAAAATTAGGAGATGGCCTCATTACATATTGATTTTCAGTTTACTAGATTTGCCAGTCGTCTCAAATCGGTAACAAACCGGTTCCAGGTAGAGCGGTTCGTTGCCTCCCCGCTCCCCCACAGACCCGTGCGAGCAGCTTTCCTGCACACGGTTCCTCCATTTACGGTTTCGCTAATTGATAGCTGTGATAGATCCTTGGTT
>JARLGZ010000201.1 GCA_031292515.1 Puia sp. | reverse complement strand
GGCTTAGCGGGAGAATTTGTCCGGACAGCGGATGAGAGAGTTGCGGTGGGTCGAGTGAGTTTTTCCGGGCGGGAAAATCCTGCTGTCCCCACAACCCATATAATACATAAGAATAATGATCCCTTCTTCATACAGTAATTTACAGATTTGAATGAATTCAAAGTCTTCAGTCATTTTCACCCATCACTGACTACTTCACTACTCACCACTCACTAGCCGCCCTCCGCTACCACCGCTTCTTCTCCATAGACCTGGCTCTTGAATCGCAGGGAAGGGGAAGGGAGGAAGAGACCGATGCCCAAATCCTGCCATTTAGCGTCTACAGACCTGATCGTCGCATCGTCCGCCACAATGATATTAGGCCAATCACGCTCGAAATGATCGAACTCCCTGGTTTTCCGGGTTCCATCCAGCCCGAGGCAGGCAAACTTCTTGCCCGGCTCGAGATGCGAGGGAGTTTCGGCGAGCAAATGATCCCTGCGCGGGTCCAGGTTATTGCAAAACCTCCATAGCGCGACGGGAAGATCCTCCGCGTCAACCGTGTGTTCCACATACAAAACCATCTTGACTCCTTCTATCTCTTTCAGCAGACTGATCGATCCGTGCAATTCCTTTATGTGTCCCACCCTGTTCTTTCTGACCGAGCACAACAGGCAGGGGATTCCCTGTCTCAACAAAGATAGATTCACTCTTTCAATCTCGGGAAACCTGTTTTTCAGCAGATCCTCCGGGAGTTGCCCGAAACTGCCGGCCAGCAACTGAAACCGGTTATTATCGGTCTCCTCGGCTGCTTTTAAGGTACCGTCAATGCACATTTTGCCTCCAAACCCCAGTTTACTGCAACTATGATCCAGCACGTCCATGGGGCCTTGTGAAAAATATACGTCGGTGGCGGGGTTCAGGTTGCGAAAAACATATTGCGCGAGCGCCGGGTAATCCTGTATACGGACTCCTTCGTCCGCGATGACCAATATCTTGTTAAACATCATCTGACCGGCTCCCCACATCGCGTTCATCACTTTTTGTCCCTGTCCCGCGTATTCCTTTCTGATCTGCGCGATGACCAGGTTGTGAAAGACACCTTCCACCGGCATGTCCATATCGAGGATCTCCGGTACCATAGTCATCTTGATCGGCGCCAGAAAGATCCTTTCCGTGGCCTTGCCCAGCCAGGCGTCTTCCTGCGGAGGGATACCTACGATGGTAGCCGGATAAACCGGGTTACGCCGATGGGTAATGGCCGTGACATGAAACTTCGGGTACCAGTCCGGCAGTGAATAATAGCCCGTATGATCCCCGAAAGGGCCCTCCCAAACGGGGTCTTCCGCCGGATCTACATATCCTTCGATGATAAAATCGGCATCTGCGGGTACTTCGATCGAAGGCTGGGTAATACATTTCACCAATTCGACTTTCTTTTTGCGGAGGAAGCCGGCCAGCATATATTCGTCGACGTTCTCCGGCAGCGGGGCGGTTGCACTATATGCGTACACAGGATCTCCTCCCAGGGCGACGGCGACGGGCATTTTCAACCCCGCCTTTTTGTATTCGTTGAAATGACGGGCACTTACTTTGTGTTTATGCCAGTGCATGCCCGTCATGGTAGGGCTGAATATCTGCATCCGGTACATGCCTACATTTCGAATTCCGTTATTGGGATCTTTTGTGTGGATGATGGGCAGCGTGATAAAAGGACCTCCGTCTTTTGGCCAGCAGGTAATAACCGGGAGAAGGCTAAGATCCGGATTCGGAAGCACGACCTCCTGACACTCTCCTCTCCCACTCTTTACTTTTGGCATCCAGCTTGCGAACTGGCTGAGTTTAGGCAGCAGTTTCAACTTCTCCATCATGCTCTCTTTCGGCGCCGACAGTAATTTAAAGAGATTTTCGATCTCGGACGTAATATCGTCCAGATGCCTGACGCCAAGGGCCATGCACATCCTTTTCTCGCTACCATATGCGTTCATCAGAACCGGAAAATCATACCCTGTATTTTCAAAGAGGAGGGCCTTGCCTCCGTTTCCGCTCTTACTGATACGATCGGTGATTTCGGCGATCTCCAGTTTGGGATCTACATAGGTTTTTATCCTGATGAGTTCGCCTGCCTGTTCGAGCGCGTCGATGAATTCCTGTTGATTGCGATAGGCCATCCTTCTGTTTTAGGTGCAAAAGTAGAACATAAAGCGCTAATACACCTTTTTCGGACATGGCATGATCCCGTAACCCAGCCGGCGTGTGATGGGATTGTCCAGGGAGATACTCACTTTTATTCCGGAGAAATAATACCAGTCTTTGTTTTTAGGGCTTCCCCTCAGGGAGCCGGGCGCCGGATAGTTTGGGTCGCCTCCTTTGACTTCATTTCCTCTGTACGACATCTCCACGGCGAGCGGTCCCTTGTCTGCGAGCAGAATAGCCGGATCGACGTAACGATTGCTGACATCGTCCAGGTAGTCGGTAAACAACTTCCGGAAGCCGATCTCATAGGCCACTACGATTCCATCAGTGACCCGGAATTTGACGCCGCCTCCGAACGGAATAGCCAGTTGGGTGAGATTGTATGGCTTTACACCGGGGTATTGGGAAAGTCCCTCTCCTTCGGTGCTCAATGGTTTCAGGTATACCTTATTGCCCAGGGTGTCGAACGCGTACGGGTTGAAATGATAAACCGCGAGACCGGCAAATGCGTAGGGCGAAAACCAATTATCCCGCAGGTCCAGCAGCGTATATTCGCCTATAAAATTCCATTCGAAGAGATTGGTCTGAAAGCTCAGGTTCATCGCCTGAAGAGAAGGTTTATTATACCTGTCCGAGGCGCCCACACTACCGGCATTGAATCCCGACAACAACGCGAAATGGGGCGTCAAATCATACTGAAGCTGGGCGCCAAAAGCCAGTTTTGCCTGGCTCAAGGTAAAAGGCTGTCCCTGCAGATCTCCGTAATAATTGGCAAATCCGCCAAAAAGATCAAGATGCCATTGTGCCTGCAAAAAGGAGGGAACAAATAAGACAAGAAAAACCAATTTCTTCATACCGTTTGATTTGTTTACAAGAGCCTTAAAATTGGTTTGTGCAAGGGATCAGGATTCAAACACCGTGGGGCCAGGCGGGATAATGGCCTCCATCGGGAGGGATGTGCCTGTACAACGCAAGTATTACGCCAATTATTGGCCGCCTTTTGACAAATATTAAGGCCAGAAGATTAACCGGCCACCCTAATTTTCTAATTTTGAAGGAGTAATTATCGAGTTTTTTTCTCGCGAAACGAATTTTCCATTAGATTTGCAGCCCTTTAGCGATCCGACGAATCGTCCCGATTCGGGATAAAAAACAGGATCGTGGAAAGACGCCGGAAATACAGTTCGGGACGTAGCGCAGCCCGGTAGCGCACTTGCATGGGGTGCAAGGGGTCGCAAGTTCGAATCTTGTCGTCCCGACTTACAAGAAGCCCGCAGCGAAAGCTGCGGGTTTTGTTTTTTCGGAAGCATTGCGAACTTGTTCGCATAAGCGGACGAATAAACAAAAAGATCCCGACGAAGTCGGGATGGGGCTTTTTG
>JARLGZ010000200.1 GCA_031292515.1 Puia sp. | reverse complement strand
CCAAGACCCCAAAACCCCAAAACCCCAAAACCCCATTGCAACAGTTTTCACACCGCGAAGAAGAAAGAAAAACATCTGCGCTAGGATAAAGCTCTTTATGATAGCAAAAAGTCACCCGAGGGCAGAACGAGCCAGGCCCACCATGTGTTGATCGTAATCGAAGGCCACGAAATGGGTGCAGAGGAAGGTCTGCCCAAGGATGATCAGCGGGTGCTTCCTACTGGAGTGGGAATGAGAAGGGTTACTCGCGGTCTCGGAATTTGTTTGAAATCACTGCAGGCTCGCTGTCCGCGTTCAGTCCCTTTTGTCTGCCCTTGTACATATAATCTTCGGGCCCCATCTCGTAGTCCGTGCCCTCAACTCTGAACCTATCAAACTCGTCTCGTATCTCAGATCGGTACGAAAGCCTGGGAAGCGGCTGGCCCTGCTGCAACGCCGCCGAAAACGCCCTCTTTATCGTCTCTACCAATCCGCTCATCGCGTTACGTTTTGCTGCGAGCAGATCTTCCTTCGGGAACGACATCAGCGTTGTCCCCGTGTCCAGTATCGCGAAGCACCCGTTCTCGCACAAATTAATAACAGTCTCTCCGATCTACTTGATATTGTCTGCACCAAAACCTTGATGAGTTCGATTCGGACCTTCCAATAGCTCGCGTCGTCGACCTTGTAGTATCTAATGGGAGACGTGAAGTGCGCAGGATTGAGTCCCCCGATGGTGAGAAGGCTGGTCTCGCCGCTGCCTATGGGACGGAGCGAGAGTCCGAGCAGGGTCTGGCCGAATCGTCCCGACTGCTGCAGATTTTCCGGAAACGTGGTGGTCCCCTTCCGCTTCATGCCGGGCAAGGACAGTCCCAGCACTCCGGAGTACCTTTTCTATCTCACTTTACTTTCGTAGAAGCATTACGTTGAATATCGCGTTCTTGCCCTTGCAGCTTAGGACTTCCCCGAAGTCCTGGGAGGGAATGAGGATGTTTCCGAGAACGAGCCGGTCTGCTGCCAGGACATTGTACGTGGTCTCGTTGACAAAGCGCACTCTGAAGAACGAGCCTAAGATAACTGCGATTTGCGGAAATACTTGTGGGGGAGTAAGTCACACTCTTCGTTGGATCGAAGCTCCCGTTTCCCCTGCACAGTTCCGAGACGCACTTCGCCGAACTGACTAACACATTGGCAGAACCGGTGTCGAAAATGAAGCGCAGATGCTGCGGCGGACTCCCCAGGCCGAGCTCCCCGACAAACTACTCGCCTGAGCATGCGTAAGGTACACCCATGTCAGAAAGCGACCTGACGACCACGCCGTTTTCGAGGTTAGCCCTGAGCACCCGTCGCCGGCCGATCACCGTCCGACTTAGCGGGACTTCCAGCATTGCGGCCTGGGCTCCGAGTCCCATAAGTAGTAGGATCAACGTCAGTGTAGCCATGTGATGCATTTATCCCGGTTATGAAATGAAGAGTTTTCGTTTCAGTTTTATAATTTATCCTCCCCACAAGCGGCTTTTGACCACCTACGCGTAACTACCCCCAATGGGGTTTTGGGGTTTTGGGGTTTTGGGGTTTTGG
>JARLGZ010000199.1 GCA_031292515.1 Puia sp. | reverse complement strand
CATTCTGAACTCCCCCGAGAGGCTGTCATCCTGAACGGAGCGCGTTTGGGGCCCCGCGTTTGTTCTTTGAACGTGGGGTAAGCGGAGTGAAGGATCTGCTTTTTCGAAAGCCCACCAGCGATCAAAACCAAGGGTTTATGGTAGGAACTTTAGGGACACCACACTAGGCCGTATCGACATATATTTGTCGCGTAAATGATTGATAAATAAGGAGTCTGTCATCCTGAGCGAAAGGGGCCCCAAGCGTTTTCCGGGGTCCCCAAAGAGCGCTTTTGCTCTTTGGGGTGGAGATTGGGGGTGGTGAGTCGAAGGATCTGCATCTGTTTTTCAGTCAACTTCTAAGAAAGGACAATGACGCAGCCGACATATCCGTTCTGTATATGTCGATACGGCCTACTACGATTTCAACATCTCGTCCCACGCCAGGTTCGTGAAGAAGCTGCGCTATCTTCATCGCAATCCGGTCAAGCGCGGGCTTGTCGCCAGAACCGGGGACTGGAAGTGGTCGAGTTACCGCCACTACCAGACGGGCATGCGTGGAACCGTCGAGATTGAATCGGAGTGGACACTGCGCGAGAGAGGCTGGCAACTGCCCGAATGGATGCACTGCAGGCAGTCCGGCTCTTCCTCCCCGATCCCTCCGCCGCAGCGAACGAGGGACCGGGAACACCCTCAGCGGGATAGAATTCTTCACAGGACTGGTGCCACCCTCCACAAGGGACCGGGGTGGGCGGAGAACATCTTGTTGTCCAATATCCCGTGGATGTGAACGCAGAAATGGGAAACATGTTCTTGAGGCTTCCCGTCCTTACCGTGCCGACCTATGGAACCGCTGATCTTGGTACAACTAATCCTTACTCATACGGGGGTGCAGGCTTGCTACAGCACATCGACGAAGCTCTGCATGGCAAACAATGATGAAACGCGTCGCATTAGCAAACATATTTGGATGCTTGAGCGTAGCCTGCTCGGCAATGATCTGGATGTTGCTTGGCTTAAGAATGACGATTCGACACTTCTTTCAAGGGATTGATCTGTCGATAAGTGGATGGATGCTGGTTTGGGGATTTGGACTCTTGTTGGCTCTGATTGCTGCAAGACTCGGGTCCAGAAGATGGTTAT
>JARLGZ010000198.1 GCA_031292515.1 Puia sp. | reverse complement strand
GTCGTAAGAGAAGCCATCCGCCACTATGCGGAAGAAATTGCCGACTACGAGATCGCCCTGGAACGTTTGACAGACCCTGACGCCAAACTGATCGATCACGAGGAGGCAAAGCGTGCCCTCGGCTTGGTCGATTGAATGGGATACCCGTGCCTTGAAGCACACATTCCGCACCTGTTTGCCTGTAGCGTGGATAGTTTATTTGGGCCTTTTTAAATCTGCATACTTTTTGGTAGACATTGGAATTCTGCTGTGGTATCCGAAACTGGATGAGTGCGGATACCGACAAACCAAATTTGAGCCAGCCCCAAGGGGCGGGGCCATCGATCGAATCGGCGGAAGGCCTCGACATCGATGCCGAGCGTGTTGACCACCTTCTTATCGTCAAGGCGTTTGCCGATGCTTTGGATCTGGTGGAAACCGTAAACCGTCTTGTACATACGCAGATGGAGGTCAAACCCGGCCTGATCGTTCTGGGGCTTGTTTTGGACACCCTAACAGGACGCTCGCCTCTATATCGTTTGGTAGAATTTTTTGAGGGTCGCGACACAGGGCTGCTTCTTGGGGAGTCCGTGCCGGCGGGTGTATTCACTGACGACACTGTGGGGCGGGTATTGGACCTTCTTTTCGAGGCGGGAACCCAGAAGATTTTTTCCGCATTGGCCATGAAGGCAGTCAAAAAATACGAGATCCCGACTGACGCAGTCCATTTCGACACTACGTCCGTAAACGTTTTTGGGGACTATCAGGTGGACCAGGCAGCCCCTCCGCCCTTCAAGATAATCGAGGGCTACAGTAAGGATCACCGCCCGGACCTCAAACAGTTTCTCATCTCCACTCTCTGTGTCGGCGGCGATGTCCCCATTTTTGGAAAAAACGAGGATGGAAACCGTTCAGATAAACAAATCAACAATACCATTCTCTCCCAGATCAGCGCACACATGGCGCAGTTCGGGGTAAAAGAGAACGCCTTCATCTATATCGCCGATTCGGCCTTGGTGAACCCTGCAAATATCGAGCACTTGAGCTCATCCGGACAACCCTTTATCACAAGGCTGCCTGCTTCATACGCCGAGTGTGGACGGACGGTTTCGGAGGCTGTGGGAGCCGACCGGTGGGAAGAACTCGGTTGTCTCGCGAGCACCAAACCGACCGCCAATCGCCCGGCGGCTTTCTACCGTGTAGCAGAGGCCACGATTACTCTCTACGGCAGGTCGCATCGGGCCATCGTCGTTCATTCGAGCGCCCACGACAAGAGGAGGCAGAAGAAGATCGAACGGGAGTTAGACAAAGAAAAGGCGGCCCTCGAGAAAAGATTCAATGAAAAATGCCTTCCGGAGTACGCGTGTGAGGCCGATGCCAAAGCGGCCGCACTGGCATGGGCGTCAAAGATATCAAACTACTACGACCTGAGCTGCCAAGTCGAACCGACCTGCACATACGCCAAGGGTCGACCGAAAAAGGGCCAGCCAAGGCAAGTCACCAGGACCGGCTATAAGGTGAACTATTCTCTGTCTCAGAAGGCTTCGGCAATAGAACAGATGAAAACTGAGGCAGGATGCTTCGTCCTGCTGACCGGCGGTATCGCCAGTGAGGGAGACAGAGCTATCGACGCCAAAGGGATTCTCACTCTCTACAAAGAGCAACACGGGATGGAACAGAACTTTTCTTTCCTCAAGGACCCTGCCGTGGTCAACGCGATCTTCCTTAAATCGGAAGAGCGAATCGAAGCCTTGGGGTTCATTCTGCTCATATCGCTTCTGATCTGGCGACTCATAGAAAGGTCGCTAAGAAAGCACGTTAAAAAAACAGGTCGCCCCTTAACGGGTTGGGACAACAAGCCAACCATCAGCCCGACGGCTTTGATGGTCACCAGCAAGTTCAAAAACTTGACCATCCTCAGAATAGGCTTCCGCCGAAGATTAGCCCGACCTCTCAACCTGGTTCAACTTGAGTGGCTCGAGGCCCTTAACCTAAAACCGGACATCTTCACCACCGTTCCAGGGGCTGGGTAAGCAGTAGTAGAGACGGGGTTCAAAAACCCCCTTCAGTTAGCCGGCAGGGTGCGGAATGTGTGTCGGAAAAGCTCTTTCAGCAATATTTGAGGATTGGGGGAAAAGACAGTCCCTCTCTCTATTACCTCAAGAAATGTGAAATTTACCGGCAAAACCCTCCCGAGGAAACCTGGGACGGTGTGGTGAGGCTTGACGGAAAATGATCCCTGGTGGAGTTTTTTTCCCTTCAATCC
>JARLGZ010000017.1 GCA_031292515.1 Puia sp. | reverse complement strand
GAGGAATGGATACCCCTTGAAAAACCAAGGATCTATCACAGCTATCAATTAGCGAAACCGTAAATGGAGGAACCGTGTGCAGGAAAGCTGCTCGCACGGGTCTGTGGGGGAGCGGGGAGGCAACGAACCGCTCTACCTGGATCTTCTTCTCCGCCCTGGCCATCCTCATCGCCTGCCTGGGTCTCTTTGGCCTCGCCGCCTATGCCGCCGAACAACGCACAAGCGAGATCGGCATCCGCAAGATCCTCGGCGCGAGCGTCCCCAATATCGTCGGACTGCTCTCAAAGGATTTCGGTCGCCTCATCGCACTGGCTATCCTGATCGCCACACCCCTCGCCTGGCTGGGCATGTATAAATGGCTGCAAAATTTTGCCTACCGCACCACGATCAGTCCATGGCTCTTCGCTCTCGCCGCCGCCATCGTCGTGCTCATCGCAGCCGCGACGACTATCTACCAGTCGATCCGCGCAGCGGTGGTCAATCCCGTAGAGACCCTGCGAAATGAATAAGAATAACCGCCGATTAATGCAACATTTGGTGAAGTTCAGTCCTTTCCCGGCCCCGCCCCGCGTCCCCACCTGTCCGCTTTCGACACAGGCAGATTTTTAATAGAACAGGATTAGAATCTCTTAATTCACTAAGACAGCTGGAGCTTGTTTAGTAATTTGTGGGTTTATCGGATTCCATGAAGATACTCCTTGTCGAAGATGAGCAAAAAGTCTCCGCCTTTATAAAGAAAGGCCTGGAGGAACAGGGTTATACCGTCGAGGTGGCCTATGATGGTCTCATGGGCATAAAACTGGCCCTGGAGAACGAATATGATGTCCTGATCCTGGATGTCATTCTGCCCGGACGGAACGGCTATGAAGTGTGCGCGGAAATCCGGACGCTGAAAAAAGAAGTGCCGATACTCATGCTCACAGCCCTGGGCACCATGCAGGACAAGATAAAAGGGTTCGATACAGGTGCCGATGACTACCTGCTGAAACCCTTCCATTTTGAAGAATTGCTGGCCCGGATAAAATCCCTGGCCAGGCGCAGGATGATCGCTCCCTCCTTTGCCCAATACAAGATCGCCGACCTGGAAATGGATTGCTATAAAAAGAGCGTAAAACGAAACGGCAAAGACATCCTGCTCACGTCCAAAGAATTTACCCTGCTCGAGGTATTGATGGCCAACAAAGGGCGTGTCCTGTCGCGGGCCTATATCGCTGAATCCGTATGGGGCATCGATTTTAACCGGGGTACCAATCTCATAGACGTATATATCAATTATCTGCGGAAAAAGATCGACAAGAACTCCTCCGGACAGTTAATCCATACAATCATAGGAATGGGATATGTCATTAAGGAGGAGGCTTGATATGACACGAGCGAAGCGACTGCATTTGGCCATTGAATCCCGGCCTCATGCCGGGATCATCGAGACCATTGAAAAGACAAAATGGCCCGAGATAGAAGACATTGAGATCAAATGACACGAGCGAAGCGACTGCATTTGGCCATTGAGAAAGACATTGAGATCAAATGAAAATAAAAGACCGGCTTTCTCTTCAATTCACCCTGATATTTGCCATCCTGTTATTATGCGTGATGGTGAGCATCTATTACCTTACCGAGAACAACCGGGAACGCAATTTCTTTACCCATCTCCGGGAAAGAGCACTGACGGCGGCCCAGATATTCCTGGCCGAGGACAATCTCTCCGCCGGGAAATTCAAGGAAGTTCAAAAAAGATATTCCAATTCCCTGCCGGAAGAAGAACTGAAGATCTACAATGCGCAGGGAGAATCCGTATTTATCAACCAGACGGAAACCGACTGGCCCCCGCAAAAAATACAGGAGGTCATCCGGAAGAAAGAGATCGCTTTCTACAATGGAGGCAAGCAGGTCGTGGGCATCTATTATATGGATAACTCGGGCAATTTCGTCGTGTTTGCGGCCGCCAGGGACCTCTATGAGTACAAGCATATGCAGCAACTATTGATGATCATGCTCTTCCTGTTTGTCATTTCACTGGGGATCGTGTTTTTTCTCGGTCAGTGGTTTTCCAAACTGGCTTTGTCGCCGATCAACCGTATCATCGAGGAGATCAAATTTATCCGTTCCTCCAGTCTCGATAAAAGACTGAATACAGGCAACGGGAAGGATGAGATCGCCGATCTGTCTATGAATGTAAACAACCTGCTGGAACACCTGGAGCAATCTTTCAGCTCCCAGCGCTCCTTTGTAGCCAACGCTTCCCATGAACTCAGGACACCGCTGACTTCCGTCATCGGTCAAATAGAAGTGACACTGAGAAATGTCAGGGCATCGGAGGAATACAGGAAAGTACTTGAAAACCTGCTGGTGGAAACCGTAAGGATCAATGAACTGATAAACAGTCTCTTTGAGCTCGTCAATGCGAATATCGATACGGAGGACTTTAATGAGGTGCGACTGGATGAACTGGTATGGCAGGTGAAAGACGAATGGGAGAACAGGTTGCCCGGCAGCCGGGTGGAGTTATCTCTTTCCTTGCCGCAAAACCCCGCGGCTTACACCATCCAGGGCAATTGGCATCTCCTGTTCATCGCGATCGGGAATATCGTAAAGAATGCCATCAAATTCTCCACACGGGCGCCCGTAAGCCTGACGATCGGCCTGGAGGGCGGCAACGTGCTGGTCGCCATTGCTGACAAAGGGATCGGTATCCTCCCCGAAGAACTGGGCGGCATCTTCCAGCCCTTCTACCGGGGATCCAATACCGGCGGCTACGAAGGAATGGGCATCGGCCTCTCCCTCAGCGAAAAAATACTCCGCTTGCACGATGCCTCCATCCATGTACATTCGATACCCGGTGAGGGCACCGTCTTTTCTATTAAATTCCGTATGAACTGATCGGCCACCCTCTCTTCACGGTCGTAAAAAAGGGGTTTGTAACGTCCGGAAGAGGCATGTTAAAAAAGTACACATATTAAATAGATTATTGAATGTTTTGACTGCTTTAGCTTTTTAACTTTATTGCATCAAAATAAACAATGTGTTAAATCTTCCTACGAATAGAATTGTACGAATAGAATTGTACGAATAGAATTGGTTAAGGAAGGATGAAATACCGGATTATCAGGCCGGGATGATTTCAGTTTTCCCATAAATAACAGGATACGTTAAGCCGCAGGATAACGATTGGAAAAAGGGCGCCATTTCCATGGTTATCAGCTTGGATTCGTTTTGCCATATCGACCGCTGATTTTTAAAAACCAAAACCAAACAACTCATGAGCGAAAGATCTCTCTCTACAAACTGCCGGGAGGCAGGACCTGTCAGGATCACCGGTGCCTGCAGGCGCGCAGCCGGAATGCTGTCTATGACAGGAATTGCAATCGCCTTCCTGATTCCTGTTTCCCTGCGGGCAAACGCTGAAGTCACCACAAACACCGGAATCGTCACAAGCGCAGGAATCGTCAAAAACACCGGAATCGGCAAAAGCAACGGAATCGTTGCAACGGCCGCTACAGCCATGGCCTCCGGTCCTGTAAAAGGTCGTGTTGTCGACGCTGTAACCGGGAAACCCGTGGCCGGTGCCTCCGTGACCATAAAGGGTAAAAAAGGCGGCGTCTCAACGGATGAGGATGGCCGTTTCACACTGACTGTCCCCCCCGGTAAGACCATTATTATTATCTCGTCGGTAGGATACGCCGCCATCGAAAAAACCGTGGAAGAGAGCTCCGCCGAAATTGCCATCTCCCTGACCCACACACAGAAGGGGATGGATGAAGTGGTCGTAACGGCCCTGGGCATCCAGCGTTCCGCCAAATCGCTGACCTATGCCACCCAACGCATCGGCGGAGACCAGATCAACCAGGTCAGGGATGCGAATTTCACCAACACCCTGTCGGGAAAAATAGCGGGCCTCACCGTGACGCCTTCTGCCAACGGACCCGGAGGCGCCACGCGCATACTGTTGAGAGGCAACCGTTCCATACAAGGCGTGAATAATGCGCTGATCGTCGTGGACGGGGTCGCCATCGACAACCAGACCATCGCTCCCCAGGTTGCCGACGACCAGGGTTCCACCAACATGGGGCAAAGCGGAAGCGACGGGGTATCCAACGTGAATCCGGACGATATCGAATCGATCAACGTGTTGAAAGGCGCCGCGGGCGCCGCCTTATACGGCAGCCGGGCCGCCAACGGCGTGATCATGATCACCACCAAAAAAGGCAAAAGCGGATTGGTACGGGTCAACCTCAATTCCGGGGTATCCGTCGACAAGGCCTTTTCCATTCCGAAACTGCAGAACCAATACAGCCAGGGCGCCGGCGGCGTATATTCCACCGCGGTAGGAACCAGCTGGGGCGCGAAGATTGCCGGACAGAGCGTGACAGACTGGAGAGGCCAGAATGCCACCCTGCAGGCTTATCCCAATAATATCAAGGATTTCTTCCGGTCCGCGGTTTCCGGGAATAACGCCATCAGCGCAAGCGGCGGTTCCGAAAAAGTGCAGACCTATGTTTCTTACGCCAACAATGACGACGGCGGCATCGTCCCCCACAACCATTTGCTGCGCAATACCTTCGACGGCAGGATCAACATCAATATCACGGATCGTCTGTCGGCGGACGCCAAGATCACCTATTTGGATCAGAATATTTATGACAAACCGGGTGTCGGCGGAAATGGTCTCGTGACCGCGAATATCTATCGTATACCCCGTTCTGTCAATCTCAACGATTTGAAGACCTACCAGTCCGTCAACTCAGCAGGGATCGCCACGCCGATCTATTGGACCAGCGCCGACCCCGTCTATATGAACCCATACTGGACAATTAACAATACCCACCATGACGAAAACAGAAGCCGGATCACCGGGCTCATGTCGCTAAAATACAAGCTCACCGACTGGCTCAACCTGCAGGGACGGGTCAGCTCCGACAGTTATAATGATTTCATCACCCAGATCTACGCGAACAACACCTACAACTACGCCCGTCAGCCGGGAGGATTCTATTCCGAAGAGACCGATTTCGTCTCCGAAAGAAACTATGATGTGCTGCTGAATGGCGTCAATAAACTGGGCTCTTCGCTCAAACTGACCTACAACCTGGGAAGCTCCCTGCTGGATCGGGGATCCCGCCGCCGGGTAATGGCCGCCAACGGACTGGCCTTCCCCAACAAGTTCGACCTGGGCTATGCCACGACCCTTCAGTCCACGACCGCCACGGTAAAACGTGAATTGCAGTCCGTCTATGGAACCGTCAGTTTGTCCTACCGGGATATGCTGTTCCTCGATGTCACCGCCCGTAACGACTGGTCGAGCACCCTGCCTGAGCCCTATTCCTACTTCTATCCGTCCGTGGGCCTGACGGCAATCCTTTCGGACATGCTGACCATGCCTTCCTGGATAACCCTCGGTAAGGTCAGGGCCTCCGTCACCAAAGTGGGTAACGATGCGCCGCCTTATCTGCTGGCTCAGAATTACAGCTATATCACCGGCGGCTTCGGCGGATATATCGCGAGCAGCCTCACCCAATCGATCGGCGGCCTGAAACCTGAACTGACGAGTTCCATCGAAGCCGGTACCGAATGGAGATTCCTGAGCGACCGCCTCGGTTTCGACCTCACCTATTACAAAACGAATTCGAAAAATCAGCTCCTGAATGTACAGACGCCGGCCTCCTCGGGCTATACCTCCAAATATATCAACGCGGGCAATATCCAGAACCAGGGCGTGGAACTCATGCTGAACGGTACGCCGGTGAAATCAAAAGACTTCTCCTGGGATCTGGGCCTGAATTTCGCCCTGAACAAGAACAAGGTCATCGAGGCTTATGGAGAAACGCCTTTCTACCTGGGTACTTCGGCAACCTTCCGCACAGTCACTCCGCAGGTCGTGACGGGCGGTTCCTACGGCGATCTTTACGGATACAAATGGCAAAGACAGAACGGCCAGTTCGTCGTAGATGCGAATGGTCTCCCGGTGACCACCACGACGCCCGAAAAAGTCGGCAATTTCAACCCCGACTTTACGCTGGGCCTTACCAATACCTTTACGTATAAGAACTGGTATCTGAGCTTCCTCATCGACGGCAAGTTCGGAGGGGTCATCAACTCGGGTACGGCCGGACAACTCGCCTATGCAGGTACTTCCGCCATCACCACCAAATACAGGGATGCCGGATCGCTCGTATTGCCCGGGGTCACGGCAGGTGGCACGCAAAACACGGTCGCCATCGACGGAGAGACTTTTTGGCAGGCGGTTGCACCGGGCGGAGATTACAACACCGCGGAATTCTTTACCTACAAGGCTACCAACGTACGCGTCCGGGAACTCTCGCTGGGTTATGATATCAAGGGTCTTCCGTCCGCTATCAAAGGAGCAAGATTGTCCTTTGTCGCCCGGAACCTGTTCTTCATCTATCGCGGTAACGCCATCCTCGACATTCCCGGCTTCGGCAAACGCAAGATGGATTTCGATCCGGAATCCAGCCTGGGCAACAGCAACTACCAGGGCGTGGAATATTATAACCTGCCGACAACGCGGAGCTATGGCCTGAACCTGAAACTTTCATTTTAAAAAGGTAATTGTATGCATCATATCGCCCATAAAATATTTCACAACATGAGAACTGCTCATAACACCAGACTCCCGCTGTTGCTGCTGGTACTAGGCATCTGCTTCGGAAGTTGTACCAAGAATTTCAACAGCATGAACACCGATCCGACCAAGATCGCCAGCATCGTGCCGACGGATTATCCCTATATGTTCGCCTATGCGCAGATGACACCCGCGCTGAGCCCCGACAATTTCGAGATCGGGGAGGGGGCTATCGCATCCGTCTACTCCCAGTTTTTCTCCCAGGCGGCCATGTCTTTCCCGACCGACCGCTATGTCATCGAACAACCCTGGCTGCCTGCGGCCTGGAACCCGGCCTATGTGAACGCGGTGCCCCAGCTGAAGACGATCCTCGCCGGCACGGCTCCCTCCTCGGCCCAGAATGCCGTGGCTAAGATCTGGTGGGTATGGATGTTCCACCGCGTGACGGACTATTTCGGACCGATCCCTTATTTTCAGGCAGGCAACGGTCAGCAGAGTGTCGAATATACCCCGCAGGATTCCATCTACTATGATTTCTTCCAGAAACTCGACTCGGCCGTGATCGTCCTCAAGAACCATGTCGGTGAAAATCCTTTTGGCACCTATGACCTCGTCTACGGCGCCAAGTCGGACGCGGTGACGCCCTGGATCAAATTCGCCAACACCCTCCGGTTAAGACTGGCCCTGCGTATCTCGAATGTAAACCCGACACTCGCGCAGACACAGGCAGAAGCCGCCGTAGCCGGTGGCGTGATGACGGATATCAGCGGCGACGCCTATATCCCCCATACCAGCAAGACCTATAACGAAGAGAACGGCCTCGCCGTGACTGCCGGATGGGACGATATCCGCATGAGCGCCTCGATGGCCTCGATCCTGAAAGGATACAATGATCCGCGTCTTCCTATCTATTTCCAACCCGCCGTGACCACCGGCCTCTACTCGGGGGTGCGGAATGGTCTCTACGTATCGGAAAAACAGGTAGATTCCAACGGCAGACTGTATAACTCCAACCTCGGCACCCGCTGGTGCACCTGGGTGAATGGCAACTGGGTCACCAATTACAGCGTATCCCAGGACATCATGCATGCCGCGGAAGCCTATTTCCTGCGCGCCGAAGGAGCCCTGAACGGTTGGAACATGGGGGACAACGCACAGGACCTCTATGAGACCGGTATCAGGACCTCCATGGCACAGTGGGGAATCACCGATCAGAATGTCATCGCCAACTATATCATCAGCGCCGATACGCCGATCGCACCGTTGGACGGTACTATCCACTCTCCCGCGGTCAACAACTATCCCATCGCCTGGAGCGGCAACCCCACCATGGAGCGGGCACAGGTGGCGCAGCAGAAATGGCTGGCGCTCTTCCCGGACGGCATGGAAGGATGGGCGGACGTCAGAAGGTCACACCTTCCGGCACTGTATCCCGTCGTCCATAGCGACAATCCCGATCTGCCCCTGGGGACCACCATCAAAAGAATGCCTTTCCTCACGACCGAAGTACAGACCAATGGCGCCGCCGTCACCAGGGCTGTACAGATGCTGGGAGGAACCGATAATGCGGCTACCCGCCTATGGTGGGACGTAGCAAACTAGCTGTCTGAATTGCCGGCAGGCAGGCCAGCGCTCCCGGTACTGTAAACTTGGAACGCGGCCGCCTGTCTGCCGGTAGTTTTTTTATGTGCAGCAGGACTTTTGTTCGACCGGGGTTTTGATTTGATGTATATTCAGTATAATTATGAAGATCTGTTGTTACCTGGCAATCCTGTCTTTCTTCTTTCTTTCTGTGCAGGCACAGCAGCACCCGACCCTCTTACCGGCGCCCTGCCAAATCCAATATGGGAGAGGCTCCCTTCCCCTGAGCAAGCTCTCGTTGTCCATCCCTTCCGGCCTGCCCGCCGATGTCTCCTTTGCCCTCCGGGAATTGGAACGGCTAATCCGGAGCCGGACGGATATACCGGTTCGCACCACCGTTTCCGGCAACGACGCTACCTTCCAATACACCGTCTCGAAAAAGGGCATGGAACTCCCCGATGCAACGATGACCGATGCGGGAAACGCGAACACCCGGGAGACCTACCGGATCGATATCGACGGCCGGAAGATCCGGGTCGCGGCAGCCACCGGCGCCGGGCTCTATTATGCCGTACAGACCCTGGGCCAGCTGATCGAAGGGACCGGTCGTGAAGCTTCGCTGCCCGCCGTCCACATCGTGGACAGCCCCGCCCTGGCCTATCGCGGCGTCATGATGGACTTTGCGCATGGCTCTCTGCTCACGGTAGCGGAGATCAAACGCCAAATAGACTTCCTGGCAACCTGGAAGGCCAACCAATATTATTTCTACAACGAAGTCAGCATCACCCTCGACGGATACCCGACCCTGAATGACGGCGCCGCCTATTCAAAGGATGAAATCCGCAGCATCATCGCCTATGCCCGGGAACGGCATATGGACCTCATCCCCTTCGTCGCTTTTTACGGACACCTCCACGAGTTGATACGCAACGAACAGTATGCCTCCCTGGCCATCGGGAAATATGGTCATGAGCTGGACCCGCGCAACGCGGCCGTAGATACCTTGTTAAAAAATTGGATCGGTCAGTATACCCGCCTCTTTAACAGCCCCTTTATCCACGTGGGGTTCGATGAGACCTGGGAAACGAACCGGATTGCCCATGACGTGGATTCTTCCATTCATTCGGAAGACCTGTGGTTGCGACAGTTGAATTTTGTTCAGCAGGAATTGAAAAAACACGGGAAGACGGTCCTGGCCTGGACGGATATGAACAGCTTCTATCCCGATATCCTCTCGAAGTTTCCCAAAGAAGTCATCCCGGTCATCTGGGAATATGCTCCCGACACGGCCGCTTTGTATCATTATTTGAACCCGGTGTTGAAAGAGAACAGATCCTTCTTTATCCAGCCGGCGGTTTCCGGGTGGGGACATGTGTATCCTGCTTCCGACTACACCTATGACAATATCGATATCTGCCTGCAGGCAGGGATGGAACACCGGACGCTCGGTTTTATCACTTCTGTCTGGACCGACGCAGTCGAACCGTTTATCCGCCCTTCCTGGCCCTTCATGGCTTATGGATGCATCGGCGCCTGGCAGGGGTACAGCCCCGAACGGGCATCCTTCCCCGGAAATTATACCGCGATAGCCTATCCCGCGGTCGCCGGCGAAATGCAGCAGGCATTGTCCTGCCTGGCCAAAGCAGGGGACTTCCTGGGCCGGTGTCTGGGGAAAAATACCGGCAATATGCCCGGGGGTACACTGGTAGAAAGCTGGCTCAACCCTTTTTCATCTTATTATCTGAAAATAGCCAAGGAGCATATACAGGACCTCAGGAGCGTGCGTAGGCTGAGTGAAGAGGCAGAAGGACACCTGATCGAAGCCCGGGCGAAACTGTCCGCTTCTCCGCTCACCGGCTTCGGCCCGGTCGGCCGAACCGACGACAGCGCATTGATCAACTCCCTGCTGGTATCCGCCCGCCTGATCAATTATTCCGCGACCCGTCTCGTATGGGCCAGGACGATCTGTGAGCGCTGGAATGAATCCATGCTGGGGAAGAAGAAGAACGATTTCGTATTTTATGATATCAGCTATACCTGTCACGGGCTGCTCGTGGACCTCATGAATGAGACGGGCGAGTTAAAGGAGGCCTACGGGAAGGCCTGGCTCACCGAAAGCAAGCCCTACCGGCTGAATACGATACTCGGCCGGTTCGATGTCGAATATGGGCTTTGGCAGAAACTGGCGTTGAAAATACAGACCTACCGGATCGAACACGAGAAGGATGAAGTAGCCACCCGGTCCTTTGAAGAAACGTTTAAGCCCGATTTCTAAAATATCCGATTTAAAGCGCGCCGGTTTTTTTAAGATTATAGGGCTGTCTTTTACAAACAAACGGGATCTTAGCATGATGGACAAACACAGCATACGATTTATAAGCCCGGTCGACGGCGACATGTTGCACGACAGGGACGGCCAAACAGCCGGCGATACCCTGGAAGTGACCGTGACGCTATCGGCGCCTGCAGACAGCACGATTCGCATAAACGGAACACAGGCTACCCGTACGAACGGGCTCTTTACGGCGCCGTTACGACTGTCCGGGTATGAAAACCGGATCGAAGCGGTTGACGGGACGACCGGAGAAAAGAATGAAATCACTGTCTACTACCTGAAAAACTTTGCCGGTAAATACCGGTTGTCGATCGATGATAATATCTGGTTCCTGCGCGATATCCATCGACATACAGATACCTATCATTCCCTGTTTGACAACCCTTACCTGGCATTCCTGAGAGAGGTGAACGCGCTTTACGGCACAAAAGTCCATCTCAATCTGTTCTTTCGAACAGATGAGTTCGACCTTTCGGAGATGAGTGACAAATTCAGGGACGAATGGCGTTCGAACGCCGGATGGCTCCGGCTGAGTTTCCATGCCCTGGCCGAGTTTCCGGATAAACCGTATCAGCACGCCGGCTATGAAGAGGTTAAGAGGGACTGCGAACGGGTGATGAAGGAGATCCGCCGGTTCGCCGGCGAAGAACTCATGGGGCCGATGACCACCCTCCACTGGGGAGAGGCCACCGTCGAAGGGTCCCGCGCCCTCAGGGACTGCGGATATACGGCCCAACTGGGCTATTTTAACGTCGACGACGACCTTCCCGCCGTCTCTTACTATCTCGGCGTCGAAGAGAGAAGACATATAAAACGGCGTTTTATCTGGAAGGACAACCGGGAGGGGATCATCTTCATAAGAAGCAGCATCGTGATCGATAAAACGCCGCTTGAGCAGATCCCGGCTTACCTGGACGCCTATGCGCGGCGGGGAAGCCTGCCCCCTTATGTCGACCTGCTGGTACATGAACAATATTTCTACCCTTTTTACGAGGCTTATCAATCCGATTACAGAGACCGGATCCTCGCCTCCGTCAAATGGGCCGACGAAAATGGATATACCCCCGCGTTTTTGAGCGACTGTATTTTCCCCGGATAGGGCAGGGCCGGAATGCTTTCAATGAAAACAATGTTTAAGCGAAACTCATGGAATCGAATCGAAGAGAATTTATAAAAAAGGCGGGTCTGTCTGGTTTCGGCCTTGCCGCGGGCATGCTTTCGTCCTATGCCGGCACACCCGAAGAACTGACCCGGATCAAAGAACAGGCGGAACGCACGCCCGGGCCGCAGCGTTTTAACATGTCGGGATATGCGGCCCCCAAATTGGATACCGTGCGCGTGGGTATTGTCGGCCTCGGCAACCGCGGATACGGCGCCGTCGACCGGCTGATCCGGATCGAAGGAGTAGTCGTGAAAGCGCTATGCGACCTGCGGCCCGAAAAAGCGCAGGAAGCACAGAAATTGGTAGCCAAAGCCGGACACCATCCCGAACTCTATTCCGGTCACCCGGAAGCGTGGAAGAAACTCTGCGAGCGCGACGACCTCGATTTGATCTACATCCTTACGCCCTGGGCCCTCCACACACCGATCGCCGTTTTTTCGATGGAGCACGGCAAGCACGTCTGCGTAGAAGTGCCTGCCGCCAAGACACTGGAGCAGTGCTGGCAGTTGGTCGATACCTCGGAAAAGACCCGGAAACATTGTATGATGACGGAGAATTGCTGTTACGACTTTTCCGAACAACTGACGCTCAGCATGGCGAGGGCCGGCTTTTTCGGGGAAATCGTACATTGTGAAGGAGCCTATATTCACAATCTGCAGGACCTGATGTTCGACAAGAATCATTTCTACCAGATGTGGGAACTGGAAGAGGCCTACAAAAGAGTGGGCAATCTCTATCCCACGCATGGTCTCGGTCCGCTCTGCCAGGTGATGAATATCAACCGTGGCGACAGAATGGACTACCTGGTATCGGTCTCCACGAACGATTTCATCCTGGGAGATCGCGCAAAGACCCTGGCCGCAAGCGATCCCTTTTATCAGCCCTACGCCGGCAAACATTATAACGGGACGATGAATACTTCGACCATCCGCACGGCCAACGGCAAATCTATTGTCGTGCAGTTCGATGTCGCCTCTCCCCGGCCTTATTCCCGGGTTCAGCTGGTCACCGGCACCAAAGGCGCCGCGCTTAAGTATCCCGAACCGGCCCGCTACACAAACGGACATGAATGGTTCAGCCCTGAAGAATACAAGGCTCTCGAAGAGAAATATATGCCACCCCTGCTCCGGAAGATCGGGGCGGCGGCAAAGGGGATCGGAGATCATGGCGGCATGGATTTTATCATGGACTGGAGGACCATCGACTGTCTGCGGAACGGGCTTCCCCTCGACCAGAATGTCTATGATGCCGCGCTGTGGAGCTCTGTGGCGCCGCTCAGCGTATGGTCGGTAGCGAACCGGAGCAATTCCATCAGCGTACCGGATTTTACCCGCGGAGCCTGGAAAAAAAATGAACCGGTCGATATATCCCTCTCGCGCGGGGGGAATACCGGGGTAAAGGAAGCCTAAGTCAGTACATCCTATTCATTGTAAATATAAACGATCATGGACCGTCATCTTAACAGGAGGAAATTCATAAGGACCGCATCCCTCGCCGGTCTGGGAATGGGCATGGCAGGACCCTCCCTCGCCGGACATCTACCCGGAAGCAGGCCTGTCAAAGGCATCGGTGGTAAAACAGCGGCAGGCAAGCGGGTCGGCATCATCGGCCTCGACACCTCACACAGTACGGCATTTGTCGAAGCGCTCAACGGCGACAGCCCCGATGCCGCTTACGACGGGTATAAGATCGTCGCGGCTTACCCACAGGGCAGCAAGGATATCAAAAGCAGCTATGAACGTATACCCGCCTATACCGAAGAAGTGAAAAAGAAAGGGGTGGAGATCGTAGATTCCATTGCCGCACTCCTCACCCGTGTCGACGTCGTGTTGCTCGAGACCAATGACGGACGCCCCCATCTCGAACAGGTACTTCCTGTCATAAAGGCCGGCAAGCCCGTATTCGTCGATAAACCCGTTGCCGGCTCCCTGCGGGAAGCGATCGCCGTCTACGAAGCAGGCAGAAAATACAAGGTGCCCGTTTTCTCGGCTTCCTCTCTCCGTTATATGAAGGGGATGCAGGAGATCGCGAAGGGAGAAACCGTCGGCAAAGTCCTCGGGGCCGATGCCTTTAGCCCCGCCCCGCTCGAGCCGCATCATCCGGACTTCTTCTGGTATGGCATTCATGGCGTAGAGACCCTGTATACCCTCATGGGTAAAGGCTGCGGCCAGGTACTCCGCGTCTACACGGAAGGAACCGACGTGGTGGTGGGGACCTGGAAGGACGGACGACTCGGAACATTCAGGGGCACGCGAACCGGTGAGCACGAGTATGGCTGCACGGCATTCGGCGAGAAAGGGGTGGCGCGCGTAGGACCCTATTCCGGCTATGATGCCTTGTTAAAAGAGATCATCCGTTTCTTTCAGACAGGCGTTCCCCCTGTCAGCGAAGAGGAGACCCTGGAGATCTATGCGTTTATGGAGGCCTCGGATGAGAGCCGGCGCAAAGCCGGCGCACCGGTCTCCCTGGAATCGGTCATGCAAAAGGCTCTCTCCGAAAAGATCCGGGTCTGAGCGACGATAGGCGACGGGGACAGAAACCAGGCCGTTCTTGAAACCAGCCGGTTCTTGAAAGCTGACGGATTTTAAAGAAACAGATCACTATAGAAAAGAAACAGATCACTATAGAATTGATACGATCGATACACGCACAAAAATGACACTCATGAGAAAACGTATAGACCATACGGAGAACAACCGGCGCGATTTTATCCGGTCCACCAGCCTGGCGACGGCGGGACTGCTGCTGGGCAATCCCTTTCTTACCCTTGCGAATGCCGGCGCAGCCGGATCGGAGGCTGTCGGCACATTTCCTGCTTTTGCAGGAGGAGGCGGACCGCTGCAACCGGCCATCCTCGGCGGCGACCCTATCCGTACGAAGAAATGGCCGGACTGGCCGATCTGGGACAAGGACCATGACGAGAAGCCCGTCATCGACGATCTGCGCAGCGGCATCTGGTCCCGCGCCGATCTCGTGACCGAGTTCGAATCGAAATGGGCAGCCCTGACCGGTACGAAAAGATGTCTTTCCGTCGTCAACGGCACCAACGCCCTGATCACCTGCCTGATCCAGCTGAATATCGGCGGCGGGGACGAAGTGATCGTCCCTCCATATACTTTTATCGCCACGGTCGCCGCAGTATTGGCCGCCGGAGCCATGCCCGTCTTCGTCGATACGGATCCGGAGACCTTCCAGATCGATCCCGCAAAGATCGAAGCGAAGATTACCCCGCGGACCCGGGCCATCCTGCCGGTTCATATCCTCGGCCTTCCCGCGGATATGGAACGTATCGGGCAAATCGCCAAAAAGCACAACCTCTTCGTGATCGAAGATGCCTGTCAGGCCCATATGGCCGAGATCAACCACCGGCGCGTAGGAAGCTTTGGACACGCCGGCTGCTTTAGCTTCCAGAACTCCAAGAATCTCGCGATCGGGGAAGGCGGCGCCATCACCAGCGACGACGAAGCCTTCATGGACAAATGCTACAGCTATCATAACTATGGCAACCCCTACGGTACCGTCGTCGGCGATGTACATGCCGGCACCTTGATCGCGGGTACCAAATTACGGCTGACGGAATACCAGGCGGCCATTGGCTTGGCGCAGCTGCAACGCCTCGATGCACAGACCACGACCCGGAATGTGAATGCGGCCTATCTGCGGTCGAAGATCAAAGACATTCCCGGCATCATACCCTACCGGTTATATGACAACGTGACACGGGCCGCTTTCCACCTCTTTCCGTTCCGCTATCATCAGGAGGGTTTTAAAGGCCTCGCCCGGAAGGATTTCCTGAAAGCGCTGAACGCGGAAGGGATCCCCTGCTTCGAAGGCTATGCGCCATTGAACAAGATGCCCTATCTGGCGAACGCCTTCCAATCGAAGAACTACCGGAAGATGTATACCCCGAAGGAACTGGATATCCATGCCTTTAACCAGCGGAACGAATGCCCGCTGAACGACCGGCTCTGTAACGAAGAAGCCGTCTGGTTTGCCCAGTCGATGTTGCTCGGCAGCCAGGAAGACATGAACGATATCGTACGGGCGATGACGAAGATCCACGACAATGCAGAAGCTATAAAAAAGGCTGCACAGAGCTGATCTGCCGCCGCTTAAAACAAAAAATGATGAAAACGACAAAAACTATATTGCTCGCCGCCATCCTCTTCGGCCTGTCGGCGGAGACGGGGTTTACGCAACAGCAGCCCACCCTCACGGCAAAGACCTATAACTCGGGATTCCCGATTGCCCACGATACCTATAACGCCATTTCCCCGGCCAGCGACGGCAGGATCTATTATGTCCTGAGTTCCCAGTCGATCGATACGGGCGGCAAGATGTATTCCTTCGACCCACGGACCGGAAAGACAAAATATTGCGGAGATCTGACCGAAGCCTGCGGAGAGGCCGGCTCGAAAACCATCGTACAAGGCAAGAGCCATGTACATTTCGTCGAATCGGCGGGGAAACTGTATTTCGCCACTCATCTCGGCTATTACAGCAGTGTCGACGGAATGGAAAAGGTGGGTATCCCGCCCCCGGGCTACAAGCCCTACCCGGGCGGACATCTTTTGTCTTATGACCTGAAGACGGGAAAGTTCGAAAACCTGGCGATCGCTCCCCACCAGGAAGGCATCATCACGATGAATATGGATACCCAAAGAGGCCTCATCTACGGGATCACCTGGCCGACCGGGTATTTTTTCCGGTATGACCTGAAGACAAAAGTCTTGCAGGATTTGGGCCCGATAACAGGTGCAGGCGAGGCCGGTATGGGTTCTCAGTTCAGGACCGTCTGTCGCGCCATCGCGATCGATCCGGCCGACGGATCGGCCTATATGACGACATCGGAAGGCGCCATCCTGCGCTACCGGCCCGGCCAGAACGCGTTGGAACCTTTGAAAGAGACGATGAAGAAGGACTACTTTGGCCTCTATGATCCTTCTTCTCCCGGTCATATGGGATACAACTGGCGACAGATCGTCTGGCACCCCGCCGACCACTCCTTTTACGGAGTGCATGGCAACTCGGGCTATCTTTTCCGTTTCGATCCCAAAACCGCGGAGATCTCCGTGCTCGACCGCATCACCTCGGAACCCTCCAAACGGAGTGGCATGTTCGACGAGTTCAGCTATGGGTACCTGGGCTTTGCCCTTGGACCGGACCAGCGCACCCTTTATTATCTCACCGGGGGACCAATCTATGAAAACGGCAAATGGATATTGGGCAAAGATCACACCGCGATGGGAGAGGCGAGGGGGCTCGAAGACCTGCACCTCGTGACCTACGATATCCCGACACATGCCTACCGCGATCGTGGCGCCATCTATTACGGGAACGGCCAGCGGCCGCTGTATGTGAATTCCATTGCGGTGGGAGCCGACGGAACGGTCTATACGCTGGCGAGAATCACCGAAAATGGGGAAACGAGAACCGACCTGATCAGCATCGCCGGCCCGTTTAAGAAATGAAACGGGTAGCCGGGAAGCCGGGTAGCCCGGACGTTTCCGGTAAAATACAAAGGCAGTAATCGCAGAATCAATAACTGGGAATCAATAACCAGGAATCAATAACCGGGAGTCAATTATCTGAAACAAATAACCAGGAACAAATAACCAGGAACAGATAACCCAAAACGAATAACCCAAAAAACAGATTTATGCCGGGTATACAATATAAGGGATCCCTCGGGGTGATCGGATGGCTGGTCTGCTTGCTGCTCAGTACAGGCGTCCGGGCGCAAATAGACGGCAGGGTTCGTGATAACGGTTCCCGCCCCGGAAAGCTGCTGAAGGCGGGTGTGTCAAGGGTGGACATCACCCCGGCACTCCCCATGTGGATGACGGGGTATGCGGGTCGGGACACGCCGGCCACCGGGATCATCCATCCGATATGGGCGAAGGCCCTCGCTTTGGAAGAAGACCCGAATAGCCGGATCATCATCGTAACGACAGACCTGCTCGGCTTATCGCATGAAGTGTCGGAAAACGTATTCAACAGGATCCGGGAGAAGTATGGAATCCGTCGTTCACAGCTGCTCCTGAATTCTTCCCACACCCATTCCGGACCGATGATCTGGCCCTGCCTGGACGTGATCTATGACTTTGCGGCCGCCGATCAGCGGCTGGTTTCGGCCTATAGCGAGCAGTTGACCGACAATCTTGTAAAGGTCATCGAGGCCGCGATCGCAGACCTGTCCCCCGCCTTCTTGTTCAGCGGACATGGACAAGTAGACTTTGCCATCAACCGCCGTAATGCGATTCATCCCAACGGCCCCGTCGACCACGATGTGCCGGTTCTTAAGGTGACCGGCCCGGAGGGAAGGCTGCGGGCGGTACTCTTCGGCTATGCCTGTCACAATACGACGCTGGTATCTGACAACACGCTGATCAACGGGGACTACGCAGGCTTCGCCCAGATAGAGATCGAAAAAAACAACCCCGGGGCCACGGCGCTCTTCCTGATGGGCTGCGCAGGCGACCAGAATCCCGAGCCGCGGGGCACGGAAGCCTATGCCAGGCAGCATGGACAGACATTGGGCCGGGAAGTGCAGCGGGTGCTGGCAGGCCCGCTCAAAGCCGTGAACGCACCGATTCGTACAGACTATAGCCGCGTATTCCTGGCCTACCGCCCCTTCGACCTGAAGGCCTGCGAGAAAGACATCACGGGAACCAACAAGTTCCTGCAAAGACGGGCCAAACTGATGATCGAAGCTTACAACAAGGGCTGGTCCGTAGACAAACTGGCCTACCCGATCCAGGCAGTACGCTTCAACAAGGATTTTACTATCCTGGGTTTGAGCGACGAGGTCGTGGTAGACTATTCCATGGCAATGAAGAGAGAATACGCGGGTGAGAACCTGTATGTCGCCGGTTACTGCAGTGAAGTGACCTGTTATATTCCTTCGCGACGGGTTTTACACGAAGGGGGCTATGAACCGGACGAGAGTATGATTTACTATGGAATGCCCGGTCCCTTCGCCGACGATGTGGAAGCCCGTATCCACACCACTATCCGCCAGGTGATGAAGAATGTAGGAGCCAGGGCCGTCGCCGGCTCCCCGGAAGGCATGGACACCCTGTCCTACGTGCGTACGCAGAACCTTCGGGGTACCCGGGGTACCTATGCCTTTCCTCCCCGTCTGCCGGACGGCAATATCGACCCTAAGCGCTTAATCGCAGAGCTGAAAGATCTTCATGCGAATACCTATCACTGGCTCGCCTGGGGAAAGACCAGCGATCTGGAAGCTTTCAAAAAGTTTTTGCCGCTGGCACGACAGGCCGGGATCCGCGTATGGATTACCCTGGTGCCCCCCTCCGAATCGCCACCCCTGGCCCGCGATTTCTCGGAACCCTATCGCCTCGATTGTGAGAAATGGGCCGTGGAACTGGCCAGGCTCAGCCTGAAGGAACCGGAACTGGTCGCCTGGAGCATTGACGATTTTGTGCACAACCTGTCCCTGTTCACACCGGACTATCTCAAAAAGCTGCTGACCGCGGCAAGGGCCGTCAACCCCAGGCTGGCTTTTGTACCCTGTGCCTATTTTGAACAGGTGACGCCGGCCTTCGCCTACACCTATGGGCCGCTGATCGATGGGATTCTCTTTCCCTATCGCGACGAGTCCGTCGTGGCCAATCTCGGAGATGCCGGCAATGCCGCCGCCGAAATCAATTCGCTGCGGTCTCTTTTTGCTCCCGGCTTCCCGGTTTTCCTGGATGTCTATGCCACCGCACACAGCAGCCTCGGCGATTCCAGCCCCGAATACGTGCGGGAGGTCTTGGCGGCGGGCAGGGAATCGGCCGATGGGGTGATGATCTACTGTCACCAGGATCCCCGGAAGTTCCCGGAGAAATACAGAGTCATCCGCGAAGCTTTTGCGGTAACGGACAAGCCATTGACCCGCCCGTAGACGCTCCGGGCTCCGGGGGAGCTTTCCAAATTCCGGACGTTTCGGCGGCCTTCGGCGACAGACGCTCCGGCGACAGAATGAGGAACAACAGGGAACACGAATAATCGCGAACTTGTGCTAAAATGCAATAAGGTATATGCAAGCAGATAATTTACAGGTACTGATCTACGAGACCCGTTCGCAGATGGGGACGGCGGCGGCGGCCCAGGTGGCCGACAGGATTCATAAACTCCTGGGAGTGCAGCCCTTTGTGAACATCATTTTTGCCGCCGCGCCCTCGCAAAATGAATTTCTGTCGGCCATTCGGCAACTGCCCGTGGACTGGTCCCGCATAAGGGGTTTTCACATGGACGAATATATTGGGTTGGATCGCGGCGCCGTTCAGGCCTTTGGCCACTTTCTGCGGGAAAACCTCTTCGACCTGGTTCCCATCCGCGAAGTCTATTATCTGGATGGCAACGCGACCAGCTGGCAGGAGGAATGCCGGCGATACAGCGGTTTACTGGAGCAGTTTCCCCCGGACATCGTCTGCATGGGTATCGGGGAAAACGGTCATATTGCTTTCAACGATCCCCCGGTGGCCGATTTCAGGGATCCGGCAACCGTGAAAGTCGTCGTATTGGACGCCGCCTGCCGGCAGCAGCAGGTAAACGATGGATGCTTTCCGATCCTGGAAGCCGTGCCCGAACGTGCGCTGACCCTGACCATACCGGCCCTCATGGCTGCCAGATGGGTCTTCTGCATCGTGCCCGGCAAGTCGAAGGCCACGGCCGTCTTCAATACCCTGTACAAGGATATTAAAGAGGAATATCCGGCGACTATTCTTCGCCGGCATCCGCAGGCCATCCTCTACCTCGATCAATTGAGCAGCGCAAACCTTCAAAAGCATGCGTTATGAACTACCGGAACATAGTAGCCTCCCTTTTCATCCTTTCCGCATCAATGGGTAGCCCGGCAGGAGGTTTTGCCCAGCAACCGGGAGGCCAGACCCCGGCTTATCCGATCCGGTTGATCACGCTGGACCCCGGACATTTCCACGCCGCCCTGGTTCAAAAATCGATGTATCCGGAGATCGATCCGGTGGTTCATGTGTATGCCCCCGACGGGCCGGAACTGACCGCACATCTCGACCTGATAGAAAAGTATAATACCAGATCGCAGAATCCCGCCGCCTGGAAAGAAGAAGTCTATAAAGAGCCTGACTTTCTAACACGGATGCTGCGGGACCGGGCCGGCAACGTGGTGGTGATCGCCGGGAATAACCGGAAGAAGATAGACTATATCAGCCAATGCATCGATTCGGGATATCATGTCCTTGCCGACAAACCGATGGTGATCCGCCCGGATGATTTCAAGCGGTTGCAAGCCGCTTTTGCCCGGGCAAAAAAGAACAAAGTGATCCTCTATGATATCATGACGGAACGTTACCAGATCACGACGATCCTTCAGAGAGCCCTGGCCGGCAGCCCCGCTGTCTTTGGCAGCCTGCAAAAAGGCACGGAAGAAAATCCGGCGGTCACAAAGGAGAGCGTCCATCATTTCTTTAAATATGTCTCCGGAAAACCATTGACCCGGCCGGATTGGTATTTTGACGTGGAGCAGGAAGGGGAGGGGATCGTGGACGTGACGACACACCTGGTCGACCTGATCCAATGGGAATGTTTTCCTGATATCCCGCTGGACTATCGGAAAGACATCCGGATGCTCTCCGCCCGGCGTTGGCCGACGCTGCTGACCCCCGGTCAGTTCAAGCTGTCGACGGGTGAGAATGGCTATCCCGCTTTTCTGCAAAAGTATGTTTCTGACACGCTGCTGACGGTTTATGCCAACGGCGAGATGAACTATACCCTGAAGGGGATACACGCCAGGGTATCCGTGAAATGGAATTTCCAGGCGCCAGAAGGATCCGGGGACACGCACTTTTCGATGATGCGGGGCACGCTCGCCAACCTCGTAATCCGGCAGGGGAGAGAACAGCAATACAAGCCCGTATTATATGTCGAGCCGGTTCGTGCAGCCGGCCCAGCCGCCTCGCCGGGATCGGGCGCCGCTTCTGATTACAAGGCCTACGAGACCGTTCTGCAACAGGAAATTGACCGGCTTCAGTCGCAATATCCCGGTCTGGGGCTCAAAAAGGTCGCCCAGGGATGGGAAGTCGTGATCCCAGAAAAATATAGCCTGGATCATGAGGCCACTTTTGCGGAGGTGACAAAGAAATACCTGCGTTATGTCCGCGAAGGGCAGATGCCCGCCTGGGAGGAGCCGGCCATGCTCACAAAGTATTACACGACGATGAAGGCGCTGGAGATGGCAAAGGCCCATTCAAAAAAGCCTTGAGCGGGCAAGTTAAAAAAGTACACACATTGAATGGATTATCGTAAAAATTGTCTGTCGCCAATCGATAGATTTGTTACGGGAAATCACTAAGGTCTAAACCGGACAACAGCAGCGCTTATGAGGTATTCGGATCATCATTATGCCTCCCTCAACCAGGAGGCAGAAAAGGCAGTCATACTGCTTCCGCTGGGGGCCACCGAGCAGCATGGGCCCCACCTGGCTGTTTCGACGGACACGGATATCGTCACGCGGATTGCCGGGGAAGCGGAAAAGCGGCTTTCGGACCGGGTCCTGCTCTGTCCCTCCCTGCCTTTCGGATCCAGTGATCACCATCTGTCGTTCGGAGGCACCCTCAGCGTCTCTCCGGCATTGTATACGCAAATGATCACAGAACTGGTTGGATCCCTGCTCAAAAGCGGTTTCAGAAGGATCGTGTTGTTGAATGGTCACGGCGGGAACATCACCCCCGTGAAACAGGCCCTTGCCCTGTTAAGCCACCAATATGACGGGAAGTTGCAGCCCAATATCGCCCTGGCGACCTACTGGGAACTGGCGGGACGGGTATTCTCCGGAGAACCGCCGATGGAAAGCCCGGCGCTGAGCCACGCCTGTGAATATGAAACCAGCCTGATGTTGCACCTTTTTCCGGAGAAGGTATGGATGGACCGCGCACAACGCGCCCGGAGACCCTCCTCCAATGGATACATTCCCTTTGAGGATGACGAGCCCTATCGGGGTGTTACCCTGTTTAAAGCTACCCGCTTTATCTCCTCGAACGGCAGCAGCGGGGAACCCCAACTCGCTTCGGCGGAGAAAGGGAGGCACCTGTTCGATCACGCCGTGACGGCGGTCGTACAGTTTCTCGAATCGTTCAGGGACTGGCCGTTTCTCGGGGACCTGGCCGGGCAATGAGAACAGCAGGCGGCAACCACGGAAACCGTCGATATGACAGCAGCAAGACAGAGATTCGAAACGCCATAGAAATGAGAAACGACAAGAGAAAGAAAATCGGTAAGTCCAAGAGAAAAAAATCAGAAACCACAACCGAAGCGAGATCGGAAACGGCCCGGGAAACCAGGCAGACATCCGGATACCAGATAGACAATAGACAGGCGAAACCGAATTAATAACAACGACAAGTTTCAACACCCAATAGTTATGAGCAAAAAAGAGATCCGGCATCCCGAAAAATCAATCCCGACGGGAGCCTATTCCCCGGGGGTCCTAAGCGGCGGCCTCCTTTTTGTCAGCGGCCAGGGCCCCCTGGACCTGAAAACGGGAGAAGTGCTCCGCGGAACGATCGAAGAAGAGACCCTCCTGACCCTATCCCATGTGAAGTCGATCGTGGAAGCTGCCGGCGGAACGATCGATGACATCGTAAAATGTACGGTTCACCTGTCCGACATCCGGGATTTTGAGAGATATGACACGGCATATGGCTCCTTTTTTACCGGGATCAGGCCGGCGAGGACCACCGTTCAGTCTGTCCTCTCGGATGGTATCAAAATCGAAATCGATGCCATCGCAAATATATCCAAAACCAGCATATGAGTGAAAAGATCCGTATTGGAACCGTTGGACTTGGGTTGATGGGCAGCAGCATAGCTACCTGTATCCTGGCAGCCGGACATGAAGTGACCTCCCTGACAAAAGATATCGGCGTGGCCGGCGAGGCCCGGGAAAGGATCAGCGGCTTCCTGACCCAACTGGAGGAAGAAGGGCTCCTGAAGGAAGCGCCCGCGGAGCTTATCCGGCGTTTGCATATAACCGATGATATCAATCTCCTGGCGGCTCACGAGGTGGTGATCGAATCGATTACGGAAGATGTCGAAGAAAAGAAGAAACTCTATCATGAACTGGAGAAGGTCCTCTCCCCGGCGGCGATCATAGGCAGCAATACCTCTGCGATTCCTGTGTCGATCCTGCAGCAGGGACTGAAATATCCCGAAAGGCTCCTGGGCATACACTGGGCCGAACCGGCACATATCACCCGCTTTATGGAGGTGATCTGCGGCAAGACCTCCGATCTCTTCTATGCTCAAAAGATCGTCATCCTGGCGGAACAATGGGGCAAAGAGCCCTCCCTGCTGAGGAAAGACATACGTGGGTTTATCACCAACCGCATCATGTATGCCATGATGCGCGAAGCCTTCAACCTCGTGGAAAAAGGCTATGCCACCGTCGAAGACGTCGACCGGTCGTTGCGGAACGATCTGGGCTACTGGATCACCTTTGCCGGTCCATTCCGGTTCATGGATCTCACCGGGATCCCGGCCTACCTGACGGTGATGAGAGACCTCTTTCCCGAACTGGACAACACCTCAAAGACGCCGGCCCTGATGGAAAAACTGGTGGCGGAAGGAGCAAAGGGCGTCAGCAATGCACGGGGCTTCTATCCTTATACCCCGGAAACGGCAGAACATTGGGAGAAGACATTTATTGAATTCAGCTACGATATCCGGAAACTGGCAGAAAAATATTCAAAAAAGATATGAACGCGAAAGCAGGAACATTGATACGATCGATAGCAGCGACGGAAGTCATCGTCCCGGCCCGGCCCGGCAGCCTGAACTCCCCCACGGTGCTCGACAAAGACACGGCTTTCGCAAAAAAATTCCTGACCGGGGAAAGCTGGACGGAATTTGCCAACCAGCCGAAATGGATCGTGGAGATCACGTTGGAGAATGGATTGACAGGCATCGGGGAGACCTATCGCAGCGCCTCCGCCAAACTCATCGGCCAGGCGATGTCGGATTTCCTGGGCCGGGATGTCCTGCAACTGAACTGGCGCAGGCTACCGGTTACCGATCAGCGGATCTATGAGGCATTCGAGACGGCCGTACTCGATCTCGCCGGCAAACTGCTGAAGGTACCGGTTTACCAGTTGCTCGGCGGCGGATATCGCGACCGGATCGACTGCAACGGATGGACCGGGCGGCGCACACCCGAAGACGCCGCGCAGAAAGCCTTTGAAGCGATGCAGAAGGGTCACAAGGTTTTCAAATTCAAATGCTCCGATGAAGATCCCGTCCGCCTGTGGACGACGGAGATCCGGAAAAAATGCGGTGACGGGATCAAACTGATCCTGGACCCCAACCAGCGCTGGACCGACGTGGAGACGACGCTCCGCCTGATGGAAGGGGTCGACAAGGAGGTCATGCTCGGCCTGGAAGACCCGATCCTACATGGAGATGTCGAAGGGTTTCTCTATCTGAAAAAACATTTGGGCATTCCCCTGTACCGGCATATCTCCCTGCCTTATACGCAGGATATCCGGGACATGATCACCTTCGTACGCGCCGATGCCGTCGATGGTTATAATTTCAACGGGTCGGCATTCAATAGTGTGCTGCTGGCGGAGATCGCCCACCTGGAAGGGAAACCGTGCTGGCGGGGATCGGAAGTGGACCTGGGTATCTCGGAGACCATGGGATTGCATATCGCGGCCGCCAGCATCAACTGTACCATCCCCTCGGATATTTTCGGCGAACTGGTAAGGGAGGACGATCTGATCCTGGATCCCATCCGGTTCGAGAAAGGAGCGGCCATCGTACCGCAGGGTGACGGTCTTGGTATCAAGCTGGACCAGGCGGCCATCAGTAAATATGCCACCGGAAATGTATTAACCACTGTCAACGATGATTCTGATCTATGAATAAGAAACTAGTAGCGTGGATACTGTTGTTTAGCTGTAACCTGATGTGGTCGCTGCAGTTCACGGGTATCAAGCTCATACAAGACCAGGTAGGGCCCTATTTTACGGTGTGGTGCCCGATGCTCCTCTCCGTCTTTTTGCTGCTGCCGTTCGTGGTGAAAGACTACAGACGCCATCAGCGTAAGCTCAAAGATATCCTGGTCTTCGTTCCGCTGGTGATCCTCGGAGCTTTTCCCTCGCAGGTCCTGATGACGATCGGGACCCGGTATTCCCAGGCCAGCAACGCCGCCATCCTGGTATTGATCCTGCCCATCCTGACGACGGTTCTCGCGTTCCTGCTGCTGAAAGAGAAAATGAGCCGTATTAAATGGCTTTGTTTCGCCGTCGCCATCGCGGGAGTCGTGCTTTGTTCGACCAATGATATCCACCGGATGAACTTTGGTTCCGAATATGCAACCGGCAATCTGCTGATCTTTCTCGCGCTGGTAGGCAATGCCTATTATAATGTGGGATGTAAGAAGATCGCGGATCGATTCACCGGCATGGAGATGGTGTTTTATACCTATGTCATCATGGTGCTGCTGCTGACGCCTTTTATCCTGGCCTACGAACCGGATATTTTTGCGCGGATCCCGAAATTCACGAAGGATACCTGGATAGGTTTATTGGGCACGCTGACGCTTTTCCACAATTTCTTGTCTATGGTGCTTTTCTTTATTGCGTTGAAAAGCCTTGAGGCTACGGATGTCGCGATCTCGAATTACCTCATTACTTTTTTTGGTCTGCCGATCGCCGCGATCTGGCTGGGGGAAAAGCTCAACAGCCAGGCGATCATCGGCGGGGTACTGGTGCTGGCATCCTTGCTGATCCTGACGATCATAGAAAGCAGGGCGACACGAAATGCCAATGCCATCAAAGCGTAAATCGAAAAGTGCAATTCGGAATGTGCAATTCGGAAAGTGTAAATCGGAAAGTGTAAATCGAAAAATGTAAATCTTCAATATGAAACGTTCAGAGAAATTATTGGAAGGAGTTGTACCGATTGTACCCACTCCTTTCACGGAAACCGAAGAGATCGACGAGCAGGCGCTTCGCGGCCTGATCGATTTTGCGATAGCAGGCGGTTTGCAAGCCGTCTGTCTGCCGGCCTATGCCAGCGAATTTTATAAACTGACCGACGAGGAGAAATTGCGTGTCGTAAAAATTGCGGTAGACCAGGCTGCCGGACGGATACAGATCGTGGCTCAATCCAATCACCCCTCTTTGAAAACGGCCATCCGGCTTGCACAGGCCAATGTGGAAGCCGGTGCGGATGTGATCTCACTGGCCGTTCCCCGCATTTTCTCTTTGCCGGAGGAATCCTTGCGGGAATACCTGGGCGGCTTTCTGAAGTCGATCCCCGAAACACCGGTGTTGATCCAGGATTTTAATCCCGGCGGTTCCTCTATCAGCGCTTCCTTTATCAAACGGTTGATGGATGAGAACCCGAATTTCAAATACCTGAAGCTGGAAGAACCTTTGTGCGCGCCCAAATTTGAGGATATCATCCACACGACAAAAGGGGAAGTGGGCCTGTTCGAGGGATGGGGAGGTTTGTATATGCTGGAATTGATACCGATCGGGATCACGGGTGTCATGCCGGGCCTGGGTGTGGCCGACATCCTCCAAAAGGTGTTCCGGCTGCGCAAAGAGGGACAGCATGACAAGGCATTCGATCTTTTCGAAAAAGTAATGCCCCAGATCTTCTTCTCGCTACAGAATATGGAGCTGTTCCATTACGCCGAAAAGGAATTGCTCATCGCCAGGGGTGTCCTGAAAAATAGTATTGCACGCAAGGCTGCCTATATACCCGACGCATCCAGCGTGAATTATATCAGGGAATTGAATAAGCGCGTCGTAGCGGCGGCAAATGACGGAAACTTCAAAAAATAAAACAAGAACAATGGACGAATTTAATAAACAGGTTGCGATCGTCACCGGCGCCGCATCCGGTATCGGACTGGCAATAGCGCACAAATTACTGACGGGTGGCGCGCAGGTGGTTTTATTGGACATGAACCAGGAGCGAATGCAGGAAGAGTTTGCCTTATATAAGGAGAGGGTTCAGATCATTTCCATCGATGTCACCGACCAGGCCCGCGTGGAGGCCGTCATCGAAGAGGTCGTCGCAAAGTTTGTCAGGGTCGATATCCTGGTCAACTGCGTTGGCATTACCGGCATCACGAATATCTCCAGTCATGAGGTGAGCAGCGACGACCTGCACAAAGTCTTCGAGACGAATTTTATGAGTAGCTTCTACACGTCCAGGGCCGTGTTGCCTCATATGATCTCCCGCAATTATGGCCGCATCCTGCATATCGCCTCTATTTCGGGAAAGGAAGGCAACGCAGGCATGCTGGCCTATTCCGCCTCGAAAGCCGCCGTGATCTGTATGGCCAAGGTCCAGGGAAAGGAGTATGCGGAACGGGGCATCACCGTAAACGCCCTTGCCCCGGCGGTTATCCAGACACCCCTGGTAGATATGATGCCGCCGCAGCAGGTGAAATATATGACCGACAAGATACCGATGAAGCGTTGCGGTACGCTGGAGGAAGCAGCCAATATGGCCGCCTATATCGTCTCGCGCAGCAACAGTTTTACCACCGGCTTCACATTCGACCTCTCGGGCGGCCGTGCGACTTATTAGGACGTACAATGGAACGCCAATTTGTACGTAGGGGCTGCGGGGCTGTCTTTTCTGTCACACCAGCACTCCCCGGACACGTCCGGGCGCCGACAGGAACCGTCCCCGGTAGTCTTTCGGGATCAGGCCGGTATGTTTTTTAAAATGGCGGTAAAAATTGGAGAGATTCTCAAACCCGCTCTGGTAGCAGATCTCCGAGATACTGTAGTTGCCTTCCATCAGCAGGCGACAGGCATGGCTGATCCTGATCTCGGTCACATAGTTGGAGAATGTCTTCCGGGTATGATGCTTGAAATACCGCGAAAAGGAGGCAATGCTCATATTTAGCTTCTCCGCTATTTCCCCGATATAAATCTCGCTTTTATAGTTTTTCAATATGAACTGGAAAACGGTATCGATCTTGTCCGTGTCATTGCTGTTGCTGGCGGTAAAGGCACTGGACAGGACAGGTGTCAGGTCTTCGCTCGTGGATAGAAAAATCAGGATGTCCAATAACTTCAGCAGGCGCCTCGCCGGCGTCTCCGTGCTCATCTCCCGTAGCCGGGCCTTGATATAGCTGTTGGAATGCCCGTTGATCTCGAGACCCAGCGCGGATCTGTTCAAAAGCAGGCGGACCGCCTTCATCTCCGGCAGATCGAAAAACGGATCGCCGAGGAAGTCATCGGTAAAATGAATAAAACTGGACCGGGCGACCAGGCCCTTGTTCTGATAATATTCTTCCGTGTTCCGGTATAGATGCGGAATATTCGGCCCGATCAGCATGAGATCACTGTCCTTGATAAAGCTGACCTTGTCCCCGATAAACCGGGTGCCCTCGGTATTGTCGATCAGGACCAGCTCGTATTCTTTATGGAAATGCCAGGCTTTATCGAAATAGTTACATTCCCAATTGACATGAATAAAGGAGGAGTCCGGAGAAAGAGGAAGTTTATGTAGTTGAGGTCTCATGCTTACGGATACTTTTAAGAGAGCCTGGTTGCTTTAGCAAGGCCGATTTTTTTATAGCCAGAATATTCTAAGGTATTAGAAAAATAATAAATATATAAATTTTTTATAAAATTCCGGCCTTCCCCGGAGTTGCAGCTAATTTAATCAATTTCCTCGACTCTGCGCCCCCCGAAAGTCTTCGATGCATCGTAATTTGCGATAATTGCGCAAAACAATTTTTGGAACACCCCCGGTCTCCCAATCTCTCCCATGACAATTCTTAAATTTCTTACCGCTACCGCACGAACACGGAGTATTTACATTCTTACCTGAATTAAAATGCTGCTTAACAATATCCAGTTCTCGGTTCATTTGTAAGACATAGTCTATTTGATGACGCGAAGGAAGACGAAAGGAAAGACATGTATTGCCTTCAAAATTGGTAATGGAAAAATCCCCCAATGTTATAATGTCCATTCCAATAAGACAGTGGAATCCCATATCGGATGCTATTTTACCAACAGTCACTTCAGCCCCCTGAACTCGCACGTCCGCTTTTAAAAATATATCGACCATGTATCTGTCAGTAGTGAAATCACTTATTCCAACCGTATTTACATTGGCCTTACCAATCGGTTTAATACCGAGTACATCAGCAACTTCTTGGGTGATTACGCTACCTGTTGCTCCTGTATCCCAAATACCTTTAGTTTTGAATCTCCTCGCAGGATTGGAAAAGGGTGTTATTTCAATATCCAGCGCAAGCATTCTACTTATCCCAATGCTTTTTGTTGTAAAGACGTGCGAAGGATCTTTGTGCTTGAAATTCATTTACTAAATGAAACTCGTGAATGAAATGTTTGAGTATAATCCTGATTACCAGCAGAACATCGTTGTATAAGGAATAAGCCAGCCTCGTATTTTTTTGAGGCTTCCGTATAAGCTTGAATATTTGTATCGTAAGCGCCTACAACTTGTTCGTTTACTATTACAAGAAATTTACCGTCATACAGTATAATCGTCCGAAATAAAGCCCATTACGCCGGTTTTATAATCATATCGGGATTCGCCATTGGCGTATATTTCAGCCCGTACTTTTCTGTGCTTATTGGCTAAGTTCATTCCGATATATGCCTCATCAATTTGTACCGTGCCTGTTAATTTGAAAGCCTTGTCAGACATAAGCAGTTTTATTTGATGCGCCATTCTCAGGGCTGTTTTGTAGCAAACGTTCAATTGGCGCTCCAATTCCTTTGCCGCTACACCGTTCCGGGTTGTGGTCTGCAAATAGATTGCATAAAACCAATGAGTGAGTGGGGTTGTAGACTTGTCAAAGACAGTTCCGGCTGTTGGGTATACCTGGAAACCACAGGAAGGGCATTGATAAGACCTTCTATCCTTAACTCTTGTGAATGGCTTATCAGAATCACATTTAGGGCATATTAAGCCAGTAAACCGCAAAGTATAGAGTTTATGCAGGCAGGCATCATTATCCGGATAATCGGCCCTGAATTGGTTTATGGTATATTTGTTTATTGTTTATAACTTTCAACTAATTAGACAAAAAAATATATTACTTCCTTCTATTGACTACAGGTATTGAATTGTATTTGCTGGTATCCACGAATTTCACCCCGTCAATCAATACTAATTGCATTTTCCCTTCTTTTACAAGTTTGTAGATGTAAGACGGTGTTACCCCCTCGCCTACTGCGAAGTTTTTGACCGTTTTTAATAGCTTTATTCCTTGCATGTTCTAAAGATAAGTAATTTAATTGATAGTTTAATACTTTAAACTATCTTTTATTATTTCCATCCCGTAGGTTGATCAATCTATCACTTAATTTTTTAACTCTACTCATCCTTCTTTTTGTCCAAATCTCTTTTTTGCGCTTGGCGACCAAAAACAAACACTGAAACCAACCCTATAAGATCGAAACTGCCAAGGACAGAACCGGCAGCATCGTGGCCTGTGTATACTAACGCAAAAGCTCCCCCCAATCCGAAAATGGCTATTACAAAGCCCAACCATTGGCCTGTTGAGCTTTGTTTAGTTTGACTTTTTAATGCTATTTGTTCAAGATTTTTTCTATGCTCGCTTTGAGAAAGAGACATTCCGATAATCTCCTTAGCAGAGCCGGGAACAATTTCTTCCATGCCCCGAAGTATATCTGGATGAGGCATTGGGCCGCTAAAACGCATCATTGTTGCCATACTAAAGCTCTTTTCGCCGCTTATCTCAAATTGCTCTAGGAGGTGCTCAATAACTTCCGCTCTCTGCTCTTTAGGAACAGATTCAAGAAGTTTGGCCAGATCTTTAGGAACACGACTTCCCGGACTTTCGTTTTGATTGTCAGGGTTATTTGGCGGAACAGGAAAGTTCTCGTCTGGGGGCAGGGGTGGAGTTGGCGGTTGCTGAGACATAACCGCTAATTTCGTATTTTTTACCGATTATCTCTATCGCTCTTTGCAAATCCTCCGCTGTAACTCCCCAATCAGACAAAAGTGCTTTAAAATCAGCTTCTTCTGGTGAATGTGAATAGTTAAATTTACAATAGTTGCCAGCAATATTGAAAATAGTCGCGGCTCCGCTCAAATAGGAAGACCGGGGATACAATCGATCTGTATGGTATTTGCAAACATGATTACGTGTTATAACGAATGGAGGGGTAGACATTGCAAAGGGATTTACACTAGTAAATTGACAAGGTTTAAAGATCCGACGCATAAAATAACACCAAATTTCACAAACTTTCTCACTTTCGCACAAAAATTCACAATTCTATGTCATTAATGCAATAGTTAGACCAAGATCGCACCTACGTATAACGCTTATGTTTCAAAAAAAGTTTATCAATACCGTATTTAATTGATTATCATGTAAATAAATAAGCGCTTTGCTTCCGTAGTAATAACAAATTGCCTCTCACTTAAACTCTATACTATCCTCAGTAAACAGCAGGTCAAATCCTTCAAACTTGTGTTTATCCTTCAGGACACCATTTTCCAGCCATTCCGCTTTTATCCAATATAAACCACGTTCTATGCCTTTTGGTTGGAGTAGTTTCAGGATGTCGTGTTTGTTCAGGGATCGTACAACCTCGCGTAAATTATGCTTTATTCCTGTCAATTCCTTGTATTTCTCCTGAATTGCATTGAGTTTGCTTGCTTCTCCTAAAATATCCATTACCCTGATAACCTGAACTTTAAGATCGGCTTTTAGTGGGAAAGCTCTGGAAGCAGATACGCTGTCGTTATCCTCACCATCATTCTCAGGGATATTCCCCTTTGTTAACCCGAGATTGACATTGCCGTATTTGATCCGCTTTATCAGTTTATCTATTTCCGATAGCTTATCGCTTAATTCCTTCCGCTCTTTATTGAGGCTATTTAAGATGAGTTGTACGTCTGGCTTGTATTCCATAGCTCTTGCATTATTTAATAAATACAAAGCTATTTCACTCCTCTTTCATCCTCAAATATTCTCAGGACATCTCGCGTCAGCTTGTGTTCTGACTACACATTTGCCTGAGCCTTGCAGCGCCGGGGTAACTCACCAGTGCCTGGAGACGCCTCCAATACCTCCAGGCGCCTCCAGCACCTCCCAATGCCTCCAGGCGCCATCTGACGTCACCAGGGGTTAAGACATTCTAATCCCTTTCTAACCTCCCCTTAATGTGTACTTAAACGGTCTCTAATGAGCGCTTGCAATCTTTGCATATCGGAACCCTTGTACCGTAAATCGTTAACCATGAAAAAATATCTACTCCCTGCGGCATGGCCCGTCTGCTTATTCTTTTGTTCCGGCTGCGCCTCCGTCATGAACGGCCCCAGCCAGGAAGTTTCCATCTCCAGCAACCCCTCGGGGGCCGCCATCATCGTCGATGGCGAAACAATCGGGGCTACTCCGCTGATTGTCGTGTTAAGCCGTAAAAAGCGGTACCGGATCAGGCTATCCCGGGAGGGCTATCTGCCCTATGAAATGTCTTTCTCCAGGAAGGTCAGCGGCCTGGTAGCCGGCGATTTTGCATTGGGAGTGGGGCCGCTCGGGTTGCTCGCCGACCGGCAAAGCGGCGCCATGTACAAACTGTCTCCCGGGCAGCTCAACGTAGCGCTTAAAAAAGAGACGGTGTCGAATCCTTAAACCACGAAAAATTCTCAAGTCATGCGTCTATCGATAAACACCGTCCTGATCTTATATTTACTGCCGGCGACCAGCGTGTTCGCCCATGCGCAAAGCAGCTTCCAAAACCCATCCCCGCACACCCCGCAAGTCACCCCCCCGGTCAACGCTCAGCGCAACCCGCGAAACAGGCCCGATACGGTCGGCCGGATCGACTATTACCGGCAGATACGCTATCTCCATAAAGCAGCCTTTATTTTACCCGGCTTGCTGAAGGACGGTCAGACGCGCCAGGTACGGAATTTCCTGGAAAACTGGAAGAGGTCGGAGACACCCAGCGACGAATTGATTTTCAGCATCGGCGCCTTGCTCGACATGGAGAATGGAACCTGGTCCATGCTCAACCTGCCCTGTGACGCCTTCTATTTCCTGGACGACTATGCCAGGGAGTTAAAAGAAGCGACAGACGGGACCTCCGGGTTCCGCTATTCTATCGTCGTTTCCGCCACCTACTCCTACGATGCTACGCCTGAGGCGCGTCAGCTGCTTGTTTTCATCCGTTCCTGGGCACTTCGCCTGTTGGCCTCCCGGCAGCTGGATGCCGAAGAGACCTTCTTATGCCATGTATTCGCCGGGGATATCCTGCGCCCGCGGCATACCCTGCGACACGACAAAGACAGCTACCCCGGATTTGTCGATTTCCGGCGGAGGCTGGACCGCTACGATGATGACTACTTTGCCTACCGTCACCCGCGGCATGATAAAGAGCTTACAACGGGTATCATGGCTGGAATATGGTTGCCTACCGGTCATTTACAGACCCTCGGGGCACATCCGTCCCTCAGCCTGTTGATAGGAGGCCGAAACAAGAAGAATGAATACGACCTGGTGTGGTCTTTCCGGTTCCTCTACCCGACGCCGCATCCCTATATGGTGCTCAGGAACGATACGCTCCATACCAGCAGCTATTATGACGGGGGCTATATTGGCTTCGACTATACCCGGTATCTTGTTCGCAGAACCCATTTCGAGTGGGGTATCATTTCGGCGATCGGGTACGATTATTTCAGCGTAGCCAGCGGATGGGGAAGCGATAGCAGCCCGGTGCCGCTCCCGTTAAATGTGGGATCCTTTGACTTCAGCAACGGCATCCGGTGTAAATATTTCTTCCACAGGAGGTCTTTTTTCGGCCTTGCCGCGAAATATCACCTGATCAATTATTGCAACACGGGAGGGACCGATCTGGCCGGTCATGCCTTCACGATAGACCTGGTATATGGCGCTCATTAACCCCCCCCGGGGGAAAACATCCTGGGATAAAACATCGTGAGATAAAAATGTATAACCATGAAAAAATCTAAACAAATAAAACTGGTATTGATCTCCGCGGCCCTGGCGTCCTGCAACCGTTCGCTCGTGCCCCAGATACCCGTCACGAACATCCCCGAGCCGGCGGATACGACCCTCACCGCAGGACCCGTTTACAAGGAGGATCCTTATCCCAATACATTTAACCTGTGTTGCCAGGAGGCCTATTGGGAATTGTGGAATTATTCTTTCAATCCCTTCGGCCTCGTTTATATCGGCCCCCCCGGGCCCGGGTATTACTATCCGGGGAAGTTTTACAGGCGGGGGGCCTTCTGGCGAAACAATCATTTTATCGTCCGGGGCGGCTGGGGGAAAAGCAGCAGCTCGGCAAGTTCCTGATACACGGATGCAGAACGATCAGTCACCTGCAACCCTCAAACAATTACACCCCTAAACAACTGCATCTCTCAAACAGCTGCAACATTCAAACCCTTGCAACGATCAATCGCCTGCAACACTTAATAATCTACCATGAGACGAATCACCACACCCCCCCGGAACAACTGGCAGCAGGCTGTCGAACAATTGGGTTTCGGTTTCCACACGACCAATGTCCCCTACTGGGACGAGAGCGCCTATTATTCCTTCACGATGGACGAAGTACTGCGGATAGAGGAAGCCACTGCCCAGCTGTGGGAACTCTGTATCCTGGCCGTACAACATGCGATCGACAACAAGTTATACTCTCTCTTCCATATACCCGAAGCCTTTATTCCTTACCTGGAAAGAACCTGGAACGAAGACCACCCATCCATTTACGGCCGGTTCGACCTCTGCTATAAGGATGGCCAGGTGAAGCTGCTGGAATTCAATGCCGATACGCCCACCAGCCTTTACGAGGCCGGTATCGTGCAATGGTTCTGGCTCCAGGACTTTGACGCATCGAAGGATCAGTTCAATAGCATTCATGAGAAGCTCATCGAACACTGGCGGTTCCTGCACGCTTATCTATACCCCGGCGTGCTGCACTTCAGTTGCCTGAAAGAGACCCTGGAAGACCTCTCCAATACCGAATACCTGCGAGACTGCGCCATGCAGGCGGGGATCTCCACCAAACTGTTGTTTATCGACGATATCGGCTGGGACAAAGACCGGAAGCAATTTGTCGACAGGGAAGAGTGGCCGGTAAAAAATCTCTTCAAGCTATACCCATGGGAATGGCTGGCTACCGACGAGTTCGGACCGAATATCCTGACGGCCGCAAACAGGCCCTTCCTGATAGAACCCGCCTGGAAGATGATCCTCTCGAACAAGGCGCTTTTGCCTTTGCTCTGGGAACTGTTCCCCGGTCATCCCTGCCTGCTCCCGGCTTACTTTGAAAGCGGGCATTTGACGGACTACGTGAAAAAACCGATCCTTTCCAGGGAAGGGGCCAATATAGACATCTATACCGGCGATGGGCTCGTCGCCCGCACCGGCGGGGAATACGGCGAAGAAGGATTCGTGTATCAGCAGTTCTTCCCGCTGCCGGACTTCGGAGAACACTACCCGGTGATCGGGAGCTGGGTGATCGGTCAGCAGCCCGCCGGAATGGGCATCCGCGAAGCGAATACCCTCGTGACCGATAATTTGAGCAGGTTTGTTCCTCACCTGATCGAGGGATAGCCGGTCAGGAAATTGCCGACCGCGGAACAGCCGATCGGGACACGCTTTCAGAAAAAAACCGATTCATATCCGGCAAACCACCCCTGGCTTAGAACTCGATATGTCCCCGGACACCGAATACATGAACGGGTCCCGAACGGTCTTTGTTATACCCGGGGTTATGGACGAACTGGTAGTCAAAAGTCGCCCAGACATTATCGAAGAGCCTGGCATTATAGAAGGTTTCGATAATTCCTTCGTGCCCATAGTTCAGCTTGCCGTCGCCGATGATAAAACCATAGCCGCCCGCCTTCAGAAAAGCACGATGATCCGCGGAAATCCCATTTAGTACGCCTGCGATGCCGAAGACATCGTCTTTTCTCTTCCACCGCATCCCCCGGACCGACCAGCCTGCCTGGATGGTTTGGTCTATTTCGGTAAACGCCCAGGTGGCATGTTTCCCGTCGTTCCAGCCGGCCCTTGCGTACACTCCTATGCCGTCTGCTATTTCCTGCTCCATATTCAGGCAGATGCCTGTCTTGGAGCCGCCGTAAGAGGTTCCTTCGGCATTCCCCGATATCACATTCAGTAGCAGGGTGTCCCCCGTCTTTAAGGCGGCAAGACCTTCTTTATAGGAGGGAGCCCTGGAAGCCGTGTAGCTGTATAATAACCGGATCGCTCCCGGTCTGTTGTGGATGTCCGTCTTCCATTCAAACTCCGCCGTCTCCGAATGCGCCTTGTCAAAGACATATTCCATTTTCGGATGATTGGCGACGACGGGCACGGCCACGCTGGAGAGCCGCACGACCCAATTGGATTCATACCATTCTGCCAAAAGCCCCGAAGTATACCCCTTGGTATCGGCAGGGTAGTCCCAGGCGCCGTTGCTCATCAGGCTCCAGTTAAAGAACTGCGCGCGAGGATCATGGCTGTAGCTGTTTTTATCATAGAAGTCGGACATCGCAAATTTCCCGGCAGTGAGGGTGATCCTGTTGGAAGGGATCTTCCCGGCAACCTGGTTCGCGCCATCCGCTATCCCTTCATAGCCCGTATGGCCGAGCGGTATGTTCTGTTGAAGATAGGCCCGGGACAAGGAGAGTTGCGGTTCCGGGTTGCCGATACGATAGGTTTCGCCATTCAGGGCTCCCGCCACACCGACGGCATAACTAAGCCCCCGGCCGCCGGATACTTCGGGATTGGCGTAGATGGCGGCATTCTTCCACAATTTCCTCCCTAAAAATAAAGTTGTCGTGATACTGGTCGCCCCGGGCTCCACTGTATCCGCCAGACTGTTGGCCCCGCTATAGGCAGCCTTAAAACCCGAATGGATCTGGTTGATAACGGTCAACTGGAAATGGGTCGACCACGGACTTTGTTTCGCCGTGTCGGCCGTTTGACCGCTAACATATTGATTGTTCAAAAAATATAATACGATACAGGGAAGATATTTTCTCATATCTTTTATTTTATCGGCAGTTGGAATTTTAGCGTCTTTTGTCTTTAAAATAAGATGATGGCTGTTTGTCAATTCGATCTCGCCGATCGCCTGCTCTTCCGGTCTTCAGTCGCTTGGCGGAAGCATGTCATGCACCGTTTTAGCCAGTGCAATGATGTCCTTCCCTTCCAGGATGCTCTTTTCATACACTCCGGCGGCACAGCCGATCATGGCAAGTCCAACTTCTTGCAAGGTGCAAAAGCCGTTTGGATAGAGAGCCCGTCCGATAGGGTAGAGCCAGCCGATATACCGGTAAAACCGGTGGGCGTATTTTAATCCCGGAATGGGTTTGATAAAGCCCGGCCGAAAAGCGAAAACCTTTTGAAAAGGCAACTTCATCAGGTCGTTTTCCGTTTTCCCTTTCACCCGCGCCCACCTGCTTTTCCCTTTTTCACTGCTGTCTGTTCCTCCGCCCGATACATAACAGAAACGCATATCCGGGTTTAGCCGGCTCAGGGTTTCGGCGACATGAAGGGTCAGGGTATAGGTGAGCCTGTAATATTCATCGGGTTTCATACCGACCGAGGAGACACCCAGGCAGAAGAAGCAGGCGTTATAACCGCTTAGCCGGTCTTTGATCGGGGAGAAATTAAAAAAATCCGCGTGGATGATCTCCGTCACCCTGGGATGGGTATACCCACAGGGTTTCCTGTTGATGACGAGGATGGCCTCCACCGACGGATGGTTCAGGCATTCGTATAATACGCCTTCTCCGACCATGCCGGTCGTGCCGGTTATAATGGCTCTTATTCGCTGATTCGCATTCCTATCCATGTGCTGTTCTTATATTAACATAAATTTACGTCATACAGACGGTCTGGCGATCGATATTTGGGGCGGCCCGCAAAAAGTCATTAAGGTCATTCAGAGCCGGAAGATCCCTTAAGAGCCATTAGGACCATTAAGAGCAATTAGGAGCCATTAACCATTAAGACCAATCAAGAGCCGTTGCGAGCCATTAAAGCCATTAAAGCCATTCGAGCCGTTAAAAGACATAATCCGATGATAAAAGAAGTGAAAATCCTGCGAACCGAAGTCCTCTCTGATAACTGGTACGTCCTGAAAAAGATCACTTACGAATATCTGAAAAGAGACGGTACCCGTCTGACACAGACCCGGGAGGCCTACGACCGGGGCAACGGTGCGACCATCCTGCTTTACAATAGGGAACAACAGACGGTAATTCTCACCAGGCAGTTTCGCCTGCCGACTTTTATAAACGGCAATGATTCGGGAATGCTCATCGAAGCCTGCGCGGGTTTGCTGGACCGGGACAATCCGGAAGACTGTATCAGGCGGGAGACGGAGGAAGAGACCGGCTATAAGGTCACCGAGGTCCGCAAAATATTCGAAGCCTATATGTCGCCAGGCTCGGTAACGGAGATTTTATATTTTTTTGTTGCCGAATATGTCAAAGCGATGAAGGTAAATGAGGGAGGAGGAGCGGAGCATGAAGAGGAAAATATCGAAGTCCTGGAATTGCCCATCGATAAGGCCATGGACATGATCGGGACAGGCGGGATCAAAGATGGGAAGACGATCATGCTCCTTCAATATGCCAAGCTTCATCGTCTTTTATAGTTCCGCGCCGTTTCTTACAATATCGGCTTCTCTTGCAGGCCCGCGGTCTTCCGCAACGTCCCGATCCAGTTTGAAACCAGGTTCTTTTATTCCCAATCATCCTGGTCACCAATAGCTTATTCCAATCGACCAGAGCATCAGTCACGAACACCGCTACTTACGAACACGCTACTCACGAGCAGCACTACTCACGAACAGCACTGGGCAACAACAGCACTGGTCGCTAACAGTTCTAATCGGTAACAGCCAGATCGGCGAGCAATCCGAAATCGGTGGGTTTTACCAATGCCTCCGGCAGTGAGAAACGTTGCTGAATATAGGCCGGATCGTTATAGCTGAGCCATACCTGATTGTCGGCGTCCTGCCAGCAAAGGGCCTTTAGCGGCAGATCCAGGCCCGCGAGCGGCACGGCGGCCATGATCGGGGTGCCTGCCCTGGGGTTGCCGAAAATCAGGATTTCGATCGGGGACAGAGACAGGCCCGCTTTTAGCGCTTCCGCCTGCTGGTCGATACGGGCAAAAATGGTGACGCCTTTTCGTTCCAGTATTTTCTGCAGCCTGTCGACCGTCTCCTTCACAGTGTGATGGCTCTGCTTGCTTACGACGCTGGGAATACCGGGGAATCCTGGGTTGGCCATCTGGTTTATTTTTTTTAAAGTCTTGACAAAAATACACCGAAATCCCCCTATCTTTGTACTGTAATAAAAAATATTACAGTATGGATAATGTGGAGTTTGCGACGGCTTTGCATACGCTCACCCTGCTGGCGGGTTCGGAAGACGTGGTCTCTTCTGCCTTTATGGCTTCGAGCATCAACGTAAACCCTGTCGTCGTGCGCAAATCCCTGGCCCGGCTCAGATCATTGGGTCTTGTCGAGACCCGGGAAGGGAAGGGGGGCGGCGCCCGGCTGGCAAAACCCGCCTCATCCATCCTGCTTTCCGATATTTATAAGGCGGTCAATAAGGCTCCCTTGCTGGGCCGTACAAATCACCCAAATCCCGACTGCCCGGTAGGCAGGCAAATCAACGAACGGCTCTACACCCTGTACGAGGAGGCCGACAAAGCCATCCTGGAAAAGCTGGAGAGCATCACACTGGCGGATTTCCGATCAAAATTTAAATAGCAAGTCGAAACCGGTCGATCAGATCCGGTCATTTCTTAAATCCAATTATTTATCAAATCCCATCATTCAAAAGATATCCGTCAAAGGAAGAGCAAAGCAAAAACACTCAAAGCAAAAGCACTCAAAACAGGACATCCAGGGCAAAATATTTAAGCCAAAATTTTCAAAACAGAACATTCAAAAACCGGTCAATTAAAACGAAAAATATGAAAATAGCACTCATCGGAGCCTCGGGCTTCGTCGGCAAGGCAGTACTGAAAGAACTGCTGGACAGGGGACATTCCGTAACGGCAATCGTTCGCAACGCAGGCAATCTGCAGCCGGAGAACGGTGTGACAATCCTGGCGGGAGATGCAACGGACAAAGACTTTCTGTCGAAAGCGGTAAAGGGTTCTGACGCGGTTGTCAGCGCTTATAACGCCGGCTGGACAAATCCCAATCTCTATCATGATTTCCTGGCAGGATCGTTGGCGATCCAGGAAGCTGTCAAACAGTCGGGCGTGAAGCGCCTCCTCGTAGTAGGCGGCGCAGGGAGTCTGTTCATCGCAGAGGGTCAACAACTCGTCGATTCACCGAAGTTTCCGGCCGAATACAAGGCTGGCGCCAGCTCTGCACGCGATTATCTCAACGAGTTGAAGAAAGAGACGCAACTGGATTGGGTATTTTTAAGCCCGGCCATCGAAATGCACCATGGGACTTCCGGGGAACGCAAGGGCAAATACAGGACAGGCAAGGACAACCCTGTGTTTGACACGAACGGGAGAAGCGTATTGTCCGTGGAGGATCTCGCCGTCGTCATCGCAGATGAACTTGAACAACAGAATCATCACAGGGAACGTTTTACGGCGGCTTATTAACCGGGGTTGAGCCGCTTGGAATAGCGGGGAGGCGGTCCGGGATACCCAGTTACCCCGAAGCGATAACCGACGGTTGCAGTTATAGAAAATGGATCTTATGTTTGTAGGGGACCAATGACCCCGGTGTTCTTAAATTCATTCACGTAAGACCATTGTCCCCCTATAACTGTATGAAAATAATCTCCTCACTGACCTTTTTTCTTTTGTGTTCCGTACTCCTTTATTCCCAGGGGATCTATATGCGCGGGTTCGTGGTCCGCAATCAAGGGGATACGCTGAGGGGCTGGATAAAGTACGGCAACTGGAAGGTCAACCCGGAGAAGATCGAGTTTAAGGACGATTTAAACAGCCGCAGGATTTCCGAATATACGGTAAACGAAATAACATGTTTTGAAATCACGGGTCTCGATGACTATAAGAAGGCGACAGTAAGCCTGGATATGAATTCCGTCGATCCGGTGGAGATTTTCAGCGAGGTGGCCGAAAAGAGGGATACCGTTCGACACGAGACCTTATTTCTGAGGGTTTTGTCTAATGCGGGGAAACTGCATTTATATGAATTCGTGGATTTCAAGAATCATTTTTTTATACAGGCTGCCGGTGATACGATCGAGGAACTGATATACCAGCTGCGTATAAACCGTGCCGATAATATCGTCAACGAATGGAATCGATACCGGGAGCAGTTGCGGGGTTATGCCGGGCAGAACCTGTCTGCCTCGCTCGACAGGGAAATAGAACATACGAGATACTCCTCGAAAAGCCTGGTCGCCATCGTAACTCGCCTGAACGGAGATAAAAACCCGATCGGGTTACATGCGGGGAATGAGGGCAATACGAGGGCGGCGATCAGAAACCCGCAGATTTTTGTGAGTGCGGGGGCGGCTCTCACATCTTTCAGCATGCCGGGTGACAACAATTTGCCGCAGGGGAATCTGCAATTCAAAAACTCGGTGATTCCCATCGTTTCCGCGGGTATCGATCTGCTGTCCCCGAGAAATTTTAATGATTTCACCCTGAGATTCGAAATGGCTTTTTCGGAGGCAACGTATAATGGCAGCAAACATACCGAAGACGTGTTCAGAAATCCGGAATACGACACGTATTCCGTTAAACAGCGGAATCTCGGCACTTCCCTGTCCCTGCTCTATAATGTTCGCAGGACAAAGAAAGTCAGGTATTATTTCGGGGCAGGAGTGGGGTTCAACTTCTCCGGTTATTCGGGGAGCCAGGTGAATCAATACATATATTTGACGCCTACCAGCGTAGACACCTCGTCCAGTTTTCTCCAGGCGAAAAAATTTTGGGAAGCATTCGTCATTCGCGCAGGGGTTCGCCTCAACAGAAAATTAGAAATAGCCGCCCAGGGCAATCTTACGAGCAAGGTCATCAGCTACCTCTATTTTTCCGGATATATCCGGACCTATGGACTTAGATTAGCCTATTTCTTATATTGATCCTATTGACCGCTCTGCAGGCCATTGCCGCAGCATACGGACCAGGAAGTCTGCCATCGGCATGGGCCGCCTTCACCTGGCTTTTATATCCAGGACACGGATCCAGTTTGCCGGTGCACCGGGGTCGGACAGACTGGCCAGCTGCCAATTCACAGAGACATAAATGGGTAAATGGTTCTTGTTGTATTGGGCGAAAAAACCCGCGATCTCGCCGTTCAGGGCGACCGGATAATCAAGGACATAGTAGGTGCTGCTGCTGATCGTTGTGTCCGGGGACAAATTCAGGTAGAATCCGCCGCAGGTCGCGCAGGCGCCATAATTCCATCCCACGATATCCCCCTTTTCATTTGGCTGTTTTGCAGTCTGACAGCCACAACGGGAAGACCGTTGCATTTGCCACGGTGATATTTGCCGGTTTGCCTGTTTGCCGGTTCTTTTACTTCAGTTTCCAATAAGCCTGTGTACCCGGCTTGCGCTCATCGGTGGCTTTCATCAGCAGCGTATCGCCGGTCTTCAGGTCGCCGAATACTTCTATGCCGGCGTCCGTTGTCATGCCTTGTCGTATGTCCACCCACTGGGCTTTCCCATCCCTGACTCTTATGACGAATTTCCGTTCGAGCGTGGTGGCAATGGCTCCGGGAGGCAGGACAAAGGACGGCGTGCTGCGGCTGAGGGCAAGCCTGGCATAGACAAAGACACCGGCTTTCAGGAGGTGCCGGCTATTGTTTACCCCAAATTCCCAGCCTTCGGTTCGTGTACCGGGATCGATGGTTTCGGTCTTGCGGGTGAGCACGGCGTTGAAACGTTGTTCCGGATAGGCGTCGATACTGAAGGACAGGTTTTTATTCCCGTTCGCCGCCGACACATATATTTCGGGAACAGCCACCCGCAGACGGAGGGTATTGTTGTCCTGGACGGTGAGGAGCATGGCGTTGGCGTTGACCAGGGCGCCCGGATCGGCCTTGCGGGCGGTGATGACCCCGTCGAAGGGAGCGGTGATATAGAGATAGCCGGAGACTTCTTTATAGGCTTTGGATTGCTGCCGCAGGGCTTCGTACGAGGCACTGTCGGCGAGCATCTGGTTACGGCTGTTCTCGAGGTCTATCGGTGCGACGATACCAGGAGAAGGACTTTGCGAGGCGCGGTATAAGCGGTTGTAGTGATCGGTACTGTTGGTGAGCTTTGCTTTCGCGGCTTGTTGCGCGGCCATCGACTGTGAAAATTGAGTGTTGATTTCGGGTGCTTCGATGATGGCGAGAGTCTGGCCTTTGCGGACACGGTCGCCGATATCTGCTTTCATGGCCCGCACATAGCCCTGCACCTTGGCATACAGATCGGTTTGCAGATAGGGAATGAGTTCGCCGGGCAATTCGACCGTTTTTTTCAGCGTGTCTGTTTTTAGCAGGAAGACCTGAGCCGTATCGGCGGCAGGGCCGGCAGAAATAGACGAGGCGGCCGACCCATTGGTTGCGGGGTCGGTTTTCCCGGTATTGCCGCAGGCGGCGAGCAGTGTCAGCAAGGCGCAAAAAGCGATAGTCGTAACGCTGTATGAATATTGCATATGATTGAATGTCGTTGTTGTAGTCGTTGTTATAGTCCTTATAGTCGGGCGTTTTGGGAGGGTTGGTTTTATCATCACGGAATTAATCATGAGAATATTAATAAGGGTGAATGTTGATCATGTTGAATGCTAATCGTGTTGAACGCTAATCAGGTTGAATGTTAAGATTATCTTTTTTTTCGTGGGCGGATCTGTCATCCGGAAACAGCGATACGGGCCGGTAGGCCTTTCTGCCGGTCAGCCATTGGTAGACATGAGGCAGGAAGAAAAGCACGCTGAATGCGGAAAAGATGAGGCCGCCGATGACGGCGATACCCAGGGGTGCCGTCTGGTCTCCGCCTTCGGACAGACCGAGCGCCATGGGAATCATCCCGGCGATCATGGCGGTGCTCGTCATGGCGATCGGCCGGAGACGGTTACCGGCTGCGGTCATGTGGAATCCGGGGGCCCCTCCGGACTTACGCAGCTGCTCTGCATTGGTGAGAAAGAGCACTGCGTTGGCGATCGCGACGCCTACGGCCATAATGGCGCCCATATAGGACTGGATATTCAGGGTATTACCGGTAAGGCAGAGCAGCAACAGGGCGCCAGCGATAACGGCCGGTATAATGGACAAGGTTGCGACGGCTATCCGGAACGATTGAAAATAGATGGCCATGGCCAGGAAGATCATGACGATGGCCACGATAAGCCCCGATTGCAGGCTCTGCAGAGTCTGGTCTAAGAGATCGGACTGACCCCTGAGCAGGATCTTGGCGCCGCTCGGCAGTTTCCCCATCTCCGTGATGGCCCGGCGCAGTTTTGCGAATACCGCGCCCTTGTCTTCGGGCTGTATATTGGCGGTAATGGTGATATACCGCTGCTGGTTTAACCGGTCGTATTCACCCGGAACGGTGATATGTTTCCAGCTGGCGAGTTCGCCGAGGTTGTGGGTACGACCGCCTGCACCGGAAGAGACGGGGATGGCTTCGAGCTGGGAGGTGCTGTTCATTCGGTAAGAGGGATACTGGACCTGCACCTGGTAGGCGGTACCGGTAGTCCTGTCCAACCAATAGCTGGGAGAGGTGAACCGGCTCGACGAGGTAGCCGCAACCGTGGAACGGGCGACTTCATCGCCGGAGATGCCCAGCTGCCCTGCTCTTATCCGGTCGACATCGAGTTTGATGGCGGGGTAATCAAGAGGCGTGGCGATCTGAAGGTCGCGCAGTTCAGGAATGCCGGATAGCTTTTGCAGGAGTTGCTGCGCGGTCTTTTTCCCCTGGTCAAGATTTCGGTTGACGATGGCTATCTCGACGGGATTATTGCTCCCGAGGTTGAGCACCTGTTCTACGATATCGCCGGGTTCAAACGATATTTTTATTCCCGGCATGTCCCGCGCCACGGCCAAACGGAGCCGCTCCCTGAAGTCGTTGATAGGGAGGGCGCCGGGCTTCAGTTTGATCCGGGTGACGGATTCGTTCGGGCCGCCGGTCCATAGATAGATATAATTGACGGGATAACTGGCGGGTTGGGTGCCGATGAAGGCGGAGCTGATGTCCACATTCCCTTTCCCGGCGATGCTGTCGGTAAGAGCAAGCAGTTTGCGGGTGGCGTCTTCGGTTCGTTCGAAACGGGAGCCCACGGGAAGGCGCAATCTCACCTGGGCCTGCCCGCTGTCGGTGCCGGGGAAGAGTTCCGTGCCGGTCGAGCCGGTCAGGAGCCACACAAGGCCGATAGACACGAATACAAAGACTCCGGTAAACAGGACATACCTGGCTTGAAAACGCTCCCCGCCGCGGGTAAAACGGGCCTTGAAACGATCAAAGGCGGAGGGGCGCCCGCCTCCTAAATGATGTCTCAGCATCCAGTTGGCAACGACGGGCACAAAGGTTTGGGATAGCAGGAACGAAGCGATCATCGCGAAACCTACCGCCAGGGACAGGGGCAGGAACATCGCCCGGGGCACGCCGGTCATGAAGAGGGCGGGCACGAATACGGCCAGGATGCTCAGTAGAATTAAGAGTTTTGGCCCGGCGATTTCCATACAGGCATCCGCGATGGCCCGGCCCTTGTCTTTGCCCATTTCCTGGTGCCGGTGAATATTTTCGATGGTGACGGTCGCCTCGTCGACGAGGATGCCGACAGAGAGCGCCAGGCCGCCGAGGGTCATGATATTGAGGGACTGTCCGAAAAGGTAGAGCAAAGTAGCGGCGGACAGCAGGGCAAGAGGAATGGTTAGGATCACGATCAATGAGCCGCGGCCGTCACGCAGGAACAGCAATACTACAAGGCCGGTAAGGATGGCGCCCAGGCCCCCTTCAAAGAGCAGGCTTTTCAGGGAGTTGATGACATAACCGGATTGGTCAAATTCGTAAGTCACCTTGATATCGGAAGGGATGGCGGCCTGCATATCCGGCAAAGCGGCTTTCACCCGTTGCACGACGTCCCAGGTAGAGGCGTCGGCCCGCTTGGTGACCGGGATATAAACCGATCGTTTGCCGTTGACAAGCGCATAACTCGTGGTGATGTCTGCGCCCAGGCTGACGGTGGCGATATCCCTGATATATACCGCGGGGCCGTTGCCGAGTTGCAGGGGAACGCTTTGAAGATCCTGTACGTTCTCGATGACGCTATTTTGTGGCGTGAGATAGGTGGTATCGCCGATGCTGATGTTTCCCGCGGGGGTAACGCTGTTGAACCTGACAAGGGACTGGACAACCTGGTCGGGCGACAGGTTGTAACCGCGCAGCTTTTCAGGATCTACCGTCACCACCACCGTCTTTTGGTTGCCGCCGAAGGGTGGCGGCGCGGAGACGCCGGGTAAGGTGGAAAACATCGGGCGGACACGAAAGAGGGCGAGGTCGGATATCTCTCCGAGGGAGCGACTGTCGGAGCTGAAAACGAGTTGGCCGACGGGAACGCTGCCGGCGTCGAAACGGGTCACAAAAGGAGGAACCGTGCCGGGAGGCATAAAAGCCCTGGCCCGGTTGACATAGCCGACGACTTCGGCCATGGCCTGGCTCATATCGGTGCCTTCGTTGAATTCGATTTTGATCAGCGCCGCGCCCTGGATGCTTTTGGAGTCTACGTATTTTACACCGGTGATATAGAGGAAATGATACTCATAATAGGAGGTGACGAAGCCTTCCATCTGGTCGGGAGATAAACCACCGTAGGGCTGGGCAACATAGACAGTCGGCAGGCCGAGCCGGGGGAAGATATCGATCCGGGTGTTTCGGATGGCCAGGTAAGAAAAAAACACGATCGCGATCACTGTTACCAGTATCGTGACGGGGTGCCGCAGTGCTGCAATGATTAACTTCATGATAGTGGGCGATAATTAGTTCGGTTATTTTTTTATAATCCGGTGATTCTTGTTCCAATCCGGTTGTTTCTTGTAATCCGGTTATTTCAATTGGTCGACGAATAGATCCAGGCTCCCTTTTGATACGCTGATATCGAGCAGGGATCGCCATACCTGCAGATAGGCGCCGGCTTCCATGACTTCGGCATTCAGCAGTTGATACTGTCCCTGCGTGAGCCGGGTAAAATCGACGAGTCCGCTCTGATAGCTAAGTCGCAGTCCCTCATAGGACAGGCCGGCGGCTTTGGATTGCACCGGAGCCTGGGCGGCGATCAACAGGTTCTGCCGGTAATTGGATTCTGCGGTCGCCACCTGTCGCTGCAGGTTGACGGATACCTGCGAGAGTTGATCCTGGTCTGCCCGGAGCAGGGTACGGTATTGTTTCTTCTGAAGATTCACCCTGGCAAAGGCCAAAATGGGGAAGCTGAGCTGGACTCCGGCCCCATAATTATTGCGTGACAGGGACCAGCCATCGGATTTATTGACGGCGCCGTCGGCTTCGATACCGGACCCCCTGGAATAGGCGTTGGCCCATACGTCCAGCCGGGGTCTCCAGGCCCGTTCCGCCTGTTTAAGGTTAGCGGTGCTCAGGACGACCTGCGCCTGTTGGTACTGATAGGCTGGGTTTTGTGTATAGGTGCCGGTGGTGTCCGGCAAAAGCGGTAGCCGCGTAGTCAATAAGGTATCGGAGAATACCAGGTCCTCGGGATTTCCGGGCAGACCGGTTAGCCGGCAGAGCTCCAACACCTGGGATTGATAGAGGCGTTGAGTACCGAGGCGTTCCATGACGGCCTGCGCATATAACGACTGGAATTGCACGCTATCCAGACCGGGCCGCAAGCCTTCTTTGGTGAGGACCAGCGATTGCTCCAGACCGATCCGCGTGCGGTCGATATTGGCCTGCTGACTGCTAAGGAGTTTTTGCAGATAGAGGATATCGAGATAAGTGAGAATGCCGGCATAGCGTTGCTGGAAAAGGGCATTGTCATAATGGCTGCCGGCAAGTTTAACCTGGGCGCCAGCCTTCTCGACGGCTGCGGCCCGCTGGCCAAAGGTCAGGGGTGTCCATTGCAGAAAGGCTGCCAGCGCGGTGCCGGGGATCAGGTTGCCCGAGCTGCCGGCGAAGACCGGGCCGGAAAGGGGCATCAGCAGACCGGGATAACTCATACCGGTGATATTGTTGTCGGTGGCATACCCGGCCTGGTAGCCCGCCGTCAGATCCGGGACGAGCGTGTTTTTGGCCAGGCCGACATGATAGCCTGCCGCGGCGGCTTGCTCCTGGTAGGCCCGCAACTGGGGCTGTCCGGAGGGTACGAGGGCGAGCACGTCCCGGATGGACAGGCGCTGTTTTTGGGCCGCTGCGGGTTTTGACCCTATCGCGAGGGCGAGGAAGACGCCGGACAATACAAAGACATGATATTTTGGGATATGCATAGACAAATATTGGCTTTCGCATTGCAAAACGGGGCAAACAAACGCAGAGCCAACAAAGCTAAATTTCAATTTTGGATGAATTTGGGAAGCCTAAGGCTGACTAAAAACCCAGGTGACCCGGTGGATATTTTGCATATGAGTGTAGACGAGCCGGTAATGATAGATGCTGCAGATTCGTTGTACCAGGGAGAGACCCAAACCGGTTGTTTTTGATTGCTCTCTCCCTTTTTTGAAGCGTTCGAATAGCTGGTCTGTCCCGCCTGCGATGGGGTGCCCTGTATTTTCAATGATCAGCGCGTGAGGAGACAGGCTGACGGTCACATACCCATGCGGGATATTGTGTACAAAGGCATTGTTGATGAGGTTGTTTAAGAGGACTTCCAGGAGAGACGCGTTGGCGGTCACGGAGATACCCGTTTGAATGGACTTCCAGACAAGAGGCAACTCTCCGTCATAAAAGTGCTGATAGTTGGCGAGCAGTTTTTCGACGGCGCCGGACAGATCGATGCTTGTCTGGCCGGGAAACTGGTGGTTGTCGATTTTGGTGAGCAGGAGCAGGTTTTTATTCATTTGGCTCAAGCGGTCATTGGCTTCTGTGATATCTGCAAGCAGGCCGGCCGTTTCCTCGGTGAGCTGGGGAGTATTGATCAACAGATCGAGTTTCGACCGGATGATGGCCAGGGGTGTTTGCAGTTCGTGGGAGGCGTTCTCGACAAATTGCTTTTGATTGCGGTAGGCCTGGTTGACATTGCCGATGAGTGTGGCGACGACCTGGTTCAGTTGATCGAACTCGCGGATGCCGGTTTCCGTGCTGAGCGCCAGGGATTCGTTGTCGACGATATCGTAATCGGTTACCTTTTTCAGGGTGTCATTGAACGGCCTCCAAAGTAGACCGGAGCTTTTGCGATTGATAATGACGATGGCGACCAATAGTAAAATAAATACGAAGACCTCTGCGATGAAGACCTTTATAATCAGATGGGTGATTTCTTTGGAAGAGATATAGGTCGTGAGTTGATAGTTCCGCCCCCTTATCGTATAGGGTTCGGTCAATATCCGGAAGGCCACCCATCTTTTATTGGAGGGGTAGTAGACAGTCGTGTCCCTTTGTTTATGCAGCAAACCGGCCGGGACGGAGCCTCCCGCCAGCAGATCGTATTCGCCGGCAATAGAGCGGGGTAGTGTATCCGGGTTGGCCAGGAAGGCATTCCGGATATTTTCCTGTTTAAGTTCCAATTGTTCTTCGGCCATATGACCCGCATGGGCGCTCATCAGCAGATAAAATAATACGGTACCGGTCAACAACACGAGGGGCAGCCAGATCAGTAAATAACGGGTATTCTTTTGTTGAAGGGTTTTGCTCATGGGGTCAGCTTATAACCTAATCCGTAAATGGTTTGAATCATTTCATGGCATCCCCGTTCTTTCAGTTTCCTTTTCAGGTTCTTTATATGGGAGTAGACGAAATCGGAAGAGGGCACCTGTTCGGAGGGGCCGTCGTAGATATGTTCGGCGATGGCCTGCCGGCTGACGACGCGGTTTTTATTCGTCATCAGGAACAGCAGCAGATCATATTCGATCTTGCTCAGGGGCATGTTTTGGCCGGCTGAAACGACGGTTCTGGACGATAAATCGACTTTCAGAACGCCTGTCTCCAATATACTGGCCCCTTCGGCTTTTTTTCTGCGGATAAGGGCCCTTACGCGCGCGTTGAGTTCGGACAGGTGAAAGGGCTTGGTCAGGTAGTCGTCGGCCCCGATATCCAGCCCCGTAATCCGGTCATCGAGTGAATCACGGGCGGAGATGATGATGACCCCGTCTTTGTTCTTATTTTGTCTCAGGTATTTTAGCAATTGCAATCCGCTGCCGCCGGGTAGATTGATGTCGAGGATGATACAGTCATATTGAAAATCTTCTATCTTCCGGATGCCGTCCTCATAGGAGACGGCTGTTTCACACAGGAACTTTTCCTGGTTGAAATATTGGACAATACTTTTTAGCAGGCTCTGTTCGTCTTCTATGATCAGGAGTTTCACAAATGATGTTTATGACAGAAAGTGATATTTTCGGTAAGTTAAGAAGACTTCGATACACATCGTTTTTTACGGATTGGAATTCCTGAAACATCGGTTTCAGGGTAGTATGCCCGAGATCCCCTGGCAGGAGAAAACATAGTATCGTCAAAAACAACCGATCGTACCTTATCGGCGGTTCCGCAGGGCAGGCATCGGGCTTTTGGGGTCGATGACGGCAAAGAAGGCTTCGGGGACAGGAAGGCTGGCTTGTCCATCGCTGAACAGGGCGATTCTCCTTTTTGTATAACTGTACGTTTGTATGACTATACGGGTTGAGTGGATGAGTAGTATTTGCGTCTGAGCCAGAAGGCGACATTGACCAGGCCGATCAACGACGGCACTTCTACCAACGGACCGATGACCCCGGCGAAGGCTTCCCCGGAATCGATCCCGAAGACGCCGATGGCGACGGCGATGGCCAGCTCGAAATTGTTGCCGGCCGCCGTGAAGCTCAGGGCGGCGTTTTGCGAGTAGTCGGCGCCCAGGGACTTCCCAAAGAAGAAGGTGATCAGGAACATCAAGGCGAAATAGATCACAAGCGGGATGGCAATCCGCACGACATCAAGGGGGATGGCTACGATGAGCCGCCCCTTCAGGCTGAACATGACGACGATGGTAAAGAGAAGCGCGATCAGGGTGAGGGGACTGATACGGGGAATGAATTTCGTTTCATACCATTCGCGGCCCCTGGCTTTTAAAAGGAGATACCGGGTCAGGAAACCTGCGCCAAAGGGGATACCCAGATAGATCCCGACGCTCCGGGCAATCTGCCCCATGCTGATCCTGACGGCGAGGCTTTTGAGGCCGAAGCAGGGTGGGAGCACGGTAATAAAAAGCCACGCAAAAAAGCTGTAGAAGAGAACCTGGAAGATGCTGTTGAGGGCGACGAGGCCTGCGGCGTATTCGCGATTGCCTTCCGCAAGTTCATTCCAGACGATCACCATGGCGATACAGCGGGCGATGCCGATCATGATAAGGCCGGCCATATATTCCGGTTTGTCGCGCAGGAAGATAATGGACAGGATGAACATAAGGATGGGGCCGATAATCCAGTTCATGACCAGGGACAAAGTGAGGATCCTGGTGTTTTGAAAGACCTTGCCCGACTGTTCGTACTTCACCTTTGCCAGGGGCGGATACATCATCAAAATGAGGCCGGTTGCGATCGGGACATTGGTGGTTCCCGATTGGAAGGAGTCGACGAAACCGGCCGTGCCGGGTATGAAATAGTCCAGGGCGACACCGATGGCCATGGCCCCGAAGATCCACAGGGTGAGATACCGGTCGGTGAAACTCAATTTCTTCTTTTGCATGCTCTTGTCAGGGATTTGTTATCATGATTTATTCTTTAAAAACTTATTGCCATGCCATCGCGGTCTTGTTTCCCACGGCCTTTTCAAGGAACGCTTCCAGCAGAGGATGAGGATCGGTCCGGCTGTGGAGCCACTGGGGCAGGAATAGCATGATGATGAAGAAGTCATTCGGGGTATACTCCATGATCTTCGGTTCCTTCTCATGATCCAGGGCCGCTACGATCAGGCCATGACCGGCAAAGTACCGGATCATCGCCTGATTGATCCCATAGGCGCAATGAGATTCTTCCTGCACTGTCTGCGCCTCTGTCGCCTGCCTCCCCTTGGCCTCTGCCACTAGCCTCCCCAGCGCCTCTGCCACCTGCTCCTCCTGCGCCGGACCGTAGATCCGGTAGATCCGGCTGGTCAAGGTGCCCGGAACCAGTTCGAACCGTATGGGTCGGACGGCGGCGCTGCAATGGTTCAGTCTTTGAAGGTAGTCTTCCCCGGAAGGTATTTCCAGGCCTTCACCGGGATGAAGGACATGAGCCGCGCCGGTCAGACTTTGCCCCAGTTCCAACACGGCGTACCCGAATCCGCTGCAACTGCCTATAAAGGGGATATTGTTTAGCCTTGCATACCGGATCCCGTTGATGACACCTTGCTTGCTTTGATAGGGTCCCGACCCGGCAATGATCCCCCGAAAACCGTTGAGATGAGGGGCGGCATCTGCCTCGAGGGTCGGCGTGGGAATCCATTCAATCTCCAGCCCCCGGTTGGAAAAATAATGCTGCATCGCATAGTGTGGCGAATAGTCGGGGTTCCTGTCTCCCAAAATGGCTATCGGGGTTTCCGGTCTGCTCATAGTTAAAGGATTGATAAGCAGCTAAAGGATTGATAGGTCGTCGACAGGGCGTTAAAGGATTGGTAGGTCGTCGACAGGGCGTAAAGGATCGATAAGGCTTGGCTTTAACAGCAATCGGGACCACAGCAGCCCGCCTCTGCCGGTTTTTGGGCAAATACGGTTACGCTATGAATGCCTGTGGGCGATTGCCTGAACTCGCGCAGCTCTTCGGGGGACAGATACTGCAGCAGGATATCATCAGGCAGATGGATCGGCTTTTCTTTTTGGATGGTGACTTTGCGGAATCCGTTGAGGGTGATGAGTTCCAGATAGGCGTCTTTTTGAATGGCTCCGGCGACGCATCCGGCGTACATTTCGGCAGCCTCCCGGATTTTCGTTGGGAGCCCTCCCACCAGCACGATATCCGATATGCTGAAATGTGCACCCGGTTTCAAAACCCGGAAGATCTCCCTGATAACGCCGTCTTTGTTGGGAACGAGATTCAGCACGCAATTGCTTACGACCACGTCTGCTATGGCGGAGGTAACCGGTATTCTTTCGATGTCGCCCTGGCGAAATTCGACGTTGTGGTAACCCAGTTTTTCGGCATTGATCCGGGCCTTTTCGATCATAGCCGGGGTAAAGTCGATGCCGATGACCTTCCCGGTTTCTCCGGTCTCCGCACGGGCGACAAAGGCATCGTTACCGGCCCCGGAGCCCAGGTCAATGACGACATCGCCTTTTTTGATTTGCGCGAATTGGGTGGGGAGACCGCAGCCCAGCCCCAGGTCGGCGTCGGGATTGTATCCTTCGAGGGAGCTGTAGTCGTCGCTCATGATGCTGTAGACTTCGGTAGAGCAGCAACCGGACCCGCAGCAGGAAGCCTGGTTGTCTTCTTTATCCTGCAGGGCGATCTCACTGTATTTTTGGCGAACCATGTCTTTGATCTGTTCGGTCGTTTCCATCCTGTATATTATTTAGAAGTGAGTAATTATTGTTTGGCATTCAGTGATCGGTTTATCACTAGTAAATGATCGTTCTATTATATCACAGCCGGTATCCAGTCGCAGCCGGTATCCAGTCGCAGCCAGTATCCAGTCGCAGCCAGTATCTGGTCACAGCCGTTATCTGGTCACAGCCAGTAGCCAGGTTGTCCGGCTTCCCGGACAAAGTCTTGTATCTTTTGGCCGATTGCATCCCGGACTTCCCGGGTATGCTGCAGGACCTCTTCCTGGGTACCCTTAAAGGCAGAAGGGTCTTTGAAAGACCATGCGATGCGTTTGACCATGCCTGGGAAGAGGGGGCAACGCTCCGCGGCTTCTTTGTCGCAGACCGTAACGACGGCATCGTAACGTTCGTGCCGGCTGAACAGGTCGAAAACTCCCTGCGTGGACTTGCTGCTGAGATCGATGCCGATCTCCTGCATGACGGTGACGACGTTGGGATTCATTTTTCCGGGTTCCAGGCCGGCGCTTTCGGCTTCAAACAGATCCCCGCCGTATTTCTTCAGAAAGGCTTCGGCCATCTGGCTGCGGGCGGAGTTGTGAATGCAGACGAAGAGGACCTTGTGTTTGATTTTAGGCATGTTATTTATTTTAATATTGCTATATTACGATAAATCTGTTCAAAAAAATTTAACAGCAGTTGCCGTTCGCGGCCACCTCTTTAAAGAAGCCGTTGAACAGGTCTTTGTATTGCTTCCAGACTTTTGGGTTGATGCAGTACGACACGCTGGTACCTTCTATGGTGCCCTGGATGATCCCGGCATTCTTCAGCTCCTTGAGATGCTGCGACGTAGTGGGCTGGGAGAGGCCCAGTTCTTCCACCAGGCCGCCCGTGACGCACGCATTCTTCTTGACCAGGTATTGCAGGATGGCAACGCGGGCGGGATGAGCGATCGCCTTGGCCATATTCGCGATGTCATTCTGCTGCCGTGTGAACAAATCCGTTTTTGTCGCTCCCATATTGCAATATTACGATTAATAGGGTTCGATGCAAATTTTTTATTTTCTATCGCATTTTTTGTTTGAAATGAGTAAAAAGGAGTTTTAAAATTGGAGGTCGCATTCATGATAGTACATATGGTTGCAGTGTGTTCATAAGGAAATTTCTCATACAAGAAAACAAAATAGCGTATACCTTTGAGAGAACGCCTAAAACCTTGCCTATGCCGAAGTCATTTTATGATTTAGATTTTTGGATAGAAATAAATGAAAAAAGAGATGAGGACCTAAGATCAGAATATGATAAAATCCTCGGGAAAATTTCCAATATTGTCATTATCTATCCGGCGATTTCAGTCTTTCTCGTCGCCGTTTGGAAAGACTTTTTTAAAACGAAGATTTCCTACGCACACTTCTTCAATATCCTAAAAAGCATTACCGTGAAAATAGACTCGATCTGGAAAATTCGACCACTGATGCAAATGGTAATTTTGATTTTTATTTTCGGGCTTTTAGGTATGCATTGTTTTCACTTTTCCCCTTTATAATTTGCATAATATTTCATACTTTTCAAGAAGAAAAACCTACGCAGGTAGAAGTTGTGAATCTCGGGAGAAATCGTACCCTTATAGTCGATGCATTAAAGGTGTTGAATATAAATGCAAAGCCGGATTCCTCTGAAAAGGGAAATCGAAATGCAAAAACTAATAAAGCTAAATAGAATGGAAACGACAAATAAACCTTCTACAGAAGTTGCAGACGAAGGGAAAAATGCAGGCGAAGGGAAAAAGAGAGGGAGCAAGTTTCCAGGGATCCCTGACGAAAATCTCATCAAGGTAACGATCGGTACCATTAAAGAAGGTGCCCTTAAAAGAAAACCCGCGGAATTTGTTATTCCTGCAAGGAAGCCATAGGTAGCTTTCTTAATAAATTTGATAGATAGGAAGCCGTCTCAAAAGTAAATGGGACGGCTTCTTGTTGTAAGGTACTCTATGAAATTCCCTTCGAACACATATTTAATTCGCTGTGCACAACTGCGGAGACCCGGCAGGAATAAATTGAAGTCATGTATGACCGGTACCCGCTAATTTCCTGTTTCGCCTGTCGAAACTATAGATCAGGTAAAACAAGGCCGGCAGGATGAAGATGCTTCCGATCAGCAGGGCCCAGCCCAGTGCCGCAATCGTCTTGTCGTTCGCCGCATTCATCAGGGACAGGGGAGGGGCACTTTTTTGCAGGATGATATTCGGATAGTGCCGGTAGGTGATGGCGATCAGGATCATGGTCACCTGGAAGGCTGCCAACACCCGGAGCACCTGCGTCTTTTTCCGGACCAGCAGCCACCAGAACAGGATGAGGGACACGGAGGCCGCGGAGATGGCAAGGATGCCCACGGCATTGCCGAATATCCATTCCGCCAACGGGATCTTTTCGTATTTCGCGGCTATGAAGACCAGGGCGCCGCAGGCAAAGGCCGCGATATTGGTGGTCTTTGTCTTGGTGATAAAACGACGCCTGTCTGTTTCGTTGTCGGCTTCCCCGATGAGGTAGACTGCCGCCAGGAATCCGCAGATGGAGACCGTAAATAGCCCGACGGCAACCGAGAACCAATGCAGCCAGCTAAACACATAGGCCGACACGAAATCATGGGCGGCGGGATCGATACGGCCGGCCACCGTACTCCCCGCGATAATGCCGAGGAACAAAGGGGTGATGACGCTCGCATAAACGAAGATCCTGCTATAGATCAACTGCATCTCATCCACCACGGCATCATAGTTCCGGAAAGAGAAGGCCGTTCCCCGGGCGATGATGCCCATCAGCATGATGACCAACGGTATATGCAGGTAGACGGACGCGGTGGTATAAATAGCCGGGAAGCCCACAAATAAGATCACGATGGCGATGATCAGCCACATGTGATTGGCTTCCCAGATCGGGCCGATCGCCTTGTACATCGTCTTGCGGGTATTGCTGCGATGCTTATCCGAAGTGAAAAGCTCGAGGATACCCGCTCCGAAATCGGCGCCTCCCAGCAGCAGGTAGAGTAGGATGGATGCCCAGAGATAAGAGATGACGATATACAGCATGACGATGGTTTATAGACGAATAAAAAATAACGAATGATCAGATATCATAAATCTTTCCTACCATCTTTATCTGCCGGTATAACAGGAAGACGACTGCGATCGCCAGCGAAAAATACACCGCGGTAAACAGGTAGAAGGAATAGAGGATACCCGGCATGGGCGTCACCGCTTCCGCGGTCCTCATAATGCCCTGCAGTATCCAGGGCTGCCTCCCGACTTCTGTGACGATCCACCCCGCTTCCACGGCTATGAAACCGATGGGCGTGGCGATCACGAAGAGCCGGAGCAGCCACTTGCTGTTCCGCCAGTTCTTGCGACGCAGCACGGCGGTAAAATACATGATAGCGATCGTCAACATGAGCATACCCAGACCCACCATGATCTGGAAGGCAAAATGGGTGACCGCCACCGGTGGCTGGTCTTCCGGGGGGATGCTGTCCAGGCCTTTCACGATCGAATGGAAATCGCCGTCGATCATAAAGCTGAGCAGACCCGGTATCTCGATGGCATAGTTGACTTTTTTGGCCTTGTCATCCGGGATCCCCCCGATGATGAGCGGCGCCGAAGCGCTGGTAACATAGTGCGCTTCCATCGCGGCGAGTTTCGCCGGTTGCCGTTTCGCCACATATTTCGCGGAGAGATCCCCGCTGAGCGGTTGCAGGACGGCGGCAGCAGTCGCAAAGACCACGGCTATTTTGAAAGCCTTGGTATGAAAAAGGATGTTTTGCCTGCGCAGGATCATCAGCGCGTGTATGCCCGCTACGGCGAAGCCCGTCGCGGCAAAGGCGGCGATCGACATATGCAGAGCCTGCTGGAACCAGGCCGGGTTGAACATCGCCTTGATCGGGTCGATATGCAGGAACTGTCCCCGGACATAGTCGAAGCCGGTAGGGTCGTTCATCCAGGCATTGGCCGACACAACCAGGATCCCGGATACCAGCCCGCTGACGCCGACGATCACACCCGTGAACCAATGGAACCAGGGGTTGAAGCGGTCCCATCCGTACAGAAAGAAGCCCAGCGCGATCGCCTCGATAAAGAAGGCCGTCCCCTCCAGCGAAAAAGGCATCCCGAATATCGGCCCCGCCTGTCTCATGAACTCCGGCCACAAAAGACCCAGCTCAAAGGATAGCACCGTCCCTGATACGGCGCCGGTAGCGAAGAAGATCGCCACCCCCTTACTCCAGGCCCTGGTGACATTCCGGTAGACGATATTATGCGTCCTCAGCCAGTAAAAGTGCGAGACGGCCATAAAAAAAGGCATCACCATGCCTATACACGAGAAAATGATGTGAAAGCCGAGCGAGAGGGCCATTTGGGAGCGGGCTGCGATGAAGTCGTTCATGATCGGAAGTTTTGTTTCCGGCAAGCCAAATAAATCGCAGCAAAGGTACGGGTCTTTCATGTCCCGTGACCTCTTTCATAAAAGAAATTCGCGTCCCGGTAGATCATTCCCTCGATAGGTCCGATCATTCCCTGATAGGTCCGATCATTCCCTGATAGGTCCGATCGTTCCGTCGTTCGACCCGAACCCTGTCTAATCTGTTCTCAGGCTCTTCACCGGGTTGGCCCTCGCCGCCTTTATACTCTGCAGAAAGACGGTCAGCAGGGCGACTACCAGCAGCAGGAGCGGGGGGACCACGAAGTTCAGCCAGCTCAACCGAGTACGGAAGGCATAATTACTCAGCCACTTCACCGACAGATAATAAATGACCGGGATGGCGATGACGGCCGAAAGACAGACGAGTTTTACAAAGTCTTTCGAGAACAGCACGATTATCCCCGATACGGAGGAGCCCAGTACTTTCCGGATCCCGATTTCCTTTGTCCGGAGACTGATGGCAAAGCTCGACAGACCCAGCAGACCGAGACAGGCTACAAAGATGGCGAGGATGGTAAATGCGAGAAAGACCTTCCCGAATTGCTGGTCCGCCTTGTATTGCTGGTCGAAGAATTCGTTGAGGAAGAAATATTGATAGGGATGCTCCGGGAAAATATCCTTATAAATACTTTCGATCGACGCAAGGTCATGACGCAGGTTTTGGGTGCTGAGGTTTACGGAGAAATATCCCCAGCTCCCGGTTACTTCAGGGTAATAGTAGAGGATCGGATCATATTCCTCCTTGAGCGAACGCTGGTGATAGTTCCTGATGACGCCGATGACCTCGCTTTTGAAGCCATACAGGGACTCAAAATCGAGCTGCTGATGCAAAGCCGCCTCGTTGGTCTTAAAACCCAACGCCCTGGCCAATGCCTCGTTGATGATCACTTTTACGATGGATCCGGGCTGGGGCCGGGTCCTGAAATCGATAGCTTCGTCTCTCCGGAAATTACTGCCCGCGGCGAGTTCGGTCTGGAAAGTCGGGATAAAGTGATCGTCCACTTCTATGAAATAGGTAATAGAATTTTGCGATGCGTCTTCCCCATATTTCCGGATGCTGTTTCGCTCGAAGATTTCCCGGCCGGGGATATCCGAAGAGACCGCGACATTATTCACGGAGGGGTTCCTCGCCAGCTCGGTTTTAAAGAGGTTGATCTTGTTGAAATAGCTGGTGTCCGTGATAGGGGGCGCTTTTATAACGAAGACCTGGTCCTTGTTATAACCCAGGTCCTGGTTGCGCATAAAGAATAACTGCCGGGATACCGTAATGGTGCCGCCGATGAGCAGGATCGAAAGGACGAACTGGAAGGAGACCAACACCTTCCGGAGCAGGATCCCTTTATTCGATTGGGTGAACTTCCCTTTTAAGACCAGGGCGGGTTTAAAGTTGGAAAGCACGAATGCCGGGTAGGCGCCCACCAGGAAGGCGCTGGTGAGAAAGGTTCCCACCAAAACCAACCAGAAAGACGTGGTATGCCAGAGGCTGGCGGCGCCGGATCCGTTCCGGATATCTTTGCCGATAAAGACGCTGAACGCGGAAAAACAGCAAAACACGATGATCGCAGCGACAAACAAGGCCAGCCCGTTGATCAGCGCGGATTCCAGGATGAACTGCCCGATCAGTTGGATCCTTGTGCTGCCGGACACCTTTCGTAATCCCACTTCTTTGGCGCGCTCCGTGGATTTTGCCGTCGACAGGTTGATATAGTTGATCCAGGCGATGACCAGGATGAAGATGCCGATGAGGGTGAGGAACTGGATTTCGCGCTCGCTGCCGTTCACCTCCGCCTCCTTGAGATAATGGGACTTGAGGTGGATATCGGTAATGGGCTGCAGATGAAAGGCACAGCCAAACTTATATGTTTTCATGATCGGCCCCAGGTGTTCCTCGATAAGGGCGGGAAACCTCGCCTCTATTTTTCTGGGATCCGTCCCGGGCGCCAGCAGCACATAGTTGTAGAACTCCGGCCAGGTCCAGACCGGGTCTTTGAGCCTGCCATCATGCTCCAGTGTCCGGAAGGAGATCAGCACGTCGAATTTGATATGCGAGTTTTCGGGGACGTCTTTGAAGACACCGGTGACCTTTAAGGGAATTTTTTGATTGAGGTAGAGGGTCTTGCCCATTGGCTCTTCCTTTCCAAAATATTTTTCCGCCTCGCTACTGGAAATCACGACGGTGCTTGGCTGCGTCAGGGCTGTTGCAGGATCTCCTTCGACAAAAGGGTAGGAGAAGAGCGTCAGGAAGGAGGAGTCGGCGAGATAGGTCTTTGGTTCGTTGTACGAAGTTTTAGCGCCTCCCTTATCGGTATAAGACATCGTCAGGCTACTTACAAAGAGCACGGGATCCACCAGCCGCGCATAACCCAGCACTTCGGGGTATTCCAACTTCAAGGCGGGGCCCACGGCCGGGTGATTGGTTGCCATGACCGGCGTGTTGGAGAAACTGCCGGTAAAGGAAATATTGACCCGGTACAGGTTGGCTGCGTTTTTGTTGAACCGGTCATAGCTTTTTTCAAAATGGACATACTGGAAGATAAAGAAGCAGGCGGCCATCCCGATGGCTAGTCCGAATATATTCACCAGGGAGAAGATCTTGTTCTTCAGGAGATTCCGGTAGGCGATCTTGAAAAAGTTTCTAAACATATGGGATTTTTTTATTCGGGTGAGTTCATAAAATGCCATGTTTTTATAGGACCGGTCGCTAATAGATACAACCCTTTTAGTCGGTTTTCAAACTCTTCACGGGGTTGGCCGTCGCCGCCCGGAAGCTCTGCAGGAAAACGGTCGACAGGGCTATCGTCAATAGCAGGAGCGGGGGAGTGACAAGGTTCAGCCAGGACAGCCGCGTATGAAATGCGTAATTGCTGAGCCATCGTTCCGCCAGCAGATAGACGACCGGGATCGCGATCAGCGCTGCAAGACACACGAGTTTTACAAAGTCCTTTACAAACAGGACGATGATGCCGGAGACCGAAGCTCCCAGCACTTTCCGGATGCCTATTTCTTTGACCCGGAGCCTGATCGCAAAACTCGAAAGACCGAGCAGACCGAGACAGGCTACAAAAATGGCGAGGATCGTAAAAACGCCGAAAACCCTTCCGAATTGCTTATCGGATTTGTATTGCTGATCGAAATATTCATTCAGAAAGAAATATTCGTAAGGATGCCCCGCGAAAATATTCTTATAGAGGCTTTCAATCGATGCGAGGTCCCGAGGAAGATTGTCTGTATTGATATTGATGGCGAAATACGCCCAGGAAGTTGAAATTTCGGGATAGTAATAAATGATCGGATCATAGTCCTCTTTCAGAGACCGTTGGTGATAGTTTTTCACAACACCGATGATCTCGCATTTTGAACCATGAAGCCCCTCAAAGCTCAACTGGCGATGCAATGCCGCCTCATTGGTGGCGAACCCCAGGCCTCTTGCCAACGCCTCGTTGATGATCACCTTGACGATTTCCGGCCGGCTCCTCATCCTGAAATCGATCGTCTCGTCCCTTCGGAAATTACGGCCTGCGACGATGGTCGCCTGAAACGTGGGTAGAAAATGGTCATCCACTTCCAGCAAATAGGTGAAATAGTTTTGCGAGGGATCGTCTTCGAATTTTCTGATGCTGTTTCTCTGCGTGATGATCTTGCCGGGAATATCGGAAGACATCGCGACATCGTTGACGGCAGGATTCCGCGCCAGCTCGGTTTTAAACACGTCGAATTTTGTAAAGTAGGTAGAATCCAGGATGGCCGGGGCCTTCAGAATGAGCATCCGGTCCTTGTTATACCCCAGGTCCTGGTTGCGCATGAATGACAACTGCCGGAATACCGTGATCGTTCCGCCGATGAGCAGGATCGACAGGACGAACTGGAAAGAGACCAGGACTTTTCTCAGCGAAATTCCTTTACCCGACTGGTTGAATTTACCCTTCAGGACCAACGCGGGTTTGAAGCCGGAAAGTACAAATGCGGGGTAGGCGCCCACCAGGAATGCACCCGTCAGGAATATGGCGGTAAGGATCAGCCAGAACTCCGGCGCATGCCAAAGGCCCGAGGAAGGCGTTCCTTTCCCGAGATCCTTGCCGATAAAACTGCTGAAAAAAGGAAAACAGAAAAGGACGATCCCGGTGGCAACCACCAGGGCCAGCAGATTAATAAAGGCCGACTCCAGGATGAATTGCCCGATCAGTTGAAGCCGGGTGCTCCCGGTTACTTTCCGCAGCCCTACTTCCTTGGCCCGGTCCATGGATTTTGCCGTGGACAGGTTTATATAGTTGATCCATGCGATGGCAAGGATGAAGATGCCGATTATAGAGAGGAAGACAATCTCCCGTTCGCTGCCGCTCACTTCGACCTCCCTGAGATAGGTCGACCGAAGGTGGATATCGGTTACCCGTTCCAGGTGAAAGGCACAGCCAAACTTGTATCGTTCCAGGATAGGACCGAGATGCTTCTGGATAAATGCCGGGAATTTTGCTTCCAGCTTTTGGGGATCCGTACCCGGCGCCAACAGCACATAGTTGTAGAATTCCGGCCAGGTCCAGTCCGGGCCGGTGAACCGGCGGTCCTGCCCGACCGAACTGAACGAGATCAACATATTGAATTTCAGGTGGGAGTTTTCCGGCACATCTTTGAAGACTCCGGTAACCTTTAAAGGCATCTGTTGATCCAGGTACAGGGTCTTGCCCATGGGCTCCTCCTTCCCGAAATATTTTTCCGCCTCTCTTGTTGAAATGACGACGGAGTTGGGCTCCGTAAGGGCCGCGACCGGATCACCTTCCGCAAAAGGATAGGAGAAGAGCGTCAGGAACGAAGAATCTGCCAGGAAGATTTTTTGTTCGTTGTAACTGGTCTTTTTTCCGGTTTTGTCGGTATACGAAATCGTAGTGGCGCTCATCACCAGCCCGGGATCAAACAACCGGGCATAACCCAATACTTCGGGAAACTCCAGTTTCAGGAAGGGACCGACAGAGGGGTGATTGGTTGCGGTTGCGCCCATATTGGCAAAACTGCCGGAATAGGAGAGATTTACGCGATAGAGGTTGTCTGCATTCTTGTTGAACTGGTCGTAACTCTTTTCAAAATGAACGTATTCGAATATGAAGAAACAGGCGGCCATCCCGATGGCCAGCCCGAATATATTCACCAGGGAGAAGATCTTGTTCTTCAGGAGACTCCGGTAGGCGATCTTGAAAAAGTTTGTAAACATGGCGGGGAGTTGTAGTTGCCTAATAATCCCACACAGAAAATGCCACGTTCTTAATGCGTTGAAAATTATCGATTTGAATCGCTGAGAGAGGGCGTTCTGTCCGTTTTTGATACACCGGTTGTCACGAAATATTATCCCACAATTTCCGTGCGGCTGAAACGTCTTACGAACTCCGTGCTCGTCTGAAGCGTCTTCAACCGGCGCTCGATCGTATGTAGTAGTGTTTTATTGCCGGCAGCGAGGCCATGCCCGCGTTGAAGCGCCTGCTGGTAGAGTTGAATGGCCCGTTCCGAGTCTCCATTGTTTTCCGCCTGCAGCGCCTCGTTGAAGCGTACGGTAAGAACGGAATTTTTCCAGCGAATCAATAGTAGGAACAGCAGGCAAAGAATTCCCAAAATGGTGGCAGACAATCCCAGAAGAGTAGTTATTGGCATGGTACCTGAAAGATAACTATTCGGGAGCAGGCAGCGCTCATTTTTTTAGTCACATTTAGTGATTTTACCCAAAAACCGTAATAAAAGCAGCGAATTTTTATCGTAGATCTACGATAAAAATCGAGTGTTACCGCGCTTGGCAGATCGGCAGGGACATCCTATTTTTGATCTATCCAATTCCAATGAAAGAGACCTATCCAGAAAAACCAACAATATCCATTTCCTAGAGAAAGATCACAAATCCTTGAAAGACCGCCACGAATAGTAGCGGTTTTTTCATTTTTATTCCTCGCCGTTTTATTCCTCCCCGTTTTGTACTTCCCTGTTTCATGCCGCTCTGTTTTCGATCCATTAGGTTTCTTCCGCCTCTTATCGAACGGATTTAATATTTTTAATGACGGCCAGTCGCCTGTTTTATGAATGGCAGCAGTAACTTCACAAGCAATTCATAAAAAGGTAATCACACAATTCATAAAATTGCAACGATGCATAAGTCCATAGAAATGACCTTCAAGACCTGCAGGATACTGTTCCTCCTGCCGGCCTGTTTGCTGATTTTCTTCCATTCCCACGCCCAGCCATCCGAACAGATCGTAAAACTGGTAGTATCACCGGATCATCAGGACTGGACCTACGAACCCGGCGAGAAAGTGAAATTCGAGGTCTCCGTATTTCAATACGGTCACCTGGTAAAAAATACAGGCATCCGCTATGAGGTCGGCCCCGAAAAGATGCCCCCGGTGAAAAAAGACTCTGTTTTTTTAGCCGGCGGGAAAGCGACCCTGGACGGAGGGACTCTAAAAACGCCTGGCTTCCTTCGCTGTATCGTCGTTGCCGTGGTAAATGGCAAAGAATACCGGGGCCTCGCCACTGCCGGCTTTTCACCGGCATCCATCCAGCCCACCGTCGCAATGCCGGAAGACTTCCAACAGTTTTGGGACAAGGCAAAGGCCGATAACGCGGGTATTCCCATGGACGCCCGGATGACATTGTTGCCCGATCGCTGCACGGGCGCCGTGAATGTCTACCAGGTCAATTTACAGAACTACAAACCGGGAGCGCGGCTCTACGGCATCCTCTGCGTCCCGAAAAAAGAAGGGAAATATCCTGCCGTGCTCGAAGTGCCGGGCGCAGGCGTGAGACCTTATTCCGGGGACATCAAACTGGCCGAAAAAGGAGTGATCACGCTGCAGATAGGAATACATGGCGTGCCCGTCATCATGGACAGACAGGTCTATGACGATATGTCCGCAGGCTGGCTGAACGCCTACTGGACCTATAACATGGAAGATAAAGACCAATATTATTTCAAGAGGGTCTATCTCGGTTGCGTACGCGCCAATGATTTCCTGGTAAGTCTTCCCCAGTATGACGGAACGAATCTCGGCGTAACCGGTGGCAGCCAGGGGGGCGCCCTATCGATTGTGACGGCCTCGCTGGATCCGCGTGTAAAATGCCTGGCCGCTTTTTATCCGGCCCTTTGCGATATGACAGGTTACCTCCACGGCCGGGCCGGCGGATGGCCGCATATCTTCGACCAAAATAATCCGCAGCATCGCTCGGATAACGAGATCGCCAACATGGCCTATTTTGATGTGTTGAATTTTGCAAAGTTGCTGAAGGCGCCCGGGATGTATAGCTGGGGCTACAACGATGAAGTCTGTCCCCCGACCTCCACTTTTGCGGCCTATAACCAGATCACCGCTCCAAAGTCCCTGTTCCTCTCCCTGGAAACGGGGCATTGGTCTTTCCCGGAACAAAACGAAAAACTGACGGGCTGGCTGTTGCAGCAGTTGGGAAAAGAGCAATTGGGAAAAGAATAAGCCCGGGTAAATACTACCTGCCTGACCGGAATAAAAAAACCGCTCCCAATTTTCAGAAGAGCGGTTTTTTGTTAAATAGTACATGGACTATTTGCTACCAAACATATCCCGTAACCATTAAACCTTATCCTTACCGTAAAAATAGAGTTTTGAATAAAAAATCCAATCCCTCTCCGTCATCTGCTAAAACGGTTTAGGTGTATTTTTAGCACGGTAACACTTAACTCGTGCATAAGAGGTTCCTAATACTACGATCAGTGCTAACCGGTATCTCGCACTCGTTTACATCACTTCCCTTGCATCTTGTGAAGGGGATGACTAGATTTGTGGGAAGATTGGTGACCAGAAGATTGGTGACCAGATTTGTCGGGAGAGCTTGTACTTTAAAAATCCTCGAACCCTTAAAACCGCCCCATCCCATGAAAATACATCCTTCTCCGGCCTGCCTGACAGGCTAATGCGTAGTCCCAGCGTGCTGCCCGCATACATACGCGATAGTAAGCACAGCAACGCGATTTCAAATATCAGTCATTCCCTGACGACCTTCCAATCGACCAGGTCTCATCTGCCTCGCCTGCCGGTAAGGCCTGTCGGTACTTTCATGCCAAATCCAAACCAATGAAACAACTCATTTTCATTCCCGTTTGTTTTGCCATCATGCTGCTTTTCCAGGTTCATGAGGCTCAAGCCCAGACAAAACATTATGTGAAGATCATCGGCGCGGGATCCCAGAACGGCCTGTCCTGGGCCAACGCGGCGCCGGCCGCAGCCTTAAGATATGTCATCGCCAACGCCGCCACTACCGATACCGTGTGGGTACAGGGGAGCACGACCGGCGCGGTCTATTACCCCACCGCGAGCGCGATCCGGGACAGTGCCTTTGTACTGGCGAACGGCGTGGCCGTATACGGTGGTTTTGCCGGTACAGAGACCTCGTTGAGCCAGCGGAACGTGTCGACCTATATCACGATCCTGTCGGGTGATATCGGCTTAGCCGGGAATAACTCCGATAATTCTTATCACGTCGTGGTTTTTCCGGGAGCGACCAGTACAGCGATCCTGGATGGGTTCACCATCGAATACGGGCACGCTTCAGGAGCGGGAACGTTCGCCTACAATGGCCAGTCCCCGTCCAGGAGCACCGGCGCCGGGATCGTCTGTTTCGGCAGCGGGGCTTCGCCGAAAATCTCGAATTGCAATATCATTCACAATACGGCGATCGGCAATGGCGGTGGCGGCTATCTGTACAACGCCGGAAGCCCGGTCTTTACCAATTGCAGTATTTCCAATGACTCCACCACTGTCACGGGGCAGTATAACGGAGGCGGCGGCATCTATGCCAGCGGTGTCACCGCGAGTTTTACCGGCGATACCTTCAACGCCGATACCTCCGGTTCGGAGGGGGGCGGGGCATTGATCATCCCCGGCGGCAGCTATAGTTTTACAGGGTGCGCTTTCAGCAACAACCTGGCCACCGGAAATGGCGGCGGTCTTGGTAAGGACAACGGGACCGTTACCCTACTGCTGACGGGCTGCAGTTTCACAGGCAACAAGACGACTACGACTACTGCCGGCAACGGCGGCGGCGGCGTATACAACGCCAATCCCGGCATGGAGGTGTCGAATTGCAGTTTCTCAAACAACAGCTCTTCGGCTTATGGCGGCGGCGTACTGAACAACTCTTCGGGCATGGCGATCTATAGCAGCAGCTTCTCGGGAAACAATGCCGCCACCTATGGCGGAGGATATGCCAACACAGGCGGCAATACCGATTCCACGGCATGGTGTCATTTTTCGAATAACGCAGCCGCCTATGGCGGCGCCAGTTATATCAGCAGCGGCCAGCCTTATTACTATACAGACACTTTTGCCAACAATACGGCTACCGCCGCGAGCGGAATGGCCGGCGGTGGCGTATTCAACGATGCTTCGGCCAACTCCCGGATCTCTCACTGCTGGTTTTTGGGCAATGTAGCCAGCGGAGGAGACGGCGCAGGACAGTATGACTATTCGGGCGCAGCGGGCACCGACAGCAATTGCGTCTTCCAGGCCAATATCGGCAAGGGCGCCGCTTCGAATGGCGGGGGGATCTATCATGGCACATCTGGCAACATGAACCTGTATAACTGCGTCTTCGTAAATAATTCAACCACCGGCGATGGCGGCGGCCTGTACGACAATGGGAGCAGTTCCACCTTCGAGATCAGCACCTTCTATAACAATACGGCGGTGACCGGCGCCGGTATCTATGAGGCCGGTGGCGGCAGCACCAAGTACTACGGCAATATCGTATGGGGCAATACTACGGACGGCATCGCCTTTGGGGCGGGATCGACGGGCGGTATAAAAGTCAAATACAACGACTTCACCGTCGCGGTGCCGTTCACCGGCAGCAACGTGGTCGGCAATATCAGTCTCAATCCGGATTTTGCCTATCCGGGTAATTATACGGGCGCCGATGGCAAGTGGGCGACGGCCGACGATGGACTGCATCTGACTACCAGTTCCCCGGCTGTGAACGTGAATCAGATTTATCTCGACAATGATATAACAGACGCCATTCGCCCTTACCCGGGCAATACCTACGCCGATATGGGCGCCTATGAGGGTCCCGGAAACTATATCACGCTGGCGATTCAATTCCTGAACCTGACCGCTACTCCTTCCGCAAACCATGCCATTCTCGTGGGCTGGCAAATCGATGCTTCCGAAGAACCGGTGTCCTTCGAAGTCCAGCGGTCGACCAATGGCAGGGATTTTCCGGCCATCGCCATCGTCAATGCCGTTGCCGGCCAGGCAGATTATCATTATATGGATCCCGACGCAATGGTCCTGCCCGGGTCACAAGGAGGCGCCATAGGAGTCGCTATAGGAGGTACTATCTATTACCGCATCCAAATGAATAAGGCGGACGGCAGCGTGCAACTAAGTTCCATTGTCGTGGTGAACAACCAGGTGAACAATATCGCGGTGCAGACCAGTGTCGGGCTGAGGCCGTCCCTGGCTACCGGAGCCACCACCACGCTATATATCGGAGCCGCACAGCCCGCCCATGTCGATCTGGTCCTCACCGACCTGTCAGGTCATATCCTGTTATACAGATCGTTGTTCGTATCGCAGGGAGACAACTACTGGCCGATCAATATCACCCGCTTTCCTGCAGGGCTATACTATTTGCATGTGAAAGGATCGTCGATAGACCAGGTGCTGACGATGGAAAAGCTATGAGGGCAAGACCGTCTACTTGCAAAAAAGACCGGGAAGGATCCGCCTGTATCCGTCCTTAAGAATGCTCACAGGCTTCCCTCTCTTTCCCGTCTCTTTGGCGGTATTGACCTGCCCGGGTATTAATGCCCGTGACCGATACCTTTCCCGCTCGGACCTTGCCGGCTCAGCCCGGACGGCATATCCCGCCGGTCATCTCCTGTCAATAATCCCGGGTGGTGTAATGATTCCTGGTGGTTGTAGTTATCTTGAGTGGCCGTAATTATGCCTTTCGGCCGCAGTCGTCCCTTGCGGCGGCAGTCGTCCCTTGTGGCCGTCTTATTTAGTAAGCTGGGTAAAGAAATGATTATCAGGCTGAATGCCGCCGGTTCAACTGCTAAATCGGCTAAAATACAGCCCATTAATTATCAATCAGATAGAAAAATATTTCCTGCCCGGCAATTGCCCGGAACCCTTCCTATCCGTTCTTATCCAAACGTAACTCGATGGCATACAATTCAATCGCTATCATTTTCGTTCTATAAGGCCACAAAATACCCTTATCCAAAAAATATTCGCCCCGGTCGGTTACATCACAGCCTCCGGCGCCTACTATTATATGAAAAACCGCGAGAAATATACCGACAGTGAATTGATAGCCGCCGTAGGCGGGCAAAAAGACCTGGACACGGCTATCCAATTTCTCTATCAGCAATATGCGGAAACGACATGCTCTTTTATTATAAATTATGGCGGGAGCCGGCAGGATGCAGAAGATACCTTCCAGGAGACGGTCATTTCCTTTATCGGGATCGTAAAAAAAGGAACCTACCGCGGAGAGGCAAGTATCAAGACCTTCCTCGTATCCGTGGCCAGGAACATCTGGTTTAACGATCTGAAGAAAAAAGAAAGGGCAGGCAAGCGGGAAAAAAGATTCGAGTACGGCCGCGAGCAAAATGAGGCGGATGTCAGCGAGCACATCAGCAGCATGGAGAAGAAGCGGCAACTGCGCGAACTGGTTTTCAAACTCGGCGAGCCGTGCAGGAAAGTGCTCCTCCTGTTCTACTACGAGAACCTGTCGATGAAAGAGATCGTGGAACTCCTGCCCTATGAGAACGAGCAGGTGGTGAGAAACAAAAAATACAAATGCCTGCAGCAACTGACGGGTATGATAAAAGACAACCCCGAAATTGCCGCACAGATACGGGAAATAGCCGGGTAGGCGAGAGCCGGCCGGTAGTCAATACAGGTCGGACAAATCGAAAAATAAAATCTAAAAACTGATCGAAAAGATCGAATGATCCGGCCGGCAATTCAGTCGAAAACTAAAAAGCTCAGAACATGTCACAGACCCAGGAACAACTCATAGATCTTTTGGATAGCTACCATCCGGGTAAAATAGTTCCCGAAGCAGGACAGTTGACCAGCGGCGACCCGGAAATAGCGGTGGAGTGGGAATACCTCCTGCTGGCCGTGGAAGGGTTGCAGGAAGCCGGCGTCTACGAGCAGGTGGAAGCGGTGAAGAAAGACTGGCAGACCCGACAGACCGAAAATGCGAAGCCCGGGGGCGCCGTCGTCCGGACACTCTACCGGAATGTAATGCGCGTTGCAGCCTGTTTGCTGCTGATAACGGTGGGCGCCGCCGTCGTCAAATACAATACGACGAGCTCTACCGGGATCTACGAGAAATACTATTCCACCTATGATTTGAATATGAGCCGTGACGCGGGGACGGCGGATGTCATGGACATCGCCTATACCACCCATAATTGGGAGGCCGTCACCAAGCTTTTTAATGTCGAAAAGGGAAAAAGCAATAAGTCTTATTTTCTCGCAGGTATGGCCGACATGGAATTGAAGAGATATGATGACGCCATCGATAAATTCAGGAAGATCATCGCGGCAAACGCGCAGGGCGGATCGGCTACCTTCGAGGACGAAGCAGAGTTCTACCTGGCGATGAGCTGGCTGGCGAAGGACAACGTCCGGGAAGCCATGCCGCTATTGGACAAGATACGCACGGACAAGAGTCATCCCTATCATGATGTCGTCGTCCGGATGTCTTCCCTGGACCTTCGCATCGTACAATATAAGAGCAGCAAATAAACCAATACGAGACCTACCGGGAAGGCCATCAATCCCCAACAGGAAATACCGCCGCTCTTATAGAGCGGTTCGGTATTTCCGGTCAACACCAGGTGCGACCAGAAAGCGGGACTCTTGTTCAGCGCGTCGCTCCGCAGATAGTCGAGTTTGGCCCGCTGCAATGCCTTTGATTTCGAATCTCCTTTTTGCAGGTATACATAAAAACGCCGGAGGATAAAGGAAGTCGCCCGGTCATCGGCCTTCCAAAGACTGCTGATCGTACTGGCACAACCGGCATACGCGAACGCCCGCGCCAGGCTGATCACCCCCTCATTACTCACGAGTTCTCCCTGCCCCGTCTCGCAGGCGCTGATGACGACGAGTTGCGTCCCCTTCATATCGAGACCATAAAGTTCTTCCAGGTAGAGACAGTCTTCCAGCGAAGACCGGTGGTCGGGATAAAACGCGATAAACGAAGAGGCGGCGTTGCTCACGGAAGAGACGGCATGGGTAGCCAGGTGTACGATGGGATACCGGTCGATCTCCTTCAAAAATTGCTGCTTGGTTGCCAGGCTATCGACATATTGACTGCCCGGAAGCCCCGCGATCTCTTCCCGGGAGTCGCGAAGCGGGTTGAACCAGGCATCGCCCGTCCCGTCAAAACGGCCGCCTTTTTCCGCAAAGGGTGCAAAAGCGGCAACAGCTTCCGGTCTTACGGCGGACGCCGAAGAGTCGACCAGGAAACGGGAGGAGAACTGGTAGCTGACCGTCGTCGTCTCCAGCAGAGGCGGCGTATCCGGCCTCTCGGATAAGGACTCGAAGGGGAGAAAATAGAGGAACCCGTCCGGGATGAGGATCCATTCGTCCTTTTCAGGGATCAACGCCTGTATAGGCTTTACCAGCATTTTGTAAAGGTCGGATCCGGCCTGCCAGCCCGTGAACCGCTTGCCGCTTTCCGTCGTCTTTAAAGCGTTCAGCCATTTTTCCGCGGCGCGCTGCAACACGGGTAGCGAATCGATGCGGGTATAAGCCAGCGAAGACCGGGTCAGTACAAACACATGCAAAGCATCGGTCGTCAGCGTAAAGCTGACAAGGGCCTGTTTCCCGCCCAGGCGCTCCTGCAATTGGCCAATGCCCGGCGAACGGTCGTCGTATTTCAGGCGGTAACAGCTGCTGTTCTCATCGAGTTTTTTCTGCACACGCGATAGCTCGATCTCATAGCCGGCTTTTTCCCTGGCCATGCCTTCGGCCTCTTTTTCATCCTTCGACCTCTCCCGCCTGACGTTCAGCCGGGCGATATTGTACTTTATATTCCGCTCTTTTTGTAATAGTTGCCTGTCGACGCCCGGTATTTTGTCCAGTTCTCTTTCCCCTAGATTGGCGGCGATAATGGAAGCCTTGTTTTTATCGCTGATGACAAAAGCCTCCTCCAGGTAGTGGTCGCCGGGGTGACGCCGGTAAAGTTCGAGGCAGACGGATAGGGATCGCCGGTAGACTTCGGGGGTCCTCTTCTTCAGGAATATCTTCGCGTCATCGGTGTCGTAGCTTTTTTCGATATACTGTAAAAGGCTTAGGGCTGCCTTATAGGCGTCGTAGGAGGCCCTTAAATACTCTTCCCGCGGTTGTGAACGGAACAGTTTCTCAAAGAGAGCCCCCTTTTTTGAGAGGGCGTCGAACAACCGGTAACAGGCAAAAGTCCCCTGGAAGTCTGCCGGATTCGAAAAGATGTCTTCCCGGTCGAAATTCGGCGAGAACAGGACGATGGCTTTCTGGAGGCTTATGAGGGCGTCCCCGTATTGCTGCCGGCTGGCGAGCAGGTCGGACCGGTAAAGCCCGTTGATGCCGAGATCCAGGCTATTCACGGCCAGACCGGTCTGCCGTCTTTTCTGCAATTGGTCCAGCCACCAGGCCGCAGAGTCGGGCCGGTGCAATTGCAATTGGGAATAGGCGATCTCATTGAGGACCCCTGGTAGTTTTGCGGCATCCACTTTTTGGTAGCAGGCCAGCGCTTCGGCGTATTGATCGAGCGAGCCAAAGGCCATGCCCATGTTCATATAGATGGGGCTTGCAAAAAGACGGTAGGCGAGAATAGACCGGTAGAGCGACAAAGACTCCCGGTACAATCCCAGCCGGTAGGAGCAGGTGGCGATATTCGTCTTGAGGCTGACGGCGGAAGCCACATCAAACGGCTTTCTGCCCTTTACGATTTCCAGTGCCTGGCTGAAATAGTTCTTAGCTTGCTGGTAATTGCCGTTGTCGTGATACAGGACCCCGAGTGTATTGTACAATCTCACGTTATCCTCCGGGTCGTGGAAGCGCCCGGACAGTGCTTCGGCCTTTAGCAGGAAATAGTTGGCGGAATCGAAAATATTGAGGTTGTAATAGCCGGCGCCCGCATAGACATATACGACAAACGCCAGTGAATCGTCTCCCGGATGAGTGCTCAAAGCCTTGCAATAGCAGTCTTTCGCTCCCGCAAAGTCGGCCCGGGCATCCAGCAGGATCCCTTTTTTCAGAAGACACTGGAACAACAGGGTGTCGTTATTTCCCCCGTATCCGGCGATCACCCGTTCAAAACCTGCCAGGGCCATGCTGTCGGTAGCTATCGTGGAATGGATAAGATGAAACAACCGGTCGGCTTTGTGATAGATCGTCAAAAGACTATCCGGGGGCTCTCCGGGGCGGCCGGGACTAAACGAGGAGAGCAACAGAAAAACCGGTAAGAGTATGGAGAGCCTGCCATACATCATAAAAAGACATTGGGGTATTGATGATTTATCAATACCCCTAACGTCCCTAAAGAGCTAATAGTACGTCATCGGGTAATATTACGTCATCAAAGAGGTAATATTGTCGTAACAGGGTTCGCTTCCAGGCTTCTGACGATAATAATCAGCGGCGGCCTCGGATTGAACGTGGTGCTCAGCAATTGAAAGTTCAGCAGGTTATCGAGCTCCGTACCCAGGGTACCCAACAGCCCGGTGCCGATCAGCGACTTGCTGTTATAGTAGGCTATCTGAACGTCGATATGTTGCAGGGCGTTATTGCTCGGGTCGTTGAGTTTATAGTAGATGGTGGTTGTTATGGACTGACCGTTGAGGGGGAGGATGCCAAATGCGCCACCTAACAGGTTCGAGCCATTCAGGGTCTTGCTCAGATCGATGGCGCCCGTCGTTTTGTTGACCACGACCTTCTGACTGGCAGCCGATCCCGTGACATCGAACGAGCATCCGTTCCCTGCACAGACAGAGGCCAGGTATGGGTTTGCATCATAGTAGGGATACGCCGCCGTTGCGCCCTGCGCCAGGACATATACGCTATCTACATAGTCCGCACCGCCGACGACCAGATTACTTATACAGGTGTCCGTGGTTCCGCTCGCGATATAGCCGATCGCATATCGCATGCCGGTCTGGCTCTGCGTTAAATCGATGGCGCCCGTCACCGGGTCGATGACCATTCCGACCGGCCAGGACAGGTATTTGCCCGGGCCCGGACTGTTTACAGGGGTCACAATATAGTCGCCGCCGCTCGTCGGTTGCGGATAGACGATGGTATCCCCGTAAAGAGGTGACAAGGGACAACTGCCGAGGGGGGAGGACTGCGGAAGAGGCACTTTTTTTGCCTGGCTGGTGTCCACCTTTGCGATCAACGGAACCGAGTCCGTTGTCATCGTAATGCGGGACTGGGTATTGATATTTACGCCCGGTTTCGCATCTTCGGCGGATTTACGGCAGGCCTGTGCCGTTAACAGGAGGACTAATCCTATCACAGGATAGCCTATTACAGGGCAGAAAAGGGTAGCTTTTTTCATGGGTACGGAAAGCTTAAGGGTTTTCATCGACAAAATAATAAAACTTTCTAATAGTTTCATCATTATCGCCTGCAAAACAGCGATTCATGAATAGTAAGCGCCGGGAAGCGGAATGTAACCGCCTGATAAGGAAATTTTTGGGTGAAGGGCAGGAGTGGACGAAAGGGAGAGAAATAGAGGGGAAATAGAGAGAGAAACGGAGGGGAATAGATGGAGGAATAGATGGAGAAATAGAGGGAGAAATGGTGGGGAAATAGTATGGAGAACAGTGTTAGCGAAACAAAATAGAGCAAAACAAAATAGAGGGAGGCAAGATAGAGCGGGCAAACATTGGGGACGACCAAAAACGACGGTAATAGAGCGTTGAATAGGTTCGGTTTAGGTATAGTTTATATTTAAAATATGTAAGCGACTGACAACACAGATATGTAAGCAACTAACAACAAAGATGTGTCAGCAAGTGACAATACAAATGTGTAAGTGACCGACAATTTACAGAAACTCATAATGTGATTTTCCAAGGAAGCAGATTGTCATAAACTACCGCCGCCAACATCGTCATTATTGATCCCTTTACGGTTCTTTTTAATGCCGCTTTTCAGTCTGCCGAAATTATAATTCAGGCTGAAGCTGGCATACCTGAAATATTTCTGGGTTTCATCTACCTGCAGAAAATCCGGAGAGGTCGTCGTCGTCACATTATTTCGGAATTTGGTGAACGGGTTATTCACGACGCCGGAAACATATAGTTTGCCTGTAACCAGCTGCTTGCTTACACCTAATGAAGTGCTGGCATAAGCATTCGAGACTCCTTGCAGCGAATGCGGAGCGCGGCTTTGGTAATCCATATTCAGGTTGGCGCTCCAGCTGCCATCCAGTTTAAAGCCGTTGGACACGGAGACCCGCCCTGCCAGTATATGCATACGATCGGCAGCTACATCGCCCGTCCCGTCCACAAAAAACTGCATGACATTGCCGTTGACGCTCAGGGTATAGAACCTGGCCGGCGAATAATTCAGGTTGAGGTTGAGGCCTACGCCGCCGCCTTTGCCGGCGTTTTCATAAGTGGTCGTCGTGATTTGTGTTGCAGGATCAAACAAAGTCGCCGGTAATTCCAGGTTGTTAAAGAAAGTATAGGCCACAGCTGCAAATAGTGAAATCTTTTTGGCGAGGGTTGTGTTATAACCCAGTTGTATATTATTCATCACCACGGGTACTAATTCGGGGTTCCCGGAATTGACAAAATCAGGATTAGAACGGTCGACAAAGGGATTAAGCAGGTTAATACCCGGCCTTTGGATGCGCTGCGTAAAGCCCAGGTTAAGGCTGCTGTTACCGGAAAACTCATGGTTTATTGCGATGGAGGGTACGATGTTAAAATAAGTCCTGTCGAGGAAAGTGCCTGTTGAAACGAAGTCGGCATTTACATAAGTTTCTTCCGCGCGCAGCCCGGCACTGAAATTCCATTTTTTAAGGCTGAACTGGTACGAGTTGTAAGCCCCGAACACATCCTGCACATAGTTGAAGATATTACCCAAAGACGCATCGTTCTCAAACTGGCTGTTGGCGCTATCGAGCGACAGGTATTCAAAATCGCTTTTGCTGTTGCGGAAGATGGCTTTGACACCCGCTTCCATTTTTACCTTGTGCAGCGGGCGTGTATAATCCACCTGGACGGTTTGCTCACGCGAATTTTCATTGTCCGGCTGCTGATAATCGGGTGTTGTGTAGTCGACAGGATTGCTGAAACCGATATTGGTGAATGCATTGCTGCCGTGCTGCGAATAGCGATATGAAATGGTCAGCAGCGTGTTCTTGTCTGATGTAAAGCCTAACTGGTAGTTCAATGCTGCATCAAAATTGTTCCCGGTTGAATGATTGTTATTGTCCAGGTCGTAACCCTGCAATAAGGTGCCATCAGTTGCACTGAGTGCTGAATTTTGGTAGGTGAAACCGCTATGCCTGTGGCCGCTGATATTAAAATTGCCGGAAAGCAGATTTAGCGAATCGAATTCATAGCTCAGCTCGGTGCCAAAGTACCCGTTTTTTCCGCTGCCGCTGTTGGTGCCGTCCTGCTTTAATATCGAAGCATCCGCGCCTGTAGTGGTTCGCCGATTGTTATAGGTCGTTTGCGGGTTCGTATAGGTATTGGCGCCGCCAAAGGCGTTTATGCCAAACTTGCCATCCTTTGCAGTGAATGAACCGCCCGCACCCGGGCCGTTATTCGGGAAACGGTCATAGATATTTAAATTCCCTTTATACCCGCCTTCAATTTTGCGGTCGGTAATGATATTGATGATGCCTGTCAGCCCCTCGGCATCATATTTTGCAGGTGGAATAGTGATCACCTCTATCCTCACCACGCTCGAAGCCGGCATGCTTTTTAATATTTCCTTTAAATTATTTGTAAACATGCCCGATTCCTTGCCGTTTATCAGCACCTTAAAGCTGGAGTTGCCCTTCATCAGCACATTATCGTCGGCATCGACAGAAAGGAAGGGTATCTTATGTATCATGCCCAAAACGCTGGTTACCTTGCTTTCAGGGTCGACCTGCATGTCGTAAATGATCCGGTCGGCCCTTTGCTGGACGATGGGCCTGTCGGCCGTTACCGTTACTACCTTTAAGTTTCTGGTTTTACGCGCTAACAGGATGGGACCTAAATTCAGGTCGGCGCTATTTGTCATGTCGATGTTGATCGTCTTCATCTCATAGCCTGTAGAAGCAAAAACCAGGTGATATTTTACCGGCTTTACATTTTCAAATTTCAGACTGCCGTCGGCTTTGCTGATGGTAGTTTTAACCAGGCTGTCTTTTCCTGTTTTCATGCTGATGGTGGCAAAGCCGACCGGCTCTTTGGAGGCGCTATCGATGACGGTCCCGCTGATTAGCCCCTTTGTTTGCGCTGATGCCTGTTGCGCCAGGCCTGTCGCGGTAAACATAAGGCAAATGAAGTATACGTATATTTCTTTCATGACGAATGGGGCTGATTAATGGACAAAAGCACTAAGCATTTGCCACTAGACGACACCTTTCGGGTTGAGGTTACAAAAAAGATAAAGAAATACGGATTTACGCTCACCCTTTATTCACTATCAGTGTTTTATAACAAGCTTTCGCAGAATGCAGGCATGTTTTTAGAGGAATTTTATAAAAATTCCAGTCTGCCGGTTACATTGTCCGCTCCCCCGGATACTATTTATGAGACCAATGATTTATTCATTCATTCATTCACAAAAAAACTTTTTTATGCAGTACGATTTATCTATAGAAGAAATGAAGGGAAAGATATTGTTGACAGATAACAAGGCGTTCCTCTATTGTGTCAGTTTTGCAAGCGTCTATTATGTCAGCTTTCTGTTTTTCCTTCTTCGAACGATCGTTGACACACAGCTTCGTTAGACTGTAAAGCTTCATCAGATTATAAAGCTTTGTCAGACTGTACAGCTTTGTCAGACTGTAAAACTTCGTCGGACTGTAAAAATGTATTTTGATGGCATAGATCCTGCTCAGGGTGATAGGAATCCAATGCAGGTTCTACGATGGCTGGATCATATGGCTTGGTTTAATAGGTTGAGGGGACTGATAGTAGCGCTTACCTCATTAAAGTACCTTATGGACAAAACACCCTCATCGAATACCTTATCCGCAGGAACAGCTTACCTGGTCGATTGTATCGCCAGGAGAGAATCGGAAATCCTTCAAATTGTATATGATTCCTTCGCGCCCCTGCTCTACGGACAGATTTTCTCCGTTACAAAAGAGCCTGCCAGGGCTGTACGGATACTTGAAAAGACGCTCGTATATGGGGTCCGCTATGTACATCGGCACAATCCTAATCTGCGCCTGTATACATGGTTTGTGCAAGTTCTGAATTTTCAGATCCTGTTGGACGCCGCCAATTCCCTGGCCGGCAGAATCCTGGCCGATGACAGGGATCCCGATCATTATACAGTGGCCTGGAACCGGTTGAGCGATCCGGAAAAACAGGTGTTGGAACTAGCCTTTTTTAAGGGATGCGGGGAAGAAGAAATTGCTGCTATCCTGGAATGGCCGGTTGACAGAGTCCGTCATCGTATATCCGCTGCCCTCATCCATTTTCACGACTTATTTTCATAGCATCTTAAAAAATCCGATCTATTATATAAGTTATTGATTATAAATTATTTGTGAGTAAATTATCGGCATTTTAACAAAAACTTCTGGATGGTCGGGGGCAGAATTTGAGCCAATAAGTCTAATTTGTCACCTCCTGACAATCTATGAAGTACATATACACTGCTATTTTATTGTTTTTCGTTGTTTTTGACGGATCCGCGCAAACATTTCTGACGGGAAAAGTGCGGATGAGAGGAAGCTCCGATACGCTTGTATCCGTCAGTATTGAAAATCATACCCAACGTAAATACGACCTTTCGGATGAAGCCGGAAGCTATCGCATCCCGGCCCGGCCCGGCGATATGCTGACGTTTTCTTCGGTTGGATATTTCGTCGACAGCGTGACCGTCTCCGAGTCCATGTTGTCAGGCGACTGCCCGATTTTTTTGATTCCCAGGCCCGTCACTTTACGCAGCGTCCGGATAGGAAGTCTCGCCAACTACCAGGCAGATTCTGCAGCCCGGCGGGAACTCTATAAATGGGTCTACAATCATGTTGACGAGAAACTGGTAGAGAAAGAGAGAAAGGGGGATGGAGTCGGGGTCAATATCGCGCTTTTCCGTAATGGCTCCCGGGCCGATAAAGAGCGGGAGGTGCTGAAGAAGCGGCTGGTCAGGGAAGAACAGGACCACTATATCGACTTTCGTTATTCCAAAGAATATGTCAGTAGGCTCACACACCTGCAAGGAGACTCCCTAAAGAAATTTATGCAGTTATACCGCCCCACGTACGAATATGTCCGCTCGGCGTCCACCGTGGATATCCTTGTGTTCGTCAACGACGGCATCAGAAAATTCCGGCCCTCCGGCTCGGACAGCCTGGGCGTGCCGATCGCACCCAAACCGCAGAATCCCGCAGATACTTCGAATACTCCTGAAAGCCGGTAATATAATCCCCTCATTAGAAACTCTGCCATGACGGCAAGTGGCCGGCCTTACCTATATAATAAAATGATGAATAGAAATTTTATTTGCTGGTTTGTGCAGGAATTAATAGATTTATAAAAAATGGCGCGTAAAAACGCATTTTTGCAAATCGGATCCCATCGCAAATCGCAATCATTCTCATCATGGCAGTACTCGGGATAGACCTGGGCGGAACCAAAGCGGCTTTTTTCATCTTTTCTGCGGAAGGGGTAGTGCTTCATCGTGACCGCATCCTGCTGAGAGGCGCGAAATCGAATGCCGTAGCAGAATTGATCGTTCGACAGATATCCGCCAGCCTCGGGACCGCCGAAAGAATAGGACAGCCCGTCGAAGCCATCGGCATCTCGGTTCCAGGGATCGTCTACCACGATACAGGCGCCGTCTGGGCTCCGAATATCCCCGGCTGGGATAATTATCCATTGCTTCAGGAGATAAAGACGAAATTCCCGCATATTCCCGCAACGATCGACAACGACCGGGCCTGCTATATCCTGGGAGAATGCTGGCAGGGTAATACACGCGGGTGCAGGAACGCCATCTATTTGTCGGTAGGTACAGGCATCGGGGCCGGCATTCTCGCAGAGGGCAATATCCTCCGCGGAGCCGGTGATGTCGCGGGCGCTATCGGCTGGATGGCCCTCGCTTCTCCCTATCGCGAGGCATATGCCGCCTGCGGTTTCTTCGAACATTACGCTTCCGGTGATGGCATTGCCAGACTGGCAGCTCATCTTTTGAAGAAGACACCCGGCTATTACGGTGAGTTGTCTGCCGACCCGTCTTCGATCAATTCTTATACTGTTTTTGCTGCTTTCGAAAACAAAGACCTGCTGGCACTGGAAGTGATGGACCGGTGCCTGGAATACTGGGGCATGGCCGTCGCCAATCTCGTAAGTCTTTTCAACCCGGAGAAGATCATCCTGGGAGGCGGGATCTTCGGGCCGGCCGTGTCCCTCATTCCGGACATAAAAAAAGAAGCGGCGAAATGGGCCCAGCCGATAGCCGCCGGGCAATACGTGCTGGAGGGATCCGCATTGGACAGGGATGCGGGGGTATACGGCGCGGCCTGTCTCGCTCTCCGGGCTGTCCGGGAAGCAGACGACCGATAGAAGACCTGGAGAGAGATATAGTGACAAGACCTGGAGAGAGGCAATGATAAGATCCGGAGAGCGATAGTGATAAGACCGGGAGATAATATGAATACCCGGCAAGCATCAATAGCCGACAACTTGATCAATAACCGACAACTTGTATAAAAAAAACCTGGTTTTTCTCTCCGCCTGCACGGGCATGTTGCTCTTCGGGATCACATTGATCACGTTGGGGGCGGTCATACCCGGTCTGAAAGAGAAGTTTCAGTTGGATGAGCTGTCTTCCGGCACCCTCTTTTCCATTCTCCCATTCGGTATCCTGACGGGCTCTTTGCTCTTCGGACCTATGTGTGACAAATACGGATACAAATGGCTGCTGACCGTATCCTTCCTTTCCCTGTGCGCGGGTTTCGAGGGCATCGCCTTCGTTTCCACTACCGGGTTATTAAAGACGGCGGTGTTCCTCTTCGGTTTGTCGGGCGGAGCAATCAATGGGGCTGTTAACGCCCTCGTGGCCGATATCAGCGGTCAGGACAAAAGCGCGAATCTGAGCCTGCTCGGGGTGTTTTTTGCCGCCGGCGCCCTGGGGATGCCTTTTGTGCTGGGTGTCCTCAAAGGCCATCTGTCTTTTGAAGAGATCGTGGCCTTTGTAGGACTGGTTGCTTTCCTTGCCGGTATGTTGGTCTGGCTATTGCGTTTTCCCCCTCCCAAACACGTACAGGGACAGGGTTCCCTGGCCCGCAAAAGCCTCGGGCTGCTGACGGACAGCCTCATGCTGCTGATTTCTCTTTTCCTTTTTTTCCAAAGCAGCCTCGAGGCGATTATTCATAACTGGGCCACCACCTATCTTATGAACAGGCTGGCAGCCTCGGAGCGTGGGGCATTGTATGCTCTTTCTCTGAATGTCGCGGGGATGGCCTGTGCGCGGTTGCTTAGCGGTAGCCTGTTCCGGTATACTCCCGTGAAGAAGATCCTGGTCTCCTCACTGATCCTGATGCTGGCGGGCAGCGCACTATTGCAGGTCTCCTCGTCTTTTGCAATGGCAGTCGCCGCCCTGGTCATACTGGGCGCCGGCATGGCCGGGGGATTTCCGATCATGTTTGCCCTGATTGCCGAACGATACAAAGACATATCCGCGACAGCCTTCAGCTTTGCCCTGGTCATCGCCCTGGTCGGGAACATGCTCCTCAACTATGGCATGGGCCTGATCGCCCATAGTTACGGCATCCGGCACCTGACTACCATGGTATGGGTGGAAGTGGTGAGCATGATCCTGATTGGGGGAGTGATACTGAAAAGAATGAGCGGGATGCAGGGTCGACATGCAGCGCAATTACGATAGCAGGGAACTACAATAGCAGCGGAACTATGATAACAGCGCAACTATGACAGCAACACAGCTATGATAACAGCGAAAATACGATAGCAGCACAATTACAATAGCAGTATAGAACACAGACAATAACAAAATAAAACAGAAGAGTATGTTAGCAAAACAATGGCTGAACAATGCCAGGGATATCATGTCCAAAATCGAAGAGACACAACTTGAGAATATCAGCAAAGCGGCCGAAGTGATGGCCGATTCGATCGCCCGTGGCCGTTGGGTACACACTTTTGGATGCGGTCACGCAACGATCCCCATCGAAGAGATGTATCCCCGGATCGGCGGTTTTGTCGGCTTCCACCCGATGATCGAACTGCCCCTGACTTTTTTCACCCGGATCACGGGAGAGATGGGCGTCCACCAGTTTGTCTTCCTGGAAAGGGTAGAAGGATATGGCATAGAGATCATGAAGGGATACAACTTCGATCCGCACGACACGATGTGGGTCTTTTCGCATTCCGGTATCAATAACGTAAATATCGACGTGGCGCTGGAAGCAAAACGAAAGGGGATGAAGGTGATCGCCTTCGGATCTGCTGCGGAGGCCAAAGGCAAGCAAACCCGTCACTCTTCCGGGAAGACGATCTTCGACATCGCCGATATCGTCGTCGACACCTGCGCGCCTATCGGAGACGCCTCCGTACCGCTTAAAAACCACCAGGACAAGATCGGACCCGTCTCTACCATGGCGTTCATCACCTGTGTATGGATGACCGTGACGACGGTCGCCGAAATGCTGGCCGAGCGTGGCGTCAAATTATATATCCACCCCTCGCACAACGTACCCGGCGATACGACGGCCAGGCAACGTCTCGAAGATGCGCTCGCGGAATACAAACTGCGCATCGCCGGCGTATAGTGGAACGCGGCTGCGGGCCGGATGCCCGTGAATGTGTCGCCGTTATTCTATGGTTTGCAAGATTGTGTCACATGAGAATCGATATACGGGACAAGTCCCGTTAAATTCAAAACAATGGGTCTTATAAAAAAACAATGGGTCTTATCGCTGGCGGTCCCGCTCTCCCTGGTTGCTGAAAGCCACGCGAGCCTTGGCTACGCGGGCCAAACAAATCAGCCGGCAGGCACAAATCGGGCGGTCCTTGTGAACCAGACGAGCAGCACAAACCAGGTCAGCGGCATACACCGGGTGAGCGGCACAAATCAGGCGAGCAGCATACACCAGGTGGGCGGCATAAGCCAGGCGAGCGGCATATACCAGGTCAGGAGCATAGGCCAGGTCGGCGGAATAAGCCAAATCAGCCGGACAAGACTGGAAAACCAGGAGCCACGGGATAGCACGGGCGGTTGGGTAAGAGTCAACCAGCTCGGCTATCTTCCCTCCGGCCATAAAGTGGCTGTCCTGGGGATTAAAACCGGCGACGCCGCATCGGCCGGCCGGCCGATGGCCGAATTCCAGGTCGTTGAACAGGCCACCGGCAGCGTCGTCTATACGGGTAGCACGGGCAGGAACTACGGAAGCTATGGGCCTTTCGACCGGACTTACCGCCTCGATTTCACCAGGTTTAGCCGTCCGGGCGTGTATTACCTGCGCTGCGGTGCGGTCGGTTCCCCGCCTTTCCGGATCGGGAAGGATGTATACGCCGGCACGGCCGATTTCGCGCTTCGCTATATGCGTCAGCAGCGGAGCGGTTACAACCCGTTCCTGCGCGACTCCTGTCATACCCGGGATGGGTATACCGTGTATGGTCCCATGCCCGAAAATACCCATATCGATGTTTCCGGTGGATGGCATGACGCTACCGACTACCTGCAGTATGTGACGACATCGGCGACTGCCACCTATCAGCTGCTGGCCGCTTACCGGGACTTTCCATCGGTGTTTACAGACCGGCACCTCGCAAACGGATTGGAAGGCAGCAATGGAACCGCCGATGTGCTCGACGAAGCCAGGTGGGGGCTGGACTGGTTGCTAAAAATGCATCCCCGGAAAGACTGGATGTTCAATCAACTGGCCGACGACCGCGACCATGCCGGTATGCGTTTACCGGATAAGGACACAGTCGACTATGGCAACGGCCCGGGCAATGGCCGCACGGTCTATTTTGCCACCGGCGAACCGCAGGGCCTGGGTAAATACAGGAACCGTTCCACCGGTGTGGCGTCGACGGCGGGCAAGTTTTGCAGCGCCTTCTCTCTTGCGGCATCTATCTATCGGGACACCGACCCGCATCTTGCCGATCTCTTCCGGCAGAAGGCACAGTCCGCCTATCGGCTCGGCCTCGAAAAACCCGGGGTCTGCCAGACGGCTCCCAACAAAGCCCCTTATTTCTATGAAGAGGACAACTGGGTGGATGACATGGAACTGGCTTCTGCATCCTTATTCCAACTCACCGGGAACAGGCGATATTTTTCGCGGGCCGTCGATTATAGCCGGGAAGAGAAAGTGACCCCCTGGATGGGAGCGGATACAGCCAATCATTATCAATGGTACCCGTTTTTAAACTTCGGGCACTATGAGCTGGCGGTCAAGGGCGACAGCGCCAAGAGGGCGGAACTCGCAGGCTACTACCGGCAAGGTATTGAGCGGGTGTGGAAGAAAGCCGGGAACAATGCTTTCTACCGGGGAATCCCGTTTATCTGGTGCTCTAACAACCTCACGGTTTCTTTCGCCATTCAGTGTTTTCTCTATCGGCAACTCAGCGGTGACGGGCAGTATGCCGGGCTCGAGCAGGCTTGTATCGACTGGCTCTTTGGATGCAACCCCTGGGGCAAAGCGATGATCTACGGACTGCCCGAAAACGGGGATACCCCCCAATTCCCCCATTCGTCGCTTAATCATCTATATCATTATCCGCTGGATGGAGCGCTGGTTGACGGACCGCTGTTTACCAGCATCTTTAACCGGATGAAGGGTCTGACCCTGACAAAACCGGATCCCTACGCCGGGTTTCAATCGGGGCTCGTCGTCTATCACGACGACGTGGGGGACTACAGCACCAACGAGCCGACTATGGACGGGACGGCTTCGCTGATCTATCTATTGGCCGAAAAGGAGATGGAGGGGCGCCGGGAGACTGACGTCACTTTATCTCATGGCGCCATCATCCGGGGCGATACCGGCCGCCGGCAGATCGCGCTCGTATTTACCGGGGACACATTCGGCGATGGCGGGGAGTTTATCGCTCATACGCTGGACGACCGGCAGGTGAGGGCCTCCTTCTTCCTCACGGGTAATTTCTACAGAAACCCTCGTTTCCGGTCGCTGATCCGCAAACTGAAACGACAAGGGAACTATCTCGGTTCCCATTCGGACAAACACCTGCTTTATTGTGACTGGACGAACCGTGATAGCCTGCTGGTGACGCGCCGGCAGTTTACAGAAGACCTGCTTCATTCCTATCGGGAACTGAAGAGATTCGGAATCGGCCGGGATTCCGCGCACTATTTTCTTCCTCCCTATGAGTGGTATAACGATTCGATCGCTCAATGGACCGCGCAGATGGGACTGCAACTGGTAAACTTCAGCCCGGGCACCCGCAGCAATGCCGACTATACTTATCCGGAGATGGCGGGGAAATATGTGGACAGCAAGACGGTGACGGCATCGATCACGGACTACGAAGAGAAAGAGGTTAGCGGGTTGAATGGTTTTGTCCTGCTCGTGCATATCGGCACCGATCCCAGGCGGACGGATAAGTTTTATAGCCAATTGCCGCAGCTCATCGCCAACCTGCAGACAAAAGGCTACCGCTTTGTGACCATCGAAGAGATGCTCAAGCCTGCCTCGCCGGCCAGCGAGCTCCCCGCGGCTTATTTGCGGGATAGCCTTCCGGGGCTCGTCCTGAAATGTCGGGACCTGCTGGACCATGCCTATATGGCCCAAACGCTCCTAGCAACGAGTGATACCCTGCCCGGCTGGGAAGGTTTTCCGGCAAAGCTCTATGAATACCAGACCGGCGTGGATATCTACACGCATCACCCGAAGACCGGCAAGGTCTACCTGTTGAACCCTTCACCGGAGAAACTGGCCATGTGGATCGCCACCACGTGCTGGGACGCCAAAGGGAGCCTGGCCTTCAAGTACACAGACAAAGTCTTTCAGACGATAAAAGGGCAGTCGGGGGCCCAGTTCCCCGTCAAGGGCGTCGTTTATGAGGATCAGTATACCGCCGGTTTCTTCGAGCCCTATGTTTTTAAGGACGGTGTCACCGTCTATATGGCCGATAGCAGCTGGTTTCCTAAAGACAAAACCTGTACGCCCGCCCAAGTCGACTATTACCTGCACATTGAAAATAAAGACCTGAAACCGCAGACCGGCAGGTATGGCCGGATCATCAGCACGATCCGCGAGATGTACAAACGGGATGGCGGCCCCGAAGACGTCGGCGACGCCAACGATAGAAACCAAAAGTGGTTGGACGTGGTCCGCGATTTTTACAAGAAGGCCTGGAATTCGGATCGCAACGAGCTCATGCTCCTCTGGGCCAAAACCTATCTATAATGTCTCCATTTGCGACCGGTAGCGGCTGAGCTTTTTATCCGCCGGTTCCAGTTCGGTGACCAGCCAGTCGATCTGGTTTGGCCGGCAGAGATGCATTTTGTGCGAGGAGTTCAGTTTCTCAGAGATGGTCAGCACCGCGAGCTTTGCCGAACATTCGATCATACATTTTTTCACCTGCACCACATTCCATTCTGTCTCCGTCAGGCCGAGTTTGGAGTCGATGGCGTTGGCACCGAGAAAGCACAGATCGGTCCGTATAGACAGCAGCTCTGCGACCGGCTTCTCCCCGATGCAGATTTGTGACCTCATATCCAACTGGCCTCCCAAAAGAATGACGGTCAGCGATGGGTGCTCCGCCAGCTGCAGCGCGATGAGCGGGCTCACCGTAAAAAACGTGGCTTCCAACCCATCGGGTATCAGCTTTGCCATTTCCATGATCGTGGTACCGGCTTCGGTAAGGACCGTCATGCCGTTCCTTAAAAGGCCGATCGCTTTCCGGGCGATTTTGACCTTGTCTTCCTGCGCATAGACGCTCTCCTGGCTGTTGGAGAAATGGTAAGACCTCGATAACGCACCCCCGTGGACCTTGATGACCTTCTTCATGTCGGCTAGTTCGGACAGATCCCGCCGGATGGTGTCTTCGGATACATTCAACTGCACGCTTAGATCGGTGGACAGCACCTTGTTATGCAGGTTGATCTGCCTGATAATATATTCCTGCCTTTCGTTCTTAAACATATTTTGACGGGGACCGGTCATGCTTTGCTTTTTGGGAATTCACAGGGTGAAAACTTGGCCTGTTGAAATTAAGATCAATCGGCCACTTCCCCAAATATCGTCCCTGCTGGTTCTGCGATAAACCCCACCCGCATGTTACGGCAAATTCCGCCGGGCGGTTTCGGTACGGCGAATCCCATCCGCATCTTACGGCGAATTCCAATCGGCTGTCACGACGAATCCCGCCCGGAGGCAATCATGAATCCCTCCGGATACCACCCTGAATCGCGCCCGGATGCTGCGATGGGCGGAGAAAGAATTGCCGGTTTGCTGTTTTATCTCTAATTTTTCGTTTCCGAAAAACGAGTGTCCGAACGAGTGTCTGAACGAGTGTCTGAACAAGTATCTGAAAGAGTATTTGTTAATCATCGAAATCCGATAAGATTTGAAGCCTGATAGAACAATGAACCGGTTCCCGGCAAGGTTGCTGGTCTTATGTGCCGGCATTTACTTACATGCATGCTGCGTCTTTGGAGCTGAAACGATTCATGCAGCCATCTGTTCCGCCGGCAGACCGGCCGGGAAAACTGCTGCGGGCAACGGGGTTGCGGGCATCGGGTTTGCCGGACAGCTCATCGACACGGTGACCTGCAAAGCGGATCCCACGCAATCCTATGCCTTGTATATACCCCCGGGAACCGCCAAAGGGCCGATGCCCGCACTCTATTTCTTCGATCCGCATGGCAACGGGTCGCTTCCGGTAGGCAAATACAAATCCCTGGCCGATGCCTATGGCTTTATCCTGATAGGCAGCAACAACTCGAAGAACGGAAACGATTGGTCGGCCGCCCGCGGCATATGGTCGGTATTGTCTGACGACACGCAAAAGCGCTGGCCTATCGACCGGAAAAGGATCTATACGGGCGGCTTCTCAGGGGGAGCTAAGGTGGCGGGCTATATCGCCATCATGTACCCGGTTGTGAAGGGAATCCTTGTAAATGGGGCGGGACTGCCCGACGGTGTCGCGGCCGCCGATTTCGATTTTAGTGTGACCGCGATTGCAGGAGAGGGGGATATGAACCTGACCGAACTGGTGGCAATCAGCAAAGACCTGGACCACACCCATACCCGGCATCGGATCCTGTTTTTTGACGGGAAACATGAATGGGCTCCCCCCGCCACGATGAGCCTGGCGTTCGAAGGCCTGCAATTCGATGCGATGAAGAGGGGGCTGATCCCCGTGAGCGAGCCGGTTATCCGCCGCTATCTTGCCGAAAGCAGGAAACGGCTGGATGAAGACTATCAATCGGGTCAATTTATAAAAGCGAGACGGGAATGCAGCCTTTCGATTAGTTTTCTCGATGGGCTCACCCCCGAAGCGGCCTGGTTCGGGCAAAAAGCCGCTTCCCTCGACGGCGATGCCCGCTATCAAAAGCAGCGACAGATGCAGGAACGGCTATTGGTGAAGGAAGAGGACATCAAGACAGAATATGCGCGGCATTTTCAACAGTCTGAGATGCCCTATTGGACGGCGACGATCGACCGTTTGAAGAAGGACGCGACCAGGAAGGATGCAGAAACGGCGATGCACCAGCGGTTGCTCGCCTATCTTTCCCTCGCGTTCTATTCTTTTAGCAGCCGCCTTATAAACAGTAACGGGAACAGGGAGGCCGCCTATTTTGTGGCTTTATACAAGCTGGCGGACCCTGCCAACAGCGAAGCCTGGTATTTCTCCGCCCTGCTCCACGCGCGAAGCGGGAATTCGCAGGCTGCGGAGGATGATTTGCTGAAGGCTGCCGCATGCGGCCTCCTGGACAAAAGACGCATGCGGCAACAACCCGAATTTCAGGGTCTCTCACCAAAATTGCATTTTGCCAGGATCGAAGCCGCCATGGTCCGTACAGGGGCTGGCAAATAAATGTAAAAAAGATATCTTTGGTGAACCTTTCGCAGTCCGGAATTGTCTCTTCTTAGTTAAATCATAACTCATGAGAATCACGCGTGGAATAGAAAACTGGGGCAACACCCATCATCCGAAGATATTAGACGTAATACGTATGCTGCTGGGGATTCTGCTGGTTACCAAAGGATATATTTTTTTGAACAATGCGGCCTATCTGCGTTACCTCGTCATAGACACCAGGGCCGTGAACCTGCCGCCTCGGATCATCACCGCCCTCATCTACTACACCATATACATACAGCTGTTGGGAGGCGTCCTGATTTTCCTGGGGCTGTTTACCCGGCTTTGGTGCCTGCTGGAAGCGCCGATCGTTTTTGGAGCAGTGTTCTTTGTGAATATTACCTCTCCTTTCGTCAACTCCGAGCTCTGGCTCTCGATACTGGTATTGTCCCTGCTGCTGCTTTTTATCATCATCGGTTCCGGACCCCTCTCCCTCGACCGGCTTTTATCGGGTATTAGGGTGGATGAGGGAGACACGTCTTCATTGCCTTAATTCAGACACAGCGTCAAAGCTTATTTATTCTCTTTGTGATTGTTTGCTTATCTGATTTCGTCCTGACGAGCACAAGGGCCTTCTGAAAGTTTTGTTTTGCCTTCCCTTCATCAATGGCGGCATACAACTCGCCAGGCAATGCAAAATAATAGCAGTTGTCGGTTAATTGAAGTTTCAGGGCTTCATATGTTCGATTTCCGATGGCGACCGGATCGATCATAAACTGAAACTCGTCGATCAGGCCATTTTCGGCAAATCGGGTAACGATACTCCCGCTGCCGGGTAGGCCATGTCCTTTCCCTTTGTAGCTTTCAGTTTCCTTATTTCTTCTACGATGCCGCCTTTAATTATTCTTGTGTTATTCCAGCCGGCATTTTTTAAGGAATTCGGGAAGACGATTTTCTCTGCGCTATTCATCCCGGTCGCCACGTCGGGAAACATTTTGATAGCATTTTCGGTTGGCCAGAAACTGACCATTTGTTCGTAAGTTACCCTTCCGAAAAGCAATATGCTGTTATATTGCAACTTATCTTTGGCGTAGTCGGTTTCTTCACTTGTTTGCTGATGTTTATGCTATGCATATTCTCCTTTACCGGGGCCTTCAAAATAACCGTCTAAGGTTACGAAATTAAATACATTTAATTTTCTCATTGTTATTTAAATTTAGCGTTGACGATGTTCTGTTTATCTTATAACAAACGGGATGGAGCAAAGGGGACATTTCTGCCGGATGATATTTAAATTGAATTTTCTGTTATCATTACTCCAACCGCTACTAATTCACCGGAAACCGGGATATATTAGTGTAGGCTTACATATATCATTGCATATATCAATTGAAGATTTAAACCTTTTTTTATGGCAAAACAAACACATGCATCCCCCGGGCACGGAGCCTCCGGGCACGCAGCCCCCGAAACGGATCCTGCTTTCTCAGAATTGCAACACACCGGCGATCCGACCGAATTTAAAATCCCGCACGGATCGGACACAAAGCTCTATGACCTCATCGTCAAAAATCTGCTGCAGCCGATCCCCGATCCGCGGGTTCCGGGTAACCTCGTGCTAACCCTCGAAGAAGTGCTGGGTTCGGCCGGCGCCGATGCGGTTGCGGCGATCAAAAAGGCCGGACAGATCGTCTTTCATTCGGTAGGAGACACAGGGTCCACAAAAGGACCGACCAGCCAGAACATGGTAGCCGACAAACTGGCCAACGACTTTGTCGGAGAAGCCGCCTCGGCGGTTCCTTCCTTCCTGTATCATCTCGGGGACGTCGTATACAGCTTTGGCGAAGGGAGATTCTACTATGACCAGTTCTATGATGCCTACCGAAACTATCCTGCTCCCATCCTTGCCATTCCGGGCAACCATGACGGACTGGTCTACAAAGGGGATAGTCTGACGACGCTGGAGGCTTTTTTGAGAAACTTTGTCACGGACAGCCCGCAACTGGCTACCGATGCGATGGGGCTTCGCAGGACGACGATGACCCAGCCCGGGGTCTATTTCGCCTTTGACGCGCCTTTTGTTACGATCATCGGTCTGTATAGCAATGTCCTCGAGGATCCGGGAATCATATCGAGCCAGAACGGGAAATATCCTGCCATCAACGATGAGCAGCTTGCATTTCTGACCAGCCAACTCACCCGGGTAAAGAACGCGGACCATGCCGTCATCGTCGCCGTACATCATCCCCCGTATACCGGAGGGAGCGCACACAAAGCCAGCCCTGGCCTGCTGACCGACCTGGATGCCTGCTGCACGAAGGCGGGGTTCTGGCCCCACGCCTTCTTGTCCGGGCACGCACACAACTACCAGCGGTTTACCCGGACAGTCGGCAAATTTGACGTTCCTTATATCGTTTGTGGAAATTCCGGGCACAACGTAACGCCGCTCACCAAAAAAGGAGGCACTCCCCTGCGCACGCCCAACAAGGTGAATAACGAGTTGATCTTCGAGAATTATGACGATAAGAATTATGGATATCTCCGTATCACCTGCGACGCGGAGACGCTTCGTATCGAATACCACGACGCGAATCCCGATCAAAAAACAGACAGCGATGCGGTGACGGTTGACATCAAGTCACATACGATGATTTCTAACTGATGACGAACAAGTTGGGCGCGTAAGACCCGAATTAGTTTGGAAATACGTTGGCGTCTTGTCCCTGACGAGGTTCCGGAATCCTGAGGAGGAAATTCCCCAAAGAGGCTTCGGCGAACGGCCTGTTCCTGGTTTTCAGGGGGGGCGCCCCCGGTTTTCAACGCCCCCGCTCCGGGCCCTGCGGGGCTTTTTGTGTCCACCCGCGTGTTTGCCGGGTTAATTTGCGTATTCCCCCGAATTCCGCGAACCCGGTCTTTTCCGGTCCGCAAATTGGTTATAATAAGGGGCATGTCAAAGGTTCTCAAATATACCGTAAGGATTGCAGCAGGGTTTTTCTTGTGTTGGATACTGCTGGGAGCAGCGGCCTGGATCTATTTTGTGACTCATAAGGCAAAGTTGACGGCGCAGGTCAATTCCTTTCTGAATCAGCGGTTCCTGGGGAGCGTCCATATCAGGGATATTGGTATCAATCTCTGGAACAACTTTCCTTATCCTGCTTTGCAGATAAACGGGTTGACAATCGACGACACTGTATATGCCCCGGCGGGACGCCACACCCTGTATATGGAAAAGATCAGGATCGTACCAGGCTTTAGCGGGTTGTTTACCAGCCATCCTTCCATACGGAAACTCGTCCTGGAGAAAGGGGGGCTCTATCTCAACCGGGACAGCAGCGGCTATTATAACGGGTATGTATGGTCCGACAGGCGGGACAGCCGGCGGAACAACACGTCCACCGTGGGTGCTTCCCCGGAAGACAGGGCCACCTCGTCCCGGACCGCATCCTCTTTTCCCGCGAAGATCCAGATAAAGGACGTCGATATCGTCATCGTCGACTCTACCCGGCACAAGTCTTATAGTTTCCAGGTGCATCGTCTTTCCATGGACCGGGAGGATCTGTCTGCGGCGTTATCCGGGAGAGGAGAAGACCGGTGGAAGACCAGCCTGGATGTCAGGGTGAGATCTCTCGCTTTTAATACCGGGAAAGGCAGCTTTCTGCAGGAACAGGAAGTAGTGGGCAAAGGAAACCTCGATTTCGCGCCCGGGCCAAAGCGATTGTCTTTTCAACGATTGGCGCTTACCATCGGCGGCGAGCGGCTCCTGGTGGACGGGGCTTTCCGTTTTGATTCATCCCGGCTGTTCGACCTGCGTCTCGAAGTGCCCATCCTGGACTTCCGGCAGGCCAGATCCTGGCTGCCCAATAATATCAGCCGCAAACTCGACTTGCTGCATTTTGAACGCCCCTTTGCCGTGGACGCACGGATCGGGGGTAAACTTTCCGGCGGCGGCGATCCGAAAATAAAACTGCGGTGGGTCGTCCGGAGAAATATCCTGTCAGGCTATATCGGTACGATTGACGACTGTTCTTTTACGGGAGGCTTCGATAACACCATCAATCCTTCGCTTCCCGCTTCGGATGCCAACTCGTTGATATATGCCGATTCCTTAACCGGGAAATACGAAAATAGCATTGACTTTTATACAAACCGACTGGAAATCCGCCGCCTGGATACCGCCCTCATGGTATTCGACTTAAGCATCCACAATAACGTGGCGCCCTGGCAGCATCTCCTTCAGAGCACGGATCTCTCCTTTGACAAAGGGCGCGTGGATATGGATCTGTCATGCAGGTATCCGCTCTCGGAAAACAGCGGGATGTCGATGGCCCTCCGCGGAACCATTCAAATCAAAGATGCGGAAATCAGCTATCTCCCGCGGGCTATAAAAATTAGCGACGGCCAGGTGAACCTGGCCTTTGACCACCAGGACCTGGTCATCAGCCAGATCAGCGGAAAGATCGGCAGGAGCCCGGTAAAGCTGACCGGAAATGCCTCTCATTTCCTGGCCTTTGCAAATGCCGACACCGGTAGAATGATACTCGATTGGAAACTATATTCCTCTTCTCTGGATCTCGGGTCGTTATTGCCTTTCCTGGGTCACGGATCGTCCCGCAGAGCCTCCGCGAAACGTGCTGAAACGGCCGCCGATGGCGCTGCCGGTAACCGGGCGGGTGCCGCCGGGATGCTTATAGACCGCTATATCCGGCGCTGTCAGGTATATACCCAGCTGCAGATCGACCGGTTGACCTGCAATAATTTCACGGCTGAGCAGGTGGCTGCGGGAATAAAGTTTAGCAACGGCGTCCTGTCCTTGTCAAAGGCTTCCCTGCAGACGGCAAAAGGGAATGTGACGCTTTCGGGCACACTTAGCAACGAGGGGGAGGAAGAGAACAGGGTGAAGCTGCACGCCGTCCTGACCCAGCTGGACCTGTCGACATTGTTTTATTCCTTTGACAATTTTGGTCAGCAATCGCTGGGTTCCCGTAACCTCGCCGGTTTACTGAATGCCCGGACGGATCTTTCGATGCGCCTGACAAATAAAGGCAAAAAAATCCCGGGCTCGCTGGAGGGGGCCTTGGATTTCACAATAGACAAGGGGGCTCTCCTGAATTTCTCACCGTTGTTGAAGCTCAGTAATTTTGCCCTTAAAAACAGGGATCTGTCCCATGTATATTTTTCACGGCTGCACGATCTGTTCGTATTCTCAAAAGATACTGCCGTTTTCGACAAGATGGAGATCCAGTCCAGTGTATTGGAGATGTTCGTGGAAGGAGTATATAAGCTGGATGGGGAGTATACCGACGCCGATATACAAGTGCCTTTGCTGAATCTCAAAAAGAGGAAAGGCATACCCAAAAATGTCGGGGTCGATGCAAAACACGGCTTAAGCATTTATGTGCATGCCTACAATACAGGAAAAGAACCGCTGCATTACCGGCTCGGATTATTCAAAAAGAAGATACGTTCGCCGCATTCGTTTTCAGATTATCTTTAGGGCATGAAACGTCATTTTATCTTGTCATATGCCGGTCTGCTGTTTCTTGCGGGAGTATTGAGTTCCGCCGCCGTCGGTGCGCAGCAATTGATCGGCAAGATCGACACGACCGTAAAAACAGGCAAGGTCGGATACCGGGTAGTCTGCAAAAACAAGAGTTATATTGACAATGAATTGATCATCCGCCCCATCGGCTTCGACAACCAGGCCCGTGACCTGGACTTTATGATCCGGGGCCGCGTCGGGAAATCGGAGATACTGGATCTCAACAGCGACGGCTACCCCGATCTGGTCCTGTATATCTACAACGATTCGAATGCCGTCTACGGAACGATCTATGCGTTTTTATCGGAGGCGAATAAATCGATAGTCGCCTGCATGCTTCCCGATCTCATGTTAAATGGGAAAGTCAATACGGGTTATAAGGGACACGATCAGTTCGCGCTGATAGGCAATTATCTCCAGCAGAAATTTCCCATCTATAAAACGGACGACGGCAAGTCCGGCGCCAGCCAGGACACTCCGACCGGCGACACCCGCGTACTGTTGTACCAACTGAGCGGCAATGCGGAAAACGGGTATAAGTTCAACCTGGTCCGGTTCTACGAGACACATTGACCCATTGACCGCGCTTATGCCTGCCGGAAACAGCCTCGTCATCTGCCGGAAACATCCCAATGTTATAGCTTTCTTAAAACACGGTTGAGGCAATTGAGATCCGGGAATTTTTTCCAAGATTACATCATCGTGTCATTGCGCGTTCCTTAGTCCGTATGCCATGGGCTGTTTATTGTATTATTCTATTGCCTTATTCTATTACCCCTTCTTTAACATATGGCCGCTTTGTCCGTTCGATCTGTGCCCCTTCGATTTGTGTCCGTTCGATCTTTATCCGTTCCCCTTTGATCCGGGCCTCGCCGACCCCGACCCACCCGCTCTTTGATCCGTAACTTTTCAGATCCGTAGCTTTTCGATTCGTGACTCTTCGATCCGTAACTTTTCAGATCCGTCCCGTTTTCGATCCGCCCTTTTCCCGATCCGTCAATTTCCGATCCGCTCTTCTTGAAGCCATCTTCCGGTTTATTCAACAGTCTTTATGAGTCTTTATGATAAAAAACTACCTGACTATTGCCTGGCGAAACCTTATAAAACATAACAGTTTCTCATTCATCAACATTTTAGGCCTGGCAATCGGCATCGCCACCTGCATGATCATTTTTATATATGTTTATAATGAGTCGACCTTTGACCGTTACAATGAGAAAATGGATCGTATTGCCAGGGTGACGACAATCATCCATTCACCGGAATCCGATACCAGGATGGCTACCACGCCTGCTCCGCTGGCTGTTGTCCTAAAGCAGGACTATCCGGAGGTGGAATCGGTCGTCCGGCTCGAACAGGCTCCCCAGGTCCTGAAATACAACAACGATCTTATCCGGGAAGAAGCATTCTATAAGGCGGATCAAAATGTTTTTTCCATTTTCAGTTTCACCTTCCTGCAAGGCGCCGCGGCTGGCGCCTTGCAAAACCCTTCCTCCATTGTCATTACGGAGACCATTGCCAAAAAATATTTTGGGACCCGGTCCGCCCTGGGAAAGACGATGACCTGCAGCGGGCAGAATCTGCTGGTTACCGGTGTAGTGAAAGACAGGCCCGACAATTCGGATATCCGGATCGAGGGCCTGCTGTCAGCCGATTACTCAAAGGTCACCAGTTGGATCGACGAGATCTCTCTTTATACCTTTGTCTTATTCGGCAGGCGCCCAGGGCTTAAAAGTTTCGAGGCAGGTTTGCAGCAGATAAACGACAGGTATGTACGGCCGGAATTGAATCCGAAAAACGACAACGGGTATAGATTGGGTTTTGAGCTGGAGGCGCTGAGCGACGTTCATTTCACCAAAGGTAAAATATTGGACACGCCGAAAGGGAGCAGACAGTTGAATGCCGTTTTTTCCATACTGGCCGTTTTCATCCTGGTGATCGCGTTGTTGAATTATATCAATCTATCCACAGCCAAATCGATGGAGCGTGCGAAAGAAGTGGGGATCCGGAAAGTGAGCGGCGCCGGGAAATTTCAATTGATGCGGCAATTCCTTTTTGAATCGCTGCTCCTGATATCGATGGCCTGGTTGCTTTCCATCGTTTTGGTAGAGGTCGCCGTTCCCTGGTTTAACAAACTATGGCAGATAAAGCTATCTGTGGACAGGGGGCGGGGAATGCTATTTATGGGCGCTATTTTTTTCGTCACCTTGTTTCTGGCCGGTTTATATCCCGCTTTTGTATTGTCTGCTTTGCAGCCCGTCAGCATTTTGAAGGGAAGCTGGCGGGGCAGCGTCAAAGGGCTGCTCCTCCGAAAGACGGTGACCATTGTCCAGTTTTCCATCGCGGCTGCCCTGATGATGGGCACGGCCGTCATCTATTACCAAATGAAGTTTATCCGGCAAAAAGACCTGGGCTATAACAAAGATCAGCTATTGGCTGTATATCCGCCGGAAGACTCCGTGTTCCGGAGTTCCGTGGATGCCTTCCGGGACGCATTACGACAGATCCCCGAAGTGCGGGACCTTACGATAGGCTCACAGATGCAGATCGGAGGGCTTGTCTTATCCAGTACAAAAGCGGCAGCGGATGAAAACGGGATAAAAAGTGGAGTAAAAAGCGGGAAAGGAGGTGGGGGTGTAGTAGCGGCGGGTGCGGGTGGAAGCCCAGGTCAGGGAAATGTAGCAGATGCAGGTGGAAGCGCAGGTCCGGGCAGCGGCAGGAGACGGGAATTGTTATGCAATTATTTTCAAATAGACCCGCACTATCTGCCCGTTTTCGGGATCCGGCTGGCGGAGGGGAGGAATTTGTCGGATAGCTTTACCACCGACAAGAAGGAGGCATTCCTCGTAAACGAGGCATTTGTAAAAGAGATGGGCTGGAAGACATCCGCGATCGGCCGTCGGTTAGAAGGGTTTGAACGAAAGGGGCGGATCGTGGGCGTCGTAAAGGACTTCTATTACAAATCCCTGCATAACCTGGTGGAACCGCTGGTATTGGTCTACAACACGAATCCCGACATGAATGCGATCAATATGAAGATCAGACCGCGTGACCTGCCCGTCGTGAAGGCGCTATATGCGCACAGCTTCCCAGCCGTACCCTTTGACTACGAGTTCTTTGATGAGATGGTAAGCAAGCAATACAAGCAGGACGAGACCGATATGGCTTTATTCAACGGGTTCACCCTGCTCGCTATTTTTGTTTCCTGTCTTGGCTTATATGGGTTGGTCACCCTCGTCGCTGCTCAACGGACAAAAGAAGTCGGCATTCATAAGGTCCTGGGAGCGTCTTTGAACCAGTTGCTCTCGCTGTTATCAAGGGATTTTGTAAGGCTCGCCTGCTGGGCATTGGTCATAGCCCTGCCTGCTGCGAGTCTTTTGATGAACAGGTGGCTCGATTCCTACGCCTATCACATCCGACTGACAGGGTGGCTGTTTCTCATACCGATCGTCGCTCTATTAGGGATTACACTGGCAGTGATCAGTCGCGAGGTGATAAAGACGGCGCTCGTCAATCCCGCAAAAAGCCTCCGATCGGACTAGGGCAAATGTAGTGAGTTACGAAGGCGCATATAGACATCCACCTATAGAATAGGGTGTCAGCCACCTAAACGTCGAAACGAAGCGCCTCCCCGCCGGAAGCTGGGGGGCTTTATAGGAGTTTATCGGTTTAATACCCGTACATTTGCCCTATCCAATACCGATGAAAAGGTCCGCATCCTTTAAAACGCTGTGAATCCTTTATCCTAAACCGTAAGACAACAAAAATTCAGCGTTCTTGAGAAACCTCCGATTAATCCTGGGGGTTTTTCCTTTATATATATATCCGTACTCAAAGGATTTTTTCATATTTTAGAAGTTTACTATTCTTCGGTTCCCCAAAGGAATAAGTATGGGACAATGGGCAAATTATTTTCTATCTACCGCCGGGGGCGCCGCTGCCCTGACAGGCCTGATTTTCGTCAGCGTCTCTCTCAATTTGAAAAGAATCCTGTCTATAAATCATCTGCCCGCCCGCGCTTTGGGTTCGCTGGTTCTCCTTGCCAATATCCTCATCGTCTCCAGCCTCTGCCTGATCCCCGGGCAATCTCTTGCGGTATTGGGAATAGAGGTTTCTCTCTTCGGGGTCACCATATGGATCGTCCTTACGAGAATGGATATTGTAATGTACAAAACCACCATTCAGGAGTATAAGATCCACTATATCCGGAATTTGGTCTATTCCCAGCTGGCTGCAGTTCCCTACCTGGTGGCCGGTGGTTGTCTGCTGGGAAAATCGGCTGCCGGTTTTTATTGGCTTGTTGCGGGCATCACATTCTCATTTATCAAATCGCTGACCGATGCCTGGGTCCTTTTGGTGGAAATCAATCGATAATCTTCCTTCATCAGACCGGCTCGCCTTATAAGTCTTTTCGCCGGCTATATGGATGATCATAAAATGCCCGACGTCGGCCCGTGAAATCCGGGACAGTGGCTGCCGGGCTTTTTCAAATACGGTCACGGCTTTTGTGAGTATGCGGGAGCGAATGGTATCTCTTATCGGATGTATATACGCTACCATATATGAAAAAAGACCTGTTCCCCCTTGCCAGGATCTGCCTTGCCCCGGCGGTTGTTTTTTTGTTGGTTTGCTGCCGGACGAATAAGCCCGCAGCTTCCTTTTCCACTTCCTTTTATGATCAACTGTCACTCCCCGATAGCGTCGGGTTCCATAAGGCGCGATATGACGCCCGTGGTAAAATATTGCCCTGGGTCTCCTGGGATAAGGCGCTGTCGATGGAGATGGATTGGTACGACCGTTGTCCCGTCGGGCAGAGGGGATATCCTCTCTATTTTTATTGCACGTTTCTGGACGGGAACTACCGGTCTCTTAAACCCGAGATCATTCCCTGCACCCAGTTGGGCATGGGCATCCTGTCTTACCTGAAATACTATTCCTATCTGGGAAAGAGCGATCGGCGCTGGCTGGAGAAGGCTCAGCATATGGGCAGGTTCCTGGCAGAAGAATCGCTGACGGCGGATACGGGACTTTATCCCTTATTTCCCCGTTCCTCGGGCGATAATACACATTTGCCTATCCGGGAGAGTTCCCAGGTGGACCTGGATTTCGGCATCAATATCATCGAGCCCGACAAGGGTGGCATTGCCGGCTATGCATGGATGTTGCTATATGACTATGATGGGGATCCGAAATGGTTGCAGCTGGCCCTTCATACCGCCGGTATCCTGGTCAGGAACATGCGACCGGGCGATGCCTGGCGGGCGCCCTGGCCGTTCCGGGTAGATGCCGTTACTGGAAAGTATTGGGGAGAAAGGAATGCGGACATGGTATTTATTCTCAGGCTCTTCGACAAGTTGATAGAGAGGGGCCATCATGAGTTCGATGCTCCCCGGAAGCAGCTTTGGGACTGGATCGTCAACTTTCAGCTGAAGGTCCCGGATACCCGGCAGGAGACTTTATGGGTCATGTTCTTCGAGGACAAGGACAAATACACGAACCGAAATTCCTGGGCCCCTATGGAGATGGCCCGGTACCTGATCGAGAAGAAGGACACGCTGGACCCTCACTGGAAGGCGATGGCCGAACGATGCATACAGTTCGCCGTCAGCCATTTTACCCTTCGGGCTCCCGGGGGGGCCACGTTGATGGTAGAGCAGGACGATGATTTCGACCCCTGGGGAGGTGTCTGTTCGAAACTCGGCGGGGTTGCCGCCCTCTTCTATGCAGCCGGCGGTGGAACACAGTACAGGGAGATCGCCCTGCGCAACCTGAACTGGATGACCTATTTTGTCGACAATGATGGCTGCCCTTCCGCCATGTACGCTCCCGGAAGAGGGAACAGAGGAGGCTGGCAGGAAGATTGCCACACCGATAAAATACACAATTTTGTCGACGCCCTGGTCGCTGTACCCGCTCTCGGCCTGGCCCCCAAAAATTGACAGCGACACAGGACCACTTCGGCTCAGAGGTTATTGCCGGCTATCACTAGCCGATACCTGGCCATGCGGAATAGTTGATTATCCGTAATAGGTATCCGGGATTGTCGGATATACGTGATCGATGGCTATCCGGAATCGTTCACGATGCGATCCTTCACTGTAGGATCCTGCAGCGAAGGACATTCCCGGGAAGGTGTTTGCTATCGGTGATTGAGGAATTGAGGAAGGCCGCATGACCCTACAATAACCGGATCTTTATATTCCTCCATCCGCTGGAACCGGGATGCTCCTGCAGGGAGATTTTGCCTGCGGCGACTTTTGCAAAATTGCTTGTGTGTTTAAATTTACTGTTGGCGACCAGCTTGTTCCACTCGTCGCTGCCGATTTGCCCGTCATAGGTTTGTATCCCGTTGAGCCAGAGGGTAAGATGCCCCTTGTTTTGCAGGATCCTGACCTGGTTCCACTCTCCCGCGGGATGAGGTTTGGAAACCGTCGCGTCTCCGGCTAAATCGTACAAACAGCCTGCCAGGTGGCTTTGTTTTTTGTTGTCGCTGGCGTCTTTATTGTCCAATACCTGCATTTCCGGACCGGTTAAATAAGTCGCACCAAATTTCGGGTCTTCCTGGACGTCGAAGATGATCCCGCTGTTGCCGCCTTTTGAGATCTTCCATTCCAGTTTCAGCTCGTAATTTTCGTAGGACTCGTTTGTCACGAGATCTCCCCCGCCGCTTTCGGCCTGGGAGGTGTCAAAAACGAGGGTCTGGTCTTTGACCTGCCATTTCGATCCTACCGTATCTCTCAGGTAAGTATGCCAGCCTTGCGTTGTTTTGCCGTCGAACAATAGTTTCCAGCCTTCTTTTTTTTCTTTGTTAGTGAGTGTATTGGGTGCCTGTGCGATGACGGCGCTACTTAACAGAGCCAATCCGGCGAAGATGAGTATACCTTTCATGATTTGAGTTTGGAGGTGTAAGTTAGTAAAATATCGGAGAGAATTTCTGCGCTAAAGTTATAGCTGCACTAAAAACTTTTTTTAATCCGATTTTTGTCATTCATTTAAAATTCCTGGCTTCCGGGAAAATCTCTTTCTGCGTCATTTCACGGACCCTTCCTTTCCTGTTTGTCAGGGCAGCAGGGTGCGGCGATTGCTGGGCATGTGCCGGTATGGATTTCTCATCCCCCCTGGACAGCGTAAGCAAGGGCGGGTTCTCGTCCCGGATGGCGGTAAGTCCGCGTAAAAAGCCGGACAGATCGAAACAGCGTCTTACAATGACATGGATGACTTCTCCCTCGCGTTGCAACTTGCCTTCCACCATCAGCAGCCTGGATTGCAGGATCGGCTTCCGGTAAGTGTCGAAAAGCTTTTGAAAGACTACGAGGTTTGCAAAACCCGTTTCGTCTTCTATCGTAATAAAACAGATGCCGCTTGCGGTACCGGGTCTTTGCCTTACGAGGACCAGGCCGGCAACTTTTACCAGGTCGCCGTCTTTGCCATCCTTCAGTTCTTTTGTCGGCAGGACATGAAGCTGTTCGAGCTTCTCCCGGACGAAACTTACCGGGTGTGCTTTTAAGGATAGGGAAATCGCCGAATAATCATGGACAACATGTTCCGAATCGGTCATAACAGGCAGGGAGACTTCTTTTTCGGCGGCGTCTTCGGAGGACCGACCGGCAAAAAGGGCGATGGGCCGGTCCTGGTAAGCGGAAATTTCCCATAATGCCTGCCGCCGGTCGAGACCCAATGAGCGGAAAGCATCGGCATGGGCGAGTTTCTCAAGAGTGGCCGGGGCGAGCCCCAGATCCCATAATTCGTTGAGTCGGATGTATCGTCCTTTTCGACCGGACAGGAGTAGCTGCATTTCTTCTTCACGCAGGCCTTTCACCTGTCGAAAACCGAGACGCAGGGCGCAATATTTTCCCGCTTTCTCCTCAAGCAGGTTGTCCCAGGAGGAATCATTGATATCGACGGGTCTGACGACGACACCATTTTTCCGGGCATCGATGACGATTTGGGCCGGCTGGTAAAAACCCATCGGCATGCTGTTCAACAGAGCAGCCGCAAAAACTTCGGGGTAATAACATTTTAGCCAGGAAGAAACATATACCAGCAAGGCGAAACTCGCCGCATGGCTTTCCGGGAAGCCATAACTGCCAAAGCCTTCCAGTTGCCGGAAGACACGAAGCGCATAGTCCCGGGTATACCCGTTCTTCATCATGCCATTCACCAGTTTTTCCTGGAATTTTGTGACCATGCCTTGCGCCTTAAAAGTGGCCATACTCCGGCGAAGTTCGTCTGCTTCGGCAGGGGTGAAGCCGGCGGCGACGATGGCGATCTTCATCGCCTGTTCCTGGAATAAGGGTACTCCCATGGTCTTTCCAAGAATCTCTTTTAATTGCGGGGAGGGGTATTCGACGGGTTCTTCCCCATTCCGGCGGCGGAGATAAGGATGAACCATATCCCCCTGGATAGGGCCGGGACGGACGATGGCGACTTCGATCACCAGATCATAGAAGCATTTTGGCCGGAGCCTGGGCAGCATTGCCATCTGGGCGCGGCTTTCTATCTGGAAGACACCTAGTGTCTCTGCATGGCTGATCATCTCATAGACGGCCGGATCATCCTGGGGAATGTTTGCCAGGGTCAGTTCAAGGCCGTAGTGCTTTTTTGCAAACCCGAAAGCCTTTCGGATACAGGTGAGCATGCCCAGGGCGAGGACGTCTATTTTCAAAAAGCCCAATGCATCGATATCATCCTTATTCCATTCGATGGTCGTCCGGTCTTCCATGCGGGCGTTTAAGATCGGACAGAGATCGGTGAGCTTGCCCTGGGTGATGACAAAACCACCGGTATGCTGGCCGAGCTGGCGCGGAAAGCCGATGAGCTGTTGGGTAAGCTGCAGGACCTTCCGGAGCTGCGGGTCAGCGGGGTTCAGCCCCTGTTCGGCAATGCGATGTCCTTCGAACCACTCGGGGGTGAACTCCCAGACGGAACTGGAGATCCGGTTGATCGTATCGACGGAAAGCCCCATGGCTTTTCCCACATCGCGGATGGCTCCCCGCTGTCTCTCCTGTGTCACGGTGGCGACGATGGCAGCCCGGTCCCGCCCATATTTCCGATAGATGTATTGGATCACTTCTTCCCGTCGCTCGTGTTCAAAATCCACGTCGATATCGGGCGGTTCGTTGCGTGCCGATGAGATAAACCGTTCGAAGAGCAGGTCGAATTTGGTGGGGTTCACCGCGGTGATACCCAGGCAAAAACAGATGGTGGAGTTGGCCGCCGAACCGCGACCCTGGCATAGGATGCCCTCCTGACGTCCAAAACGCACGATATCATGCACGGTCAGGAAGTAAGAGGCATAGTTCATTTCTTCTATGAACCTGAGTTCGTGTTCAATGCCTTCGTTGATTTTTTCGGGGACGGTATCGCCAAAATATTGCCGGGCGCCTTCCCGGGCCAGGAAGGCCAGTTCTTCCTGTGGTGTCCTGCCTTCCCGGGTGAGCTCTTCCGGGTAGACGTATTTCAAAGTGTCGAGCGAAAACCGGCAGGCTTCCGCGATTTCCCCGGTACGCCGGATGGAATCGGGATATTGCCGGAAAAGACGAAGCATCTCAGGGATCGGCTTCAGATGCCGCTCGGCATTTTGATGGAGATGAAAGCCTGCTGTGGAAATCGTGCATTTCTCCCGGATACAGGTCAGGACGTCCTGTAATGGCCGTCTGCCCGCATCATGATAATACACGTCGTTTGTAGCGACCAGCGGAATACCCAGCCGGGACGACAGTTGTGAAAGGCGGTGCAATTGTTTGGCATCATCGCCCCGGTAGGAGCGGGAAGCACCCAGATAGAGGGACCCGCCCAGGGCTTCCCGGTATTCTTCCAGGACCTGCCCGAAAGCCGGCTCAAAGTCAAAGACCGGCGTCAACGTGGAAGGAGGCACTACGATGAATTTCATCCCCGCGGACTGCGCATATACGTCTGATTTATACAGATGACAGTCTCCTTTTTCCGCACGGAGGTTCCCTGTGGTCAGCAAAGCCGACAGCCGGCAGTAGGCATCTTTATCGGTGGGATATGCCAGGAGGTCCGGGCCATCCAGCAAAACGAGACGGCACGCGGGGATGAGGCGCAGACCCGTTGCCTTGGCAGCGACATGACCGCGGACGATGCCTGCGAAACTGTTCCGGTCAGTGAGGGCGATTTCTTTATAGCCATAGGCGGCTGCCTGCTCCACCATCTCTCCGGGATGGGAGGCGCCACGCAGGAAGCTGAAATTGGTCGTCGTTTGCAATTCGGTATAGCTCATAATGGTGGAATTCTTGTCGAACAACTATGTCGGTGTTTCAGGCGAAAAAGCCATGAAGAAACCATTCGGGTTTATCCTCGGTATAATGACCGGACCGGAATAGCCAGTAACGGCCGCCTTCCTCGTCCTCCACGATATAATAGTCGCGATGGGGTCCTTCTTCGAGCCACCACTCGCGTTCGATCCGCTCGGGGCCATCTGCCTTTTTTATGGTATGCAGCCTGCCCCTGTAGCGAAAGAGCATGGGTGGGTAGTCGGGGATGGGAGCGGTCACTTCGATTCGTTCGGGTTTTGACAATAGCTGGATAGGCCGGGGCCGATCGGTCCGCCAGGAGGTCGTTTCTCTTTCTGCGAGCGAAGCGGCCGGTTTTATACTTCTTTCCGGCCAATGATGTTCATCGGGTAAATAACGATGGATCGCCTGAGCGCCGAGTTTGCCGGTCAGCCGGTCCAGCAGTTCCGCTACTCCGATATCATCAAGACTGCCGGACCCTCCCCATAGTGTCTCCTGCAAGGGGGGGAGGGGTTCCACTCTCACAGCTTCCAGCGTGAAAAGCTCGATACCCAGGGCAGGTTCTATATCAGGTATTTTGATGGCAAACAATTTAAAAAGATGATCCGCATGGTGTGAGGGGCGATGGGTGCCGATGCCGATCTGCTCGACCTTGCCGTCTACGCGATAACCCCTGAATATAGCTTCGCGAAGACCCTTCCCCTCCTGGCGGAGACGATGACAGAGCGTTTCCAGCAAACGCTGTAAAGCGATTTCGATACCGGGGCCTGTTACAATCGGTTCCAGGCAGGGGAGGCGTTCGTGATAGGGTTCAGGAGACCGTAAAGGCGTGATGGGTTCGTCTTCCTGACCCAAGGCCTGATCCATTCTGTGAAGCAGACCGGGGCCGAAACGCCGGCGTAAAACGGATCGGGGCATCGCCATAAAATGATGGAGCTTGTGCAACCCGAGTCTTTGCATACGCTCCAGAACGGCCGGTTCGAGGCGAAGAGCGGTCGGCGGCAGGGGAAGCAGGGCGGATGCCTGTTCCCCGCTCTCTATCAGGGGTGTCACCTCGCCAAAACGGGCAATCGCCCAGGCTGCGCCGATGGTATCGGCCATGGCAGCCCGCACATCGTATCCCGATCCTCTGAGCCGGTTAACGATCTCCCTGAAATAGGGCTGTTCTCCGCCCCAGAGATGGGCGCAGCCGGTCACTTCCAGGATCAGCCCATCGGGGGCATCGACGGCGGCGATCGGGGTGTAGCGGATACACCATTCCCCCAATGCCTTGAGTAGCTTATCTGATAACCCGGGTCTGTCGTTAAGCACTTGCAAGGCAGGCAGGATGGCCCTTGCATCTGCCGCGGCCATCCCCGCATCGATACCCTGTGCCTGCGCAGCCGGATTGGCGGCCGTGATCAACATACGGCCACGGTCAAGTGCAGCCATTACAAAAGGAGCCTGCCGAAGGGGCGGCCGGCGGAGGGTCACCCAGTCCGTCAGGAGGTGACGGAACCAGATTGCTACAAATCGTTTTACCATATTACCCCGTTTTTCGCCTCTCCTCCTGTGGCGCCTCTTCCAGGGAAGCGGCCTCCGGTGATATCCTTCCCAACGATATCTTTTCCGGAGATATCCTTTCAAAGCAAGCTTCCTCCAATAACAGCTCTCCGGATAATACTCCTTCCGGGGATTTCTCAACGGCATGGAAGGCCCCGTCCGACCATTCGATCACCCAACTTCCCGGTCTGCCATTACGGACTTTTAACAGCTCTACCTTCCAGCAGGGAAAACCCACTCCCGGCAGCCCCGCATCGGAGGCGCTCGGTAGCGGCGTGATTCTCCAGCGGGCGACACAGGCCACGGCATTTATATTACGGGGACGATGGCGTAGGAGAAAACCCGTTACCCGGCTTTGCTCGACGGCAAGCTGAAGCCGCCGGGAAGCCGTAAAACCGATTTCCTGTATTTCTCCGACGACAGCGGCAAGACCTTCGCAGCTCAGGGCCTGCTCCATCGCCCACAAAACATCTTTTTCCCGTCTGAGGTCTGCAAAAATGATCCGGGAAGGATCGACCCCAAAGGTTTTCAGGGCAGCCGGGAAGAGCGTACGGGACGAACTGATCCATACGCAAACACTTTCTTTTTGCATGAGCGCGGCGAGTAAACCCGCCATAAACCCTCCGGCAGCCGCGGCACATTCCGGCCCGGCACTCAGGAATTCGTGTACGGCGCCGGTAGGAAAACGTGCATTTGGAAAAGCGGCGATCACCGGCCCCAGACCTGTATCGACAGCCCCGCCCGCCGATGGAGGCTTATACCCTTGCAAGGGAAGGATCTCCCTTTGCAATTGCGCGATAATATCTTTTTTTGTTAATGACACGGCTGGCAAGATAGGTTGAATAAT